>JBFLXA010000004.1:0-239592 GCA_040757575.1 Pseudomonadota bacterium
ATGAGGCCCCCGTGCGCGGATGTCATCAGGGCCAGGGCATTGCGCCCATTACAGGCCGGATATATTTGTGCAGCCTTGCCAGTTTCCTGAAATAACTCGTCCTTGCGCAAAGGGGGAGTCCATATATAAACGTTGGGCATCACAATGAGGGAGTTCACGCACGTATCGCAGCTCGCCTGCGCTCTTCGTCGAGTTCTTCCAAGAGGACGCCGCGTTCTGATCGGAGTTGACGGTGTGGACGGCTCTGGCAAGACCCCCCTTGCCTTTGGCTTGGCCGAACGAATTCCTGCGAAGGTTGTGTCAGTCGATCGGTTCTTGAATCGAAATCGAGGCTCCTACGTGCAGCATCTCCAACGGCAGCAACTTCGGAAAACGATCTTCTCCTACCACGGGCCTGTCATCGTTGAAGGCGTCTGCCTGCGTTCTGTTCTGCGCCGCCTTCGCCTCCGGGCCTTCCGTCACATATACGTTAAGGCCGTGTCGCAACACGGCCTTTGGTCAGACGAACGAGAGTGTGAACTTCAGGGGCCGGTCGAGGCGTTCCTCGAGATTGAACGAGAGTATCTTCGCGTGCTGGACGACTTCCTGACTTCAGACAACGCAGGCAATTCCGAACCTGTTGGCCTTTGTGCATTTCGGGAAGAGGTCATTCGTTACCACGCACTGGCATTACCATCGCGCTATGCTCACTTTGTCTTTTTGCGCCGCCCAGTGATGCCCAACAATGCGTTGCAGCGGACGCTCCGCAAGCGGCGCGCCTCTGAACTTCGACGTTGGGCACCCCGATATTAATAAGCCTTGATAATCATGCTGCTTGAAAAGTCAATGTCAGCGCGACGTGATCCACGCATTTATATTCTCCTGTTACTTGGGTTAGTATTTTTTCTGGCTGGGCTAACAATAGAACCGAGCACGAATTGCAGCGAGGGAGGAGACTGCGCGCCCTGGCTAATCCCCGTGGCACTTCTGGTAGGCGTGCTTGTGCTCCTTGGTGCCATCTCTGCGCTCGTGGTCAATGCCAATTGGGGCTACAGATTCAACTTGGACGAAAAGCGGCTCTGGTTCTGGGACACGCGCTATTCACCAGATTTGCGTTCTCTCGCGTTGAACGAAGTGTCATTGATTAAGGTTCGAGTTATCTACGACAGCAGTGACCAAATATTCTTCTATGACCAAGCGGGAAACTTAATGCCGTTTCCACACGATTTCGAAGTCCCTACCCCCTATGAGAAGTGGGCACGAGATATTGCGCATTTGTTTCCTGGAATCAGGGTTGAGATAGAGGATGCCTGACGGAATATGTGTTTTCATTATCCCGAGGCGGAAGTTGTTTTCGCCCAACAAGCGCTTCGAGAGGGACGCTCCGCCAGCAAGCTTCGCTTGCTGTCTTCGCGCCCCTCAAGCTGAACGTCAGACCTCACCTGCCCCCGTCGTGTCCTACCAGTTCCTAGCTGATGCCGTGCTCGTCATCCACTTTGGCGTGGTTCTCTTCGTCGTGGGTGGCTTAGTCGTGGTTGTGGCTGGCAACTGGCTGCATTGGCGCTGGGTCAATCACTTGTGGTTCCGGGGGGCGCATCTGGCGGCAATTGCAATCGTCGTCTTTCAAGCCTGGTTGGGGCAGCACTGTCCGCTCACAACCCTTGAATCCTGGCTTCGCGTCAAGGCGGGCGCAGTCGCGTACGAGCGAAGCTTCATCGAGCATTGGCTGCAGCGGCTCATGTACTACGAGGCGCCCTTCTGGGTGTTCACGCTTGTCTACTCCGCCTTTGCGGTGCTGGTGTTGCTGGTTTGGCGGCGATATCCGCCACGCCGTGGCTCAGGCAGCGGCAGCGACGCCTAGCCCTTCGCCGGGGCGCGCAGCCCGTGGTCTTTCGGGTGGTGCTTTATGTCTTGGGCAATGCCGTCTTACCCCTTGCCTGTGCTGCCAAACCCGCCTTCGCCCCGGTGGCTTTCTCCGAATTCTTCCACCACGTTGAACTGGGCCTGGACCACCGGCACGATGACCATCTGGGCGATGCGTTCGAAGGGTTCCACGGTGAAGGGGGTTTGGCCCCGGTTCCATAGCGAGACCATGAGCTGGCCCTGGTAGTCGGAATCGATGAGGCCCACCAGGTTGCCCAGCACCACGCCGTGTTTATGACCCAGGCCGGAGCGGGGCAGGATCACGGCGGCGAAGCCCGGGTCGTCCAGGTGGATGGCCAGGCCGGTGGGTATGAGTTGGGTCTGGCCCGGGTCCAGGGTGAGGGGGGCGTCCAGGCAGGCGCGCAGGTCCAGGCCGGCGCTGCCGGGCGTGGCGTAGTGGGGCAGCTGGTCGCGGACGCGTTGGTCGAGGATCTTCAGGTCGATGTGCATGGGGTCTCCAGAGGGTGAGTAAATAGGCGCGGGGTTACAGCACCCGCACGGTGGTGCCGGATTTCTTTAGGTGGGCCTTGATGAGTTTGTAGGTGTCCATGTCGAAACGCACCGTGGCGCCGGCGGCGAGGATTTCCGCCAGTTCGGTTTCGTCTTGGGCGGTGCCCAGGTGGCGCCAGCCTTCCACCACGTGCAGGGCTTCCCGCCCGGTGAAGTCGTCCCGTTCGACGATGCCGATGGCGCCCGGGTAGGGCCAGGTGGAGACTTTCATTTTTGCCAGGGCGGCCATGAGGCGGGCGCTGTGCAGGCCGATGGCTTCCTTGCCCACGCAGGCGCCCCGGCATTTGTGCACCTGGTAGGCAAAGCAGGGACGGCCGGGTTTGGGGGCTTGTTCCAGGCCCAGGATGGCGGGGCACAGGCCCTGGGCTTCGGCAATCTTGCGCAGGGCGGCGGTGGCCTGGCGCCGGGAGGGGAAAAGCCCGAACAGTTCCTGGCGGCCAAAGTCTGCGTCGCAGCCATTGGCCAGCCGGGGGCGGAAATCTCCTTCGCCCCGTTCTTCCAGGGTCCAGGCGCACAGTTCCGTGGCCCGGCGCAGGCGCCGGTTGTGGACGGGCTGGCCTTCCTTGATGAGGCGGGATTCCAGCAGCAGGGCGCCGAATTCCCCTACCGTTTCCTGCCAGTCCAGGCGGCGCACTTCCTGGGCGATGCGCATTTCCTTGTTTTCCCGGGTGTCGGCGCTGAAATGGGACAGCACCCGCTTTCTGAGGTTGATGCTCTTGCCCACGTAGAGCAGTACGTCGTTTTCGCCATGGAACCGGTAGATGCCGGGGGTTTCCGGCAGGTCGTCGATCAGGTCCGGGGGCAGGTGGGGCGGCAGGCTGGGGCGTTTGAGCTGGTGCTGGACGGCGGCCTCCAGGGCGTCCGGCCCCGGGCCGTGGCGCACCTGGCGCCAGAACTGCCAGATCAGGTCGGCATCGGCCAGGGCCCGGTGCCGGTCTGCCGCCACCAGTTGGTGGCGGGCCACCAGGCTGTCCAGGTTGTGGCGATGGTGTTGCGGGTACAGCTTTCTGGACAGGCGCACGGTGCACACCACGTCGGCCCGGAAGCGCCGGCCCAGGCGCTGGAATTCGTTCTTGATGAAGCCGTAATCGAAGCGGGCGTTGTGGGCGATGAACAGGCGCCCCGCCAGCAGGGTTTCCAGGGTGTCCGCCACCTGCTCGAAGGGGGGCGCGTCGGCCACCATGTCGTTGTTGATGCCCGTGAGTTGCTGGATGAACTGGGGAATGGCCCGCTGGGGGTTGACCAGGGTGCTCCAGGTGCGGGTTTCCTGGGGGCTTTCGCCATCGCCGTCCACCAGCACGATGCCGATCTCGGTGATGCGGTCCAGGGTGGGGTTGGCGCCGGTGGTTTCCAGGTCGATGAAGGCCAGGCGGGCAGGGGTCATGGCACCCTTCCGGGGAACGGCACGGCACGCATTACTGATATCGGGCGTTGTACAGCCGCGCAATGTGGGCGATCAGCCGCCGGGCCTGGGTTTGCTTGTCGGCCTGTTCCAGCACCTGTTTGCCGGCTTCGTCCAATAGGTAGAGTTGCACTTCGTCGGTGCCGATGGCTTCCTTGACATCGTTGGCGACGATGAGGGGCAGGTGTTTGCGGCGGCGCTTGAGTTCGGCGTATTCCTCCAGGTTTTCGCTTTCGGCGGCAAAGCCCACGCAGAAGGGGGGTTCGGGCCGGCTGGAAACGTTGGCGAGGATGTCCGGGTTTGGGGCCAGTTCCAGGGTGAGGATGTGGGCGTCCTTCTTGATCTTCTGTTCGCTGGGGTTGAGCACGTAGTAGTCCGCCACGGCGGCCACGCTAATGAATATATGGGCCTGGCCGACGACGGATTCCACTGCCGCCAGCATGTCGGCGGTGCTGACGGCAGAGATGAACGCGGCGCCGGCCGGGGGCTTCAGGCAGGTCTGGCCGGACACCAGGGTGACCTCCGCCCCGGCTTCCAGGGCGGCCCGGGCCACGGCGTAGCCCATCTTGCCGGAGCTGGCGTTGGTAATGCCCCGCACGGCGTCGATGGCCTCGAAGGTGGGGCCGGCGGTGATGACCACTTTCAGGCCCGTGAGCAGCTTGGGCTGGAAGCGGGCGTAAAGGCCTTCCAGCAGGTCTTCCGGTTCCAGCATGCGACCAAAGCCGGTTTCGCCGCAGGCCTGCTCGCCGCAATCCGGGCCCAGGAGGGTGAGGCCATCATCCTTCAGCAGGGCCACGTTGCGCTGGGTGGCGGGGGCCTCCCACATTTGCCGGTTCATGGCCGGGGCCGCCAGCAGGGGGCAGTCCCGGGCAAGGCAGAGGGTGGAAAGCAGGTCGTCGGCCCGGCCCTGGGCCAGCTTGGCGAGGAAGTCGGCGGTGGCGGGGGCCACCAGGATGGCGTCGGCGCCCCGGGTGAGGTCGATGTGGGCCATGCCATTGTCGATGCGCTCGTCCCAGGGGTCGGTGAACACCGGGTGGCCGGTGAGGGCCTGGAAGGTGGCGGCGCCGACGAAGTGGCGGGCGGCTTCGGTCATCACCACCTGCACGTCCAGGCCGGCCTTCACCATCAGCCGGGCCAGTTCGGCGGCCTTGTAGGCGGCCACGCCGCCGGTGACCCCGAGGATGATGCGCTTGAGTTTGTGTTCCACCGTGTGCCTTCCTGCCGAATGCGTGTCTGCTCGGCCAGTTGCTTGTCCAGGGAGGAGAGGTTACAACCCTGGCGCGCGGTCAGCCATAGCCGGGCAGTGGCCTTGAAGGCCGGCTAATGCCCACAGACAGGCATCCACAGGAGTTCGCCATGACACCACAGGTCAGCATAGACACCCGGGGCCGGGCCGGTACGGTGACCTACCGGGAGGCCGGCAACGAACTGGTCTGCCACTGGGAGTTCGGTGGCGACGTGGTGGCCATCGTGCAATGCGGCGATGGGGACCGCTGGCGGGCCTACCCCTGGGCACTGCCCCGCCGGACGGCAATCCTCCGGTTCGTGGCCGATGAAGTGGTGCGGCAGCAGGCGCCGACCTGCCGGGCGGAGATCGATTTAGTTTCGGGGGATATCCTGCTGCATCAGCAGGGTACGGGGGGGCAGGCGGCTGCGCCTCGGTCCCGGCCGCTGCCTGCCATCGGCCAAACCGTAACGCCAGCGCCTTCCTCCGAGGCTGCCTGGGTGTTCCGCCTCAGCACCCTGCGCATGAAGTTCGGCCTGTTCCTGTTGCTGGGCAGCCTGGTCGCGGGAGCCCTGATGTGGATCAAGCAGACGGTGTTTTCCATCAACCCCGGCAAGGGCACGCCGATTGGGGCCAGTGTGCGCACGGACCGGCACATCGCCACCCTCATCCAGAACCTGGAGCCCTATATGCCTTCCCTGCACCGGAGTGGCGGGGACAATCGATACCGCATTGGGCTTTTCCTGGTGCCCCTTGATGGCGGGGCGCCCCGTCTGCTGCCCATCAAGTCCGGCCTGACGGGCAGTTCGGCCAGCCAGGTGCGGCTCTTTGGTAGCGATGGCCGGGTCTTGTGGTTCGACGCGGCCGGACTGGGGGGCGTGGACCTGGAAACCCTGGACTTCCTGCCGGAGCAGGCGGCGGCGCGGATGGATGCCCGTTCCCTGCCCAGGCCCTGGGGCGACATGCCCATGCCCCCCAGGCCGGAGAAGTTCTTGGCGGCGGGCTATCTGACCTCCCCCACCACCTGGCTGGGGCTGCATACGGACGCTGAAGCGGGCCAGGCCTTTGCCCCCGGCAAATGGCTGAAGCCCGTGGTGAGTGCCGAAAGTCTGAAGCAGCCGCGCCGTTTTTATCGGGGGGTACTGGAGGCGGGCACCGTGGACTTGCCGGGTTCGCCCCAGCCGTATCTGCGCATCCAGACCCTGGTGCCCCTGGGGCAGCAGACATACCTCAACGCCGCGTTCCTGCGCATGAATGGCACATCTCCACCCATCCGGCTCCAGGACCCGCCCGGCGCCCTCATGGTGTTCACCTCGGCCCCCGGCCTGTCGGGCACCACGGTGCTGGCCCGGGTGGGGGATGACGGACAGCCGGTCTGGCAGGTGGATACGGGCATCGACCGCTTCGAGCTCGCACAGATCCTGCCGGGGTCGGATTCGGTGGCCTTCGTCGGTACCCGCCCGCCGGTGCCGGACAAGGTGAGCGAACCCTTGCTGGTGATCGTGGAGTACGCCACCGGCAAGGCGGTAACCCACAGTCTCTGGCAGTAGCCGCCTATTCCTTCAGGACTGCTGGAGCCGGGCCATGACGCCCACCAGGCCCAGGCCCGCAAGCAGCAGGGCGTAGGTTTCCGGTTCCGGCACGGGGGCCGGCGTCATGGCCAGCCAGGTGTTGAAGGCGTTCAGGTGCTTGTAGGAGGCCGAGCGCAGATTTCCGTAGGCGGCATACAGGGATGAGTCCGCTGGGACGAGGGCCTGGGCAGCGGTGAGATCGTCAATGTCCAGCAGCTCGATGTCCCGGCCCACCGTCAGCGCGGCGTAGCGGGACGTGCTGCCTTTTGCCACCAGTTGGCCATACAGGGTCTGGAGATCAGGATTCAGAAACGTGGCGGCGCCCAGGCTGGTCAGGTCGCTGACATCCAGGCCTGCCCCTTCCGCCTGGGCCACCAGCGTGGCGAAATGGGTGTCCTCGGATTTGGGGATGTTTTTGAAGGGCATGACTTCCGGGTAGAGCACGCCAAAGGCCCGGTAGACGTCGCCGGCCAGTTTTTCTTCCTCGATCATGAAGCGCAGGCTGTCCAGGGCTTCGCTGGAGTAAATGACGGGCCCGGTCAGTGCCTGGGCGTTGCCGGTGATGCCCAGGCCAAGGGCCCAGAGGGTTGCCAGGGTGGCAATGGGTTTCATGACATGTCCTTTCGTGTGCTCAAGCCGCAGGGCAGGAAGCGGGCGAATATAAGGACATGAACGTCCGGATAGAATGCGGCATGGTGTCGCACCCCTGGATGGCATTGGGTTCAGGGCCGGTAGCCCAAAGCGGCGGAAATCTCTGCGGCGGCTGCGGTGACCTGTTCCACCCAGGCGTCCTGGCGCCGGTCCCGGGGGGCGGATACGGAGAGGCCCGCCACGGCGGCTCCGCTTGTGTCCCGGATCAGGGCGCCGATGCAGCCCACGCCCATTTCCGCTTCCTCGTCGTCCAGGGCGTAGCCTCGGGCCAGGGACTGATTGATGTTCTGCAGAAGCCTTGCGGGGGTGCTGAGGGTGTTGGCGGTATAGGCGGGCAGGCCGGTGCGCTGGGCGTAGTCGTTCACGGCGGCGCGGCCGTCTTCGCCCAGCATGAGCTTGCCCACGGCCGTGACGTGCAGCGGCGCCCGGCTGCCGATCACCTGTTCCACCCGCATCATGCGGGACGAGGTGGCCCGCTCCACGTACACCACTTCATCCCCCTGGCGCACCGTCAGGTTCACGGTTTCCTTGAGGGCGTCCCGCAGGCGTTCCATGACCGGCCGGGCAATCTCCCGGATATCGCCCCCCAGCTTTACCCGGGCGGCCCAGCGGGTCAGGCGGGGGCCCAGGTGGTAATGGCCGCCTTCGTCCTTGGCCACCAGGCCGTGGGTTTGCAGGGCCGCCAGGATGCGGAAGGTGGTGGAGGGCGAAAGCCCGGTGTCCAGGCCCAGCACCTTGAGGCCTACGCCGTCGTCATGGCGGGCCAGGGCATCCAGCAGCAGCACGGCCCGGTCGATGACCTGGATGCCGGACTCAGGCGAGGAGGAGAGGGCAGGCTGGGTAGGGGATGGCATGACATGACCTCCTCGAATGAAACGGTTGGATAACGGGGGTTCATGTTCCGCATTGTGGAATAAATTCTGTATTGTGAAAAGCCGAGTATTTCACTAGGATTTCATCCAACGCACATCCTTTTGCACATCACTTCGCATAGCCCTTTGGAGAACTGCCATGAACGCCGCCCTCACTTCCACCCAGACCACCCCTGATTTCTGTGCCGGCATGCAGTACTTCGGCGAGGACTGGCCCGGTTTCGACCGCCTGGCCGCCACTCCCGCCGTGGACGCCAAGACTGGCCGCGTGGCCCAGGTGGACGAGGCGGCCGCCTACCAGACCCTGCTGATGGCGGACGCCCTGCGCTACGTCACCCTCCAGGTCTGCGGCTCCAAGGGCTCCGGCCACCCTGGCGGTTTTGCTTCCAGCGCCGAGGCCTATGCCGCCCTGGTCATGCTGGGCCACACGAATATCGTCACGGAAGTGGGGCACCACGCCCCCGGCTTCTACAGCGCCATGTTCCTGGACTCCTCCCTGGAGGAAATGGGCATCAAGACCATGGACGACATGATGGCCCGCTTCCGGGAGAAGCACGGCCTGCTGGGTCACCTGTCCGGCGCCATCCCGGGCCTGCTGGCCCCCGCCGGTCCCCTGGGCCAGGGACAGCACTTCGCCATGGCCGGTGCCCTGCTGCACCCCGGGGTGCTGTTCCCCGTCACCATCGGCGACGGCGGCATGGGGGAGCCCTACGTGCTCAATTCCATGATGCATTTCCACACCGCCTATCCCAAGGTCACCAACTTCCTGCCCACCCTGATCTGGAACGGCTACAGCCAGGAACACCACTCCATGGTGTCCCGCATGAGCAACGACGAGATGGTGGCCTACTGGACCGGTCACGGGTTCGAGAAGGTGGTGCTGGTGGACGCCAAGGCCTTTGATGACGCGGGCCAGGAAGGCGCCTATGTGGATTCCACCAAATTCAGCCATGGCCAGCGGGTGGCTTTCGCCCAGGCAGTTTTGGAAGGCGTGGAGCGGGCGGCGAAATCCGCCCTGTCCGGCAAGCTTACCGCTTTCATCATCAAGCAGTTGAAGGGCTCCGGCGTGCACACCCTGGGGGCCAAGTCCCATAACCTCTACCCCGCCGATACCCTGGAAGCGCCCCACATCGTCGAGGGCCTGAAGCGCCGCGCCTTGTCCGCCGAGGCCTGGGCCAACGTGCGGGAAAACTTTGTCCGGGCCGGCGGTGGACCCGCCGTGAAGACCAGCGTCACGGAACATGTGCTGGACATCGCCCCCCTGGGGGCCTTCCCGGTGCAGGAATTCGCCAAGGGCGAGAAAGCCGTGCCCGCCACCGCCATGGGCGCCCTGGCGGCCTGGGTGGGGGGTCAGGACGCCCGCTTCGTCGTGACCAATGCGGACGGCAACGAAGCATCCGCCATGAAGAACATCAACGATGCCCTGAAGATCCGCCACCCCAGCGAAGACCCTCTCTATAACCAGCGTCCCGACGGCCAGGTGTACGAGCCCCTGAACGAGGACGCCTGCGCCGGCCTGGCTGCGGGTCTCGCCCTGTTCGGCTCCCGGGCTTTGTGGCTGTCCTATGAATCCTTCGCCATCAACGGCTGGCCCATCGTTCAGACCGTCACCCAGGCCATGGCGGAACTACGTCGCAAGACCCCCTCCATCGTCACCATGTTCACCGCCGGTGCCCTGGAGCAGGGCCGCAACGGCTGGACCCACCAGCGCCCGGAGATCGAGAACTACTTTGCCGCCCAGATGCGCAACGGCAACGTGTTCACCCTGTTCCCCTGCGACGCCAATGCAATCCAGGCGGCCTACGAGTACGCCACCCACAGCGTCAACAAGGGCATGGTGATCATCACCTCCAAGTCGCCCCTGCCGGTTTACATGAGCATGGGCGAGGCCCGGGACGCGGTGCAGAAGGGGGCGGCCACAATTTACGAAAGCAAGTCGGGCAGTAAAGGTACGGTGGTCTTCGCCGTCACCGGCGACATGGTCTTCCTGCCCGTGTTCGAGGCCAAGGACAAGCTGGAGGCCGAGGGCTGGCGCGTGCGCATCGTCGCCGTGGTGAACCCCCGCCAGCTCTACCGCCCCACGGACGTGGCCTGGGATACCGTCTCCCAGCCGGACAACGGCTTTATGGATGACGACCACTTCAACGCCCTGTTCGACGGCGACGTTCTGATGGCCGTGAGCGGCGGCCCCTCCGCCAGCCTGGAACCGGTGCTGCTGCGCACCCGGGCGGCAAAGCGGGACACCTTCGCCTGGAAGCGGGGCGAAACCACCGCCAGCCCGGCGGAGATCATGGACTTCAACGGCATCACCGCTGCGAAGATGGTGGAGCGGGTGAAATCTCTTTAACCCCCTCCCCCCTCAAGGGAGAGGGGCCCTGTAGCAAGGATATTTGGCCATGACCGACACCAAGATCATCGTCCTGGACGACGACCCCACCGGTTCCCAGACGGTGCACAGCTGCTTGCTGCTCACCCGCTGGAACCCCGCCACCCTGCGGGAGGCCCTCACGGATGCCTCCCCCCTGTTCTTCGTGCTCACCAACACCCGGGGCATGGATGCCCGCCGGGCCGCAGCGGTGACCCGGGAGGTGTGCCGGAACCTGAAGCTGGCCCTGGCGGACCTGGCGGCGGAAGGCCGCATCATCCAGCCCCTGTTCGTCAGCCGCTCCGACTCCACCCTGCGGGGCCACTACCCGGTGGAAACCGACGTGATGGCCGAAGAGCTTGGGGGCTTTGATGCCCATTTCCTCACCCCGGCCTTCTTCGAGGGTGGGCGCATCACCCGGGACTCCACCCATTACCTCATCGTGGACGGCAAGCCCGTGCCCACCTCGGAAACCGAGTTCGCCCGGGATTCCGTGTTCGGCTATTCCACCAGCTATCTGCCGGACTACGTGGCGGAGAAGACCAAGGGCCGCATCCCGGCCAGTCAGGTGGAGCGTTTCCTGCTCCAGGATATGGGCGCCGGCGTGGTGGACCGCCTCCTGGCCCTGAAGGACAACACCTGCTGCGTGGTGGATGCGGAAACCCAGGCTGACATGAACCGCTTTGCCGCCGACGTGCTGGCAGCCGTGGCCCGGGGCAAGCGTTTCCTGTTTCGCAGCGCCGCCAGCCTGCTCACCGCCCTGGCCAAGCTGCCGCCCCAGCCGGTGGCGGCGGCGGACATGGGCCGCTGGGTGCGGGACGGCCACCCGGGGGCGGTGGTGATGGGCTCCCACGTGGGCAAGTCAACGCGCCAGTTGCAGGCCCTGTTGCAGGAGCCGGACGCGGTGCCGGTGGAAGTGGATGTGGACAGGGTGCAGCCGGATCGGGACGTCCTGCTGACGGAAGTGCTGGACAAGGTGCGACGCATCCATGCCCGGGGCGCCACGCCGGTGATCTTCACCAGCCGCCAGGAGCGTACCTTCCCGGATGAAGCCACCCGCCTGGCCTTTGGCGAGGCGGTGTCCGCCTTCCTCATGGACGTGGAACGGGGCCTGCCCCGCACCCTGGGCTGGCTCATCAGCAAGGGCGGCATCACCAGCAACGACACCCTGTCCCAGGGCCTGGCGCTTGCCGCCGCCCGGGTGCTGGGCCAGATTCTGCCCGGGGTGTCCGTGGTGCGCTGCCCCGACGATCATCCCGGCTTTCCCGGCATGCCCGTGGTCATCTTCCCTGGCAACGTGGGGGGGGATGAAGCCCTGGCCATTGCTTTCCGGCGTTTGAGCCAGCGTGAAGAAGCGGCAGAGGTCAAAGCCGCGTGAGAGGCGTCGCCTTTTTTCCCCTCTCTCCTCCCGGGGAGAGGAAGTAAACAATGGCATCATCCGGCCCCATGTCCATCAGCGCTGATTTCCTCGCCGCCCTCACCGCCACCTTGCCCGGCCGGATACTGGTCAGCCCGGAGGCCTGCCGGCCCTACGAGTGCGACGGCCTGTCCGCCTACCGGAAAACCCCGGAGGTGGTGGTCTTGCCGGAGACGGTGACGGAGGTGCAGGCCATCCTGAAACTCTGTGCCGCCCATGCTGTGCCCGTGGTGGCCCGGGGGGCGGGGACGGGGCTGTCCGGTGGCGCCCTGCCCATCGAGGGCGGCCTGCTGCTGGGCATGGCCAGGTTCAACCGCATCCTGGACATCGACGCCGCCAACCGCACCGCCCGGGTCCAGCCCGGGGTGCGCAACCTGGCCATCTCCGAGGCGGCGGCCCCCTACGGCCTGTATTACGCCCCGGACCCGTCCTCCCAGATCGCCTGCTCCATCGGCGGCAACGTGGCGGAGAATTCCGGCGGGGTCCACTGCCTGAAGTACGGTCTCACGGTGCACAACGTGCTGTCGGTGACCATGCTGACCATGGATGGGGACTTGCTCACCCTGGGGAGCCAGGCCCTGGATGGCCCCGCCCTGGATCTGCTGGCCCTGTTCACCGGCTCCGAAGGCCTCCTGGGGATCATCGTCGAAGTGACGGTGAAGCTCCTGCCCCGGCCGGAACGGGCCCAGGTGCTGCTTGCCGCCTACGACGACGTGGAAAAGGCGGGGGCGGCGGTGGCGGCCATCATCGCCGCCGGCATCATTCCGGCCGGCCTGGAGATGATGGACAACCCGGCCATCCGGGCGGCCGAGGCCTTCATCCACGCGGGTTACCCGGAGGATGCGGCCGCCATCCTGCTGTGCGAACTGGACGGCACCAATGCCGAGGTGTCCGAAGACATCCTGCGGGTGCGCCAGTTGCTGCTGGATTCCGGCGCCGCCGAGGTGCGCACCGCCGAGGACGAGGCCCAGCGCCTGAAATTCTGGGCCGGCCGCAAGAACGCCTTTCCCGCCGTGGGCCGTCTTTCTCCAGACTATTACTGCATGGACGGCACCATTCCCCGTCAGCATCTGGCCCGGGTGCTGGGGGAGATCAACCGCCTGTCGGAGGAATACGGTTTGAAGGTGGCCAACGTGTTCCACGCCGGCGACGGCAACCTGCACCCCCTCATCCTCTACGATGCCAACCAGCCCGGTGAGCTGGAACGGACCGAGGAATTCGGTCGCCGCATCCTGGAGCTGTGCGTCGAGGTGGGGGGCACGGTCACCGGCGAGCACGGCGTGGGGGTGGAAAAGCTGGACGCCATGTGCAGCCAGTTTGCCGCTCCGGAACTGGCCCAGTTCATGGCCGTGAAAGCCGCCTTCGACCCCCTGGGCCTGCTCAACCCGGGCAAGGCCGTCCCCACCCTGCACCGTTGCGCCGAATTCGGCCGCATGCACGTCCACGGGGGCCAGACTCCCTTCCCCGAACTGCCGAGGTTCTGATGGAGATCGTGGACATCAGCGCCTATCTACAGGACCAGGTCCGGGCCGCCCGGGTGGACGGCACGCCCCTGGCCATCCGGGGAGGCGGCAGCAAGCGCTTCTATGGCCGCGCCCTGGAAGGCGTGCCCCTGGATGTGACAGGCCATGCCGGCATCGTCAGCCACGACCCCACGGAGCTGGTGGTCACCGCCCGCTGCGGCACGCCCCTGGCAGACCTGGAAGCAGCCCTGGCCGACCAGGGCCAGATGCTGCCCTTCGAACCGCCCCATTTCGAAAATGGGGAATGGGGAATGGGGAATGGGAAAACCTTGCCCCAGCCGACCGTGGGTGGAATGGTGGCCGCCGGCCTATCCGGCCCCCGGCGTCCCTGGGGCGGGGCGGTGCGGGATGCGGTGCTGGGGGTGAAGCTGCTCACCGGCAAAGGCGAAATCCTCGCCTTTGGCGGCCAGGTGATGAAAAACGTGGCGGGCTATGACATCTCCCGCCTGATGGCCGGCAGCCTGGGCAGCCTGGGAGTGATCCTGGAGGTGTCCATGAAGGTCCTGCCCCGGCCCGCCAAGGAAATCACCCTGGTGCAGGAAGCCGATGGACAAGAGGCCCTGGCCCGTCTGGCCGCCTGGCAGGGCAAGGCCTGGCCCCTGTCCGCCAGCCTCCACGACGGCGAACGCCTGTGGGTTCGCTTATCCGGCACCCATGCCGGGGTCAACGCCGCTCGGGATGCCCTGGGGGGCGAGGAGGTGGCGGACAATGGCCTATGGACCCAGGTCCGGGACCAGGCACTGCCGTTCTTCCTGAACGGGGCCCCCCTGTGGCGGTTGTCCGTGCCCCCCGCTACGCCGGCCCTGGACCTGCCAGGCACCTGGCTGACGGAATGGGGCGGGGCCCAGCGCTGGCTGGTGTCCGATGCCCCGGCCGCCCACATCCGTGCCGCCGCCGCCAGCGTCGGCGGCCACGCCACCCTGTTCCGGCGCCATGACGGCGTCGGCCCCGTGTTCCAGCCCCTGCCCGTGCCCCTCATGGCCCTGCACAAGCGACTCAAGGCCAGCTTCGACCCGGCGGGCATGCTCAATCCTGGCGTGATGTACGCGGACCTGTAAGGAAAACCCGTGGAAACCCATCTGCCTGTGGACCTGCTGAACACCCCCGAAGGCCGGGAGGCGGAGGCCATCCTGCGCACCTGCGTGCACTGCGGCTTCTGCAATGCCACCTGCCCCACTTATCAAATACTCGGGGATGAGCTGGACGGCCCCCGGGGGCGTATCTATTTGATGAAGCAGATGCTGGAAGGCCAGCCGGTGACGACGGAAACCCGTCTGCATCTGGATCGCTGCCTCACCTGCCGCAATTGCGAAACCACCTGTCCCTCCGGGGTCCAGTATGGCCGGCTGGTGGACATTGGCCGCCAGGTGGCGGAGCAGCGGGCCCCCCGCCCCCTGACTGAACGGATTGCCCGCATGGCCCTGCGCACCGGCCTGACCACGCCGGGGGTGTTCACGCCCGCCTTGAAGCTGGGGCAAATGGCCCGGCCTTTGCTGCCAGAAACTTTGCGCAGTCATGTGCCGGATGTCCTTGCCGGGGGACCCCGACCCCAGGGGAAGCATGCCCGGACCATGCTGGTGCTGGAAGGCTGCGTGCAGCCCGGCCTGGCACCGGAGACCAATTCCGCCGCCGCCCGGGTGCTGGACCGGCTGGGCATTCGCCTCATTGCCGCCGCCGGGGCCGGCTGCTGCGGCGCCATCGACCAGCACCTGGCGGCGCCGGAGGCGGCCCTCCTGGCCATGCGTCGCAACGTCGACGTCTGGTGGCCCCACATCCAGGCCGGTGCCGAGGCGATCGTCCTCACCGCCAGCGGTTGCGGCAGCCTGGTGAAGGAATACGGCCATCACCTCCGCCACGACCCGGCTTATGCCGAGAAGGCGGCCCGCGTGTCGGAACTGGCCCTGGATCTGGCGGAAGTGCTGGCCAAGGAAGACCTGAGTGGACTCCACGCCCCTCAGCCCCGCAGGGTTGCCTTCCACCCCCCGTGCAGCCTGCAACACGGGCAGAAAGTGCGGGGTGTGGTGGAAGACATCCTCTCCCGGGCGGGTTATGAACTGGTGCCCTTTACCGAATCCCACCTCTGTTGCGGTTCCGCCGGTACTTATTCGCTTTTACAGCCGGAACTCTCCCGGTCCCTCCGGGACCGCAAGCTGGGCCATATCCAGGCCGCCCGGCCGGAACTCATCGCCACCGCCAATATCGGTTGCCAGATGCATCTGGCAGCCGGCGCGGAAGTGCCGGTGGTGCACTGGATTACCCTTCTGGAGCGCAACCAGTAGCGGGTGGCGTGTCGCCACTTGATTCTTGCCCGGTCTGCTAGGTCTAATCTGCGCATATAAAGATATGCGCGGGGGGTAAACCATGGCCATCACAGACTGGCCCGAGGGCGAACGCCCCCGGGAGAAGCTATTGCAGCGGGGTGCTGCCGCGCTTTCGGACGCCGAACTCCTGGCCATCTTCCTGAGGGTGGGGGTGACGGGAAAAAGCGCGGTGGAACTGGCCCGGGATCTGCTCGCCCACTTCGGCAGCCTGACCCGCTTGTTCCATGCTGGCCAGGCCGCCTTCGCTGCCTTCCCGGGCATGGGGCCCGCCAAATACGCCCAGGTCCAGGCGGTGCTGGAGATGGCCCGCCGGGCCCTGGGGGAGGAAATGGCCCAGGGGGATGCCCTCAGTTCCCCCGGCGCGGTACGGGACTACCTGCGCCTGCAACTGGGGGGACTGGCCCACGAAGTGTTCGTGGCGGTGTTCCTGGATGCCCAGAACCGGGTGCTGGCCCGGGAGGACCTGTTCCGGGGCACCCTGACCCAGACGGCGGTCTACCCAAGGGAGGTGGTGAAGCGGGCCCTGGCCCACAATGCCGCCGGCATCATCCTCGCCCATAACCATCCCTCCGGCGTGGCGGAGCCTTCTCAGGCGGACCGCTGGCTGACGGACCAGCTCAAGACAGCCCTGGGGTTGGTGGACGTGCGGGTGCTGGACCATTTCATCGTCGCCGGCAGCCAGGGCGTTTCTTTTGCAGAACGCGGTTGGCTTTGACCTGGCCGAATAATCCATGCTATAAATCGCGTCCTTTTTTACGCCAACCGAATTTCGGGGTACGAATCATGGCCCGTGTATGCCAAGTAACCGGCAAGAAGCCGATGGTGGGAAACAACGTCTCCCACGCCAACAACAAGACCAAGCGTCGTTTCCTGCCCAACCTGCAGAACCGCCGTTTCTGGGTTGAGAGCGAGAACCGCTGGGTGCGTCTGCGGGTGACCAACGCCGCCCTGCGTCTCATCGACAAGAAAGGCATCGACGTGGTCCTGGCTGACCTGCGCGCTGCCGGACAGGCCTGAGGGGATTCGACATGGCTAAAGGCGCACGCGAAAAGATCAAGCTGGAATCCACTGCCGGCACCGGTCACTTCTACACCACCACCAAGAACAAGAAGACCATGCCCGAGAAGATGGCGATCATGAAATATGATCCCAAGGCCCGTAAGCATGTGGAATACAAGGAAACCAAGCTGAAGTGATTCACTTCAGCCCAGCAAAAGAAAAACCCCGCCGAGGCGGGGTTTTTTTATGCCCTATGGGGTTCCTACTTCATGAAGTGTCGGGCATAGACCGGGTTAAGACGGTTCATGGGTAGCAGGATGAACAGGTCGGCGGTGTTGAAGTCCGGGTCCCAGGCCGGGGCGCCGCCCACGTAGGCACCCAGACGCAGATAGCCTTTCACCAGGGGCGGAACGCTGGGGGCCGGGGTGGCGTCCAGATGCTCCAGAGGCAGGGGGTAGCGGGGGAAGACCCGCCATTCCACCGGGGACAGATGCTTGTCCTTCACCGCATGCCAGATGCCGGCGGCGTTGTGGCCGCCGTCTTGCATGCCGATGCTGGCGCAGCCGATCAGGTAGTCGTAGCCGCTTTTCATCATGTAGTCAGCCAGGCCAGCCCACAGATGGGTGATGACTGCGCCGCTGCGGTGGTCCGGGTGTACACAGGAACGGCCCACTTCCACCATGCGGCTCTTCAGGTGCTGGAGCCGGGTCAGGTCGAATTCGCTTTCCGAATAGAAGTTGCCCACCCGTTTGGCAGCGGCATGGGTCAGCACCCGGTAGGTGCCCACCACTTCACCCGTGTCCCCATCTCTTACCAACAGGTGTTCGCAGAAGGGGTCATAGATATCCATGTCTAGGCCCGGTTCCGGGGTGTTCAGTCGGGCGCCCAGTTCTTCCGCGAATACCTTCCAGCGCAGACGCTGGGCTTCGCGCACTTCGTCGCCATGGGTGGCGAGGGATACCTGGTAAACCCGTTTCGCCCGACCGCGGGCGGCAATGTTTTCCTGCAGCATGCTGGACATCTCCTTTGCAAGTTGCTCGCAAAGTTAGGTAGGCCAGGTTACCTGGACATGACGGAGTGATTAAGAAAGAGTGACAGCGCCACAGAATCCGTTATGCATGAGACTTTCACAGAGTTGTAATATTTCGGGGCTAGCATGGCCGGCGTTATCAACCGACACGCATATCGGAGCAATACATGAAAGCCCAACGTACCATTCTGAAGATCGCTGGCCTGGCCGCAGCCTTGTCCATGAGCTTGTCCGCCCTGGCGGCCGACATCACCGGCGCTGGCGCGACCTTCCCCTATGCCGTGTATACCAAGTGGGCCGAGGCCTACAATGCCGCAACCGGCAACCGCGTGAACTACCAGGGCATCGGTTCTTCTGGTGGTGTCAAACAGATCAAGGCCAAGACCGTTGACTTTGGTGGTACTGACGCGCCTGTCAAGGAAGCTGATCTGGATGCAGCCGGACTGATTCAGTTTCCCTCCGTCATGGGCGCTGTGACCATCGTTGCCAACCTGCCTGGCATCAAGTCTGGAGAGGTCAAGCTTGATGGCGCTGTTGCTGCGGATATCTTCCGTGGTGCCATCACCAAATGGAACGACCCCGCCATCGCCAAGCTGAACCCCGGCGTGAAGCTCCCCGCCACTGCCATTACCGTGTCCCATCGTTCTGATGGCTCCGGCACCACCTATGTATTCAGCAACTATCTGGCCAAGCAATCCATGGCATTCAAGCGTGATGTGGGTGCCGGCAACACCGTGAACTGGCCCGTGAATGCCGTGGGCGGCAAGGGTAACCCGGGTGTTGCTGCCAACGTGCAGAAGATCGCCGGTGCTATCGGCTATGTGGATATCGCCGATGCCATGAAAAACAACATGACCTTCGTGGCCCTGAAGAACAAGGCCGGCAACTACATCGTGCCGAACCAGGATGCCGTGGCCGATGCCGCCTCCGGCGCCAACTTCAAGGTCAAGGGCATGGCCCCGGACCTGCTGGACCAGAGCCACAAGAATGCCTGGCCCATCACCAGTGCCACTTATGTCCTGGTTTATGAAAAAGGGTCTGATGCTGCCAAGCAGAAGGGCGTTGTGGATTTCTTCACCTGGTCCCTGAACAACGGCCAGAAAATGGCGGAAGACCTGGGTTTCGTGCCCCTGCCCGCCAATGTGGTGAAGATGGTCGAAGCCGAGATGAAGAACATCAAGTAAGCATCTGATCCACGCGTTTCGGGCACGGCTTGGCCGTGCCCGAAGCTTCTTGGCAAGCCCGGGATTGAGCCGGTCTTGCCAAGAAGACAAGCCAGACCCAGGACAAAACCATGAACGAAGCCGTGAGCGCCGTTGACCTGCATGCCCGCCAGGTCAAGAAGTTCAAGTTGCAGGATATGTTGTTCCACCAGGTGACCCTGGTATTCGCATTCATCGTCCTGGCCGCCCTGGCGGGTATCCTGATTTCCCTGGCCTTCGAGGCTGCGCCGGTGCTCAAGGAATTTGGCCCTGCCTTCCTGTGGACCGATGTCTGGAACGTGCCGGAAGATCAGTATGGTGCCCTGGCGGCCATCTACGGCACGGTCGTCACCTCGGTGATCGCCCTGTTGATTGCCGTGCCGGTGAGTTTCGGCATCGCCCTCTTCCTGACCGAGACCTGTCCGGTCTGGTTGCGCCGCCCCCTGGGGACGGCCATTGAGTTGCTGGCCGGGGTGCCCTCCATCATCTATGGCATCTGGGGACTTTTTGTCTTTGCGCCTCTGTTTGCCGAGCATATCCAGCCCCATCTCCAGGCGGCCCTGGGGGATGTGCCGGTGATCGGCGGCTGGTTTGCCGGCCCCCCTATCGGCGTGGGTATCCTGACCGCCGGCATCGTGCTGTCCCTGATGGTCATCCCCTTCGTGGCGTCGGTGATGCGGGACGTGTTCGAAACCGTACCCGCCCCCCTTAAGGAATCTGCCTATGGCGTCGGTTGCACCACCTGGGAAGTGGTGGTCAACGTGGTGTTGCCCTACACCCGTGTAGGGGTCATCGGCGGCATCATGCTGGGCCTGGGACGGGCCCTGGGAGAAACCATGGCGGTGACCTTCGTGATCGGCAACGCCAACCGGATTGTGGGTAGCCTGTTCGCACCGGGTACCTCCATCGCATCCACCCTGGCCAACGAATTCGGCGAGGCGGATCCGGGCCTGCATATCTCTGCCCTGTTCGCCCTGGGTCTGGTGCTGTTCATCATCACCTTTGTCGTCCTGGCGATCTCCCAGTGGCTGATCCGGCGTGGCATAGCCAAGCAGGGCATCTGAGCGACCAGGAAGGAAAACAGCTATGAACCTCTACGCCCGTCGCATCTGGACCAATCGCATCGGCATTGCCCTTTCCATGGTGGCCATGGCCTTTGGCCTCGCTGCCCTGCTGTGGATTCTGTGGACCCTGTTCTACAACGGCTTTGCCGCCCTTTCCTGGGATTTCTTTACCCAGGATACGCCCGCGCCCGGGTCCGAAGGGGGTGGTCTGCGCAACGCCATCGTCGGCAGCTTGCTGATCGTGGTAGTGACCACGCTGGTGTCCACGCCCATCGGCATCCTTGCGGGCATCTATCTGGCTGAGTTCGGCACCACGTCCAAGTTTGCCGCGACTACCCGTTTCGTCACGGACATCATGCTCTCCGCGCCTTCCATCGTCATCGGCCTGTTCGTCTATGCCTTGATGGTGGCGACTCTGGGCGGCTTCTCCGGCTGGGCTGGCTCTGTGGCCCTATCCCTGATCGCCATTCCGGTGGTTGTGCGGACTACGGAAAACATGCTGCGCCTGGTGCCCACCAGCCTTCGGGAAGCCGCCTTCGCCGTGGGTGCCCCCCGCTGGCAGGTTTCCCTCAAGGTGACCCTGCGGGCGGTAAAGGCGGGCGTGGTCACCGGCATCCTGCTGGCTATCGCCCGGGTGACGGGTGAAACCGCCCCGCTGCTGTTTACCGCGCTGAACAACCAGTTCTTTAGTACCGACATGTCCCATCCCATGGGCAACCTGCCGGTGGTGATCTTCCAGTTCGCCATGAGCCCCTACGACAACTGGGTGAGCCTGGCCTGGGGCGGCGCCCTGCTGATTGCCTTGTTCGTGCTGGGGGTCAACATCCTGGCCCGCGTGCTGTTCCGTAAAAAATCCTCAGACTGACCCCGGAGTTTTCCATGTCCGATCAATCCTTGCTCGCCAGTGGTGAAGAGGCCATCCTCTCCATTCGTAACCTGAACTTTTTCTATGGCGATTTCCTTGGCCTGAAGGATGTTTCCCTGGATATCGCCAAGAGCAAGGTGACGGCCTTCATCGGTCCGTCCGGCTGTGGCAAATCCACCCTGCTGCGCACCTTCAACCGCATGTACGACCTGTACCCCGGACAGCGTGCCGAGGGGCAGATCAACTTCCATGGCAAGAACCTGCTGGACAAGAAGCAGGACGTGAACCTGGTTCGGGCCAAGATCGGCATGGTGTTCCAGAAGCCCACGCCCTTCCCCATGACCATCTATGAAAACATCGCCTTTGGCGTGCGGCTTTATGAAAAGCTGTCCAAGTCGGAGATGGACGACCGGGTGGAGTGGGCCCTGCGCAAGGCGGCGATCTGGGAAGAGACCAAGTCCAAGCTCCAGCAGAGTGGCCTGTCCCTGTCGGGTGGCCAGCAGCAGCGTCTGTGCATTGCCCGAACCATTGCCGTGAAGCCGGAAGTGGTGCTGCTGGACGAACCCACCTCGGCCCTGGACCCGATTTCCACCGCCAAGATCGAAGAGCTCATCAACGAGCTGAAGATGGAATACACCATCGCTATCGTGACCCACAACATGCAGCAGGCGGCGCGTATTTCCGATTTCACCGCCTTCATGTACCTGGGCGAGCTGATCGAATTCAGCCCCACGGACCAGTTGTTCGTGAAGCCCAAGGTCAAGCAGACGGAAGATT
Organism: Pseudomonadota bacterium; assembly: GCA_040757575.1. Lineage (GTDB taxonomy): Bacteria > Pseudomonadota > Gammaproteobacteria > Burkholderiales > Thiobacillaceae > PFJX01. The sequence continues at coordinate 21,697 of JBFLXA010000004.1, forward strand.
ACATCACCGGCCGTTTTGGCTGATTTGCCGCGAGTCAGGGAGGTGCCCTTCGACCTGGGGCCGAGGGGCCGGAGCACGGGGCCATGAAATCACTGAGCAAAGTCCGTCAGGAGCTGGAAACGCTCATTGCCTCAGTGCAGGCGGGGCAGCAAAACCTTCTTGAGGCTTGGGAAACCGCGCTGGACGGATCGGATTTTGCCCAGGATGCCGCCAATCTCGCCGCTTACGTGGCCTTCCGTCGCCAGGATCTACGCCAGCTCCAGGATCAATTAATGATGCTGGGCCTCTCGACCCTGGGGCGCTGCGAGGGGCATGTGCTGCCCACTCTGGAAGCGGTGCTGGCAGGCCTGGATGGTCTGGGGGGACAGGCCAGTCCCATCAGCCGTCTGGATCAGCGGGCCCGAGGGATTCGCCAGGGGGCCAGTCGACTGGCCCGCCACAGCGACAGGCTGCTGGGCAAGGCGCCGGCCAACCGGGACATGCGCATCATGGTGACCCTGCCTTCCGTGGCGGCAGAGGACCGGCGCCTTGTCCATGACCTCTGCCAACGGGGCATGGACCTGGCCCGCATCAACTGCGCCCATGATGATCCGGATGCCTGGCGGGCCATGATACGCCATGTACAGACCGGTGCTGCGGCCTCCGGCCGCCCCTGCAGGGTGCTGATGGATCTGGCGGGCCCCAAGCTGCGCACAGGAGACCTAGGCGCCCGGCCCGGCAGCCTGCGCCTCAAGCCCAAGCGGGATGAGGACGGGGAGGCCCGCACCCCAGCTTATTTCCTGCTCGACGCCAGCGGTGAACCCGGCGGGCCGGGCCTGGGCCAGGTGGCGGGCCTGGGACGCTATCCCCGACTGGCGGTGGAACGGGAGTGGCTACGCCGGGTGCGCCCTGGCGACCAGGTAGACATGCTGGATGCCCGGGGCCGCAAGCGGCGCATTCTGGTGCTGGAGCGCATGAGCGACTATCACTTGCTGGCCTGCGTCACCGAATCGGTCCACGTGGTGGCGGGCCTGCCCTTGAAGCACCGCCCCCGGCGCAGTGCAAAAGGTGCCGGCGACACCGTGGTGGGGCCCCTGGAAAACCGGGCCGGCGCCGTCCTGGTGCGCCAGGGGGACCGGGTGTTGCTGACCCGGGAAGGCGAGGGGTGGGTGGCCACCTGCGAACAGGGGGATGAAACCGCCTGTGTCGGCCAGGTGCCCTGTGCCCAGCCAGAGGTGCTGGATTCCATCAGCGCCGGTGAGCGGGTGTTCATCGATGACGGCCGCATCGCTGCCGAAGTGGAACATGTGGATGAAGTGGGGGCCTGGCTGCGGGTCACCCGGGCCGCACCGGAAGGCGACAAGATCCGTTCCGGCAAGGGCCTGAACTTCCCGGACAGCAACCTGGATTTGCCGGCCCTGACGGAAAAGGATCTGCTGGACCTGGATTTTGTCGCCGCCGAGGCGGACATGGTGGGGTATTCCTTCTTGCGTGATGGTTCAGACATGGTGCGCCTGGGGGAAGAACTGGCCGCCCGGGGCGCAGCCCAGATGGGCCGCATCGCCAAGATCGAGAACCGCCAGGCGGTGGCCAGCCTGCCGGACATCATCGTCCAGGGGGCTGCCGCGGCCCCCTTTGGGCTGATGATCGCCCGGGGTGATCTGGCAGTGGAACTGGGCTGGGCACGGCTGGCGGAGATCCAGGAGGAAATTCTCTGGCTGGCGGAATCGGCTCGGGTGCCGGTAATCTGGGCTACCCAGGTGTTCGAGCAACTGATCCGGGAGAACCAACCCACACGGGCGGAAATGACGGACGCGGCCATGTCCCAACGGGCGGAGTGTGTCATGCTCAACAAGGGCCCTTTCGTGCTGGATGCCATTGCATTGCTGGACGACATTGCGGGGCGTATGCGCGGCCACCAGTCCAAGAAAAGTGCCCGTTTGCGGGCGCTACACTGGTAAGTCAGCTAGGCATGCCCGGGGGGCGTGCAGGATGGTTTGTCACAAAATTGTCACGGGATATTGCGGTCATGATGGTGTAGTCTGCCGGTCGGTATGGATGTCCCACCGCTCTCCGGTGCGTGGTCACGGGACTGGCTCGACATGGCCGGTCTGCGGTGCTGCTACTCTTCCGCAGAGGCCCTTCATCGGTGTGGCCTGGGCATTGTTTCATTTGTAGGCCAGTAGGACGGTAAAGGACGCAAGCATGGCAAACGCCGTAAAAAATATCGCCAAATACATCAAGAGCAACCCGGACACCACGGCATCCAACACATTGCGGGGCCTGTGCGCTGCCCTGGAATCCCCCCAGCCCTTCGAGATCGCCAGCATCTACGACCTGGACAAAAAAGCCTTTGAACTGGCTCTGGACTTGCTCGAAGAGTGGCGATTCGACCGGCATGTGGTGGAGCGCCGGCTGCAGAAGTATTTAGAAAAGTGGGTCGACTCCGACGTCGAAGAATGATCATCCGACGGGCTCGGCATCAAGCGTCGAGCTTATCCAGCTAGTGCCCCGTCCGTTCAGGATCGGGCGGCAATCTGGGCGAGTTGGGCTTCCCGGAGCACGGCTTCCAGGCGGGAAGTGATTTGCTCCCAGGAAATTTCCACGGTGGTTTCCCTGGCACTTAGACCGAGCGCCCGTCGGTGCTCCGCGTCCCCGGCCATACTCAGGGCTGCTTCGATGAAGGCCTGTTCATCTCCTGGTGCCGGGGCACGACCGTTTTCCCCATCCCGGATCAAGGTTGCAGCGGCGGCCCGGTCGTAGGCCACCACACCCAGGCCACTGGCCATGGCTTCACCAATGACATTGCCCCAGGTTTCCGACAGGCTGGGAAACAGGAAAAGATCGGCACTGGCGTAGTGGCGTGCCAGATCCTCGCCGATGCGAGGACCGGCAAAGAAGTGGTCCGGATGGGCGGCTTTCAGGCCGGCCAGGGCCGGGCCGTCGCCCACCCAGACCATGGGGGCACCGGGGTGGCGGGCGGCGATAGCGGCGTGGCTGTGCACCACGGCCGCCAGGTTCTTTTCCGGCGCCAGCCGGCCGACGAATAGACAGGCCGGCGGGGTATCCGCATCGGCTTCCAGTCCCCAACTTTGCCTTAATGCCGGATCCCGGCGATCCGGGGTGAACAGGGCGGTATCCACCCCCCGGCCCACCACCTGCACGTTGGGTATGCCCCGGGCTCGCAAGGTCTCTGCAAGTTCTGGTGCTGGCACCAGGGTAGCCTGGCAGCGGCGGTGCAGGGCGTCCAGCCAGCGGGTGACCAGAGGGGTAAGCCAGGCCATGCCGTAATGGCTGCTGTATTGATCGAAATGAGTGTGGTAGCCGGAGGTGACCGGCAGGCCCAGGTGGCGTGCGGCCAGCAGGGCGGCCCAGCCAAGGGGGCCTTCGGTGACCACGTGGACCAGGTCGGGCTTGTGGGTGCGAATGAGCTGGTTGATACGGCGCCAGTGGGGCAGGCCCAGCTTCACCTCGGGATAGTTGGGCAGGGAGATGCCGGTTACGCCCCATTCAAGATCGCAATCCTTTTCCCCGCCATGGCGCCGGGGCCGGACCACCCCTACCCAATGACCCCGGGCCCGCAGTCCGGCCACCATGCGGCCCGTGGTCATGGCCACGCCGTTGATTTCCGGTGGATAGGTCTCGGTGACCAGCAGTACACGCAGTGGGGCAAAGAGGTCCGGGCGTCTATTCATGGTGGATTGAGCATTTCCCGGTAAAGGGCCGCCATGCGTCGGGCCATGGCCTCGTCGGACCATTCGGCGGCGTAGATGCGGGCCTCAGCGGCCAGCCGGGCCCGGGTATCCGGGTCAGCCAGCAGGCGGATGACTGCCTGAGCGAAGCCGGCCGGGTCATCCGGAGCGGGGACACAGCCCCGTTCCGGCCCCAGGATGTCACGGGTGCCCATGGCAGGAATACCCACCACCGGGCACCCCTGGGCCATGGCTTCCAGAAGCACCAGGCCCTGGGTCTCTGTGCGGGAGGCAAAGATGAAGGCGTCGGCGCTGGCGTAGGCGTCAGGCAGCTCGCTGCGCCGGTCCAGATAGCCCAAGAAACGGACGTTGCCTTTCAGGTCGAATTTTTCCGTCTGCCGTTGCAGCTCCGGAACCGCGGGGCCTTCGCCCGTGATGAGCAGTTGCACGTCCGGATACTGCTTGCGGATATCCACCAGGGCCTGGAGCAGCAGGCCGATATTCTTTTCATGGGCTACGCGGCCGACGAACAGCAGGACCGGGGTGCGGGCATCAAGACCCAGCCCGGTACGAAACCGGGCTCCGTCGCCGGGGGTGAAGGCGGCCTGGGGCAGGCCCGTTGGCAGGATACGCAGTTCGGTCTCCACGCCGTAATCCCGCAACCGTTCGGCCATGGCGGTGGATGGCACCACCACCCGGTTCATGGCATTGCACTGGCTGCGGGAAAAGCTGCGGGCCATGGCGCGCAAGGCACGGGCTGGCAGGAAAGGAATGTAGTGGTGGAGGTATTCCTCGAACAGCGTGTGGTAGGTGGTGAGCACCGGTTTGCGATGAGCCCGGGCAGCGGCCAGGCCGGCGTAATGGGCGCCAAAGGGCGTCTGGATGTGGATGATGTCGTGGTTGGGGGCGGCGGCCAGGACGGCACGCTTTAGCGACCCATAGGCAACGAAGCGGTCTTCCGGGTCCAGGGGGATAGGCCAGCCGCGCACCCGGGTGATGCCTGCGGCTTCGGCCTCGTCGCCATAGCGTGGCGCGATCAGACTGACTTCCACTCCCTCGGGCCCCAGGGCCTGGCGGAAGGTTTCGATGGACGTGGATACACCATTGATGCGCGGAAAATACACATCCGACACCATGAGTACGCGAAGAGGCTGGGTCATGAGGGCTCCAAGGCTGAAGGCAGGGGACGGGCCGGGGCATTTTCAAGCCGGCTCAGATGGGCCCAGTCCACAAGTTCAAGCCGGCCGTCCTCATGTTCCACGATGGCCGTACAGGAATCCACCCAGTCGCCGCAATTGGCGTAGAGCAGCCCTTCCTTTTCCTTCAGTGCGGCCCAGTGGATGTGGCCGCAGATGACGCCGTCCAGACCCCGTTCCCGCACGTGGTGCATGACGGAATCCTCGAAATCGAAAATGAATTGCAAGGCGGTCTTCACCTTGCGCTTGGCATAGCCTGCCAGGGACCAGTAGCCGGCAATGCCGAACAGGCGCCGCAGCCGGGACAGCCAGACGTTGAGCCGCACCAGCAGGTTGTAGGCCATGTCCCCCAGTACCGCCACCCAGCGGTGGTAGCGGGTCACCTGGTCGAAATCGTCCCCGTGGACCAGCAACAGGCGGCGACCGTCGGCGGTGACGTGCACATGTTCCCTGCTGACGTGGATGTCGCCGAAGGCGGTGTCGCAGTAATCCCGCAGGGCTTCGTCATGGTTGCCCGGGATGAGCATTACCCGTTCCCCGTGGCGGGCCCGGCGCAAGACTTTCTGGACCACCGTGTTCTGGGCCGTGCTCCAATGGATGGAGCGGCTCATGCCCCAGAAATCGATGATGTCGCCGATCAGGAACAGGTGCTGGGAAGGGTATTCCCGCAAAAAATCCAGCAGACGCTCTGCCTGGCAGGCGCGGGTTCCCAGATGCACATCCGAGATGAATATGGAGCGAACCATTGGCATGGCCCAGCACTGTGCCAAGCCATTGTGACGAGGGAGTGACATGGGGTGTTCCGCCCTGTGGGGCCCGGCCACTGTGGCGACCAGGCGACAGACCGTATCTAGGGCAGGTTCAATTGACCCTGGCGCACTTACTCATTAAGATGCGCGGTCTTTCAAGCGTGTCCCGAAGTCGTTCCGGCTTACTGCGCCCTCCGGGTGCGTACCGGGCAAGGGGCTCGCCATAATCGATTGATCTGAGGGAATTCCCATGCGTCGCAAACTCGTCGCCGGCAACTGGAAAATGCACGGCACCCTGGCCGAAAACGAGGCCCTGCTTGCCGGCATCCTGGCGGGCATGGGGGACGTGAAGGCTGGCGTGGCGGTGTGCGTGCCTTTCCCCTATCTGGCCCAGGTGCAGGCCCGGCTGGCCGGCAGCGCCGTGGCCTGGGGTGCCCAGAACATGAGCCAGCATGCCAAGGGGGCTTACACCGGCGAGGTGTCTGCCGCCATGCTGAAGGATTTCGGCTGCGCCTACGTGATCGTGGGCCATTCCGAGCGCCGTGCCCTCTACGGTGAAAGCGACGAAGTGGTGGCGGAGAAGTTTGCTGCCGCCCAGGCCGCCGGCCTGACCCCCATCCTGTGCGTGGGCGAAACCCTGGATGAGCGGGAAGCCGGCGTCACCGAAGCCGTAGTGGGGCGCCAGCTGGATGCCATCATCGCCAAGTGTGGCATTACCGCCCTGGCCAAAGCCGTAGTGGCCTACGAACCCGTTTGGGCCATCGGCACCGGCAAGACGGCCACCCCCGAGCAGGCCCAGGCCGTGCACGCCTTCATCCGCAACAAGGTGCGTTTTCTGGACGCTTCGGTGGCGGAAGACCTCATCATCCAGTATGGCGGCAGCATGAAGCCCGGCAATGCCGCCGAGCTTTTGGGTCAGCCCGATATCGATGGCGGCCTCATCGGCGGCGCATCACTCAATGCCGATGAGTTCCTGGCCATTTGCCGGGCCGGCTGAGCAAGTTAAGGAAACATCATGGAATTCATCGTCTGGGTCTTGCATCTGCTGGTGGCAGCGGCCGTGGTTGGTTTGGTGCTGCTGCAACACGGCAAAGGGGCCGACATGGGCGCCGCCTTCGGCAGCGGTTCTTCCGGCAGCCTGTTCGGCGCCTCGGGTTCCGCCAATTTCCTGTCCCGCAGCACCGCTGTGGTGGCCACGGTTTTTTTCTGTACCAGCATGGGTCTGGCCTATTTCGCCCTGACAAAACACCAGGCCACCCTGCCTGTTGTGCCTGCGGCGCCGGCTGCACCCGCGCAACAGGTGCCGGTGGCGCCCCAGGGGGGCATGGACAAATCCGGGGAGATTCCCAGGTAATATTCCGGTCCGGCCTTTCGCCGGACCCCACGCCGACGTGGTGGAATTGGTAGACACGCTGTCTTGAGGGGGCAGTGACGAAAGTCGTGCGAGTTCGAGTCTCGCCGTCGGCACCAATACTAAACAGCGGTCATGCCGCTGACGAGAAGCCCGCCCAGTGCGGGCTTTTTCACGCTTGCTTCAGCGCAGCAGGCGCCGTCGGGTCAGTATCAGGGCGGCGCTGAAACCCACCAGGCCATAGGCGACCAGTACTGCGCCGTGCCAGACGGGCAGGCTGGGCCACTGGCCCAGCACCAGGGGGCGGGCCAGTTCGATGGCGTGGGTGAGGGGCAGCCAGGCGGCGGCGATGGCCAGCCAGTCCGGCAGGGCTGAGGGGGGGTAGAACACGCCACCCAGCAATACCATGGGCGTGATGGCCAGGGTGAAGTAATAAAGGAAGAAATCGTAGTTGGGGGAAAGGGCATTGATGGCCAGGCCCAGGCCGGCAAAGCAGAAGCCGGTGAGGATCACCACCGGCAGCAGGGCCAGGCTCATATAAAAGTCTGCTTGCAGGCCCAGGGCCCAGATCACCACCAGGATGGCGATGCCGGACAGCAGGGACTTGAAGGTGGCCCAGGCCAGTTCGCCCACCAGGACGTCCTTCAGCCCCAGGGGGGTGTTGAGGATGGCCTCCCAGGTTTTCTGCACGTGCATGCGGGAAAAGGCGGAGTACAGGGTCTCGAAGGTGGCGCTGTTCATGACGCTGTAGCAGAGCATGCCGGCGGCGAGGAAATTCAGGTAGGGCACGCCCTCCACCTGCTGCAGCAGCCCCCCCAGGCCATAGCCCAGACCCAGCATGTAGAGCAGGGGGTCCGCCAGGTTGCCCAGGATGGACGGGGCGGCCAGCTTTTTCCACACCAGGAAGTTGCGGCGCCAGACAGGAAACCACGCCAGGGCGGGATTAATCACGCAAATCCCTCCCCGTGATCTTGAGGAACACGTCCTCCAGGTTGGCGGGGCGGTGCAGGTAGCGCAGGCCGGCGGCCCGGGCGGCATCGTTTTCCAGATCCGTCACCACGGCCTGGGGCGTGTCCGTGTAGCAGAACAGGGTTTCGCCCACCTGTTCGCAGCGGCGGCAGCGACTCTGAGCCCAGTTCCGCCAGTCCGCCAGTCCTTCGCCGAAGATTTCCACCACATGGGGTTCGATATGGGTGGCGATGAGTTCCCGGGGGCTGCCCTGGGCGATGACGCGGCCCTGGTCCATGATGCTGATGACGTCACACAGGCGCTCTGCCTCGTCCATGAAATGGGTGGTGAGCAGCAGGGTCTTGCCCTGGGCGATGAGCCGGCGCAGGCCTTGCCAGATGAGGTGGCGGGCCTGGGGGTCCAGGCCCGTGGTGGGTTCGTCAAGAAATACCAGCTCCGGGTCGTTGATCAGGGCCCGGGCCAGGGTAAGGCGCCGCTTCATGCCGCCGGAAAGGCTGGCGATGGGGGCGTCGGCCTTGCTTTCCAGGCCGGCGAAGGCCAGCAGTTCAGGGATGCGGGCGGCCATGGCGGCGGGCTTCAGGCCGAAATATCGACCGTAGGTGAGGAGGTTTTCCCGTACGGTGAAATCCGGGTCCAGGCTGTCGGCCTGGGGCACCACCCCCACCCGCCGGCGGGCGTCGCTGCCCTCGGCAGGCATGGTGTGGCCCATGAGGGTGATGTCGCCGGCATCGGCGCCTATCAGCCCCAGGCTCAGGCGCAGAGTGGTGGTCTTGCCGGCGCCATTGGGGCCCAGCAGACCGTGGCAGTGGCCCGGGGCCACTTGCAGGTCCAGGCCGTCCACCACCACCGTGTCGCCATAGCGCTTGGAGAGCCGGCGGATGGAGAGGGGGGCCGAGAGGGGAGCCGGGCCGGCGTTCATTTGCACAGGGATTCCACCAGGGCCTGCAGGGGTTTCAGGCGGCCATGGAAAAAATGCCCCGCACCTTCCATTTCGTGCAGGGGGATGGCGTGGCTGCGGGCATAGGCCCGCACGGCGTCGATGGGGATGAGTTCGTCTGCCACGCCGTGGATGATGTGGGTTGGCAGGTCCGGGCCGGCGAATTCGTACATGGACACCGCCGGGCCCACCATGATCAACCGTTCCGCCGACAGTTGGGCGGCCACCCGGTGCTGCACGTAGGCACCGAAGGAAAAGCCCATGAGGGTCCAGGGCAGGCCGGGGTAGTGGGCGGCGATGCTGGCGGCAACGCCGAGCAGGTCCTCGGTCTCGCCGATGCCCTGGTCGAAACTGCCCTCGCTTTCCCCCACGCCCCGGAAATTGGGACGCACGGCCACCAGGCCCTGGTTGGTGGCCGCCTTGGCCAGGGTCCAGGCCACCTTGTTGTCCAGGCTGCCGCCGTGGAGCGGGTGGGGGTGGGCGATGAGGGCCAGGCCCCGGCGGGATTCTTCCGGGTCTTCGATGACCGTTTCGATCTTGCCGGCGGGGAGCTTGATGCGGAGTCTGTGGCGTTTCATGCCGGGCTAGATCTTCAGGCGCTCCACCGGCTTGCCGTCCCGCAGATGGCTTTCCAGGATTTCGTCGATGTCCGCCTCGTCCACGTAGGTGTACCAGACCGCATCCGGGTACACCACGCACACGGGCCCCTGGTCGCAGCGGTCCAGGCACCCGGCCCGGTTCACCCGGCAGTCGCCCCCCTTGCCGTGGAGGCCCAGCTTTTTGGCCTTTTTCTTGGCGTGTTCGAACAGGGCTTCGGCGTTGTGGTCGGCGCAACAGGCACCGCCATCCTCCCGCTGGTTGAGGCAAAAGAAGAGGTGGTGGCGGTAATGGCTTTTCGTGTCGGTCATGGCTTACAACTCGTGGGATTTCGCGCAGGAGCCCCGGGCCTTCTCGGCCGGGTACTTTTGAGCATTGATGGCCAGCTTGTCCTCGGCGGCCTTAAGGAGATCGATTTCCAGGCAGTTGGCCAGGCTCACCAGATAGATGAGCACATCGGCCATTTCCTGGCGTACCGCCTCACGCTTGGCCTCCGGCAGGTTCAGGCTTTGTTCGGGGGTAAGCCACTGGAAAGGTTCCAGAAGTTCCGCCGCCTCGACGATGAGGGCTGACGTGAGGTTCTTCGGGTCGTGGTACTGGTGCCAATCCCGTTCCCTGCCGAATTCCTTCACGGCGACGGCAAGCTGTTCCAGGGTGGCGATCGGCATGGCAGAGCGGAATATGGAAGAAGGTAGAACGCGGGCCAGTTTAGCAGGCCCGGCAGGCTACGCGGGGGAGGTCCAGTCAGAATGCAGGGCTGCAATATCCGTTTAATGGGCCGGGCCCATGTTGTCATTGCCTTTCATGCGTCCCACTGCCCTCGTTCTGGCCCTGTCCCAGGGCAGTGGTGATTCTGCCTCCTGGGTGCCAACGTGCACCTGGCAGTGCACAGCGTGGATGGAGCCAATAACCTGTCCCCCCTGTCGTAGGCTGTACGGCTGACCCTGCCCTAGGGGCTGGAAGGCCATGTCCAATGGGGCGCTAAAGTTCATCTGCAGCTGGTCCGATATGCGGGCATCACCCTCTGTTTGTGAGTTCTGATCATGCTTGCACCTGTGATTGCCTTGCTCAACAGGATGACCTTTACCGGCAAGTTTCTGCTGACGGCCGTGTTCAGTTTTATACCCATTGCTTATCTGCTTGCCATTGCCATACCCAACCTGAAAACGGCCTATGACACGGCGGAGGCGGAGGCCAGGGGGATCGTCCTCATCCAGTCCATGCAACCGGCACTCATTGCCGTGCAAAAACACCGGGGGTTGTCCAACGCCTGGCTGTCCGGAGACCCGGCGGCAGAACCCAAGGTCCGCAAGGCTGCGGATGACATGGCTGCGGCTATGGCTGCCCTGACTGCCGAGTCGGCAAAGAATGGCAACAGGTTCAGCGAGGCTCAGGGGATCAAGCTCATGGAGGAAAAATGGGCGCCTTTGGCCGCCCAGGGCCCGGACACCCCGGCAGCGAAGAGCTTTGCCGAACATACGGCCCTGGTGGACCACATCATCGCCCTGGCCCAGGACGTGGCTTTCCGTTCCGGCCTGACCCTGGACCCGAAGGCGGAGAGCTATTTTCTGCAGGACAGCATCGTCAACCAGGCCTAGCCCCTGATCGAGCTGTTGGGCAAGACCCGGGGCAAGACCGCCGGCATCCTGGCCCGCAAGGCCATCACTCCGGAAGAGAAAGCCCAGGTCACGGCGCTTACGGCCCAGGCTCAGGTCTATGCCCGCATCCTGTCCACCAATCTGGAGCGGGCGAGCGAAAGCGATCCGGCCTTGAAGGAAGTGCTCAACCCCCTCAATGTCGCCATGCAAGAAGCGGTTGGTAGAGGCATAAAGCTGACTATGGAAGAGGCTGTGGGCGAGACCTTTACCCTGGCCAGCACCGACTATTTCGCCGCTGCTACCGAGCCTATCGAGGCCTCTGTCGCCTATACCAGCGCGGCCACCCGGGAGCTGATCGCCCTGCTGGAGGCGCGCAGGGACCGCAGCCACCTCAACATGGTCTTCAGCCTGGTGTTTACCTTCAGCATGCTGGCGCTGATGTTTTATCTCGTGCTCGGCATGCGCGCCGGCCTGATGCATGCCGTGCGGGAAGTGAACGCCACTTCCACCGCCCTGGCAGGAGGAGATCTGACCCGGGCGGCCCAGGTGGTCAGCCGGGATGAACTGGGCAAGATTGCCGGCGACATCAATGCCGGCAGGCAGGCCTTGGCCCATCTCATCATCAGCGCCAAGTCTGCTGCCCAGCAGGTGGCCGGGGCCTCCCGGGAAGTGGCCGCCGGGGCCGATCACATCGCCCAGGCCAGCAACAAGCAGAGCGAGGCCATTGCCTCGGCGGCGGCGGCGGTGGAGGAGCTTACCGTGTCCGTTTCCCACACGGCGGACCAGACCCAGGAAGCCAATTCCACGGCAGAAGAGGCGGGCAGGCTTTCCCGGGACGGCCAGACGGTGGCCAATGAGGCCAGCCAGGAAATGGCTGCCGTGGCCCAGGCGGTGCGGGATGCTGCCCGGCAGATTGAAGGCCTGAACAGTCGGGCGGACGAGATCAGTGGCATTGTCCAGGTGATTCGGGATATTGCCGACCAGACCAACCTGCTTGCCCTGAACGCAGCCATCGAGGCGGCCCGGGCCGGCGAACAGGGGCGGGGATTTGCGGTGGTGGCGGACGAAGTGCGCAAGCTGGCGGAGCGCACCTCAAACGCCACCACGGAGATCACCGGCATGATCAGTGCCATCCAGCATGAAACCCGCCAGGCCGTGGCCAACATGGATGCCAGCAGTCAGCGGGCCGAAGCCGGCGAACGCAGCGTTGGGGAAACGGCCCGGGTGCTGACGGGCATTCACGGGGCAGCGGAACTGGTGCGGGAACAGGTAGATGAGATCGCCAACGCGTCCATGGAGCAGCGGGCCGCCAGCACCGATATCGCCCAGAACGTGGAACGCATTGCCCAGATGGTGGAGGAAAACAGCGCCTCCTCGGTTCAGGTTTCCGCCACTGCGGCCAATCTGGGGGATCTGGCTGCCCGGCTCAAGGCGGAACTGGAGCAGTTCAAGGCCTGATCAGGCCCGGGTGCCCTGCAGGACGAAGCGCTCGTACCAGAGCAGCCCCATGACGGTCTTGGCTTCGTTGATGCGGCCGTCGCCGACCATGGCGAGGGCTTCCGCCAGGGGGATGCGCAGGATCTCCAGGAACTCGTCCTCGTCCATGTTCACCCCCGAGAAGGCCAGGCCCTCCGCCAGGAAATACACGAGGCGTTCGTTGGCGTAGCCGATGCAGGGGTAGAAGGTGGGCAGTTCCGACCAGCGTTCGGCCAGGTAGCCCGTCTCTTCCTGGAGTTCCCGCTGGGCGCAGGCCAGTTCGGCTTCGTGAGGGTCGAACTTGCCGGCGGGCAGTTCGATGAAATCCCGGTGCAGGGGGTAGCGATGCTGGCGTTCCAGCAGGATGTCGCCGTTCTCAAACACCGGAATGATCACCGCCGCCCCCGGGTGGACGATGTACTCCCGGGTGGATTCGCCACCGTCCGGCAGGCGTACCCGGTCTTTCTTCACATGCAGCAGGCGGCCCTGGTATTCGTCCCGGGATTCCAGGGTGTGTTCGGTGAGGTCGGTTTTCATGGTTTATGGGCAGGATGGGAATGGCGGGATTGTCGCCCAGAAACATTGCGACCTGATGGGGGTGGGGGCCCCGTGGGGACAAAGGCCCGGCCTTCCCCCCGCAGGAAGCGGATGAAGAACTCGAACAGCACCAGGCGGGTGGTCTGCACGAACACCAGCAGGCCTTCCAGGGTGAGGGCGAACAGGTTGCCCAGCACCATCACGGTCCACCAGCCCCAGACGCAGCCCGTGCCCTCGGCCAGGGTGACCACGGCGTGGGACAGGGCCGCATGCCCCAGGGCAAAGGCCCCCACCCGCAGGAAGGACAGAGTGTTGAGGGCCAGTTCGAACAGGCCCAGGGCCAGTTCCCCCAGGGCGGCGGGGAGATGGGCCAGGTATTGTGAACGGGTATGGCCCGGAGCCGCCTGATGGAGACTGGCACCCAGGAACTGGAGCCCAGCCAGGGCGGCCACGAGCAGGGCTGGCGGGTAGAACAGGCCTGCCAGGAGGGCTGCGTACAGCAATGCCAGGGCCCCGTCCTTCCATAACCAGCGCCGCCCCTCGCCCCGCCAGCGGGCCTGGATGCCCGCCAGCCCCATGCCCAGCAGCAGGAGCAGGGCGCCGAAAGCCAGGGGCATGGCCAGGACCGCCAGGGGCGCATCCAGGGGCGAGGCGGCCAGGGCAGGCAGTATGCCGTGCAGGCCGAACACCTCTCCGGTCAGCAAGCCAAAGCCCATGGCAGCCAGGCCGCAGGGAATGAGGAAGCGCACCTGGGGCCAGCGCCTCGCCATAGCCAGGGCCAGCAAGGCCAGAACCAGGCCGTGGCCCACGTCCGGGAACATGTAGCCGAACAGCAGGGGCACCACCAGGGCCAGCAGGGCGCTGGGGTCCACCTCCTGGTGCCCCGGGGCGCCCATCAGCTCTACCAGGGGGCGGAAAGGGGCGGACCACCAGTTGGCGCTCACGGTGACCGGCACAGTCCCGGCGGGGGGCGGCGGGCTGCGCAGGATGGCCTGGATGCCGGATGCGGCCAGGGCCTGGCGCAACTGGGCCGGTGGGGCCGAGGTCCAGCCGCTGACCCGGTTGAGGGGTCCCGTTCCCAGGGTGTCGGCGGCATGGTCCAGATACCAGCCCAGGGTTTCCATGTCGGCCCGGGCCTGGGCCATGCCGGCATCCTGCCGGTGAGTGCGCAGCACCGACCGGTAGTGGGCCCGTTGCCGGCGGGCATCTGCCAGGCGTGTATCCAGGGCCTGGCGTTGGGCGTCGGGTGGACCTGCCAGCCAGGCGGGCAGGGCGATCTGCTCGCAACCCCGGTCCACGGCCAGGCGGCGGATGAGGTGGCGCTGTTCCGGCAGGCTTGCCACATAAAGAAAATCCCAGCGCCGGCCCCGGGCCAGGGTTTCCACCCCCAGGTCCAGGGGTGGGGCACCTTCCGGCCGGGGGCAGGCGAACAGGCACTTGCACAGGAACCGGGTGCGCCCCAGGGCCCGTTCCAGATCCAGGCCTTCCTCTGCCAGGGCGGTCAGGCATTCGTCCAGCAGGTGCAGATAATGGATTTCCGCGTCCAGTTGGGCCAGGCGGGCCCGGGCCTGATCCACCCCGTCGCACCAGAGGCGCAGGCGATGCAGGGCCCGGTTGGCCAGGTGGACCGGATCCCCTTCCAGGGCCGTGGCCTGGGCGCCAGTGGGAGGCAGATCCCGGGCGTGGGCCCGGGCCTGCTGGCGGAAGCGGTCGACGAAAAAGCGCAACCGGGTCGCGTCGCTGGCTGCCAGCGGCGTGCCATGGGTTTCCAGGGCCACGGCGCCAGTGGCCGCCAGCACCCGCACCCCATCCACCGTCCGGGAGCGGGGCAGGTAGGTTTCGAACCAGCGGGTCTGGGCAGGGCGGAGCGGCATGAAGGGCGGCCTTTATTCCATCTTAGCCCGCTGCCGGCCTGGTGTTTTCCTGTCCGGGGTCATGTCCAAGCGCCTCGGTGTGGCGTTAGGATGCCGGCCTTCGCCCCCTTACAAGGAGTTCCGGACATGCCCCAGACCAAGTTCCTGCTGGACGAGCGCGACATTCCCACCCATTGGTACAACGTGGTGGCGGACATGCCCAACAGGCCGGCGCCCCCCCTGGGGCCCGACGGCAAGCCCATCGGCCCGGAAGCCCTGGCGGCCATCTTCCCCATGTCCCTGATCGAGCAGGAGGTTTCCGCTGAACGCTGGATTCCCATCCCCGAGCCGGTGCGGGAGGCCTGGCGCCTGTACCGGCCCTCGCCCCTGGTGCGGGCCCATCGCCTGGAGGCGGCCCTGGGGACGCCGGCGAAAATCTATTACAAGTACGAGGGCATTTCCCCGGCGGGCTCCCACAAGGTGAACACCGCCATCGCCCAGGCCTATTACAACGCCCAGGCGGGTATCAAGCGCCTGTCCACGGAGACGGGGGCGGGCCAGTGGGGGTCCTCCCTGGCCCTGGCGGGGCAGATGTTCGGCATCGACGTGCGGGTGTACATGGTGAAGGTGAGCTACCAGCAAAAGCCCTTCCGCCGTTCCATGATGCAGACCTGGGGGGCGGAGGTGTTCGCCAGCCCCACGGACATGACCCAGGCGGGCCGCAGCATCCTGGCCCAGGACCCGGAATCCCAGGGCAGCCTGGGCATCGCCATCTCCGAAGCGGTGGAAGAGGCTGCCACCCGGCCGGACACCAACTACGCCCTGGGTTCGGTGCTCAACCACGTGTGCCTGCACCAGACGGTCATCGGCCTGGAGGCCATGAAGCAGTTCGAACTGGCCCAGGACTGGCCGGACATGATCTTCGCCGCCTGCGGGGGCGGCTCCAACTTCGCCGGCGTGGCCTTCCCCTTCTATGCCGACAAGGCGACGGGAGGCGGCAGGAGCAAGAACGTGCGCCTGGTGGCGGTGGAGCCCACCTCCTGCCCCACCCTCACCAAAGGCCATTACGCCTACGACTTCGGCGATACCGTGGGCCTCACGCCCCTCATGTTGATGTACACCCTGGGCCACGATTTCATGCCCCCGGGCATCCATGCCGGCGGGCTCAGGTACCACGGTGATTCGCCTCTGGTGTCCCAGCTCTACCACGAAAAGCTAATCGAGGCGGTGGCCGTGCCCCAGCTGGCCACCTTCGAGGCCGGGGTGGCCTTCGCCCGCACGGAAGGCATCATTCCCGCCCCCGAATCCTGCCACGCCATCCGGGCCTGCCTGGACGAAGCCCTGCGCTGCAAGGAAACCGGCGAGCCCAAGACTCTGTTCTTCAATCTTTCGGGCCACGGCCATTTCGACATGGCGTCCTACGACAAATACTTCTCCGGCCAGCTGGAGGACTACGCCTATCCGGAGCACGAAATCGAGGCGGCTTTGCATCGACTGCCCAAGGTGGCGGGGTGAAAGGCGTTCCGGGCTGTGCCAAGCCGCCCGGCTCTGGTAGCATCCGAGGCATGTATCGCGCTGCCCAGACCTTTCGATTTAGCCAGCCCCCGCACCCGGCGGTTGGGAAGCACGCGCGCAGCTAGTTGAACGTTGTCCCCCGAGAAACCGCCAGCCTTGGCGGTTTTTTGTTTGGGCTGGCGACACGATAGGAGTAGTAGACCATGACCGGTTACCGTACCGACGACACCCGCATCGCCCAGGGGGACGAGTTGCTCGCCCCCATGCAGGTCATGCGGGAATTGAAGGCCTCTGAAAAAGCCCTGAAGACCACTTTCGAAGGGCGGAAGCAGATCCACGACGTCTTGCGGGGCGCGGACGACCGGCTGGTGGTCATCGTCGGGCCCTGCTCCATCCATGACCCCAAGGCGGCCCTGGAATACGCCGGCCGGCTGAAGTCCCTGGCCGCCGAACTGGCCCATGACCTGGTGGTGATCATGCGGGTGTACTTCGAGAAACCCCGTACCACCGTAGGCTGGAAGGGGCTCATCAACGACCCCCACCTGAACGAGAGCTTCGACATCAACGAAGGCCTGCGTCTGGCCCGCAAGCTGCTCCTTGAACTGAACGAGATGGAAGTGCCCTGCGCCACGGAGTTCCTGGACCTGATCTCGCCCCAGTACATCGCCGACCTGGTGGCCTGGGGGGCCATCGGCGCCCGTACCACGGAGTCCCAGTCCCATCGTCAGCTGGCCTCCGGTCTGTCCTGTCCGGTGGGCTTCAAGAACGGCACGGACGGCAACATCCGCATCGCCGTGGACGCCATCAAGGCCGCCAACGCCCCCCACCATTTCGTTTCCATCACCAAGTCCGGCCATGTGGCGGTGTTCAAGACCGCCGGCAACGAGGATTGCCACGTCATCCTGCGGGGCGGCAAGAAGCCCAACTTCGACGCCGAAAGCGTCGAACAGGTATGCACCGAGCTGGCCATGGCCGGCCTGCGGCCCCAGGTGATGATCGACCTGTCCCACGCCAACTCCAGCAAGCAGTACCAGCGCCAGATCGACGTGGGCCAGGACGTGGCCCGCCAGATGGCCGCCGGGGATGCCCGCATCATGGGCGTGATGATAGAAAGCCACCTGAACCCGGGGCGCCAGGACCTGGCCCCGGGCAAGGCCCTGGCCTATGGCCAGTCCATCACCGACGCCTGTATCGGCTGGGACGCCACCGAGCCCCTGCTGCGGGAACTGGCAGCGGCGGTCCAGGCCCGGCGTCTCGCCGCACCCAAGGAAGACGAATAAGCACCGGCTCAGGTAGAATCCTCGTCGGCGGGCCTCCCCGCATGGTCAAGCCGTGAACCTGGTCAGGTCCGGAAGGAAGCAGCCACAGCGGTCCATGCCAGTGCCGGGGGTCAGGCTCGCCACCCATACAAATATGCTCTGCTGGGGAAGTCCATGACTATCAGAACTGCGCTGTATGCCTTGCCCGTCGCCTTGGTCCTTGTCGCTTCGCCGGTGGCTGCTGTCGACGCCTATACCATCGAACTTGGCAGTGGAGACAATTCCACCGATCTGGTGCGTGTCCACGCCAAGTGGAACTGGGACAAGAAGTGGTTTGAAGCCGGAAACTGGCACCTGACCGGTTATTGGGAAGCCACCCTGGGCCGCTGGAGCGGTGGTGGTAGCGGGGCCAAGGATCTGTGGGACGTGGGTATTACCCCGGTGTTTCGCCTGCAGCCTAACGGCAGCAAGACCGGCCTGTACCTTGAAGGCGGCATTGGCGCCCACCTGCTGTCCGGCACCCGCATCAATGACAGCCGGGCATTCGGCAGCAGCTTCCAGTTTGGTGACCACGTGGGTTTGGGTGCCACCTTCGGCGACCGTGGTCAGTACGACCTGGGCTACCGCTTCCAGCACCTGTCCAACGCCAGCATCAAGCAGCCCAACGACGGCATCAATTTCCACCAGGTGCGGTTTACCTACAGCTACTGACCCATGGCGCGAGGCCCTGATTCCGCATGAGCCATCAAGTCCTCGCGCGCAAGTGGCGCCCCCGTACCTTTGAACAGCTGGTTGGCCAGGAGCACGTGGTCCGTGCCCTGTCCAACGCCCTGACCCAGGGTCGCCTGCATCACGCCTACCTGTTCACCGGCACCCGTGGGGTAGGCAAGACCACCCTGGCCCGCATTCTGGCCAAGTGCCTGAACTGCGAAAGCGGCGACAAGCCCACCGCCCAGCCCTGCGGCCAGTGCGCCGCCTGCACCCAGATCGACGCTGGCCGTTTCGTGGACCTCATCGAGCTGGATGCCGCCTCCAATACCGGCGTGGACAACATGCGGGAGATTCTGGAGAACGCCCAGTACGCGCCCACCGCCGGGCGCTACAAGGTGTACATCATCGACGAAGTGCACATGCTCTCCAAGAACGCCTTCAACGCCATGTTGAAGACCCTGGAAGAGCCGCCGGGCCACGTCATCTTCATCCTCGCCACAACCGATCCCCAGAAGGTGCCGGTGACCGTGTTGTCCCGCTGCCTCCAGTTCAACCTGAAGCAGATGCCGCCGGGCCACGTGGCCGGCCACCTGAAACGGGTCCTGGAAGCCGAAGGGGTGAGTTTCGAAGCCGGGGCCCTGCACATGCTGGCCCGGGCTGCGGCCGGCAGCATGCGGGACGCCCTGTCCCTCACCGACCAGGCCATCGCCTACGGCGAAGGGGCGCTGAAGGAAGACGAGGTGCGGGGCATGCTGGGGGTGGTGGACCAGGCCTATCTGCTGCCCATCCTGTCCGCCCTGGCGGACGGCGACGGTCCCCGTCTGATGCAGGAGGCAGATGCCCTGGCCGCCCGGGGCTTCTCCTTCGACGGCGCCCTCCAGGACTTGGCGGGCCTATTGCACCAGATCGCCCTGGCCCAGACCGTGCCCGAGGCGGTGGACGAGGATGTCCCGGGCCGGGACCGCCTGTTCGAACTGGCGAGCCGTCTGGACCCGGAAACGGTCCAGGTCCAGTACCAGATCGCCACCCTGGGGCGGCGGGACTTGGACTGGGCCCCGGACGAATTTACCGGTTTTTCCATGACCCTCCTGCGCATGCTGGCCTTCATGCCGGGTCTGCCCCCCGAGGGCCCCTCCGGCGAGCGTGCCGACGGAGCGCGGCGCAGCGCCGCCCAGGCCCTCGGTCAGGCTGCCCGGGCGGGTGTTCAGGTGGCGGCCACCACGGCCATGGCGGCCAACGAACCGCTGCTCAACGATTTCCAGTCTGTCTCTCATTCCATTCCACTGCCGCCTGCTCAGCCGCCGCTCCAGTCTGCCGTGGGCGAATCCGGCATGCCCTTCGACGGCAATTGGCGCCGGTTGGCAGAAGGCCTGCCGGGACTTGTGCGCCAGCTGGCCATGCATTGCGAACTGGCAGGTTATGACAGCAACAGCCTGCGGTTGCGCCTGCCGGACAGCCAGAAACCCCTACTGGCCGGCTTCGGCGACAAATTCCGCGTGGCTTTGGCGGAACTGCTGGGGGCCGGGGTACGGGTGGAGATCGAGACCGTGGCCCAGGCGGGGGGGGCCTCACCGGCAGCCCAACGGGCCCGGGAGGTGGCAGACCGGCAGAGCGAGGCCGAGACCGCCATCCGTACCGATCCCTTCGTGCAGACCCTCGTGCGGGAGTGCGAGGTACAGATTAACAATATCCGCCCGCGCACGGGCACCGGAAACTAGGACGACGACATGATCAAAGGTGGTATGGGTGGTCTGGGCAACCTGATGAAACAGGCCCAGCAGATGCAGGAAAACATGCAGAAGATGCAGGCCAAGGTGGCCGAGATGGAAGTGGAAGGCAGTGCCGGTGCCGGTCTGGTGAAGGTCGTGATGACCGGCAAGCACGACGTCAAGCGCATCAGCATCGACCCCAGCCTGCTGGCCGACGACAAGGACATGCTGGAAGACCTGGTGGCCGCCGCCGTCAACGATGCCGTGCGCAAAGTGGAAGCCATGGTGCAGGAAAAGATGGCCAGCGTGACCGCCGGCCTGCCCCTGCCCCCGGGTTTCAAAATGCCCTTCTGACCCCGGGATGGGGGATGTGGGATGGGGGATGCAAAGCCCCATTCCCCATTCCCCTTCCCCCATCCCCAGATGCCTCTCCCTACTTCCTTGGACGCCCTCATCGACGCCCTGCGGGTGTTGCCCAGCGTGGGTCCCAAATCTGCGGTGCGCATGGCCTATCACCTGTTGCAACGCAACCGCAGCGGCGCAGCCCGGCTGGCAACCGCCCTGACCCAGGCCCTGGAGCGGCTGCACCATTGCCAGCGCTGCAATAATTTCTCCGAAATGCCGGTCTGCGAGGTCTGCCAGAACCCGAAGCGGGACACACGCCAGTTGTGCGTGGTGGAAATGCCGGCGGACTTGAACCGGCTGGAGGAGACCCACGCCTATTCCGGCTTGTACTTCGTCCTCATGGGGCGTCTTTCTCCCCTGGAAGGAGTCGGTCCCAAGGAGATCGGCCTGGAGCAACTGCTGGCTCGGGCCCAGGACGGCCAGACCGAAGAGGTCATCCTGGCCACCAATTTCACTGCGGAAGGAGAGGCAACGGCTCATTACGCAGGAGAATTGCTGAAGGCCAAGGGGCTGCGGGTCAGCCGCATTGCCCGGGGCCTGCCCGCCGGTGGTGAACTGGAGCACGTGGATGGCATGACCATCGCCCAGGCCCTGCAGGACCGCCGGCCCGCCTGACATCTCCATGCCTACGGAAACCGCCCTGGAACAGCTGCTTGCCCGCATGAACGAGGGTGGGGATTTTCCCGCCCTGTCCCACACCATCGCAGAGCTCAACAAGGCGGTGGGCGACGAAACGGGCCACTCCAACATCCTCACCGAGGTGATCCTGCGGGACGTATCCCTCACCAACAAGTTGCTGCGTCTGGTGAACGCCGCTCATTATGGCTCTTTCAGCGGCCAGCCCATCAGCACCATCTCCCGGGCCGTGGTGATCCTGGGCTTTGATGCGGTGCGGGATGCGGCCGTGTCCCTGCTGTTGTTCGAGCACCTGGAAAACCATGCCCAGGCTGACGAGCTCAAGGCCGAGTCCGTGGAGAGCTTCTTCTGCGGCACCCTGGGGCGCATGCTGGCCCGCCACGCGGGCCTGCGGGATGGCGAAGAGGCCTTCATCAGCGCCCTGTTCCGCAATCTGGGCCGGCTCATGGCCCGCTTCCACTTCTTTGAAGAAACCCAGCACATCGCCGACCTCATGGCGGATGAAGGCCTGTCGGAAGAGGCTGCCGCCCGGCTGGTTCTGGGGGCGGATTACGACCAGCTGGGTTTGGCCATCGCCAGGCACTGGCATTTCGCCCCTAACATCCTCCATGCCATTGCCCCCCTCGAAAATGGCGTGGTGTCGTCTCCTGCCCACACCCAGGGGCGTTTGCAGGTGGTGGCCAATCTGGCCCGGGAACTGCACCAGACCTATGCGCGCAACCTGCCCCTGGACCAGCAGCGCCAGGCGGTGGAGGCCCTGAGCGTGCGCTATCGGGATGCAGCGAAGATCGATGCGGAAGTCTTGTCAGAAGTGGCCCACAAGGCGGCGGAGCAGGTCTGGGAGGAGGCTCACGTCATCCACAGCGATCCCCGCCGCAGCCATCTGTTGAAAAGACTGCTTGGTGAGGAGCCGGAGCAGAAAAGCCCCGCTGTCCAGCCTGAAGCGGACGCCGGCGAGGCCCCGCTGCCGGAGCCCCCGGGGCAAACGGACCGGGACGAAGCGCCGGACCCAACCAGCATTCTGGCCCAGGGCATGCAGGACCTCACCAGCCTGATCCTGGGCCATTATCAGCTCGCCGACGTGTTCAAGCTGGTGGCGGAACTGTTCTACCGTTGCGGCAGTTTCGATCGCGTCCTGGTGAGCACCCTGGACCGCCCCAGCCAGTGCATGGTGGGGCGGGTGGCCTTTGGCCCCGGGGCGGAGCGGCTGCGGACCACGTTCCGCATTCCCGTGAGCTTTTCGCCGGACGTGTTCCATGCCGCCCTATCCAAAGGCCAGGACATCCTCATCTCCGACGCCAGGGCAGATAACATCCGTAGCCGCATCCCAACCTGGTATGCCCAGCACGCCAATGCCCACGCTTTCCTGCTATTGCCTGTCAGCCTCAATGGTCGGCCCCTGGCCATGATCTATGGTGACCGCCAGAATGAGGCCCTTCAGCTTTCCGGCCAGTTGCTGGGCTTGTTGAAGGCCCTGCGCAACCAGGCCACCCTGGCCATCCGTCAAAAACTTTGAATCACGCGAGCCCGAAATGGATTTGAACGCCCTCACCGCCTTAACTGCTTTGAGTCCTCTGGATGGACGCTACCGCCGCAGCGGGGCCAAGCTGGCCCCCTATTTCAGCGAGTTCGGTCTGATCAAATACCGGGTGAAGGTGGAGATTGAATGGCTCAAGGCCTTGGCCGCCGAACCCGCCATTGCCGAGGTGCCCCCCTTCTCCGCCGCCACGGTAGCGGAACTGGACCGGGTTGCCGACGGTTTTTCCCTGGCGGATGCGGAAGCCGTGAAGGCCCATGAGAAGGTCACCAACCACGACGTGAAGGCGGTGGAGTACTTCCTCAAGGATCGCCTTGCCTCCAACGCCGAAGTGATGAAGGTGGCGGAGTTCATCCACTTCGCCTGCACCTCGGAAGACATCAACAACCTGTCCCACGCCCTCATGCTGCAGGACGCCCGACAGGCGGTGGTGCTGCCCGCCCTGACGGCCATTGAGGAGAAGCTCACCGCCCTGGCGGTGGACCTGGCAGACCTGCCCCTGCTCTGCCGAACCCACGGCCAGCCTGCCAGTCCCTCCACCCTGGGCAAGGAGATGGCCAACGTGGTCTACCGCCTGCGCCGGGGCCTGGCGCGGTTCGCAGGCGTAGAAATGTTGGGCAAGATCAACGGCGCCGTGGGCAACTACAACGCCCACCTGTCCGCCTACCCGGAGCTGGACTGGGAAGCCTTTGCCCGCCGTTTCGTCGAAGGCCTGGGCCTCACCTTCAACCCCTACACCATCCAGATCGAACCCCACGACGCCATGGCCGAGTTGTACGACGCCTGTGCCCGAATCAACACCCTCCTCATCGACCTGGACAGGGACGTGTGGGGCTACATCTCCCTGGGCTACTTCAAGCAGAAACTCAAGGAAGGCGAAGTGGGCTCCTCCACCATGCCCCACAAGGTGAACCCCATCGACTTCGAGAACTCGGAAGGCAACCTGGGCTTAGCCAATGCCCTGCTGCGCCACCTCTCGGAAAAGCTGCCCATCTCCCGCTGGCAGCGGGACCTCACCGACTCCACCGTGCTGCGCAACATGGGCACCGCCTTCGGTTTTGCCTTGATCGGCTATGAAAGCTGCCTGCGGGGCCTGAACAAGCTGGAAGCCAACCCGGCCCGCCTGGCGGAAGATCTGGACGCCAACTGGGAAGTGCTGGCGGAACCCATCCAGACCGTCATGCGCCGCTATGGCCTGGAAAAGCCCTATGAACAGCTGAAGGCCCTCACCCGGGGCAAGGACGGCATCAACCAGGCCACCCTGGCGGCTTTCATCAACGGCCTGGCCATTCCCCAGGAAGCCAAGGACCAGCTCCTGGCCATGACTCCGGGCCGCTACACCGGCAAGGCGGCTGAACTGGCCAAACGTATCGCCGCAGCTTGATCGACAGGAGCGGCAGCCAGAAGGCTGTGCGTTCCTTTTACCGTAAGGAGCGGGTGCAGTGGGATGTGTCTATCCTTGAGGTGTGAAGCAGGTAGGCCGGGTATGCCTTCCTGACCTTCCGGGGTAAAGTCATTCCAGCATCATTGCCCAGGAGAGCGTAGTGAAAGCATTTTGGCTGATCTGTCTGGCGATCCTGTCCTGTCTGGCCCCATCCGTATCTGCGGCCAGTCCGGGTGGCGAAAAAGTCTACAGTTTTTCCGTGGCGCCCCAGTTCGAGCGGCGTAAGCTGTTCGGTATCTGGCAGCCCATCGTTGATGAATTGCACCGGCGTACCGGTCTGCGCTTCACGCTGGTCACCTCGCTTTCTGTAGGTGATTACGATCGTGATGTGCAAGCCGGGCTGTACGACTTCATTTTCGTCAACCCCCAGATGGTGCCCCTGATAGATCAGCAGCCCGGTTATCTACCTCTCATCCGGGATGCGATTCCCCTGCATGGCATCCTGGTGGTGCGCAAGGACAGCCCCCTGCAACGGGTGGAGGACTTGCAGGACAAGACCCTTGCAGTGCCCTCAATGTCTGCCTTAGGGGCAAGCCTGTTGTTGCGGGCCGAACTGGATCGGGAATTTGGTGTGAAGACCAGGCCTGTCATCGCCAAGACTCACAGTTCGGTATTCCTGCATGTCATAAATGGCCTGACCGATGCCGGAGGATCGGTGCAGAAGGCCCTCTCGGAACAGGATGCCCGTATCCAGAATGGTCTGAAGGTGATGTATCGCACGCGTAACGTTCCTTCCCATCCGGTGGCTGCGCATCAGCGGGTACCGGCCAAGGTAAGGGAGCAGGTCCGCCAGGCCTTCCTGGCCATGTCCGCCGCTCCCTCCGGGCGGGCGCTGCTCGCGGAGATTCCCATGCGTGAGGCGGTGACTGCAGACTCCGATGACTACAAAATACTGAGTACGCTCAAGCTGGATAGCTATCTGGAGTGACACACCCCATGTCGCTGCGCTGGAAACTGATCCTGCCGCTGCTCGTCGTGCTCGGCCTGGCCGGAGCCATCATGGAGGGTTATTGGCTGCCACGCTCCCTGGACAGGATTGAACGTGAACATGTGCGTTCGATGCAAAGACAACTGGATACCCTGGCGGAAACCCTGGTGCCGATGGTCATGGGGCAGCAACTCGACATCATCAACGAGAATCTGGATGCATTGCTGGCGAAGAACCCGGACTGGCTGTCCATTCATCTTGTCGACCAAGCAGGGCGTCAGTGGTATCCCATGGCGGTATTTGAGGCCCAGGCGCCAGTCGTTCCGGATGAGGCAGTCCGTTCGCTGGCGTCCACCCTGGAGCTGGATGGCCGCCCGCTGGCGAAGCTGGAGGCCCGTGTCAATCTGGGAGCCTATCTGAGTTCCCAGCGCGAGGAAGTACGCAATACCAGCCTGGTCATGATTGCCCTGCTGCTGCTGGCGACGGTGATTTTGGCGTTGCTCGTCGAGTTCGTGATTCACCGGCCCCTGCGGCGGCTTGCCCAGGCGGCTTCGGAACTGGCCCGGGGGAATTACTACGCGACCTTGCCAGTGGCCGGGCGGGATGTGTTAGGCGAACTGGTAAGCGATTTCAGCTCCATGCGCAGTACCCTGGAAACGCAACACGCCACGTTGAAGCAGGAAATTGCCGAACATCAGCAGGCAGAGGCCGAACTGGACCTTTACCGCCAGCATCTGGAGGAACAGGTGGCAAGCCGCACAGCCGAACTTGCTGCCGCAAGGGATGTTGCCGAGGCGGCCAGTCGGGCAAAGAGCGCTTTCCTTGCCAACATGAGCCACGAGCTGCGGACGCCGATGAATGGCGTGATGGGCATGATTGCGCTCGCCCGCCGGCGCATGAGCGATCCCAGGGGGCAAGAACAGCTCGACAAGGCCAAGACCGCCGCCACGAATTTGCTAACGGTCCTAAACGACATTCTGGATATTTCCAAAATCGAAGCTGACCGCATGGTGCTCGAAGAAGTGCCCTTGCAACTTGGAGCTGTTGTCGAGGATGTGTTTCATGTGTTGACGCACAAAGCCACAGAAAAGGGGCTGCGTATCGATATCGACCTGCCTGGCACTCTGGTCAGCCGGTCTCTCCAGGGGGATCCGCTGCGCCTGGGGCAGATCCTGCTCAACCTGGTGGGCAATGCCATCAAGTTCACCGACGCCGGCTCCATCGTCCTGGCGGTGCGGCAGCTGGAGGAGGGAAATGGCATGCTCTGGCTTCGTTTCGACGTGCGTGACAGCGGCATTGGTATTGATGCGGACACCCAGATGCGGCTCTTCCAGTCCTTCGAACAGGCCGACAACAGCATGACCCGGAAATATGGCGGTACCGGACTCGGTCTGGCGATATGTAAACGCCTGGTGCAATTGATGGGTGGGCAGATTGGTGTGGAGAGTACCCCGGGGCTTGGCAGCACATTCTGGTTTGTCGTGCCGCTGAAGATCCAGGTGACGGGGGCCGATCTTCAGACGCCCTCAGCGGCCCAGCAGATTGCCGAGCAGCGCTTGCAGCAGGATTACGAGGGGGCTCTTGTCCTGCTTGCCGAAGATGAGCCGATCACCCAGGAAATCTCCCGGGGGTTGCTGGAGGACGTGGGGCTGCGCGTCGATGTGGCCGAGGACGGCCAGCAGGCCTTCGAGCTGGCCGGGCAGAAGCGCTACGCTCTGATTCTCATGGACATGCAGATGCCGGTGCTCAACGGCATCGATGCCACCAAAGCCATCCGCGCCGATTCACTGAACCGGGACACCCCCATCCTCGCCATGACGGCCAATGCCTTTGATGAGGATAGGGAGGCCTGTCTGGCGGTGTGCATGTGCGGTCACATCGCCAAGCCGGTGGATCCGGAACAGCTGTATGGCACCTTGCTGGAATGGCTGGATAGAAAGACCAAAGGCGTTTCCTCAGCCTGATGCACCAGTGCGTACCTCCGCCAGCGCACGTATCCTTATAGAACCCTACACCCGCCCCTGAATGGTCATGCACGCACTCGGTCTACTTGTACGTACTGCCGCAGTGGTCATCACAATGCTGTGGCATGCAGGCGTCACCCTGGCTGCAGCCCCTGCGGAAGACGCCTATTCCTTCGTTGATCTGCCTACGGATTACCAGGACGACCATCCGGACTGGTTCAAGGCCAGTTTCTATAACCTGCCGGAGGATCTCGATGACGCCCTGGCGGCCGGCAAGAAGGGGTTGATCGTCTATTTTGGCCAAAAAAACTGCGCCTATTGTCAGGCCCTCATACGGGACAACTTGTCCAAGGGGGATCTGGTGCGCTACCTGCGCCTGAACTTTGATGTGGTAGGGCTGAACACCCACAGTATCGAGAAAATCACCGGCATGGATGGCAAGACCCTGCCCATCAACGAATTCGCCATCGCCCAGAAGGCCCACCTCACGCCCACCCTCCTTTTCTACGTCAAGGGCCGCAAGCTGGCCCTGAAACTGCCGGGCTACCATACCCCCTACAAGCTGCGCGCGGCCCTGGAATACGTGGTTGACGAGCACTACAAGACACTGCGTTTCGGCGAATACCTGGAAAAGGCCGATCCGCCCCCCTTGTTCGCCGATGAAACGCTGATCCCGGATCCCCTCTTCAGTCCGCCCCCCTATGCCCTGGACCGTAGCCGTTTCCCGGCCCGCAAGCCCCTGCTGGTGATCTTTGAACAGCCCGCATGCCACGCCTGCGACGTGCTCCATTCGGAACCCCTCCAGAATCCCCTCGTCCGGGAACGCCTCAAGGCCTTCGAGGTGGTGCAGCTCAACGTCTGGGACGACACCACGCCGGTGCTGACGCCGGACGGCAAACGCATGCGGGCCCGGGAGTGGGCCCGCCATCTGGGCCTGTTCTACGCCCCGACCCTGATCCTGTTCGACGAACGTGGCCAGGAAGTCTTTCGCGTCGATTCGGTGGTGCAGTTTTTCCGCCTGGCCAACGTGCTCCGCTACGTGGCCGACAAGGCCTACCTGCAATACCCCCTGTTCCAGTTGTGGAACCGGGACCACGCCAAGGAGGAAGTCGGCTTGCAACGGGCGAAACAGGGGGGCAGGTGAAGTCTTGTCCCGGCCTTTCCTTCAACCCATCAAGCCCAGGGTAATGGCAGCCAGGAACACGTAGCGCGCCAGCTTGGCGATGGTGACCAGCAACAGGAAACTAGGGAAGGGCTCCCGCATGATGCCGGCGATCAGGGTCAGCGGGTCGCCGATGATCGGCATCCAGCTCATCAGCAGGGACCAGCGGCCGTAGCGGTGGTAGTGCACTTGAACTCGGCCGATCTGTTCAGGCCGGAAAGGAAACCAGGGCTTGTCTTGCCAGGCTTCGATGTAACGCCCCAGTAGCCAGTTCACACAGGAGCCCAGCACGTTGCCGAGGGTGGCGACGGCAATCAGTGTCGCAACCTGGAATTCGCCGGTGCTCAATAGCCCTACCAGGACTGCTTCGGACTGGAGGGGCAACAGGGTAGCGGCACCAAAGGCCGTGATGAACAGGCCCAGATAGGCGGACACGCTCAACACGCCGGGTGTGCCGGGCGGCGGCGCATCATGGACAGTCTTTCATCAGACTGATCGCGGCCCGCCTTTCGGCGAGCCGCTTCGCTTCCGGGGCGCGGTTTACTTAGCGGCTTTGAGGGCCTGCTCGATGTCCGCCATCAGGTCGTCGATGTGCTCGATGCCTATGGACAGGCGCACCATGTCCTCGGAGACGCCGGCCTTGGCCAGTTCTTCCGGAGAGAGTTGGCGGTGGGTGGTGCTGGCGGGGTGGCAGGCCAGGGATTTTGCGTCGCCGATGTTCACCAGGCGGACGATGAGTTGCAGGGCGTCGATGAACTTGGCGCCGGCTTCCCGGCCCCCCTTGATGCCGAAGGAGACGATGCCGGAGGCTTTGCCGCCCATGTACTTGTCGGCCAGGGGCTTGGCGGGGGAATCCTCCAGGCCGGCGTAGTTGACCCAGCTGACCTGGGGGTGGGCGCGCAGGTGCTTGGCGATGGTCAGGGCGTTGTCGCAGATGCGGTCCATGCGCAGGGGCAGGGTCTCGATGCCTTGCAGGATCAAAAAGCTGTTGAAGGGGCTGATGGCCGCACCCATGTTGCGCAGGGGCACCACCCGGGCGCGGCCGATGTAGGCTGCGGGGCCCAGGGCTTCGGTGTAGACCACGCCGTGGTAGGAGACATCGGGTTCGTTCAGGCGGGCGAAGCGGGTCTTGTGCTCCGCCCAGGGGAACTTGCCGGAATCGACGATCATGCCGCCGATGCTGTTGCCGTGGCCCCCCAGGTATTTTGTCAGGGCGTGGACGACGATGTCGGCGCCGTGTTCGAAGGGCCGGCACAGATAGGGGGAGGGCACGGTGTTGTCGACGATCAGGGGCACGCCGTGGGCGTGGGCGATCTCGGCCAGCTTCTCGAAGTCGGTGACGTTGCCCAGGGGGTTGCCCACGGATTCGCAGAACACGGCCTTGGTGCGGGCGTCGATGAGCTTCTCGAAGGCATCCGGCTGGCGGTAGTCGGCAAAGCGCACTTCGATGCCATAGCGGGGCAGGGTGTGGGCGAACAGGTTGTAGGTTCCGCCGTAGAGGGTGGAGCTGGTGACGATGTTGTCCCCGGCTTCGGCGATGGTCATGATGGCGTAGGTGACAGCCGCCATGCCGGAGGCCAGGGCCAGACCGGCGATGCCGCCTTCCATCTCGGCGACGCGCTTTTCCAGCACGTCGGTGGTGGGGTTCATGATGCGGGTGTAGATGTTGCCCGCCACCTTCAGGTCGAACAGGTCCGCGCCGTGCTGGGTGGAATCGAAGGCGTAGGAGGTGGTCTGGTAGATGGGGGGTGCCACGGCCTTGGTGGTGGGGTCCGGGCTATAGCCGCCGTGCACGGCGATGGTTTCGATCTTCAATGTCGTCTCCTGTTGTGGGTACTGCCGGGTGTTGCAAGCTGTTGCTCAGTATCGCCTGCTTTCGCCGGACGCCCGGTTGGGCGCCCGGCCATGTTCGACGGGGGATTATGGCACCGGCATGGCGAGATGGGCGCGCCGGCACAGGCCTTCCATTTCACACCGGGCGCAGGTGGCGGGGGCACCCTGGGCCGGCAGGGGGCGACCCTCGGCCAGGGCCTGGAAGGTCCGCGCCAGGCGTTCGGCTTCGGCTGCGGCCCGGGCGTGGATGACCTGGTCTTCCCCGGGGGGTATTTCCAGCAACTGGATCTTGTCTTCATCCAGGCTGACAAAACCCACCTGTCCGGCGTCCGTCAGCCAGGCGTAGGCGGCCAGCTGCACGTCCTCTCCCGCCGGGTCCAGCTTGGCTTTCAGGGTCTGGCGGGCCTGGGTTTTGTAGTCCAGAACCGCCACGTCGTCTCCCTGGCGGTCCAGGCGGTCGGCCCGGCCGTGCAGGACCAGGGGTTCCATCAATCCGGGAATGGCTTTTTCCAGGGTGATTTCAGCGCCGGCAAACTGCCAGCCAGCGGCTTCTCGCGCCATGGCCCACTCTATGTAGGCGGGGATATGGCGGGTCCAGCGCAGGCGCCAGGCCAGGGCCTGCAGGTTGCGCCGTTCCAGGGTGGCGAAGGCCGCCTCGGTCTGGGCCTGGAGCGCAGCGATCCAGTGGGGTGCAGGCTCTCCTGCCAGGACCGGGTTGTCGGTATGGAAGCGGGCCAGGATGTCATGCACGAGGCTGCCGTATTCCGCCTTGTCCATCTCTTCCGGAAAGTCGTCAAGTTCGTTTAGACCCAGGCCGTGGCGGGCGAAAAACTGGTATGGGCAGGCCACCAGGCTTTGCCAGCCACTGACGCTCACCCGCCGGGGCAGTTGATCCAGGTGGGGCCAGTCCGGCGGAGAGGCTGTTTGCGTAGTGTCCAGCCGGGCGGGGGTGACGGAATCGGGCGGCTGGATCAGGCTAGTCTGCCAGCCCGACTGGTGAAAGGCGTCCAGATGCCGCAGCCAGGGGGACAGGGGGGCCGGGTCGCCATCCGCTTCCGATTGCCAGATGAAGGCCACCCGGGGCGTGCGGCCCATGATGTCGATAATCTGGGCCTGGAGCCGGTCGGCTTCACTGACGCTGTCCGGCAGGCCCAATTGGCGCAGGGTGGCATCGTTGAAGATGCTGGCCCCGGGGTTGCCCGGCAGGTGGGCGGCGCCGGCGCCGAGGATCAGCACCCCGTCCAGTTCCCTTTGGCAGGCGGCTCCCAAGTGGGTGAGTCGCAGGGGGCTTTCGACCGTGGTATCGGCAAAGGTTTCCTGTTCCAGGTGCAGGAATAGCCAGCGTCGCCAGTCAACCAGGCTGAAGCGCTGTGTCAGGCCCTGGCAGTCCCGCTCCAGGCTGGCCAGCAAGGCCAGCAACTGGTGGCCGATGGGGTCCTGGCCCAGGGCCGGGGACGCATCCAGGGTTTCCAGGCTGATGCGCAGTTGTTCCATCCAGACGGCCAGGGGATGACGGCCGGCGGAGAAGGCCTGTCTGGCCGTTTGCAAATGGCTCAGCAGGGCCGCTGCCTGGGTCTGCCCGGCTTCTAGGGCCAGGGCGAGATAGCCCGCCAGATCAGCCGGCGCCGGGTGGCGGCGCAGCAGGGTAGCCAACTGGTGGGCTCCCTGCTGGCGTTTCTCTCCGTGGCTGGAAAGCACATAAGGCGACTTTAACAGGTCCAGCAGCCCCTTGGGCAACACGGGGCCGGTCACCAGGGTCAGCCAGCGTTCCAGCACGTGGCTCACGCCGGAGGTGGAAAAGGCCCAGCCGGTTTCATCCTGGACGAGTATCTGGCGTCGCTCCAGTAGCGCCCGCAGACGTCGGGCCAGCATACGGTCCAGGGCCACCAGGGCGATCTTCTGCTGCCCCGCCTGCAACCACTCCAGCAGGCGGGATTCCGCAGTGCGGGCGGCGGCTTCCAGGCTGGGGGCCGGATGGATACTCACCTGCCCGGCCAGGGGGCTGTGGGGAAGGGTGGCGGCCAGGGGCCCGGCCCGTTCCGCCATGGGGGGCTCCAGGGTTTTCCAGGCGGCGTTGAGAAGGTCGAGGCGATCCTGGTGGGGGCAGGGCAGGGGCAGGACATGGAGGGCGTTACGGCTCGACCAGGTCTCTATGCAGGCCTTTTCCTGGGGGCTTAGTTCCAGGGGGAGCAACAGATATAGGTCCTGGTCTGCTTGGGCTGCCAGGCGGACCAGGCGTTGGCCGTGGGCCCGGGCCCGGCCGGGTGGCGCGTGCCGGAAGGCTTGCCATACGCCTTGGACAATCGCGGCTTCCAGGCTTAGGAAGGCATTGCCCGCCCTTAGCCGGGCCAGTTCGGCAAACTGGGCCTGGGTCTGGGATGTCTCCCATTCATCAAGCCTTTCCAGCAGGGCCTGAAGTTCCTGGGCGGCTTGCCAGAGGTCCGCCTGGGGGAGCTGACCGGTGCGGCGCAAAAAGTCCTGGAGCTCCGCCAGCCGTCGGCTTGGGGCGTCTTCCTGGATGGGGGGATCGGCCTGGCGGGCCAATTCCGGAAAGGTCAGCAGTCGGGGTGGCCGCAAGGCCGGGTGGGTGTCGGCTGGGAGCAGACGCCGCAGTGCCCGGCGGAAGTCCTGGGCTGCATGGTGATGGGGCACCAGCAGGAGGCAAGCGGAAAAATCCGGGCAACGGTGGCCTTCCCGGGCCAGAAACTGGCTTGCTGCTTGCAGACTGGGTGGGTCCTCGATGGCGTCCATGGGTGGATTGTCCCCAGGGCGGCGGCAAAAAAAAACCCCGGTCATCAACCGGGGAGAAGAGAGGAGGAGGTTGTCAGCCTGGCCGCGAGGCCCGACCAACCCCGCCGGAAGGTCAGATGGCTCAGAACGCCCGGCGAGTTACGACATGAAACGCGTTGCGCGACACCCGCAAATGCACATTTCGGATACGAATATATTAAATAGAATTCCGGGCGTCAACCGCCCTCCACATTTTTTCTTGACCCAGGCAATTAAATTATTAAAATACCCGACAAATTTACTCTGGTAAGAGGCTGTAAATGGATGCCAAAGCTTTGATTCATCAACAAGTCACGGAAAACCCGGTGGTTCTTTACATGAAAGGCACGCCCCAGTTTCCCCAGTGCGGCTTCTCCGCAAATGCCGTGAATATCCTGCGGGCCTGCGGTGTGGGCCAGTTTCTGGCAGTCAACGTGCTGGAGGATGCAGAGATACGCCAGGGTGTGAAGGACTATGCCAGCTGGCCAACCATCCCCCAGCTCTATATCCGGGGCCAGTTTGTGGGTGGATCGGACATCATGCGGGATTTGTACCAGTCAGGGGAGTTGCAAAAGCTGCTGGCTGGAGAAACCACACACTGACCTTTTTTTGAGTCCTTTCAGGCCGGCATATGCCGGCTTTTTTTATGTCTGAAAGGCCGAGACGCTAAAGTTTAGGTGTTGCCATGCCGATAGAAGCCAGCGGAGCCCGGGATAAGGGCCTGGATGTAATGTCCTCAAGGAGATTTGGTTGTCAACGCGTAAATATGCCCTGCTGATCTTGGCGGTGGCCGTGCTGGCGTGCATCGTTGCGGTCTGGGCGCCCCCCCTCTGGCGGGTGGCGGCGATCGTTGCCATTGCCATGTTGGTACTGTACGTGGGCTATCGTCACGGTGTGGCTATCGAGGAGCCCACTGAAGTCGTGCACAGCAACCTTCATCGGGAGGAGATCAGTGACCTTATGGATGGCCTGGCCGCAGAAAGCCAGGTGCAGTGTGACCAGGGTCTGGCGGAACTGGATCGGGTCAAAGTGTTGTTGCATGAGTCCATCGATACCCTGATCCGCAGCTTCAACACCATGAACAGCCACGTCCAGGCCCAGCGGGACCTGGCCTTGTCGATCACCAACGGCATGGCGGGCAGGGAAGGTGGTGAGGCGGAGGTGAGTTTCTCCGAATTCGTGCTGGATACCTCCAAGACCCTGGAATCCTTTGTGGACAACACGGTGGCCACAAGCAAGATCGCCATGGGCTTGGTTGAGAACATGGAAGTGATCAGCGGCGAGGTAAACGCCATGCTCACCATTCTGGGGGAAATCGAGGCCATCTCGAAGCAGACCAATCTGCTTGCCCTGAATGCGGCCATCGAAGCAGCACGGGCGGGCGAGGCCGGCAGGGGTTTCGCCGTGGTGGCGGACGAGGTCCGTGCCCTGTCCCAGCGTACCAACCAGTTCTCCAAGGAAATCCGCAGCCACATGGACGGGGTAGACAGTTCTCTCGGCAAGGCCCACGACTCAATCTATGCCGTGGCGTCCATGGATATGAGCTTTGCCCTGACTTCAAAACTGCGGGTCCAGGACACCATGGCCCGCATCGAGCGGGTCAACGGCGAGATGGCGGAAGCCGCCAGGGAAATCGATACCTTGGCCAGCCGGGTGGGGGCGGAAGTGAATCAGGCTGTGACGGCCCTGCAATTCCAGGATATGACCAGCCAGCTCATCGGTCATGCTCAGACAAGGGTGGGTGCCCTGCGCAAGGCTGCCGGCGAAGCGGCGGCGGCGTTTGCCTCGTCGGACCATGTGGTGGCCGGCCTGGCACAGGCGAAGGCCCACATCCAGGCTCTGGCCGAAGTGGATCGGACCCGGACCAATCCTGTCCGCCAGGAAAGCATGGATTCCGGCGATATCGAACTGTTTTAAACCTTAAGCATTGATGCACGCGTAGAAGAGAGGAAGCGCCATGGGCAAAGTAGTCCTGACCGTAGATGATTCCGCCTCCATCCGTCAGATGGTGGCGTTCACCCTGAAAAGCGCCGGTTATGAGGTGGTGGAAGCGGTGGATGGCGAGGATGGCCTGAACAAGGCCAAGGCCAAGAATGCGGATCTGGTACTCACCGACCAGAACATGCCCAAGATGGATGGGCTGACCCTGATCAAGTCCCTGCGGGGACTGCCCCAGTACCGTTCCGCCCCCATTCTCATGCTCACCACGGAATCCTCCGATGCGATGAAGGCCGCCGGCCGGGCTGCGGGAGCCACGGGCTGGCTGGTCAAGCCCTTCGATCCGCAAAAGCTGCTGGAAGTCGTCAAGAAGGTGATCGGGTAAACCGTCAGGTCGGGGTTGCGGAGACGTCATTGGTTACGCTGGAAATCCGCAGCCGCTGGGAGAAGCCATGAGCATCGACATGAGCCAGTTCTATCAGGTGTTTTTCGAGGAGACCTCGGAACACCTGGCGAACATGGAAAGCCTGTTGCTGGACCTGGATGTGGAGTCCCCGTCCCTGGAAGACCTGAACGCCATCTTCCGGGCAGCCCACTCCATCAAGGGCGGAAGCGGCACCTTCGGTTTCACCGACATGACCGAGGTGACCCACGTCCTGGAAACCTTGCTGGATCGCCTGCGCAAGGAGGAGCTTGCACTGCGGCCGGAAATGGTGGACGCATTCCTGGCCGCCGGCGATGTGCTGCGAGCTCAACTGGAACACCATCAGGGTGGCCCGGAGGCAGATGCCGACCAGATACGGGAGGTATGTGCAACGCTTGATCAGCTGGCCAGTGGCGAGCAGTCCGACGTTGCCGCTACTGGTGCCCCTGCTGGGCTCTCTGGCGAGTCCACTGCTGCTGCTCCCCGCACGGTAACCCTGTGTTGCACCCTGCCGGCGGATGTGGCCGAAAGCCGGGAGGCCCTGGACAATCTTCTGGCCGCCCTGGCAGAAATCGCGGCGCTGCATGTCCAGCAACGACCCGCAGCGGGGCAGAGCCAGTTGCAGGTGGTGATGACCACCCAGAAAAGCGACGAGGAGATCCGGGATCTGCTGACGTTCTACGTTCCGGCCCGGGATGTGCAATTCCTGCCCGGGGTGGTCAACCCACCCCAGGTCGACGACTCCTTCGGCTTCTTCGAGGACGTGCCGGGGGCGCCGGCCTTGGACGAGGGGTTCGGGTTCTTCGACGACGTGCCCGGCCTGCCTCAGCAGGCCCAGCCTGCCCCGGCAGAGCAGGAAGACGCGGGCTATGGCTTCTTCGACGACACCCCGGTTGCCGGGGCCGCGACGCCCTCGCCCCCGTCTGCCGGACGCATAACGGGTTCCGGCGAATTGCGGGAAGAAATGGACGCGGATGGCGTCTACGGCATGTTCGAGGATGCGGCCGGCAAGCCCGAGCACCTGCCTCGCCGCGACGTGGGCGCGGGGGATGCCCCTGCGGCCCTGGAGGGCCCGGGCTATGGCATCTATGTGGATGCCCCCGGTGGAGTTGGGGTGTTCGACGGGGCTCCGGGTGCCGCGCAGCTGGCCAAACCCGGCACCCCTGAGGTTCCGGGCGTCAACCAGTCTCCCGGTCGCCGGCTGACGGACAAGCCGGGGGTGGAAACGGCCAAGGCAGGCCGCCGGGACAGCGACAAGACGGTCACCGTGGCCGCGTCGGATACCAGCATCCGCGTCTCGGTGGAAAAGGTGGATCAGCTCATCAACCTGGTGGGGGAGCTGGTCATCACCCAGGCCATGCTGGCAGAAGCGGCCAGTGACTTCGACCCCGTGGCCGCGGAACGGCTGCTGGCAGGTATCGACCTGTTGTCCCGCAACACACGGGATCTGCAGGAATCCGTCATGTCCATCCGCATGCTGCCCATGAGCATGGTGTTCTCCCGCTTCCCCCGGGTGGTACGCGACCTGGCGGGCAAGTTGGGCAAGCAGATCGAGATGAAGACCATCGGCGAGAGCACCGAACTGGACAAGGGCCTGATCGAGAAGATCGCCGATCCCATGAACCACCTGGTGCGCAACAGCCTTGACCACGGCATCGAAACGCCTGAAAAACGGGTCGCGGCAGGCAAGAGTCCCAAGGGTACCCTGACCCTGAAGGCCAGCCACCAGGGGGGCAACGTGGTCATCGAGGTCATGGACGACGGCGGGGGACTCAATCGCGACAAGATTATCGCCAAGGCCAAGGAAAAAGGGATTCCGGGCGTCCATGACGGCATGAGCGACCACGAAGTCTGGCAACTCATTTTCGCGCCGGGCTTTTCCACTGCCGACCAGGTCACGGACGTGTCCGGTCGTGGGGTGGGCATGGATGTAGTGAAGCGCAATATCGAGAGTCTGGGGGGAAAGGTGGAACTGGAGTCCTCCACCGGCCACGGCACCCGCACCATCATCCGCCTGCCCCTGACCCTGGCCATCCTGGACGGCATGTCCGTGGGCGTGGGGGGCGAGACCTTCATTGTGCCCCTCACGGCCATCGTCGAATCCCTGCAACCCCGGTCGGAGGATATCCGTACCCTGGCCGGCGACAGCCGCATGGTGCATATCCGCGGCGAATACCTGCCGTTCATTGATCTTTCCGCTGTGTTCGGCCTGTCGGGTGTGACGGATCTTACCCAGGGCATCGTCATGGTCATCGAAAGCGAGGAAGGCAAGGCGGCGCTGTTTGTGGATGAACTGCTGGGTCAGCACCAGGTGGTCATCAAGTCCCTGGAGGCCAACTACCGCAAGGTGGCCGGGGTGTCCGGGGCCACCATCATGGGCGATGGCAGTGTGGCCTTGATCCTGGATCTGGCTGCGGTGACCCGCATGGGGCTGGAAAGAGGGCAGCGGGCCCGACCAAATCAACCGGAAGGACGCCTGGCTGCCTGAACGGGCCCGGCATTTCCGACGAGGAGCAAACCTATGGAACAGCAGATGGAAAGCGCGGGCATCGTGGCCTCCGGCGAATACCTCACCTTTACCCTGGGGGAGGAGGAATACGGCATGGATATCCTCAAGGTCCAGGAAATCCGGGGCTACGATGCGGTCACCAAGATCGCCAACTCGCCCTCCTTCATCAAGGGGGTGATCAATCTGCGGGGCGTCATCGTCCCCATCGTTGACCTGCGCATCAAGTTCAATCTGGGCCAGCCCACCTATGACCAGTTCACCGTGGTCATCATCCTGAACATCGGCAGCCGGGTCATGGGCATCGTCGTCGACGGGGTGTCGGACGTGATCCAGCTCAACTCTGAAAGCCTGCGGCCCGCACCCGAGTTCGGCTCCATCCTGGATACCCGGTACATCCTGGGCCTGGGCACGGTGGAAGAACGCATGATCATCGTCGTGGACATCGAAAAGCTCATGTCCAGCCAGGAAATGGCCCTCATCGAAGAAGCCGCGGCATAAGCCGGCCCCAACGCATCAAGGACGGAAACATGAAGAACTGGTTCAAGAATCTGACCATAAAAACCCGACTGATCGGCATTTTCGCCATGGTGTTCGTGGTGATCGCCCTGGTCGGCGGCGTGGGTCTCACGGGCATGAAGGGCACCAACGAGGGGCTCGAAAAGGTCGTCAACCAGCGGGTACTGCCCTTTGCCCTGCTCAAGAATGTGGTGGACGCCTACGCTGTTGCTATCGTGGATGCCGTGAACAAGGCCAATGCTGGCGTGTTCACGGCCGAAGAGGCCGTCCAGTCCATCAACGATGCCCAGACAGTCATCAAGGACAACTGGAGCCAGTATGTGGGGGGAACGATCAGCGCGGATGACAAGCCCCTGGTGGATGCGGCCGAGCCCATGTTCGCCGCAGCGGATGCCGAAGTGGCCAAGATACTAGGGCTGTTGGTCGGCAAGTCCGGTCCGGTGGCGGGCTTGCTGGCAGATGAAATCGGCCCCATGTATGCGGCCATCGATCCCATCAGCACCCACGTGGGCACTCTGATGACGATCCAGCTCTCCTTCGCCCGAGCCGAATACAACACGGCGGCGTTCGAATATGACAACACATCGCGCAACGCCTGGATCGTCGGCGGGGTCGGCATGGGACTGGCTCTGGTGTTCGTGGCGCTTCTGCTGCGTGCCATCGTGCGCCCATTGCGCACCTTGGCCCACGAGATTGATGCCATCGCAGCTGGCGACACCCAGGTGGAAATCGAGGTGGCACGCAATGACGAAATCGGCGCCGTGGCGGAAAGCTTTAAGAAGCTAAGCGACAAACTCCAGAAAGACCTGGACCGGGTCGCGACGGAATCCCGCCGGGCTAGACGGATACAGGAAGCCCTGGACAGTTCCACGGCTGCCATCACCGTATCCGGCGAAGATGGACTTTTGCGACACATCACCCCCGCCGGCAAGTCCTTGCTCAGGAAGATCGGCGGGGAAGGTTTCGATCCGGATAGCCTCCTCGGCAAACCCCTAACCAACCTGTTTACTGATAGCGCTGCGGCCGCCCAACTGGAAGAAGCAGTTGTGTCAGGCCGGGACGTGGATTTCGTGTTCATGTCCCGCAACCTACGCCTGGCGGCTCGTCCGATTGTGGACGAGGCAGGCAATCGCCTTGGCCGGGTGAGTCAATGGCAGGACCGGACCCACGAAGTGGAAGTGGAACAGGAAGTGGCCGCTCTTGTGGAAGCAGCGGCTTCAGGAGACATGAGCCGACGCTTGTCCAAGGAAGGCAAGGAAGGGTTCTACCTGCAACTGGCGGAAGGGATCAACCGCTTGGTGGAGACGTCGGAGCGTGGGATGAATGACGTGGCGGCGGTGCTGACGGCGCTGGCGGACGGAGACCTGACGAAGCGGATAGACGGTCAATACCAGGGACTGTTCGGACAACTGAAAGACGACGCCAACGCCACCAGCGAGCGTCTGCAAGAGATTGTCACCCAGATACGGGAAGCCACGGACGCGATCAACACGGCGGCGCGGGAGATTGCCAGCGGCAACGCGGACCTCTCCAGCCGGACGGAAAGCCAGGCCAGCAGCCTGGAAGAGACGGCCAGCAGCATGGACGAAATCACCTCCACGGTGAGGCAGAACGCGGACAACGCCCGGCAAGCCAACCAGCTGGCCAAGGGCGCCAGCGAAGTGGCGGTGAAAGGCGGTGCGGTGGTGGGCCAGGTGGTGCACACCATGGGGGCGATAGCGGACAGCAGCCGGAAGATTGCGGACATCATCAGCGTCATTGACGGCATAGCCTTCCAGACCAACATTCTGGCGCTGAACGCGGCGGTGGAAGCGGCTCGAGCGGGAGAACAAGGTCGTGGATTTGCGGTGGTGGCCGGAGAAGTCCGGAGCCTTGCGCAACGGAGTGCGGCGGCGGCGAAAGAGATCAAGGAGCTGATCAGCGACAGCGTGGACAAGGTGAGCGAAGGGCACCGACAGGTGGAAAGCGCGGGGGCGACGATGGAAGAGATCGTCGAAGCGGTGAAGCGAGTGACGGACATCATGGGCGAGATCAGTGCGGCGAGCATGGAGCAAAGCCAGGGGATCGAGCAGGTGAACGGCGCGATCACGCAGATGGACGAGATGACGCAGCAGAACGCTGCGCTGGTGGAAGAAGCGGCGGCGGCGGCGGAGAGCCTGCAGGATCAGGCCAGCAGCCTGGCCCAGGCCGTCAGCGTGTTCAAGATTCAGGGTGGCACTGGCCGCCTGTCGGCGCCGGCAGGGTTGCCTGCCCTGCATGACCCCCACGGGGCCCATAGGGGCAAGGCCCTGCCCCCTCCCCGGCGCCCTGTGGCTTTGCCAGCCACCCTGGCGGCGGATGTGGACTTCGACGCCATCATCGACGCCCACCAGTCCTGGAAGACCAAGCTGCGCAATGCCATTCAGGGGGGGAGTGAGAAAAACCTGGATCCCGCAGAAGTGGCCAAGGATAACGTCTGCGCCCTGGGTAAATGGATCTACGGGCCTGGAAAGGCCTTCGAGTTTGAAGAAGGTTACGAGACCCTGCGCAAGAGCCATGCAGAATTTCACGTCTGCGCGGCAGATATTCTGCGCAAGGCCAAAGAGGGAGACAAGGAAGAAGCCAACGCCATGCTGGTGGGGGATTTCTTCGACTTGTCAAACAGGACCGTGCAGCAGATCGTGGCCATGAAACGTTCGTGTCGCCACTGATGCTATGACCACCATACACACTTCTGCTTGAGCATGCCCTAGCACTCACGGAGTTTTTACCATGCGCCAGAACCTCCCCGTCACCGGTAACGAGTACATGCTTCGGGACGATATCCAGATCGTCTCCGCCACTGACCTCAAAGGTCTCATCACCTTTTGCAACCAGGATTTCATCGAAGCCAGTGGCTTTACGGAATCTGAACTGATGGGGGCGCCCCATAACATCCTGCGCCACCCGGATATGCCAGCGCCCGCCTTCAAGGATTTGTGGGACACCCTCAATAAAGGCATGCCCTGGTCGGGGCTGGTCAAGAACCGGCGGAAGAATGGGGACCACTACTGGGTGCGCGCCACTGCCAGCCCAATACGCGAAAACGGCAATGTAGTTGGCTTCCTGTCGATACGCTCGAAACCCAGCCGTGAAGAAGTGGCTTTTGCCGAGAAGCTGTACAAGGATATCCGCGAAGGACGGGCGAAGAACATCCGTATCCACGAGGGACGGGTGATGCATACCGGACTGCGTGGAGCATGGGAAAACCTGCGCAACCTGAGTATCAAGGCGCGCCTGGCGGGCGCCATCACGCTGATGACTGCATGCCTCGCCGTGGTGGGGGCCATGGGAATCTATGGAATGAGTCACACAGGCGAGGTGGTGGCTGAGGTGTACAGCAAGGCCCTGGAGCCTGTTGAACTGGCAGAAGAGATTCGATTCCTGCTGGCAGACAGCCGCAGCCAGCTTCTGTTAGGTATGCAGCACAACACTGCCTATGAAGTGGCCCAGTTGCATGACCATCCGCTGCAAATGCACCTGGATGTGATTACCCGGAATGCCGATGCCATCAACGTAGCCTGGGAAAAACTCAAGGCCATCGAATTTTCTCCAGATCTGCCGGAATCCGCAGCTGTGGATGCTGCCCGGGAGCAATTCCAGTCCACCCGCATGCGTTTCGGGCAGGAGGGCATACTTCCTGCCAAGGCTGCTCTTCAGGCAGGGATGTATGACGATGTGGCTCATCAGATGATCGATGCGGTTAACCCCCTGTATAAAGAGATCAGCTCTGCCACGGAAGCCCTGCTTCAGGCGCTCAATGCCTATGCACAGGCGGCAAGGGTGGCGAGCGAGGCCAGCAATGCAAACCTGCGTAATGCCATCGTGGGCCTGTTTCTGCTGGGGGTGATCATGTCTGTTGGCATCGGATACATTCTCATGCGGGCGATCGTCACCCCGCTCAATCGCACTGTGGGCTATTTCGACAAGATTGCCGAAGGCCGATATGACAACGATATCCAGATCGACCGTCACGATGAGATCGGCAAGGTTCTAACCGCCCTGGCGGCCATGCAGATCAAGCTGGGGTACGACGTGGCGGAAACCCGCCGGGTGGCCAACGAGAATCTGCGCATCAAGATCGCCCTGGACAACGTGTCTTCAGGTGTGATGATGGCGGATACGGAGCGGCGCATCGTCTATGCCAACAAATCGGTGATCGCCATGTTCCAGAATGCTGCGGCGGACATCCGCAAGCAGTTGCCGAACTTCGATGCCGCCAAACTGATGGGCGCAAGTATCGACAATTTCCACAAAGATCCCGGCCATCAGGCCGGCATGCTGGCCACGTTGAACGGCACCTATCGGAGCACGCTCAATATCGGGGGGCGCACCATGACCGTGGTGGCCAATCCGGTCATCAATCCCCAGGGACAGAGGCTGGGCTCGGTGGTGGAATGGAGTGACCGTACCGTGGAGGTGGCCATCGAACAGGAAGTGGCGAGTCTTGTGGAAGCAGCGGCTTCAGGAGACATGAGCCGACGCTTGTCCAAGGAAGGCAAGGAAGGGTTCTACCTGCAACTGGCGGAAGGGATCAACCGACTGGTGGAGACGTCAGAGCGAGGGATGAACGACGTGGCGGCGGTGTTGACGGCGCTGGCGGACGGAGACCTGACGAAGCGGATAGACGGTCAATACCAGGGACTGTTCGGACAACTGAAAGACGACGCCAACGCCACCAGCGAGCGTCTGCAAGAGATTGTCACCCAGATACGGGAAGCCACGGACGCGATCAACACGGCGGCGCGGGAGATTGCCAGCGGCAACGCGGACCTCTCCAGCCGGACGGAAAGCCAGGCCAGCAGCCTGGAAGAGACGGCCAGCAGCATGGACGAAATCACCTCCACGGTGAGGCAGAACGCGGACAACGCCCGGCAAGCCAACCAGCTGGCCAAGGGCGCCAGCGAAGTGGCGGTGAAAGGCGGTGCGGTGGTGGGCCAGGTGGTGCACACCATGGGGGCGATAGCGGACAGCAGCCGGAAGATTGCGGACATCATCAGCGTCATTGACGGCATAGCCTTCCAGACCAACATTCTGGCGCTGAACGCGGCGGTGGAAGCGGCTCGAGCGGGAGAACAAGGTCGTGGATTTGCGGTGGTGGCCGGAGAAGTCCGGAGCCTTGCGCAACGGAGTGCGGCGGCGGCGAAAGAGATCAAGGAGCTGATCAGCGACAGCGTGGACAAGGTGAGCGAAGGGCACCGACAGGTGGAAAGCGCGGGGGCGACGATGGAAGAGATCGTCGAAGCGGTGAAGCGAGTGACGGACATCATGGGCGAGATCAGTGCGGCGAGCATGGAGCAAAGCCAGGGGATCGAGCAGGTGAACGGCGCGATCACGCAGATGGACGAGATGACGCAGCAGAACGCTGCGCTGGTGGAAGAAGCGGCGGCGGCGGCGGAGAGCCTGCAGGATCAGGCCAGCTGCCTGACCCAGGCCGTCAGCGTGTTCAAGATTCAGGGTGGCACTGGCCGGGTGATTGCCCCCGGGCGCCCTCCGGTTGCGCCCCCTGCGCGTAGCCAGCCTGCACCGACGGCTAGTCGCTCCCCGGGGCCGGTGCGGGCCGCCGCCCGGCTGGCACCGGGCGCGGGCGGTGGCGAGGACGAGTGGGAAGAGTTCTGATTGGTGGGACCGGCCCCGGCCCAGTGCCCGTGAAGTAAAACCGGGGGTTTGGCCGGGTAGCCATGATCGCGCCCTGACGAAAATGTAGTACTAGAAAGCGGAAAACACGATGGCCGAGGCCCCTGCCCGGGAACGGGAGTTTGCATTTTCGAAGCGGGATTTCGAAGAAATTCGCAAGATGATCTATGACCATGCAGGCATCACGTTGTCTGATGCCAAGGAAGACATGGTCTATAGCCGTCTGGCGCGCCGCCTGAGGGCGACCGGGATCAAGACTTTCAGCGATTACCTGAAATATCTGCGTCAGGACCAGGGCGGAGAGTGGGAGGCCTTCGTCAATTCCCTGACCACCAACCTGACGGATTTTTTTCGCGAGGCCCATCACTTCAAAATCCTCCGGGATTTTCTCCTCACCCGTAAGGAGCGGCCCATCACCATCTGGTGTTCGGCCTCCAGCACTGGTGAAGAACCCTATTCCATAGCCATGACCGCCGTGGAAGCCCTGGGAGGCTTCAACGTGCCGGTGAAAGTACTGGCCTCGGACCTGGATACGAACGTGCTGAAGAAGGGCAGAGACGGCGTTTACCCTGTGGAGCGCCTGAACAAGCTGAGCCAGGCCCAGCAAAAGGCGTTCTTCCTCAAGGGAACTGGCGACAATGCAGGTATGGCCCGGGTCAAGCCGGAACTGCGGGCAATGGTGGATTTTTTCCAGCTCAATCTGCTGGACAGGCATTATTCGGTGCGTGGCCCCCTGGATGCCATTTTCTGCCGCAATGTCATGATCTACTTCGACAAGCCGACCCAGTACGAAATCCTCAAGCGCATGAAGCCCCTGTTGAAGCCGGACGGTTTGCTCTTCGTCGGGCACTCTGAAGCGCTATATCACGCCACCGACCTGTTCCGGTTGCGGGGACAGACCGTCTATGAGCACGCCGAACACCTCGCCGCGTCCCGTCTCAGGCCGGAAAGCGCCGGAACCCCGGTAGGGAGCGGCCGGTGACCCATCGTGGTTACGAGGAAGTCCTCGCCCCCAACCATTACTA
This sequence comes from Pseudomonadota bacterium, assembly GCA_040757575.1. Lineage (GTDB taxonomy): Bacteria > Pseudomonadota > Gammaproteobacteria > Burkholderiales > Thiobacillaceae > PFJX01. The sequence goes on from JBFLXA010000004.1 coordinate 66,570, forward strand.
CGACCGCAATTTCGATATCGAAGCGGCCAAGATACTACCTGGGGAGTACTACGTCACCGGTCGGGACATGCTGCTGGTGACGGTACTGGGTTCCTGCGTGGCGGCTTGTATCCGGGATCCGGTTAGCGGTATCGGCGGCATGAACCATTTCATGCTGCCGGAAGGGGGGGGCGACGAGCATAACCCACTGTCCGCTTCGGCCCGCTACGGCGGTTATGCCATGGAGGTCCTCATCAACCAGTTGGTGAAGCTGGGTGCCAGCCGCAGCCGGCTGGAGGCCAAGGTGTTCGGCGGCGCAGCCGTGCTGCGAGGGTTCACGACTGTGAATGTGGGTGCGAAGAACAGCGAGTTCGTTCTGGACTACCTGCACAGTGAGCGCATCCGCGTCCTGGCCCAGGATCTGCTGGATCTATATCCCAGAAAGGTCTACTTCTGGCCTGGTACGGGCCGAGTCATGGTGCGCAAGCTGAAGACCGTCCACAACAACACCATCGTCGAACGGGAAAAGGATTACGGGCAACGTTTGCGCTCCTCCTCCATTGCCGGCGACGTGGAACTGTTCTCCTGATCCACTAACCGCCTATGGCCAAAATCAAGGTACTCGTCATCGACGATTCCGCCCTGGTGCGAAGCATCATGCGGGAAATCATCAACAGCCAGCCAGACCTGGAAATGGTGGGACAGGCGCCGGACCCACTGGTGGCCCGGGAAATGATCAAGCAATTGAATCCGGATGTGCTGACCCTGGACGTGGAAATGCCGCGTATGAACGGTCTGGAGTTTCTGGAGAAACTCATGCGTTTGCGGCCCATGCCCGTGGTCATGGTCTCCTCCCTCACCGCCCAGGGGACGGATGTGACCCTGAAAGCACTGGAACTGGGCGCAGTGGATTTCATCCCCAAGCCCCGCATCGGCGTGCGGGATTCCATGGCCGATCTGGCCGCGGAAATCGGTGACAAGATTCGTGCAGCCGCCCGGGCCCGGGTACATCGCCATGCACTGGCCAGTGACACAGCCGCCGCGCCCCGCCCGTTAACGGGCCATGTGTTGAACACCACAGAGAAACTCATCTTTATTGGTTCTTCAACGGGGGGTACCGAGGCCCTAAAGGAAGTCCTGTCCCGCATGCCGCCCAGCGCCCCGGCCATCCTTATGACCCAGCACATGCCGGAAACCTTCACTGCCTCCTTTGCCCAACGGCTCAACGGCTTGTCCGCCATGACGGTGAAGGAGGCGGAGAACAACGAGCGTCTGGTGCCCGGCCATGCCTATCTGGCTCCGGGGCATTCCCACATGCTGGTGAAAAAGAGCGGTGCCTATTACTACGTGGAGCTGTCCCAGGCGGAACCAGTAAATCGCCACCGTCCTTCTGTGGACGTGCTGTTCCATAGCGCGGCCAGGGTGGCGGGGCCCAATGCTCTTGGCATCATGCTTACGGGCATGGGCAAGGATGGGGCCCAGGGTATGCTGGCCATGCGCCAGGCGGGTGCCTACAACTTTGCCCAGGATGAGGCCTCATGCGTGGTTTTCGGCATGCCCAAGGCAGCCGTCGATGTCGGTGCGGTGCACGAGATCGCCTCCCTCAAGGACATGGCTGCCAAAGTGATGGGGCGCCTGGCCGGGCGGGGCTGATGGGAGCGCAAGCAGGCGCCGAAACCCTATCGGATTCCTTACACTGCAACTCAAGTTTTCGGCCGTGGAGCCGATAAAGCTCACGTTGGATTTCGGAGTGCCTTCATGCAGATTTCAAGCGAAGAAACGGCCGGCCGGCTGACGCTGGCCTTATCGGGACGATTCGATTTTCACTCCCACAGGGAATTCCGGGCCGCCTACGAAAAGGCTTTGGAGAGCAGTTCCGCCCGGGTCCTGGCAGTGAATTTCCGGGGGGTGGATTACCTCGACAGCTCGGCTCTGGGCATGTTGTTGCTGCTGAAGGAGAAGGCCGAATCCAGTGGTAAGCAGGTGGAGCTCACCGAATTGCACGGTACGGTCAAGCAGGTGCTGGATATTGCCAACTTCGGCAAGTTATTTGCCATCAAACCCTGAGTCCCAGGGAAGGAACCGCCTTGGAGGGTACCCGCCTCAAGATTCTCATCGTCGATGACACGCCCGCCAACGTGAAGCAGGTGGAGGCCGTGGCCCGCAAGCTGGGCCATGAAACCTGTGTGGCAGAAGACGGTGTGCAGGCAGTGGCCCGCTTCCAGGCGGAAAGGCCGGACCTGGTGTTCATGGACATCATGATGCCCAACATGGACGGCATCGCGGCCGCCCAGGCGATCCGCCAACTGCCTTGCGACAAATGGGCACCCATCATTTTCTATTCTGCCCTGGACCGCATGGAAGACATCGTGCGGGGCCTGGAATCGGGCGGCGACGATTATCTGGTCAAGCCCGCCTCTCTCCAGGTGTTGCGGGCCAAACTCAACAGCTATGCCCGCATGCTGGGACTTCAGCGTCAGGTGGCCAGCTATTCGGAAGAGTTGCGTCGGTGGCGGGAAGAGGCGGAAGAACAAAACCGCCTGGGTGCCCACGTCATGGCCCGGCTCACCGATGCCAGCGGCCTGCGGGATCCCATGCTGAATTTCTTCAACATCCCCGCCGACACCTTCAGCGGCGACCTGTTGTGCGCTGCCCGGGCGCCGGGCGACGTGATGAACGTATTGCTGGCCGATGCCGCCGGCCACGGCTTGCCTGCCGCCCTCTCTGCCATGCCTTTGACCCAGGCCTTCTACAGCATGACGGCCAAGGGGTTTCCGTTGCCCTCCATCGCCGAGGAACTCAACCGCAAGCTCAAGGCCATCCTGCCTTCCGACCGGTTCGTGGCTGCCACCCTGGCCGCAGTGGACGTGCATAACCAGACCGTGGAAATCTGGAACGGCGGCAATCCGGATGCCTTGTATGTGAATCGCGCCGGCGAAGTGGCCACCCGTTGGCCGTCACAACACCCGCCCCTGGGCATTCTTCCGGACAAGGTATTCTCCAGCGAGACCGTGACCGTGGTGTTCCAGGAACCTGGGGAGTTGGTGCTGTGTTCTGACGGCCTGGTGGAAGCGGAGAATCACGTCGGCCAGTGGCTGGGGCTGGAAGGTGTGACGCGCCTGCTGGGCGCCGCACAAGATGGTCATGGACGCTTTGCACGCCTGCAGGATGGGCTGTTGTCACACATCCAGGCGGATTCCGGTCGGGATGACATTTCCTGTATGGTGCTCAACGTGCCCATCGAGCGGCGCCAACGCGTACGCTTCGAGGCGCCCAGCACCGTCCAGCAAACGGCAGTTGACGAGTGGCGCCTGGACCTGACCTATGGGGCGGGGGAACTGCGTTACATCGACGTGGTCCCGACAGTGATGGGCTTCATCTCCCAGGTAAATATCCTCAAGCCCCATCAGGGGGCCCTTTTCCTGATCGTTTCCGAGCTGTTCAACAATGCCCTGGACCATGGCCTGCTGGGGCTGGATTCGGCCACTAAGTCCTGGATCGGGGGGTTCGAGGTGTATCTTCAGCAAAGGGCCGAGCGCCTCGCCGCCTTGCGCGAGGGCTACGTGTCCATGGCCTTCCACATCCATCAGGAGGCCGGCAGCGCGGTGCTGGACATGTTCATGCAGGACAGCGGCCCCGGTTTCGACTACAGCCACATGGGGGCGGAATCGGACACGGAAGCTCTGAGTGAGGACGAGACCCGGGCCTATGGGCGGGGTATCGCCCTGGTGCGCAGTCTTTGTACCCAGGTGGTGTACTCCGGCAAGGGCAACAAGGTCTGGGTGCGCTACATGCTGGGCGAACTGGAAAACCCGCCATCCGCAACGGGAGGGGATACCGTCTAAGCGGCAGATCAGGCTGTCCGGCAGACCCGGTTGCGGCCGGCGTGCTTGGCTTCGTAGAGGGCTTCATCCGCCAACTGGATCAAGCCTGCTTCCTCGTTTCCAGGGTGGTATTGGGTGATGCCGGCAGACAGGGTGCACTGGAAATGGTGTTCCCCCGCAATCTGCACGATGGACTCGAAGCTGGTGCGCACGTTGTTCAGGGCAGTCATCGCCGCTTCGACGGGGGTGTCGGGTAGCGCCACGGCGAATTCCTCGCCGCCGTAGCGGCCGATGATGTCGCCCCCCCGCAGGCGCTGCTTCAACAGGCGGGCCAGGTTCTTGATCACCCGGTCCCCGGCCGGGTGGCCGTAGGTGTCGTTCACCCGCTTGAAGAAGTCGATGTCGATCAGGCCGACGGAGAGGGGTTTGTTTTGCCGCTTTGCCCGGGCCACCTCTCCCCGCAGGCGTTCCTTGAAACTGGTGTGGTTGAGCAGGCCCGTGAGGCTGTCCCGCACCATCAGGGCACGCAGGGCCCGGTAGCGGATCACCCGGCTCTTGACAGCGGAAATCAGGTGTTCCGGCTGGATGGGCTTCTGCAGGAATTCGTCGCCCCCCTGGCTCATGGCCTCCCGCTGCCGGGAGACGTCGCTTTCGGCGGAGAGAAAAACGATGGGGGTGGAGAGATAGGCGTCCTGCTGGCGGATGACCCGGGCCAGTTCCTCGCCGCTGGCGCCGGGCATGTGCATGTCCAGCAGCAGCAGTTCGGGTTGCATGTCGTCCAGGGCCTCCAGGGTTTTTAGAGGGTCGGTAACCGTCTGACAGACAAAGCCTGCCTGTTGCAGCGTGGCGGCGTAGAAAGCGGCCATGGAGGGGGAATCGTCAACGATCAATACCTTGCCGGCCTCGGCCCTGGGCGGAGCGGTGAGACGGTCCAGGGTGTCCAGCAGACTGGTCATGTCCAGGGGACGGGTGAAGAAGGCATGGCATTCCATGCGCACGGCTTCCAGTCGTTTGTCTATGGTGCCGGAATTGGCCAGGCCGGCCATGGGCACTTGGTGGGCCAGTGTCTGGAGGTGGGCCTTCTGGACGTCCGGCAGGCGGGCTGCCGCCTCTGCATCCAGGAGCACGGCAAAGGAGTGCCGGGGGCGACTGCTGTCCAGCACGGCGCCAATATCCTCGCACAACTCCACCTCGTGGCCGAAATGGCCCAGTTGCAGGGCGATCTCTTCCATGTCCTGGGCATGGGCCGGCCAGAGCAGCATGCGTCTGCCGTGGGGCTGGGGTGAGGCGTCAGGCGTCATCGGGTTGGTTGAAATAACGGACTGGCTCTATAACGGCAGGAGCGACTTTCACTTGAGCAATTGAGTCGGAATTGGTCATCCGTCTGTCGGATCTGGCTGTTGTGGGCCATCAGCCGTTGATCCGCTCCAGCAGCTCCTGGATGCGCTCCGGTCGGCCGGCCCGCAACAGGCGCCTGGCGATAGGCCCCAACTCGCCAATATGGCTACGCATGACCTGCTGTTTGACCGAGAGCACGTGGGCGGGATGCATGGAAAAGCTTTTCAGTCCCAGGCCCAGCAGCAGGCGGGTCAGGCGGTAGTCCCCCGCCATTTCGCCGCATACGGACACGGGCTTGCCCATTTTTCGGCTAACAGAGAGGGTGTGGAAAATGAGCTGCAGGACGGCAGGGTGCAGCGGGTCGTAGAGATGGGCGACCGCATCGTCGGTACGGTCGATGGCCAGGGTGTACTGGATCAGGTCGTTGGTGCCCAGGGAGAGGAAATCCAGCTTCCTCGCAAACCATTCGGCCGCCAGGGCGGCGGCGGGGATTTCGATCATGCCGCCCACCTGGACCTGGGGGTTGAAGGCATTCTTTTCCGCTCTCAGGCTTTCCCGGGCGGCGTCGATCAGGCCCAGGGCCTGGTCCAGTTCCGTCAGGCTGGCAAGCATGGGCAGCAGAATCTTCAACGGGCCATGGTGGCTGGCCCGCAACAGGGCCCGGATCTGGGTGATGAAAATATGGGGTTCCGCCAGGCACAGTCGGATGGCCCGTAGGCCCAGGGCCGGGTTGACGCTGGTTTCGTCCAGCCAGCTCACGGATTTGTCGGCGCCTACGTCCAGGGTGCGGATCACCACCGGGCGCCCGCCCATTTCCTGCACCACATGGCGATAAGCTTCGTACTGTTCGTCCTCGGAGGGCAGATCGTCCCGGTTGAGGAACAGGAATTCGCTGCGGAACAGGCCAATGCCGGAGACGTTTTCCGCCAGGGCCAGGGTGACGTCCGCCGGCAGGTCGATGTTGGCCAGCAGTTCCACGTTCTCCCCGTCCAGGGTGGTGGAGGGGCTGGTTTTCAGCCGGCGCAGTTTTTTCTGTTCCAGGTGCCACTGGTTCCGGCGCAGGCGGTATTCGTCCAGGATGGCCGGGTCCGGGTCCACCAGGACGACGCCGGCCACCCCGTCGACGATCAGCCAGTCCCCTTCGCGGATCAGGGCCCGGGCGTTGTGCAGGGCCATCACCGAAGGCAGGTTGAGGCTGCGGGCCAGGATGGCGGTGTGGGAGGTGGTGCCCCCCAGATCGGTGATGAAACCTGCGTAGGCGTGGCGCTTGAACAGCACCATGTCCGAGGGGGACAGGTCGTGGGCTACCAGGATGCTCTCGCCTTCGTCGGCGGCTTTCATGGGGGCGTGCCCGGGGTGGCCCATCAGGGCCTTGAGGACCTTTTCGGCCACCTGACGCACGTCATGGCGGCGTTCCCGCAGGTAGTCGTCCTCGATGGCCTCGAACTGGGCGATCAACTCTTCCGTCTGCTGGGAAAGGGCCCATTCCGCGTTGCAGCGCTCCACCCGGATGCGCCTTTTTGGGGCTTCCGAGAGCATGGAATCCGCCAGGATCAGGATCTGCACATCCAGGAAGGCGGCCAGTTCCGTGGGCGCCCCTTCCGGAATATGGGCCTGGAGATCGAAAAGCTCCTGGCGCACCGTGTCGACCGCCCCGTCAAAGCGCTTGATCTCTGCCGCCACGTGGGCCTGGGGCAGGATGTAGTGGGGGGCCTCCAGACGGTCGTGGGAATAAAGCTGGGCCCGGCCGATGGCATAGCCGCCGGATACGCCGATGCCATGCAGGGAGAAAGTCACTCTCCCTCCCCGAACTTGTCGTTGATCAGGGCCACCAGGGCCGCCATGGCGGCTTCCTCATCCGGGCCGCTGATTTCGATGCGGATCTGGCTGCCCTTGGCGGCGGCCAGCATCATGACTCCCATGATGCTCTTGCCGTTGACCCGGCGACCGTTGCGGGACAGCCAGATTTCCGAGGCGAACTGGCCTGCGGTCTGGGTGAGCTTGGCAGAGGCCCGGGCGTGCAGGCCAAGCTTGTTGACGATCTCGATTTCCCGCTCAGTCATGGAAAGCCTGGTCCGCTGGAATACGCAGGATGCCGGCAGCCCCCCCCGACAAGGATTTGGCGATCAGCAGTTCCATATGCTGGTCGCGGTAGGTGAGAGCCTTGAGCAGCATGGGCAGGTTGACGCCGGCTACCGCCTCCACCCGGCCCGGGACCACCAGTTTGCAGACTGTGTTGCAAGGGGTGGCGCCGAACACGTCGGTCAGCACCAGCACGCCGCTGCCCTGGTCCAGGTTCTGCAGCAGGGTGCGAGCCTGGTCCTGCATGCGGGAGGGATCCTCGCTGGTGGTCAGGTCCAGGCTTTCCAGGAAAGGGGGACGGGTACCCAGCACGTGGGTGGCGCACTGGATTAGGCTTTCACCCAGATTGCCGTGGGCGACGATGAGCAGGCTGATCATGGAGCGACATGGAATGCGTTAGGGACATTCTACGTGACGCCGGGTGCCAGAAACAGGCCGAGGGACAGGTAAAATCCCCCCTTGAAATTTTTTTGGCTGCAATTGCCTGTCATGACTGCCGAGCGCATCCGGGAAATCCCCTACAACTACACCTCCTTCTCCGACCGGGAGATCGTCCTCCGCCTGCTGGGCGTGGAGGGCTGGCGCCTGGTGGAGGAATTGCGGGGCGAACGCAAGACCGGCCGTTCTGCACGCATGCTGTTCGAGGTGCTGGGTGATATCTGGGTGGTGACCCGCAATCCCTACCTTGAAGACGACCTGCTGGCCAATCCGGAACGGCAGAGGCTGTTGGTGGAGGCCCTGCGCCACCGCCTGAACGAGATCGAAAAACGCCGCCAGGGCAATGAGCGGGTGGGGCGTCTGCTGGTGCTGGCCGGCCATGCCGTGGACGAGTTTGCCGCTGGGTTCGCCGCCACCCGGCAGCTCCGGGATGCCATGGTGCACAGGCTGGCCCGCCATACCCGCAAGGACAACATCGCCTTCGACGGCATGAGCCGGGTCAGCCATGTTACTGACGCCACCGACTGGAGGGTGGAATACCCCTTCGTGGTCCTTAACCCGGACCAGGAGGACGAGATTCCCCACCTGGTGGCCGGCTGTGTGGAACTTGGCCTCACGGTCATCCCCCGGGGGGGCGGCACGGGCTACACCGGCGGCGCGGTGCCCCTGAGCCGTTTTTCCGCCGTCATCAACACCGAAAAGCTGGATCAGCGCAGCGCCATCGAGCAGCGGGTGCTGCCCGGCCATAGCCGGCCCACGCCGGTGATCACCTGCGGCGCCGGGGTGGTGACCCGGCGGGTGATGGAAGATGCCGAGGCCGCCGGCCTGGCCTTTGCCGTGGACCCCACCAGCGCCGACGCTTCCTGCATTGGTGGCAACGTGGCCATGAACGCCGGTGGCAAGAAGGCAGTGCTGTGGGGCACGGCGGTGGACAATCTGGTGTCCTGGAAGATGGTGACCCCGGACGCCGACTGGCTCACGGTGACCCGGTTGGACCACAACCTGGGCAAGATTCATGACGTGGCCCTGGCCCGTTTCGAAATCACCCGGGCCCATGCCGATGGCAGCCCCAAGGGAAAGCCGGAAATCCTGGAAATCCCCGGCGCCGCGTTCCGCAAGCAGGGCCTGGGCAAGGACGTGACCGACAAGTTCCTGGCGGGCCTGCCGGGTATCCAGAAGGAAGGCTGCGACGGGCTCATCACCCAGGCCACCTTCGTCCTGCACCGCATGCCCGACCACGTGCGCACCGTGTGCCTGGAATTCTTCGGCCCGGTGGCGGAAGCGGTGCCGGCCATTGTGGAAATCACCGACCACTTCAAGTCCGCCTCGCGCCTCGCGTCAGATACCCCAGCGGTTGCGCTTGCCGGCCTGGAACACCTGGATGCCCGTTACATCAAGGCCGTGGGCTATGCCACCAAGGCGGATCGTACCGGCCGGCCCAACATGGTGCTGCTGGCTGACGTAGCCGCCGATGACCGGCCGGCCGTGGACGCCGCCTGCGAATGGATCGTGGACCGGGCCCGGGCCCGGGGGGGAGAAGGCTTCATCGCCGCCACCCCGGAGACCCGCAAGAAATTCTGGCTCGACCGGGCCCGCACCGCCGCCATCGCCGCCCACACCAACGCCTTCAAGATCAACGAGGACGTGGTCATTCCCCTGCACCGGCTGGCGGATTATTCCGACGGGGTGGAACGCATCAACATCGAGTTGTCCATCCAGAACAAGCTTGCCCTGCTGGCGGCTCTGATCGCCTTCTTCCAGGGCGCCTTGCCCCTGGCGGAGGACGAGGAGGGGGTGGCCAACCCGGCCATGACGGAGACCCGTCGGGCCCGGGCCCTGGAACTGCTGGCCGATGTGCACAAGCGCTGGCGGGGCTACCTGGATGCCTTGCTGTCTTCGGCAGGCGATGGGGGCGAGTCCGTCTTCCGGGCCCTGCAAAGCAAGGCTACCCGGGTCTCCTGGAAACGGGAAATCCGCGCCGAACTCAGACAGATATTCACCGGTCGGGAGTACGAGCCCGTTCTGGCGGCATGCGACGGGATCCACAAACGTGTGTTGAAGGGACGGGTGTTCGTGGCCCTGCACATGCATGCCGGGGACGGTAACGTGCACACCAACATCCCGGTGAACTCCGACGACTACGCCATGCTGCAAGCCGCCAACCAGGCCGTGGCCCGCATCATGGCCCTGGCAGAGGAACTGGGGGGCGTCATCTCCGGCGAGCACGGCATCGGCATCACCAAGCTGGAATTCCTCTCCGAGGCCACCCTGTCCGCCTTCGCTGCGTACAAGAACCGGGTGGATCCGGAAGACCGGTTCAATAAGGGAAAACTGCGCAAGGGGGCGGACCTGTCCAATGCCTACACGCCGTCCTTCAGCCTTTTGGAAACCGAATCCCTGATCATGGAGCAGTCGGAGATCGGTGCCATTGCCGATTCCATCAAGGACTGCCTGCGTTGCGGCAAGTGCAAGCCGGTGTGCAACACCCATGTGCCCCGGGCCAACCTGCTCTACTCTCCCCGCAACAAGATCCTGGCGACCTCCCTGCTTATCGAGGCCTTTCTGTATGAAGAGCAGACCCGGCGGGGCATCTCCCTCAAGCACTTCGACGAATTCGACGACGTGGCTGACCACTGCACCGTGTGCCACAAGTGCGTGAACCCCTGCCCGGTGGACATCGATTTCGGCGATGTCACCGTGGCCATGCGCAATTTCCTCACCGCCGCCGGCAAGAAGAAGGCTGCTCCCGCTACCCTCCTGGCCCGGGCCTTCCTGGATACCACCGACGGGGACGCCATCCACGTCTTGCGCAAGGGGGCGATCCAGTTGGGCTACCTGGGTCAGCGCCTGGGAGCCACGGTCCTGCGTCAGGTGCCCGGGGTGAAGGAGGCCATGTCACACCCCCCCGCCACCGTTGGCAAGCCAGACGTGAAGTCCCAGGTGATCCACTTCTTCAACCGCAAGCTGCCGGACGGCCACATGTTGCCGGGCAAGACGGCCCGTCAGATGCTGAATCTCACCGACCCCAAGGTGGTGCCGGTGCTGCGTAACCCGGACAAGGTGTCTGAAGAGTCGGATGCCGTTTTCTACTTCCCCGGCTGCGGTTCGGAACGCCTGTTCTCCCAGGTGGGGCTGGCTACCCTGGCCTGGCTCTTTGAGCTGGGGGCCCAGACCGTGCTGCCTCCCACTTACCTTTGTTGCGGCTATCCCCAGACCGCTACCGGCGACCGGGCCAAGGGGGACGCCATCACCATGCAGAACCGGGTGCTCTTCCACCGGGTGGCCAACACCCTCAATTATCTGGACATCAAGACCGTGCTGGTGTCCTGCGGCACCTGCTACGACCAACTGCAGGATTACCAATTCGACAAGATATTCCCCGGCTGTCGAGTCATAGACATCCACGAATACCTGAACGAGAAAGGCGTGAAGCTGGAAGGCGTGCCGGGGGTGAAATACCTCTATCACGATCCCTGCCACACCCCCCTGAAGCAGCAGAACCCCATGACCACGGTGAAGGCCCTGGTGGGGGAAGACACGAAGCTGACGGAACGATGCTGTGGGGAGGCCGGCACCTTCGCCTCCAGCCGGCCCGATATCGCTACCCAGGTGCGCATGCGCAAGGCGGAAGAGCTGGACAAGGGCGCGGCAACCCAGCTCCAGGGCGGTGCGGAGGCTGTGAAAGTGCTCACCACCTGCCCCTCATGCCTGCAAGGTCTGAACCGCTATTCAGAAGACAACGGCGTGGCGGCGGACTACATCGTCGTGGAACTGGCCAAGGCCCGGCTGGGAACGGCCTGGCTGGAGGATTTTGTAAGCCAGGCCAATAACGGCGGCATCGAGCGGGTGTTGTTGTGAGTTGCCCCCTGTGCGACGCCGATGGCGGGGACCTGCTCTGGCGGGATGACTTTTGCCGGGTGGTCTGGGTGGACGACGCCCACTACCCCGGATTTTGCCGGGTCATTCTCAATGCCCATGTGCGGGAGATGACCGATCTGCATTCTTCCGAGCGCCTGCGCCTCATGGAGACGGTTTTCGCCGTGGAGGCGGCCGTGCGGGAGGTGGTCCGGCCGGACAAGATCAACCTGGCCAGCCTGGGCAACATGGTGCCCCATCTCCACTGGCACGTCATTCCCCGCTGGACGGAGGACGTGAATTTTCCCGATCCCATCTGGGCCCCGGCCCGGCGGGAGGGGGGCATCGCCAATCCCCTGGCCAGCCGGGATCTACGGGCCCGGGTCCAGGACCGGCTGCGGGTCCTTCTGGGCTGAAGTCAGGGCTTCGGGCACCACACGATCGGCGGGGAAGGCGGCGGTGAAGGTGCTGCCCTTGCCGACGATGCTTTCCACGCGCAGGCGGGCCTGGTGCCGTTGCAGAATATGCTTGACGATGGCCAGGCCCAGGCCGGTGCCGCCCGTCGCCCTGGAGCGGCCCCGGTCCACCCGGTAGAAGCGTTCCGTGAGCCGTTCGATGTGCTGGGCTTCGATGCCTTCCCCCGTGTCGATGACCGAGAACAGGCCCGAACCGTGGGGACCGATTTGCCATTCCAGGGTGATGCGACCGCCGGTAGGCGTGTAGCGCACGGCGTTGGACACCAGGTTCGCCAGGGCGCTGTAAAGCTCCTGGGGGCTGGCCAGCAGCCTTTGCCGGCTACCCAGGCGCATCTCGATGTGGTGCTTCCCCTGGCTCATGGTGCGGGCTTCGTCCACCAGCCTATGGGTGAGGGTGGCCATGTCCACCGCTTCCTCCTCGGATTCCGGTTCGGTTTCCAGGCGCGCCAGGGTCAGTAGGTCGTCCACCAGGCGGCGGATACGGTCAGTCTGCTCCCGCATCAGTGGAATGTGCCTGCGGAATTCCGCCGGTTCGGGGGCTTCCATGTCGTCGAAGGCTTCCAGGAAGCCGACGATGACGGTGATGGGGGTGCGCAGTTCGTGGGACACGTTGGCTACGAAATCCCGGCGCATGGCCTCCACCCGGGCCAGTTCGGATACGTCTCGGGCCAGCAGCATCTTCTGGGATTTGGGCAGGGGGACCAGTTGCAGCTCCAGGGTTTTCTGGGGGTGGAGCGGCGCTTCCATGTGTAGGGGACGGGAAAACTCCTCTTCCTGGAGCCAGCGGGTGAAACGGGTCTGGCGCAGCAAATAGGGGAGGAACTGGCCCACATCCTGGCTGCTGGCCAGGCCCAGCAGACGTTCGGCGGCCACGTTCAGCCAGAGAATGCGGTTGCCGGTATCCAGCAGCAGGATACCGTCGGGCAGATTGCGGGTGGCCTCCAGCAGTCGGTCCAGTTCGGCCACGATCTGCTGATGGTCGCTCTGGTTGGCGTACAGGCGTTTTTCCAGCCGGTACAGCACGTCACCCCAGATTCCGTCCCCGGAGGGCGGGCGGGGAGCGGGAACGGCCAGCCAGAGATCCAGTTTGCGGAGCTGATGCAGGTGATAGGCCAGGTAGACCACCAGGCCCAGGGCAAATGCTGCCCAGCCGCCTCCGGGCGGTGTAAGGGGGGAGACCAGCGCGGCAACCGCGCCCAGACCCAGCACTATGGAAACGGGGCGACCCCAGAACGACAGCATCGCTTATCAGTTGAGCGGACAAGGGCGCATTGTAGAGCTTCCCGTCCGCGCTGGCGGGGTCAGTGGCTGTTTCCGTCCGTAGCCGAAAGTCGATAGCCCGCGCCGCGTACCGTCTGGATGAGACTGTCGTGTCCGGTGGACTCCAGGGCCGAGCGCAGGCGCCGGATGTGCACGTCCACGGTACGCTCCTCCACGAATACGTGGTCGCCCCAGACCTGGTCCAGAAGCTGGGAGCGGGAGTAGACACGGTCAGTGTGGGTGAGGAGAAAATGCAGCAGGCGGAATTCCGTGGGGCCCATGTCCAGGGGCTTGCCGTTGCCGCTCACCCGGTGGGATGCCGGGTCCAGGCGCAGGCCGGAAACCTCCACTGCATCCTCGGTCATCTGCGGAGCCCGGCGGCGCAGGACCGCCTTGATGCGAGCGTTGAGCTCCTTCGGGCTGAAGGGCTTGGTGAGGTAGTCGTCTGCACCGGTTTCCAGACCGGCCACCTTGTCCTGCTCTTCCGTGCGGGCGGTGAGCATGATGATGGGTACCTGCTTGAGGCGGTTGTCCTGGCGGACCCGGCGGGCCAGTTCGATGCCGGAGATGCCGGGCAGCATCCAGTCCAGCAGGATCATGTCCGGCAGGGCCCCGCCCAGCAGGGTCAGGGCTTCTTCACCGCTGGAGGCAAGGATGACATGGTGGCCTTGCAGGCCCAGGTTGAACTTGAGGACTTCCTGGATGCCCGGTTCGTCCTCCACCACTAGTATGTTTGCCGCCATGGCAGCCTCCTGAATAATCTGGAAGCCATCTTATGACGATTCGGTGACGGTTTAATGACAACGACCCCGAGCCAAGCAAGGACAAAAAAAGGGCGCCGCGAAGGCGCCCTTTCAGGGGAGTGAATCCGCTTACAGGTTGTAGGCCCGCTCGCCGTGGCTGGCGGTGTCCAGACCTTCCCGCTCTTCTTCCTCGCTGACCCGCAGGCCCATGATCATGTCCACCAGCTTGAAGGCTACCAGGCTGACCACGCCGGACCAGACGATGGTGATGATCACGCCCGTGGCCTGGGTGACGACCTGGCCGCCCATGGTGTAGCCATCCACGCCCACGCCGCCCAGGGCGGGAGAGACGAAGATGCCGGTGCCGATGGCGCCGATGATGCCGCCGATGCCGTGGATGCCGAACACGTCCAGGGAGTCGTCATAGCCCAGCGCCTTCTTCAGGCCGGTGACACCCCACAGGCAGATCACGCCGGCCACCGCGCCCAGGACGATGCCGCCCATGGGGCCCACCAGACCTGCGGCGGGGGTGATGGCCACCAGACCCGCCACCACACCGGAGGCAACCCCCAGCATGGAAGGCTTGCCGCGCAGCATCCATTCGGCAAACATCCACGCCAGGCCGGCAGCCGCAGTCGCCAGGATGGTGTTGATGAAGGCCAGAGCAGCGCCGCCAGTGGCTTCCAGGTTGGAGCCGGCGTTGAAGCCGAACCAGCCCACCCACAGCAGGGAAGCGCCGATCATGGTCATGGGCAGGCTATGGGGAGGCATGGCGTCGCGGCCGAAACCGGTACGCTTGCCCAGCACCATGGCGCCCACCAGGGCGGCAATACCGGCGTTGATGTGCACCACCGTGCCACCTGCGAAGTCCAGGTCACCCTTCTCGAACAGGAAGCCGCCGGTAGCCCAGACCATGTGGGCGATAGGCAGGTAGGAGAAGGTGAACCACAGCACCGCGAATACCAGCAGGGCAGAGAACTTCACCCGCTCGGCCAGGCCGCCGACGATCAGCGCCACGGTGATGGCGGCGAAAGTGAGCTGGAAGGCCACGAAGGTGAACTCGGGGATGACCACGCCATCAGAGAAGGTGGCTGCCGTGCTGTCGCCGGTGATGCCCGCCAGGAATAGCTTGGAGAGGTCACCAATGGCCCAGTTGAGCCCACCGCCGTCGCCGAAGGCCAGGGAGTAGCCGTAGACCGCCCACAGGATGGAGATCAGGCAGAAGATGGCCATGACCTGGGTGAGCACCGACAACATGTTCTTGGCGCGGACAAGACCGCCATAGAACAGCGCCACGCCTGGCACGATCATCAGGATGACCAGCAGGGTGGACACCATCATCCAGGTGGTGTCGCCCTTGTCGGGCACGGGTGCGGCTTCAGCTGGAGCAGCTTCTGCGGCGGCGGGCTCGGCGGGCGCCTGGACAGCTTCAGGCAGGGCGGCTTCGGTGGCGACAGCAGCTTCCGCTACTGCTTCCACGGCCGGCGCGGGAAGAGGTTCCTCCGCCCAGGCAGCACCGCCCAGGGCCAGGGAGCCAACCAGCATCAGACTTGTGATGAGGCGCTTCATGATCGTTCTCCTTAGATCGCAGTTTCGCCGGCTTCGCCGGTGCGGATGCGCACGACCTGTTCCAGGTCCCAGACAAAAATCTTCCCGTCGCCGATCTTGCCGGTCTGGGCCGCCTTGGAAATGGCTTCGATGGCTTGGTCGAGTACGTCGCTCTTGATGGCTACTTCGATCTTCACCTTGGGCAGGAAGTCCACCACGTATTCCGCGCCGCGATACAGCTCGGTGTGGCCCTTTTGCCGGCCGAAACCCTTGACCTCGGTCACGGTGATGCCGGACACCCCCATGCCGGACAGGGCTTCGCGCACCTCGTCGAGCTTGAAGGGTTTGATGATGGCGGTTACGAATTTCACGGTCCGTCTCCTTGTAGAAGAAGCGGCGGGATGCCCGCCGCAGTGAAATTAGAAGGTGGTACCCACGGACAGGATCACGCGGCTGTCACAGATATCCAGGCCACCGCACTCACTGGTCTTGTCCAGGTCGGTGTCGGTATAGGCCAGACCCACGGTGAACTTGCCGATGGGGTAGGTCACGCCGATCTTCCAGTCGGCGTAATCGACTTGAGAACCTTCACCTGCGGTGTAACCGTAGTGCAGGCCAAGGCCCAGGCCGTTCTCGAAGGTGTAGGCGTAGCTGGCGTCCCAGTACACGGTGCCGTCACTATCGTCGATGTCGAAGTACTCGCTGGATACGGTGTAGGAAGCCTTGAGGCCGAAGCCCATGTAGGTCACGCCGCCGTAGACTTCCGTGGTGTTGGCATCGTCGTAATCAGGGTAGATATAGCCCAGCACGCCCACGTTGTAGCCCAGGTCACCCATGCTGCCGGCATAGCCACCGTAGACGTCCCATTCCATGTTGGCGGTGCCGAATTCCACGTTGGAGCCCCAGGTGCCCAGGTAGAAGCCGCTCTTGTGGGCGTAGTCAAAGCCGCCCTGGATGGCCGGGTCCTCGTCGGTCTGGGAGATGCCGCGGTACTGGTAGTCAGACACAAAGGTCAGGTTGCCGGTGATGCTGTGGGGGCTGTCTTCTGCCGCAGCCACCAGAGGCATGCCAACCAGGCCCGTCAGAAGCATGAGATGAGTCAGTTTTTTCATGGGGTTCTCCATTGCAGTAATGGTGCGGTATTGCACAGGAAGCACTTAGCATTCCTTGTGCCAGAAAAATTACACAATGTAATCAAATGGTTATTGTGTGTTTTCGGAGATGGTGCAATTTTGTGCATTTATTTGGTGCGTCTTGCCGGCGGTGGTGCACCGATTTGGCTCCGTAACTTGGCGGGTAACGTGCACCGTTGACCGGAGGGGCTTTGCTAAACTGGCCGTCACTTGAAAGGAATGCATCATGCTTAAAGAAAAACTGGTGGCGGAGATGGCCGGCCTGGTGTCGGAAGTGCTGGCGGCCAGCCCGGCCCGGGACATGGAGAAAAACCTGCGTGCCTCCCTCACTGCCTGGCTGTCACGGCTGGATCTTGTGACCCGGGAGGAGTTCGATGTCCAGGCCCAGGTGCTGGCCAACACCCGGCAGCAACTGGCCGATTTGGAGGCGCGCCTGGCCAGGCTGGAGCAGGATGACCGGTCTGTTTGACGTCCCGGCGGCCGGGAGGGCAGATGTCAGTGGGTGAAGGCAAGCGGGTGGAAGTCGCCGCTGCGGTGATCGAGGCGGGCGACGGCCGCGTGCTCATGGCCAGCCGCCCAGCCGGCAAGGCTTATGCCGGCTGGTGGGAGTTCCCCGGCGGCAAGGTGGAACCGGGTGAAACCCCCCGCCAGGCCCTGGAGCGGGAATTGCAGGAAGAACTGGGGATACAGGTGAGCGAAGCCTGGCCGTGGCTGAACCGCAGCTTCGTCTATCCCCATGCCCACGTCATGTTGCGCTTCTTCCGGGTGACTGGCTGGCAGGGGGAGCCTCGTGCCCTGGAAGGGCAGACCCTGGCCTGGACCCCGGTCCAGGCGCCGGAAGTGGCCCCTATCCTGCCGGCCAATGGGCCCATCCTGAAGGGATTGAGCCTGCCGCTGGAATATGCCATTTCAGCGGCAGGCGATCTGGGCGAGGAGACATTCCTGGCCCGGCTTGAAGCACGGCTGGCCCAGGGGCTTCGCTTTGTGCAGTGGCGGGAGCGAGGCCTCGCCGGACAGGGGGCGGATACTCGCCTGTTGCGGGAAGTCGCTGGCCGATGCCGGGCCTACGGGGCCTTGTTCGCCATCAACGGCCAGCCGGAATCTGATCGGCTGAATCTGGCCCGGGAGTTGGGGGCCGGTTTGCACCTGCCCTCGGCCCAACTTATGACCCTGGACCTACGTCCGGATCTGGAATGGGTGGGCGCTTCCTGCCATGACGCCGCGGAACTGGCCAGGGCGACTGAACTGGAACTGGACTGGGTCGTGCTGGGGCCGGTCCAGCCCACCGCCAGCCATCCGGAGGCAACGCCCATGGGCTGGGGGGCATTCGCACGGCTCATTCAGGATTGCCCGCTACCGGTCTATGCTCTGGGTGGCCTGACGGCAGAGGATATGGCCCAGGCCCGGCAGGCAGGTGCCCAGGGGGTGGCGCTACGCAGTGCCGCTTGGCAGATATGAGTGTTCGGGAGAAAGCGATGAGCCTCCATGCGGGAGCCGCCCTGCGGCGGGGGATTCCCCTGGTTTTGATTCTGCTGGTGGGGGGCGTGGTGTGGTGGAAGCCCTGGGTGCCCGCCCCGGTAACGGCCGTTTCCCTGCCCTGCCCTGACCTGGTTGCGGGGTGCAGTACCCGGCTTGGGGGAGAGACGGTGCGTGTCCGTGTGGAAGGCGGGATCAAGCCCCTGGAGCCCTTCCAGGTGTGGGTGGAAGCGGCGGGGGTGCGTAAGGTCGAAGCCAGCTTCACCATGGAAGGCATGGACATGGGATTCAACCTATATACCCTGCGGGCGGCGGGTGAGGGGGTGTTCCAGGCCCGGGTGACCCTGCCGGTGTGCGTGACGGGGCGCCGTGACTGGATCATGAACCTGGATTTGGATGGCTCGGTCCTTGCGGTTCCATTTGTCACGGACTTGTAATACTTCAGGGAATCCTGCCTTCTATAATTCTTTTCATTGCCGGCCGCGCGTAGCATGGCCATGATGGGCAAATACAACAGAGGATCCGTAATGAGCGAGCATATCTACAAGCAGTTCGATGCTGACCTGGAAGCCGTTCGGGCCCGGGTTCTGGAGATGGGAGGATTGGTTGAGGAGCAGGTCACCAAGGCCGTGGACGCCCTGATCGCTGGGGATGTGGCCCTGGCTGAGGAGGTCATTGCCAATGACCACCGCGTCAATGCCCTGGAAGTGGCTGCGGACGAGGCCTGCACCAACATCATCGCCCGGCGCCAGCCCACGGCGGGCGATCTGCGCATGATCCTGACCATCATCAAGACCATCACCGATCTGGAGCGCGTCGGTGATGAGGCAGCCAAGATTGCCCGCTACGCGGTCAAATCCTTCGAAAGCGATCGCATGGTGGTGCCGCGCTACAACGAGATCAAATACATGTCCGGCTTGACCATCAAGATGCTGCGGGAGTCTCTGGACGCCTTTGCTCGTCTGGATGCCTCCGGAGCAGCCAATGTGGCCCGGCAGGATATGGAAGTGGACGAGGAGTTCCATCTCATCACCCGGCACCTCATCACCTACATGATGGAAGACCCCCGGGCCATCTCCACTTTCATCAATCTGCTGTTCGTGGTGAAGGCCATCGAACGCATCGGCGACCACGCCAAGAACATGTCCGAATACGTGGTCTTCATGGTGAAGGGCAAGGACGTGCGCCACACCACCATCGAGGAACTGGAACGCCAGCTCCAGTAAGCCCGGGCTTTCCAGGATACAAAAAGACGAAACCGGCCGAGGCCGGTTTTTTCTTGTCTGGCCGGTGGCAGGGTCTCAGTGATGCCGCATGCCGCCCATCTTCATGGCCTTGGCCTCCAGCCGGAGTATCTGCTCCTTGCCGGCCCCATTACGGACCACCAGGGTGACGGGCACCATGTCGCCTTCCTTTACCTGCTGTTGAAGGTCGATGAACATGATGTGCAGCCCACCGGGGGCCAGATGAACCTTTTTGTTCTCGGGCAGGGCGATCTCTGGAATCTGGCGCATGATCATGACGCCGTCATCCATGCTCATCATGTGCAGTTCCAGGTTTTTTGAGATGGGGCTGCTGCCACCAACCAGCTTCATGTCCGCATCGGCGGTCAGTTCCATGAAGCCTGCGGCGACCTTCTGTCCCGGTGCCGTGGCCCGGACCCAGGGGCTCTCGATTTTTACGTTGTCAGCCAGAGCGGGAAAGGCCAGTGATAAGCCGACCAGGGCCAGATAGTAGGCAGCGCGCATGGAGATTCCTTTGGATGGCGGAGTGCGGGCATGGTAGCGCTTCGACCCGGGTTTGTGCCTGAAGTAGGGCTGCGCCCCCCTCGCAACTGCGGAAAATGGCTTTGACATCAGGGGTTTATCCGGGTGTGACAAATTGTCGCACCCGGGCCTGAAAAAAAAGAAAGGCCCATCGGGATGAGCCTTGAAATACGCAGGACGTATGGAAGCCTGCGCATCCTATGCTCGCTTTCTCGGCGGGGGAATGCGACATGATGTCGCAGCTGGTACGGCACTGGGCACGTCTGCTCCTCGCTACAATCCGGCCATGGATTTGCTTTCCCCGTTCAGAGTCTTGCGCTTGCTGCGCCCGGATGCCCACTGGCGCCAGAACCTGGAGGCCGAAGGCCTGCTGCTTGCCGTGCGCACGGCCTTGATACTTGGAGAGGCGGGCATGCTTGGCCTGACAGGGGGGCTGCTGAGCGCCCGCTTGCCATGGGGGCCTTTGCTGTTGCTGTTGGGCCTGCATGTCCTGTTGTTGCTGTGGGGCGCATCCGGGCGGAGCCGGCATCTGACCAGGCCGGAGATGGCCTGGCACCTGGCCACCGATGCTGCGGTACTGGGCGGGCTGGTCTATTACACCGGCGGTTATGCCAATCCCTTCATCTCCCTGCTGCTTGTGCCCCTGATCCTCGGGGCCGTGCTTCTGCCTCCACGGCTTTCCTGGGCTTTGGCCGGCTGGGTGGGCCTGATCTACACCCTGCTCATGGAGTTTTACCTGCCCTTGGCCATGGAGGTGGCACCGGAAGTGGCGGTGGATTTGCACCTGCAGGGCATGTGGCTCAACTTCCTGCTCACTGCTGTTCTGGTGGCAGCCTTTACCGGCGCTCTGGCGGCGACGCTGAAGAAGCGGGAAGCGGCCCTGGCCCGGGTGCGGGAACAGCGTTTGAAGGACGAACAGCTCTTTGCCCTCGGGCTCCAGGCGGCCGCCGCGGCCCATGATCTGGCTACGCCCCTGGCCTCGGTCCGCCTGACCCTGGACGATCTGCGCCAGGACTATGCGGGGGATGAGGAACTGGGTCCCCCCCTTGTATTGATGGCCAGTCAGTTGCAGCGGGTGGAAGCCGTGCTGGAGCGCCTGGGCCAGGCGGCCCGCTCCCGGGAACGGATTGCCGGCCCCCCCATGGCGGGCGGGGCCTGGCTGGCCCGGACCCTGGAACGCTGGGGCTTGCTGCATCCCCGTGCCCGGGTGGAACTGGTTCTGGATCGGCGTCTGGCGGCAGAATTGCCGGCGGTGGAAGACGATACGGTTTTTGAAGCCATCCTGATGACCTTGTTGAACAACGCGGAAGAGGCTGCGCCCGGCCAGGTGCGCGTTACGGCAAGAGCCTGGGAGGCGTTTCTGCAAGTGGAAGTGAGTGATGGTGGGGGCGGCATTGGCAGCAAGCCTGCGGGTTGGGGCGTGGGTGTGGAACTCGCCCAAGCAGCCCTGGTACGGCTGGGGGGACGGCTTGCCTTGCTGGATCGTGCCGGGGGCGGGGTGCTGGCCCGGGTGGACATTCCGACTTCGAAAATGCAGGACGCCTGCTCATGAAGGCCACCTGGCGCATCCTGGTGGTGGAGGATGATCCTATCTATGCCCAGGCCCTGGAACGAGCACTGGGCCGGCGTGGCTGTAGCGTGGTGCTTGCGTCGGATGCCACCGGAGCCCTGCTGGAGGTGCAGACCCGGGATTTCGATGCCGTCGTGCTGGATCTGCGGCTGGCCACGGAATCCGGCCTGCACCTCATCGCGCCTATGAAGGCGCTCCAGCCGGAGCTCAGGATTTTATTGTTGACGGGTTATGCCAGCATCGCCACGGCGGTGGAGGCCATCAAGCTGGGGGCGGTCCATTACCTTGCCAAGCCGGCCGGCGTGGAAGACATCCTGGCAGCCCTAGGCCGGGAGCAGGGGAATCCGGATGCCGCCCTGCCCGATGCACCCCTGTCGGTAGATCGACTGGAATGGGAGCACATCCAGAAGGTGCTGGCGGAACACGACGGTAATCTGTCAGCCACGGCCCGAGCCCTGAAGATGCATCGCCGCACCCTGCAAAGAAAGCTGGCCAAACGGCCGGTACGGGCCTAGCCGCTTACAGCGTTTCCAGGGTCAGGCTGCGGTTGGTGTAGATGCACAGGTCGGCGGCGATACCCAGGGATTCCCGGACCACAGCTTCGGCGGGCAGGTCCGTGTGTTCCAGCAGGGCCCGGGCGGCGGACTGGGCATAGGCGCCACCGCTACCGATGGCGGCAATACCGAATTCCGGTTCCAGCACGTCGCCGTTGCCAGTGATGATGAGGGTGCTGTCCGGGTCGGCCACGATCAGCATGGCCTCCAGCCGACGCAGCATGCGGTCCGTACGCCAGTCCTTGGCCAGTTCCACGGCACTGCGCACCAGGTGCCCCTGGTGTTTCTCCAGCTTGGCCTCGAAGCGCTCGAATAGGGTGAAGGCGTCGGCTGTTCCTCCCGCGAATCCTGCCAGTATCCGCTCCTGATAAAGGCGGCGTACCTTGCGGGCACTGGCCTTGATGACGATGTTGCCCAGGGTGACCTGGCCGTCTCCCCCCATGGCCACGGACTGGCCGCGACGGACGCAAAGTATGGTGGTGCCCCGGTACTGTTCCATGCTGTATGTCCTCAAGCCCGGGGGCGGTGGGCTATGCTGGCAAACTGGTTGACACCGACGATCTGGAGCAGGGTGTTCACCAGTTCGTTGCCGTCACGGAAGGTGACCTTGCAGCCCTGCTGGTGGAGTTCGATGATCATTTCCAGGAGCAGGCCCACCACGGCGAAATCGATGCGCCCCAGCCTGGACATGTCCACTTGCACGACCTTTCTGTCGGTCGCAAAGCGTTGCAGGCCCCGAATCTGACCGTCGTTGCCAGGACCGATGTCACCGGTAAGACAGTAGGTATTTTCTGGCTGGTTGTCGCGATTGCCGTTGCGTTGCTCGCCTTTGACGGGCATTGGCAAAGGCGGCTTGTATGCGGGCGGAGAGACCTCGAAACCCACGGCGTAATCCACGGCCACGTTGTCGAAGTCCTCTTCCTTGCCCAAGAGGCGCAACACTTCCAGGAGCAGGCGCCAGCCGGGCTCGCTCAGGCGGCTGGCCTGGCGGGCAGCGTCCAGCCGGACCGTGAAGCCCGGTGCACCGATGAGCTCGATGGGCTTGCCCATTTTGTTCAACTGTTCAATCTCCGCCAGGATGGCCTGGGCGGTTTCCTCATCCGGGCTCTGTACCTTGGTGATATCCAGGCGAACATAGGGGGCCTGGGCAGCATCCTGGAAAAATTTCGGCTGCTTGACCCGCTCCATGCTGCCGTACTTTTCGCTGTAGGCCATGAGGGGCACGTGGCTGCTGGTCGTCGCTGCCTCGGTACGGGGATGCCAGGTGGGTGGCGAGCGTTCGAACTTCACCGCGAAGTCCACGGCCGCGTCCTCGAAGGGTTCCCGCTGGCCGCTGGCTTCGTACAGGTCGAACAGCATGTACCAGGGCAGGGTGTCCCGATTGTCCGGGTTTTCCAGCAGGTAGCGGTTGAGCAGGGCGGCGGTGTCGCCCACCTTGCCATTGGCGAACAGCACAGCGGCCTCTTCCAGTTCCGGCGGCAGTCCCCCCAGGGCCTCCTGGACCTCGATGCCGCCACCATCGGAGGACTTGGGCGCCACCGCCGTGTAGGCCGGGCCCGGGTCCGTATCCGGCTGGCCTTCCTTGAGGTAGGCCATGAGGTCATCGGCTTTGTTTTTCTTGAAGAAGGAGAACACGCTGTCGCTCGGATTCAGGGGAGGGGGGTACAAAGCACCTATATCTTGTGCCAAACCTGGGATTCTTACCAGTTAGCTGGATCACAGGGACTTGTCCGGGGGGACCGGATCGTGTCCTCCAGGATGCCAGGGGTGGCAACGGCTCACCCGCCGGATGGCCAGCCAACTTCCTTTGAGGGCGCCATGCAACTCCACAGCCTCCCGGGCGTAATGGGAACAGGTAGGCGTAAAGCGACACTGGTTGCCGATAAACGGAGAGAGGGCCAATTGGTACAGGCGGATGAGGGCAATCAGGATGCGTTGGGCCGGGTTCATGATGTCACGTCGTTGCCCGACGATAGCGGGCGGCTACCCGCTCTGCAGTTTTCATATCTTCCTGGGTGTTGATGTTGAGGAAGGAATAAGGGTCCTCCCCAAAGTATAGAGTCTCACTGGAATGCCGCTCCTGCCAGGCCTGGACCTGGCGTCCTCCGTCGGCGACAAAGTCTGTCAGGTCGGGCATGAGGTCCTGGTGGACAAGCATGATGGCGAAGTGGGTGCCGGTCTCGTCGGCCACCCGCACCAGGGGCACCCGGCTGGCCTGGGCCTGGTCGTGGAGCCGTATCACCAAGTCGAGGGGGAGGAAAGGCACATCGCACGGCACGCTCAGCAGCCAGGGTTCCCGGGCCGTGCGGGCGCAGGCCAGCAGTCCGGCCAGGGGGCCAGGCTGGCCGGGAAGATGGTCGGGCACCACGGTGTGGCCCAGGGCGCCGTAGGCGGCCAGATTGCGGTTGGCGCTGATGAGGATTTCCGCCGCCAGGCCTTCCAGCCGTTCCACCACCCAGGCAGCCAGGGGGCGCCCGGCCAGGGGCAGCAGGCCCTTGTCCTCACCCTTGAAGCGCCGGGCCCGACCCCCTGCCAGCACGATGGCAGAGACATCCCGGGGACTAGATCTCATGGTCCTTGTACAGGCGGTAAACCTGATCCTTGTCCCGGGGGCGGAAACCTTGCCAGACGAGGGTTGACCCGGGGCTGGCGGAGGTTCGTATCCGTTCCCGCTTGACGGTGTCCAGGCGATATGCACAAGGGCGGCCTTCAGCCTGGAAGGCCTCGGGCAGGTGATAGCGCAGCATGGCCGCCATGGCCGGGTCGACTTGGACAGTCATACAGGCACCGGCGGGCAGTTGCCGGGCCAGGTCTACCACCAGGGGACGGTAACCCCAGCCCGCTTCGAGCCAGGGACGGAAAAGGCTCGTGAGCAGGGTCCAGGTGAGGATCATGCCCGTGGCCCAGACCAGCACAGGCCGGATCTGGGCTCGGGGGAAGAGTGGAATGGCCAGCACCCAGGCCAGGGTGGCGCCGGCTGCCAGCCAGATCATGCCCGGGGCCACGCTGCCAGCTACATAGCCGGGCGTCAACTGGGCCACGTGCCTGGCCAGGCCCGCCGGTGCGCCCCATTCCAGGGCAGAGAAATACACCCAGAAGGCCAGGGCGAAGAACATGAAGCACATCACGCCGAACCAGTAGAAGGCCTGGGATGCCCCACGCCGCAGGTGCTCAAGGGCCAGGGCTGCCAGCAGCGCCAATGGCACCAGCAGGGGGAGCAGGCCGCCCATGCGGGACCAGGCCGGCATGAAGGCTGCCAGCAGCAATACCAGGCTGGCGACCAGAGGGAGCTGGATGGCCGGGCTGCGGCCAATGCGGCGGTGATCGTGCCAGATGGCAGCCAGAGCCAGGGGCCAGAGGGGCCAGGCAAACCAGGTCAGATCGGAAAAAAGTCTGCCCGGCGCCAGGACAACGTCCAGGCTGGCCATGCCATGGCCCGACCACCAGGGGGCCCATTGCCCGGCCTGGGTGATGAACAATGCGCCGGCCAGCAATGTCAGGGCGCCTATTCCGGCCGCCAGCTTCAGGGCCTTGCGGTATGCACGTTCCCGCCAGGCCACGAAGCCCAGGGGCAGGAGGAGAATTGCCAGGGCAGCCAGCAGGTCGGATAGGCCCCGCAGGCCCAGGGTCAGTGTAGCCAGGGCCAGACCCAGCACCAGGCCGCCGGTCCGGTACTGGGTACGGGCCAGGCCCATGCCCCAGAAAAACACCGCCCACACCGCCACCAAAGCGGTTTCCGGCATCAGGGCATGGGCCCGCAACATGAGACCAAAGCCCCCCAGCAAGGCCAGGACTGCCGCTGCACCGAAGCCGGGACCCAGCAGTCGGCGTGCAGCCAGGGATGTCGCAAGCAGGGCCGTGAGCATGAAGAAGCCGCTGGCCAGACGGGCGCTGTCCTGCATGTCCAGACCCAGGGGCGAAAGCCAGGCCAGGAAGGTTGCGACCAGATTGAACAGAGGGGCAGGCGTGGCCCACAGGGAAACGCTGCCTTCCAGCACAGACAGCAGGGTGCCCAGGTTCCTGGCTTCGTCCGCCTGCCACGCATCCCTCCCCGTCAGGCCATACAAGGCCCAGAAGCTGGCCAGCAAGACCAGCCAGAAAAGTTTGCCGGGCTGCGTGGGGTTCATGGAATCAGGGGCGCCTGAAAGCAAAAAGGCAGCCTGGAGCTGCCTTTTCGACCCGAAACTGGTTCGGTCACCAGGGCGGGATTACTTCTTGATGCCGTACTTCTGGCGGAATTTCTCGACGCGACCAGCGGTGTCGACGATCTTCTGCTTGCCGGTATAGAAGGGGTGGCAGGCGGAACAGACTTCCACGTGCAGGGGCTTATTCATGGTGGAACGAGTGGTGAAGGTGCTGCCACAGCTGCAGGTCACCTGGATTTCGTTGTATTCGGGATGAATGCCGGTTTTCATGATGCGGACTCGGGCCAAAGACGGAGGAAAGCGAGGCATTATCCACAAAAACCCCTTGTCAGGCAAACAGTTATACCGTTTCAGCGGATCTGTGCCAGCAGGCGGGCCGCCAGGGCGTTAGCCTGGCCTTCGTAGCCACCCCCGAAGAGGTTGAAGTGGTTGATGATGTGATACAGGTTGTAGAGGTCGCGCCGGGCGGCATACCCCGGGTCCAGGGGCCAGGCCTCCCGATAGGCAGCCTGGAAATCGGCGCTGAAGCCGCCGAACAGTTCGGTCATGGCCATATCCGCCTCCCGGTCGCCGAAGTACACGGCCGGGTCGAACAGGACCGGCTCCCCGGCGGTATAGGCATGGTTTCCGCCCCACAGGTCGCCGTGCAACAGGCTGGGGGCCGGGGCGTAATCCGTGAAGTAGGCACCCAGGTCCGCCATCAGCCGTTCCCCGTCCCGCAACAACGTGTGCCCCGCACCGTTTTTCTTCGCCAGATCCAACTGGAAACCCAGGCGATGGTGCCGGTAGAAGTCCACCCAGTCCGGGCTGGAGGTATTGATCTGGAGGGTAGCGCCGATGGTGTTGTCGCGATGCCAGCCAAAACTGTTTTGGGTGATCCGATGCAGGTTCGCCAGTTGCTGCCCCAGGATCCTGGCATTTCCCCGATGGCCCAGTTCCAGGTATTCCAGCACCAGCCAGCATGCGCTGTCCGTCGCCCCCCAGGCAATGGCCTGGGGTACCCGTATGGCTTCGGCCCGGGCCAGCTCCGCCAGCCCCTCGGCCTCAGCGGCGAACATCTCCGCCTTGTCGGCCCGGTTCAGCTTGAGGAAAAACCGGCGTCCATCCTCACCCAGCAGCACCAGGCTGCGGTTGATGCAGCCGCCCCCGGTGGCTTCCTGGCGGGCGGGGGAGAAAGGCTGCCCGGTCGCGGCTCCGATGGCACCGGCGATTTCCGCCGCCAGACCGGCCTCCACCTTGCGTGCTTACTTGATCAGGGTCTTGGGTTCCCGGGATTCGCCCGCCTCTTCCATGCGGCGCAGGTAATTGCTCCAGTAGAAATCCTGCTCCATGCCCAGGTCATAGAGGTAATCCCAGGAGTAGATGCCGGAGTCATGGCCATCGGAAAACACCAGCACCACGGCGTACTGGCCCACGGGCTCGATGTTCGTGATCTCCACATGCTTTTTGCCCACCTGAAGGGTCTCCTGGCCCGGACCATGGCCCCGCACCTCCGCAGAGGGGGAATACACCCGCAGGTACTCGCAGGGCAGCTCGAAGCGCTTGCCGTCGTTGAAGGCCACTTCCAGGATGCGGGACTGCTTGTGCAGCTTGATTTCAGTGGGAATCGGGGTGGAGGTCGTCAGGCCGCCCATGGTGTTTCCTCTATTAGGAATCGGTAATGGAGCCGAGTTTGCCAGCCCCGGGGCAATCAAACAAGCCCGAGTTATTTTGTCGGGTATTGGGCCGCTGTCTCTCCCTTTCCATACGCTTTCCTTGACGCTCCCCCGGGTTTTGGGCTTAAATGCGCGCCTCTTTGGGCCGGGGTTACCCGGATACCCGAGGGCCAGGTAGCTCAGTTGGTAGAGCAGCGGATTGAAAATCCGCGTGTCGACGGTTCGATTCCGCCCCTGGCCACCAAGACAATCAAAGGCTTAGCGTTCTGCTAGGCCTTTTTCATTTGTGCAATGCCTTTGTAATCGAGACCAAAAACCTATCCGTGTCGGATTCCAACTATTGGCAATGCATGTCTGCGGGTCCGGTTCGTCACGAGATAGAAATATTTCCTTAACACCAAGTCGCTAGCCTCAGGGGATTCGTGCCCGGCACGGTCAGTCCCTTCAATCCAATTCTGGTGATCCCATGCGACTCAAACCCCTCGTTGCCCTGCTTTCCCTTGTCTCCGTTGCCGGTGCCGCCCAGGCTGCCGCCCCCCTGTCCTTCAACAAGGTCTGGACGTTCTCCCATGGCAGCGTGGCTTCCGAGATTCCGGCCTTCGACGGCGCGACCAACACTCTCTGGGTGGCTGGGGTGACGGGGGTGGACGTGATCAATGCCAGTACTGGTGCCCTGGTGGAAAGCCTGGATACGACGGCTTACGGCAACATCAACAGCGTGTCCATCTACAACGGCATGGCCGCCATGGCCTTCGAGAACGGCGTCGATCGCACGCTGGCCGGGCAGGTGGTGCTGTTTGACACAAACACCCGGGCCCTGACGGGCGGTATTAATCAAATCGCCGTGGGGGCCCTGCCCGACATGCTGACTTTCACGCCGGATGGCAGCAAGCTGTTGGTGGCCAACGAGGGTACGCCCACCATCTACGGCGGGATTGATCCTGCCGGCAGCGTCTCCATCATCAATATGGCGACCCGTACGGCGACGACGGCCGGTCTCGCGTCGACTCCGGTGGTGGGCACGGGCGTGCGCACCCCCGGCATGGATTTCGAACCCGAGTACATTGCCGTCAACGCAACGGGTACCCAGGCTTTCGTCACGCTGCAGGAACACAACGCCATGGGCATCCTGGACCTGGGCAGCCAGCAGTTCACCAGCGTGGTGGGCCTGGGCCTCAAGGATTTCAGCGCGCCGGGCAACGGCATCGACGTCAACAAGAAGGATGGTGCCGGTCCCCTGGTGCCCGTCGACGTGAAGGGCCTTTACCAGCCGGACTCGATTGCTTCCTACCAGGCTGGGGGGCAGACCTATCTGGTGATGGCGAACGAGGGGGATTCCCGCGAAGACGGAGCTGACGAGATCGACGCCGAGAATGTCGCCGGTGCTACGGTTCCTGCTGGCGGCGGCAAGCTGACCGCATCCGCACCCGATTCCTCGTCTGCCGAACTGGTCATTTTCGGCGCCCGTTCTTTCTCTATCCGCGATACCGCCGGCAACATCGTTTTCGACAGCGGCAACCAGCTCGACGCCGAAGCCATTGCCCGCAACATCTACGACGATGGCCGCAGCGACAACAAGGGGGTGGAACCCGAGGGCGTCGAACTGATGGAAATCGGTGGCCGCATGTATGCCTTCATCGGCCTGGAGCGCACCACCAAGGCTGCCGTGGCGGTGTATGACATTACCGACCCGGCGGCTGCCAGCTTCATCGACATGATCGTCACCGACGGCGATGTGGCGCCCGAGGGCATGAAGGGCTTTAGCATCGGCGGGCAGCGTTACTTGGCCATTGCCAACGAAAAAAGCAACACCACCTCCCTCTACCAATTGACGCCGGTGCCCGAGCCCGAGACCTACGCCCTGATGCTGGCCGGTCTGGGCCTGGTGGGTTTCATGGCCCGGCGCAAGGCTGCCCGTGGCTGATCACCCGGCCTGATGCCCGGTAAAGCCCGCCCCCTGGCGGGCTTTGTTTTTTGGCTGGATGGCTCATGGATCGACTCGGCTAGGCACGGCAGTTTTTCCCGAGCTGCACGGCAATGTTACGAAAGGACCTGCTCTAACCTATGTTTCCATCGCGGCAGATGTTGCTGGACACGCTGCGCTGGCCGGGGGTGCTGGCCCTGGGCGCGGGGGTGTTGATGGCGTCGGGCTCCTGGGAATCCCTGCTGCCTGACGCGCGTACCCTGGAGGTGGCCCGCACCCGGTTCGGGCCCGAGGCCGCTAGCCGGTTGTTGGCCTGGGAACGGGAGGTCCGGTCCCTGCGCCAGGCGCCTGAAGAAGAGAAGCTGGGGCGCATCAACAGGTTCTTCAACGCCTTGCCCAACGTGGACGACGCAGTCCAGTGGGGCCGGCGGGACCACTGGGCCACACCCGTGGAATTGCTCGCCCTGAACGGCGGTGACTGCGAGGACTTCGCCCTGGCAAAATACTTTTCCCTCAAGGCTGCCGGGGTGCCGGTCGAGAAGCTGCGCGTCACCTATGTGCGGGCTTGGCTGCGCCGGTCAGCACGGATGGAGGCCCACATGGTGCTGGCCTATTATCCGGAAGCCGACGGCGACCCCCTCATCCTGGACAATCTGATGGACGACATTCTTCCTGCGCCTCGGCGGACCGACCTTACCCCCACCATGAGCTTCAACGCCGAAGGCCTCTGGTCTGCCCGCCAACGCACTCAGACCGGGCGAAGCGCCCGGGTTGGGGAGGTTTCAGGCATACATCATTGGAACGACCTGCTGGCCCGCATGGGCCAGGAGCGGGATGGTGCCGTGTCCGGGGGGCGGCCATGAAAGCGCCCAGCCTGAAGACCACCCTGGCTTTATTGATCCTGCCCCTTTTCCTGCTCATGGGAGCGGTGCTTTATGGGGTGGGCCTGCACCATACCCGGGCTTTCCTCCAGAACCAGATGGCCACCCACGCCCAGGATGGTGCCACGGCCCTGGCGTTAAGGGCGGGGCCCTATCTGGCGGAGGATGATAGGGCTGCCGTGGCCAATGTCGTGGATGCCCTGTTTGACAGCGGTTATTACCAGGAGATCGCCCTGGTCCGGCCCGATGGGCATGTCATCCTGTCCCGCAGCGCGTCCCGGTCAGTGGTCCAGGCGCCTGCCTGGTTCGTGGCCTTGCTGCCTATGGCCGCGCCGGTGGCGGAAGCGGAGGCCAGCGCTGGCTGGCGTGCCCTTGCCCGGGTGCGGGTGGCCAGCCATCCGGGCCAGGCCTACGGCCAGCTTTGGGGGACTGCCCGGGACAGCCTGATCTGGACCGGGGGCTTCGCCCTGGCGGGCATCATCCTGCTGGTACTGGTCATAGCCCGGGCGCTGCGTCCCCTGGGGGAGATGGAAACCCTGGCCCTGGACGTGGCCAAGGGACATTTTCCCCGCCTGGCCCGACGCTCCAGGGTGCGGGAGCTGGGCCACATCGCCGATGCCCTGGACCACATGTCGGCTTCTGTGGAACGGATGCTGGATGAGAAGTCCCGCCTGGTGGAACGGCTGCGGGCAGACCTGCTGACGGATGCCGCCACAGGCCTGGCCAACCGGGCCTATTTCGAATCGGCCCTGGCCCACGCCAGCCGGCCCGGTGCAGGGTATTGCGGTGTGCTGCTGGTACAGGTAACCGGGCTTGCCGCCTGGAACGCCCGCCAGGGGCGGGCGGCGGGCGACCAGTTGCTGGCTGCCGTGGCCCGGGCATTGGCCGGCGAAGTGGGCCCCCAAGGAGGGCTGGCGGCCCGGCTGGAAGGGGCCCAGTTCGGCTTGGTTTCCGAATCCTGTGCGCCGGAAGCCTTGCTGCAACTGGCGGAACGCCTGGCCCGGGCGGTGGACGGGGCCCTTGCCCAGCGCCAGGCGCTACCTGACTGTGCCGTCCATGTGGGTCTGACCTGCGAAGCCGGGGCCGACCGATCCCAGCTTCTGGCCCATGCCGATGCCGCCCTGCGGGATGCCCTGCAAGGGCCTTCCGGCAGCGTGCGCCAGGCCACAGCCCCGGCCCCGGGGCGGGAATCCCTGCATCAGCTCCTGCTTGCCGCCGTGGCGGACGAAGCCCTGGGTCTGGCCTGGCAAAGGGTGGTGGGCTGCCGGGATGGCGCCCTCATGCATATGGAAGCCTTTGCCCGGCTCCAGGGCCCCGAGGGCCACAGCCTGCCCGCCGGTGCCTTCATCGGCCTGGCGGAGTCAGCCGGCCTGGTGGCCCGGCTGGACAAACAGATCATCACCCGGGTCTGGCAGGCGGCAGAATCCGGCCCAGAGATTGTCCGGGCGGTGAACGTTTCCGGTGCCTGCCTGGCCCTGGCGGATTTCATCCCCTGGCTGAGCGAGCTGGTCACCGAGCCGGGGCGACTGTGTCTGGAATACACCCTGGGCCGTGGCGGAAACGATGCCCTGGCCCTGGAGACCCTGGCCGCCCTCAAGGCCCTGGGCTTTGCCGTCGTGCTGGATCGCTGCATGCCCAACACCCGTACCCTGGAGCAGATGGCTGTCCTGGTACCCGACTGGATCAAGGTGGAGGGGGGCGTGTGCCGCCATGCCGAAGCCCACCCGGGCACCCGCAGCCTGCTGTCCGCCCTGTGTGAATACGCCCACGGCCTGGGCATCCGGGTGGCGGCCACCGGCGTGGAAACCCCGGCTCTGGCGAGGATAATGTGCGACCTTGGCATCGATGCCCTGCAAGGCTGGGTGAATGAAGGTGGTCACAGCCCGGTCACAGGCCCGGACTAGCATTGCGGATTTCCCCGTCAGGAGCCGTCATGCCTGCCCGACTGTCACTCCTTTCCAAGTGGCCTGTTCTTCTGCTCTGCATCCTGCCCCTGGCTGCTGTGGCCGGAGACCGGGACGTGGTGGCCCGTATGGGAGAGACCAGCCTGACTGTGGCCGAAGCACGCAGCCTGGTCCAGCAGAATCCTTCCGCTCTGCGTTCTGCACCGGACCTGGAACGACTGGTACGCACCGAGCTGATCCGCAAGGCCATAGCGGGTGAGGCACGCAGCCAGGGGATGGACAAGCGACCCGAGGTAGCGGCACTCATGGACCATGCGGCGGATCAGGCCCTGGTGCGGGCCTATGTGAACAGCATCGCCCGGCCCGCCCGGGATTACCCCTCCGACGCGGAGGTGAAAGCGGCCTATGCGGCCAGCCAGGACCAACTCACCCTGCCAGCACGGGTGAAGCTGCGCCAGATCTACCTGGCAGGCACCGACGCCAAGGTGGCCAAACAGGCGGAAGACCTGCACCGCCAGGCCAGCCGCAAGGGGGCGGACTTTGCTGCCCTGGCCCGCGCCAGTTCCCAGCACAAGCCCAGCGCGGACAAGGGTGGCGAGATGGGGTGGCTGCCCCTCAGTGAGCTGTTTCCCGGGGCGCGCAGCCTGGTGGAAGGTCTGAAGCCCGGCGAGATCGGCAAGCCGGTTGCAGGCCCCGAGGGCTATCACATCCTCAAGTTGGAAGAACGCAAGGCCCCGGAGCTATTGCCCCTGGACCAGGCCCGTCCCCTGCTGGTGAACAATCTGCGCCTGGCCAAGGCCAGGGAGATCGAGGCGGCCTTCCTGGAAAACCTGCTGGCGAAGCAGCCGGTGGCTGTGGACGGCATCGCCCTGGCGGATTTGCTGAAGGTTTCCGCTCCATCCGGCAACGCCAAGTAAGGCCCTACTTGGCACCATCGAGGGGGGGTGGATGTAGAGAGGTCCCTCCTTCAGGGCGAGCACTTAGGCTTACGCGAAGCCCCATCCGGGGCTGCATGGCTGTAACAATTCCAGAATAGCCTCGTGCCTTTCAAACCGAAAACTCATTGGTTCGGAGATCGCGATGACCCCCTTGCGTACACTGCAAATACTCACCACGCTGGCTGCCACCATGCTAATCAGCATGTCACCCCTGGCGGCAGACATCACCGGTGCCGGGGCGACATTCCCCTATGCGGTCTATACGAAGTGGGCCGAGGCTTATAAGGCCGCTACCGGCAAACAGGTGAACTACCAGGGCATAGGTTCTTCTGGCGGTATCAAGCAGATCATGGCCAAGACAGTTGATTTTGGCGGCACGGATGCTCCCCTCAAGGAGGCCCAACTCAACGCTGCCGGCCTGGTGCAAATCCCTACCGTGATGGGCGGCATAACCCTCGTCCATGGTCTTCCCGGTATCGAGTCCGGGCAATTGAAGCTGGATGGTCCCACCGCAGCTGACATATTCGGGGGCGTCATCAAGAAGTGGAATGATCCCGCGATTGCCAGGCTCAATCCTGACATTCAGTTACCGAACATGGCGATCACTGTCGCGCACCGTTCAGACGGTTCGGGTACCACCTATGCTTTCTCCAACTATATGGCCAAGCATTCCTCCCGCTTTCGTCGCCAGGTCGGAACCGGCACAACGGTGAACTGGCCCGTCAATGGTGTGGGTGGCAAGGGGAATCCCGGTGTCGCCGCCAATGTGCAAAAAATTCCAGGTGCCATTGGCTATGTCGATATCGCTGATGCCATGAAGAACAGAATGACCTTCGTGGCGCTGAAGAACAAAGCCGGCAATTTCATTGTTCCCAGCCAGCAGGCCGTGGCAGATGCTGCCTTCGGCGTCAACTTCAAGGTCAAGGGCATGGCTCCCGACTTGTTGGACCAGGGCCACAAGAACGCCTGGCCCATCACAACCGCAACCTACGTGCTGGTCTACGAAAAGGGTGCAGATGCTAGCCGGCAGAAGGGCGTGGTTGATTTTCTGACCTGGTCCCTCAACAACGGGCAAAAAATGGCTGAAGAAATCGGCTTTCTTCCCTTGTCCGATACCGTGGTGAAAATGGTCGAAACGGAGATGAAGCGAATCCAGTGATGCCAAGGCCGGGATGAAGCATTACCTCCCCGCATCAGCATTTACCGCGAGGCCAGCCAGGGCCTTCGAATTTACAGCGCGCCGCCTTTGCGGGACGCGACGACCCCGGAGTAGTGCCCAGCGACATCAGGCCATGGGGTCCGCCGCACATGCGGCCCCCTCGCCCTGGGGACAGACTCAGTTCCCAGGTGCCTTGATCAGTTTTTGTTCGTCCAGTTTGTCGCGATACTCTTCCATGAGATTTTCAATCTCTACCCGCTTGAGTCCGAACAGGGGCTCCTTCTGGGCCAGGATTTCATTGCAGCTTTTCTGCTCGAAGCGGGTCATCAAGTCCCGGCCGGTCTGATAAAGCTTGAGGTTCTTTGACTCGCAGGACGCGATTTCGCGTTCCTGGTGAGCCTTGATGCTTTCCAGGCGACGCTTGTCATTTTCTGTGGTGGCCAGGGTCTGGCTGGTGCGAGCAAGGGTGTTCCGGGTTTCCGCCAGTTGATTCTCGGCCTGAGCCAAGCGGTCTCGGGTGGAAACCAGATCCTTTTTGGTCTGCTCCAGTTCCTGCTCCAGGGATTCCCGCTTGCGGCGCTCGGCCTTAAGGTCACGGTTAAGACGCTGGGCTCGACTCTGGGCGGCCTTCGCTTCCCGGGTGGTTTTGTCCAGATCCTGGCTCAGAACGGCCTTTTCCTGCTCCAGGGTTGAGAGTTGCCCCTGGGCTTGCTGCAACTGTAATTGCACCCGTCGCAGGGCTTCCCGTTCCCGATTTGCCTGTTTGTCAGAACTGGCTTGGGCCGAGCCAGCCGCCAGTAAAAACAGCAGCAGCAGGGGGAGCGCACCTCGGAAAAAGTGGTTCGACAAGCTCACCACGAACGGAACACCTTGATTTACACGACACCGTTCGCACTGAGCCTGTCGAAGTTCGGGGTTGTTCGAGGTGCCCGTGACCCATTGATTTCGCTCGTGCATCGTTATTTCCTCTTCATCCCTGCGTTGCCACGCTTTACAAGGTGGTTGCACCGTAATCCACCAGCAGTTGCTGGATTCGCTTGTTATCGCTTTCAGAGGTCGCGTCCAGGGCAGTGCTCTTGTTCCTGTCCTGCACGTTCACATCAATGCCCCCCTCCAGCATGGCGCGGACTGCTTCCTCGAAGCCCTCCAGCGCAGCCACGCTCAGGGCGGTGCGGCCTTCCAGGTTGTGAAGGGTGTAGTCAGGCTGGTGCGCCATCAGGACCCGGATCACCGTAACCCGGTTCATTGCCGCAGCCGCTGCCAGAGGCGTATTCCCGTCATTGCTCTTCAGGTCCGGGTCGGCGCCGGCTTCCAGCAACATGCGGGCGATGCGGGAATGACCCTGCATGGCCGCGCGGCCCAGTGGTGTATAGCCGGCCGCCTTCAGATCCGGGTCGGCGCCGGCATCCAGCAGCAGGCGCACCATTTCCACATCCCCCCGGTCCACGGCTTCCACCAGCGCGGTCTTGCCCCAGAGATCCCGTCGACCGTTGGGGTTGATCCCTTCCTGTAGCAGGGACTCCAGCCGGGGCCGATCTCCCTTGGCAGATGCATCCAGGAGTTCAAGCTGGCCCGGCGTGGCGTATTCCGGCTCCAGATCGTTACCTGTGGCACGCATGCGCAAGAATTCCACGGGGTCCAGAACCCGCTGAGCGCCTCCGACAGGTTCTGTGGGGGGAGGCAGCAGCCAGGTGTCCCGTTCCGGGTCGAAGGCCTGGGCCGGCAGGGCCAGCAGCAGGGCACACAAACCTGCGATCAGACAGATGTGTCCGGCCAGGGGCTTAGAACTTGGCATTCAGGTCCACCTGCAACACGTCCACGCCGTAGGGCAGGCCGTCGATCTCGTCGGCGGACATCCAGCGGGCGGACAGCCAGGTATTGCGGTCCAGACCGTAGAGGCCGCCGATGTAGTAGCCCTTGGCGTCGGTGCCCCCCAGGCGGAAGTCGGAGTCGGTGAAGGCGTCCAGCACCGCGTCCCGCTCCAGGTGGCGGTAGCCCACGTAGGCCTGCCAGTCGCCTGGCAGTTCGACGCTGGGTTTGCCCAGGGTGAGCTTGAGATTCCAGCCCATGGTCTGCTCGTCGTAGCCGGCGCCCATGCGGCTGGACATTTCGCTGTCCTTGTAGCCCATGTTCTTCACGATGTCGGCGCTGACGATGACATGCATGGGATCGAAATGGGCCAGATCCGCCATGGCGGTGAAGTTGACCAGGCGGTAGTCGGAAGCCAGGGCCCAGAGGTTGGTGGCGGCATTGCCATCGTTGTCGATGTTGAATACGGAGTTGCCCTTCTGGCGGAAATCCGGAGCAGTCTCGTCGTAGAGGGTGGAGTTCAGCACCGGATTACGCTCCCCCTTGATATTGCGGTAGTCGTAATAGGCCAAGCCGAAGCGCCAGCGGGTGTAGGCCCCCAGGCGCCAGTCCAGGCCGGCTTGGGCGGCATAAAGCCATTTGTCCCGGGCCTTGTTGGTGCTGGAACTCTCCACTTCCTGCAAGGGGAAGACCCCCAGGTTGAAGAAGGGCTTGGCGGCCATGGTTTCACGGGGCCAGGGCTTGAAGGTGGCGGCGATGCCGTCGAAGTTGAGGTCGTCGTCCCAAACCAGGTCGGTGCTGAAGAAGGGGTTGGGCATGCGGCCGCCGCTCACGCTCAGCCAGTCCAAGGGTTCGGCCTTCAGGTAGGCCCGGTCCAAGGCCAGATTGTATTTGTTGCCTGTGGTGCCCAGGGTCTGGTTGGTAGAGACCGGGTCGCTGGTGTTGCCTGTGGTGATGCGCAAGCCTGCCGTCACCCCCTCTGTCACCTTGGCCAGCAGCCCCAGCCGGGCGCGTACCCGCAGGCGGTGGCGGTCGTCTTCCGTGTTGTCCAGATCGATGCCCGAGGTCTGGAAGAACACGGCGGGTGCATTGCCCTCCGCAAACAGGTCGCTTTGCTGGCGTACCCGGATGTCACCTTCCCATTTCAGGCGGCCGACCCATTCGGGCACCGCATTCACGTCTCCCCAACCTTCGGATTTGGCCTGGGCCACCACTTCCTGGCGGATCTGCTCGCGGATTTCCCGTTTTACAGCTTCCGGCACGTACTGCACCCGCACCACGCCGGCTTCCTCCTGGGCAGCGGCCTCGGCCCTTTCCTTGCCTTTTGCTTGAGCCTGCTGCACCAGGGTATCAACGGCGTCCTTGTTGAGGATGCCCTTTTCCACCAGGGCCTCCAGGATGGCCTGGGTGGTGTGACGCAGGGTTTCCAGTTCTTCCCGTTCCGAAGCCAGGGCGGGCAGGCTGGTGGCGAGGCCGGTGCACAGGCCCCCCAGGGCCAGGGCGGTAACGAGTTTTTTACGGGTCATGACTGCTTCCTACGGAGTTGAATCGTTATGCCCGGGACGCCACCCGCACGTTCACGGGTTGGGGCAGGTCACCGGGCAGGGCCTCCCGCAGGGGGGGGAGGGCAAGGAGTTCTTCGCGGATGGCGGTGTCCGTCTGGGGGTTGCCGCTGCCCCGGGCCAGTTGCACCCGCTGTATGCCGCCCTGGGGGTCGAACCACACCTGGGCCACCACCTGATAGCTGCTGCCCTGCAGGCGCTTGCTGCGGCGCAAAGCGTCTTCCAGATGGCGGCCGATCATGCGGGCGTACCAGGCCTGGCGGTCGCCGCCGCCGCTGCCGCCGATGAAGTTGCCGCTGCCCCGGGCCAGGTCCGTAGCCATGCCCCCCGGCGGTCCATCGGGAATGCCGGCTCCGGGAGGGGGCGCTTCGGCCGGCGCCGGCTCGGGCGGGGGCTCGTCCAGCTTCACCTTTTCTTCCACCTTCTCCTCGACCTTCTCGGGCTCGGGGGGCTTTTCCGGCGGCTTGGGCGGGTCCGGGGGCTTCACCAGGGTGATCTTGATCTCCTTCACCGGCGGCGGTGGGGTGGCCCCATCCATGAAGCCCCGGATCAGCCAGACGATGGCCACGGTGAACAGCACCAGGGCCGCCGCCCCCGCCAGCATGGGAGCCCGGCGGCGCCAGGGGTGTTCGGCCGCTTTGGCCGGGTGGGCCTGGTGAGGGCGGCGGGAGCGGGGAGTCTGGGGAACCTGAGGGGCCATGCTGGTCAGAGGGTCAGGACGGCGCCTTGGCCGTCACCAGGCCCAGCTGGGTGATGCCCAGGCGGCCGCACAGGTCCATCACGTCGATGACCTTCTCGTACTGGATTTTTGCGTCGCCCTTGATGACCACGGGCAGGTCCGGAGTGGCCGCCTTGAGGGTCTGCAAACGGCTGGACAGCTCGTCCATGCTCACCGGGTAAGTGTCCAGGTACACCTGGCCGTTGGCGTCGATGGTGATGGCCTTGGTCTTGGGCTTGGCCAGACTGGGCTGGTTGCTGGCCTTGGGCAGGTTGACCTTGATACCCTGTACCGTGGCCGTGGTCATGATGATGAAGATCACCAGCAGCACATAGGCCAGGTCCAGCATGGGGGTGACGTTGATGTCGTCAAAGGGTTCGTTGTCTTCGCGGATCTCGGCCATGGTCTGCCCCGTCAGCGGCTATAGTTTTCAGCGATCTTGGCCAGGTACTCATCCACGAACACGTGCATGTCCGCCGAGATGGACTTGATGCGGGAGCCCAGGTAGTTGTAGCCGAACAGCGCCGGGATGGCCACGGCCAGGCCCGCCACCGTGGCTACCAGGGCGGCGGCGATACCCGGGGCGATGGCTGCCACGTTCACGTCGCCGGTGGCGGCAATGGCTGCGAAGGTGATCATCACGCCCACTACGGTGCCCAGCAGGCCCAGGAAGGGGCCGCCGGAAATGGCGATGGTGAGCAGCACCATCTGGGCGTTGAGTTTCTGGTTTTCCCGCACCAGGGTGCCGTCCAGGCTGGCCTTGATGGCGTCCAGGGCCTGGGGGGAGAGGTTGGCGTCGGTGCGGTCCCCGACCCGGTGTTTGATCTCCTGAATGCCGGCGTGATAGATGCGGTAGAGGGAGGCGTGCTGGTAGTGGTCATGCTTGCCGTAGAGCACGGTGAGCAGGTCGGAATCCTTCAGGTCCGCTTCCTCTGGATCGTCGGCGACGTCCAGCTTGTCGGTTTCCCCCCGGCCCAATTCCCGGAAGGCCTCGATGAACTGGCGGTTGGCCTTGTCGGTCTTGCTGATGACCAGTCCCTTGGCAGCCATGACCAGGAAAGAGATCACAAGCATCACCATCAGGATGACGATGACGATCCAGCCGTCCAGGGTCACGTTCTGCAGAATGACGCCGAAGTAGGAGGCCTCGCCGCCCCCTTCTTCCCCTTCGATCTCGTCGCTGCCCGGCATTACCAGCCGGGCCTCCAGTCCCTGGCCCAGGGCGGCGGTCTTGAACCAGTCGCCGCTGCGTGCGGCCCCGGCGATCTGGAGTTCGTCCATCTCGCCGCTGAAGCCCTGACCCAGGGTGGCCACGCCATCCAGGGCCGGCAGGGGCGCGGCGGCCTCCCCAGTGGCCAGGCCGTTCACGTAGAGCCGGGCAGCGGCGCCGGCGGAGAGGGCCACATGGGTCCAGGTGCCGGCCGCCAGTTCAGCGCCCAGGGGACTTTTCACCCCGGCCACATCCACATAGGGCTTGCCCCCTTCCAGGCCCAGGACCAGATCTCCCAGGCGGAACAGGGTGGCGGTCTGGGCCGCCGCAGAAGGCTTAACCCACAGAGACACGCTCAGGCCTCCGGCCGGGTTTACGGTCAGCTTGCCGGCGGCAGGCAGGGTCATGGTCTGCTGGCCGTCGAAGCCCAGGCCCCCGGCGATCACAGCCCCCGGAGTGCGGGCGCCAGAAAAAGTTGCGGCGTGGCGGCCGTTGGCAGTCACGTCCTGGGGAGCGCCGGCGGTCTCGTTGAAGTGGAACACGGCCAGGTGGCTGGTGTCGTAACTGCCCGGTGCGTCCGCCTGGGCCGGAGCGGCATCGTTGCCCCAATACATCCAGATGTGCTGGGTCTTGTCACCGGGGGCCACCTGGGGCACCTGCACCCATACCAGGGCCATTTCGGCGATGGAGTCGAATTTCTCGATGTGGAATTTCAGAGGGGTCTTGTCGTCACCAGCCACGAAGCGCAGGTCGGACCCGTCCACCTTCGCCCCGAGGAAATCGAAGTTGCCGTTATGCAGCCGCACCAGCACCGGCAGGTTGACCAGGGCCTCAGTGGTTTCCACTCCGCTGGCCGTGGTGTCCAGAACAAGCTGTTTG
The DNA here is from genome assembly GCA_040757575.1 of Pseudomonadota bacterium. Lineage (GTDB taxonomy): Bacteria > Pseudomonadota > Gammaproteobacteria > Burkholderiales > Thiobacillaceae > PFJX01. The sequence goes on from JBFLXA010000004.1 coordinate 107,396, forward strand.
CGGCCCGTCCAGGCCTCGTCCCACCAGGCCTGGGAAGCCTGAGTAAACAGCAGCAGGGTGATCAGAAGCAGGCGGCGCATGGATCGTTCCGGAGTTGGCAAGAAGCCCGGCAGTGTGTGGGAGGCGTGTTACATGGCCGTGAAGCGTCCATGAGCCGTTTGGCTCATGGACGCTCCTGCTGGCGGTCAGCCACGTTTGCCCTGGGCAGCCTGCCGCCGAGCCTCTTCCTCCTCCCGGGTGCTGGCGGTGCCGGAGCCGAATCCGAGCACTTCCACTGTCAGGAAGGTGGGCCGGAAGGCGGCCAGGGATTCCTTCATCCTGTCCTGCTGGCTTTCCGCATTCCTGGAGTTGTCGGCCAGGGAACGGGTGGCCTCGTCGCTCACCTTGCCGGCATCGGAAAGATTGGGGGCAGGGGGCGCGGCGATACTGGAAGCATCCAGGGTCACGCCGCTGGCGCTGCCTTCCACCTTGATGTTTTCCTTGCCCAGCACTTCCTGGGCAATGACCTTCAACTGGCCCGCGGCAATGCCTGCCTCGCCGGCGTTGAGCACGCCCCGGGGGGCCAGCAGGGCCACGGATACGCCGGTGAGGGGCGGTGCCGTCAGGGGGCCCACGGGGCCATCCGGGTCATAGGTCTGGGCGCGGATGCCGCTGCCGGTGGCCACCCCCTTGTATTCCACGGTGACGAAGCCGTCCTCATCCACCACCACGGTCTTCTGGGGCACAGACACGGCGGTCTGGGAACCCCGGCCGGCGTCGATGTCGCCGTTGGAGACCCATACGGAGATGTCGCTGGCGTACTGGGTGATGACCTTCGACTGGTTCACCAGGAAGCCGGCGTCGGAGACGGAACGGATGGCGCCGCCCCGTTCCGTGACGATGCCGCCGCCACTGCCGGCGCCAGGCAGGCCGGCATTCACCATGCCGCCGGGGGCCAGGAGGTCGATGCTGGCATTGCGCACGGTCTTGATGCTGCTGCGGAACAGGTTCACGTCCCCCAGGTAGGGGCTGGCGTTGCCGTCGGCGCCGGGGAACAGGGTTTCGATGGCGGCGTAGCCCCGGGCGTAGTCCGCCTCGTTGCCGCTGGCGAAGTAGGCATCGGCGGCGGCTTCCAGCTCGCTGGACAGATGCCGGCCCACGAAGACGGTCTGCCGGCCGCTGTCCAGGGCGAGGAAATCCGTCAGGGCCTGGGCATCGCTCAGACTGCCGTTGCCCGTCAGGCGGCGCATGTAAGCCCCAACTTGGGCGGCCATGTCTGCCCGGTAGGCGGTCAGTGCCCCACTGTCGCCGGCCAGGGCAGCCGGTCCGGTGCCCAGGGGGTCGATGTAGGTGGCCAGGTAATCCGCCAGGGCCAGGCCCTGGCTGCCCAGGCCGGCCATGAGGCTCAGGTTGGCGCCGGTCTCGCCGTCCAGCACGGAGTTGCGGGTGTTGGCCACCGAGTTGATACCGTCGCTGTCCCCCAGGTCGATGTGGCGCCCCGCCAGGATCAGCACTTCCCCCGGCCCCCCCACGTTCAGGGCGCCACCGGTGGGTAGGGTCAGGTCCCGGCCGGCGCTCACCGTGCTCAGGTCCTGGGGGTTGACGTGCTGGATATCCATGTCCAGCTTGCTGATGTCCCGGCCGGCCACCAGGCGCAGTGCCTGGGCGGTGCGCAGTGTGAACAGGGCGTCCGCGTTGGCGGCGGAGGTGCTCTGGTTGAGGGTGGTGATGTCTCCCTGGCGGGCGACGATGTGGTTGATGCCGCTGGTGCCGGTATGGACGGGAGTCAGGGCATGGCCGTCCCGCAGCATGGCCAGCTGGTCCAGGAAGGCGCCGCCGGCCAGGGCGGCCACCGGGGCGCCGGTGCCAGCCAGCAGGCTGGCGTCAGCGTCGGACACATACAGGCCGCTGGCGGTGGCATAACGGAAAGCTACATCACCGTTCGCCAGCAGGTTCACGCCGCCGTCCCGGGCGGGCCACAGGGTCAGGCTGGTGAGGGATACATTGCCGCCATGGGCCACGGCTTCAAACTGGCCGGGCTGGATGTACAGGGCATTGAGGGCGCCGGAGTTGGAGGACGCGGCCAGATTGATGTTGACGCCGGATTTCACCTTTTCCACCACCGTCTTGGCATCGGTGGAGCCGTACAGGGTGTCGCCGTGCAGAGACGCCAGGCTGATCCCGCTGTCGGCGCCATAGGTACCGAAGAAACTGCGCAAGCCGGTGTTGTCCAGGATGTTGGCCAGGTTGCCCGTGGACCCGGTACTCTGGCCCCACAGGGTGGGGTTGATGAGGGCTTCCACGAACAGGTCGGCGCCAGCCTGTAACTTGAACTGGCCGTCCTGGAGACTCAGCATCATGCCCATGGGGGTGTTGCCCAGGGTGTCGCCCCGGTCGTTGGTGGCAATGGCATCCACCATGCCGGCATCGTCGATGCGCCCGCCGGCATAGAGGCGGCCCGTGCCCCGGCCCAGGTGATACACGCCGCTGAGCAGGTCGCCGCCGGCCCGCACCAGCAGGTCGCCGCCGCCGTCCACCTCCAGTTGCGAGGCGTCCTTGTTGGGCACCCGGCCGGTGGTGGCGGCCGAGGCGGAAAGATACTTGATGCTGCCGCCCGCCTGGATGCGCACGTTGCCGCCCCCCAGGGTGGCCACCCCCTGCTTGAACAGGTCCGGCCGCACCCACCAGGTCACATCCTTGCCGGTGCTGCCGCCCCCCTGGCGGAACAGCCAGTTGGTCACCAGCTGCTGGGCACCGCCCGCTGCGGGCAGCTTGCCTTCGATGTCGCCTCGCACCTGGATGTCGATGTCGCCGCCGTCGGTGAGATAGAGGGGCTTGAGGTTGTTCGTGGGGGAGGTGAACCCGGCGAGGGCGTCCGCCTGCCGGCCGGCCGTATAGATGACCGAGGCCTCGTTGTTGAGCGTGAGCTTGCCGGCCACGGCCAGGTCGATCTCTCCGGCGCCGGTGCGCACCATCTTGGCATTGGCCAGGGTGGTGTCCCCCTTGTCGGCCGCACTGGCCAGCGCCGCCGCCGATTGCAGGCCCATGGGATTGGCGGAGGTCAGGTCCGCGCCGGAGACCAGGCGTAGGGACCAGGCGTCCCGGCCCTGGGCGGTACCGGCTGTCGTTGCAGTGCTGAAACCGTCGCTCAGGCTGCCGTTGAGAATCAGGTCGCCCCCGGCCCGCAGGGTGAGGATGCCGGCCAGCAGGTCGCCATTGGCGTTCTGGCCCGCTGCCATGGTGTTGCTGGCGGCCACCGCCCCGGTATTGCGATCGTAGCGCCAGGCGTGGAGGCTCCAGTCGCTGGCCAGGGTGAGGTCGCCGGCACTGGTGATCTCCACGCCGGGGGTCAGTTCAAAGGTGGCATCCGCAGGGCTGACCCCCAGACGGGTGCGTATGGCGGCCAGATTGGCCATGAAATCCCGGGCATGCTTGTAGGCCGTGCCGTTGGTGCCCACGTCAGCGGCGCTCAGGTTGTTGTCCGTCAGGCTTTCATAGCCTTCCAGCCGCACCCGGCGGGCCTGGTCCACATGGCTGGCCAGGCGGCTTACCGCCAGATCATCGTTGCCGGCGTTGCGGGGCGCCCGCAGGTGCAGGGTGCCCCCCTGGCCGCTGCTGCCCCCCGCCAGGAAGATGCCCTTGCCCGGGTCGCTGGTCTGGAGGTCGATGGTGCCGTTGCGGGTGGCGAGATACACCGTACCGCCGCCTCCCTCGGGGGCGGTGGCGGAGGCGTCGATCCGCCCGCTGCCGTGGAGGGTGACATCCCCTGATGCATGAAGGTCCACCTGCCCTCCGTCGCTGCCCCGGGCATCCAGGCTACCCTTCACATCGATGCGGCCGGCCTCGGTGGTAAGGCTGAAGCGTTCGGCGGTCACCGTGTCGGTCTGGGCGATTTCCACATCGCCGTTGCGTAGGCGCAGGCTGCGCTCGTCGTGGAAGCCGCCGGCTTCCACGACGTCGTTCACGGCGCTGAAGTCGTTGCCTGTCTGGTTGGCGGCAGCCTTGACGTTGCCTGCATCCAGGCTGAAGCGGGCCCCCAGGGCACCTGCTCCGGCATTGCCCTCCAGGCCGCCCGCCAGACCGGCCTCGAACACGGCGCTGCCGCCGGCTTCCACGGCCAAGAGGCCGCCATCGTTGGCTATGCCACTTACGTCCACCTGGGCGCCGGCCTGGAACACCACGTCACCGTCTTCGGAGACCACCTGTACCGTGCCCGCCGTGGTGGTGCGGGTCTGGCCGTCGAACACGCTCTGGCCGGAGGCGGCTTTCAGCTCCGCCGTGGATGTCAGGGTGACGTGGCCCGAACCGGAACCGCCGTCCACGGCCTTGATGAGGATTTCTCCGGCAGGCAGGTCGATCCTGCCGGCCACGGTCACGTCCTGGCCCAGGAAGGCCAGACGCCCGCCCAGGCTGTCTGCCGGCAGGGCGGATAGGCTGGAAGGCTGGGCATGGCGGGTCAGGTTCAGGCTGCCCGTGGCCTGGAGGGTTTGGTCCACGCCGCTGGCGCTGGTCAGGCGGCCGGACTGGAACTCGGTGCTGGCGGCGGTGATGTGCAGGCTGCCGTCGGCGGCGGCGGCGATGTCGCCCGGGGTGACGAGCTTCACCGTGTCATAGCCCTGGATCTTCACATCCTGGCTGGCCACGGCCCCCGCTACGGCGCTACCCAGCTCGATGCGCCCGGCTTCAAGCTTGAGGGTGCCGTCCCCCAGAGGGCCGGCGGCGCTGAAGGCCTGGCCGTTGGGGTTAGCCAGCACCAGGGTGCTGGCGGTGAGGGTGGAGGTGGTGCCGTTGTTGTCATAGCCCGCCAGGCCCGCCCCTTGCAGGGTCAGGGCCAGATCGGCATTGCCGAAATCCACGCCGCCGTAGAGGTCCACGGTGTTGCCGCTGCTCAGGGTCAGACGTGCCACCTGGCCCAGGGCGGCCAGGTTGGTGTTGTCCAGCAGCAGACCGTTCACCGTGCCTGCCGGGTTGCCCAGGCTGATGCGCCGGGCGCCGAAATAGGCGCTGGCGCCCTGGCCCAGGGCGAAGCGGCCGGCATTCTCGAAATCGTCCGTGGCATCCATGGCCAGGGCCCGGTCTGCGGCCAGCAAGGCGTTGCTGCCCACCCGCAGGTCGCCCCGGGTGGGATTGGCGCTGGCGCCGCTGCGCAGGATGGCGGCATCCCCCAGGCTGGACAGACGCATGAAAGCGCTGTCGCCGGTGAGCTGCAGAGTGTCGCCCTCCTTGGCCTGGCCCCCCTGGGCCAGCAGGGCGGCGTTGGCCGCCACATCCAGGCTGTCGCCGCCTATCAGCAGCAGTTCCCGGGCCTGCAGGGCATGGGCGGCATCGTTTTCGATGCTGACGATGTCCGCCCCGGCGGTGATTCGGGTGATGCCGCCGGCCACGCTGCGGGTGCCCCCCAGCAGCAGGCTGTCCAGGTTCAGGCCGGAGAGCATGTCCGCATCCAGTTGCAGGGTGCCGTCTGACACACCCAGGTCGGACACCACCCGGATATGGCTGGAGACGATGTCCACCAGGGCGCCCTTGCCTCCCGTGCCGGGCTGGGTCAGCAGACTGCCGTCCAGGACCAGTTGCCGGCTGGCATCCAGCACCAGCTGTCCCGCATCCCGGGGCAGGTTGGGGGGGGCCGTACCCTGGCTGCGGGCCAGGTCCTGGAAGTGGCTGTTGGCATAGATGCGGGCATATTCCGCCGGGCCCCGGTAGACCGCGCCTGCCCCCACGTCGAAGACGCTGCCGGGGGTGAGCACGAAACCGCTGCTGCGGCTGTCCCGGGCACCGCTTGCCAGGTTGAGGCGGTAGCCGGAGACCAGGCTGCTGCCGTCCGGCAGGGTCAGGTTCTGGCGGGGGCTCATGTCGGTCGTACCGTCCCGGGTCTGGACCAGATAGGCCCCGGGCAACAGGGCGTAACGGCCCGGCAGCAGGGTGTATACCCCGGCGGACAGGCCGTTGCCACCGCTAAGATAGACGGCATCACCCGCCTGGGGACCATGGCCGGAGATGGCATATTTTGTGACCAGATCCAGGTTGAAGTCCGCCGGGGCATAGCCGGACTGTTCGCCAGGCAGGACGGCGAACACCCCGGCCACTTCGTCCAGCAGGTTACGGGAACCGTAGATGCCATTGACGAATTCATAGGCCATCAGGTCGCCGCCGCCGGAGAGGTCCAGAACGGCGCTGCCGGCCTGGGTCACGTTGTCGCCCTGGAGGGTGATCTTGCCCGACGGCGGTGCGGAGACGCTCAGCCACTCCCGGCCCCCCAGTTGGCTCAGGCCGTAGGGGATGAGGGCGCCGCCGGTGCCCACGGAGGTGAGGCTGTCCGCAGCCAGGGTGAGGGTGTCGGCTTCCAGGCGGATTTCCCCCAGGGGGGCCTTCAGGGCGCCGCCCTGGATCAGGGTTTCGGCCACCAGGGTCAGGCTGCCGCCGGCGGACAGCACGTTGCTGGTGGGGAACAGGCTGCCGTTGGCCTGGCGGGCCCGGGCCACGGTGAGGGTGGCGCCGGGGGTGGGGGCCTGGAAGGCAAAGTCCATGTCCGTGGCCGGGTAGATCTGCCGGGCGGTGAGGTCCAGGTTTCCGGCCGTGAGCAGGTGGCCGCTTTCCCGGGCGCGGATGTCCAGGTCGGCAGCAAGGTTCAAGGACTGGACGCCACTGAAGGCCAGGTAGCCCGCCAGGTCCGTCCAGTCGCTGCTGAAGCCCAGGCTGTTGCCCGCCGTGACGGCCAGGTGGGCCGCCGTCACCTGGGGGGTGAGGGCCGCATCGTTGCGGAAGGAGAGGTAGGCCGCTTCCAGTTCGGCATCGCCGTGGCCGGCCAGGGCCACCAGAGGGGTGTTGAAGGTCAGCCGGGCCAGGCCGGCCAGGTCCACGCCGGCTTCCACCACCACCCGGTCCTGGCCGGTCTGGGTGGCGCGGGTGGTGAAGTAACTGGCCAGACTCAGACTGGAAAAGCCCCCCTGCTCAATTTGCGCCACGCTGATGCGCCCCTGGCCGTTGCCCAGGGCACCGGCCAGGTTGTCGCCGGGGGTCAGGCCGCCGGTGCTGGGGGTGGCCTGCTGGGTCAGGGTCAGCACCCGGCCGCCGATGGGGACGGCATTGTCGTTCTGGGTGCCCGGGTCCTGGCCCAGCAGGGCCAGGTTCAGACGCCCGCCTTCGGCCCCCGGGCCATCCCCCGAAGCCAGCAGGGTGCCGTCCAGCAACAGGCCTTCCCGGGCGGTGAGGCTGATTTCGCCGCCGTTGCCTGCCAGGGTGGTGCGTGCGTAGCCCTGGTCCGTCAGCACGTCCACCTGGGCCCGGGTGCCCGAGGCGTCCAGCACCGCGCCCTGGTCCAGGACCAGATAACCCTTGGCCGCCTGGATGTCGATGTGGCCGCTGTCCAGCAGGGTGCCCCGCAGCAGACCGGTGCCATCGGCGGGCGTGGCCAGGAAGTGGCTGCGGGCCAGCAGACGGGCCTGGTCGCCGATCCAGATGCCCCGGCTGTCGTCGTAGGTGGAGGTGTCCCCGGACAGACGCAGGGTGATGTCGCCGCCAGGGGCGATCAGGCTACCGAACACGTCCAGCCGGTCGCCGGCTTTGAGGGTGATGCTGCCGCCGGGGGTGGTGATGACCTGGGTGTTGGCGGTCACCGTCAGGGAGCCGATCTCGCTGCCGGCGGCGGCGGCGAAGGTGAGGTCCACGGGCTGGGCGAGATGGTCCGGCAGGAAGCCGGTCTGGGCCAGGCCTCGCAGGCTGTCGGCACTGGCCTGGCTGTGGATGTCGCCAGGCAGCAGGTATTGGGCGGCCCGGGCCTGGATGACTGTGCCGGAACCGTCTCCCAGGATGAAATGTCCGCCGTTCAGGCGAGGCGCGGTCACTTCATATTGGGTAAAGCCGCCCTGCTGGAAGAAGTCCGCCCCCAGCCAGAATGTGCCGTTCCCGGGGTTTGTGCCACCGATCTGGACGTCCTGCTGGACGGTGATGGACAGGCTGCCTCCCTTTTCGAAGCCATAGCCCGTCAGGCTGCCGGCCAGGTCCAGGGTGGCGCCGGTGAGGTCGATGCTGCCGCCATCTCCCAATGCCAGGCTGCCGTCCGCCTGGCGCCAGGCGCCGGCGGATACGTCCACCCGGCTGCCGGCCCCCAGGACGACGGTGCCCGTGGCTTCCACTACTACGCTGCCGCCGTCCAGGGTGACCGGGGCAAGAAAACCGGCCGGGTTGGCGGGGTCGTCCAGGGTCCACTGGCCGGCGGTGCTGAGGGTGATGCCGGGGGCCAGATTGATGTCGCCCCCCTTCACGCTGATCTGGCCCCCGGGGGTGGAGATGTCCTGGCGCACATCCACTTGGGCAGAGACCAGGTTCACCTCGCCCTCGGGGGCGATGGGCATGGCCGCTTCCACCCGCAGGTTCTGGTCGGCGGCCAGACTGATGTGGTCGAAGTCCACCAGCCGATCAGCGGCGATCTGGTTGGCGGACTGGGCCGGCAGGGCATCCCCCATGCCGAAGTTTGCCGGCAGGGCGGTTTGCGCCTCCACCACTCGCAGCAAAGCCGGGGCCAGGTATTGGTAAGGGGCCACGGGCTGGCTTACGCCTACCGTGAAGCTGCCCCCCTGGGGACGGTCCTGGCGCTGGCGTTCGCCGACGATGGTGTGGGCCCGCAGGGTGCCATCCAGGGCCAGGCCGCCCGGGGCCCAGACGGTCAGGCCGCCCGCGTCCATGCCCTGGGTGTAGGCGGCGTGGTAGGTGCCCTTGGGGCCCTGGCCCAGGTTCCAGCTGCGGGTGACGCCCCATTTTGGGTCGGTGACCGCATACACGTCGGAAAGGCCTTCGTAGGCCACGTCGGTGCGGGCTTCGGAAATGTCCGTCAGACGGCCCTGGTAGGTAAGCTGGCTGGTCTTGATGGTGCCGGCGGCATAGGCCAGGGAGCCCCCGGAAACATCCAGCACCGAGCCTTGCCGGGCCACCACGTCCCCTTCCGACTTGAGCAGGATCTGGCCCCCCACGGTGGATTTCTCCGCCACGGTCTTGCCGTTCAGGGCGGCGGCGGCGGAATAGTCGAACAGGGGCGTGCCTTCCCGGGCATCCAGGTACACGGTCTGGCCGAACAGGGGGCCGCCCCGCAGCAGGGGGGCATCCTTCAGTTGTTCGGAATAGAGCTTCACGGCCAACTGGTGGTCTTCCATGGCCAGGGCCACGTTTTCCAGGCCGGAGACGTCGATCAGGGCCTGGCTGCCCAGGTAGATATGGGCGCTGGCGTCCCTATAGTGGCCATTGGGGGTGAGTTGGTACTTGCCATCCTTGTCCAGGGCACGGGGGTCCAGGACGGCGCTCACCTCCACCGTGCCGCCGGGGGCCAGCAGGGTGCCATCCAGGACCACACTGCGGCCCTGGATGTCGATGCGGGAGGCTGTGAAGGCCTGGGCATCCAGCACTTCTTCCGTGTCGCCGGTTTCCGGCAGCACTTCGGTGACGCTGCCGGCCGCCAGGGTGACGGTGCCCGTGCGGGTGGGGGTGAGCATCCGCTCCGCCGTGTCGCCGTCCCCGTCCACGTCCTGGGTGTCCGTCAGGTTGGTGAGCACCGTGTCCCGGGCCCGCAGGAAGATGCTGCCGCCGGAGCGTACCGAGGTGGTGGCGGTGATGCGTCCCTGCTGGTTCACCGCCAAGCCCACCAGGCTCACGTTGCCCCGTTGGGCGATGATCCGGCCCAGGTTGGTGGCGGTGCCGCCGGCATCCACTTCCACCAGCACCCCGGCCGGGTCCGTGGCGTCGTTCAGATAGACCTTCTCCCCCGCCGCCAGAATGGTCTGGCCGTCCGGGGTTTCGATGACGCCGGCGTTTTCCACCTGGGGGGCCAGCAGCATGATGCGTCCGCCGCTGGCGGCGGTGAGCCGGGCGCCGGCTTCCACCTGCACGAAGCCCGTGCTGCCCGTGAACACCGGCGGGCGGTTCAGGTCTGCCAGGATGCCGGTGTTGAAGGTGTCGTCGGAGATGTTCAGGCTGGAGGCGGTCAGGGCCCCCACGTCCACCTGGGCACCGTCCTTGAACAGGATGCCATTCTGGTTCAGCAGGTAGATGTGGCCGTTGGCTTTCAGTGCCCCGGCAATCTCGCTGGGGCTGGCCTGCCAGATGCGGTTCAGGGCGGCGGACTGGGCGTTGGGCTGGTTGAACTGGACGGTGTGGCCGGCGCCGATGTTGAAACTCTGCCAGTTGAGAATCGCCTTGTTCGTGGTCTGCTGGATGATGCCCTGGGTGCCCTGCACGCTGTAACTGGCGGCACCGCTGGTGACAAAGGCGGTGGGGTTGGGGCTGCTACCGCAGGCGCCGCCGCCGCAGGCCACCGGCAGTTGGGCGAAGACGGGGGTGGCTGCCAGCAAGGTGGCCAGTGTAAAGGCGGGTGTAAGGGCCGGCGCAGCCTTGCTGCCTTTGCCCCGGGACCGGGCCGCCTCATGGACGGGCACGTACATCCCCAACTGGGTGTTGAAGACCAGGCGGAAAAGACGGGCATTCATGGCGGCACTCCTCGGGAAATCAGCGTATGTGTTCCGGGTGCCTTACCAGGCATACCCCAGACGCAGGTGGAAACGGTCATCGCCGGCCTGGATCTGGCCGGCATCTTCATGGGGTTGGGCCCAGTCCAGGCTGCCGTACAGGCCTGCGCTGTCCTTGAAACGCAGGCCCAGGCCGGCGGCCAGCAGGTCGAAGCGGTCGGTCTGGCCCGGCAGGGGTTCCTGGATGCCCAGACTGGCGCCTTCCACGAAGGCGTAGAGATTGAATTCCTCCAGCCGGGGGGAGAGCTTCGCTGCCAGGGAGGGGGTGCGCAGTTCCAGGCCCCAGGCCAGGCCTTCATCGCCGGCGGCGGCGGATTCCGTATAGCCCCGCACCGAATCCACGCCTCCGGCGGTGAACTGTTCGTTGGAGATCAGGGGGCTGTTGGCCACCTGCACCGCCCCCCGGCCAAAGAGGCTCCAGCCGCCGTCGAAGGTGTGGGTGTGTTTCAGGTCCAGACGCAGATAGGCATAGTTGGCCCGGCCCAGGTAGCGCTTGCAGGCAAACTCATTCACGAAAATGCCGGGCAGACATTCCACCTCGTCGTCCGCCAGGCCCCGGAAGGCAAAATTCAGGGCGGCGCTGAACTGGGTCTGGCTGCGGCTGCCCTGGAGGGTGCCGTCATAACCCAGGCTGAAGGGCAGGTAGGAAATGGGGGTGTTGCTGCTGTCGGTGCCCTGGAGGACGGTGGTTTCGTCGAAATCCTTGTAATCCATGCCCAGGGTGAGGGAGTGGAAATAACCGGGCCGCTGGGGCAGGGGGATGATGTAGCGCAGGCCGGCGATGCGGCCGTTGCCCACCACGTTCACGTCTCCCACCGCCGCCACGTCGCTTTCCGATACCACGCCGTAGGCCGCCAGGTAATGGCCGTTGTCCAGGGGCCAGGTGTAGGTGAGGGACAGCACCTTGCTCTCGTCCAGGTCCTCGGGGGCGGTCTGCAGGCCCAGGGCCAGGCCGTGTTCCTTTTGCCACAGGTTGTCGTAGCGCAGGTTCAGGTTCAGGCGGCTTTTGGTGGTGTTGGCGGAGTAGCGGTCGTTCAGTTCCACGTTGCCGTGCAGGGGCAGGCGGTCTTCCACCTTCAGGTCCACTTCCACCTTGCCCGGGGTGCGGCCCGGCCGCATCACTGGGGTCACCCGGCGGTCGGCGCTTTTGTTCACGCTGGCCAGCTGCTTCTGCACCTCGGGGAAATAGGGCACCACCCCTTCCGCCAAGTCGGGGGCCCGGGATTTGATGCGGCCCAGGCTGTAATAACGGGCGCCGCTGACCCGCAGGCGTTCCACCTGGCCTTCGCTCACCCGCAGGCGCACCACGCCCCGGTCCACTTCCTGTTCCGGAATGTCCACGAACACCGTGGGGTAGCCTCCCTCCTGGTAGGCCTTTTCCAGGGCGGCCCGGGCGGCTTCCACGTCCTGGATGGTCTTTTTCTCCCCCAGGAAGGGATACACCGCCGCCTCGATCTGGCCTGCCGTCAGCACGGTGTTGCCGGCCACGGCGAACTCGAATACGTCGAAGCCCTCCCCCTCTGCCTGGGGGGAGGGTGAGGGTGCCGGTGGAGTGGGCAGGGCGCCATCCGGCCCGGCCCAGGCCTGGGGGCCGGCCAGCCAGGCGGCAAAGCCCAGGGCAAAAGCAAGTTGTGTCTTAGTCATCTGTTCACCGTTCAAACCTTTGCCCAACCCCCGGCAGGGGCTGGGCAAAGGCCTCGGTACTGTGGCCGGACAACAGGCCGATCCATCAAGCAAAAAACCACTCCCCGTCGCCAGGGAGTGGTTGCAAGCCTTGGCCCGGCCGGGCCGGGCCAGACTGTTCCCCGATCAGAAGAACAGGTTCAGGGGCTGGCAGTTGTTGCCGAAGCGGGTGCCCTTGCCGACGATGTCGGGGTTGGCGTTGTGGTCAGCACCACCGGCGGGGGAGATGTACAGGCCCCGCAGGTCGGCCAGGCCGGGAACGCCCATGTTGTTCACCACGGTGCCCAGCATGGCCACGCCATCGGCGGAAGCGGTGTTGGCGGTGAAGAAGGACATTTCGGAGGCCATGCCGTAGGCGCCGTTGATGGCGTTCTGGCGGGCGCGGTCGTCCGTGGCGTTCTCGGGGGACACGCCGTCCAGCTTCACGAAACGGTAGTCGTCCCGGTCAGTCTTGGTTTCGGCCAAGGGGTCGTTCTCCAGGGAGACCACGCCGATGGCGAAGTACTGGGTGGCGTTGTCGTTGGCCTTGTTCAGGCACTTCTTGACGTCGCTGGTGCCGGAGCTTTCGGTGACCCACAGGCCGGCGGCATCGGTGGGGGCGGAAGCGGTGTCATCAGCATCGGTAACAGGTGCATATTCGCCACCAGCGGAGCCCCGGTTGCAGGGGTTGCCCAGGAAGTAGGCATTGGAGGTGGCCTGGGTGCCGGAGGTGGGGACCCGGCGGCACAGGTTCACGGCCTTGCCGGCACCGGCGGCGCCCAGCAGGAAGGACCAGTCGGTCTGGTAGCCGCCACCCAGGGCGGCGATGGAGGCGTACTGGGCCTTGGTGATGCTGGGCATGCAGGCGGGGTCCCGGAAGTCATCGCTGCCGCCGTCGGTGCAGTGGGCGGCGGTGATGCCCTGGGCAGTCTGCATGGCCCGGTACAGGTTGGTGCTGACGGCGACGCCGAAGACCTGGAACACGTTGGCGGAGACTTCGGTGCCCACGCTGGAGGGGGCGGTGGTGAACAGGTCCTGGAACAGGGGGCTGTCCACGTCGGACACGCCGCCGTCGGGCAGGGCGGGGGCGCTGTCAGCGGCCGTGGCGGCGGTGACGCTGGCGCAGCTGTTGTACACGTTGGCGGTGTTGGCGTTGGCCACGCAGGCGGCGTTGGTGTCCAGGGCGCCCAGGCGCTTCAGCTGGTCGCCGTTGACGTGGGGGGCGAAGGCGTTGAAGGAACCGCCGGACACGGTGTGGTACATGACGGTCTTGCCCAGGGTGCTGGTGGTGCAGGCATAGGCCAGGTAGTCGCCGGCGGAACCGGGCACGGTGCCGGCGGCGTCGGCGGTGTACACGTCCACGGTGTCGGTGCAGTCGGTCTTGAAGGCTTCGAACACGTTGCGGGTGGGGGCTGAGGCGCCGGAGGCCCACACTTCGTGCAACTGGCCGGCGGTACGGGCAGCGGCGATCTCGGCGGGGGTCAGGGCGGCGGCTTGGCCGGCGGCGGTCAGGGCGGCCAGGGCCAGGGCGATTTGATGCAGTTTCATGGTCAAGCTCCTAAACGTAAGACAGGAAAAGGGTCAGGCGGCGGGGCAATGCCGGCCGGGGTGGACCCCGGTCCGGCAGCAGTCATGCAGGCTCAGGCAGCCTTGCGGCGGCGGGCCATGAAGCCCACCAGGCCCAGGCCGGCCAGCATCAGGGCGTAGGTCTCGGGCTCGGGGATGGGGGCCTGGACGCCGTAGGCCAGGCTGCCGTTGGCGTAGTCCAGGGCGAAGGTGTCGGCGTAGGCGGTGACGCCGGCCTTGCTCAGACCGCTGGCGCTGCTGTTAGTCAACATATAAAAGCTCAGGTCGCTAGCTACAGGAGCCCAAGCTACAAACGGAGATTTGTCTGTATTCCATTTGCCATTCTTGAAGCCTTTGGAGGCAGCCAAAAACGCTGTGGATTGAGGGTCATTAACAAAATTTGCACCATCCTGTTCGGTGGTGTGGGTGCCTTGGTCGTTCGCTGCGTTGACTAGGCCATCCACACCAATAAAGTTCAGGAAGTTGGTAATGCTGGGTTTGTTGTTGTTGTTGGTCATGTCCGCATTAGTCGTGGACAGGTAACGGTCGCTATTGATTGCGTTGCCGGTGGAGTCCATGGCAAACACCATAAATTGGGCGTTACTCATGTCGGCGGCGGCAGTGAAGTCGGCCCAGGCGCTGCCGTAGTTGGCGGCGTTCAGGTTCCAGGCCTGGTAGGCGGGGGCGTTGCCGGGCAGGAAGGCATCCATGCTCACACCCAGGTCAAAAATGGCAGAGACATTGGCTACGGGGTCGATCAGACCCAGGATCAGGCTGCCGTTGCCGGACAGGGAATTGTCCATGGCGGCGTGGGCGCTGCCGGTGGCGGCCAGGACCAGGGCGGCGGCGATGGCGTTCAGTTTCATAGTTACTACTCCTAACAGTTCAAGACGAAGAAGAAATTCCACCTCCCCGAGGCCGCCCCGTCTGATGGGGGCATCTCCGTGTGTGGAGCCCCCACATTAGGGGGCTCCCGTGACATGAATGTGGTGTCCAGACATGTTTCCCATGAGCCGATGGGCTCATGGGCTGCGGACGGAACCCGGGCCCAACGATGCTAGGCAGGGCGTATGACAGTGCCGGGTCAGTGGGGTGGGGGTGGCATGAGCCATTCGGCTCATGGGGGCAAGTCCGCCTTCCATTACGAAGGCCGGATCAGCGTATGCAGGCGGCGTAGCGGGCGTTGGCCGTTTGGGTGCAGGCCTGCCAGGCGGCCGGGTTGTGGGGATGGTGCTGGTCGGCGCACTGGCGGTATTCAGCCTGCTTGGCGGTTTCGCAGGGCAGGATGCGGGCCAGCCGTTCGGCGGCGGCTTCGGGGGTGCTGAGGGAGTCCGGCGGGGTGATGGACGAGCTTGTCCCATCGGCCTCTGCGTCCTCCACCTCTGTGTCCTGGGTGCCGGTTTCCGTGCCCGGGGCGCCGGTCTGGGCCGGGTCGGCCTGGAACTGCCAGCCCTGGTAGGTATCGCTGCCGGCAAAATCGGCATAGCGGGCAGGGAAGCCTCCGGTCTTGCGGGGTGCCGTGGCGGCCAGGCTGTACACCCCGGCAATGCCGCCGTCCGCTGCCTTGACGATGCCCCATTCCGCCTTGCCGGTCAGGGGGTCGACATAGAGCCGGCGCAGGTGCCGTACGGTTTGAGGAAAGCGGGGGTCTTGCAGCAGATCTTCCAGGCGGGCGGGGTAGCGGGGCTGCCCTCCGGGGGAGCGGCGGTGGTAGGCCTCTATGGCCTTGCGGTACTGGTCCCCCACGAACAGGAGTTCGGCTTCTTTTTCCCGCTGGCTGGCGGTTTGCCAGAGTGTGCCCAGGGCTGCCATGCCTACCCCCAGGCCTGCCACCCAGAACAGCAGCCAGAGCAGGACAAAGCCCTGGGGGCGGGGCATCAGTTTTCTTCCGATGTGGCGTGCAGCAGCCCCAGTCGAATGGCTTCCGCCACTGCGTGGCTGCGGGTGCGGACGTTGAGTTTGCCGCGGATGTTCTGCATGTGGTTCTTGGCCGTCAGCACGCTTAGATTGAGCCGGGCGGCAATCTCCGGGTTGGACATGCCGTCCCGGACCATTTCCAGCACCTGGATTTCCCGGGGGGTGAGGAGTTGGGAAGTGGGCAAGGCTTCCGACCGGACGGCGTTGTCGGCAGCCATGGCCCGAGCATAGGTGGCGGCCAGGGTAGGCAGGATGAGCTCCAGCACCAGGCTAGTGTGGGCCCCCAGGTTCTTCACCCGGCTGAAGCCGAACCAGGCCTGGACGTGACCATCGGGGCCTAGCAGACCGTGGGCAGCCATGTTTTTCATTTCCAGGCGAACCAGGATGTCGGTGCCGGAGACGGGGCAGGCACCCTGGGCATTGGGCATGGGCAGGATGCAGGGGCGCCGCACGGTGCGCCAGTGGTGGATGGCTTTGGTGACTAGCCCGTTGCGGGGGTTGCAGGCGGTTTCGAAGTGTTCCTGGCGGAAGTAGCGGGTGGCGCTGAAGTAGCGCATTTGCAGTTCCCGGCTGCCCTGGGGGGTGTGGCCGCAGACCAGTATTTCATGGGGCAGAAGCATGAACAGGGGGCCCTGGGTCCAGGCAAAGAACTGGCTGGCATTGCCCACCGCCAGCGCCGTTTCCATGGCATGGGTGAGTCGGTATCGGTCTTCGGCGTCGGCCAAAGTGGGAACTGCGCGCATGGGCTTCCTGCATTTTGGGGAAGCGCAATAAATAGGCGGTGGATGTGATCGTTTGATGAAGCTTTGGCGTTTGCCGAAAAATTCTCTTGTCGGCAGTGGGGGCAAGTCCCGTCCGGATGGCTTAGTCCAGATGTTTTTTCAGGTGCCGCAGGCCCACCACGAACACCGCCGCCGCAGGGATGGCAATAAGCACGCCGACGAAGCCCAGCAACTGGCCGAAGGCCATGAGGGCGAAGATGACGGCCACCGGGTGTAGGCCCACCTTTTCCCCCACCAGCCAGGGGGTGACCACCATGCCCTCCAGCAATTGCCCCACCAGGAACACGCCCCAGACGGGCAGCAGGCCTCCCAGGGTACCGAACTGGGCCCAGGCCGCCAGGGTGCCCAGCAGCACCCCCACCACCACACCCAGGTAGGGGACGAAGACGAAGATGCCGGCGATGAGGCCCACCGCAAGTGCGTAGTCCAGGCCGGCGATCCACAGGGCCAGGCTGTAGAACAGGCACATCACCAGGATGACCATGACCTGGCCCCGCACGAACTGGGACAGCACGGCGTCGATTTCCCGGGCGATGCCTTCCACCCGGGGCCGCAGATGGTCCGGTAGCCAGCCCGAAAGGTGGTCCAGGGTGGTGTCCCAGTCCCGCAGCAGGTAGAACAGCACCACGGGCACCAGCAGCAGGTTGGCCAGGAAACCCAGGAAGGCCAGGCCCCCGTCCGCCAGCCGGGGCAGGTAGGCGGTGAGGCGGGAGAGTTCGCCCACATGGCTACGCAGCCAGGCCAGGATTTCCGCCTGGTCCCGCACCAGGTCCACGCCGAAAGTGGTGGAAAACCAGGGCAGCAGGGTGTTGCCGGCCCATTCCACCAAGCCGGGAATCTGCTGCATGAACAGCCGGGCCTGGGCCTGGAACAGGGGCGCCAGGATCAGGAGCATGAGCACGAAGACCAGCACCAGGCCGGCCAGCACAAGCACCGTGCCCCAGGTGCGCTTGATCTTGCGGGCTTCCAGCCGGTCTACCAGGGGGTCGCACAGGTAGGCGATGGCGGCGGCCAGCAGGAAGGGAGCCAGGATGGGGGTGAGCAGGTAGAGCAGCCAGCCGCCGGCCAGGACTACCGCCAGGGTGAGGGCGGTACGGGTGGGAAAGGAGGGCGGAAGGGTCGGGGGGAGGGTCGGAACGCTCATGTCGGCTAGAATAGCACCCTCTTTTCATTGCCTTTTCCGCCGGATCATCGTGACTGCCCCTACTTCCAGCACCCCCTCCCTTTCCTACCGTGACGCCGGCGTGGATATCGACGCCGGGGATTCCCTGGTGGAACGCATCAAGCCCCATGCAAAACGGACCCTGCGTCCCGAGGTGCTGGGGGGCATCGGTGGTTTCGGCGCCCTGATGGAACTGCCGAAAAACTACAAGGAACCGGTGCTGATATCCGGCACCGATGGGGTGGGGACAAAACTGAAACTCGCCTTCCAGATGGACAAGCACGACACCATCGGCCAGGACCTGGTGGCCATGAGCGTCAACGATATCCTGGTCCAGGGGGCGGAACCCCTGTTCTTCCTGGACTACTTTGCCTGCGGCCACCTGGATGTGGACGTGGGGGAGGCGGTGGTGTCCGGCATCGCCAGAGGCTGCGAGTTGTCCGGCTGCGCCCTGATCGGCGGCGAGACGGCGGAGATGCCCGGCATGTACCCGGCGGGGGAATACGACCTGGCGGGCTTTGCCGTGGGCGTGGCGGAAAAGTCCCGGCTCATTTCCGGCGCCGACATCAAGCCCGGCGACGTGGTCCTGGGCCTGGGCTCCAGCGGCCCCCATTCCAACGGCTATTCCCTGGTGCGCAAGATCGTGGAAGTCACCGGCGCCGACCTGGCTTCCGACTTCAACGGCCGCCCCCTGGGGGAGGTGTTGCTGGAGCCCACCCGCATCTATGTAAAGCCGCTACTGGCACTGATGAAGGAAATCACGGTGAAGGGCATGGCCCACATCACCGGCGGCGGCATCACCGGCAACGTGCCCCGGGTGCTGCCGGAAGATTGCACGGCGGTGATCCGTGCCGATGCCTGGACCTGGCCGGCGGTGTTCCAGTGGCTGCAACAGGGGGGCAACGTGGCCCTGCCGGAGATGCACCGCACCTTCAACTGCGGCATCGGCATGGTGGTCATCGTCCCCGCTGCCGACGCCGAGGCGGCCATGGCCTTCCTGAAGGCCCAGGGTGAAACGGCGTACCGCCTGGGCGACATCCAGGCACGGCAACCGGGCCAGGACCAGACGGTCATCGTTTGATCCAGCGCCCGCTTATGCGCGCCGTCATTCTCCTCTCCGGCCGGGGCAGCAACATGCAGGCCCTGCTGGAGTCAAACCTGGCCGTGGAATTCGCCTGTGTCATCAGCAACCGGCCCGATGCCGGCGGCCTGGAATATGCGGCTGCCCGGGGTGTGGCCACGGCAGTGGTGGACCACAAGGCCTATCCGGATCGGGACAGTTTCGATGCGGCCCTGGCCGCCGAGATTGACCGTCATCGTCCGGATCTGGTGATCCTGGCCGGTTTCATGCGGGTGCTCACGGATGCCTTTGTCCTTCGTTACCAGGGCCGGCTCATCAACATCCACCCGGCCCTGCTGCCCGCCTTCCCGGGCCTGCGCACCCATGAACGGGCCCTACAGACCGGCGTGAAACTGCACGGCTGCACGGTGCACTACGTGACTCCGGAAGTGGATGTGGGGCCCATCATCGTCCAGGCGGCTGTGCCGGTCCTGGCTGACGACACGCCCCAGACCCTTGCCGCCCGGGTATTGCGCCAGGAACACCGCATCTTTCCCCAGGCCGTGGCCTGGATTGCCGCTGGCCGGGTGATGTTGCGGGGGGATGGCACCGTGGTACTGAAAGACGGTGCCTCGCCGGTGGATGCGGCCTTGAGTTTCCCAAGCGACTAAGGCCATGGGCCACGGACGCCGGGTCTTCATGGCAGCCCTGGCCGTCTCGCTGCTGGCCCACCTTGCCCTGATGGGGGAAGTGGGGCTCAGGGGCCTGCTGCCCCTGGCAGAGCCGGTGCGCGTGGCTTTCCCCATCGAAGCCCATTTGCAGCCCCCGCCACCAGAGCCGGTCCCGCCGCCACCCAAGGCACGGGTGGCAGTTCCCCGGCCGGTTCCCGACCCGGTACCGCCTGCCGCCGAGACCTCTGCCCCGGGGGATAAGGTGGCTGATGCCACCCCACCGGCGGTGGAGCCGCCACCTCTGACGGACCCCACCACGGCACCGGAAGCCGAGATGTCCTCAGCCCCCCCAGCGCCCTCGGTGGCGCCGAAGGTTGGCCAGGAGGGTGCGGGGCCGGAACAAACGGTTGCAGAGGGGAGCCCAGCTAAACCTGCGTCGCAAGCCCCATTGCCCGTCGCCCTGCGCTCCTTGCCGGCCACCCTGACCCTGGTCTACGACATCCGCATAGGCGATGACGGTTTCAACGTGGGCCGGGGCACTTACACCTGGCGGGCCGAGGGGGGCCGCTACCGCCTGGAAAGCGTGGCTGTGGCCACGGGCCTGGCGGCTCTGTTCGTGGGGGGAAGGGCCACTCAGTCCAGCCAGGGACGCATCGGCCCGGAGGGCTTGCTGCCAGAGGAATTCCGCATGTCCCGCAACAAGCGCAGTGAGGACGTGGCCCGTTTCGACTGGCAGTCCCTGCGCCTGGACCTGTCCCGGGGAGGGGTGCCCCTGCGGCCCCAGACCCAGGACCTGCTGAGCTTTCCCTTCCACCTGGCGATGACGGTGGACGAGGAGGGCGAGGGCTGGATCTTGCCGGTGACCAACGGCCGCAAGCTGAAGGGCTACCGCTTCAGCGTCCTGGGCCGGGAGACCCTGGATCTGGCCGGCCAGTCCGTTGAAACGCTGCACGTGCAGGGCCGACGCGCCCTGGAAGGCACCCTGGACGTCTGGCTGGCCCCCGGCAGATACTGGTTGCCATTGCGCATACGTACCCAGGATCAGCAGGGCAAGATCATGTTGCTGAACTTGGCTCCATAAGAAGGAGCGGCAACTGTTTCGGGATTGCGCATATTTTTGTCCTTGCAATACCCTTCTAAGGAACACCCGGCCCCAGAAGCCTGTCATTGCTTCTTTTGAGAGGAGACCCCCAATGCAGAAAAACGCCATCGCCCAGGATATCGACAGCCAGTACGACAGCCTGATTCCGCCGCCCCTGCCCCATACCCGGAGGGGCTTCCTGGTGACGGCCCTGGGGGCGGGGTTTGCCCTGGCTACCCAGCCCATCATGGCCCAGACCGCCATCGTCACCCCGGCCGATGGCCTCACCGCCGGGGAAATCAAGGTGCCTGTTGCGGACGGAGAGATGGTGGCCTACCGGGCCCAGCCGGCGGGGGGCAAGAACCTGCCGGTGGTGCTGGTGGTGTCGGAGATATTCGGCGTGCACGAATACATCAAGGACACCTGCCGCCGGCTGGCGAAACTGGGTTACCTGGCCATTGCCCCGGAAATGTTCGCTCGCCAGGGAGACCCCCGCAGCCTGAAGGAAGTGAAGGACATCCTGGAGCAGATCGTCGCCAAGGTGCCCGACGCCCAGGTCATGGGGGACCTGGACGCCTGCGTGGCCTGGGCGGGCCGCAACGGGGGCGACACGAAGCGCCTGGCCATCACCGGCTTCTGCTGGGGTGGGCGCATTACCTGGCTGTATGCCGCCCACAACCCCGGGGTGAAGGCTGCCGTGGCCTGGTATGGCCGGGTGGTGGGCAACGCCAGCGCCCTGACGCCGAAGCACCCCATCGACCTGGTCAACGACTTCAAGGCCCCGGTGCTGGGCCTCTATGGCGGCGTGGATACCGGCATCCCCTATGAAGTGGCGGAACAGATGCAGGATGCCCTGAAGCGGAGCGCCAACCCGGTGGCCAAGGCCTCAATGATCGAGATCTACGACAACGCCCCCCACGCCTTCCACGCGGACTACCGGCCCAGCTACCGCAAGGAGGAGGCGGAAGACGGCTGGCAGAAGATGCAGGACTGGTTCAAGCGCCACGGGGTCTAGGCGCCGGCCTCAGCGGATGCCCAGGGCAGCGCGGGTTTCCAGGGCCAGGGCCAGGGCGCTCTCCACGTCCGGGGCCAGGCAGTTGTAATGGCCCATCTTGCGCCCTGGCCGGGCTTCGGCCTTGCCGTAAAGGTGTAGATGCACGCCCGGGTGTTGCAGCAGGGTCTCCCAGGGGGGTGTGGGGGTCCACACGTCCCCTAGCAGGTTCACCATCACCACCGGCGACAGCAGGCGGGTGTCCCCCAGGGGCAGGCCGCACAGGGCCCGCACCTGCTGCTGGAACTGGTCGCAGGCAGTGGCGTCCAGGGTGTAGTGGCCACTGTTGTGGGGCCGGGGCGCCATTTCGTTGAAGACGATGCGGCCGTCCTGCAATACGAAGAATTCAACCGCCATCACCCCTACGTAATCCAGCTCCCGGGCCAGATGGGCGGCCATGTCCCGGGCCTGGTCTGCCAGGGCGTCGGGGATGCGGGCCGGCACGATGCTGATATCCAGGATGCCGTTCAGGTGCTGGTTCTCCGCTACCGGGAAGAAGGCGATCTGATCGGCGGCATTGCGGCCCAGCACCACGGAGACCTCCCGATCCAGGGGCAGAAATCCTTCCAGCAGGCAGGGGACGCTGCCCAGGCTGGCGAAGGCGGTTTCCAGGTCGGCCCGGCTGTCCACTCTGGCCTGGCCCTTGCCGTCGTAGCCCAGGCGGCGGGTTTTCAGCAGGGCGGGGGCGCCGATGGCGGCCCAGGCTGCATCCAGGTCGGAGGCGGTGTCGATGGGGGCGAAAGGGGCGGTTTCGCAGCCCGCGTCCCGGGCGTGGGTCTTTTCCGCCAGCCGGTCCTGGGCCACCGCCAGGGCGGCGGCGGAGGGCGCCACCCGGCAGTGTTTCGCCAGCATCTCCATGCTGGCGGCCGGCACGTTCTCGAATTCCGTGGTCACCGCGTCGCACAGGTTGCCCATGCGCAGCAAGGCTACGGCATCACTGTAGTCGGCCTTCAGGTGGACGTCTGCCAGCTGGCCGGCGGGGGAGCCCGGGTCCGGGTCCAGCACCACCACCTGGTAGCCCATGACCCGGGCTGCCACGGTGAACATGCGGCCCAGCTGGCCACCGCCCACCACCCCCAGGGTGGCGCCGGGCAGGAGGGGCGTGGTGGGGGTGGCCGGCGCGCTCATGCGTCCGGCAGGTCCATGGCCAGCACGGCCTCGGACTGGCGCTGGCGGAAGGCGATGAGCCGCTCCCGCACTTCCGGAAGTTCATTGGCCAGCAGGGCGGCGGCAAACAGGGCGGCGTTGGCGGCCCCCGCCTCGCCGATGGCGAAGGTGGCGGTGGGAATGCCCTTGGGCATCTGCACGATGGACAGCAGGGAATCGATGCCTTTCAGGGCCTTGGACTGCACCGGCACTCCCAGCACCGGCAGGTGGGTCTTGGCGGCGGTCATGCCCGGCAGATGGGCAGCGCCGCCGGCCCCGGCGATGATGCACTTCAGGCCCCGGCCGGCGGCGGTTTCGGCGTATTCGAACAGCAGGTCCGGGGTGCGGTGGGCCGATACCACCCGCTTCTCGAAGGGGATGCCCATCTGGGCGAGGAGATCGGCGGCGTGGCGCATGGTTTCCCAGTCGCTGACGCTGCCCATGATGAGTCCGACGAGGGGCGTGCTCATGGTAAAGACCTGTTTTGAAAGGCGGGCATGATACCGCGAGGCCGGGGCGCGGGTGACTAAAACGGTAGCGCCACCCCAGGCAGGGCCTGGTTCAGGACCCGGCGGAAATCCGCCTGGATGCGGGCCAGGGCGGAGGCGTCTTCGGCTTCGAAGCGCAGCACCACCACCGGCGTGGTGTTGGAGGCCCGCACCAGGCCGAAGCCGTCCGGATATTCCACCCGCAACCCGTCCAGGTGGATCACCTCCCGGGCGCCTTCGAAACGGGCCTGGGCGCGCAGGCTGTCGATGAGGGCGTGGGGAGCGCCTTCGGCCATGGGGATGTGCAGTTCCGGGGTGCTGAGGGATTCTGGCAGCGCTTCCAGCACCGCCCCCGGGTCCGGGTGGCAGGAGAGGATTTCCAGCAGCCGGGCGCCGGCATACAGGCCGTCGTCGAAGCCGTACCAGCGTTCGGCGAAAAACATGTGGCCGCTCACCTCGCCGGCCAGCAGGGCGCCGGTTTCCCGCATCTTGGCCTTGAGTACCGAATGGCCGGTCTTCCAGAGCAGGGGCTGGCCGCCGTGGTCCCGGATCCAGCCGTGCAGGCGTCCGCTGGATTTCACGTCATAGATGACCGTGCCCCCCGGGTGGCGGGCGAGCACGTCGGCGGCCAGGGCCATGAGCAGTCGGTCCGGATAGATGATTATCCCCGCCCGGGTTACCACCCCCAGGCGATCCCCGTCGCCGTCGAAGGCCAGGCCCAGTTCAGCGTCGCCTGCCTGCAGGCGGGCGATCAGCTGGACCAGGTTGGCGGGTTCGGAGGGGTCGGGATGATGGTTGGGGAAATGGCCGTCCACCTCGCAGAACAGGGGGTCCACGACGCAGCCCAGGGCTTCGAAGAGGGCGGGGGCGTAGGCCCCGGCGATGCCGTTTCCCGCATCCAGGACGACCTTCATGGGCCGGGCCAGGCGGAGGTCGGAACGGATGCGCGCCAGGTAGGCAGGGAAGATGTCATGGGCATGCAGCGCCCCCCGGCCCCGGGTGAAATCCCCCCTTTCGCAGCGCTGGCGCAGGGCCTGGATGGCGTCTCCGGACAGGGCGGCATTGTCCAGCACCAGTTTCAGGCCGTTGTAGTCCGGGGGGTTGTGGGAGCCGGTGACCATGACTGCATGGCCGCAGCCCAGGTGATGGGCGGCGAAGTAGGTCATGGGGGTGGTGACGGGGCCCAGGTAGGCCACGTCCACGCCGGCGTCCCGCAGGCCCCGGATCAGGGCGTCCACCAGTTCCTGGCCCGACAGGCGGCCATCCCGCCCCACCACCACCTGGGTTCCGCCTTGTTCCCGGATCGTGCTGCCGAAGGCCAGGCCGATCCGCTCCACGCCTTCTGGCGTCAGGCTCTGGCCGACGATGCCGCGGATGTCGTAGGCCTTGAAGATTTCCGGAGGCAGGGCAAGGGGCTTGGGATCAGGCTGGGCTGTCATGAAGACCTCGGGTTTTGCGCATTATCCTGGGATTGTCCCCGGGGCGACGACACAAAAAAAAGCGGCATCGGAGACCGATGCCGCGAAAAACCGTCTTTGCGACGGTCAGGGAGGTAAGCGAATTATAGGCATCCCTATATCGAAAGGTATAGTCACTTTGCACTATTTTTTGAAAGTCATTCTCGTTTGTAGGGGTATTGACCCGGATACCGTCAAGGATTGGGTGCGGGTTTCCGGGCTATCATCCGTGCATCGATCATCTGACTACCGCCATGTCCGAATTTACCGCCCTCCTCGAGAAGTACAGCAAGCCCGGGCCCCGCTATACCTCCTATCCCACCGCCCCGTACTTCCACGCCGGCTTTACGGAAGCGGACTGGCTGGAGGAACTGCGGACCTCCCAGGACACCGGACGGGATCTGTCCCTGTACGTGCATATCCCCTTCTGCGACACCCTCTGCTACTACTGCGGCTGCAACATGGTGGCCACGGGACATTACGAGAAGGCCGAGGAATACCTGCACTACCTGGACCGGGAGATCGCCCAGGTGGCGGCCCTCACCAACCCCGCCCGGGTGGTGCGCCAGTTGCACTGGGGCGGCGGCACCCCCACTTACCTGAAGCCCGACGACATCCGCCGGGTGATGGGCTGGCTGAAAAGCCGGTTCAACTTTGCGCCGGATGCGGAAATGGGCTGTGAGGCGGATCCCCGGGAGCTCACCCGGGAACACCTGGCGGCCCTGCGGGAATCCGGCTTCAACCGCCTATCCCTGGGGGTGCAGGACCTGGACGAGCGGGTGCAGATCGCGGTCAACCGGGTACAGCCCGCGCCCCTCATCGAGCAGGTCTACGGCTGGGCCCGGGAACTGGGCTTCTCCAGCATCAACATGGACCTGATCGTGGGCCTGCCCCATCAGAATGTGGCCAGTTTCGCCCAGACCCTGGACAAGGTGCTGGCCTGGGAACCGGACCGTTTCGCCATCTTCGCCTACGCCCACGTGCCCTGGATGAAGAAGCACCAGAAGCTCATCAACGAAGCGGACCTGCCTGCCTTCGCCACCCGCCTGGACCTGCATCAGCTGATCCATGAACGCCTGGGGGCGGCGGGCTACAACAACATCGGCCTGGACCACTACGCCAAGCCCGACGACGAGATGTTCAAGGCCCAGCAGAACAAGACCCTGTGGCGCAATTTCCAGGGCTACACCACCCACAAGCACTGCGACATCTACGCTTTCGGCGCCTCCAGCATCAGCCAGACCGGTGACGTGTACTTGCAGAACGAGAAGAAGATCGGCCGCTACCAGGAACTGGTGGGCGGTGGCCACCTGCCCGTGGAGCGGGGCCTGAAGCTCAACCGGGACGACCAGATCCGCCGGGACGCCATCACCAAGGTGATGTGCGACATGGAACTGGACATGACGGCCTTCGGCGCCATGTGGGATATCGACTTCAAGACCTACTTCGCCGACGCCATGGCGGACCTGCCCCCCCTGGTGGATGATGGCTTTCTGAGTATCGAGCCGGACCGTCTCGTGGTCCACGACCGGGGTCGGCTGTTCCTGCGCAACATCGCCATGGTGTTCGACCGCTACCTGCGGGAAGCCAGTACGGATCAGCCCCGCTATTCCCGCACTGCATGACCCGCCTCGACTTATAGGCAGCGGTGAAGCAGGGTCTAGGAGATTTGTGCCCCTTTTTGGCCTTGCCGCTTCCATGGACAATGGCGCCATGTCCAGTCCGTTACCTTTTCGCCACAAGTTCGTCCGCCTGATCGGGCTTGTAGGCCTGTCCCTGCTCGGATGTGCTGGACCCGCCCGGGGGGCGGAGCCGGATGAGGCGGCCCTCCTTCGTCTGGCCGCCCTGTCCCTGGACGAGCTGATCAACCTGCCCATCACCACGGCTTCCCGCCAGGTGGAGTCCCTGGTGGATACCCCGGCCCACGTGCGGGTGATTACCCGCCAGCAGATACAGGAGCGGCGTTACCGGAATCTGGCCGATCTGCTGGAAGACCTGCCGGGCGTGGACTTCATGCGGGGGACAAAGTCCTCCGCCTTCAACAACTTCGCAGTGCAGGGCTACGCCGGGCCCAACCGGTTGCTCATCATGCAGGATGGGGTGCGGGTGGGACATCCGGCGGGAGGCAACATCCCGGTGGCGGAGAACTTCGCCCTCTACCATGCCAGGCAGGTGGAAGTGGTGTTCGGCCCAGCGGCTGCCCTGTACGGCGCAGATGCCGTCGCCGGGGTGGTCAACATCATCACCGACCGTCCCGGGGAGCAGAAAGGCGCCTGGGTCAGCCTGGGGGGCGGGGAATACGGAAGTCGCGAGGCCTCCTTCATGGCCGGCTTGAAGACCGAGCACAACCTGGCCCTGAGCCTGGGGGGGCATTGGCAGCGTTCCAACCGGGCACCGCTGGACAAGTATTTTCCCGATGAATTCGCCAAGGTGGACGCCACGACCTTCTCCGGGACGGTGGTAGTGCCGGCGGCGGATCGGGAAGACTACGTGGGCAATATTGCCAGCCACAGCTTCCATGCCCGTCTGGATGTAGGGGATGACCTGAGCTTTGGCTACTACCGCAATTATTTTTGCAGCCTCACCAGCACAGGGGACCCGCCCGCCACGGCCATCTACACCTCGGACGCCCACTGGCAGACCACGACGGACACGGTGTGGGGCAAATATCGCTTCAGCCTGGGGGCTGCCGTCAACGGCGAACTGGTGGTGGATTACTCCCTCCAGGAAGTGGCGCCCAGTTCCCACTACCAAAACATTTACACCGCCTTCACGGAAGGCAACGAATATGTGCGCGGCGAGCGTCTGGCCGTGGAGCAGAACCTTTCCTGGATATTGGGTGACCGGCACCGGGTGCAGGCAGGCCTGGGTTACCAGAGCTACTACGCCATCGAGGCCCACAGCCTGCCCGAGGCCTACGACACCGACAAGTCTCCGGATGACCAGGGCCAGACCTACGCCAACACCGGTGGTGCCATCCCCATCTCCATCCATGATGCGAGTTATTACAACGCATCCCTCTACGCCCAACTGCAATCTGTCTGGTCCGAGGGTTTTTCCACCATGGCGGGCGGGCGTTTTGATCACCATTCCAGTTACGGCAACAGTTTCAATCCCCGGCTGGGGGCGGTATGGCACCCTGCGGATGCCCACTACTTCAAGCTGCTTTACGGCGAAGCCTTTCGTGCGCCCTCGCCGGAAGAAACCCTGAGTGCGTTCGGTTCCTTCACGGGCGAGACGGACATGAGCGGCAATTTCGTCGGCCGGGGTTTTCGCATCCCCAATTTCGACCTGGAGCCGGAAACCACCCAGACCCTGAGCCTGACCTGGGACTGGCGTCCCCGGCCAGCCCTCAACCTGGTGCTGAACGTCTATCACAGCGAGGCCGAGAACCTCATCGTCACCATGCCCTCCGATGCAGTGGACGCCATTCCCGGTGCGGTGCTGGTGGCGCCGGAAACCAAGGGCAACGCCGGCAAGGAAGTGCACACCGGTTTCGATCTGATGGGCCAGTGGCGCTTCCGCATCAACAATGCCTGGTCCGGCGACCTGTGGGGAAGCTACAGCCGGGTGTGGGGCAGCATCGATGAGGGGGACGGCGTGAAATGGGACCTGGCCTACGTGGCCGACTACAAGGTGAAGCTGGGCACGACCCTGCGCTATCTGGACCGGCTGACCCTCAGTCCCAGATTGTTGTGGATAGGCGACACTCACAACGGGCGCAAGCTCAGCGGTGACGCCCCCCATCGCCGGGTCACGCCGGGCTATGTCGTGATGGACCTGCACATGGGCTGGCACAAGCTGTTCGACGCCAGGTCCACACTCTGGCTGGATGTCTATAACCTGTTCGACAAGCGCTATTTCGCCGCAGGGGGGGCCGGCAGCAGGACTTTCTACGACATGCCCCAGCAGCCGCGTACGCTGATGCTCTCCCTGGAGTACCGATTCTGAGTACCGGGCGTCGTTTCGGCCAGCCATGGGGTCCGGTCTGATGCGTTCCAGCCGGGCGTGGGTGGGTGCCTGCCTGCTGGCCTGGGGCCTGGTGCCGGCCGTGGCCTCCCAGGGCGCGGATGTTCCGGAGGCGGCCATCAAGGCGGTACTGCTCTTCAAGCTGCCCAGATTCGTCTATCTGCCCGAGGGAGATAAGGGTCGCCCGGCACGCATTTGCGTGCTGGGCGACGAAATCCTGGGCCGGGCCCTGGATCGCCTGGCCCAGGCCAACCCCGGTCCCCAGGGCGTGCAGGTTCGCCAGCCCGCCAACATCGGGGGCGGCGAGGGCTGCGATTATCTGTTCATCGGCCGTATCGAGGCGGGCAACGTGCGAAACACGCTGCGGCAGCTGTCGGACACCGCAGTGGTGACGGTGTCGGACATCGACGGCTTCGCGCGCATGGGGGGCATGGTGGAGCTCGCACCCCAGAATGATCGGGCGGGCATCCAGATACTCATCAACCGTCGCGCTGCCGTGCAGCGGGACATCGAATTCAACGCCCAGCTTTTGCGGCTGGCCCGGATAGTCGAGCCATGAGCCCACCCCTGCTGCTGCGTTTCTGGCGAACCCTGCTTCACCCGCCCACCATCCGGGCGAAGATGGTGTGGCGTACCGTCGGTGCCCTGTTGCTGGCCGCCCTGGTGATCTTCTCCCTGGTGAGCTACCAGCAGCAGCGCATTCTGCGGGGGGAATGGGTGGAATCCCTGTCCGCCCAGGCCCGTCTGGTGGCCGGCAGCAGCCAGGCCGCCGTCGCCTTCCTGGACCGGCAGGAAGCCCGCAATGTCTTGCGCGCCGTGGAAGCCAATCCCGCCATCCTCCAGGCCCGTCTGTTTGACGGGCAGGGCATCCTGTTTGCCTCCTATGCCAAGGATGCCAGGGGGGCGTCCTCCTCCGTGCCCGTCTCGGTGGCGCCGCCCACGCCTGCCGGCCACCGTTTCGGGGGCCAGACCCTGACGGTCTGGGCTTCCGTCATGGAGGGCCAGCAGGTGCTGGCGCGGGTGGAACTGGTGGCCTCCCTGGACGGGATGCAGGCCGCCATTCGGCGCACGGAAATGGAGACGGGGGCCGTATTGCTGGCCGCCCTGGTTCTGGTGTTGTGGCTGTCCCTGCGGGTGGTGCGGCGTCTGTCAGAGCCGGTGGAGGCCCTCAATGGCCTGATGATGCGCATGACCGCCAACCCCGACCTGGAGGAACGGGCCTCGACCCAGGGTGAGGATGAGATAGCCGGCCTGGGGCGGGGTTTCAATCTACTGGTGGATACCCTTCAGGCCCGGGAACAGGAGCTGGGCCAATACCGGGGCCACCTGGAAAGACTGGTGCTGGAGCGCACCCGGGAACTGGAACAGGCCATGGCCGAGGCCCACCGCGCCAACCTGGCGAAGTCGGATTTCCTGGCACGCATGAGCCATGAGATACGCACGCCCATGAACGCCATCGTCGGTCTGGGCCAGCTGTTGCTGAAAACGCGTCTGGACGTGCGCCAGCGGGATTACCAGGAAAAGATACTGGCTGCTTCCGATGCCCTGCTCGGGGTGATCAACGATGTACTGGATTACGCCAAGATCGAGGCCGGCAAGCTGGGCCTGGAACACATTCCATTTAGTCTGTCCCAGGTGTTGCGCAACGTCACGGGGATGGTGCTGCTCAAGGCCCAGGAGAAGGGGTTGCAGTTGTTGTACAGCCTGGACCCCGACGTCCCCCGAGGACTGGTGGGCGATCCCCTGCGCCTGGGGCAGATTCTCACCAACCTGACCAACAACGCCATCAAGTTCACCGAGCGGGGCGAGGTGCTGGTGCACGTCTCCGTGGCGGCGCGGGAACCATCCGACGCGGGGGAGCAGGTGACCTTGAGCTTCAGCGTGCAGGATACCGGCATGGGCATCCCCGAGGACCAGCTGCCACTGTTGTTCAGCCCCTTCACCCAGGTGGACGACTCGATCACCCGCCGCTTCGGCGGCACGGGCCTGGGCTTGGCCATATGCAAGCAATTGACCGAGATGATGGGGGGCGACATACGCGTGCAGAGCACGCCGGGAGAGGGGAGCTGTTTTACCTTCCGCGTGCGGTTCGGCGTGGACCCGGCCCACGACGTACCCACGCTCCGGACGCACCCGCTCGATGGGCAACGGGCACTTGTGGTGGACGACAGCGCCCAGGCGCGCAGGATGCTGGCGCAGATGCTGGAGGGCTTCGGCATGCGGGTGGAATCCTGCGCCAGTGGCGCCGAGGCCCTGGAACGGGTGGCGGCTGCGACGGTGGCCGGAGACGCCTTCCACTTTGTCCTGCTGGACTGGCTCATGCCCGGCATGGATGGCGTGGAAACCGCCCGTCGCCTGGAAGCCCAGGCCCGGGAGGCTACGGTGCCCCCTCCCCACCTCGTCATGGTGACGTCGGGCAGCCAGGAACGCCTCGGAGAAAAGCTGGCGGACATCGGTCTGAACCACGTGATCGGCAAGCCCGTGCTGGAGGACTCTCTCCATGATGCCCTGGTGGAAGTCTCCCAGGGGGCGGAGGCCGCTGAAGGTCTTCGACGCCAGCGGGAAGGGACGGCCGGCCCCCGGAGTCTGGAAGCCATACGCCATGCCCGCGTGCTGGTGGTGGACGATGTCCAGCTTAATCGTATGGTGGCCAGCGTGGTCCTGCGCCAGGCAGGGCTGGAGGTGGATACGGCGGAGAACGGGCGCGAGGCCCTGGCCAGGCTGGACAAGGGCTGCTTCGACCTGGTGCTCATGGATATCCAGATGCCTGAACTGGATGGCCTGGCGGCCACGCGACTGTTGCGCGCCGATCCGCGCTTCGCCACCCTGCCCGTGGTGGCCATGACGGCCCATGCCATGGCGGACGACCGGGCGCGATGCCTGGCGGCCGGCATGAACGATTACCTGACCAAGCCCCTGGACAACCAGGTGTTGTGGGCCACGATGCTGCGCTGGATTCCGCCGGGCGTGCGTCCGGCCTCAGCGGCCGGGATAGATATGTCTGCGCCGCAGGAAGGGGATCGCCTGCCCAACCTGGCTCACATCGACACCCGGCTCGGCCTGGTCCACCATCTGGGCCAGCCGGATTTTTACCGTCAGGCCCTGATCCAGTTCGCCAGGGAGTTCGACACCGCAGCCAGTCTGATGCAGGATGATCTGGCCCGGGGGGATTACGCCGCTGCCCGGCGCCGGGCCCATTCCCTCAAGTCCGCGTCGGCATCCATCGGTGCCCAGCGACTGTCGGCGCTGGCCCGGGAACTGGAGACCGCCTTCGCCCGGGAAGACCGGGGTGAAGGTCCCTGGCCGGATTTCCAGCAGGCCTTCGCCGATGTCCTGGCTGAGCTGGCGCCCCTGGCGACAGTCCCAGATACGGCCCGCCAGAGCCGGTCTATGGATGTGGATGGGGTTGCCGGCCTGCTGGATACCCTGGAATCCTATCTCCTGAAGGACGATGCGGCGGCCCATGGCCTGGTCCAGGAACTGGAGCGGCAATGGACGGCTGATGATCCCCAGTGTGGCCTTGGGCCCCTGCGGGAATGTATCGAGGATGTCGAGTATGAAGCGGCCCTGGACTGGATCCCGCGGCTGAGGCAGTGTCTTGAAAAGGCTCAATCATGACAGCGACGTTCACCTTGCTGGTCGTTGACGACGAAAAGCAGAACCGCACCCTGCTGACCGAATTGCTGCGCCCGGATTACCAGGTCATTCTGGCAAAGAACGGCGTCCAGGCCCTGAGCCGTGCCCAGGAACATCTGCCCGACCTGATCCTGCTGGACGTCATGATGCCGGAGATGGATGGTTATGAGGTCATCCATGCCCTCAAGGAGAACGACCTTACCCGGGACATTCCGGTGATCTTCATCACGGCACTGGATTCCGCAGAGGATGAGGAGAAGGGGCTGGAACTGGGGGCTGTGGACTATATCTCCAAGCCTTTCCGTCCATCCATCGTGCGGGCCCGCATTCGCAACCACCTGCAATCCGTGCATCAGCGTCGCTTGCTGGAGCAGTTGGCACTACTGGACGGCCTCACGGAAATTCCCAACCGCCGACGCTTCTCCCAGGTGCTGGAGTTCGAGTGGCGCCGTTGCATGCGCAATGCCCTGCCCCTGTCCCTCATCGTGGTCGATGTGGACCATTTCAAGATATACAACGATAGCCACGGCCACGCGGCCGGCGACATTGTTCTGCGCGAAATCGCCGGCACACTGCGGAACGGCCTTAAACGCGCCAGCGATTTCGTTGCGCGCTACGGCGGCGAGGAGTTCGTCATCCTCCTGCCGGAAATCGACGCGGAAGGTGGGATGCTTCTGGCCGAGCAGGTACGTCGCAGCGTGGAGGCTTTGAGCATCCCCCATGACGAGTCTTTCATCAGCCCCTGGGTCACCATCAGCATGGGGGGTGCCACCTGTATTCCGGATAGTCCGGAGCCCGGGCCAGACCTGTTCATCCAGGCAGACGAGCAGCTCTACGCGGCCAAGAACCAGGGGCGCAACCGGGTGGCGTGGGCCGCCTCACCGGGGCTATCGCAAAACAATCCCCCTCCGGTACCGGCCTCCGATGAGCTGGGGGAGCCATGAGAAACGCCGGCCTCGGCCGGCGTTTCTCATGGGCTGGGTCAAGCTTGTTTACTGCACGAGGTCCTTGTAGAGGGCTTCTTCTTCTGCACCCACCTCAGCCATGGCCTTGGCCACGGCCGCTTCCTGCATGAGCTTGGCCATGTTGGCGGTGTTCATGCGCACCAGATAGATCTTGCCGTCCTTGCCTTCGAACACCGTGGCCCGGCAGGGCAGGGCGGGGGCCTTGCCGCCGCTGGCCTTGGCAATCTTGTCGTTGGCACCGGCAGGGCAGGTGGGGATGATGGTCATGCGCTTGGCGTCCTTCATGCCGGCTTGTTGCATCTGGGCCTGCATGTCCTGCACCTCGCCTACGGGCCAGCCTCGCTTGGCGGCCCCCGTTTTCACGGCCTTCACGGTCTCGTCATAGCCCTGTTTGGCGGGGCGCACATCGAACATCACCGCCATCATCTGCATCTGCCGCTGCATCATTGCCTGCATCTGTTTGATCTGCTCTTCCGTGGGCTTGGCGGGGGCGGCCGGCTGCTGGGCCAGGGCGTTGGCAGCCAGCAGGGCAACGGACAAGGCGAGGACAATACGGTGAACCATGGCGAATCTCCTGGGGATACGACGGGCGTGAGGGGTCAGTGGTGCTTGCGGGGCTTGCCGTCCCAGCCTTTGAGTTTGTAGAGGGTACCGCAGTAGGGGCACAGGGCCTCGCCCTTATCCTCCACTGCCAGGAACACCCGGGGGTGGGAACACCATACCGCGTCACCGGGCATGGGACAGTGGAGGGGCAGGTCGGTGTCGCTCACTTCCACGGTACGGACGGGGGCGCGGGTCTCGCTCATGCCGGCATCCTCAAACGTGGCTCAGCCAGGCGGCGTGGTCCGGGGCGCGGCCCTGGACGCAATCGAAGTACTTGGCCTGGAGTTTCGCGGTGATGGGGCCCCGGTCGCCGGTGCCGATGGCCCGGTTGTCCAGTTCCCGGATGGGGGTCACTTCGGCGGCGGTGCCGGTGAAGAAGGCCTCGTCGGCGGAGTACACCTCGTCCCGGGTGATGCGCTTTTCGATCACCTGCAGGCCCATTTCGTTGGCCAGCTGGATGAGGGTGTCCCGGGTGATGCCTTCCAGGGCGCTGGTGAGGTCCGGGGTGTACATCTTGCCCTTGCGGATGATGAACACGTTCTCGCCGGAGCCTTCCGCCACGAAACCGTCCACATCCAGCAGCAGGGCCTCGTCGTAGCCGTCCATCTCCGCTTCCCGGTGGGCCAGGATGGAGTTCATGTAGTTGCCGTTGGCCTTTGCCTTGCACATGGTGATGTTGACGTGGTGGCGGCTGAAGGAGGAGGTCTTCACCCGGATGCCGTGCTCCAGGGCTTCCTTGCCCAGGTAGGCGCCCCAGGGCCAGGCCGCGACGATGACGTGGGTGGACAGGGTCTTGGCGGAGATGCCCATGGCTTCCGCACCGTAGAAGGCCATGGGACGCAGGTAGCCGGATTTCAGGCCGTTTTCCCGCACCACCATCTTCTGGGCCTCGTTCAGGGTGTCCTTGTCGTAGGGCATCTTCATGCCCAGGATGTGGGCGGAGCGGAACAGCCGGTCGGTGTGGTCCTGGAGCCGGAAGATGGCCGGGCCCGTGGGGGTTTCGTAGGCGCGCACGCCCTCGAACACGCCCATGCCGTAGTGCAGGGTGTGGGTGAGCACGTGGGTGGTGGCCTCGCGCCAGGGGACGAGTTTGCCGTCGTACCAGATGACGCCGTCACGGTCGGCCATGGACATGATGAGAACTCCGGGGTCGCAAAATAAAAAGGCATTCTATCCTGGCCCGGCGGGGCTTTGCATGGCCGGTGTGTCATGGCGGGTGCGCATCATTTTTTCCGCTTCCCCCAGGCCGGGGACAGGAGGCCGAGGGGGGATCAATTAGCGAGCGCTTATAATCCCGCCGCCAGTTCAACCCAAACCGACCCAAGCAGACTCCGACCATGATCAACTACTCCGCTTCCACCGCCGTCAACCTGGCCCTCACCCTGCTGATCCTCTTTTCCCTGGTCACCTGGGCCCTGATCATCGCCAAGGGCTGGTTGCAGGTGCGCATGGCCCGGGAAAACAAGGACTTTTCCCAGCGTTTCTGGCAGGCGGCCAACCTGGAAGCGGCAGCCCAGATCGCCAAGACCGCGCCGGGTTCCCTGGCCAGCCTGGCCCGGGCCGGGTTTGATGCCCTGGCCGGCTTGGGGGAAAGCAAGACCCTGGAAGGAGCTGGTGACCGCCAGGCGGTGCTGGAACGCAGCCTGTCCAACCAGGTGCGCAAGGAACAGCACCGGCTGGAATCCGGCCTCATGCTGCTGGCCAGCATCGGCAGTACGGCCCCCTTCGTGGGTCTGTTCGGCACCGTCTGGGGCATCATGAACGCCATGGAAAACATCGTCCGGTCCGGCTCCTCCGGTCTGGAAGTGGTGGCCGGGCCGGTGGGCGAAGCCCTGCTGGCCACGGCGGTGGGCATTGCCGCCGCCGTGCCGGCGGTGCTGGCTTACAACTACGGGGTGCGGGTCACCCGCCTGGAAGTGTCGGAAATGGACCGCTTCGCCAACGACTTCCTGTCCCTGGCCAGCACCCAGAAGCAGGACTGAGCCATCATGCGCCGCACCAATTTTTCGGCCTCGGGGGAGTCGGACTTCCGGGCCATGAGCGAGATCAACGTCACCCCCCTGGTGGACGTGATGCTGGTGTTGCTGACCATCTTCATGGTCACGGCCCCCTTCATCCTCCAGTCGGTGAAGGTGAAACTGCCGGAAACCTCCCCCGTGGCGGCCCTGCAACCGGCCAAATCCGTCATCGTCACCGTCCAGGCGGACGGCCAGGCCCTGCTGGGCAAGGAAGTCCTCGACCTGGAGGTGCTGGAAGGCCGGCTGGCCGGGGAGCTGAAAAAGACTGCGGACCTGAGCGTGCAACTGCGGGCCGACACCGGCGTGCCCTACGGCCGCGTCACCGAAGTCATGGCGGCCATCAGCCGGGCCGGCGTGGTCCGGCTGACCTTTGTCACGGCCGCTGCGCCCAAGGGCAAGACTTCCCAAGGGCAGGCGGGTAAGTGAGCTTGTTGCTGCGCCTTGTCGCCCGTCTGCGGCAACTGGAGCCCCGTCACTGGACGGCCCTGGGAGGCAGCGTCGTGCTGCACCTGGCGGTCATGGTTGGCCTGCGCCAGGAACCTCCTCCCCTTCCGGAAACCGTCAGTTTCGAGGTGGACCTGAAGCCGCCGGAAGAACTCCAGGCCCCCCGGCCCCGGGTCAAGACGGAGACGGACCGGGCCCGCCAGGCCAAGCCGAAAAAGATCAAAGTCGCCCGCAAACCGAACAAGAAGGACAAGACAAAGCGGGAACCCCAGACCCTGGAGGCCCGTTTCATCGAGGAACGCAAGGTCCCCAGGAATGCGCCTGCGGTGGCCTTGCCCACCCTGACGGAGGCCCCTGGAGTGTCCGAACCCCAGTCCCTGGGGCGGGTGGAACCTGTCCGGGCACCGGCAGCCAAGGTGGCGCAAGCAGTTCAGACCCTGGCAGCGAGCGCAGCGGACCCGGTCCAGCCGGCGATGGTTTCGGCGGGTACGACCGGAGCGGAACCCGCCCTGGCGGCAGCTACTGGCCAGGGTACGGTCGCCCCCGACCCGGCACCAGGCAGCGAGCTAGGCCTGGCCCTGGCCCCCAGCCGGGTCATGGCCGAGACCGTGGCACAGGCCACCCCCCAGGCGCCCGGCGGCGGCGAAGCAAGTCCGGGCGCGGAAGCCAGTACTCTGCCCGGGGGGGAGGCCCAGGGGAGCCAGGCCGGTGAATCCGGATTTTCCGCCAGTACCCAGC
Organism: Pseudomonadota bacterium; assembly: GCA_040757575.1. GTDB lineage: Bacteria > Pseudomonadota > Gammaproteobacteria > Burkholderiales > Thiobacillaceae > PFJX01. Next base: position 144,305 of record JBFLXA010000004.1, read on the forward strand.
CGGGTAGCGGCCAGAACCTGGCCGCCGGTGCAGGGGCCCAGGCTGCATCCGCCAGCGCCGCCGCCGCCCATGCCGGCGGCGAACCCCAAGGCTTGCGCCTGACTGCCAGCGGCACCCTGTCCAGCCTGCCGGAATTTCCCCAGGGCCGGGGGGGGCTGGCCGCCGGGGCGCTGGCGCCGGCAGCGGGCGGCGCGGCCCCAGCGGAGGGCGATAGTCCCGGCCGGACCCTGGCCAGCAGCAAGGCGGGTGGCACACCAGCAATCCCCCTGAAAGAGCCCAAAGCCGTCCCAGGAAAGGGCGGTGGCCAGGGGGCCGCTGCGGTGGCCCGGGCCTCCAGTCCCGGTGCGGCCAAAGGCGCCGGGCCGGGGGTGGGCCGTCTTGCCGGCTCGACTCCCGCTGGCAATAGTCTGGGCAAGGTTCGCGCTCCGGCGGCGGGAAACAGTTCCCGGGGTGGAAAGAGCCTGGCCCTGGCACCGGGAGAACCGGGCAGCGGCCCCCAGTGGGCTGTGCTGATGGTGCCGGTACAGACCGGCATGCCTGTCGTATATGGCCAGCCCCAGGGGCGTCCGGCTCCCCAGGCATCCCGTCAGGTGCGCAGCGGCCCTGCCGGTGGTGATGTGTCCCCGGGAGGCGCCCGGGCGGCCGATAACCGGCTGGCCCAGGCGCCGGGAACCGGCATGAGTGCTGTGGCGCCCAACAGTGGAAAAACAGCGCCAGCTGGGAGTGGGGGGCGTACCGTGGCCCCGGTGACGGGGGCCAGTGCCATTGCCGATGCCCGCCCGGATACCCGGGGGGTGGGTCTGAGCGTGGTGCGGCCGCCGGATCAGCGACTGGTCAAGGCGGAAGACAGCAAGGTGGATACCCTGGACGTACTGGCCCCCTCCAATTACTGCCCCCTGCCTTTCCATCCCCAGCCGGACAACCGCCCCCCCCAGGCTGGAGAGGATCAAATGGAATTGCCCAGCTATTCCGCCCAGAACCCCAGCTTTGTCTACCCCCTCATGGCCAACGTCTATGGTGTGGAAGGCAAACTGATATTGCGGGTGGAAGTTCAGGCGGATGGCACGCCGGGCAAGATGCTGCTCAAGCAGAGCAGCGGCAATGGTGTCCTGGACCGGGACGCTCGGGAGCAACTGTCCCGCTGGCGTTTCAACCCGGCCCGCAAGAACGGCGAGGCAGTCACCGCCTGGATCGACGTGCCGGTCATCTATCGCCTGCCCGAAGGGAGAAAATGAATGTCCACTGAGAAAGGATTCGCCATGAACCGTTTCGCCAGGAAACTGCGTGTGTTGCCGCTCATGCTGGCCCTGTCGGGCGCGTTAGCCCAGCAGGCTGCGGCCCAGATGCCCCTGCCGGCGGGCATGCCCGACCCCATGCAGGCCATGCAGATGGCCCTGCGTTATTACCAGATGGCGGCCCAGGCCGGCGACCCGGAAGCCCAGGCAAAGATGGGCTGGATGTTCGAAAACGGCATGGGTGTGGCCAAGGACCTGGCCAAGGCAGCCGAATGGTATGGCAAGGCCGCCCAGCAGAAAGATCCCATCGGCCTCTACAACCTGGGCCTCATGTTGCTCAAGGGCCAGGGCGTGGAACAGAACATGGATGAAGCCATCACCCTGGTGAGTGGCGCTGCGGAACTCAACCTGGCGGCGGCCCAGGCCCAGTTGGCGGCCCTCTACGACCAGGGCCTGGGGGTGCCCAAGGACCCGGCCCTGGCGGCCCAGTGGCTCACCCGGGCGGCGGAACTGGGGGATGTGCCGGCCCAGAACAACCTGGGCATCAAGTACGCCACCGGCAACGGTGTGGCCCAGAACTACCAGGAAGCGGTGAAGTGGTTCACCAAGGCCGCCGAGGCGGGCAACGCCGAAGCCCAGGGCAACCTGGGCCTGATCTATCGCGATGCCCTGGGCGGCATCCAGCAGGATTACATGGCTGCCGCCAACTGGATGGCCCTGGCGGGCAACCAGGGCCACGTGCCCTCCATGGCCCGCCTGGGCTGGATGTTTGAAAAAGGCCAGGGCATGCCGAAGAACATGGGTGAGGCCGTGCGCTGGTTCCGCATGGCCGCCGAGGCGGGGGATGCCAACGCCGCCACCCACCTGGGCTGGCTACAGGAGACCGGGGCCCTGGGCCAGCCGGACCTGGCTGCCGCCAAGGTCTGGTATGAACGGGGCGCCCTGGCGGACCCGGCGGCCCAGAACAACCTGGGACGCATGTATCGGGAAGGCCTGGGAGTGACGGCGGATTTCGCCCAGGCGCGGGAATGGTTTCTCAAGGCGGCGGCCCAGAACGAGCCCCTGGCCTGGTTCAACCTGGGCTTGATGGCGGAGCAGGGCCAGGGCATGGAGAAAAACGAAGCCGAAGCCCGGGACTGGTATCTGAAGGCTGCGGAAAAGGGCGTGTCCGCCGCCCAGAGCCGCCTGGGCTGGTTATTGCATCAGGCGGCCCGGGACGAAGCCTCTACCCAGACTGCGCTGCTCTGGCTGGCCAAGGCCGCCGAGGCGGGGGACGTGCCCGCCCAGAACAACCTGGGCGTGATCTTCGAACAGGGCAAGGGCGTGGCCAAGGACACGGCCATGGCTGCCAAATGGTACCGCCTGGCCGCCGAGGCGGGCGACAAGGTGGCCCAGCACAACCTGGGGGTGCTGTTCCGGGACGGCAACGGCGTGGAGAAGAACCTGAACGAGGCTTTCGCCTGGTTCCAGAAATCTGCTGACCAGGGCTACGCCAAGGCCCAACTCAGCCTGGGACAGCTCCTGGAGCAGATCGCCGCCGGCGGCAAGAAATAAGGTTCCGGAATCAGGAGGCCTTGCGAGCGGGTTTGGGCAAGGCCTTGGGTGTGGCCTTGACGTTGCCGGGAGCAGGAGCGGTGGCCGGCTGGACTTCCGGCAACGGGGCGGGTTTTGCGGCGGGCGGAGTCAGTTTCTCTTCCAGGGAGCGCTTCAGGTCCGCTTCCAGTTGCTTGATGAGGTTGTCCATGTACAGGGTTCCCTCCTTCTTTAGCCGGACCAGCAGCACTTCCAGCTTGAAGGCCAGGTCCGGGGGCAGGAAGACCTCTTCCCCCTTGAAGGCGGCCAGGACGGACTCCTTCATGTATTCCACCAGCAGGTCCATTTCTTCCTGGGTGAAATAGCTGCCCAGGGATTCGCCCAGGTCGGACAGGGTCTTCTTTTTTGTCGTAGCGCTCGCCTCAGGGGCCGGAGCCGGCATCTGTGGCGGTGCCGGTGCTATCGCGGCAGGCGGCGGGGGCAAAAAAGACGGCAGCGAGGGCATCTGCACCGCCTGGGGAGCCGGCACGTAGATCAGGTAGGGGTTGGGCCCTGACACCGGGCCGATGATCACGGCGGGCGGCGGCGGGGCATAGGCACCCGCCTGCTGGGCCAGGGCCCCCTGGGATAAGAGGGCTCCGAACAGGGCGGAAAGAAGGGGAAGACGTGATCGGATTCGGGTCATGGTCAATCGTCGGTAACAGGTTCAATCGTAGCGCAGGGCATCGATGGGGGCCAGGCGCGCCGCCTTGCGGGCAGGGTACCAGCCGAAGAAGACGCCCACGCTACTGGCGGCCGCCACGGCCAGGAATACGGCGTCCAGCCGCAACAGGATCTGCCATTCCGCCCATTTTTCCAGGGCCAGACTGCCGCCGATGCCCAAAGCCACCCCCACAAGGGCGCCTATGAGGGAAAGGATGATGGCTTCCGCCAGGAACTGGGCCAGGATGTCCCGGGGACGGGCTCCTACGGCCATGCGGATGCCGATTTCCCGGGTGCGTTCCGTCACCGACACCAGCATGATGTTCATGATGCCGATGCCTCCCACCAGCAGGGAGACGGAGGCGATGGCGGCCAGCAGGGCGGAGAAGGTCTTGGAGGCTTCCTGTTCGGCCTGCACCACTTCAGAGAGATTGCGGATGTTGAAGTCGTCATCTTTGTCGGGTCCCAGGCGGTGGCGCTGGCGCAAGAGTTCGCGGATGTCCGCCTCTGCGGTCTGCATGTCGGTGCCGTCCTGCATCTTCACGTAGATGTGGCCCACGGTGCGCAGCCGTCCCTGGGACTGGCCGATGATGCGGCCCCGGGCCGTGCTGATGGGGATGAAAACCACGTCGTCCTGGTCCTGGCCCATGAAGCTCTGGCCCTTGGGCGCCAGCAGGCCGACGATGGTGAAGGGCACGTTCTTGACCCGTAGGGTCTGGCCCGTGGGGTCGGTGCCGCCGAACAGCATGTCCGCCACGGTCTGGCCCACCAGGGCCACCTTGTCGCTGCTGCGTAGTTCCGCTTCGTCGAAATCCCGACCCCGGGCCAGTCGCCATTCCCGGGCGGTGAGGTAATCGGGACCGATACCGAAGATCACACTGGACCAGTTCAGGTTGCCATGCACCAGTTGCCCCGTGCCCCTCATGCCTGCGGCGGCGGCAAGGACCCGGGGCGTTTCTGCCTGGATGGCCAGGGCGTCTAGCTCCGTGAGGGTGTTGCGGCTGCCGAAACCCAGGCGCACGCCGCTGCTGGTGACCGCCCCGGGAAAGATCACCAGGGTGTTGGAGCCCAGGCTCTTGAGCTGCTCTGCCACCTGTCGCCGTGCCCCTTCGCCCACCGCCATCATGGTGATGACAGCCCCCACGCCGATGATGATGCCCAGGGTGGTGAGGGCGCTGCGCATCTTGTTGGCCCGCAGGCTCCGGAGGGCGGACAGGCCGGCATCGGAGAGATTCATGGCATGGAATGGGTGAGGGGGGAGACGTGAGGCGAGCGGTGCGGCGACACGGGGCGGTCCTCAATGATTTCCCCGTCCCGGAACACCAGCATGCGCCGGGCGTAGGCGGCGATATCCGGTTCGTGGGTCACCAGGACGATGGTGATGCCGGAGGCGTTCAGTTCCTGGAGCAGGGTCATGATCTCCTGGCTGGTGTGGGTGTCCAGGGCGCCGGTGGGCTCGTCCGCCAGGATCAGGGGCGGGGCGTTCACCAGGGCCCGGGCGATGGCCACCCGCTGTTGCTGGCCGCCGGATAACTGGGCAGGGCGGTGGTGGGCCCGCTCCGCCAGCCCCACCTGGGCCAGTTTTTCCCGGGCCCGGCGGTGTCGTTCGGCCGCCGGCACCCGGGCGTAGAGAAGGGGGAGTTCCACGTTTTCCTGGGCGCTGGCCCGGGGCAGCAGGTTGAAGCCCTGAAAGACGAAGCCCATGTGCCGGTTGCGGATGCCTGCCAGGGCTTCGGCGGACTGGCCGCTGACCGTTTCACCGTTGAGCCGGTAGCTTCCCCGGTCGGCTATGTCCAGGCAGCCCAGCAGGTTCATGAAGGTGGATTTTCCGGAACCGGAAGGGCCCATGATGGCGACGAACTCGCCATGCCCGATGCTCAGGCTCACCCCCTTGAGGGCCGGCACGGTGATCTCCCCCAGGCGATATTCCCGGGCCAGGCCGGACACCTGGATCAGCGGCTCCCCCTCACGCCTCACGCCGGACGCCTCCCGCTCACATGCCCATGCCGAAGGGGCGCTTGGGTTTTGCCTTGTCGGCGTTTTCCACCTTCTTCAGGATGATTTCGGCGCCTTCCTTCAGGTTGCCCTGGAGCACCTCCGTGCTTTTGCCGTCGCTTACCCCCAGCCGCAGGCTCACTGGAACGGGGCCGCCATCCTTGCCCAGCACCCAGACACGCCCGGGGATGCCCGGGCCATCTTCCCGTTTTTTCACTTCCAGTTTCACGGGGCTGCCGTCTGGATTGGTGGGCCGGAAGCGCAGGGCCTCGTTGGGCACCTTGAGCACGTCCTTGCGCTCCTCGGTGAGGATCTTCGCGCTGGCGGTCATGCCCGGCAGCAGCTTGCCTTCCGGGTTGTCCACCCGGGCCATGACGCTGAAGGTGACCACGTTGTTGCTCACCAGGGGCGCCTTGCGGATCTGGGTGACCTTGCCCTGGAATCGCTCGCCGGGGTAGGCGTCCACGGTGAAGCGCACCTTCTGGCCTTCCATGACCCGGCCCACGTCCGCCTCGTCCACGGCAATGTTCACTTCCATCTGGCCCAGGTCCCGGGCGATGGTGAACAGCACCGGTGCCTGGAAGGATGCGGCCACGGTCTGACCCACGTCGATGTTGCGGCTCACCACCACGCCGTCCACCGGTGCCTTGATGAGGGTGCGGGCCAGTTCCTGCCGGGCCTGGTCCAGTTGGGCCTGGCGCTGGCGCACTCCGGCCAGGGCATTGGCCACCTGGGCCTGGGCGGAGCGGATTTCGCTTTCGACCAGGCGTTCCTGCTCCCGGGCACTGGCGGCGGCGGTTTCGGCGGCATCCAGCTCGGCGACGGAGAGGAAACCCTGGGCCACCAGGTCCTGCTTGCGCTTCAGGTTGCGTTCCGCTTCCCCCAGGGCCAGGCGGGCCTTGCCGGCTTCCGCCTGGCGCACCGCCAGACTGCTCCGGGCCACGTCTACTCCCCCCTGGGCTGCGGCCAGGTCCGCTTCCGCCTGGGTCACCCGGCTCTGGAAGGTGACCGGGTCCAGGCGGGCGATGATCTGGCCTTGTTTCACCGGGGTGTTGAAGTCTGCGGACAGTTCCAGGATCTGGCCGGACACCTGGGAGCCCACCTGCACCGTCACCAGGGCGGATAGGGTGCCGCTGGCGGACACATTGGCAGACAGGGCGCCTTTATCCACCTTGGCCGTTTCATATCGGGGCGTGTCGGCGGTGTTTTTCCAGGGGGCCCACCAGTAGGTGGCAAGGCCGGCGGCCAGGGCAAGAACGGTTATCCCGGGCCAGAGGCGTCGAAGTTTCATGGAGCGGTATTCGGTGCAGGTGAGGGGGCGGGTTTGGGTGCAGGAGGACGCAGGTAGCGGGTCGCCAGGGTTCGATACAGGGGCGGGCAAAAGGTTCGTGAGATGCCCGAAGACAGCAGGGTCACCACCATCAGGTCCAGCACCAGGCCGTAGCCGCTCACCATTTCCATGACGATGACGAAGGCGGTGATGGGGGTCTGGGTCACGGCGGCCAGGAAGCCCGCCATGCACAGCAGGTTGGTCATGCCTGGCAGGTAGCCGCCACCGCCGGCCAGCTCGTTCAGGTCATGGAGGTTCTGGCCCAGGCCGGCGCCGATGGACAGGGAGGGGGCGAAGATGCCGCCGGGGATGCCACTGGCGAAGGACACGGCGGTGGCGATGAACTTGTCCAGGCCGAAATGCCAGGGCATGGGGGCGGACTGGTCCAGCAACTGCTTGGCTTCCTCATAACCAGTGCCGAAGGTGATGCCCCCGGACGCCCAGCCCAGGCAGGCCAGTACCAGTCCGCAGCCGCCGGCAAAGCGCACCGGGTAGGTGCGGCGCCAGTGGCCCAGGCGGCCGGGCAGGTCCGTGGTGCGGATCAGCAGCCGGGCGAAAAGGCCCCCCGCCACCCCGCAGGTGAGGGCCACTGCAAGCAGCATGCCCGGGTTGTGGGGGGCTTCGATCTGGGTGATGTCCAGCCAGCCGAAGTAGGTGTAGTTGCCAAAGTAGGCCTGGGTGACCACGCCAGCGATGACGATGGCGGTGATGATGAGTCCGCTCATGCGGTCTGCCATGCCCCGGCTGAGTTCCTCTATGGCGAACAGGATGCCCGCCAGGGGGGTGTTGAAGGCGGCGGCGATGCCCGCCGCACCGCCCGCCGCCAGTAGGTGGCGGCGGTCCACCTGCAAACGGCGGGGCAGGCGTTCGCCGATGGCATGCATGAGGCCGGCGCCGATCTGCACCATGGGCCCTTCCCGGCCCATGGAAAAGCCGGAAAACATTGCCCCGGTGCCCAGCACGATCTTGCCGAAGACGATGCGCAGGGACAGCAGGGGCTGGGGCAGCCGGTGGCTGTCCACGTTGTTGCGGGCCATTTCCGCCATCACCTGGGGAATGCCGCTGCCCTCGGCGCCCGGGAAGAATCGCCGGGTCAGCCACACCAGGCCGGCGCCGCCCAGGGGGGCGATGATGAAGGGCCAGAAGGGGTATTCGGCGGTGATCTGGCGCAGGCCGTGGACGCCTGCGTCCACCATCTTGGCGAACAGCACCCCCAAGAGGCCGATGGCCACCGCTCCGCCCCAGAAGATGAGACGCCCCAGCCAGAGGTGGCGATAGGCCATCTGGCGGCGGCGCAGGCGGGTCAACTGGTTGCCGGACCAGTCCCGCAGGCGCCGGGAACGTGGGGGGGTCTCGTCGGAAGACATGAGATGGTCATTCTATTGATACGTCCGGGCCTTGTCTTCCCGGGGTGGGCCTGGGGCCGGGGTTCAGGTGCCGCAGAAGGTGCGGAATTCGGACATGAACTCGCCGGGTGCCGGCTCGGCAAACCGGGCCCGGCCGGGGTCGGCATCGTAGGGCCGGGCCAGGGCCTGGAGCAGGGTTTCGAAGGGCTTCAGGTCGCCTTCCTCCGAAGCGGCGGCCAGGGCCTCTTCCACCCGGTGGTTGCGGGGGATGAGCCAGGGATTGGTGTGGCGCAGGGCCTCGGCCCGCTGCCGGGCGTTGTCGGTCCCGGCATCTTCCACGGCGCAGCGTTCACGCCAGCGTTGCAGCCAGCGGTCCAGTCCTGGCTGGCCGGGGAACAGGCTGCGCAGGGGGGCTTCGTCGCCTTCCGACGCATCCGCCAGCCGGTGCCAGGCCAGGGTGTAGTCCACTTGCTGGGCGTGGAGCAGGTCCAGCCAGCTTTCACCCAGGGCAGTATCGGCGGCATCATTCTGCCCGTCCGTCCGGGACAGGCCCAGCTTGGTCCGCAGCCCAGCCAGCCAGTGGTGTTGGTAGCGGGCCATGAAATTCTCGATGACCGCCGTGGCCCGCTCGATGGCCCGGCCTTCGTCCGGGTCCAGAAGGGGAAGCAGGGTTTCCGCCAGGCGGGCCAGGTTCCAGCCGGCGATGCGGGGCTGGGCGCCGTAGGCGTAACGACCCATCTCATCGATGGAGCTGAACACCGCCCGGGGATCAAAGGCCTCCATGAAGGCGCAGGGGCCGAAATCGATGCTTTCCCCGGAAATGCTCATGTTGTCAGTATTCATCACTCCGTGAATGAAGCCTGCGTGCATCCACCGGGCGATGAGGGCCGCCTGGCGCTCCGCCACGGCGGAAAGGAAGGCCAGGTAACGGTCATCGGCTTCCAGGAGTTCCGGGTAGTGGCGGGCGATGGCGTAATCCGCCAGTTGCTGCACCTGGTCGGCGCTGCCGTGGGCGGAGAAGAACTGGAAGGTGCCCACCCGCAGGTGGCTGGCGGCCACCCGGGTCAGCACTGCGCCGGGCAGGGTGCGTTCCCGGAACACGGGTTCCCCCGTGGATACCACCGCCAGGGCCCGGGTGGTGGGGATGCCCACGGCCTGGAGGTATTCGCCGATCAGCACTTCCCGCAACATGGGGCCCACCGCCGCCTTGCCGTCCCCCCGGCGGGAAAAGGGCGTGCGACCGGACCCCTTGAAGGCGATGTCCCGCCTCTGGCCGTGGATGTCGACGACTTCGCCGATCAGCAGGGCCCGGCCATCTCCCAACTGGGGGTTGAAATGGCCGAACTGATGGCCGGAGTAGGCCTGGGCGATGGGCTGGGCACCTGCGGGCAGGGTGTTGCCGGAGAACATGGTTGCCAGGGCAGCATCGCTTTCTTCCCCCAGGCTCGACCCAAGTTCCCGGGCCAGGCCCGGGTTGAAGAACAGCAGCACGGGGGCGGGTACGGTGGCCGGCTGGCAGACTTCGTAGAAACCGGGAAGATCCCGGGCATAGGTGTTGTCGAAGGGGAAGGGCGGGGACGCAGAGGGGGTCATGGGCTATCAATTCGTGGTCATGGCAAGGAACTTAGGGGCTGGCGCCAGGAAATTCCACCCTGACGGGAACAGGGGCAGAAGATTGTAGGATTGCCAGGGGTATCGTCAGTTCGGGATCAGCCCCACAATTCCAGCTTTTCCGCTTTCTTTCTTGCTCCTTCCAATGTGTTTTCCCGAGCCCGCCTCCATGGATCCCGCCCCTTCGGGTAGGGCTGGACGATGACCCGGCGCATCGCGGTCATCGGTGGCGGCCCGGCGGGGCTCATGGCCGCAGAAGTCCTGCTGGCGGGCGGGGCTGCCGTGGATCTCTACGACCGCATGCCTTCCCTGGGGCGCAAGTTTCTGTTGGCGGGGCGGGGCGGGCTCAACCTCACCCATTCCGAACCCCTGCCGGATTTCCTGGCCCGCTACGGCGCCCGGCAATCTGAGCTGGAACCGATGCTCCAGGCCTTCGGTCCTGCCGACCTGCGGGCCTGGGCTGCGGGTCTGGGGGTGGACACCTTCGTCGGCACCTCCGGCCGGGTCTTCCCCCGGGAGATGAAGGCCGCGCCCCTGTTGCGGGCCTGGCTGCACCGGTTGCGCCAGGCCGGACTCCAGATCCACGTGGGGCATCGCTGGCTGGGTTGGGCGGACAAGCCACGCGGTGCGTTGCGATTTTCCGGGCCGGAGGGTGAGCGGCTCGTCCAGGCCGATGCCCTGGTGCTGGCCCTGGGGGGCGGAAGCTGGTCCAAGTTCGGTTCTGACGGCGCCTGGGTTCCCCTGCTGGCGGACCAGGGCGTGGCCGTGGCGCCCTTGCAGCCCGCCAACTGCGGTTTTGACGTGGCCTGGAGCGATCACTTCTGGCAACGCTTTGCCGGCCAGCCGGTGAAGCCCGTGGTGCTGAGTTGGGACGGTGAACGTCGCCAGGGGGAGTTCGTGGTCACGGAACACGGCGTGGAAGGCAGTCTCATCTATGCCTTCTCCGCCCGGTTGAGGGATGCCCTCACTGCCCAGGGACAGGCCATCCCCCTCCTGGACCTGATGCCCGACTGGCCCCGGGAGAAACTGGTGGCAGAGATTGCCCGGCCCCGGGGCGCCCGCTCCCTCTCCAGCCACCTGCAAAGCCGGCTGGGCCTGAAAGGGGTGAAGGCCGGCCTGCTGCGGGAAGTGCTGCCTGCCGAGGCACTGCACGATCCTGAAAGGCTTGCGGATACCCTCAAGGCCCTGCCTCTTGCCCTCACCGCCCCCCGGCCCCTGGAAGAAGCCATCAGCAGCGCCGGCGGGGTGAAATTCGACGCCCTGGACGAGAACCTCATGCTCAAGACCCTGCCCGGCGTGTTCTGCGCCGGCGAAATGCTGGACTGGGAGGCCCCCACCGGGGGCTATCTGCTCACCGCCTGTTTCGCCAGCGGCCGCCGGGCCGGGGCAGGGGCCCTGGCATGGCGATAAAAATCTGGGTGGACGCCGATGCCACCCCCGGCGTGATCAAGGAAATCCTGTTCCGGGCGGCGGACCGCAAGCGCATCCCCACCACCCTGGTGGCCAACCGCCTGCTGCGGGTGCCCCCTTCGCCCTACATCACCGCCCTGCAAGTGCCCCAGGGCTTCGACGTGGCGGATAACGAAATCGCCCGCCGGGTGGTAGTGGGAGACCTGGTCATCACCGCCGACATCCCCCTGGCCGCCCAGGTCATCGAAAAAGGCGGCCACGCCCTCAACCCCCGGGGCGAGTTCTACAGCCCGGAAAACATCCGCGAAGCCCTGAACCTGCGGGACTTCATGACCGGGCTGCGGGACGCGGGCCTGAATTCGTCCGGCCCCCCGGCTTTCAGCCACGCCGACCGGCAGGCCTTCGCCAATCAGCTGGACCGGTTTCTGGCCAAGGTGGGGTAGTGCGCAGGATGGCAATCGCCAAGTGGGCTCAGGCTGCCCTGACTGCGGAGATGCTTCACTTGAACGTGAGCAATCCCACCCCAAAAACGATGGCAGCAATGCCGATGGCTTGTGGGCCGGCCAGTTGCTCATTGAGAAACACCCAGGCCAGGAGTGCGACCACCAGAGGATAGGCCCCGGTGATGGCCATGACCACGCCGGAACTCATGCCCGGGGCGGCCATGGCCTTGGTCAGGAAGATGTTGCCCACTGCCCCGCTCAGGGCAACAACCACGATCCACGGAACGTTGCTGCCAAAGTTGGCAGCGGGAAAAGGCTCAACGCGCGCAAGGGCAATGCCGGCCGAGATTGCAGCACCCAGGAGCATGATGAGCGCCACCGCCCATGCCCCCTGGATATCCCTGAGGGCGAGCAGCTTGTAGGAGAAGCCCCATATCCCGTAAAGCGCCAGGGACAACAGAGCGAACAACAATCCCTGGGTCATGCCGGGTTTCGGTGGGGCATCAGACCTGGGGCATCAAACCTTGTGGTAGACCTCCGCCCCGGTCTTCACGAACTCCACCGACTTCACTTCCATCCCCTTCTCCAGCGCCTCGTTCTCGCTGATGCCTTGCTTGGCGGCGAAGTCCCGCACGTCCTGGGTGATCTTCATGGAGCAGAAGTGGGGGCCGCACATGGAGCAGAAGTGGGCCACCTTGGCGCTCTCTTTCGGCAAGGTTTCGTCGTGGAAGGACTTGGCCTTGTCCGGGTCCAGGCCCAGGTTGAACTGGTCGTCCCAGCGGAACTCGAAGCGGGCCTTGCTTAGGGCGTTGTCGCGGATCTGGGCGCCTGGATGACCCTTGGCCAGATCGGCGGCGTGGGCGGCCAGCTTGTAGGTGATGATGCCTTCCTTCACGTCGTCCTTGTCGGGCAGGCCCAGGTGTTCCTTGGGGGTGACGTAGCAGAGCATGGCGGTGCCGTACCAGCCGATCATGGCGGCGCCGATGCCGCTGGTGATGTGGTCGTAGCCGGGGGCGATGTCGGTGGTCAGCGGGCCCAGGGTGTAGAAGGGGGCTTCGTCGCACCATTCCAGCTGCTTGTCCATGTTCTCTTTGATGAGCTGCATGGGCACGTGGCCGGGACCTTCGATCATCACCTGCACGTCGTGCTTCCAGGCGATCTGGGTCAGCTCCCCCAGGGTCTTCAGTTCGCCCAGCTGGGCCTCGTCGTTGGCGTCGTAAATGCTGCCGGGGCGCAGGCCATCCCCCAGGCTGAAGGCCACGTCGTAGGCCTTCATGATTTCGCAGATTTCCTCGAAGTGGGTGTAGAGGAAGCTTTCCTTGTGGTGGGCCAGGCACCACTTGGCCATGATGGAGCCCCCCCGGCTGACGATGCCGGTCATGCGGTTGGCGGTCATGGGCACGTAGCGCAGCAGCACCCCGGCGTGGATGGTGAAGTAATCCACCCCCTGTTCCGCCTGCTCGATGAGGGTGTCCCGGAACATTTCCCAGGTGAGTTCCTCGGCCTTGCCGTTCACCTTCTCCAGGGCCTGGTAGATGGGCACGGTGCCGATGGGCACCGGGGAGTTGCGGATGATCCACTCGCGCGTTTCATGGATGTTCTTGCCGGTGGAAAGGTCCATGACCGTGTCGCCGCCCCAGCGGATGGCCCAGGTCATCTTGTCCACTTCCTCGCTGATGGAAGAACCCAGGGCCGAGTTGCCAATGTTGGCGTTGATCTTCACCAGGAAGTTGCGGCCGATGATCATGGGCTCGGTTTCCGGGTGGTTCACGTTGCAGGGGATGATGGCCCGGCCCCGGGCGACTTCGCTGCGCACGAATTCGGGGGTGATCTCGGCGGGGATGCTGGCGCCGAAATGCTGGCCCGGATGCTGGCGGCCCAGGAGCTTGGCCAGCTTTTCGCCCTGGGGGCCGGAGGTGCGCAGGTTTTCCAGATATTCAGCCCGGCGCAGGTTTTCCCGGATGGCGATGTATTCCATTTCCGGGGTGATGATGCCTTTCTTGGCGTAGTGCATCTGGCTGACATTCATGCCGGCCTTGGCCCGGCGGGGCTGGCGGTGCAGGCCGGGGAAGCGCAGGCTGGCCAGGTCCGCCAGGTTGGCCCGCTGCTGCCCATATTCGGAAGACAGGCCGGGCAGCACTTCCGTGTCGCCTCGTTCCTCGATCCATTTCTGGCGTAGCGCGGGCAGGCCCTGGCGGATGTCGATCTTCGCGGCTGGGTCGGTGTAGGGGCCAGAGCAGTCGTAGACGAAGATGGGGGGGTTTTTCTCACCGCCGAACTGGGTAGGGGTGTCCGCCTGGGAAATCTCCCGCATGGGCACCTGGATGTCCGGCCGGCTGCCCGCCACGTAGACCTTGCGGGAATTCGGCAGGGGCTGGATGGCGGCCTCGTCCACGTGGGCGGTGGCGGCAAGGAAGGTACCCAACTGCTGGGGATTGGCGTTCATGGTGCGACTCCAAAAAAACGTAAGGAACGCACTGCCGGCCGGCTCGCTTCCCTACGCCGGCATGACCCGGGTCAGGTTCAAAGGGTGTGATCTCAGCCGTCTCCCTCTCCCCCAACCCCTCTCCCGCCTGCGGGCGAGGGGAGCGTCGAGAGTCGCTCTCGCGACTTTTCCGGTTTGGTTGTGACGGCACCCCTAACGTGGCCCTGAAACTAGCTTATACAAGGGTTTATTTCAAGCCTGTGGCCAGTGGGGATGCTCGGTTATGGAGAGGAACCGGGCTGGAGTCCAGGGCTCGCAGTCAGTCCGTAACCCGGCGGGCTGTAAAGGACTGCACCACGCCCCGGCCATCGAAGCGGATCAGCCTTTCCTCTTTTCCATGGAGGGACTGGACCGTTTCCACCGCATCCACCACCTCCCCCAGCACCGGCACAAAGCCGATGTACCAGGGCGCGGCCAGGCCCGTGGGATAGATCCAGACCTCTTCGCCGGTGTCCGGGTCGGTGATGACTTCGTTCGCCTGGCCCAGGCGTTCCAGCACCTGCGACCTGTCCGTGACGCCCGGGGTGATGCTGGAGGGTGCCGCGGGCTTGCTGGAGGACGTCCGGTGGGGCAGGGGTGTGGCGTGCTTGCCGCTGAGGCTGCGTATGGCCGCCGTCACCGCCGTTGGGGCGTCCCGCTGTATGTAGTGGCCCGCTTCCAGTACCCGGTCCAGCCGGGGAGCGGGTACGAGGCGTAGCCAATCCCGGCGCAGTCCTTCCTGCATGGCGGCGTAGGCGCCTTGTTCCTCCGGGCGCAGCCGGCCGGCCACCAGGATGCGGGTAGGTACGACCAGGGGTTTGTCCAGGGCCAGCCTGTCCAGGCAACCCGTCTGGTCGTCGAATTCCCGCCGGTCGGTGGCGCTGAAGGTCAGGCGCAGGGCCTTCAGCAGGGCCGCCTGGGCAGGAGCCTTGTCCTGCATGGTCTGCCAGTGCCGGGGATGGGTGGGGTCCACGAGTACCAGGCCCGCCACCTCTTCCGGGTAGAGCCTGGCGAAGGCGTACTGGTAGAGGCCCCCCAGGGAGTGGCCCACCAGCAGGTAGGGGGGCGCCAGCCCGGCGCCGCGCAGCAGGGCATGGGCTTCCCGGGCAATGGTGCAGGGGTCCCGGGGGGCCTCCGTGGGCGGGTTGGCGCCGTGGCCCGGGCGGTCGTAGGCGAACACCGTGTGGTCCCGGGCCAGGTCCGGCATCAGGTCGTCCCAGACCGCCTTGCCGTCCCCCAGGCCGGACTGCAGGAAGACCACCGGCGGTGCCTGGCCGGCCAGGGTGTAGACCCCATCGCCATGGGCGGACGGGCCGGCGCCCTGGGTGGCGCAGCCGACCAGCCACAGCGGCAGCAGTGCAAGCGCCAGGCGTTCAAACATCGCCGTCCTCCCGCCGGACGAAGTGCAGTCCGGAATACACCAGGGTAGCCGGGCCCCGGCCGCCCGCCTCTGCTTCCACCAGTTCGCCATATTCCGCGAAGCGCCCCAGCAGCAGGGCGCGGTGGTCGTCCAGGGGGCGCAGGATGATGCGGCCCCGTTCCCCGTCCTGTTCCATTTCCACGAACAGCAGGCCATCCTCCTCCAGCAGGCGTGCCCTGCCCAGGGACTTCAGGGGGCCTTCCGTCTCCGCCAGGCGGTATTCCCCCAGGCGGGCCCGCCAGGGAGCGGGGATGGCCGACGGTTCCACCCGGCTGCCGGCCAGCGTGGACAGGCCCCCCACCCGGGCCACCAGGCGGGGGATGCCCTCGATGTCCCGCCGGGACAGGCCCACCCGGGCCATTTCCCCCAGGTCCATGGAGAACAGGCCGAAGAGGCGGTAGTCCAGGCGCAGCAGGCCATCCGCCCGGGGCGTGAGGCGCAACTGCTTGTCGCCCAGTTCGGCCCTCAGGCCATCGCCTTTTTCGACAATGCGCACGGCCCCCTGCTCCGTGGTCCACCAGCCCAGATAGTCCCGGCGCTGGGCGGCTTCCAGGGGCGGGCCGTCGGGCAGGACGGCCCGTGCTGGCAGGGGGCGCCCCGTCTTGGCCGCCAGGGCCCGGACCAGGGTTTCCACGGCAAGCCGGTTCACCACCGGCAGGGCCGCGTCGCTGTTGGCCAGCACGGCCACCCCCAGCCTGGCTTCGGGCAACAGGACCACGCTGGCGTGGAACAGGCCCGTGCTGCCGTCGTGGACCAGCACCCGCTCCGACTGTTCCAGTCCCGGATGGCCCAGGTGCCAACCCAGGGCCGTGGGAGGCGCCACGTCCAGGACCAGGCCGGAGAACTGGGGCCGGGTCATCTCCTGCACCGAATCTGCCCGGAGTGCCCGCCCCACTGGCGTCCCGCCTTCGGCCAGGATCATGGACATGAAACGGGCCAGGTCCATGGCCGAAGCCACCAGGCCCCCGGCGGCGATATCCCGCAGGCCGTGGTCCCGCGCTTCCTTGCCTAGACGATAGCTCCTGGACATCCAGGGCTCATCGGGCACCTGGGTGCTGAAGCGGGCGTGTTCAAGGCCCAGGGGGGCGAGCACCGTGGCCTGGACTTCTTCCGCGAAGGGCCGGCCGGCGGCGCGGGCCACCGCTTCTCCCAGCAGGCTGATGCCCAGGTTGGAATAGGCGTAGGCCCGGCCCGGGGGCATGAGCATGGCCTGGGTCGCCAGGGCCGGCACCAGGCTGTCGGGCGACTTCACGTCCCGGCCCCACATGCCGCCGGCCAGATCCCGGGGCAGGCCGGCGTGGTGGGTGGCCAGCTGGCGCAGGGTGATGTCCGGACGGACGGGCGCGCCGCCCCCCGGCGGCTGGATGGTAAACCCGGGCAGGTAGTCGGCCAGGGGGGCGTCCAGGTTGAGTCGGCCCCGTTCCGCCAGGTTCAGGGCGGCGGCGGTGGTGAACAGCTTGGACACGGAGCCCACCCGGTAGAGGGTATTGGCGTCGGCGGGCCGGCGGGCCGCCAGGTCCGCGTAGCCGAAGCCCTGGCTCCAGACCACCCGCTGGTCGTCCACCAGGGCGATGCTCAGGCCCACGACGCCGTGCTGCTTCATCTCTTTTTTCGCCAGCCAGGCGCCGTAAGCGCGCACGTGGCTGTAGTCCCCCGGGGCCAGGGAGGAGGGGGGTTCCGGGGCAGGGCTGGCGCAGCCGCCCAGCGTCAGGCCGGCCAGCAGGACCGATAATGGTCTGGACTTCATTCCGTTCCTCCAGTTTTGCGATGCGCCAGTGTGTCCCCTGTTGGCTTGTGGTTTCCTTTAGGGCGTGCCCCTGGCCAGGCCTGAAGCCCACGTTAAGCTAAGCCCCTGACGCCACCGCCATACTGCCGCCATGCACATCCTGCTCATCGATGACGACCTGGACCTGGGCCCCGCCCTGCAACAGGCCCTGGGGGCCGAGGGGGTGAGCAGCGAGTGGCTGCGAACCCTGGCGGACGGCGCCCGCTTCGCGGCCCGGGCGCATTACGATTGCGTGCTCCTGGACCTGGCCCTGCCTGACGGCCACGGTCTGGACCTGCTGGCGGACTGGCGGGGGCGGGGCTTCAGCCTGCCAGTCATTGTCATCACCGCCAGCGCCGCCCTGGGAGACCGGCTGGCGGGCCTGGACGGAGGCGCCGACGACTATCTGGTGAAACCCTTCGCCATACCGGAACTGGTGGCCCGTCTGCGGGCCGTCACCCGCCGGGCCGCGGGCCAGGCGGCATCCATGTGGCGCCTGGGCTCCATCCGCATCGACGAGCGCCGGCGCCAGGTCTGGACCCTGGACGGCGATGCCGATGAAGAGCGGGAAGCAAACCTCTCCCCCCGGGAGTTCGAACTGCTCCTGGCCCTCGCCAGGTCAGGCGGCAGGGTCGTGCCCAAGCACCGCCTGGCGCGCCAGCTTTCGCCCCTGGGAGAGACCATGGACTTCACCACCCTGGAAGTCCACATCCACCACCTGCGCCGCAAGTTGGGCAACGATGCCATCCGCACCGTCCGGGGCGTGGGTTACCTGCTCCAGGCCTGAGTACCCATGAGGCCCCTCTTCCGACCCTCCCTCGGCAAGCGGTTGCTGCTGGCCCTCATGCTGGCCTTCGCCCTGGTCTGGGGGGCCCTGTTCGCCCTCATCGCCTTGAACGCCCTGTGGCAAGGGACGGGCGGCATCGATGCCCAATTGGACGGCACCGTACGGGCCCTGGCGGACAGCCTGGAAGAAGCCTACCCCTCCCAGGACGCGGGTGAGTTGATGCGCTTGCTGGATGCCATCCAGCGTCGCCAGTGGGAGAACGCGGGCATCCTCGACCACGGGCGCGGGCCAAGGTTGTTCTTCATGGTCTACGACGGTGCCGGAGCACCGGTCTATCTGCCTCCGGACGGCCCGGCCCTGGCCCTGGCCGACCGGGCGGCGGGCAATGGCATCCTCAGCGACGGCCGCTACCGCTGGCACGTCATCACCGCCGCCACCCCCCATTACCGGGTCCATGTGCTGGACCGGGCCGACC
This sequence comes from Pseudomonadota bacterium, assembly GCA_040757575.1. Classification (GTDB taxonomy): domain Bacteria; phylum Pseudomonadota; class Gammaproteobacteria; order Burkholderiales; family Thiobacillaceae; genus PFJX01. The sequence continues at coordinate 162,821 of JBFLXA010000004.1, forward strand.
TGCGCCGCAACGACGTATTAAGGGAAGTGGCCCCTGAGCTGTTGATGTACGTGGCCATCGCCTTCGCCATCGTCCTTACCGCGGCCCTGGTGGCGGTGCGCACCGGCCTGGCGCCCCTGCGCCGGCTGTCGGAACGGGTGGCTGCCCGGCGGCCGGACGACCTGTCGCCCCTGGACCTGCCTGTCAGGCACCAGGAATTGCGTCCCCTGAGCGAAGCCCTGGACACCCTGCTGGCCCGGGCCCGGACAGCCGTGGCCCGGGAGCAGGCTTTCACCCAGGACGCCGCCCACGAACTGCGTACCCCTCTGGTGGTGATCGCTGCCCAGGCCCATGTGCTGGCCCGCGCCGATAGCGAGGCCGACCGGCAGGCGGCCGCGGTCCGGCTCGATGGGGCTTTGGGGCGGGCAGCCAGGGTGAGTGGCCAGCTGCTGGCCCTGGCCCAGGTGGAGGGCGTCGTGGGCCGGCCCGTCCAGTTGGATGTCATGGCGGCCCTGGAGGAGGCTATCGCCGATTTCAGTGCCCGGGAGGGGGCGGACGGGGCGGAGTTTTCCCTGGATGGCCCCGTCCGGCTGATGGTGCGAGCCGGGGAGCCGGCCTTGCGCTCCATCGTGGACAACCTGCTGGACAATGCCCTGAGGCATGGCCATGCCCGCCATGTCGATGTGGCTGTGGTTCGGGAAGGGCATGAGGCCCGGGTGACCATCCGGGACGATGGCGGAGGTATTCCGGAGGAAGACCGGGAACGGATCTTTGCCCGCTTCCACCGGGGCCGGGGTAGCCAGGCCCCGGGGGCGGGCCTGGGTCTGACCATCGCCCGCCAGGCGGCGGAGGCCATGGGCGGACGACTGGAGCTTGGCCATGCCACGGGTGCCCGGGACACGGCCTTTGTCCTCTATCTGGCGCTGTCGGATTAGATGGGCCTGTCTCGCAACGGGCCAGGGTATCCAGTCCCCGTTCCTTTGCAGGGCCTTGCCCGGCCATGCGCGGGAAAGCAGGCCGATATGCTAACCTTTGTCAGTATTTTCAGGCTGTTGGGAACGAGAAGAGGTACGAAACGACATGGATATCGAACACGCCCGCTTCAACATGGTGGAACAGCAGATTCGTCCCTGGGACGTGCTGGACCCGAAAGTGCTGGACCTGCTCTTCAAGGTGAAGCGGGAAGACTTCGTGCCTGTCGTCTACCAGTCCCTGGCCTTCGTTGATATGGAAATCCCCCTGGGCCATGGCGAATCCATGTGGGCGCCGCGTCTGGAAGCCCGGGCCCTCCAGGCCCTGCAAATCCAGCGCCATGAGCGGGTGCTGGAAGTGGGCACCGGCAGCGGCTATCTCACCGCCCTGCTGGCGGCCCAGGCGGGGGTGGTGGTGACGGTGGAACTCCACGCCGACCTGAAGGCCGAGGCGGAACGCAAGTTCCTGGCCCATGGCCTGACCCACATCCAGACCCGCCAGGGAGATGCCGCCCGGGATTGGGACAGCGATGGCCAGTTCGATGTCATCGTCCTCACCGGTTCCACCCCCGTGTTGCCCGAAAGCTGGCTGAAGCGCCTGAGCCCGGGGGGCCGCCTGTTCGCCATCGTCGGCGAGGCCCCGGTCATGACCGCCCAGCTGGTCACCTGCGTGAGCAGCGGCGCCTACCGCACCGACAGCCTGTTCGAAACCGTGGTGAAACCCCTGGTCAACGCCCTGGAACCGGAACGCTTCGTTTTCTGACCATGAAACAGGTCCGGCCATCGGAGCTCAAGTCCTGGCTGGATGATTCCCGGCGGGAGCCTCCCCTGTTGCTGGATGTGCGGGAACTCTGGGAGTTCGAACGCTGCCATATCTCCAACGCCCGGCTGGTGCCCATGGGGAGCATTCCCGGCCACCTGGCGGAACTGGACCGGGATCGGGAAACCGTGGTCATCTGCCATCATGGTGTGCGTAGCTACCATGTGGCCCGCTTCCTGGAACACAATGGATTCACCAACGTCATCAACCTGACGGGCGGCGTGGATGCCTGGGCCAAGGAAGTGGACCCGGCCATGCCGCTCTATTAAATAGCGTTAGAAAGCCCGACATGCGTTTCACCCCCCTGTTCCTGGTCCTGGCGGGTCTGCTGACCACCGGCCAGACCCTGGCCGCCAACCTGGGCGACATCCTGCGGCTGGCCCGGGACAACGACGCCGTCTATGCCGCCGCCCGGCAAAGCCATCTGGCCGGCCAGGAAGCCCTGCCCCAGGGCAGGGCCCTGTTGCTGCCCACGGTCAGCCTGGGCGGCTATCTGCGCCACAACGACGTGGATACGGACGCCAGCCGCACGAATTACCGTTCCCACAATTACGGCCTGTCCCTCACCCAGCCCCTGTACCGCAAGCAGAACCTGGAAGCCTATGAACAGGCCAAGCTCGCGGCCCTCCTGGCGGAACAGCAACTGCGGCTGGCGGAACAGGATCTGGTGCTGCGGGTGGCCCAGGCCTACTTTGATGTGCTCCTGGCCCAGGACACCCTGGCCACGGTGGAAGCCCAGAAGCGGGCATTTGGCGAGCAACTGGCCCAGGCCCGCAAGAGCTTCGAAGTGGGGGCCGCCACCATCGTCGACACCCACGAAGCCCAGGCCCGCTACGACCAGGCCAGCGCCCAGGAGATCGCCGGCCGCAACGACCTGGAAGTGAAGCGCCGGGCCCTGGAACGCCTCATTGCCCAGCCGGCCCCGGGCCTGGCCTCCCTGGATACCGCTGCCCGCATGCCTCTGCCCGTGCCCGAGGATATGGACGCCTGGGTGAAACAGGCGGAGGCCGACGGGCTGGCGGTGCTGACGGCCCAGACCGCCCTGGAAAGCGCCCGCCGGGAAGTGGCCCGGCAACGGGGTGGTCACCACCCCACCCTGGATCTCACTGCCAGCTACGGCAAGACCCATACAGGCAGCGGTGCCACTTCCAGCGGCGATACCCGCAGCGGCACCCTGGGCCTGGAACTGGGCTGGGCCCTGTATCAGGGTGGTGCCCAGAGTTCCAGGGTGCGGGAGGCCCTGGCCAAGCAGGAAAAGGCCCGCTTCGACCTGGAAGATGCCCGCCGCCAAAGCACCCTGGGTGCCCGGGAGGCCTATCTGGGCGTGGTGTCCGGCGATGCCCAGGTGAAGGCCCTGGAGCAGGCCCTGGTCTCCAGCGAATCCCAGCTCAAGTCCACCAAGCTGGGCCTGGAAGTGGGGGTGCGTACCCGGGTGGATGTGCTCAATGCCCAGCAGCAGCTGTTCACCACCCAGCGGGACCTGGCTTCCGCCCGCTATCAGACCCTCCTGGCCGGCCTGCGGTTGAAGGCGGCGGCGGGCACCCTGGCCGACGGGGATTTGCAAGCCCTGGATGCCTTGCTGAAGCAGTAGGGCGCTTTTCGTAGGGCCTATCCGGCCAGGGCTTCGCCCACCCGCTCCATCACCCGGTCCGTCGCGCCCTGGTTGGCCTGGGTAAAGGCCCGTCCAGCCTGGGCCATGCGTTGCCGGGCCGAGTCATCGGCATACAGGGCCTGAAGCGCGGCCTGTAATTGGGCGTAATCCTCCACCCGCCGTGCCGCCCCCCAGGCCACCGCCTGCTCCGCTGCTTCCAGGAAGTTCCAGGTGTGGGGGCCGATGAGGGCCGGGCAGCCCAGGGCGGCGGCTTCGATCATGTTCTGTCCCCCCAGGGGCACCAGGCTGCCGCCCACATAGCAAAGGTCGGCGGCGGCGTAATAGGCCGCCATTTCCCCCATGCTGTCCCCCAGGAAGACCCGGGTGTTCGGCTCCGCTACCAAGCCGCTGCTACGCCGCACGAAGTTTAGTCCCCGGGCTTGCAGCAGGCCGGCCACTTCGTCGAAGCGCTGGGGGTGGCGGGGCACGATGACGATCAGCAAACGGGGCAGGTCCAGGCTCGTCATGGCATCCAGCAAGGGGGCTTCCTCCCCCTCCCGGGTGCTGGCACAGAGGAAGACGAAGCGGCCGGCGAACAGGGCCTTTAAGGCAGCGGCCTTGTCGGCTGTGTCGGCGGGGGGCGTCATGTCGAATTTCACATTGCCGGTGACTGTCACGTCGGGCGCTCCCAGGTCCCGGAGCCGCCGGGCATCCGCCTCCGTCTGGGCGGCGATGGCGGACAGATCTCGCAAGGCCTGGGCCGTGAGGCGGGCAAAACGCTGGTAGCCCCGGGCGGAACGTTCCGACAGGCGGGCATTCACCAGCACCACGGGGATGTCCCTGCCCCGGCAGGCCCGGAACAGGCCGGGCCAGAGTTCCGTTTCCATCACCAGTCCCAGCACGGGCCGGGTGCGGTGCAGGAACAGCGCCGTACAGAGGGGGAAGTCATAGGGCAGATAGGCCTGCTGCACCCGGTCGCCAAACAGGGTCCTGCCCGTGTCCCGGCCCGTGGGGGTGGCGTGGGTGAGCAGCAGGGCATGGTCCGGATAGCGCTGCTGCAAGGCGGAGATGACGGGCGCCGCCGCCCGGGTTTCCCCCACGGAAACCGCGTGGATCCAGATCAGGGGACGGCTTCGTGGGCGGGGCGCCCAGCCCAGCCGTTCCCCCCAGTGCCGGCGGTATTCCGGCTGCCGCCGGCTGCGCCAGAGCAGGTAGAGGAAGGCAAGGGGCAGGGCCAGCAGCCAGGCCAGGGCGTAAAGGATGCGCATGGGCGGATTCTAGCGGCTAGAATCCCCCGATCTTCCAAAGGGGAAACCTATGAAAGTTCTATTGACCGGCGCCGCCGGCTTCATTGGCATGCACGTGGCCCAGATCCTGCTCAAGCGGGGCGATGAAGTGGTGGGTATCGACAACCTGAACGACTATTACGATCCCAAGCTCAAGCTGGCCCGGCTGGAACAGTTGAAGCCCTATCCCAACTTCAAGTTCGTGCGGGGCGACATTGCCGACCGCATGACCGTGGAGGACCTGTTTGCCGCCGAGAAGCCCAACCGGGTCATCAACCTGGCCGCCCAGCCCGGGGTGCGGTATTCCCTGAAAAACCCTTATGCCTACATCCAGACCAACCTGGTGGGCTTCGGCAACCTGCTGGAAGGCTGCCGCCATAACGGCGTGGAGCACTTCGTCTATGCCAGTTCGTCCAGCGTCTATGGCGCCAACACCCACATGCCCTTCTCGGTGCACGACAACGTGGACCACCCGGTGAGCCTCTACGCCGCCAGCAAGAAGGCCAACGAGTTGATGGCCCACACCTACAGCCACCTCTACGGCTTGCCCACCACGGGCCTGCGGTACTTCACCGTCTACGGCCCCTGGGGCCGGCCGGACATGTCTCCCTGGCTGTTCACCTCTGCCATCCTGGAGGGCCGGCCCATCGACGTGTTCAACATGGGCAAGATGCAGCGGGACTTCACCTATGTGGACGACATCGCCGAGGGCACGGTGCGGGTTCTGGACAAGATTGCCACCCCCAACCCGGACTTCACCACCGACGCCCCGGACCCGGGCACCAGCTATGCCCCTTACCGGGTGTACAACATCGGCAACAACCAGCCGGTGGAGTTGATGACTTTCATCAAGACCATCGAGGACAGCATTGGCCAGGAAGCCAAGAAGAATTTCCTGCCCATGCAGCCCGGAGACGTGGTGGCCACCTACGCCAACGTGGACGACCTGAAGCGGGACGTGGGTTTCGAGCCGAAGACGGAACTGGCAGTAGGCCTGGCCAACTGGGCCGCCTGGTACAAGCGTTACCACGGGCTGTAAATCCGGCGGCGGTTTTTGGCGGAGCGGACGACATGAACACCAAGGCAGCATGGGCAGTTTTGGTTGGATTGCTGTTGTTGGGCGCGGTGGGCATGCCCGCCGGGGTCCAGGCGGAAGAAATGGCCCGCATGGTGATCCAGGTCAGCGATAACGACACGTCGAAGTGGAACCTGGCCCTCAATAACGCCAACAACATCCAGAAGGACCTGGGCAAGGACAAGGTGGAGCTGGAAATTGTGGTCTTCGGGCCGGGTATCCACATGCTCAAGGCGGAATCCGAGGTGGGCAACCGGGTGGCGGATGCGGTGGGTGCGGGCATCAAGGTCATGGCTTGTCAGAACACCATGCGTAACCAGAAATTGACCCCGGATGACATGCTCACCACCGTGGGCTACGTGCCCGCCGGCGTGGTGGAAATCCTCCGCAAACAGCAGCAGGGGTTCGCTTACTTGCGGCCCTGACCGGTTGCCGGGTCACGGCCTCAGTCGACCTGCCTTCCAGTCCCGTTCAATGGCCTTGGCCGCCGCCAGCCCCTGGGCGATGGCGGTGGGAATGGCGGGCTGGACGGTGTCGGTCACATCGCCGGCGGCGTAGATGCCCGCCACAGTGGTGCGCTGCCAGGCGTCCACCACCAGATGGCCGCCGGCATGTCGTTCCGGCTGCAGATCGGGGGGAAATTGCGCCACGATCTCGGTATTGGGCTTGTAGCCGTACATCACCAGCAGCCAGTCCCAGGTGTTGCTTTCCCCATCGCCCCAGGTGGCGGCGACTTCCAGGCTGCTCGCTTCCAGGCGTTCCGGCCTGCAATGGGGCATGAGGTGGATTTCCGGTCGTTTGCGGCAGGCGGCCAGCAGGGCCTCCCGGCCCGAAAATATCCCCCGGGTGCAGACCCGCACCCGGTTACCCCGCTCCGCCAGGAACAGGGCATGGTCCAGGGCATTGTCGCCACCGCCCAGGACCAGCACCCGGGCCGCACGGATGTCGTCCCGGATGGTGTCGTTCAGGGGGCCGATGATCACCCGGGGGCTGGTTTGCGCCAGAGCGGTCAGCTCCGGCGTGGCGTAGGGCCGCATGCCGCTGGCGATGACCAGGGCATGGGCTGCCAGATTCCGGCTGCCCTGGGGGCCGTCGAGGTGCAACAGCAAGCCGTCGTCTGTGCGTTCCAGGCCGGTGAGCCGGGTATTGAGCAGTGTGGTGGTGGCCAGTTCGGCGTAATGGGCCACCAGCCGGCGGGTCAGGTCCTGGCCACTTTCGCTGGGGGAGCCCAGCAGCCACAGGTTGGGATGGAAATTGCTGCGCTGGGCGCCGCCCAGATGGTCGCCCCGCTCGATGACCACGGGCTCCAGGCCGAAGGACAGGCAGGCGTTGGCGCAGGACATGCCGGCGGGGCCGGCACCGAGGATGGCGACGATCATGGAGGCAGGGGGTGAAGCAGACCGGGGCAGTTATGATTCGGCCCAAAACTAGCACAGCCGCCATGTCTGCACACCTGCCTTTGCCTTCCCCCGATGCCCTGGCCCACAGCGAGGCCCTGGTTCGCCACCTCGGCGACGCCATCCGCGCCTCCGCAGGCTGGCTGCCTTTCGCCCGCTACATGGAACTGGCCCTCTACGCCCCCGGCCTGGGCTATTACGCCGGCGGGGCCGCCAAGTTTGGCGGCGAAGGGGATTTCGTCACGGCGCCGGAGCTTACGCCCCTGTTTGGCCAGACCCTGGCCCGGGTGGCGGCGGAGGTGCTGGCCCAGACCGGGGGCGACGTGCTGGAGCTGGGGGCCGGAAGCGGCCGCCTGGCCCTGGATGTGTTACTGGAGCTGGAACGGCTGGAAAGCTTGCCGGCCCGCTACCTGATTCTGGAAGTCAGCCCGGATCTGGCTGCCCGGCAGCGGGTCCTGCTGGAAACCCGGGCTTCCCATCTGCTGCCCCGGGTAGCCTGGCTGGACAGGCTGCCCCAGGGATTCAAAGGCGTGGTGCTGGCCAACGAGGTACTTGATGCCCTGCCGGTTCATCTGTTGCACTGGACGGCGGCGGGCCCCCTGGAGAGGGGTGTGGTCCCGACTGAGTCTGGTTTCGACTGGGCGGACCGGCCCATCGAATCACCGGCCCTGGCCGCAGCGGCGATGAATTTGCCGGTGGAGGCGCCCTACATCTCAGAGATCAACCTGGCCGCGTCCGCCCTGGTGGCCAGCCTGGCTGCCGGTCTGGAGCAAGGCATGTTGCTGTTTGCGGACTATGGCTTCAACCGGGCCGAGTACTACCACCCCCAGCGACACCAGGGCACCCTGAGGGTCCACTACCGGCACCACAGCCTGGATGATCCGTTCTTCCTGCCGGGGCTGGCGGACATCACTGCCCACGTGGATTTCACGGCCGTGGCTGAAGCGGGGACTGGGGCGGGCCTGGAATTGCTGGGCTACGCTACCCAGGGGAGTTTTCTATTGGATGCCGGGTTGCTGGACCGGATGGCAGTCATGACCCCGGGGACGCCTGATTACCTGCGGGCCGCCCAGGCGGTGCAGAAGCTGGTGCAACCCCACGAGATGGGGGAGTTGTTCAAGGTGATGGCGCTGGGCCGGGGAGTGGACGCCCCCGCTGCCTGCCGGCGGGTAGACCGGCTGTGAAACCCAGAACGCCTCGGGTAGGCGGGGACGACGTGCTGCAGAGTCAGTCGCGCTTCTTTCGCGGTTCGTAGTGCACCACGCCGCGCATGATTTCCGAGTAGGGAAAGGCGTCGATGCGGTCGAAGCGCTCCACCCCCTCCCGCACCAGGGCAGCCACGTCGGCGGACTCGGCGCCTTCGTAGCCCATGGCCGCCTGCAAGCCCTTGATGCCGCCACACTGGGCGCGGATTTCCTTGCCGAAGGGCCAGGGCTGGTCCGGGTCCATGTGCAGGGCGAACCGGGCGTTCCGGTGCAGGGCCTCATGGAAGCCCTTGCAGCGTCCGTTCGCCGCTTCGTCCGAACAGGTGATGGCCTCCCGTTCCGCCAGCAACAGCCGTTTGGCGGCGGAGCAGTTCACGCACCTATGCAGCAAGGCCCGCTCAAAGGGGCACTTGAGGGCGATGATGGAATCGCGGGCTTCCTTGTAGGCGGTTTCGTTGTATCCGGACATGACGAGGATGGGGATTGGGTGATGGGGTATGGGATGGGAGACACCAATCAACTCCCATCCCTCATTACTGCCTTTCAGTAATCGTCCCCGGCCAGGCTGGGGTCCAGTTCCCTGGGCTGGGACAGGGTGTCTTCCGCCTGGAGTTCGTTCTCGGCGAAGATCATCTTGATTGTCTGGCCGGCATTGGGGTTCAGCTGCTTGCGCAGTTCGTTGGCAGCGGCCTTGGCTTCCTTGAAGGACTCCGCCTGGCCCTGCTTTTCGAGAATGTTAAGGGGACCGATCTTGTAGATGTAGTAAGGCATGGGATGCTCCAAATAGTTGAGTGAAATTGTCAACTAAAGACCAGCCCAGGGCAAGCCCCATTGTTCCCGCCGCTTCGGCTGGCGCCAGGAAGCGGAGATCAGTTCAGGGCGCCGTGGCAGTGCTTGTACTTCTTGCCTGAACCGCAGGGGCAGGGGTCGTTTCGGCCCACCTTGGGGAATTCCCGATGCTGGGGCTGGGGAGCGCCGGCCTTGGCCTCGTCGCCGCTACCCAGGGCTTCGTCATAGTCCGCGTGGTGGTATTGCACGTTGCTGACGGGGGCTTCCTGCTGTTCCACGGCCTGTACGTCGGCTTCGCTCCTGATCTGCACCGTGAGGGTGACCTGGGCCACTTCCTGGGTGATGGTGTTGAGCATGCGTTCGAACAGTTCGAAGGCTTCCCGCTTGTATTCCTGCTTGGGGTTCTTCTGGGCATAGCCCCGCAGGTGGATGCCCTGGCGCAGGTGGTCCATGGCCGCCAGGTGTTCCCGCCAGTGGTTGTCCAGGGATTGCAGCAGGATCGCCCGCTCGAAGTGGCGGATGTTGGTGGCGCCGGCCTGGGCCTCCTTCTCTGCGTACACCTCGGCAGCGACTTGCACCACCCTGTCCCGCACGCCCTGCTCGTCCAGTTTTTCGTCTGCGTCCAGCCAGTGCTGCACCGGGCAGTCCAGCAGGTACTGGCTGGAGAGGGTCTGGGTCAGGCCGGCAACGTCCCATTGCTCGGCCATGCTGCCGGGAGGCATGTATTCGTTGAGGGTGTCGTTCAGCACCTGGGCGTGCATGGACTTGACGCCCGCGGAGACGTCGTCGGTTTCCAGCAGTTCGTTCCTTTGGCCGTAAATCACCTTGCGCTGGTCGTTGGCCACGTCGTCGTATTCCAGCAATTGCTTGCGGATGTCGAAGTTGCGCTGCTCCACCTTGCGCTGGGCGGATTCCAGGGAGCGGTTGACCATGGCGTGCTCGATGGCCTCGCCTTCGGGCATCTTCAACTTTTCCATGATCATCTTCAGCCGCTCGCCGCCGAAGATGCGCAGCAGGGGGTCGTCCAGGGACAGGTAGAAGCGGGACGAGCCCGGGTCCCCCTGGCGGCCGGAACGGCCTCGCAACTGGTTGTCCACCCGGCGGGATTCATGGCGCTCGGTGCCGATGATGTGCAGGCCGCCTGCGTCCAGCACCTGCTGGTGGCGTTTCTGCCACTCGGCCTTCTCGGCGGCGATGCGCTTGTCCTTCTCGGCTTCGTCCAGGTTTTCGGCGGCACGGATCATGTCGATGCGCTTGGCGATGCTGCCGCCAAGCACGATGTCGGTACCCCGGCCGGCCATGTTGGTGGCAATGGTCACCGCCCCGGGCAGGCCGGCATCGAACACCACCTGGGCTTCCTTGTCGTGCTGCTTGGCGTTCAGCACCTGGTGGGGGAGCTTTTCCTTGGTCAGCAGGCCGGAGAGGTATTCGTTCACCTCGATGGAGGTGGTGCCCACCAGCACTGGCTGGCCCCGCAGGTGGCAGTCGCGGATGTCGTCGATGACGGCCTTCCACTTCTCGTTGGCGGTGCGGTACACCAAGTCGTTCATGTCCTTGCGGATCATGGGCTTGTTGGTGGGGATGATCACCGTTTCCAGGCCGTAGATCTGCTGGAATTCGTAGGCCTCCGTGTCTGCCGTGCCGGTCATGCCGGAGAGCTTGGCGTACATGCGGAAGTAGTTCTGGAAGGTGATGGATGCCAGGGTCTGGTTTTCCCGCTGGATGGCGCAGCCTTCCTTGGCTTCCACGGCCTGGTGCAGGCCATCGGACCAGCGCCGGCCCTGCATGAGGCGGCCGGTGAACTCGTCGACGATGATGACCTCGTTGTTCTGCACCACGTAATGCTGGTCCTTGTGGTACAGCACATGGGCCCGCAGGGCGGCGTAGACGTGGTGCATCAGGGTGATGTTGGCGGCGTCATAGAGGCTGGTGCCCGGGGCCAGCAGGCCGATCTCGGCGAGGATGGCTTCCACCCGCTCATGGCCCCGCTCGGTCAGCGTGACCTGGTGGGCCTTTTCGTCCACCACGTAGTCGCCTACCGCGCAGCGCTCGGCTTCCGGTTCGTCGTCCTTGATGTCCCGTTCCTGGCGTTCCAGCCGGGGGGGTACCACGTTCATGGCCTGGTAGACAGCCACGTTGTCGTCCGCCTGGCCAGAGATGATCAGGGGGGTACGGGCCTCGTCGATGAGGATGGAGTCCACCTCGTCGACGATGCCGAAGTTGAGCTTGCGCTGCACCCGCTGGTCCGGGGTGAACACCATGTTGTCCCGCAGGTAGTCGAAGCCGAACTCGTTGTTGGTGCCGTAGGTGATGTCGGCGGCGTAGGCGGCCTGCTTTGTGGGGCCGTCCTGCTGGGAGAGGATCACGCCGGTGGTGAGGCCCAGGAAGCCGTAGACACGGCCCATGGTGTCCGCGTCCCGGCTGGCCAGGTAATCGTTCACGGTAACGATGTGTACCCCCTTGCCGGACAGGGCATTCAGGTAGGCGGGCAGGGTGGCCATCAGGGTCTTGCCTTCACCCGTGCGCATTTCGGCGATCTTGCCCTGGTGCAGGGCCATGCCGCCGATGAGCTGCACGTCGAAGTGGCGCATGCCGTGCACCCGCACCGCTGCCTCCCGCACCACGGCGAAGGCCTCCGGCAGGATCTGGTCCAGGGTCTCGCCCTTCTCCAGGCGTTCCTTGAACTCCTGGGTCTTGGCGCGCAACTGCTCGTCGGTCAGTTTCTGGGTGGCCGGTTCCAGGGCGTTGATCTTGGCAACGTTGCCCCGGTATTGCTTCAGCAGCCGGTCATTGCGGCTGCCGAAGACTTTCTTCAGGAGGTTGGAAATCATGAATAATGCGGGAGTTAGAGGGAGTTTCTGGGGGTTTTCGAGAATCCGCCGGATGGTACCATAGCCCCGTTAAGCCCTTTACCCAGCCCCCTTGTCTTTCCGACCTTCTCCCCTGGTGCGTTTGCATGGCCTGCTCGCCGCGGAACGTCAGTTTGCCGTGGCCCTGCCGGAAGCGGAGCGCATGGCCGGCCTGAACCGCCGTTTCGCCGGTGTGGTGCCTGGTGCCGTGGCTCGGGCCTGTTCGGTGGCCGCCATCCAGGGGGAAACGGCCATCGTCTTCTGTGGCAACGGCGCCGCCGCAAGCCGGGTGCGCGCCCAGGCCAAGGGGGTGGCCCGGGCCCTGTCCCGGCCCGAGGCTCCCGTCACCAGCGTGCGGGTCAAGGTGCGGGCGGACTGGTCCCTGCCGGAGCGGCCGGAAAAACAGGACATGCCACGGGTCGGCGTGCAGGCCTTCCGGGACCTGGACGCCCAGTTGCCGGACGGCGACCTCAAGGCGGCCGTTGAACGGCTGCTGGCCCACCGCAAATCATGATCCCCAGCTGCAACATCTTCCTGGTGGGCCTGATGGGGGCGGGCAAGACCACCATCGGCAAACTGCTGGCCAAGCACCGGGAACTGGAATTCGTGGATTCCGACCACGAAATCATCGCCCGCTGCGGCGTGTCCATTCCCACCATCTTCGAGATCGAGGGGGAGGAAGGCTTCCGCAAGCGGGAAATGTGCGTCATCGACGACCTCACCCAGCGCCGGGGCATCGTCCTGGCCACTGGCGGCGGGGCCATCCTGCGGCCGGAAAACCGGGAATGGCTCAAGAGCCGGGGCACCGTGGTCTACCTGCGGGGCCATCCCCAGGAGTTGTACATGCGCACCCGCCATGACAAGAACCGGCCCCTGCTGCAAACCGACGACCCCCTGCAGAAAATCAAGGAGCTCTACGCCCTGCGCCACCCCCTTTATATGCAGACGGCGGACATCGTCCTGGAAACCGGCCGCCAGAGCGTGCACTGCCTGGTGCGGCGGCTGGAGAACAACCTGGATCTGGCGGTGGTGGGCTCCGGCGATCCCTGCGAGACCGGTACCTCCTGAATCGGGCTCAACGGCTTGGCGGGCGGGCCGGGCGGATGCCGTATAGAAAAGACATCCCCAAGGTGGTCAGGGCCAGATAAGGCCAGAAAGAGGCGGCAGCCTTGGCCAGGCCCACGATGTTGAACAGGCTTGCCTGGGGCCAGAGGAGGTACTCCGCCTGCCAGGCCCGCAGCAGGATCACGGCTCCCAGCAGACCCATCGCCGCCTGGCGCCGATGGCGGGAAACCGGCGGGGACAGCAATAGCCAGAAGGCCAGCAAAAAGCCCAGCAGGCTTTCCAGGGATAGCACTCCGCCCGCAGCCCGCAGCTTCAGCAGCATGGTGGCGACCACCAGCTTGGTGGCGAAGGCGAAGATGAACAGCAACAGGGTGGCGGTGACATAGCGTCCCGGGCGCAGCAAACAGGCAAAGAAAGCTCCCAGGGCGGCCATTTCAAGAAACACGGCAAAAAACCAGGGCAGGTTCACCTGGCTGATGCCTTCCGGCGGCGTGTCGAAGGGGCGCAGATGCAGCCCCAGCCAGCCGGCCCCTGGAAAGGGCAGCAGGGAAAACTGGGTGAACACCCATACGGCCAGCAGCACCAGCCCCCAGCTGGCCCAGGGCTGGGGGCGAATCCAGTCCCGGCGCCAGCGCCGGGACCAGCGGACGGCGCGCCGCCAGCGATGGTGGTGCAGGGTCAGCAGGGCGCCGCCCAGGGTACCCAGCACGTTAAGGCACACATCCAGATTGGAAGAAATGCGGTCCGACAGAAAGCCTTGGAGGCTTTCCAGCAGGATGCTCAAGGCCGTGCCGGCCAGCAGGGTCAGGAAGATGGCCCGGGCCCGGTGCTGGGGCTGGCTCAGGGTGAGGGCCAGCAGATAGCCGAAGGGCACGTAGACCAGCAGGTTGGTGGAGATGTCCGTGCGGGTGATGTAAGGGGGGAGGGGGGCGAACAGAAAGCCCAGGGACCAGTCATCCAGCTGCCAGCCGGCAGTGGAATACAGGCTGCCGAACACGATCAGCAGGCTGTAAGTGGCGAGATAGCGGTGGACGAGGGGGGAGAGGGGCGCGGCCATGGAGGCGGCCATGGGGCCATCAGGATGGTAGTGCGCCATGCTGGCATGGCCTTCCCGTGACCTCAAGGGGCGGGCAGGGGGCACCGGCAAAAAAAAACGGCGATCCGAAGATCGCCGTTTCCGGGGCAGGTAACCCTGCTATCAGGCAGCCTTGCGGGCGCGGGCGCCGATCAGGCCCAGCAGGCCCAGACCCAGCAGGGCCAGCGCCTGGGGTTCGGGCACGTTGCAGGCGCCGCCGGTGCAGACAGAGCCCTTGGGTACGGAAGCGAAGCGCAGGGTGCCGCCGGCGTACAGCACTTCACCGAAACCGTCACCGAAGAAGGTGATGGTGGAGAAGAAGCTGGAGCTGTCGATGGCGCCGATGAAGTTGGTGTAGGTGCCTTGGGCGGGGATGCCGGGGTTGTCGCTGGAAGACAGGGCGTTGGCGGGCAGGGTGAAGGCGCCACCGTCGAAGGCGATCCACAGGCCGGAACCGTTGGCGGGCACGCCGTAATCGGCCTGAACGTCGGCGGGGCGGGTGTTGGTCATGCAGCAGGTGGCCCAGTCACCGATCTCGAAGCCGAAGGCGTTCACGGGGGAGGAGAAGGTGAAGGTCAGGCCGGAGCTGAAACCGGGGATGTCAGCCTTGCCGCCCACGCCACCACCAGCAGCACCGCCGGGGCTGATGTCCCAGATGGCGCCGGTCATGTTGCTGTAGGAGCCGGGGCCACCGAAGGGGGAGGCGGAACCACCGGTGGGGCGGGTCACGGTGACGGTGGCGGGGTTGCCGTCCTTGTCGATGTAGTTGTAGACGTTCTGGCCGGACACCACCTGGGCAGTCACCACGGTGGAACCGGTGGCGGTGATGACGTTGTCGAAGCCGGCGGTGATGCCGTTCAGGGCAGTGTTGACGGTGTAAGGCGCGGCCATGGCGCTGGTGGCGGCAAAGACGCCGGAAGCGATCAGGGCAACGGAAAGCAGAGTTTTCTTCATGGTGGACCCCTAGGTTTGTTGATGGCAAGTAAGGTAATCTTTACCTTGCGCATCTAAAAGCAGAAGCCGTGCCAGCTTTTGTTTTCGTGATTAACTATCTGTTGTGTAAGCGTTTTTTTATTGTTCTAGGTGGTTCGTACCAGGCGGCACGAACTCAAGTGTAAAAAATGGCGACAGACAGTCCGTTCAATGGTTTGGCAACATCTCGACCGCACCCGCCTGGGCGAAGCGCTGGTGCAAGGCAGCACTGTCCGCCTGGGCGCGAACCAGTTCTTCGGTGGTCATCGCCGCCGTCAGTTTGTCCCGATACAACAGGGCCTCTTCATGGCCCCTGGCAGCGGCCACGTTGAGCCAGACGTAGGCTTTTTCCTTGTCGGGTAGAGAGGCCAGGCCGTCCCGGTAAAGAATTCCCAATTCATACTGGGCATCCAGGTGGCCGCCTTCTGCCGCCTCCGTGAAATGGCCTTGGGCAGCGCGGAAATCCTGTATGGTGCCTTTGCCTTTCAAATGAGCCAGGGCCATCAGATAGGCAGCCTCCGGGTGGTGCTGGGCAGCGGCGGCCTTGAGGGGGGGCAGGGCCTTGGTGTATTCACCCCGCTGCCAGTGCTGCCAACCCACGTAGTACTGGGCCTGGGCATCGCCCCGGGCGGCCTCTTCCCGGGCCTTGGCCAGGAGGGGGTCCACCGCCACAACGGGTTCCCCCGTCGGGGAGGTGCCGGTGTCCGGGCTCAGCCAGAAGCCAATCCCCACGGCTGTGGCCACAACCAGGAACAGGCCCACGCTGATGCGGGCCATCAGGTTGGTGCGCGGGGAGAGGGTCTTGAAGTGCAGCTTGCACTGTCGGCAGCGGTAAACCGTGAAATCTCCGTGGGCGGCCACCTTCTGGGACGGCCGCACATCTTCACTACCGCATCGGGGGCAAGTCACCACCTGTCCTCCCGGGCGCCGGGGCCCACGGGCACGCTCGTGCCTCGGGTCAGACCCCGGGTGGTCCGGTGATGCGGTATCGGGGTCGAGGTCGGGATTCACTGAAGGCGAAGGGGATTGTGGGCGCGGAGGGGACGAAACCTTAACCGAATTTTTCTGTTTCCGGCATGGGGCCAGGCTTTAGCCGGGTGTAAGAAAAGCTGACATCCGTCCAGATGGCCTAGGCTGCCCGGGGTCTGGGGCCGGTGAGGGAGCCCAGGGCCATGCCTAACAGTGCCATGAGGAAGCCGGCAAACTGGGGCGGGATGGGGCCTTCGCCTTCGGGAAGCCAGATTTCCATGGGTATCCAGGTGGCCAGGCCCAGGGCGATGGCGAAGTAGGCCCCCCGGGTGGTGGCCCGCTTCCAGTACAGCCCGGCCACCAGGGGCACGAAGGCCAGCACCAGGGTCACCTTGTAGGCGTTGGCCACCATTTCGTGGATGCCGGTTTCCTGTTCCAGGGACCAGAGGGCATAGAGGGTCACCAGCACGGCAAAGCCGGCCACCACCCAGCGGGTCATCACCAGCAGTTGTTTGTCGCTCATGTGCTTGCGGCGGGTGACGAAGCCCTTGAGGACGTTTTCAGACAGGGTGACGGAGGGGGCCAGCAGGGTGCCGGAGGCGGTGGACATGATCACCGACAACAGGGCGCCGTAGAAGATTACCTGGGCCAGCAGGGGCATATGGCCGGTGACCAGCAGGGGCAGGATCTTCTGGGCGTCCTCGCTCAGGTACTGCTGCACCATGGCCGGGTCGATCATCAACGCGGAATAGGTCAGGAACAGGGGCACGGCGGCGAACAGGAAATAGGCGATGCCACCCCCCACGGTGCCCCAGACGGCCACGTTCTCGTTTTTTGAAGAGTTGGCCCGCTGGAACACGTCCTGCTGGGGAATGGAGCCAAAACCCATGGTGATGAGGCCCGAGATGAAGGCCACCATGGCCACGGCATTGAGTTCCGGCCAGAACTCGAACTTGTTGTTTTCCACCGCATGTTGCACCACCGGCGCCAAGCCGCCGGTGAGGCCGGTCACCAGCCAGGCGATGTAGAAAAGGCCCAGGACGATGACGATCATCTGGAAGAAGGTGGTGAGGGCCACGGACCACATGCCGCCGTAGAGGGTGTACATGAGCACGATGGCGGCGCCGATGAGGATACCCTGGGCCTGGGTGACCTGGCCGTCGGACAGCACGTTGAACACCAGTCCCAGGGCGGTGACCTGGGCCGACACCCAGCCCAGGTAGGACAGCACGATGGCCACGCCGGTGATGATTTCCACCTTTCGGTCATAGCGTTCCCGGTAGAAGTCGGCGATGGTGAGCAGGTTCATGCGGTACAGCTTGCGGGCGAAGAAGAGACCGAACAGGATCAGGCACAGGGAGGCGCCGAAAGGGTCCGATATCAGCCCGCCCAGGTTGCCTTCCATGAAGGTGGCGGGAATGCCCAGCACCGTTTCCGCCCCGAACCAGGTGGCGAACACCATGGCCATGACAATGTAGAGTGGCAGGGAGCGGCCGGCGGCGATGTAATCCCGGGCGTTGTGGACTTTGGTGGCGGCATACATGCCGATGGCGATGGACACGAACAGGTAGAGGAGGACGAAGCCAAGCAGCATGGGTTTATCTCCACAAGTCACTGAATAGGTGTGTGGCCGTCAATGCGGCCAGCAGCACGGCGATCACCGCCAGCCAGCGGTTGCGGGCCTGTTGCTGGCGCAGCATGGTAACTAGCCCTTCTTCGAGTTTCTCCAGCCGGTCTGCCCGCAGGGCTGTGTGGGCCAGGCGGGGCAGCTGGGGGATCACCGCACCCCAGTAGGGGGCCTCTTCCTTGAAACTGCGCAGCCAGCCCCGCCAGCCGATCTGTTCGTTCATCCAGCGTTCCAGGAAGGGCTTGGCGGTGGACCACAGGTCCAGGTCCGGGTCCAGGTCCCGGCCCAGGCCTTCGATGTTGAGCAGAGTCTTTTGCAGCATCACCAGCTGGGGCTGGATTTCCATGCCGAAGCGGCGGGAGGTCTGGAACAGGCGCAGCAGCACCTTGCCGAAGGCGATTTCCTTCAGGGGCCGGTCGAACACGGGTTCGCACACGGCGCGGATGGCGGCCTCGAATTCGTCCACCCGGGTTTCGGGGGGCACCCAGCCGGAATCCAGGTGGGTCTGGGCCACTTTCTTGTAGTCCCGGCGGAAGAAGGCCAGGAAGTTCTGGGCCAGGTAGTTCTTGTCCGTGTCCGTCAGGGTGCCCATGATGCCGAAGTCCAGGGCCACGTATTTGCCCTCCGGCGTCACCAGGATGTTGCCCGGGTGCATGTCGGCATGGAAAAAGCCGTCCCGAAACACCTGGGTGAAGAAGATTTCCACCCCGGCCCGGGCCAGGCGGGGGATGTCCACCCCCTGGCGGCGCAGTTCGTCCACCCGGGAGATGGGCAGGCCGTCCATCCAGCTCATCACCATCACCTGGGCGTCGCAGTAGTCCCAGTACACCTCGGGCACCGCCAGCAGGGGGGAATCCTTGAAGTTGCGGTGCAACTGGGAGCAGTTGGCCGCTTCCCGGATCTGGTCCAGTTCGTCGTCCAGGTGCTTGGCGAATTCCGCCACCACTTCCCGGGGTTTCAGGCGCTTGCCGTCCCACCACAGGGTTTCCACCAGGCCGGCCAGCACTTCCAGCAGCTTCACGTCCTGGCCGATGACCTTGCCGATGCCGGGGCGCAGGATTTTGACCGCCACAGCTTCCCCTGTTTTAAGCCGTGCCCGGTGCACCTGGGCCACGGAAGCGGAGGCCACGGGGGTGGGGTCGAATTCGGCGAAGACTTCCTGCACTGGCCGGCCATAGGCCTGGTGCAGCACCGCCAGGGCCTGCTGGCTGGGGAAGGGAGGCACCCGGTCCTGGAGCCGGGCCAGTTCGTCGGCGATGTCCGGGGGCACCAGGTCCCGCCGGGTGGAAAGCATCTGGCCGAACTTGATGAAGATGGGCCCCAGGGATTCCAGGGCCAGGCGCAGACGTTCGCCCCGGGGGGCGGACAGATTGCGCCAGAAGAAGGCCAGGCGCACTGCCCAGCGCACCCCCCGCACCCGTTCATGGCCCAGGAAGAACTCGTCCAGCCCGTAACGGGCGGCGACCAGCCAGATGCGCAGTAGACGGAATAGATACATCAGGGGTTATTCGTTTGCGGGCCGGGTTTCCAGCAGCTTCAGCCGGGCCTCCAGCCGGTCCGCGTCTTCCCGCAGCCGGTCCACGTCGGCGATGAAGGCTTTCACTGCCAGGGGGTCCGCCAGCAGGCCGGCTTCATGGACGGCGTATTCGGTGACATTCCGGCCCAGGTTGTCCACCGCCTGGGTGCGCCAGGCGGAAAAGCCCTGGAGGGCCTGGTCGAAACGGCTGGCGGCCATGTCGCCCAGATAGGGACGCAGGGCCAGGACCCAGTCGAAATCCGCCACGGCATGGGCGATGTCGGCAGCCAGCAGGCCATCCCCTTCCGCCCGGAACAGATCGTTCATCGTTCCCCCCGTGAACCAGCGGGGCAGGGCAGCCGGGTCCGGCGTAAGGGTCAGGGTGGACAAGGCCCCCGCCAGGGCATCGGCTTCGGTATCCGGGCCCGGTACCGTGAAACGGCCATCGCCATCCACGGCCAGTTCCAGGGGACGCAGGGGAAGGGCCAGGATGACCCGCTTGCCGGCGTGGCGGACCAGCCGCTGTCGGGACATGGGCTGGCGCGCAAGCAGGGCGTTCAGGGCGCTGGTAAGGATGGATTCGGGGAGTGGCGCAGGCATGGCGCGATTGTAGGGCAAGCACGGATAATCCGGCCCATGAACGTACACGGCATACCCACCCGCACCATCCGGCCCGTATCTGGCGGGGTCGAGATCATCGACCAGACCCGCCTGCCCCACGAATTCGTCACCCGCCTGTTGACCACCCCGGAAGCGGCCGCCGAGGCCATCGCCGTCATGCGGGTGCGGGGGGCGCCCCTCATCGGCGCCACCGCCGCCTATGGCCTGGCCCTGGCGGCGAACCGGGACGCATCGGACGCCGGCCTGGAGTCCGCTGCCCGGCTGCTGGTGGCCACCCGGCCCACGGCGGTGAACCTCAAATGGGCGGTGGATCGGGTGCTGGCCGTGCTGCGAGATAAGGAAGTGAGTGACCGCTCACGCATCGCCTGGGCGGAGGCCGCTGCCCTGTGCGAAGAAGACGTGACCCAGAACCAGGCCATCGGCCGGCACGGGCTGGCACTCATCCAGGGGGTGGCGGCGCGCAAACCCGGCCTGGTGAACGTGCTCACCCACTGCAACGCCGGCTGGCTGGGTACCGTGGACTGGGGCACGGCCCTGGCCCCCGTCTTTGCCGCCCAGGCGGCCGGGGTGCCGATCCACGTCTGGGTGGACGAAACCCGGCCCCGCAACCAGGGGGCCAGTCTCACGGCCTGGGAACTGAACCAGGCGGGCATCCCCCATACGGTCATCGCCGATAACGCGGGGGGCCACCTCATGCAGCAGGGCCAGGTGGACCTGTGCATCGTCGGCACGGACCGTACAGCCGCCAACGGTGACGTATGCAACAAGATCGGCACCTATCTGAAGGCCCTGGCGGCCTTCGACAATGGCGTGCCCTTCTACGTGGCTGCCCCGGGGCCCAGCATCGACTTTCGCCTGGCCAGCGGCCGGGACATTCCCATCGAGGAACGGGCTGGCGACGAAGTGGGGTGCATCGCCGGGCGCACCGATGACGGCAGGTTAGTGAGCGTTCACCTGACGCCGGCAGGGACTCTCTGCGCCAATCCGGCCTTCGACGTGACCCCGGCCCGGCTGGTGACCGGGCTCATTACGGAACGGGGCGTCTGCGCGGCCAGCCGGTTGGGCCTGGCCGCCCTCTATGTCATTTTCAGAAGACGACTGCACCAGTTCACGGGGCTGGCCGCCCGGTGTGCAGCCGACTTCTGAACGGGCCGCGTCAGCAGTCCTATACACGAAGCGCCGCGAAGAACCGGAATTGCTCAGAACTCCCCTGCACGATGCGGCCTTGTTATGTGGTCGCATTGTGACTACAATATGGGTGTTTGAACCATTCCCGGAGAATTGCCATGAGCACTACAGCCGACACCTACGTCCGCGCCCGCATCGACACCAACACCAAGGAACGCGCCGCCAGCGCACTCGAAGCAATGGGCTTGTCGATTTCCGACGCCATCCGCCTGTTGATGCTGCGCATCGCCGATGAGCACCGCTTGCCTTTTGACGTGAAGGTGCCCAACGCCACGACCAAAAAGGCGATTGCCGAACTGGAAGCGGGCAAGGGCAAGAAGTTCGCCAGCGTGGACAACCTAATGGCAGACCTGCATGCGGACGATTGATCGTTCGTCCGCGTTCAAGCGCGATTTCAAGCGCGAGGCCAAGGGACAGCACCGTGCCACGCTCGATGACGCGCTCAAGCCGGTGCTGCTCGCGCTGGCGACCGATCAGCCGTTGGACGCGCGCCACCGCGACCATGATCTTTCCGGCGATTGGGCGGGCTACCGCGAGTGCCACATCAAGCCCGACCTGCTGCTGATTTACCGCAAGTCCGATTCCGACACTCTGCGACTGGCGCGGCTTGGCTCGCATAGCGAGCTTTTCGGCTGACGCCAGCCGTCAGATGGTGGCGGCGACACGACCGTTAGCCACTGGCCGGAAAAATCTGGGGTTCCGGCTTAAGTCGGTTCGCTGTTCCAATGCGCCGCCCTGTCCGTAAAACGATCATTAGCCGGTCAAGCCGGACATTGTCCGGCAACATGCTTGTTTAATGGGTTGTCGGACATTAAGATAGGCGGACGGAAATGCGGACAAAAGGGGCGGCAATGGCACTGATCGGCTATGCGCGGGTATCGACGGAGAGTCAGCACGTCGATTTACAGAAAGACGCGCTGCGCAAGGCGGGCTGCGAGCGGGTATTTGAGGACATCATCAGCGGCGCGAAAAAAGAGCGGCAAGGTCTGGATGCAGCGCTGGCCTATTTGCGCGAAGGTGATGCCCTCGTCGTGTGGAAACTCGACCGCTTAGGCCGCTCGATGGTTCACTTGGTCAATACCGTGCAAGGCTTGGCCGCACGCGGTGTCGGCCTCAAGGTGCTAACGGGACAAGGCGCAGCTATCGACACCACCACGGCCCCCGGCAAGCTGGTCTTCGGGATTTTTGCGGCCCTCGCCGAGTTTGAGCGCGACCTGATCCGCGAGCGCACCAAAGCTGGGTTGACCGCTGCTGCCGCACGCGGTCGCAAGGGCGGGCGCAAGCCGGTCGTCACCGCAGACAAGCTACAGCGGGCGCGGGAGCACATCGCAAACGGGCTGAACGTCCGCGAGGCCGCCACGCGGCTTAAGGTGAGCAAGACGGCTCTATACGCTGCGCTGCAAAGCGGGAGCGAGCAACGATGAGCCGCAAGCCAAGCAGCGCCTTCGTCAAGACCAGAAAAGGCTTTTGCTACCTCACGGTCAAGGTCGGCAGAAGCAATTACAACATCATGCGCATTCGCAATTACACGCTTGAGCCGCAGGATAAGCGCGACATGCGCCGGTTGTATCCCGACTATCTCTTCGACTGGAAGAAGATCGGCCAGCAGCTTGCCGAAAAGAGGGAGGTATGCCGAGCCTACCGCTCCAAGCGTCAAGCGCCCCGGAGTGCCGAACGCACACCAGAGCCGTTCGTCATGGTGTCCTATGACCCAAGGACGCGCACGGTCTACGCTTCTGACGCTTGCGATTCAATGGCATTGCTTGACGCCGTTCTGCACATGGAACGCGCCCGCAAGAAGTAGTCCCGACAGGCAGTGCAGCCGACTCCTGATATTCCGTGCAGTCGCCTTCAGAAAATGACACTCTACCCGGAGAGGGTCTGCAATGAATGAAGCAGACTTGCCGGAACAGGTGGCCGCCTGTGCCCGGAGAAGCGTGGCCCTGGGCTTGAACCAGGGGGCCTCCGGAAATGTGAGCGCCCGCTCACAGGACGGACTTGTCATCACCCCCTCCGGCCGGGATATGAGCGGGCTCAGCGCCCGGGACATGGTGCCCCTGGACTGGGATGGCCGCCCCCCCGAGGGCTTGAAGCCCTCCAGCGAATGGCGTTTCCACCGGGACATCTACGCCGCTTTCCCGGCGGCCCGGGCGGTGGTCCACGCCCATTCCCCCTTTGCCGTGGCCCTGGCCTGCCTGCGCCGGGACATCCCGGCCTTTCATTACATGGTGGCCCTGGCGGGAGGCACGGACATTCGTTGTGCCGGCTACGCCACCTTCGGCACCCAGGCCTTGTCGGACGGGGTGATCGCCGCCCTGCAAGGGCGCCGGGCCTGCCTCATGGCCAACCACGGCCTGGTGGCCTGGGGGTCGAACCCGGAACGGGCCCTGGCCCTAGCGGTGGAAGTGGAGGCCCTGTGCGGCCAGTACCTGCGTTGCCTGCAAGTGGGGGAGCCGGTGCTGCTGACGGATGCGGAAATGGCCGAGGTGCTGGAGCGGTTCCGGAACTACGGCGCCGGGGCATGAAAGGCTGAGGATGCGTTTGCTGTTCAAGCTGGTCCTGGCCCTGACCCTGCTCATGGCGGGCCTGGCCTTCATGGTGGCCCTGGCCACCTCGCCGCAGCCGGACCCGGCCGGAGGCCCGAGGCTTTCCATGGCGGACATGGTGCGGGCCCAGAAGCTTTGGCAGCGGCTGGGGGTCAGGCATATGCAGGAAGGCCAGCGCCGGGCGGTGCTGCTCACCGGCGAGGACCTGGCACTGGGGCTGGGGTATGGCGCCAAGCGGCTGGGTCTGGCCGGGGCCACGGCCCGGCTTGGAGACCAGGGGCTGACCGTACGTTTGGCGGTGCCGGTGCCCGGCTTGCCCGTCAAACGCTATTTCAATATCCAGGCCCGGTTCGTGCAGTCCGAATCCATGCTGGTGCCTGACCAGTTGAAGGTCGGCAATGTCCCCTTGCCGGCGGTCCCGACCTTCCGTCTGCTGGGCTGGGGCCTGGCCCGGTCGGCCTATGGGGCTCAGTACCAGGTTGCCCGGGACATGTTGCAGGAGGCCCGGCTGGGACCCAACCGGCTGATCCTGGTGTTCGTCTGGCACCGGGCGGCGCTGGAACGGGCGGTAGGTGCAGGCATGGGCTTGCAGGAAGAATCGCTGGAAACCTACCGTAAGCTGGTGCGCGCCTACGAGGGCCGGGAGTTTGCCCCGCTCCTGGGACAGGTCATGGCCCTGGCCCAGGAACGCTCCCGCCTGCTGGACCCGATGGCGGAAAACCGGGCGGCCCTGGCGGCCCTGGCGGAGCGGACCCTGGGTACCCGCCTGGGGCCGGGGCGTTATGCAGGGAGAGGCAGTCTGCGACTTGCCGGGCGGGTGGATTTTGCCCAGCACGTGGCCCTGTCCGCTTTCCTGGCGGCCACCCAGGGGGGACAGTTTTCCAACATGGCGGGGTTGTACAAGGAAGTGGCCGATACCCGGGGCGGCAGCGGGTTTTCCTTCAACGACCTGGCCGCCGACCGGGCGGGGGCCTATCTGGGCCAGCAGGCGGTGGCATCGCCCTATGCCGCGGAACAGGTACAGGCCCGCCTGGCCGGGGTGGTCCGCCCCGAGGTGTTCTTTCCCAGGGTGGACGATCTGCCGGAGTTCCTTTCCCCGGGGGCCTTCCGGGCCCGGTACGGCAGCGTGGGTTCGCCGGGCTATCAGGCCATGGTGGCTAAGATCGACGCCCGTATCCGGGCCTTGCCCTTGTACCGCTGAAGCCCGTTTAGGCTTCTCAGGCGTGGATGACCAGGGGCGCCAGGAAAAGCTGGATGATCAGCAGGATGCCCAGGCTCAGGTTGACGCCCACCAGCATGCGGATGCGGTTCAGTGCTGCCGCGCCCACGGGCCAGTCCTGGGCAGTCACGGCCCGCTTTAGGGCGGCGAAGGGCACGAAGTAGAGGAAGGCGAAAATGAGGGCCATGAGATAGCCGATGGCCAGCATGACATGGATCTGCACGGGCACCGCTCCCATGCCGCCCATGTGCACCACCAGGATCTGGCCGGAGCCCACCAGGACGACGATGCAGCCCCACACCCAGGGGAAGAAACGGCCGAATACTGCCCGCCAGAGGCCCAGGCGCAAGGCCGGCTGCTCCAGGGTGGCAATGGCAGCGGGGCGCAGGCACTGGTGAGCAAAGAACATGCCCCCGATCCAGATGATGCTGGCCAGCAGGTGCAGGAGGGTGAGGATGTGGAAGGTCATGGGCGGTTCCGGAAGCGTGGGGTGGAAGGATTCTAGCTGCACTTGGGGGGAACCCGGACGGGCTACGCTTCTCCGGGCCCCGGTTGGGGGAGCCTGGAGGAGGCAGAAGGCCGAGTCCGGGGCAGCCTCAGCCGCAGGCCCCCACGGCACCGCAGGCGGTGCAGAAATCGCAGCCGTCCTTCTTGATCACCGTGTCGTTGCCGCATTCCTTGCAGGTCCTGCCCTTGATCACCGTGGCGGCCTCGCCAGCCGGGGCGGGCAGGGCGGGGCTTTGCAGGATGCCCATTTCCTTCACCGGCAGGCCGTCTTCGGTGAGGATGCCCAGCAGGGCGTAACGGTGGATGATGAGTCGCGCCATATAGGCCACGGTGGAAGGCCAGGTGGCCTGTTTGCCGGAGCCAGGCAGGAAGGCCATGAAGTCCCCCAGGGGTTCCGGGTAGTCCACCAGCTTCCTGAGCTTCATGCCGATCCAGGCCGGGTCCATGACCCGCATGTCCAGGGACAGGAGCTTGCACAGCCCGTCCAGGGCCCGGGGGTAGTCGCCGGACAGCCAGACGGAATAGGGCCGGGTGACGCCGTCCGGCAGGGTGATTTCCTTCAGGCCCAGGACGAAGTCGTCGCCGGTGTGGGGGTTGTAGATGTCCACCGTCCAGGACAGGGTGCCGGAGGGGCCAGTCTTGGGTTCCTTGCGGGAGAAGAGTGCGTCCAGCAGGGCTGAATCCCCTTCGCCATCCCCTTCCAGGGCGTGCAGTTCATCCAGGCGCCAGCGCAGCAACTGGGCCATGGCCGCCACCTGGCTGGGCATGGGGCGGGGCTCGCCGTCGGGGGGGAAGGGAATGACACAGGCGTCGTCCCCCCGGGTGCGGGCCAGGGTGTCCAGCTTCAGTTTCAGCCAGCCCCGGTCGTTGGCACGCATGTCCATGGACAGGGTCTTGGCCACAGCCCCCAGGCCCCGGGGTTGTTCGGCGCCGTTCACCCAGACTTCGAAGGGCCGGGCCCGGCCGTCGGTTTCGGTGTGGCCCACGAACAGGGCAAAGCTGCCATGCTGGTTTTCCAGCATGTAGCTCCAGGCCGGGTTGCCGCCGGGCAGCTTGGGCCGTCCGGGCCATTTCAGGCTTTCCAGAACCGGGGCGGGCAGGGCCTTGATCTCGATGCGGCGGTTCACGTCCGAGAGTTCGAAATCCTGGGGGGAGGCGGCTTGGGGCGCGGGTTTCTCGCTGGCGGCCTCGTTGCCCGTGGACAGCACGCTGCCCAGCACCGCATTGGGCCGGTAGGTGGCCAGGCCCTTCAGGCCCGCCTTCCAGGCGGCGAAGTAGAGGCCTTCGAAGTCGGTGTAGGGGTAGTCGGCGGGGACGTTTACGGTCTTCGAGATGGCGCTGTCCACGTAAGGCGCCACCGCCGCCACCATGTCCATGTGGGCCAGGGCGGAGATCTCAAGCGCCGTCACGAAAGCGGGTGGCAGTTGAGTGACATCCCCCCCCTGTTCGCGATACAGGCGCCAGGCGTGGTCCTCCACCTGGTATTCCTTCCAGCCCCCGTCCGGTTCCCGCTTCTTGCGGGTATAGGCCCAGGAGAAGGGGGGCTCGATGCCGTTGCTGGCATTGTCGGCGAAGGCCAGGGAAATGGTGCCCGTGGGGGCGATGGACAAGAGGTGGGAGTTGCGCAGGCCGTGGGCGCGAATTTCCGACTTTAGTTCTTCCGGCAGGCGGGAGGCGAAGTTGCCGCCCGCCAGGTACAGGTCGGCATTGAACAGGGGAAAGGGCCCCCGCTCCCTGGCCAGTTCCACCGAGGCCCGGTAACTGTTGTCCCGCATGAAGGCGGAAACCCGGGTGGCAAAGGCCCGGGCCTCCGGGGTGTCGTAGCGCAGGTTCAGCATGGCCAGGGCGTCCCCCAGGCCGGTGAAGCCCAGACCCACCCGGCGCTTGTTGTGGGCTTCCTTCTTCTGCTTGTCCAGGGGCCAGGCGGTCAGGTCCAGCACGTTGTCCAGGGCCCGTACGCAGACCGGCAGCACCTTGGCCAGGCCGTCGAAGTCGAAGCTGGCGTGGTCCGTGAAGGCCTGGGTGACGAAGCGGGTGAGGTTCACCGAACCCAGGCAGCAGCAGCCGTAGGGCGGTAACGGTTGCTCGCCGCATGGATTGGTGGCCTCGATGGTCTCGCAGTAGCCCAGGTTGTTGTCCCGGTTGATACGGTCGATGAACAGCACCCCGGGTTCGGCGTGGTCGTAGGTGGAGGCCATGATCTGGGTCCACAGGTCCCGGGCCCGGAGCTTGCGGTAGACCCACAGGCCGTCCTGGCCCGCGTCCTTGCGCTGATAGGCGCCGGCGGCCATCTGTTCGGCGCCGGGCTGGGCGGCGTGCACCAGTTCCACTTCGCCGTCCGCTTCCACCGCCTGCATGAAGGCGTCGGTGAGTCCCACGGAGATGTTGAAGTTCTTCAGGTCACCCTGGTCCTTGGCGTGGATGAACAGCTCGATGTCCGGGTGGTCACAGCGCATCACGCCCATCTGGGCCCCCCGACGGCTGCCGGCGGATTCCACCGTCTCGCAGGAGCGGTCGAACACCCGCATGTAGGACACGGGGCCGCTGGCCCGGGACTGGGTGCCCTTCACCAGGGCGCCCCTGGGGCGGATGGGGGAGAAGTCGTAGCCCACACCGCCGCCCCGGCGCATGGTCTCGGCGGCTTCCTCCAGGGCGACGTAGATGCCAGGCCGGCCCCCCACGTCCCCGGAGATGGCGTCTCCCACTGGCTGCACGAAGCAGTTGATGAGGGTGGCCGCCAGTTCCGTGCCGGCGGCGGAGTTGATGCGGCCGGCGGGGATGAAGCCCGCTTCCATGGCGGCGAAGAACTGGCGTTCCCATTTCGCCCGGTCTGCCTTCTTTTCTACCGATGCCAGGGCCCGGGCTACCCGGGCGCGTACGTCGGTGACATTCCGCTCGTCCCCCTTGGCGTACTTTTCCAGCAGCACTTCGCTGGAAATGGCCTGGTCGGTGAGCTCGGGGAACAAGGCTTCCTGCATGGGGGGCTCCTGGTGTTTTCGCTATGGGTAGTGTCCAGAGAACAAGCTAGCACCATATGTGGTGTTATGCCAGGTTAAACCTAGAAAAAGCAGTTGACCGCTCTTTCTCTCTTGAAATCCCTTGCGAATGCAGGATTTTATCGCTTCGACCACGCTCACCAACTGGGTGCGCCCGCTACACGGCCGATGGCACGATTTCCGGGTCGCCTGGCTGCGTTGCTCTTCGTTGCAGGGGGCGGCCATGCGCCTCATCGCGCCTTGCCAGACAACCCGGAAACCGCACCCTCAACCGTGTCCAACTGCTTTTTCTAGGTTAAATTCCGCCACCACCGGGGTATGGTCGGAGGGCCGCTCCAGCTTGCGGGGGGCCTTGTCGATGTGGCAGCCCACGCAGCTCGCCGCCAGGGCAGGGGAGGCCAGGATGTGATCGATGCGCAGACCCGCATTGCGCCGGAAGCCGGCGGCCCGGTAATCCCACCAGGAAAAACTCTTTTCCGCCTGCTCGAACAGCCGGAAGCTGTCCTTCAGGCCCAGGTCCAGCAGGGCCTGAAAACGGGCCCGCTCCGGTTCGGACACCAGCACGTTGCCCACCCAGGCGACCGGGTCATGCACGTCCCGGTCCTCCGGAGCGATGTTGTAGTCCCCCAGCAGGGCGAGGCGGGGATGGCGGGCGAGTTCGTCTTTCAGCCAGGCGATGAGGGCATCCAGCCAGCGCAGCTTATAAGGATATTTGTCCGAATCCAGACTCTGGCCGTTGGGGATGTAGACGCAGATCACCCGCAGGTCACCGATGGTCGCCGCCAGCACCCGCTTCTGCTCGTCCTCGAAGCCGGGAATACCGGCCTGGAGGTCGGTGAGGGGCGCGCGACTGAGGATGGCCACGCCGTTGTAGGTTTTTTGCCCGGAAAAGGCCACCTGCCAGCCGGCTGCCTCGATCTCCGCCCGGGGAAAGGCGTCATCGGTGAGCTTGGTTTCCTGCAGACAGACCACGTCCGGGGTGGCCGTGGCCAGCCAGTCCAGCAGGTGGGGCAGGCGGACCTTGAGGGAGTTCACGTTCCAGGTGGCGAGTTTCATGGCATTGGTTGTCCAGGGCAGAGCAGGCAAATGATAATGTCCGGGCTTCGTCTCCCATAGCTGCCCAGCAAACCTGCCCATGACGCCGTTGTACCGGATTGCCGCCCGTACGCTTTCGCCCGCCGGTCCCCGGGCCCGCCTGTCCATCCTCATCTTCCACCGGGTGTTGCAGGCACAGGACGAGATTTTTCCGGACGAGCCCACCGTGGCCAAGTTCGATGCCCAGATGTCTGCCCTGAAGGGGGCCTTCAACGTGCTGCCCCTGGCCGAGGCGGTGGCCCGGCTCAAGGCCGGCACCCTGCCTGCTCGGGCAGCCTGCGTCACCTTTGATGACGGCTATGCGGACAATTACCGGCTGGCGCTGCCGGTGCTGCAGAAGCATGGTCTGCATGCCACGTTCTTCGTGGCCACGGCCTACCTCAACGGCGGACGCATGTTCAACGACACGGTGATCGAATCCCTGCGCCGGGCCCGGGTCGAGCGGCTGGACCTGTCGGAACTGGAACTGGGAGAACACGATCTCTCCACCCCCCAGGCCAAGGCCCGGGCCATCGGCCACATCCTGCCCCGGGTCAAGGTGCTGCCTCCGGATGAACGGGAAAAAACCGTGGCCCGTATCGCTGCCCTGGCCACGGATGCGCCCCTGCCGGATGACCTGATGATGACCACGGAAGAACTCAAGGCCCTGCATGGGGCGGGCATGGAGATCGGCGGCCACACCCATCGCCATCCCATCCTCGCCACCCTGGACGATGAGGCTACCCGGGCGGAGATCCAGGCGGGCCGGGACTGGCTGGAACAGACCCTGGGCACCCGGGTGCGACTGTTTGCCTATCCCAATGGCCGGCCCGGGGTGGATTACCGCCCGGCGCAGGCCCGGATTCTGGAATCCATGGGCTTCGAGGCGGCGGTTTCCACCCAGTGGGGCTATTCCACCCGGGCTTCGGACCCCTACCAGCTGGCCCGCTTTACGCCGGGCTGGGGGGGCATGGGCCGGTTCGTGCCCATGCTATTGAAGAACCTGCTGGGCTGAGCGGGATCACGATTGACCCTTTTACTCACATCAGGGCAATTCGGAAAACCTGGTTCGACAGGTTTACCACGAACGGAACGCATTGATTTATATGATGCTGTTCGCACTGAGCCTGTCGAAGTGCGGGGTTTTCCGAGATTCCCAATATTTGAATACAGGATGGACAGATGACGGTACCCACTGCCACCAACGTTTGGCTCCGGAACATCGCTGTGCTGGCCTTCATATGGCTGGCCCTGGCCCTGGTGTTGAGCCCCACGTTCCAGAACATGGAAGCCATCTGGGGCGGATCGACGGACACCTACTCCTACGGCTACGTGATCCTGCCGGCCACCCTCTGGCTGCTGTGGCGGTTGCGGGAGCATCTGGCCCGCATCCCCCTGGCGCCTGACTGGCGCACCCTGGCCCTGGCTGTGCCGATGGGCCTGATCTGGCTGCTGGCGCGCCTATCCGGGGCCCAAGTGGTGGAACAGTACGCCCTGGTAAGCATCTTCATCCTGGCGGTGCCGGCTTGTTTTGGCTGGGCCTGGTTCAAAGCTGCACTGTTTCCCTTCCTGTTTCTGCTGATGATGGTCCCCAACGGGGATTTCCTGCTGCCCTACCTCATCGAGTACACAGCGGATTTCACCACCGTCTTTGTGCGAATGGTGGGGGTGCCCCTTTACCGGGAAGGACCATACCTGACCCTGCCGACGGGGCACTGGGCCGTGGTGGAGGCCTGTGGTGGACTGCGCTACCTGACGGCTTCCATCACTCTGGGTCTGCTGTACGCCTATCTCACCTACCGGACTACCTGGAAGCGGCTGGCCTTTGCCCTGGCAGCTGTCCTGGTGCCTCTGCTGGCCAACGGGTTGCGGGCGGTCATGGTGGTGCTGACGGGCCACTATTCCGACATGACCCTGATGATTGGCGAAGACCACATCCTGTTCGGTTGGGTGTGGTTTGGCTTGGTGATGATGCTGACCTTCTGGGTGGGTGGTAAGTGGCGGGAAGACCTGGAGCCGGAAGCGAAGCCAGAAGGCGCGGTCCTCGCTTCCCGACTGCCGGTATTGCCTGTTCTGGCCCTCGTGGCCGGCATGGCCCTGTTCCCCTACTGGGAGGGCGTCATGCAGGATAGGCCGGGTCAGGAACGGGCCCTGGCCGCCCCTGAAGGAAAAGGTGAATGGCAACGGGCAATTGAGCCGGCTTTCGACTGGGCGCCTAAGTGGGAAAACCCGGATGCTGACCTGACGGCCCATTACCGGCAGCCGGCGGGGGACGTGCTGCTGTACCTGGCCTATTACGGCCGCCAGCGGCAGGGCGCAGAGCTGATCAGCCACAACAACCAGGTGCACCGTGCCCTGCGGGGGGGCTGGGAGTTCATCGGCAAGGCTTCCCGCCCGGTGACGGTGGGAGAGCGCTCCTGGCACGTGGTCGAGGCCCGGGTGCGCAACCCGAAAACCGGCCAACGTCTGCTGGTCTGGCAGTGGAACCAGGTTGATGGCCAGGAAATGTCCAGTCTCTATTTCACCAAGCTCAGGCTGGCCTCGAATCTGTTAATGGGCAGCCCGGATGCCGGCACTGCCATCGTCCTGGCGACGCCCCTCAACGACCAGAAAAAAGGGGCCGAGGAAAGGCTGGCGGCATTTTTGGCCGCCTACGGGGCAGAGATCCGCCAGGGACTGGATCCGGCGCATTGATCCGGTCCGACAAACCCTCATTCCCGCGTAGGCGGGGATCCAGGGTTATCCCGGGCAAGGCCTACAATCAGGCCGGGAACAGGTCGCCCAGTTCCCCCGCGATACGCTTGCGGTCGATCTTACCGTTGGGGTTGCGGGGCAGTGGCGCGGTGCGCACTTCCACATGGCCGGGCACCATGAATGCCGGCAGCTTCTGCTTGCACAGGTTCAGCAGGGCTTCACCCACCCCCTCATCCGTCTCCGCATAGACCACCAGGGCCACCGCCTGGCCCAGGGTGGGATGTTTCACCCCCGTGGCCGCCACTTCCTTCACCAGGCCCGTGGCATAGACCACTTCCTCCACCTCGGAAGGGCTGACCCGGTAACCGGATGTTTTGATCATCTCGTCCCGGCGGCCGACGAAATAGAGAAAGCCTTCCTCGTCCATCTTCACCGTGTCGCCGGACCAGACCGCCAGTTCCGGGATCACCAGGCCGGCCAGTTGCCCGGGGGCAGGTTTGTAGCGCTCGGCAGTCTTTTCCGGGTCGTTCCAGTAGCCCAGGGCCACGTGCACGCCCCGGTGCACAAGTTCGCCTTCCTCGCCGGGGGCGCAGGGGCTGCCGTCTTCCCGCACCACCAGGATTTCCGCGTTGGGAATGGCCTTGCCCATGGAATCGGGGCGGCGGTCCACTTCGTCGGGGGGCAGATAGGTGGAACGGAAGGCTTCCGTAAGGCCGTACATCAGGAAGGGCCGGGTGCGGGGGAGCTTGCCTCGCAGGGCATCCAGGGTGGGGCGGGGCATGTGGCCGCCGGAGTTGGTGATGTAGCGCAGGTGTTCGGTGACCCCCTCGGGCCAGTCCAGTTGGGCCAGTTGCACCCACAGGGGCGGCACGGCGGCCAGGCCGGTGATCCTTTCCCGCTCCACGGCACGGATCACGTCCCGGGGCAGCAGATAGTTCATGAGCACGGCGCAGGCCCCCACCCGGAAGGCGGTGGTGAGCTGGGACAGGCCATAGTCGAAGGACAGGGGCAGCACCGACAGGATGCGGTCTTCGGCGGTGTTTTCCAGGTACTGGGAGACGCTTTCCGCGCCGGCCACCAGGTTGCGGTGGGAGAGCACCACGCCCTTGGGGCGGCCGGTGCTGCCGGATGTGTAGAGGATGGCCGCCATGTCCTGGTCGATGACCCGGTGGGGGGCGGCGTCCGGTGCTGTAGCCCGGTCTGCCCAGCGGGCCAGGGCAAGGCCGCCCAGGGGTTCAACGTCCTTGTCTCCCACCAGCACCACGGTGCGCAGATCCCGGCAATGGACCAGGGTGTCCCGCAGCAGGGCCAGACGCTCGGGGGAAGTGACCAGGATGCGCACGTTGCAGTCCTGCAGGATGTGGCCCACCTGTTCCGGCTTCAGCAACGGGTTCACCGGCACGAACACGCCCCCGGCTGCTGCGGCGCCGAACAGGGCCGTGACCGTGTCGATGCGCTTGTCCAGGTAGACAGCCACCCGCTCGAAGCGCTCCAGGCCCAGGTGCAGGTAAAACCGGGCAGCCTGGTTTACCGCACCATCCAGAGCCGGGTAATCCAGTACGGTCTTGGCCTCCTGCAAGGCCGGCCGACCCGGGTGATCAGCGGCGCTTTGGGAAATGAGCTGATGGATGAGCTGGGTCATGGTTTGGCCGGGACAGGGTCAGGACAGAAACGGCAATAGGGATTGGTCTCGTTGCCGATCTTGGCAGGTGGGGACACGCTTTGCTGGGCGGCAGGCACGGCATCCGGGGCTGCGGCCTTCGCCGGTGCCTCCGGGGGCGGCGCTGGGGTTTCCGCTGGAGCGGGGGCGGGGCTGGCGGCAGCCGCGACGGTGGCCGGCTCCGGATCGGGGATGTCCGGCTCCTTGCCGGTCAGGGCCTTGTAGCGACGCACCAGGCTCTTCTTCTTGCCGAACCGCTTCATCGCCTCTACAGCGGCGGCCTCGGCCTCTGGCTTTTTCTTCAGGGCGATGAGGGCGTCGATGAGGGTGGAGTGGGGGGCTTCGATCTCCGGGGCCGCCGCGATGACTTCCGCTGCAGTGGTGGCTGCCTGGGAATATTTCTTCGACTCCAACTGGGCAGCGGCCAGATCGCCCCGGACCTTGTTGTAATAAGACCAGCGGTTGTTTTTTTCCTTGGCTTCACCGAGGGAATAGCCGATCTGGCCCATCCATTTCTTCAGGTACTTCGCCTTCTTTTCCGGGTTGGTGGCGGCGAAATAGCGCAGGCGGTCCAGCTCCCCCCAGCAGTAGTGGTGGAACCATTGGGCGTATGCGCTGCTGCCCTCCACATAAAGCATGGGATAGTCGCTCCACTTGGGTTCGGCCCCCTTGGGAAACAGGCCGTCCGGTATGCCCCAATGGTTGCCGGTGGCCCGGCCCATGCCGATGACCAGACAGGCCGGCTCCATGGAAAGCACTTCGTTGGCGGTCATGCGCTCATATTCCACCATGGTCTTGGTGAGCACGGGGATGAACGCATTCTTGTCCACGGGGGGACCCTGGTTGACGCCGGTGGCCCAGGCATTCCAGGAGAGGGTGGCAAGGAGGAGGCAGGCTGGAAGTTTCATGTCCCGGGTCCTTTGCGTGAACTGGGCGCCCGAGAGGGGGAGCCAAAGGAAAAGGGAAGCACCGGCACCCGGGCCGGGCAGATCATTGTTTGAGCCATTGCAGGGCCGTGGCGATCTGTTCGTTGCGGGCGGCGAGGGTGGAGAAGGCCTGGTCCGCATCCGGGAAGTCCACCCGGGTCAGGTTCAAGCGCTTCAGGGCCTTCTGCCAGTCCGGCGAGGCCTTCAGCAACTCGTCGAACTCCTTGCTCACCAGGCTTTGACCGCTCATCTGCAGCAATACCCGGCCCTGGAATCGCCGAGCGCCGTCCAGCATCAGCAGGGGGAAGGGGGCGTTGCCGGTGGCGGCAGACTGGCCCACGTTGACATCCGCCTTCCGGTTGGCCTGCCGGACGGTGGCCAGGGCGCTGCCCAGGGTTTTGAAAACGTTGAGGCGGAAGCTGAACAGCTTTTTCCAGAAGGACTTGTCCTTCAGGCGTTGCAGGTAATAGTGTTTCACCACCACCTTGGCATGGGTGGCTTCGTTGTGGACGAAGGGGTTGCCCAGGATGAGGCCCTTGACCTTCGGGTGTTTGGGGCCGTGGATCAGGGCGGCAGAGGAGGCGTCGCAGCCCCCCCAGAGCACCACTTCCTCCACGCCGGGGGCGTGGGCCAGAAAGGTATCGATCGCCGCGTTCAGGTCCGGGGCGATGTCCAGGAAACCTTTGTAGTCCCCGGCGCCGTCGCCGAGACCCCGGTAATCGAACCGCATGACGGGAAAACCTTCGGCAGACAGGCTGCGGGCCATCTGCACCAATTGGCGGCAGCAACCTCCCCGGTATTGGGGGCCGCCCGCCACGATGGCCAGCACACCCCGGGGACGGGGGGATTCCGGCACATGTACGATGCCGATGAGGGCGTCCCCCTGACAGGCAAAGGCGACGGGGATTTCCTGGACGTTCATGCGCCCTCCTGCATGCGGACGGAGGTCAGCCGCACCAGTTCCGGCACGTCATCCCGCTTGTGCAATTGCCAGATTGGGGGGCCGATGAATGGGATGGCCGTGACCGTACAGCCCTGCTCCGTGAGTTGTTTGATGCCTTTCTGGCTGGCGGGGGTGAGGGGCTTGTCCGCCTCGGATACCTGTTCGCACCAGTCCACCGTCAGGCCGGCGAGCTGGGTGAACTGGGCCAGCTTCACGCCGTCCAGATCCCGGGCCAGAGGACCGGCGATGGGGTAACCGGCCACTTCCAGGGTCTGGCCTGCCGCCAGGGCCGCCCGCATTTCGTCCGTGGTTTCCGGGGGCAGGTTGCGGTCCATCAGAAAAGCCACCCGCAGGCGCAGGTACTGGGTGAAGAAGAGCTTGCCATCCTGGACCGGTTGCCAGAGCAGCAGGCGATTGAAGCGGCCCGGGGCGCGGTTGGCGGCATCTGCCGCCAGCAGGGCGCCCAGGCGGAAGCCCCACAGGCCCACGGGCGCCTGGGTGCGCTGGGCCAGCCAGTCGGTGGCGGTCAGTGCATCCTGAACCCAGATATCCCAGGTGGCCTGATCCAGATTGCCGCTGCTGTCACCGGTACCGTAGGGGTCCACCAATAGGGTGGCAATGCCCTGCTCGCTTAACGCTCTGGCCTGCTGGGCAGCCGTGGCCCGGCAGCGGTTCATTTCCTCCGCGAAGGGGGGCAGGTAGACAAAGGTCTGGCGGGCCGGGCCCCGGGCCGGCAGGTAAAGGGCAAAGACCGGGCCGGCCGCGCCCTGGAAAAACAAGGGTTCAGGCTGGGGCACTGCCATGGGTCAGGCCATCTTGGTCTGGATGAAGTCGGCCAGGGAGCCTACGGTCTGGAAGATTTCCTCGCTGATCTCGGTGTCACCCACCTCGCATCCCAGGGTTTCCTCGATGCCGGCGACAATGCCCACCACCGTGAGGGAGTTGAATTCGGGAAAGGCGCCCATGAGGGGCGAATCGGCGGTGAGCTGGTCGGCTCGGGCCCCCAGTTGCAGGGCGTTGCGCAGCAGGTCGATGGCGATGTTCAGGGATTCCATGGCAATGGGCGTGTCGTGGGCGTGAAAGTGGAGGTCGGGCGTCTTGTCCCGGATGTTTTTATCGGCAAAACCGGGGCCAAGTTTAGTCCCCTTGCCCGGCATTGCCTACTTTACGGGGCTCCTGGCCAGCCGGTCAGGGGGTTCGCGTGGTGCCCAGGCTGGTCAGCAACTGACGGGTCTCCCGGTAGATATGCTCCGCTTCCGCCTGCATCTCCGGCGTCAGGGGGATGTCCGAATAGTCGCTCTGGCTTTTGTGGATGGTGCCGGACTTGATCCGGTCCGAACTGTCCCCCGCCTGGGGGGCCCCGGTCTTGCTGAACATCCTGTATTCCGGCGTCAGGGGCTGGCTGAGCCCCAGCCAGTCGCTCAAGGCCTGGAGGGTTTCCGTGGAGCGTTCGATCAGGTCTTCCGCGTCCAGGTAATAAAAGCCGTGGGGCATGGTTTTGGCGAGGTGGGCCAGTTCGCCCACCCGGGCCATGTAATAGGCCGCAGCCCCTTCCACCTGGGCGAATTCGTGCTCCGGCTGGTTCTTGCGGTACAGGCCTACGATGCTGGGAATGGTCTTTCCCGGTCGCCGCAGCATGAAGATGCAGCGGGTGCCGGGGCGAGCCAGGATTTCCGGCGCCACCACGCAGTAGTCGTGCAGGAGCTTGTCGAAGAAGAAACGGGAGGTGGGCTTGAGTGCGTGGTTTTCCAGGTAGAGGAGTTTCTGGCGCCAGAGGCTCTTCCAGCTGTAATAGCCGATGTGCATCTCGTAGTAGCCCTCGATGTCCGGATGGCTGCCGAGGATGTGGCCGAACAGGCTGGTGTTGGCCCGCATGTGGCTGAAGAGAAAGATATTCCGGTGGCCCACCAGGTGGTGTGGGTGGCGGACGAGTTGGCTGAGGGCGGCGAGCATGTCAGTTCCGTCCGGCCGTTCCGAAGGAACTGACCTCCCCCTCGGGGGGAAACGGGCGCAGCGAGTCAGGGGGCAGTCTCATGTCAGCGGTCCGCGTCGGAATGTCCCAGGCTGCGTAGCAGGCAGTAGCCGGTAAAGGCGAGCCATTTCAGGCCCGGGGCGGCCCCCAGGGCCTGGGCCGCGTAACTGCGTGCGCTGGTCCAGTCCTGTTTGTCTGCAAGCTCCTGGGCGATCTTCTTCAGGGCGAAGGCCTTGTGGCGGCGGGCGTGGGCCCGGATCAGGCGGTGCCGGGAGAACAGGGCCGCCTTGTCCAGCACCCGGACCTGCAGCAGACGTTTGTCGATCATGCCCAGGGCGGTGGTCATGTTGGTCGTCTTGCTGGGGTCAGGCACCCGGTGGAAGGACACGACGGCCGGGTGGTGAAGCATGGGGCCGCTCTGGTCCACCAGGCGCAGATAGATGTCCCGGTCGCATTCCCAGCGGATGCCTTCGTCCATGCCCCCCACCTGGTCCCACAGGGCCCGGCGCACGGTGAAACAGTTGAGGTGGCAGAAGCCGGTGGTGGCCATCAGGTCGGCTACGGTGAGCTCGAAGCAGCCGTCGGCCCGGGGCTGGCGCCCCCGGCCCGCCAGTTCGCCGGCCAGCCCTTCGAGCCAGACGGGTCCGGGCACCTGCCGGTCATTGATCCAGGCTTCCTGGTTGGCCATGTAAAGGTCTGCCGGCGTGCCGGCCTCCGCCAGGGCGGCGAGGGCGCGGGCGGCTCGGGCCAGATGGCCGGTGTCAGTCCATTTGTCGTCGTCGTCCAGGAAGCAGACGTAGTTTCCCTTTGCCTGGGAGACGCCATAGTTGAGGGAGTAGCTTTGCCCGTGGCCCCGGGGCCGGTGCACCAGGTGATGGACCGAAAACCGCTCCCCCAGGTTATCGGCGGCCTGCTCCCAGAGGGCCCGATAGCCTTCCAGATGGCCGGCGGAGGTGCCGTCGTTGACGACGATGATCTCGAAGCTGGGGTGGTCCTGGGCCATCACGGAGTGGAGTGCTTCCGCGAACAGTCCGGGCCGGTCCCGGGTGGCGAGGATGACGGAGAAGGTAGGCGTCATGGGCGGCGGCTTTTATCAGTGGGTTCGGCCAGGTGGGTGGCAATGGCATCGACACAGCGGCTGACTTGATGGCAGACCCGCTCGTACACTTCCCGGGCCTTGCCATAGGGGTCGGGAATTTCCAGGCTGCCGCCCACCAGGGGACCGGCATTCATCAGGAAGGCCTTGTCAGCGGCCAAGGGGAATTCCTGGCGCAGGCGCTGCAAATGTTTCTGTTCCATCACGAAGACGATGTCGCTATCCGCCAGCATGGCGGCATCCAGGCGGCGGGAAGCCCAATGCTGCATGTCCACCCGGGCCTGGCCGGCTACCTCCACCATCACCGGGTCGGCGGGCCGGCCGGATTCTTCATGAAACCCCGCCGAGAAGGCCTTGACGCCGGTGTCGGGGTGTCGCTGCTGGAAGCAGCGTTCCGCCAGGGCGCTACGGTTGATGTTGCCGTAGCAGACGAACAGGATCTGGTGGGCCCGGCTCAGGCGGCGGGCCACCTCGCCCCCCTGCCAGGCCTGGCGCTGGGCCTGGCGTTCCTTTTTGTCCGCCAGCAGGCGCCGGATACGGTCGGTCTGCTCCTGCCAGATGCGGGCCAGGTCCACCAGGCCGGGTTTCGGGTCCCGCCATTGCTGGACATCAAAATAGTGCCGGGGCGAGAACACCCGCAGGGCGTCCCGCAGCATGCTGCCCTTGCCGGGAAAGGTCACCAGTTCGGGCGGCCCGTCCCGGCGCAGCACCATCTCGTGCCAGTACAGATCGCTGGACAGCTTGCGGCAATAGACTTCCTGTCGGGCCGGTGGACGCGGTTTAACCTTGTCCTGGGTATAGAGCTCGTAGAGCATGGCGGGAAAGTCTGCCCCCGCCGCGATGGCCAGGGGCAGGGAGCCCCAGAAGCGGCCGTTGATCTCCATCAGGGACAGGCGGCGTTCGGCAGGAATCCATTTGAATTCCACCATGGCCACCCCATGCCACTTCAGGGCGGCCATGAGCTTGCGGGAGGCTTCCAGCAGTTCAGGTTCCACGGCCACGCTCTTGCGCAGGCTGCTGCCGCCGCCGGTGAGGGGGACTTCGTGGAGCCGCTGGTGCTGGAAGGCAAAGACGATTTCGCCCCGGTCGGCGATCAGTTCGATGCCCACCCCGACGCCAGCCACGTATTCCTGCAGCAGCAGGGGGCCGTAGCGCAGGAAGTGTTCTGCCTTGTCATGGAGTTCCCGGGGGCTGAAGGCATAGGCCACGCTCAACTGCCGGCGCTCGGTGCCATCGGCGCCGATGGAACGGGCAGGCTTGAGCACCAGGGGCAGACTCAGGCCCTGGCTGGCCTGGTCCAGTTCACTCAGGTCATTGACTTGCACACTGCGGGGCGCGGCGATGCCCAGTTGGGCCGCCAGGGCCAGGGTGCGGTCCTTGTCGAGGGCCACCGCCAGGGCTTCGGGCGCCGCGATGGTGATGCTCTCACCCCCCGGGCGGCTGAGCAGAGCCTGGAGGGGCACCACGGTGCGTTCCGTGACGGGGAGGATCAGGCGGTAGGCATTCCGCGCCAGCAGGTCGGCACACCAGGCCAGGAATTCCGTTTCCCGGGTGAGTGGGTCCGGATAAACCAGGGTGGTGTGGCAATGGCGGGAGTAGGTGGCGATCCCCTCCGGCACCGGGCTGGCCACGTCCACCACCAGGCCCAGGCGGCCCAGGGAGCGGACCACGGCCAGGGCCGGAGTCATGTCGCCGTCCAGGACCAGGATCTTGTCGGGCATGGTCAGCGGTGCGGCGGAACTCACGTGTCCGGGGAGAACTGATAACCGAACAATTCAATGTCCCGGGCGTAAAGCTGGCGGATGCGTTCCTCCAGCTCGGGGGTGAAATGGCTCTGGTAGCCTTTTTTCACGGGTGCATCGGTTTGCTTGTCCTGGCTGTGGTTCAGGTAGGGCAGGGATTTCTTCAGGCCAAGGCGTTTGCGCACGGTTTCGAAATCTTCGTTGATGCGCTCGAAACGGCCCACGAAGTCCACCATGCACTTGCCGGAGACATCGTAGATGAATAGATACTGGGGGCGGAGCAGGGCGTGTTCGTGGATGCGCCGTTCATCCAGGAAGCCGTGCACCCACGAGGCGAAATCCGGATAGCGGTCCTGGATTTCCCGATGTAGCCAGGCATCCACCTGGCCGGCCCCGCCCCGTTTGAGATAGGTGTAGGTGGAATAGGCCCGGTCCCAGGGGTTCCGCACGAAGCAGAACTTGTAGTAGCGGCGGAATTTTCCCGGGTCCGCCAGCATGTAGATGCTCCAGTCCATGTGCAAGCGCTTGCGGGCGCCGATGGCATTCAGCACGCTGGTGCCGGCCGCCTTGGGAATATGGATGAACAGGCAGCGGTGCCGATCGAAGGTGCGCCAGTAGGGAAAGGGATCGATGAGATCCATGCCGTTCTGGTAGGCGCGCCAGTAATGGGATCGCAGGCGGGAGAGAGGGGTATGTTGCGCGGCAGTACGTTGCATCGGTCCAGTCGATGGTTCGCGCCGGGGGCAGCCCGACCCGTTGGTGTCCAAGTTTCGCGGCAATGATGACTGAAAAACCAGACAGTGAGAACATCCGGGCGGTCAGCAGGGGGCCGTCCGCAGTAAGCCGGCGGGGGCCCGAAGCCCACCCGTTGTACGCTTCGGGTGGATACAACCCTTCCATCACGGCATTCCATCCATGGGCACAGCCAACACATCCCCGCCAGAAATCCTGATCTTCTCCGACGAGTATCCGCCCGATGGCGGCGGTGCGGGCATCGTTGCCAAGCA
Organism: Pseudomonadota bacterium; assembly: GCA_040757575.1. GTDB lineage: Bacteria > Pseudomonadota > Gammaproteobacteria > Burkholderiales > Thiobacillaceae > PFJX01. The sequence goes on from JBFLXA010000004.1 coordinate 204,198, forward strand.
ACTGGGCAAGGGCCTGAAAGCGTTGGGGAAACGGGTGGTCATGCTGGTGGGCAAGTCGCCCCGGGGGCGGGCCGAGGAGGCAGACACGGTAGAGTGTCCCCGCATCAAACTGTTCTGGCCCCTGGCCTATGCCTATGCGCTATGGCGGATGCGGGCCTGGCGGATTCCCCACTTCGTCCTAAACGACTACATATCCGCCTATGTGGCTGGCCTGTTCTTCAGCCAGGCAATGCTGCGCCGTTCCGTGATCATCGTGCACGGCAACGACAGCAAGTTCTTCTTTGCCCGCAAGACCCGCAAACATCGAATCTACCAATACGGTTTCTTCTACGCCCGGGCCGTGCGGCACTGCAAGCAGATCGTCTGCGCCAGCCGGTATGCCATGGAGGAATACCTCAAATTCGGCCAGGGCAAGGTAGATGCGGCCAAGGTGACCTACGCCTACATGGGGCTGGACCCCCAGGACCTGGGCACGCCCAACCGCTCAAAGGCCGATCTCGGGATACCGGAAACCGACGTGCTGATCTTCAGTGCCAGCCGGCTGATCGAGGAAAAGGGCCTCATGGACATGCTGCACCTGTTTCCCGCAACCCTGGCGGCCATGCCCCGTCTACATTGGCACATCGCCGGCGATGGGCCCCTGCGTGCCGAGATGGAAGCGTTCATCCGGGAGCAGGGCCTGGGGGACAGGGTCAAATTGCTGGGCCACCTGAACCGGAGCGCCATGGCGGACCATTATCACAACGCCGACCTGTTCTGGCTGTTGTCCAAGCGCCATGGAGAGACGTTCGGCCTGGTCTACATCGAAGCCGGGTGGTTTGGCTGCCCCTGCGTGGCCCTGCGCATGGCCGGCGTGCCGGAGGCCATCGACGAAGGGGTGTCTGGATACTTCCATGAACCCGGTACGGAAGCTGCGCCGGTTCTGGAGAAAGCCCTGGCCTTGAGCCGGGATGCATGCCAGGCCCATGCCCGGAAATTCGAAAGCCTGGCTTTCGCCAAGGCTATCAATGCCTACCTGGAGTCATAGATTCCACTGGGGCAGGGGTGAGGTTGGCTGGAGCTGGCTGATGTCCTTGCTATAGCCAAAACCTGTGAAATCCACGCCGTAAACCCGGGCCACCTGTTGAGCTTCTTCGAGGGTGAGGCTCTCAGATACGGCCTGCCGTTCGGACTTGTTCTTGTGGGGGATGGGGGTGTACGGGATATCCAGGTAATGCAGGATGCGGGCGAAGTCCTGTTCGATATCCAGTTCCATGTACACGGCGAAATCCAGCCACGTTCGTCCGCTGGCATCGGAAATGCAGTCCTGCTGGGTACGGGTGAGGTGATGCCAGTCGTGGAAGTCCTTGCCTCTACCTGGCAGGTTGTCGAGCACGTTTGCTGCAGGCAGATCCCGATATTTCTTCAGGTAGCGCCAGGAGGACACGAACTTGTCGTAGGGGTTACGGATGACGGAGAACTTGGGGTGGGCCTGGAGAAAATCCGGAAAACGGCGGGCCATGTCATGCAATGGCATGAATCCGTGTCCCAGCAGCTTGTGGAAAAACTCCATGCCGCCACTGGGGGGGCGCTCCAGGTATTGGCCTTCCCGGGTTTTGTGGATGCACATGCGTCCCGTGGTGCCGGCCCGGACACAGATGACCTGGTTTTCCGGGGCGTTCAGGTCTGCCTGGGTGGTGTATTGATCCACGTAATAGATGCAGCCTTTATCCCTGAGCAGGTTTTCGATGGAGGTGCCTGCGCACTTGGGTTTCTTGATCCAGATGACCTTGTTTTTCATGGCATGTCCCGGGACAGGGTTTCTTCAGGGCGCTTTGCGCTTCGCGTAGAAGGATTTTGCGATGGGAATGAGCAGTTTATGGATGAAATCCAGTTCCTGTCCGCTATTCCCGGTGAGGGCGCGCCACAGGTAGAAGGGCACCAGATAGGTGATCAATACCACGGTTCCCGTGGCACATAATTCCAGCAGGGCGTGGCTTTGCAAGGCGGGCAGAGCCGTCAGCATGCCCAAGACCGCCAGAGCGGACAGGATGCCGGCGACGACGGGCTTCCACAGGCTTCTGATCAGCAAGGGAAGTCCGATGCCCATGTGGCCCATGACAATCATGACCATGAGCAGGGCAGACAGGCCAATGGTCAGGGCACGGGCGGTCGCGAAGCGCTCCAGGTGGATATCCGGGGCCATGGCCAGGATGGCGGTCACGAACAGGATGATGGATATGGCACTGGCGGCGGTGGAGGCCTTGAACTTGCCGGTGATGATCAGCACGGTATTGAGCAGGCCGATGAACTGCATCATGCAGAACATGGCGGTAACGATGGGGATGATCGGCACGATGTCTGTCCACTTTTCGCCCAGCACGAGCAGGACCAGGGGATGGGCCGCCATGCTGACCCAGACGAAGATGGGGGTGATGATGAACAGCATGATGGTGGCGGCCTCGAGGGCGGAAGCGCGCAAGGCCCTCGGGTCGTTCTTGACTTTTGCGAACCCCGAATAAAGGGTGGCTCCCAGAGGCCGCATGAAGTTGTTTACCGCCAGGTCACCCAGACGGATGGACATGGCGTAATGGCCCCCCGTTGCCACGCCCAGGTAGCGGGTCACCAGCAAGGTGTCCACTTTTTCCCGGATCAGGTTGAAGACACCCTGGATATACATCCATTTGACGAAATGCCATTGCAGCCCGTAACGGCTGAGGGAGAGGGATACCTTGTGGCGGGCGTAGACGTGGCTGCCGACCATCAGGGCCAGGGCGGAGGCGATTTCGCCGATCACCAGGGCCCAGTAGTCCTGCAGGATGAAGGCGGCGGCCACCGTCACGACGAAGGAGATCAGCTTTGCCGTGATATCCAGCTTGGTGGTGACGCCGAAGTTCAATTCCCGGCGCTGTACGGCCAGGCCAATGCTGCGCAAGGCATCCAGGCAGGGGATCCAGGCCAGTACATACAGAACGTGGGTCAGTCGCGGTTCGTTGAAAAAACCGCTGATCTGGTGGGCAAACCCCAGCATGAGTCCCGTGGCGACCAGGCTATACAGCAGCTTTGCAGTCCAGGCCGTATCCAGATCAGCCTGCTCCAGGTCGGTTTTCTGGACCAGGTACTGGACTTGCCCCACGCTGGTCAGTGCCTTGAGAAAGACCACAACGGCGGCAGCAGCAGCGGCCAGACCGAAATCCGAGGGTGACAGAATCCGGGCAAGGATGACCATGCTGACCACGCTGATCAGCCTCAGCGCCCAGTCACCAGCGGCCACGATGAGCGAATTCCGGGCTACGCGCTGGCGTAGCGGCTGCTTATTCAAGGTGGGGTCAATGCAGAGGTTGGATCAACGGCCGTTCAAATCCCTGACCACCGCCTTGGCTGAGCGGATGTACTGCCCTGCCTCGAACCGATGGGTGCCAAAGAAGTGGATCAGACGGGCATGGGAGATGTCCTTGCCCTTGCGCCAGAAGGGGTAGGTGTCGATGGGCAGGATGTAGGCGCCGGGCTGATTGGCCACCAGATAGTTGGACGTGACCTGCTCGCTGCCCCATTCGCTCCATTTCGCCTTGCCGAGAATGTTCTCCATGGCCTGGGATGTGCGGTGGATTTCCTCCACGGACAGGCTGCCCGGCGCATAGCCCGCGAAGCCGGCGCAACCGTGGACGTATTGACGCCCAAAGCCCGGGGGCAGTTTGTACATGTTCTGTTCAGAAAGCACCTGCACATGATCCTGGGTCCAGCTGGCGGTCATGTCGCGGATGTCTTCCAGGGACACCACCTTCTCGCCGCCGGGGGTGCCCAGGGTGAAGGTGACGTTCCGCTTGATGCAGTCCCGCACCTCCACCGGATCCCCGGTGGTGATGGTGTCGGCATCCAGTTGCACCAGGTAGTGGGCCGGGTTCATGGCGGCGATGGAAAGGAAGCGTTCCCAGCAGCCCCCCTTGGGGCAGGGGCCGGTCTCCACCTGGCGGGTGCCGATGAATTCGATCTGCTCGAAGTGGGCCCGCAGCAGGATCTGGTCTTCCAGGGTCAGGCCGTCGTCCACGATGACGAACTTCAGGGGCGTGACGTAGCGGGCAAAGGATTTGGCCGCCACCAGATACATGGTGACGTCGGGGTGATGGAGCTGGGTCAGGACGATGAGACGGCTGTTGGGGTCGCAGGCCACCCGGGGGGTGTTGCGGATGCCTCGGGCGCTGATGTCGAACCACTTCTTGCGGGCGGCTTTCTTATAGGAATGGAACATGTGTGCGTCCTTTTATTGTGTGTTTCTGGTCCAGCCTGATGTATCAAACCCCGTGGATTCTTGCAAACGCTGGTTGTGGGGCTGGAAGTGCCGGGCCAGTTCCTGCCGGTCTTGCGGGCTCATGGGGGGAATGCCCCGGCTGACCAGGGGTGCCAGCCACTGCTTGACTGCATCGGGCAGCAGCCGGGAGGCCAGTTCCATGAGGCCCAGCTTGTGCAGCTTCTGGCCGATGGGGTTGTACACGAAGCCCACGTTCTTTGCCCGGGTCTCCTCCATCACCGGCGGTGGTGGCAAGCCCAGGAAATCACAGCAACGGCGTGCGGCATCTGCCGGTGACTTCATGATTTCCTCGAAGGGCAGCAGCAAAAAGGCCTCTTTGGGGAAAAACGCCCAATAGGCTTCCAGTTGTTGCAGGTAGTGGCTGGCGCTCAGGTACTGGGCATCCTCGTGGATGGCCTGCATGAACGGTCGCTTCTCCCAGCCATCCCGGGCATTGTGGTTGTAGTGGGAGTAGGTACGAGAAACAGGCTCGCGCAGCACGTAGATGAATTTGGCCTCCGGGTTGTAGCGGTGGATCTTCTCTGGAATGCCCCTGTATTTTTCGCAGACCCGTTTGAAGGGGATGCCCACCTCGACAGGGGCGATGGTGTAGCTGGTGGAGGCGTCGATGCGAATCCTGCGTTCCGGCTGGGCAAAACGGGCGTGGTACCAGTCCAGGTCCAGGCCTTCCTTTTCGGTGAAGAAATGGGGCTCCTTGGGGGAAGACAGGCAGATGTCCGGGTGCTGGGCAAGCAAGTCCGCCAGGGTGGTGGTGCCGGCTTTCATGGCACCGAGGAGGAATGTGTTCACTGGTTTCAGCATGGTTCGGTTTCGATGAGGCAAACAACTGTGTATCAAGGCGAGAGAAGCATCAGCGCATCATCTTCGCAGCCTCCGGACAATACTCGATGAATCTGCGATAAGCATCCGGATCGGTTTTTTCCAACATGCTGATATGGTGGGCGCCGAAGCTGAGGTAGTCGAAAACGTACTGGGTGCCGAACTTTTTCATGTCTTCGTCTCTGCCGACCCTCCCCCCCAAGTAATCGATATGAAATGCAAAGTAGCCGTCCTCTCCGCCGTTCCAGTTCTGGGGAGGGAATCGCTCCAAGCATTGGGTACTGTACTGCCAATCCCGGAGGCTCAGGCCGCCATTCCCACCATCAAGCAGCATGCCTGATGGACGGTTGCTGGGCCACCATGATCCGATATAGTCAAAGTCAAGAAAGTCATCCAATTTATATGGGCTATTGGGGCACAATAGCGCATCGGTCTGAAAAAATAGGATCTTGTTCCTGCCCGCTAGTGCATGCCAGAAATCGGGGTGCAGTAGTAATGCGTTGTATTTTTGGGCGCTAAGGGTTCTAGCGTCTAATTCACTTAATAAAAGCTTTCCCGTATCCAAAAGGGGGCGCAGTTCTGGATGGGCCTTGGTTGTATTGCTATTTTCGTGGCCATGAATAAGTTGGACCGTTAATCCGGTACAGAAATGGACATTGTTGATTACATGCGCCAATAAAGGGTGGCATCGGGTTTCGACAATGACCGCCATGGGGGAATCGATTATTCGCCCGGCGTGGTGGTTTTCTATTGAGAGATTATTGGTGAATGAGAAGTCACCACATTTCTCAACCTTCCTGAGATCCGAGTAGACCCAAGTGGGGTCGAGGTAACGGAAGAAGGCGGTTTTTAAGGATTGAGGGGTGCTCAGGTTTGGGAAAAAAAACCTGGTCGCATTTCTCAGCAGTCTAGATCGATTCAACATTGATCTCTTTCGGATGGGGTTGATATCTTAAGTCAAGCTGCCCAAGTATATTTTGGTTCCATGGGTGTGAATGCGGGAGACTTTGAAAGATAGGACTGGTAAAAGCGACGATTTGAAGAATCAATTGTTGGAGCGTACGTTTGATTGCTTGTGCGAAATGAGTTGCCCGTACTTCTTTTTCTGAGTGGATGGAGAATGCGGAGGGGAGTTGGTGGATAAGGGTACCTGCTCGGCAGCCAGCTTTGAGGCAATGATGGTGATTGCAATCAGGTCGTAGTAATAGTCGAAATAGGCCAGCCCCAAAAAGGCACCGGACACGTAATAGCCGATCAGGCTGACCTGAACCATGGCTGCGAGATCTGCAGCCCATTTCTTCTCTGGTACGGATTTGTAGGTCTTGATCATTTTTGTACAGCTGCGCCAGGTCAGGAAGGCCAGGAGCAGGAACAGGAATAGTCCAATCCATCCCTGCTCGCCAAGGATTTCGAAGTAAATGCTGTGGGCATCGAAAACCACATTGGGGTTTGGCGCATGCTGGCTGAAAACCTTGGGTATCCACATCCCGGGGGCGCCGCCCGTAATGCGGTCGTTTGCCATGTTGAATGCCACGATCCATGAGTTGATCCGGGCGTTGGCGGATTCGTCCTGGTTGTAGGTTTCAATCGTGTTCATCCTGTCCCACCAGGATTGGGGCATGAACATGAATATCAACGAGGCCACAACGCCGACCATAAGTGTGGCGCTGAGTTTGTAAGTGCTTTTCCACCAGAAGAAAACGCCAATTGCGATGATGCCCAGTAAAGCGCCGCGTGATTGGGAGCCCAGGATGGAGGCAGCAGTCATGAGCATGGCAAACGTAAGTCCATGCTTGACGAGTTTTTTGTTTGTTTGTAGTTGCAAGTAACGCATCAACGGTATGGTCATGAGCAGTGCCAGTGCAAGGGCGTTGTTTTCGCCGATGAATGACCCACTGGGGCCAAAGACCCTATTTCCTCCCCCAGTAAGGATTGTGAATATTCCTCCCTTTACGCCATAAAAGCCCAATGAAAGAACGATGACCCAGATAAAGCCATCAAGCTTTTCCTTGTCAGAGACAAGCGCAATGATCAGGAATATGAATATCTGGATTTTTATGAACCTGTCTAACTCAAAATAGGCGCCGGACGGGTTGATGGCAAAAAAAGACGTGAAGATGACCCATAGTATGAATATGAGCAGAACGTTTGTTTGCGGTGACCAGATGTTCAGCTTTTTCTGTCGCCCGGTAAAAAAGCCTATGGCCGTGATTAACGCGATTACTTGAGCCAATGGAAGCGTGTTGAGAATTCCCCAGGTGAGCTTGTGGGGGTTCATGAGGCTGACCCACGTCCACAGGTAGGTGCCAATGTAGGGACGCGAGAAGACTTTTGCGCCGAACCAGAACAGGATGCCCAGGATGATCAGTGCGCGAATCATGGTGTCCGGTTTCCTGTCTGCTTAATCCAGGGTCTGGTTGTTGGCGGCCCGGATCGGGCCTTTCATGCGCGAACAGCCCGAGAATCGGTTGCCCTCGACCTCCGCGGGTTCGGCCAGGGGTTTGCGCACGTCCAGCAAAATGCACTTGTCCAGCCGTTCGTTCTTGAACAGATTGTTCCGCACCACGAGTCGGTGGGTAGGGTGGGCGGCTTTTTCAGCGCCAAAGGACACCATGGTGCTGTTTTCCGCCATGGGGCCCTGTAACAGGGTATTGCCTTCGATTGTGGCGACACCGCCATTCGGCAGGTCAATCAGGTAGCTGGATCGCCCATTCGGACCATCCTCAAAGCGATTTCCAGAGATTCGATTCTCCAATGCCCGGCTTTTCAACTGATGCCCTATCAATGCTTGGTGGAGGTATGAGTCAGTTACCGTGAGCATTTTGATCTTGCCGATATACGCATTGTGGGATTTGCCATCACCGTGGCCATTTTCGTCGAATTCCGAGTTTTCGATGAACACTTCGCTGTCAGGATTGACTCCGGTGAGCAGTCCATTTTCATTGTGACGAAACAGGCAGTTTCTGACGACCAGGTTTGTGCCTTCAAGCCTTATCCCGGCGCCATTCCTGTCCCTGACGCGGGCATCGTGGAAACCGATGTTTTCCACTACGGTGTTGTTGCCCTGGATGAGCCAGATTGCCTTGTTCCTTGCCATGACGCCTCGGCTGTAGAGGTGGGCTTTGCCGTTCACGCCCCGCAACAACAGGTTGTGCGCACGCCATACGGCCGCATCGCCGAAATACTCCCCGGCTTCTATCTCCACAGTATCACCGTCCTTGGCAATGGGGGCCGCCTGGCTTGGGGTTTGTAGTGCACATGTCGGGCAGACGCGCAGGGTGTCTGCCTGCAACGCCGGGGCGGCAAGTATCAAGGCGATGAGGGGTGGCCAGAAGTTCGACACGGTTTGGTGTGAGCGGGTCAGGGGGTTCCGGATACGGGCTGCAGGGCACCACTGTGGGTGACGCCGTTGGAAAGCGGGCGTGTGCTCATGGGGTGGCTGTATTGACGATCTGGCAGGGCGGTGCTTGAACGACTTGCCCCTGGAGCGTTGCTGATCCGTGCGGTTTCCAAGCCTTTGGCGTTTAGGGTGAAGTCGTTACGTTGGGGCACCTCGAATATGTCCCAATCGGCGTACACATCGTTGATGGAATCAGGAGCGATGCCTGAATGTATTTTTCCGTGGCCCACGTACAAATTATTGATACTGACCATGGCTTGCGTGCCCTTGGCTACTCGCAAGAATGCGCCGCCGTGGGGGTGGCCGTTGACGAGGGTGTTGTTGATCAACTGAATCGAGTTGTCCTGCTTAGTTAAGCCTTCCTCGCCATAGCTGACCATGGTCGAATTTTCCGTCTCTCGGCTTTGCTGGATGATGTTGCCCAACAGCAAGACTTTTCCTCCGTTGGGGAAGTTGCCCTCGTAGCTGGCGCGGCCGGCTTCATCGGTGATCCGGTTGTAGAGAATTTTGCTGACCCTGGCGCGGCTTTTGATCAGGTGACCGGTGTTGGAATGGTGCAGAAAATTGCCGATCATGGTGAGCGCATCGATATTGCCGGCATACAGGGCATGGCTTAGACCGGATGTCGTGCCGTTATAGGCAAATTCACTGTTTTCTATGGTGGCCGTGATCGTGGGTTTGTTGCTGATCAGGATGCCGGATTCATTGCCGTAGAACAGGCAGTGACGGACCCTGAGGTGGCCGTTTTCAAAGCGAATGCCCGCGCCGTTCTGATCGCCAACTTTGGCGCCGATGAAGTCGATGTTTTCTATGGTGAAGTCACCGTTCCGAAAAACCCAGATGGCTTTGCCACCCGCGCTCTTGCCGTCCGCAAATAGTCTGGCGTGGCCACCCACGCCGCGTATCGTGAGATTTTTCTGTTTCCATATGGCGACATCGCCGTAATAGTTCCCGGCCGGGATTTCGACGATATCCCCATCTCGCGCCAGTTTCGCTGCTGCGGCGATCGTGGCTGCGTCCCCTTGCGGGCCCACCCGGATGAGCCGCTGCCCGGGCTGCAAGGCATCGCTTGTAGTCCGGTACTCGGTATTAACGATCAATGGCGGCGGCGGTGGGATCTGGAATTGCAGCGCCCTGCGTTCTTTCAGCGAGGGCTCGTTGAGGTAAGCCCGGATTTCCCAGATGACCGGCAGGGCTACGGCCTGCAGTTTAGGGTGGCCAAGGAGTCTTTCCTCCACGTAATCAAAAAGCTCCCGAGGGGTCTTGCCTATCATCTGATAGATGAAAAGAAACCCGAGCAGGCCCACGGCGGCTGCCGCAGTCAGCCACAGTCCCATCTTGCCAAGCCGGGTTTTACGCCCCGCCATGGGTGTGTATCTCTTTAAATAGCTGTGTGAGACGGGCAATGCGGTTGTCCCAGGAATTTTCCTCGGCATAAGCGCGAATTGCTGGCCGGTCCCAGGGCCGGGAAATCGCGTCCCGAAGGGCCTCGGCCAGGGCGGGAGCATTGCCGAAGGGCACGATGCGTCCGAGTTCGGGTTTGCAGACCACCTCCGGATTACCGTCCACGTCTGTGGTGACCACCGGCAGGCCGCAGGCCATGGCTTCCAGGAAGACGTTGGCCCAGCCTTCCCGGCGGGTGGCCAGGACGAAAATGTCTGCGGCCGACAGAGGCCATTTCAGGTCGTCGGGCTTCATCGTGCCCAAGAAAAGTACATGGTCCTGCAATCCCTGGTCCACCACCTGCTGGCGGAGCTGGGCCTCCATGTTGTCGGCGCCGGTGGCGCCGCCGACGATGAGATAGCGCAGGCGGGGGTGTTGCTTGATCAGCTCCGGCAGCACTTCGATGACCCGATGAAAGCCCTTGCGTTCGATGAGCCAGCCCACGGAGATGAGGACCGGATCGGCCCCGTCCAGGCCGAAGCGCTGGCGGGCCTCGGCGCGATCCACCGGCTGGAAGCGCTGGCAATCCACGGCGTTGCCGATGGCCAGGGTCTTGTGCTCCGGTATGCCCAGACTTACGGCCAGCTGGCGCAGGGAATCGGATACGCCGATGACCCTGGCGGCCTGGTTCAGGCCGGCGACGATGCGTTTGCGGAAGGCGGGGGTTTCGGCGTAGGTCTTTTCCGAGCCCCGCAGGGTGATGGTGAGGGGCACCTTGAACCAGCGGGCCAGCAGGCCGGCGGCGTGGCCGTCCGGATAGCCGAAGTGGGCGTCGATGTGTTCGAAGCCGAATTCATGCTTCAGGCGCCGCAGGGTGAGATAGCTGCCCAGGGCCATGAATGTGCTGTCCCAGGCCTTGAACAGGCCCGGCAGGCTGAAGAAGCGGGGGGCGTAGACGGTAATGCCCTGCTGGACTTCGACCCGGGGGGCCACGGGCCGGAAGCGGGGCCGAAAACGGCGGATCAGGCCGTCGAACGGCGACCAGGCCTTGGGGGAGACCACGACTATGGGCAGGTGCCGGCCCACCCGGAACAGCCGTTCCCGGATGAAGACCCCGGCGGTGGGGTCGTTGGGGAAGGGAAATAGGCTGGAAAAGACCAGAATCCGGGGATGTTGCCCGGTAACCTGGCTGAAGGTGCTGGCAGCGGGCATCACGCAGCAGGCTCCAGCAGGGTGTCCAGCCGGGCCAGGCAGGCGTCCCAGGCGTAGGTGTCCAGCACACAACGGCGGGCGGCCTCGCCCAGATTGGTCTGGCCGTCCAGCACTTGCCGGCAGGCATCGGCAAAGGCGGCGGGGGTGTCGGCCAGCAGCAGGTTCTGCCCCGGTTGGGCGGCGATGCCTTCCAGGGCCTGGGGGCTGCAGATCACGGTCTTGCCCATGGCCATGCCCTCCAGCACCTTGTTCTGGATTCCCCGGGCGATGCGCAGGGGGGCCACGACCCCGGCGGCATGGGCGAGATAGGGGCGCACGTCCTCCACCCGGCCGGTGACATGGATGCCCGGCTCCCGGGCCAGGTCCTGGACTTCCGCCGAGGGTTTGCTGCCGACGACGGTGAACCCTGTCTGGGGATGGGTCTGGCGTAGCAGGGGCAGCACTTCCCGGGCAAACCAGACCACGGCATCGATGTTGGGCTTGTAGTCCATGGCGCCGGTGAACACGAGCTGGGCGGCAGCTTGGTCGAGGCGCGGATACTCCCGTTCCGGGGAGAAATATTCCGCGTCCACTCCGTTGGTCAGCACCGAGACCTTGTGGGCGGATTCCGGGGCCAGGGCCTTGAAGTCCCGGGTTTCGGCTTCGGAAATGAACAGGCTGTGATCGAAGTCGGCGGCGATGCGGCGCTCCCAGGCCAGCAGCTTGTCCGCTTCCCGGGCGTAGACCCAGGACATGGGCCAGGCGCTGGCGGCGGCGTACTGGCGCCACTTGTCGGAATCCAGGTCGCAGAAATCCATGATGCGCACGCAGCCGGGGGCCCGGGTCACGTAGCGGGCCATGGCGGACGAAAACACGAAGATGCGCTTCACCCCGCTGGCCAGTTTTTCATCCACCCAGGCCTGCATGGCCGGCTGGCGGTAATAGGCCACGCTCAGGGCCTCGCCGGTCAGGAAGCCCGACAGGGATTTGATCTTGGCGGTCCGGGGATCCAGGTCGATCAACTTTACCGAGGCGCAGGTTTGCCGCAGCACGTCGGCATGTTGCCAGTCGTCGGGATCGTCCACGTAGGTGCCCAGATGCACCCTGTACCGTTTTGCCAGGTGCTTGAGGATGTTCCAGGTAGCGATCTTGTCCCCCTTGTTGGGCGGGTACGGGCAACGCTGGGGCAGGAACAGGACGTCATCCATGGCGGGATGGGGCACTCAGACGCTGAAACAGATCGACGATGCGTTCCGCATTGCCCCGCCAGGTGTAGCCCCGGGCCTGGATGGTGTCCCGGGCGCCCTGGCCCAGGCGCTGGCGCAGGGCCGGGTCGTCGCACAGGCGGCCCAGGGCCCGTTCCAGATCATCCGGGATGTCCGGGTCGAACAGCAGGGCGTTTTCGTCTTCCGTGAGGATTTCCATCAGGTTGGGCACCCGGGGGGCGACGATGGCCCGGCCCAGGGCCAGGTATTCGAAAAGCTTCAAGGGAGATGCGTATTCCACCACGGCGGGTTGCAGGGCCACGTCGAAGGCGGCCACGTGGTCCGGCACCTGGTCCCGGGGCACCAGGCCGGTAAAGGTGACCCGGTCCGCCAGGCCCAGCTCCCGGGACAGGGCTTCCAGTTCGGCCCGGGCGGGGCCTTCGCCCACCACCAGCAGGTGCACGTCTTCCCGGCCCTTGGTGGCCATCCAGCGGATGATCTTGTCCAGTCCATGCCAGGACCGCACGAAACCGGTGAATCCCAGTACGGTGCGATGGCCCAGGCCCAGCTTCGCCTTGGCGGCGGTCGTATCGGGCAGGGCGCCGAAGTGGGCTTCGTTGATGCCGTTGTGGATGACCTCGATGCGCGCCCGGGGCACGCCGGCCCGTTCCACATAGCCCGCCAGCACCTGGGTCACCGGCAGGCACAGGCCGGCCCGCTGCCAGACGTAGGCCTGGGCCCGGCGGGCCAGGTTCTTGAAGGCCATGCCGTCGTAGCGGGCCCGTTCCTCGGCGATGGGGGCGTTCACTTCCAGCAGCATGGGCAGCTTGTAGCGCCGGCTGGCCCAGATGCCGGAAAACAGGAACAGGTTGTAGCGCTCGTAGATGGCGTCGGGCTGGAATTCCCGGATGGCGGCTGCCAGCTTGCGGTAAGCGTGGAAGGAATAGGCCATTTCCATCAGTTCATACACGGCTTTGGGCAGGGCGGCCTTGAGACGGGACACCCAGCCCCCCTCGTGGCCGAAGTCGCTGTCGTCGTGGACGCCGGGGGATACCACCCGGACCTCGTGACCCAACTGGCGCAGGGCGTGGATGATTTCCTCCACATGGACGTTCTGGCCGTCCTTGGAGGCAATGCGGTGGTGGTAGAGGATTTTCACGGGGCCCTACGCCTGCATCGCGTTCTGTTTCAGAAACGCCTCGAACATCAGCAGGCTCCACAGGGCCGGGTTGTGGTCCCGGCTGCCAGAGATGTGTTCGTCGGCCATCTTGCGCAGTTCGGTCATGTTGAAGATGCCCGTGTCCGCCAGGCGGGGGGAGTTCACGCAATCCAGCAGCTTTTGCTTCAGGGGGCCCCGGAACCATTCCGCCAGCGGGATGGCGAAGCCCATCTTGCGGCGGTACATGATGTCGTGGGGCAGGTAGGCTTCCATGGCCTTTTTCAGCATGTACTTGCCTTCGGCGCCCTGGATCTTCAGGGAGGAGGGGATGCCGGAGATCCATTCCACCAGCTTGTGGTCCAGGAAGGGCACCCGCACTTCCAGGGCGTGGGCCATGCTGGCCCGGTCCACCTTGGTGAGGATGTCGCCCACCAGGTAGGTCTTGAAGTCCAGGTACTGCACCTGGCCGTAGATGTCGTCGCTGGGGTTGTTGCGGTCGTGTTTGCGCAGCACTTCCACGGCGTTGTAGCCGTTCAGGCGCCGTTTGAAGGCGTCGCTGAACATGCGCTTGCGCAGGGTGTCGCTGCACACGGAGACGCCGTGGAAGTAGCCCGCCACGCTGTCCCGGCCCAGGGCTTCGAAGGTGGTCTTGGCGCGGAATACCTTGGGGGCCCAGTCCGCCTTGGGATAGAGCCGTCCCAGGGTGCCGAAGAGGGGCATGCGCAGGCCGTCCGGCACTGCCCGGCGCATCTTTTCCTCGATGCCATGCCAGCGATAGCGGCGATAGCCGATGAAGTTCTCGTCGCCGCCATCCCCGGACAGGGCCACGGTGACGTCCTTGCGGGCCAGTTCGCAGACCCGGTAGGTGGGCATGGCGGAGGAGTCGGCGTAGGGCTCGTCGTACAGCCGGGCCAGTTCGTCCACCAGGCCGATGTCGTCGGATTCCACCGTGTGCACGTGGTGGTTGGTTTTGTAGCGGTCCGCCACGGCCTGGGCGTGTTCGGACTCGTTGTAGCGGGGGTCGGAGAAGGCGATGGCGCAGGTCTTCACCGGCTGGTCCGTCAGGCCGGCCATCATGGCCACCACGGCGGAGGAGTCCACACCGCCGGAGAGGAAGGCGCCCAGGGGCACTTCCGCCACCATGCGGATGTCCACCGCCTCCCGGAATCTCTGGATGAATTCGGCGTTGGCTTCTTCCAGGCTCATGGGGGCGTGGGGCTGGAAGGGTACGTCCCAGTATTGCTCCGGCGCCGGCAGGGGCTGGCCCCGTTTGATCAGCATGCGATGGCCCGGAGGCATCTTCAGGGCAGATTTGTAGATGGTGCGGGGTTCGGGCACGTAGCCATAGCCGAAGTAGTCCTCCACCGCCTCGTCGTCGATCTCGCGGCTAAAGCCGGGCCAGGCAGTGAGGGTTTTCAGTTCCGAACCGAACACCAGGAAGCCTTCGGTGGTGACGGCGTAGTGGAGGGGCTTGACCCCCAGCCGGTCCCGGGCCAGGAAAAACACCTGCTGATTACGGTCCCAGATCGCGAAGGCGAACATGCCACGGAAGTGGTGCACGCAATCCACACCCCATTGTTCCCAGGCGTGGACGATGGTTTCCGTGTCGGAGCGGGTCTTGAAGGTGTGGCCCAGGGCGGTAAGTTCCGGGATCAGATCCACAAAGTTGTAGATCTCGCCGTTGAACACCACGGCCACCGAGCCGTCCTCGTTGAACATGGGCTGCTGGCCGGCGGCGATGTCGATGATGGACAGGCGCCGGTGGCCGAAGCCCAGGCCTGGCTCCAGATAGATGCCGGCTTCATCCGGCCCCCGGTGCCACTGAATGTCGTTGATGCGCTGCATCACCTCCCGGTCGATGGGGCGCGTTTCTCTAAGGTCGAAGATGCCGGTTATGCCGCACATGGTGAGGTTCTATGGAATTAAGGATTCGTAAACAGCTTGATATGCTGCCGCAGTTCGTGGCCAGGAAAAACGGTGTTCGATGCGCTCCCGCGCAATCCGGCCTTCATTCCTGCACCTTTCGGCATTTTCGACGTAAGTCTTGAGCAGCTGGATGAGGCCGGCCTCGTCCCCGGGCGCAAAAAGGCTGCCGTTCTGCCCTTCGATGACCAGTTCCGGGGTGCCGCCCACCCGGGAGGCAATCACCGGCAGTCCGGTGGACTGGGCCTCCAGGATGGTGTTGGAAATGCCCTCCCCCAGGGAGGGCAGCACGAACACCTGGAAGGCCCGCAGCCACTGGGGGGTGTCGCTGCGGTCACCGGGGAAAAGGACCTGGCGGGCCAGTCCGGCGGCGTCCGCCAGGGCCTGGCATTCCGCCCGGGTGGGGCCGTCCCCGACGATGACCAGGCGCAGGCCTGGCCCCAGGGGGGTATCCTGGCACAGGCGGATGAAGGCCCGCACCAGGGTGGGGTAGTCCTTCACCGCCGCCATGCGGCCGACGCTGCCGATGACGCAGGTGGCGCCCTCCAGGAAGCCGGCGGGGAACAAGTCCCCAGGAAAGCCGCCGGCGGGGCTGAACTTGTCGCTGTCCACGCCGTTGTAGATCTGGCTGAGTTGCCGGGGGGGGACGTGGACGGTTTCCTCCAGCCAGTGGGCCAGGTCCTGGCTGACGGCGATGTAGTGGTGCACTACCCGGCGGGCCGCCCGGCGCATGACGTTGTATTTCCAGTTTGTGCCGTCCAGGTCGTACATGTCCCGGCCATGTTCGCCATGGACCCGGCCCTTCACCCGCCAGAATGCGCCCACGAACTGGGCTTCCAGGGCATTCAGGTTGCGGGTGTGGAGGATGTCCGGCCGCAGTTCGGAAAACAGCCGGTAGAGCCTGGGCATCCAGCTGTAATCATGGCCGGGGCGCTTGCCCAGGTCGTAGAAATCCACCTGCTGGGCGGTGATGCGCTTGCGGAACTCACCATACCCCGTCTGGCTGATGACCACGTGGCGGAAACGGTCCGGGGGCAGGTGGTTGAACAGGTTGACCATGCCGTTTTCCATGCCGCCGGTACCGAAGGAATAGACCACGTGGGCGACGAGGGGGCGGGAATCACCCATGGGGCGGCCTTTCCGCATCTGGAGTTGTCTGGGGGCGGATTCTAGACCGAAAGGTCGTTTCATTCGGTGACAGGGGCCGAATCTAGGATAATTCCCGGGTACTCAATCCGTAGTCGTGGACGCCAGCATGCAAACCCTCACCGTCGACCTGGGAGACCGTTCCTACCCCATCCACATCGGCCCCGGCCTTCTGGACCGGGCAGATCTGGTGTTGCCCCATCTGGGGCAGAAACGGGCGGTCATCGTCACCAACACCACCGTTGGGCCCCTCTATCTGGAGCGGTTCAGCGCCACCCTCCGCAATGCCGGGGTGCAGGTGGACTCGGTGGTGTTGCCTGACGGGGAGGCCTACAAGAACTGGGAAACCCTCAATCTCATCTTCGATGCCCTGCTCACCCAGCGGGCGGAACGGAAGACCACCCTCATCGCCCTGGGGGGCGGGGTGATTGGTGACCTGACAGGGTTTGCCGCCGCCTGTTACCAGCGGGGCATGCCCTTCATCCAGGTGCCCACCACACTGCTGGCCCAGGTGGATTCCTCCGTGGGGGGCAAGACGGGCATCAACCACCCCCTGGGCAAGAACATGATCGGCGCCTTCTACCAGCCCCAGGTGGTGCTGGCGGATACGGACACCCTCAAGACCCTGCCGGACCGGGAACTGTCTGCTGGCCTGGCGGAGGTCATCAAGTACGGCCTGATCCGGGACGAAGCCTTTTTCGCCTGGCTGGAGGCCAACATGGACCGGTTGGTGGCCCGGGACACGGACGCCCTCATCTATGCCATCCGCCGCTCCTGCGAACACAAGGCGGAAGTGGTGGCCGCAGATGAACGGGAATCCGGCCAGCGGGCCCTGCTCAACCTGGGCCACACCTTCGGCCACGCCATCGAGGCGGGCATGGGCTATGGAGTCTGGCTCCACGGCGAAGGGGTAGCGGCGGGGACAATGCTTGCGGCGGATTTGTCCTGGCGCCTGGGCTTCATCGGCGAGGAGGACATGGCGCGCATGGCAGACCTGTTCCAGCGGGCTGGCCTGCCCACCGTGGCCCCGGACCTGGGGGAAGCGGCCTATATGGATTACATGGGCGTGGACAAGAAGGTTGAAGGGGGCCGGATCCGCTTCGTGCTGTTCAAACGCCTGGGCGAGGCTTTCGTCAGCGGCGACTATGACCCGGCCGCCCTGAAGGCTACCCTGACCGAGGGGGTGGCCCGTGGCTGAGCGGGCCCTTCGTTTGGCACCATTTGCAGCCGATACAGCCCAGACCCGGGGCCGCCGCCACCTCGAACCCGCCGCCGCGCCCCGGTCCGAATTCCAGCGGGACAGGGACCGCATCGTCCATTCCACCGCCTTCCGGCGTCTGGAATACAAGACCCAGGTGTTCGTGAACCACGAAGGCGACCTGTTCCGTACCCGTCTCACCCATAGTCTGGAAGTAGCCCAGATCGGCCGTACCCTGGCCCGCATCCTGGGCCTGGACGAAGACCTGACCGAAACCATTGCCCTGGCCCACGACCTGGGCCATACCCCCTTCGGCCACGTGGGCCAGGACGTGTTGAACGAATGCATGGCCGACCACGGGGGCTTCGAGCACAACCTGCAATCCCTGCGGGTGGTGGACGAACTGGAGCAGAAATACGCAGAGTTCGAGGGCCTGAACCTCACCTTCGAGGCCAGGGAAGGCATCCTCAAGCATTGTTCAAAGAAGAACGCAGAGCGGCTGGGTGATGTGGGCGTACGCTTCCTGGAAGGCAGACAGCCCAGCCTGGAGGCCCAGATCACCAATCTGGCGGACGAGATCGCCTACAACAACCACGACGTGGATGACGGTCTGCGCTCCGGCCTCATCACCCTGGAACAACTGGAGGGAGTGGCCTTGTTCTCCCGCCATCTGGCCGAGGTGCGGCAACGCTACCCGGCCCTCAATGACCGCCGCCTCATCCACGAGACCGTGCGGCGCATGATCAACACCCTGGTGGTGGACCTGGTGGAGCAGACCCGGCGCAACCTGGCGGAGCATCGACCCGGCAATATCGAGGAGCTGCGCAGTTGCCCTCCCATGGCGGCCTTCAGCCCGGCGGTGCGGGAGGAAAGCCTGGAACTCAAGCGCTTCCTGTTCCAGAACCTGTATCGCCACTACCGGGTGGAGCGCATGAGTGGCAAGGCCCGGCGCCTGTTGCGGGAATTGTTCGAAGCCCTGACCGGCAATCCCAAACTGCTGCCTCCGGAACATCGGGAGCGGGCACAGGAAAACCTGCACCGGGCTGTAGCGGACTACATCGCCGGCATGACGGACCGTTACGCCATCCGCGAACACCGGCGCATCTACGACATCGAGGAATTGGCCTGAATTGCAGGTGCCGGGGGGCTTCCCTTGCCGGCAGCAAGTTCATTAAGCTTGGCCGTACGCGGGGGGCGAAAACTGTCTCCCATATTAATAAGCATCCAAGGGAGTCAGGGCCATGCCCATTTATTGGACCAATGATCTGGATACAGGCATTGAGGTCATCGATAACCAGCACCGTCGTCTGGTGGAATACATCAATCAACTGGAGGCGGCGAAGCGCAGCAACGACATTCATATCGTCCGCCAGGTGGTGGACGATTGCGTGGACTACACCATTTCCCATTTCGCCTTCGAAGAGAGTCTCCAGGAAGAGGCCGGCTATCCCTATTGCAAACCCCATAAGCGTGTGCATGACCTGTTCACCAAGCGGGTGGAGTCCTATCAGGAGCGCCTGATTCTCGGGGATAACGTGGCAGATGAGCTCCACGATCTCCTGGGCCGCTGGCTGATCACCCACATCAAGCGGGATGACGCGGACTATGTGCAGTCGGTGAAGGCCAACATGATCGGTGCCGCATCGAAAAGAGAGGCCCAGGAAGGAAGCGGCTGGCTGCGCCGGTTTTTCCGTCGCAGTTGAACGCGGACCAGCTCCGACCACACTGCCGGGTCAGTGGGAAACCTGTGCGGCTTTCCTCTGGGCCATCAGCCACCCGTGCATCAGGGGGGTGACGAACAGGGTGAGGGGGGTGGCCACTGCCAGGCCCCAGACGATGGCGGCGGCCACGGGCCCCCAGAGCAGGGATTCGCCCCCCCAGCCGAAGGCCAGGGAAATGAGGCCGCCGATGACCGTGAGGGTGGTGATGACGATGGGCAGCAGCCGCCTGCGCGCGGCGTGGAAGGCGGCCCGCAGGGGGTGCATACCCCGGGCCAGGCGTTCCTCGCCAGCGGCGGCCAGAACGATGGAGGCGTTCACCGCCACTCCGGAAAGGGCGACGCCGCCGTACAGGGTATAGAGGGTGATGGGCTGGCCGGACACCCACAGGCCGATGACCACGCCCGCCAGGGCCATGGGGGCCGTGGCCAGGATCACCAGGGGCAGCACCAGGCGCCCGAACTGGAAAGCCAGCAGGCCATACATGAGCACAAACCCCAGCAGCAATAAGGCCAGCAGATCGTTCAGGCTGGCTTTCACGTCGTCCAGTTCTCCGCCCTGAGTCAGCTTCACTCCCGGGTGCTTCTGTTCCAGGGGCTGCCAGAGGGCCTCCACTTTTTCAACCGCCTGGGCTGCCGTTAGCTTTTCCTGGTCGAAACCGGCAATGACGGTGGCGGTCCGTTCCCCATTCACCCGCCGCAGTTCGCCAGGGGCTTCTTCCATGCGCAGTGCGAACAATTCACCAGGGTTCACGCTACGACCATCGGGCAGGCGCCAGGGCTGGGACAACCACTGCTGGAGGGCCGCATCCCCCATGGGCTTGCCCCGTACCACCACGTCCAGGCTGCCTTCCCCGTCCATGACCTTGCCTACGGAGACGCCCTCGAAGTGCAGCCGCAGCAGCGCCGCCATCTTGAAGGGGTCCAGGCCGGCATCCACGGCGGTGGGGGCATCCAGTTTCAGGGCCAGGCGGGGTTGGCTGAAACGGGTGTCGTCACTGATGTCCGTGAAGCCGGGGGTGCTCGACAGGACGGTGGTCAGGTCCCGGGCGGCGGCGGACAGCTGGTCCAGGGGGGCGCCCGTGAGCCGCAGGGAAAGGCTTGAGAGCATGGGAAGGTCGGCGGACAGCACCTGCACCGCCACCTGATCCTGGCCCGCTGCGTGCAGGGCCTGGCGCAGATCGGCGACGAAGGCTTCCACGCTGCGGGCCCCGGCAGATTCCGGCGCCAGGCTCACGGTCACCTGGCCCAGGTGTTCCCCCAGGACCAGCTCCCGGGGTGTGAACTGCAAGCCGGCCATGGACAGGGAGGCCTGGACTTCCCCGGGGCGGGACATGGTCCGCACCACCTGCTCCACCTTTTCGGTGGCGGCCAGGGCGTCCTTGAGGGGGGTGGCCGGGGGGGTCTGGACATTGAGGTTGAAGATGCGCAGGGGGTCGGATGCAAACCAGCGGGGTTTCACCCATTCCAGGCCCAGGGCCAGGCCGGCGGCCAGGAACAGGATGCCGAACAGCAGGCCCACCGCCCGGACATGGCGGAATGACCAGGCCAGCCCCCTTCCGTACAGCCGGCGCAAGCCTCGTCCCAGGCGGGTGCGCCAGTGCCTGTTCTGGGCGTAATCGGCACTGCCGCCGCCCCAGGCCACGGCGTGGCGGGGCAGCAGCCAGAGGGAGGCCAGCAGGCTGATGAGCAGGGTGGCCATGACCGTGAGGGGGGTGACGAACATGAAACGCCCCATCAGGCCCGGCAGGAAGAGCAGGGGCGCGAAAGCCAGGCAGGTGGCAAAAACGGAGGCGGTGACCGGCCGGGCCACTTCACCCAGGGCCTCCCGGACGGCGCTGAGCCGGTCCATGCCCTGGGCCAGGCGCAGGCGGATGGCATCCGCCACCACCACCGCATCATCCAGGGGAATGCCCAGCACGATGGCCACCCCCAGCAAAACGGACACGTTCAGGGTCTGGCCCGTCAGATGCAGGAACAGGAACATGCCCGCCAGGGCGAAGGGCACGCCGATGCTCGTGAGCAGGGCCATGCGGTGGCCCAGGAAGAACCAAGTGACGATGAGCACCACCGCCAGGCCGAACAGGGCGTTCTTTTCCATGACCCGGATGGCTTCCCGGGTAGCCTGGCTCTGGTCGTCCACCAGGGTCAGGAAGGGGGTGCCTGCCCGGGTGTTGCGCTGCTGCACGAAGTCCCCCACGGCATCGGTCAGGGCCAGGCTGTTGACGCCTTCTGCCTTGGTGATGGACAGCAGCACGGCGGGCCGTCCGTCGAGATGCACCAGGTCCCGGGCGGGGGACACGGCGGGGCGCACCTGGGCGATCTGCCCCAGGGGTACCTGACGGCCGTCCGCCGTGGCCAGGGGCAGTTCCGCCAGGAAATCCGGGTTGGCCCCCAGGCCTTCCACCCGTAGGGCATAGCGGCGGCCGGATACGTCCGCCATGCCGGCGGGGAAATCCCGGATCTGGTCCATCACGGTACGGGTCAGGGTTTCCGCCGAGATGCGTTCCCGCATCAGGGCCTCCGGGTCGAAGCGGACCTCCAGTTCCCGGTTGCGCAGTCCGTAGGCCGTGACCCTGGCCACGCCGGGCAGGTTTTCCAGTTGGGCGCGGACCGCTTCGGCCTGCTCGCAGACGCGCCCGTCGGCTACCGGGCCGCTCACCGCCACCATGGCTGTGGGAAAGAAATTCGACGAGGTGAGCTCAATTACCTGGGGTGCCCGGGCCTCCTTGGGAAAGCCCGCCGCTGCCTGGCGGATTTCCCGGTCCAGGGCCGCGAGGCGGTGTTCGAAACGCTCCCGGGGCAAGTCCCGGAAACGGATGAGCAGGGTGGCGACGTGATCCCGGGAGGTTGCGGCCACCAGATGCACGTCCTGGATCTGACGGGCCGCGCTTTCCAGGGGCAGGGCGATTTCCCTTTCCACGTCCTGAGCCCCGGCACCGGGCCAGATCACCGCCACGGCCACCCAGTGCAGGTTCACCTCCGGATACTGGGCCCGGGGCATGGCGAAGTAGGCCCAAGCTCCCAACAGGAGGACCAGGGCCAGCACCAGGTCGGCCAGACGGTGGGATCGGAACAAGGAAGGCGCCTGCATGGGGCTGGGCTAGATATACTTTCGGGGTGGATAAGCGTGCACTGACCTCATACCTATTATCTATGGCTTTGCTGGCAATGGGCGTTCCGCTCCTGGCGGCGGCTGGCGCCCCCCTTGCCGTTTCCCCTTCATCCCTGACCCTGCGCCAGGAAGGCATGGTGCTTTGGGTGGAAGGCGGGTTGACGGTCCAGGCGGACAAGGCCGTGGCCTGGCAGGTGCTGACGGATTACCCCCGTTTCCCCGAGTTCGTGCCCGGCATTGCCAGCAACCAGGTGGTTTCGACCGCCGGCAACGGGCGCAAGACCCTCTCCCAGCGGGGGCAGATCCAGGCCGGCCAGGTGCGCATAGTCTACGAAGGCCTGGTGGATGTGACGGAATATCCCGGCGAAGGCCTGGATATTCTGTTTCTGTCAGGCCCTTTCAAGGATGTGCGGGGCAGTTGGCGTATTCTTGCGGGCAGCCCCCTGAAACTGAGTTACACCATGCGCATGGATTTGCAGAAAACCCCTTTCCCGCCGCCTCTGGCCTCCAGCATCGTGCAGGAGCAGGTGCGGACCTGGGTGACCGTGTTCGCCAGGGAAATCGAGCGTAGGGGGGGCAAATGAGTCTTCTGTACCGCTGTCTCAAAGGCGTGATGTCCCTTGGACTGGTCTGGGTGCTATTGCTGCCAGGCCTGGCGATGGCAGCAGAAGCGAAGGTCAAGGCGAATACCGGCCTGTCCGGGGTACGCATCGAGGCCAGCCAGACCCTCCAGGCGGATGCGGATACGGTGTGGGAAACCCTGACGGACTACAACAAGCTGGCGACCTTCATTCCTGACATGGTCTCCAGCCGGGTGATTTCCCCCCCGGGTGCCCCCAAGCGGGTGGAACAGGTGGCGGATGCGGGCCTGTTTGCCTTCATCATGCCGGACCATGTGGTACTGCTCATGGAGGAAAGCCCGAACCGGGTCATCCGTTTCCGTTCCGTGTCCGGCAAGGTGCTGGCCATGACGGGGGAATGGCAGATCGTCGGCGACAAGGCACCGGTGACCCTGTACTACCGATCCCGGGTCATTCCCATTGCGCCTTTGCCGCCCCTGGTCTCGGATTATTTTGTCGAGGACGAGGTGAAGAAGCGCTTCGAGGCCGTAGGGCGGGAAGCGGAGCGGCGGCATCGCAGCAGCAACACCGGCGTGCGTGGCTGGTTCAAGTAACCGATATCCGGAGGGATGGGCGTGATCAGGCAGATGGCCGTGATGATGATGGGGGCAGGGTTTTTCCTGACTGGATGCGATCAACTCAAGGAGCGGGCCGGCATTCCCGACCCGGCCAAGGTGGAAGCAGAAGGCAAGGCCATCGGCAGTGCCTGCCGCCACGCAGGCTGGGGTATCGAAGACTGTTTCCGACTCAACCCGGATGCCTCCAAGCCCGCCATGTTCACGGGCTGGAAGGACATGAACGAATACATGATCAAGAACGAGATGCAGGCGGTGCCCCCCACGGTCGGGCCGGACGGCAGCCTGCCCGGCATGGCGAAAAAGAAAAAAAAGATCATCGAGCTGGAGCCCATCGACAAGGAAGCAGAGAAAACCGAGGACAAGAAGGCAGGCCATTCGGAGCAGACGGATAAGCCCGAGAAGTCTGCAGCGGCTGAGAAGAATGACAAGGCTGCTGCCCACTGATGTCTGCCCAGTCCGTATCCCCGTTGCGGGTTGCCAGCTACAACATCCACAAGGGTTTGTCTTTTTTCAACCGCCGTCTGGTGCTGCACGACGTGCGTACCCGCCTGATGGAAATCAACGCCGATGTGGTCTTCCTGCAGGAAGTGCAGGGCCATCATGCCCATCATGCAGGCCGTTTCCACACCTGGCCCAGCGACCCCCAGCATGAATTCCTCGCCGGGGGGTTCTGGCGGGATGTGGCCTACGGCCAGAACGCGGTCTACGACCATGGTCACCACGGCAATGCCATCCTTTCCCGTTACCCCATCCTGAGCTGGGAAAACGTGGATATCTCCGCCCATGCCTTTGAAAGCCGTGGGCTGCTGCATTGCGAGTTGGACGTGCCGGGCCTGGGCCAGCCTCTGCATGCCATCTGCCTGCACCTGGCCTTGAACGAATCTGGCCGCCGTCGCCAGATGCACCAGCTTTCCGAGCGCATACGCCGTATGGTGCCTGACGACGCGCCCCTCATCATCGCTGGGGATTTTAATGACTGGCGCCAGCGGGCCGGGGGCTATCTGGCGTCTGAACTGGGACTGAAGGAAGTGTTCGAGACGGCCCATGGCCAGCATGCCAAGAGCTTCCCCGCCGCCCTGCCCGTGTTCAGCCTGGATCGCATCTACATGCGGGGCTTCGAGGTGACCGAGGCCCAGGTGTTGCACGGCGCCCACTGGCGTCGGCTTTCGGATCACGCCGCCCTTACCGCCCAGTTGAAGCCTGCCGTCTGCGCCAAAGCGGCGTAGCCCATGATTCGCCCGGGCAACCGCCTGACTCTGCTGGAAAACGGCGAGGCCTATTTTCCCGCTCTCATTGAAGCCATCGACCAGGCCCGCCATGAGGTGTATCTGGAAAGCTATATTTTCAGGTCCGACAGTGTCGGCCTGGCGGTGGCCCGGGCCCTCATCCGGGCCGCCCAGAGGGGGGTGGTCACCCGTCTGCTGCTGGATGGTTTCGGCGCCCGGGACCTGGGCAGGGACATCCTCAACGACCTGTTTAACGGAGGCGTGGAAGTCCTTTTCTTTCGGCCCGAACGTCTGCGAGCCCTCATGCCGGCCAGCTGGTCCCCCCGCCGCCACCGCCATCGCTTGCGGCGCCTGCACCGCAAGCTCGTGCTGGTGGATGCGCGGCTGGCTTTCGTCGGTGGCATCAACATCCAGGACGACTACGATTCTGGCCGGCTAGTCCATCCCCGCCGGGATTACGCCGTGCGCATCGAGGGCCCCATGGTGGCCGACGCTCATGCCTCTGCTTACCGGCTTTGGCGGCTGGTTACTTGGAGCCGGCTCGGCCTGCACCGGGGCGAAGAAGCCTGGCTCAAACCCATGGTGAACGCCGTGGGCAACCAGCGGGCGGAGTTCATCGCCCGAGACAACCTGCGGGCCCGTCGAGCCATCGAAAAGGCCTATTTCCAGGCAGTGGAGTCGGCTCGGCTGGAAATATTCATCGCCAACGCCTACTTCCTGCCGGGCCTGCGCTTTCGCCATGCCCTGATTGCCGCCGCCCAGCGAGGCGTGCGGGTGGTGCTCATCATGCAGGGCTATACCGACCACCCGGTCTACCGGGCCGCCAGCCGTGCCCTGTATCGCCATTTTCTGGAAAACGGTGTGGAAATTTTCGAATACCAGGCCAGCGAACTCCACGCCAAGGCCGCCGTGGTGGACGGCAAGTGGGCCACGGTGGGTTCCAGTAACATCGATCCTTTCAGTCTTCTCATGGCCCGGGAAGCCAATGTGGTGGTCCATGATCGCCGTTTTGCCATGGAACTTCTGGCCAGCCTGGAAGACCTGACCCGCCGGGGGTGCCACCGGGTCCACCGCATGGCCTGGCGGCGCATTCCCTGGTACACCCGGACTGCCTCCTGGCTGGCCTATGGGGTGGTTCGGGGGGCCATGGGGTTGGCGGGGTTTGCGCGGGGATGGGATGGGGAGATGGGCTGACGAGACGGCGACGGCAACATCAGACCTTTACCCGTTCCGGCTTGAGGTCCTGGTCAGGGACCACGAACTCCAGGTAAGCCAAATTAAAGGCCCGGGCATTTTAAGCCGTAGAGGCCCTACAATCCGACCGTCAACGAAGAAGGGTGTGGCAATGGGAGCTTTATACAAATGGTGTCTGGTCCTGGTTCTCGGCGGCGCTTCCGGCCTTGCCCAGGCGGTGAACGCCGATATCGAGGCGCGTTTCAAGCAGGTCATGGCGGATATCCAGGCCCGGCAGAAAGCGGAGAAGGCGGGCAAGCGGGCGGCTTTTTTCTGCGAGAACTGCCATGGCGAGACGGGCAACAGCCCCTTGCCCAACGTGCCCAATCTGGCGGGGCAGAATCCGGTCTATCTGCTGAACCAGATCGAGAAATTCGGCGATGGGCGTCGTAATGACCAGTTCATGTCCGGTTTGGTGAAGGTGCTTAAACCGGAGGAGCGTTTCCAGATGTCGGTGTTCTACGCAGGTCAGAAGGTGGTGCCCACGCCGGCGAAGGATGCGCGTCTGGCGCAGGTGGGGCGGGACCATTACCAGCGGGCATGCCGGGGATGCCATGGCGCCGATGCCCGGGGCAGCAAGGAAGTGGCCCGCCTGGCCGGGCAGCGGGGTGATTATCTGGTGACCGCCCTGAAGGGCTATCGGACCGGCCAGGGGACGCGCTCTGACCCGACAATGACTTCCATCGCCAGAAAACTGGACGAACGCCAGATACAGGCCCTCTCGGTCTATTTGGCCAGCTTGCCCTGATGAGGCCAGGAATACATCCTGGAACTTTCCGAACCCTATGGACGATTACGCTATGAATTATTCCGTACCTCCCTCGACAGCAGCGAAACCGGACCTGGACTGGAGTCAGGTGCGGGAGACGATGCTGATGCTGAATCTGGCCGTGGCCCAGATCGAGATGGCCCTGAAGGAATCCAGCGGCTCGGTGGAGGTGCTGACCAATTCCTTTACCGGCATGTATGGCAACCTCATGGCCCTGGTGGAGCAGGTGCGCAACCTGCCGGATTCACCTATCCGCCAGAGCATCGAGGAGACCGGCGGGGCTGTCAGCGGCCAGATGCAGCATGCCATCGTGGCGTTCCAGTTCTACGACCGGCTGAGCCAGCGGCTATCCCATGTATGCCGCAGTCTGGAAGACCTGAACTCCATCGTCAGCGACCCGGGCAAGCTCTACAACCCCTATTCCTGGCATGCACTGCAACAGAAGATCCGCGCCAAGTACACCATGGAAGACGAGAAGCTGATGTTCGACAAGCTGATCGAGTCCGGCGATGTCCAGGCTGCCCTGGAGCAGTACGTGAATTCGAAACATGCCCAGTCAGGGGGTGCTTCGGACATCGAACTGTTCTGACCGACCGGGGCTCAGGCCCCGAGCAGGCGGCGATGTACAAGATTCCCGTCTCCGTACTGGTGGTCATCCACACCCCAGACCTCCAGGTGCTGTTATTGGAGCGGGCGGATGCGCCGGGATACTGGCAGTCGGTGACCGGCAGCCAGGACCCGGGAGAAACCCTGCTGGAAACCGCCGTGCGGGAACTGCGGGAGGAAACCGGCCTGGAGGCGGCGGCCTTTGGCCTGAAAGACTGGCATCGCCAGTACGAATTCGAGATTTTTGCCCGCTGGCGCCACCGTTACGCGCCGGGGGTGACCCACAACACGGAACACGTATTCAGCCTGCGGGTGCCGGAAGCCCTTGCGGTGACGATCTCCCCCCGGGAACACCTGAACTTCTGCTGGCTGCCATGGCAGGCGGCGGCGGAGAAGTGCTTTTCCTGGACCAACGCGGATGCCATCCGCCAGCTGCCGGAGCGGGCATAAAACTTTCATGAATTCATAGGGTTCGCGCCACCACCCAGGCCTGGACTTCCAGGGCGCCGGCCCGCTTCACGGTGCGGGCCAGCTCGTCCAGGCTGGTGCCGCTGGTCATTACGTCGTCCACCAGGGCCACCCGCCGGCCCGTCAGGTCCAGGTCGCAGCGGAAAGCCCCCCGCAGGTTGCGGCGCCGGGCTTTCAGGTCCAGGCCCGCCTGGGAAGGAGTGTCGCGGATACGCTGGCAGCCTTCGGTCAGCCAGGGTATGGCCAGTTGCCGGGACAGCCGGCGGGCGATTTCACCCGCCTGGTTGAAGCCCCGTTCTGCCAGTCGGGCCGGGTGCAGGGGCATGGGCAGGATCAGGTCGGCCCGCGTCCGGTGCTCAAGGTGCTGGGCCAGCAGATCGGCGAACAGGCGGGTGATTTCCAGGGCGCCGTGGTATTTGCACTGTCGTACCAGCGCATTCAGGGGAAATTCATAGGAGAGTAGGGCTTCGGTATGGTCGAAGGCCCTGGGGGTGCGCAGGCATTGGCCGCACAACATGCCCTGGTGTGAGGGCAGGGCGCATTGGGTGCAACGGTCGGCGGGCAGCCAGGGCAGGTCGGCCAGGCAGCCGGGGCAGAGTTGCTTGCCCCGGACCCCTGCCCCGCAGAGTAGGCAGGGTTGGGAAGCCTGGGATGGCAGTTGCTGCACAAAACCAAGGCAGCTGTTCAAAATGCGGGCGAACTGGTTTGACAAGGGCCTCCCTCCCCAGCACCATGCAGTGCTTTCTTATTGGCCGGATTGTGCCGGAGTTCGCCCATCGTGTCTGACAAGCATCTAGTGACTGCCGCTTCAAGCCTGCGCAGTGCCCGCATGTTCAACCTGCTGGCGGTGGGCACCACCCTGCTGGCTGCCTCCCTGTTCACCCTGGGCCAGTTCATCGCCGACAAGAAACTGGCCTTCCTGCCCATGGCCATGTCCCTGCCGCCGGTGATGATCTGGCTGGCGGCTTCCATCTTCGTCTACGCGGCCATCGCCCATCATCCCCAGGAGCGGGTGCGGTACTTCAACAAGTGGGCGGGCTATCGCTATTACGGCATCGTCGGCTTCCTTACCATCTTCGCCAATGACATCGCCCAGCTGCCCACGGGCTGGCTGGGGGTGTGGGCGCTGATGATCCTGGCCCTGGTGCCCTGGGCCTTGTACGACGTGTGGCGGGCCGGCAAGGAAGACTGGCAGGACCTGGAAATCGAGGATGTAAGCAAGGTGGGAGCCCATTCATGACCGATCTGTCCCAAACCGTGGCCCGCAAGGTCTGGTCCCAGGCCGAGGTGGAGGCCCTCTTCGCCCTGCCCCTGAACGATCTGCTGTTCCAGGCCCAGACCGTGCATCGCCGGCATTTCGACGCCAACACCGTGCAGCTTTCCACCCTGCTGTCCATCAAGACCGGGGGCTGCTCCGAGGATTGCGGCTACTGTTCCCAGTCCGCCCACCATGACACGGGCCTGGAGCGGGAAAAGCTGCTGGAGGTGGCGGAAGTGGTGGCCACCGCCCGGGCCGCCCGGGATGCGGGTGCCACCCGTTTCTGCATGGGCGCCGCCTGGCGGGGGCCCAAGGACCAGGACCTGGAAAAAGTGGAAGCCATGGTGCGGGAAGTGAAGGCCCTGGGCCTGGAAACCTGCGTCACCCTGGGCATGCTGAAACCCGGCCAGGCAGAACGCCTGAAGGACGCGGGCCTGGATTTCTATAACCACAATCTGGACACCGCCAGCGAGTTCTACGGCCAGGTCATCACCACCCACACCCATGCCGACCGCCTGGATACCCTGGCCCAGGTGCGGGATGCGGGCATCAGCGTGTGTTGCGGCGGCATCATCGGCATGGGGGAATCCCGCCGGGTGCGGGCGGGCCTGATCCGGGAACTGGCCAACCTGGACCCCCAGCCGGAATCCGTGCCCATCAACATGCTGGTGAAGGTGCCCGGCACCCCTCTGTGCGACGCCGGCCAGGCGGAAGACCTGGAT
This sequence comes from Pseudomonadota bacterium, assembly GCA_040757575.1. GTDB lineage: Bacteria > Pseudomonadota > Gammaproteobacteria > Burkholderiales > Thiobacillaceae > PFJX01. The sequence continues at coordinate 234,222 of JBFLXA010000004.1, forward strand.
CCCCTGGAATTCGTGCGCACCATCGCCGTTGCCCGCATCACCCTGCCTGCTTCCCACGTGCGTTTGTCCGCCGGACGCCAGGAACTGGGCGACATGGGCCAGGCCCTGTGCTTCATGGCAGGAGCCAATTCCATCTTCTACGGCGACAAGCTGCTTACCACCGGCAACCCGGAGGCCGACGCGGACACGGCCCTGTTCACCCGCCTGGGCCTGAAGACGGAGCCGGTGCAAGGTCGCCGTTGCGCCCACTAGGCGTTCCCCCGCTCCCCCGGGAGAGCGGTAGGGGTGAGGGAGCGAGGTCAAGCATGAGTGATCGTTGTCCCATCGCCGCCCACCCCGCCCCCGGAGGTGGAGGGGTGCCAGTTCCATGACCCCCGACCAACTCGCCACTGCCCTCGCCGACCTGGACACCCAGGGCCTGCGCCGACGCCGCCGGGTGCTGGAAAGCCCCCAGGGGGCCCGGGTGCGGGTGGACGGCCGGGATTACCTGTCCTTTTCCAGCAACGACTATCTGGGCCTGGCCAGTCATCCCGCCATCGCCCAGGCCGCATCGGCCGCCATCGATGGGGCCGGTGTAGGGGCGGGGGCCGCCCATCTGCTCACCGGCCACCATCGTTTGCACAACGATCTGGAGACCGACCTTGCCCGCTTCGTAGGCCTGCCAGCGGCCCTGTTGTTCTCCACGGGTTACATGGCCAGCCTGGGGGTGATACCCGCCTTGCTGGACCGCCACGGCGAGGTATTCGAAGACCGGCTCAACCACGCTTCCCTGGTGGACGCGGCGGTGCTCAGCCGTGCCCGGTTGAGCCGCTATCCCCATTGCGACCTGGACGCTCTGGAACGTCAACTGGCCGCCAGCCCGGCCAAGACCAAACTCATCGCCACGGACACGGTGTTCAGCATGGACGGCGACCAGGCCCCCCTGGAGGGCCTGATGGACCTGGCCGAACGCCATGACGCCTGGCTCTATCTGGACGACGCCCACGGTTTCGGCGTGCTGGGCGAGGAGGGCAGGGGCGCGCTGTCCTCATCTCCCATACCCCATTCCCCATCCCTCATCTATCTGGCCACCCTGGGCAAGGCAGCTGGCGTAGCCGGGGCCTTCGTCGCAGGCAGCGCAGAACTCATCGAATGGCTGGTGAACCGGGCACGCACCTATATCTACACCACGGCCCAGCCGCCCCTGCTGGCGGCGGCGGTGGGGGCCAGCCTGAAGTGCATCGCCGGGGAACCCTGGCGCCGGCAAAGGCTGGCGACGCTTATCACCCGCCTCAAGGCCGGAGTGGCCGGGCTGCCCTGGGCCCTGATGCCCTCCGATACCCCCATCCAGGCCCTGGTGGTGGGCAGCAACGAGGCCGCACTGGCCCTGGCGGACGGCCTGAAGGCCCGGGGCATCCTCATCCCCGCCATCCGTCCTCCCACCGTGCCCCAGGGCACGGCCCGTCTGCGTATTTCCCTGTCCGCCGCCCATGAGCTTGCGGACGTGGACACGCTGCTGGTGGCCTTGCGGGAACTGGTTCACCCATGACCCATCCCCCATCCCCCATCCCCCATCCCCTCGTGTTTCTCCACGGTTGGGGTCTCCATGGCGGTATCTGGCAGGAAGCCCGGGCCCGACTGGGCGGTGAGGCGCCAGACCTGCCCGGCTACGGGACATCGTCTCCGGTTACGCCCTACACTGCAACGGCCCTGGCAGATGCCGTGGCGGTCGGTCTGGAGGCGCCCGTGCACCTGGTGGGCTGGTCCATGGGGGGCATGGTGGCCCTGGCCCTGGCCGCCCGGCATCCCGAGCGGGTGGAAAAACTGGTCCTGGTGGGCACCAGCCCGGCCTTTGTCAACCGCCCGGGCTGGGACCTGGGGCTGGCTCCCGAGGTGCTGTCCGGGTTCGCCAGTGAGCTGGAGCGGGATTACCGCGCCACCCTGTTGCGTTTTCTGTCCCTCCAGGCCCGGGGGGGCGACGCCGCCCGGGAGGTGGTGGGGCGTTTGCGGGATACGGTGTTCTCCCGAGGCGAGCCTGCGGCCGATACCCTGGCGGCAGGCCTGGAGCTCCTGGGCCAGGTGGATCTGCGGGCCGACGTGGCGGCGGTGCGCTGCCCCACTCTGGTGGTCCACGGCGCCCATGACACCCTCTGCCCGGCGGCGGCCGGCCATTGGCTGGGCACCCACATCGCCGGCGCCCGCCTGGCCCTGCACCCCGGGTCGTCCCATGCCCCCTTCCTGTCCCACCCGGACTGGTTCGTGGAAACCGTAAGCGGATTCCTCCATGGCTGACGGGCGCAAACAGGCCGTGCGCCAGGCCTTCGAGCGGGCCGCGACTGGCTACGAGGGTTCCGCCTTCCTGCAACGGGAGGTGGCCGGGCGGCTGGCGGAACACTTGGACGAGATGAAGATCGACCCTCGGCACATCCTGGATGCGGGCTGCGGCACGGGCTTCGGCATCCCCCTGCTGCGGGCCCGGTTCCCCCGGGCCAGTTTGCTCGGCCTGGACCTGGCCCATGCCATGGCCCGCCAGACCCTGCACCAGCACGGGGCCGGCAAGGGCTGGCGGGCCTGGCTGTCCAGCCTGGGACGGGCCTCGGCGCCGCTGTCCACCCTGTGCGCGGATCTGGAACGCCTGCCCCTGGCTGGCGATAGTCTTGACATGGTGTGGTCCAGTCTCACCCTGCAATGGGTGGATCTGCCCCGGGCCTTTACCGAAGTGAACCGGGTGCTGAAACCCGGGGGGCTGTTCCTGTTCGCCACCCTGGGGCCCGACACCCTCCAGGAGCTGCGTTCGGCTAGCACCGGCCTGGATAGCCATGGCCATGTGAACCAGTTCATCGACATGCATGACGTGGGGGATGCCCTGGTGCACGCCGGGTTTGCCAACCCGGTGATGGAAATGGAGCGCCTGACGCTTACCTACGCGGACTTGCGCGGAGTGCTTGCGGATATCCGGGGAATCGGTGCCCAGACGGTGCTGCAAGGCCACCGGGCCGGGCTCATGGGCAAGGCGGCCTGGGCCGGGCTGGAGGCTCGTTACGAAGCCTTCCGCCGGGAAGGGCGACTGCCGGCCACCTATGAGGTGGTGTACGGCCATGCCTGGGCGGCCCGTTCCGACAAGTTGCCGGACGGGCGCCAGGTGATCCGCTTCCGGGAGCGGATGCCATGACGGCCCGGGGCCTGTTCGTGGTGGGTACGGACACCGGCGTGGGCAAGACCCGGGTGGCGGCGGCCCTGGTGCGGGCCTATGCCGGGCTGGGCTACCGGGCCGTCGGCATGAAGCCCGTCGCGGCGGGGGCAGAGTTTGTCGATGGTCGCTGGCAGAACGAGGACGTGGCCTGCCTCACCAGGGCTGGCAACGTGGCGGCTCCGGAGGAATGGGTGAACCCCTATCTCCTCCGGGAGGCTATTGCCCCCCATCTGGCGGCGGACCACAAGGGCGTACAGATGGAGATTCCCGTTCTGCGCCATGCCTATGAAAACCTGATGGCGCTGGCGGATGTGGTGGTGGTGGAAGGGGCCGGAGGCCTGCTGGTGCCCATCAATGCCGACCAGGACATGGCCGACCTGGCCCAGGCCCTGGGGCTGCCCCTGGTCCTGGTGGTGGGCATGCGCCTGGGTTGCCTGAATCACGCCTTGCTGACTCAGGAAGCCCTGGCCCGTAGAGGACTTGAGCTGGCAGGCTGGGTCGCCAACCGCCTGGATCCCGACATGGCCGCCTACGATGAGAATCTGGCCACCCTGGTCCGGAGGATTCCGGCCCCACTGCTGGCGGAGCTGCCTTTCCGCCCGGTAGTGGACCCAGAGCAGGTGGCAGGCGCGTTGGCTCCGAAGCGCCTAGTCCGGCTTCTGGGCTAGTCTTTATCCAAGCAGGACGCCCATGCTCGGACGATAAATAACCCCACGCCGAACAGGGGAAAAATACTTGTATGTCCAAAAATCCCTATTTGGGAAATATGAGTGTCGCTATAATTCAGGACAAAAAACTCCATAAGGAATGAGTTTATGGTCCTCTCTCGCACAAGCCAGTATGCGGTTCAAGCGTTGATCTACATCGCCACTCAACCTGCGGGCGAGCCGGTTCTGAACCGGGATATCGCCGAACGTCTGAACGTGCCGGCGGCCTATCTGGCAAAAATCCTGCAAAACCTGTGCAAGCACGGCCTGCTGGATTCCTTCCGGGGTCGGCTTGGGGGCTTCTGTCTGCGGGAGGGCATGCATCGCACGCCCCTCATGCAGGTGTTGTTGCTGACGGAAGGGCCGGATTTCACCAAGAGTTGCATCCTCGGGCTCAAGGATTGTTCCGATGCCACGGCCTGCCCCATGCATTTCAAGTGGTTGCCGGTGAAGAAAAAGATTCTCGCCCTGCTGAACGACATGAACCTGGAAGAACTGGCCAAGGCGGTCATGACCGGTAAGTATCGTCTGGCGGACCTGCCTGTGGCGGCAGTGCAAGGCTGATGATGGGGCCTTTGTGGAGGGGGCTACGGGCCTTGGGCCTGGTGGCAGGGCTGGCTTTGGCCGGCTGCGGCGAGCCCCCCCCTTCCCGTTTCACGGGTAGCGACATCAGCGGGTCGGATTTTGGTCGGGTCCTGGATCTCGCGGATCACAACGGCCGCAAGATTACCCTGGATACCTTCAAGGGGCAGGTGGTAGTGCTGTTTTTTGGCTATACCCACTGTCCAGATGTGTGCCCCACGACCCTGTCGGACATGGCCCAGGCCATGAAGCTGATGACCCCGGAGGAAGCAGGCCGCATTCAGGTGCTGTTCGTCTCCGTGGACCCGGAGCGGGATACCCCGGAGATTCTCAAGGCCTACGTGCCCTATTTCCATGAGCGCTTCCTGGGCCTGCACGGCTCGCCGGAGGAAGTGGCGGCGGCGGCGAAGGAATTCCGCATCATGTATCGCAAACACGTGGAGCCCGGCGCCAGCAGTTACCTGGTGGACCATTCGGCGGGCAGCTACGTGCTAGACGGGGAAGGACGCCTGCGTCTCTATTTTCCCTTTGCCCATCCATCCCAGGATATAGCCCACGATCTAAAACTGCTGATCAGCACAGGCTGAACTTGCCCGCGCCGGTAGCGCCCACTATACTCCCGGGGCTTTTTTATTCGGCTATCTCGGCATTTTTCTGCGCTCCTGCAATCCGGGGCGAGCGGTAATCTAGGAGGCGTTATGTCTGCAAGCGGTGCGGCTGCGAACGAGCAGTACGACTACGACATCATCAAGAAGTTTTCCGTCATGGCCATCGTCTGGGCCGTGGTGGGCATGTTCGTTGGGGTCTACATCGCCTCCGAGCTGGCTTGGCCCTTCCTCAACTTCGACAGCCCCTATTTCTCTTTCGGCCGCTTCCGTCCCGTGCATACCGGTGCGGTGATCTTCGGCTT
>JBFLXA010000005.1:0-198968 GCA_040757575.1 Pseudomonadota bacterium
CTCGTCGGGTTGATGACCCTTCGAGGGTAGGTCGCGGCCGCCCTCAATTCACGCCAAACAGCTCGCCCAAGCCCCGCCTATCCCACGACACATCCCACCGCCGGCAGGCGGTTTAGTTCAACGTAATTTAGCCGACAGTTGTCGGCGTATTTGGGATATCCGACATGACGGATAATCTGGGCGCATTCGCTAACCTCCTGATTTATAAACACCACCCTGTCCAATAATCTGGCTGTCCAGGGTGATGCACGTTCTGGCCCGGTTGCGTGGGCCGTCGCATTTATGGGCTGAAGAATTGCAGTTTTGTCCCGGCTCTGCAAGCCCGGGCTACCGGTGCCAGGGGTGTGGATAAGGGGCAGGCCCGGGCTTATTCCTCCAGCAGACGGATGCGGGCTTCGGCGGTGGTTTTGTCCAGTTCCACCATTACTTCGCAGTATTCGGTTTGTTCTTCTGTGGGGGTGGGGTCGTCGGCGCAGCTACAGCCGGCGATGATGCCGGCGTAGAACAGGCCGGCCTTGATGAGCAGGTGGGGGCCTTCGTCCGTGGCGTGGAGCAGGACGGCCTGGGGCGGGGTGTCGGTGGCGTAGCTGCTGCCGGACAGGCCTTGTTGCAGGGGCAGTTCGCCGGGGCTCAGGCGGGCAATTTCTGTTTTTAGGGCGTCCCGGAAGGCGGGGGTGCCCCAGGCCTGGAGGGTTTGGGGGAGCTTGGGCATGGGATTGTTGGTGGCTACTTCACGGTGATGAACATGGCGTCCAGGACTTTGCCGTCCGGGCCGTGGAGGGTGATGCGGTGGGGACCTTTGCCGGGGGGCCAGGCCAGGCTGCCGTCGGGTTGCAGCCAGGCGGGGTCGGGGGGCTGGCCGTCCATTTGCCAGGTTTGGCCGGGGGCCGGGGGGTGGGCGCTGAAGCGTACCTGTTGCCGGTCGTGGGGGATGTCCGGGTCCAGGGCCAGGATGGCGCCGTTGCCAGGGCCTTGTATGCGGGGGCCGGGGGCGGTGTCCGTGGCCAGGGCGATGAGGTCCTGGCCGGTGCCGGTCAGGAACAGTTCCTGGCGGTCGGGTTCCAGGGGGGGCTCGAAGCGGATGGGGCGGCGTTCCACCCCTGGAGGCAGGGGGGGCTGGGTGGCGGGCCGGGGGGCTTGCAGGGCGTTCATGATGGTCTGCCACACGGGGGCGGCGCCGGTAATGCCGGAAACGTCGTGCATGGGGGCGCCAGAGGCGTTGCCCACCCATACGCCCACGGTGTAGCGGGGGGTGTAGCCCAGGGCCCAGTTGTCCCGCATGTCCTTGCTGGTGCCGGTTTTCACTGCGGCCCAGCCGGTGGTTTCCAGGGGGCTGTTGAGGCCGAAGGCCAGGGTGCGGGCGGATTTGTCCGCCAGGATGTCGCCGATGATGTGGCTGGCGGGGGCGCTCATGACGCGCCGGGCCGGGACTTTCACGCCTGGCGTATTAACGCGCCCTGACGGGCGCAGCCCTCTCCCCGGTCCACCCCCATCGGCGGAGGGGGGCATATTGCCGGGTTGCCAGGCCACGGGTTTGAGCAGGCCGCCGTTGGCCAGGGTGCGGTAGGCGTTGGCCAGGTCCAGCAGGGTGACTTCGCCGCCCCCCAGGGCCAGGCTGTAGCCGTAGAAGTCGGCGTCTTCTTTCAGGGTGGCCAGGCCCAGGTCGCGCAGGCGTTGCAGGAATCGTTCGCCCCCCACCAGCACCAGGGTGCGCACGGCGGGCACGTTGAGGCTGGAACCCAGGGCGCTGCGCAGGCTTACCCAGCCCTTGAAGTCCCGTTCGTAGTTCTGGGGCACGTACTGGCCCGTGGGGGTGTCCAGGGCCAGGGGGCTGTCGTCCAGGGGCGAGGCGGCGGTGAGCAGGCCCTGTTCAATGGCCAGGCCGTACAGAAAGGGTTTGAGGGCCGAACCGGGCAGGCGGGGGGCGGTCACGCCGTCCACTTCCGGGGCCAGGGAGGTGAGGCCGCTGGCCCCCACGTAGGCCAGGATTTCGCCGCTCTTGTTGTCCAGAACCACCGCAGCGCCGTCTGATACCTGGCGGTCCAGCAGGCGGGCCAGGTGGTGTTCCAGGGCCTGGGTGGCCAGCCGCTGCAGGCGGGCGTCCAGGGGCGTGGTCAGCCGGTCGCCGCCTTTGGGGGGCTTGGCCAGCCGGGCGACGAACTGGCGGGCGAAGTGGGGCGCCAGCTGGGGGCCGGTTTCGATCTGGGCGGGGCGGGCCAGGGCAACCCGGGCCAGGCGCTGGATCTGGTTGCAGGTCGGGCGGGGGGGGGCCAGCAGGGCGGCCACGCCGCAGGCCCGGCGGGCCACCACGGCGGGTTCGGCGTTGGGGCCCCGCAGCAGGGCGGCCAGCAGGCTGGCTTCGGCCTTGCTGAGGCCGGAAGGGTGCTTGCGGAACAGGCCCCGGGCAGCGGCGTGGATGCCCGCCAGTTCGCCCCGGAAGTTCACCCGGTTCAGGTAGGCCTCCAGAATCTGCTGCTTGGTCCAGGTGCGTTCCAGGGCCCGGGCTTCTTTCATCTGGTCCCATTTCTGGCCCAGGCTGCGGCCGCCGGTGGGGCGGTTCAGGTCCGGGTCCAGCAGGCCGGCGAGCTGCATGGTGAGGGTGGAGGCACCCCTATGGCTGGCGCCGGAAAGGTTGTCCCACATCGCTGATACCACGGCTCGCCAGTCCACCCCGGTGTGCTCCATGAAGCGTTTGTCTTCCGATACCAGCAGGGCCTGGGTCATGGCCGGGGAGAGGACCGACAAGGACACCCAGGGCAGGCGGCGCACCTTGTCGTTGACCCGCAGGCTGTGGATCACCTCGCCGTGGCGGTCCAGTAGCCAGGCTTCAGATGGAATATGGGCGGCCTTGACGGACTGGAAGCTGGGCAGGGCGGCGAGGGCCGGCAGGGCAGGAAGGAGCAGAAAGCTGAGCGCCAGGCCGAAAAGCATCCGGCGGCCTGTTTGGCCGCCGCCCTCTCCCCGGCCCTCCCCCCGGGGGGGAGGGGGCAGGTCGGGCATCACGGTTTCACTTCCACGGCCGCTATCGGGGTTTCGCCGAACAGCTCGGGGGCGTACATGGCTTCCACCCGGGCGGGGGGCAGGTTGAAGCGGCCTTCGTTGTTCAGGCGCAGGGTGTATTCCACGCTGAAGCTGCCCTTGGGCACGAAGCGGTAGTAGGCCCGGAAGCTGTCGTGGGTGCGTTCTTCATAGGCAGGCCATACCCATCCCTGTTTCTTTTCGCCGGCGGTGAGCAGGGCGGAATCGCCGCCCAGGCCGGTGCCCAGCAGGGTGGAGCCGGCGGGGATGGGGTCCAGCAGGGCCACCCAGCCCATGTCGGTCTGGGCGTCCACGCTGAGTTTCACCCGCATGACGTCACCCCGCTGCCAGATGCCGGGTTTTGCCTGGCTGACGGGGGTGACTTCCCGGGTGATGCGGTAGCCGGCGTTGAGGGGGGCCTGGAGGGGCACGGCGGCCTGGCTGGATATGGTGACCCAGGGCCGGCCGGGGCCCTGGTGTTCCAGTTTCAGTTCGCCGCCGCCCTTGGGCCAGGGCAGCAGCCCCGGGGTGGCGGGGGTGTTCCAGTCCCGGGTGTAGCTGCGGTCTCCCAGGTGGGCCTGGGTCTTGCCGGCCACGGGCTGGGTTTCCAGCTTGTCGGAGAAGGCCTGGCTGGCCACCACGCCCCAGGCGTTGGCCACGGTGGTGTGCCAGTGGCCCCGTTGCTGGCGCCCCAGGCTGCCGGCCATGAGCCGGCCGGCGTCGGCGGTGGTGGTGGCCGGGTCTTCCAGGGCGGCAAGGATGACCCGGTTAGCGTTCACGTCGCCGTGGGTCATCAGCCACCACCATGCGTCGTTGCGCTCCGTGGAAAAGCCCATCACCGTGCCGGAGAAGTTGAGCCGGGCCCGCAGGATGCCCCGGGCTTCCTTCAGGCGGGTGGCCTGGTCCGGCAGGTCCGGGGTGCGGGCCAGGATGTCGATCCAGTCCAGCAGGGCCGAGGTGGGCCACAGGTTGGGGGTGAGGTTGAAGCTTTCCAGCCATTCCGCCCGCACGGTGTATTCCGGCTGGGTGTCGGCATGGCGGGCCAGGGCGGCCAGGGCCGCCAGCTTGCGTACCGCCAGGTCTGCCGTGGCCAGTTCGGAATTGCGGGCCAGCCGGCCGGTGGCAAAGTTCATGAGGCCATCCAGCATGCGGTTGCGGGCACCGTCCGGCAGGGGGCGGCCGGCGGCGTCGGCAATGCTCAGCAGGTAGGCGGTGAGGGTGTCGCTGCCCAGGTCCAGGTTGGGCCAGTATTTGGCCAGGCCGTCCCGGTCCAGGTAGGCGGGCAGGGCGTTGGCGATGGACTGCCAGCGGCCGTCATCCTGGAGGGCCACGGCTTTGGATGCCTGCTGTTCCAGGCAGGTCCAGGGGTAGTCCGCCATGTAGTCCTGCACCCCGGCCAGGTTGCCGGCCAGTTTGGGCTGGAGCCTGACGCCCACGCCGCCCCGGCCCGGGAGGGCGTCGGCGGGGGCTTTGACCGGTACGGCCAGGGTGCCGTCCAGTTGCGCCAGGGTGGCCTGCAGGGTGCGCACGGGCACCGCTTCCTTCACGGTCTGGCGGATCTTCAGGCGGTCCCTGGCGGCAGGGTTTTCCCGGGCCTGGGCGCTGATATCCCATTCCAGCCTGTCTGCGCCGACGGGGACGTCTACGGGCAGGGACAGTTCCTTGCCCTGGCCCGGGGCCAGGGTTTCCGTCAGGCCGGCCAGGGGCTTGCCGTTGAGTTGGGGGCTGATATCCACCGTCAGGGCCTGGTCGGTGGTGTTGCGCAGGGTGAAGTAGGTTTTCAGGCGGTCGCCTTCCCGCACCAGGGGGGCGGCGCCGGACAGGAGTTGCAGGTCCTGGGTGACGGCCACGGTGGTTTCCCCAGTGCCAAAGCGGCCCACGCTGGCGTTGGCCACGGCGACGATGCGGAAGCGGGTGAGGCTGTCGTTGAGGGGCACTTCCACGCTGGCCTGGCCCTGGTCGTCCAGGGGTATCCGGGCCTGCCAGAACACCCGGGTGTCGAACAGTTCCCGGGCCGAGGTGCCCTGGCCGCCGCCGCCCCCCGAGGCCACGGCCTTGCGGCCGAAGTGGCGCTTGCCCACCACCTGCATCTGGGCGGTGCTGGTGGTGACCCGGATGCCGCGCCGCTGCATCATGGCGTCCAGCAGTTTCCAGCTGGTGTTGGGGGCCAGTTCCAGCAGGCCTTCGTCCACCGCCGCCACGGCCACTTCTGCGCCTTTGGGGATGCTGCCGTCCGGGCGCTTGACCTGAATTTTCACCTTCACCTTGTCGCGTACCTTGTAGGTGGGTTTGTCGCCGGGTTTGTCTGTCTCCAGTTTCACGTCCAGGGCATAGCCGGACCAGCCGGCCTGGATTTCCGTGGCGCCCATGCGGAAGGCGGGTTTGCCCAGGTCCACCATGGCGGTGGGCTGCACGCCGGCCACCCGGCCCCGCACCGCCAGGGCGGTGACAAAGACGTTGGGGCCGTATTCCGGCTTGATGGGCACCTGGATGAAGGGATTGTCCCGTTTGACTTCGGTGACCCAGGAATCCAGCACGCCTTCCCGTTCCACGCCCACCAGCACCCGGGCGCTGTCGAAGGGCATGGCCAGCCGCAGGCGCGCCGTTTCGCCGATCTCGTAGCGGCGTTTTTCCGGCACCAGGTCCATGCGGTCGTTGTCGGAGGCGTTGACCCAACCGTCGCCTTCCGGCACCCACATGTCCATGTGGGCGTGGCTGGTGCGGCCTTCCGCATCCCGGGTGCGGGCTTCCAGCAGCAGGGTGCCGGTGGCGGGGCTGCGCAGTTCGCACAGGAACTGGCCCTTGGCGTCGCTGACCCCTGCGCATTGGTCTTTCAGGGGCGTGACTTCCTCGGCATGTTCGTAGGCGTAGAAGCCGCCGATCACCCGTTTGCGGTAGGAGCGCCAGGTTTTCTGGAACAGCCGGCCTTCCAGGGGCACGCCGGCCACGGGCTTGCCCGCCGGGTCCACGGCCAGGAGCCGGAAGCGCTGCACGCCTCGGGCCTGAATCCAGTGGTCCGGGCGCACCCCCGCCAGTACCTGGGCGGGGTAAATGGGAATCCGGGCGGCGGCGGTGCGGGTTTCGCCGTTGGCGTCCCGGTAGCTGGCTTCGGCCTGGAGCAGGCCCGGCCGGTCCCGGGGCGGGAGCTTGTCCCAGCCGGCCCGGCCGGCGCCGCCTTCGTCCAGTTTCAGGCTGAGGCTCTTCAGGCGCAGGGGCTGGCCTTCCGGGGGCACCATGTCTTCTTCGCCCACGCTGTAGTCGCCGATGTACCAGTCCCGGCCGGCGTCCTGGCGGCCGGGTTTGACCGGGCCGTTGGCGAAGGCGGTGTTTTCGTGGTCGGGAAAGCTCACGCTCCAGTCCTGGATCTGGCCCCGCAGGGTGACGGGCAGGCCGGTGGCGGCGCCGCCGGCCAGGTAGCTGGCCTGCATGTCCAGGTGCAGGGCAGCCGGGTTCACCGCCTGGGCCGGGCCGGAAAGGCGGGCCCGCATGGTGGGCACCCGGAAGGCTGCCACCCGGATTTCGCCGGCTTCCAGTTCGTTGCGGCCCTGCTTCTTGCGGGTGTGGGGCACCAGGATGCGCCAGGTGCCCTGGGCGGCTTCCTTGGGCAGCGTGTAGGTGGCCTCGGCAATGCCCTGGCTGTTCCAGGCCACGGGCAGCTTCACTTCTTCGCCGCTGCCGTCGTGGCGGAGGATCACTTCATTACCCAGTTCGGTTTTTTCCACGTAGCCGAAGCCCACGGCCTTCTGCCGCCGCACGAAGAGCTTCATGGCCACTTCCTCGCCGGCCCGGTACAGGCCCCGGTCCAGCACCGCATGGGCGCGGATGGGGCCCTGCCAGTCTCCCTGGTAGAGGTTGAAGCGCCAGGGGGAGATGCCGTCGTTCCATTCAGACAAAAGGAAGCTGAAATCGTCGGCGGTGCGGGCGGTGACGAAATACTGGCGGTCGTACTGATCCAGGCAGCCGGGCAGGGTGCCGGTATCCGGCAGTTCGGCGGCAATGCGCAGGAGGCCGTCCTTGTTGGTGCGGCCCTGGGCGTGGGTCTTGCCGCCGCAATCCAGCACCTTCACTTCCGCGTCCGCCACGGGGCGGCCGTCGTCCAGACGGGTGATCCAGGCCAGGGAGGATTCCTTGCCCAGCTTGAAATGGATGGCCAGGTTGGTGACAAGGGCGGTGCTGCGCACGTGATAGGGCTTGGGCTTGGCCATGAGGGCGGCCCCCAGCCGGGGGCTGGCCACTTCGACGATATGGAAGCCGGCGCCCTTCAGGGGAATGCCGATGACTTCCGTTTCCTTGTCCGGCAGGGGCTTGGGCAGGGCCACGGCGGCGATCTTGTGGCGGGGTTCGAAGATGGAGTCTTCGGCGCCGTAGCGCAGGATGCGGGTTTCCTCATCCGGGCTGGCGCGGCCCCAGAGGTCCTCGTCCTTCTGCCGGATGCGCCGCATCCAGCTGATGATTTCCAGGGGGTCCTTGGTGGTCAGCAGGCCGGCGTTCAGGTGGGCGTGGCTTTTCTGCAGGGGGTCCACGTAGCGCAGGGTCAGGGGCAGAGCAGGTTCTGCATTGAGTTCGTAGATGCCGAAGCCGGCGGCGAACCTGGCCAGGGGCGGCGCCAGGTCTGTCTTCAGGGCCAGGGGGAAGCGGCGGGCGTTGAGCAGGGGCCGGCCGGCGTCGTCCTTCAAGCCCTTGGGCAGGATGAGGCTGAGACTGGCGTTTTCAGGGAAGGGGCCGGGGAAGGTGACGGACTGGGTTTGGCCGGATTTGACGTCGTCCGGGGACAATTGGGCCTTCCATGTCTTGCCGGCACCTTTGAGGAGGATTTTGCCGGCCAGTTTGCTGCTTACCGGGGCGCTGAAGTTCAGGTTCATGGGCAAAACCGGCAGGCAGGGGGCCCGGGCGTTGAGCTTCTGGCAGTGGAGCCGGGCAGTGAATTCGGGCCGGGTCTTGAAGGCCAGGGTCTGGGCCTGGCGGGTGGCCACGCCGCTGGCAGAAACAATGCCCGCATCCCACACCAGGCTGACCCGGGTGTCGGCAGGCAGGCGCCGGGCGCAGCGGGCCACCACTACCGGGGCGTCGGGCTGGGTGGCTGCCGTCAGCAGGTTGCTGCGCACCGTGCCGCCAGGGGCGCGGAAGGTGAACACCGAGTGCTGGTTGCGGTCCACGGCGTAGAAGTAGTCCTGGAAGAAGCGCTGGCCGGCTTCCAGCACCTTGCGCCGGTCGGCGCCGGTGACCAGCCGGGCGGGAATCCGTTCCGCCACGCCTTCTGCCTGGCACCAGAGCCGGCCGTTCAGGCTGCTTTCCCGGACCCGGGTATCCAGGCCCAGCAGGAAGACCTGGTCTTCGGCGATGCCCCAGCTGCCGTCGCCGGGCACGGAGGTGACGATGGCAGGCCCCCCCGTGGTGAAACGGAATTCGCCGGCATCGACGGTTTCGCCGGCCAGGGTCTTGAGGCCCGGTGCCAGCCTGAAGCCGCATTGCACGCCGGCGGGCAGGTCGGCATTGAAGTCGTAGACCCAGTTGCGGTTGTCCACCCAGCGGCCGGCCCCAGGCGCCTGGGCGGTAGGGGTGCAGGCCACCTCGAAGGGGGCGGGCAGGCGAGGGTCTCCCAGGGGCACCATGTCGGCATCGAAGCGGGCCGTGGCCTGGCGGACCCCCTTCACTTCCCCCTGGGGGGAAAACTGTTCCACCCCGGCGGACCAGGCAATCAGGGGCAGTAGCCCGGCCAGAATCAACCCAAGATGACGTGTGCGCATGGGGGCTCCCTTTTTGTTGCTGTGTCAGGCGATGTGTGTGGCGGTCACTTCCCCGCAGGCGGGTGTGAGGTAAGCGAAGCGCAAATTGTGGCCCCCTACGTGGAGAGCCTGTCGAACCATGAACGGGATCAAAACTTGCGCCTCAAAAATGACGTGCATCAATGGCCCAGCATCCGCTGGTACAGGGCCACGTATTCCCGGGCACTGTGTTCCCAGCTCACATCCTGTTCCATGCCGTTCTTCATCATGCGGCGCCAGGCGGTCTTGTCCGGGTACAGGTCCAGGGCCCGCTCCACCGCCAGCCACAGGGCGTGGGGGGTGGGTTCCAGGAACACGAAGCCGGTGACGCCGTCCTGTACCGTGTCCGCCAGGCCGCCGGTGGCGTGGACGATGGGCAGGGTGCCGTAACGCAGGCTGTACATCTGGTTCAGGCCGCAGGGTTCGAAACGGGAAGGCATGAGGAAGACGTCGGAGCCGGCTTCGATCTGGTGGGACAGGGCCTCGTCGTAGCCGATGAAACAGGCCGCCTGGCCCGGGTGTTTCTGGCAGGTGTCCCGTACCGCCTGTTCGATGAGCTTGTCTCCGGTGCCCAGCATCACCAGTTGGCCGCCTCGGTGGATGATGCCTTCCGCCACGGCCAGAACCAGGTCCAGGCCCTTCTGGTGGGTCATGCGGGCGATCAGGCCGAACAGGGGGGCGTCGGGCCGCTGTTCCAGCCCCATGCGGGCCTGCAGGGCCTGTTTGCACAGGCGCTTGTCCCCCGGGGCCCGCGCTCGGAAAGCGCAGGGAATGTGGTGGTCGGCCCCCGGGTTCCAGTCCTGGGTGTCGATGCCGTTGAGGATGCCGGTGAGCTGGCTGGTGCGTTGCGCCAGCAGGCCTTGCATGCCCATGCCCAGTTCGGCCTGCTGGATTTCCCGGGCATAGGTGGGGGAGACGGTGCTGAGCTGCCAGGCGTAATACAGGCCGGCCTTCAGGAAGGACACATTGCCGTAGTACTCCACCCCCTCGATGGAAAAGCTTGCCGGGGGCAGGTCCAGCAAAGGCAGGGTGGCGGGGGGAAAGATGCCCTGGTAGGCCAGGTTGTGGATGGTCATCAGGCTGGGCAGGGATTCGCCCATGAACTTCAGGTAGGCAGGCACCAGACCGGTCTGCCAGTCATGGCAATGCACAAGGTCCGGGCGCCAGTCCAGGGGGGACTGGTGGCTGGCCAGCAGGGCAGCCGCCTTGGAGAACACCGCGAAGCGCCAGGCGTTGTCCACGTGGTCGTGGCCGTGCTCGTCCTGGTAGGGGCCCCCCAGACGGTCGAAGGCGGCGGGCACGTCCAATACATATAGCGGTGTGGTGCCGTCGGGCATGCGGCCTTCCAGCAAGCGGGCGGCGGGGTGGCCCGGCAGGCCGTGCAGATCGCAAATGGGGGTCAGGCCTTCCGCCACCTCCAGCACCCGGGGGTAGCCAGGCAGCAGGATGCGACAGTCCATGCCGATGGCACGCAGGGCGGCAGGCAGGGCGCCGGAAACGTCGGCCAGACCCCCCGTCTTGACGAGAGGCACGGCTTCCGAAGTGATGTACAAAATTTTCATGCGCGTCGGGTGGTATGAAATCACTAAATAGTTTTGGGGGGGAATTCCGATGTATGAGTCTGAATAAGCTCGTTTCCGCTATTGGAAAACATTAGCAGGCCATAAGCAATTTTCAGCCAGGGGTCTCCATGCGTAACAACCAGCCTGTGACAGGACGCGAGCACGTCATCGACGACCGTGCCGCCATTATCAGCCGCACCGATGCCAAGGGTGTCATCACTTATGTGAATGATGACTTCGTCGCCTCTTCCGGATTCACCCGGGAAGAGCTACTGGGCCAGCCCCACAACATCGTCCGGCATCCGGACATGCCCTCTGAAGCCTTTCGGGACCTTTGGGACACCGTGCATCAGGGGCGGCCCTGGACGGCCATCGTCAAGAACCGGTGCAAGAATGGCGACCATTACTGGGTCAAGGCCACCACCACCCCCACTCCCGATGGCGGCTACATGTCCGTGCGGGTCAAACCCACCCGGGACGAGGTGCGGCAGGCGGAAGACCTGTATGCCCGAATGGCCCGGGATGCCGGCATCCGCCTGGAGGGGGGCAGTTTGCGCAAAACCGGCATTGCCGCCCTGTTCAAGCGGATGGACGATCTGAGTCTGGGGACCAAGCTTTGGCTTTCCACCCTGTCTTCGGTCCTGGCCATCCTGTTTGTCGCCTTGCTGGGGTGGTCTGCCCTGGGGCAGTTGTCCGCCGGTCTGCCCGCTGGAGCGCAAGATGGGATTCAGGGTTATCGAAACGGCTTGCTGTTGGTGGTCATCCTGGCGGTGGTGGCCTGGCCCCTGGTGGCCTGGTGGGTGATCCGGGGGCTGAGCGGACACCTTTACCAGGCGGTGAATGCCGCCCGGGACATTGCCGCCTTCGATTTCTCCCGGCCGGTGAAACTGGACGGCCGGGACGAGGTGGGACAGTTGTTGCAGCAGTTCGCCATCATGCGCAACAACCTTCAGGAGGCGGCGGCCATGATCCAGCAGAATGCCCTGCGCCTGGATGCGGCGGTGCATGTGCTGGCCGGTAGCAGCCAGAGCGGCGCTCAGGCTGCGGCGGAACAGTCGGAAGCCTCCTCCAGCATGGCGGCGGCGGTGGAGCAGTTGTCCGTGTCCATTGACCAGATGGAAGAACACGCCCGAGAGGCAAGCACTGTCTCCTCCCGGGCAGGCGAGGTTTCCCGGGAGGGCGGCAAGGTGGTGCACAACACTGCCACGGAGATCGGTCGTATCGCTGATTCGGTGAACGCGGCAGCCACCACCATCCAGGCCCTGGAAACCTATTCGACGGACATTTCCGCCATCGTCGATGTGATTGGCGACATCGCCGACCAGACCAATCTTCTGGCCCTGAACGCCGCCATCGAGGCGGCCCGGGCCGGGGAACAGGGCCGGGGCTTCGCCGTGGTGGCCGACGAGGTCCGCAAGCTGGCGGAACGCACCTCTAGTTCCACCCAGCAGATCACCACCATGATCGAAAAGGTCCAGGGCGGCGCCCGGCAGGCGGTGCGGGAAATGGAAAACGGCGTGTCCCAGGTATCCGAAGGGGTGCAACTGGCCCACCGGGCGGGGGATTCCATCGGCGCCATCGAAACCACCTCCCAGCAGGTGGTGGGGGCAGTGGGGGAAATCAGCAATGCACTGCGGGAACAGGCCGTGGCCGCCCGGGAGATCGCCCGCAATGTGGAAAGGGTGGCCCAGATGACCGAACGCAACGCCCAGGCCAGTCAGGACACCTCCGAAGTGGCCAGGGAGGTGGAGAGCCTGTCCAGGGAACTGCGTCGCTTGGCGGGGTTGTTCAAGATCTAGTCAGGAACCTGTCACGGAATCCCCGACGACAGACGACGGCCGCCGGTCTATCCTCCAAGCCTGAATGGAGGAACGCGTGATGCTGGAAATCGGTTTGTACGGATTGGGCCGCATGGGCGGCAACATGGCACGGCGGCTGGCCCGGGGCGGGGTGCGGGTGCATGCCTGCAATCGCAACGCAGAAGTGACTCAGGCCCTGGCGGCGGAAGAATCCAACGTGGTGGCCCATGGCACCCTGTCGGCCCTGGTGGTCAGCCTGGCGGCGCCGCGCATCGTCTGGCTGATGCTGCCGGCGGGGGCGGCCACGGATCAGGCCATTGCCGAACTGGCCCAGTTGCTACAGCCCGGCGACCTGTTGGTGGATGGCGCCAACGGCTATTACCAGGACGCCCAGCGGCGGGCCGGGGAACTGGCCCAGCGGGGTATCCGCTTCGCCGACGTGGGGGTGTCCGGCGGCATCTGGGGCCTGGCCAACGGTTATTGCCTGATGGCCGGTGCCTCCCCCGAAGACGGCGAGGCCCTGGCGCCCTTCCTCAAGGTGTTGGCGCCCACGCCTGAAACCGGCTGGCTCCACGCCGGGCCCGTGGGGGCGGGGCACTTCACCAAGATGGTCCACAACGGCATCGAGTACGGCATGATGCAGGCCCTGGCGGAGGGCTTTGCCCTCATGGCAGCCAAGCAGGAATTCAAGCTGGACCTGGCCTCGGTGGCAGAGCTCTGGCGCCACAGTTCCGTGGTGCGCTCCTGGTTGCTGGACCTGACCGCAGATTTCCTCAAGCACGACCAGAAGCTGGCAGACATCGCCCCCGTGGTGGCGGATTCCGGCGAGGGCCGCTGGACGGCCCTGGAGTCGGTGAGCCTGGGGGTGCCCACGCCGGTGATGACCCAGGCCCTCATGGCCCGCTTTTCCAGCCAGGGCCAGGGGGATTACGCCAACAAGGTGCTGGCCATGATGCGCAAGGGCTTTGGCGGCCATGCGGTTACTGGCGGTGAAGGGGGAAGGGAGAAGGGGGAAGGGTAAAAAAGCACCCCACCCTTCACCCTTTACCCTTCCCCCTTAACCGAGGAAACACCATGTTTGACCAGGAAGTCCCCCTCCCGCCCTGCAATTTCGTCATCTTCGGCGCCACCGGCAACCTGGCTTCCATCAAGCTTCTGCCGGCACTGTACCGGCTGGAACTGGCGGGCAAGCTGCCTGATTCCCTGAATTTCGTGGCCTTTGCCCGGCGGGAGATGGATGACCCCGCCTGGCGGGGTTACGTGCGGGACCTGCTGACAGAAAAGCTCCAGGCGGCAGGCCCGGCCCTGGAAAGGTTTGTCGGCCGATTCGATTACCTCCAGGGGGATCTGCAAGACCCGGGGGCCTATCAGCGGCTCAAGGAACTGCTGGCCAGGCCGAAGCTGGGGGTGTGTTCCAACGTGGTGTTCTACCTGGCCATCAAGCCTGCCGACTTTGGTCCGGTGATCAAGAACCTTGACGCCGTGGGGCTTTCCAAGCCCCGGGGCCTGCACCGCATCGTGGTGGAAAAGCCCTTCGGCGTGGATATCGAATCCGCCCAGATGCTTAACCAGCTCCTGCACCGGTACTTCGACGAATCCCAGGTGTTCCGCATCGACCATTACCTGGGCAAGGAAACCGTGCAGAACCTGCTGGTGTTCCGTTTTGCCAACACCCTCATCGAGCCCCTGTGGAACCGCAACTTCATCGACCACGTGCAGATCACGGTGGCGGAGGCGGTGGGCATCGGCAAGCGGGCGGACTATTACGACAAGGCAGGCGCCCTGCGGGACATGCTGCAAAATCACCTCATGCAGCTCCTGACCGTGGTGGCCATGGAGCCGCCCCCGGCCCTGGAGGCGGATGCCTTGCGGGACGAGAAGGTGAAGGTGTTGCGTTCCATCCGCCCCATTGCCAAGCGGTCGGTCCACGCCCACGCCTTCCGGGCCCAGTACAAGGCAGGCATTGCCGATGGCAGCCAGGTGCCCGGCTACCAGGACGAGCCCGGGGTGGAACCGGACTCCATCACCGAGACCTTTGTGGCCGCCAAGTTCTACGTGGACAACTGGCGCTGGCGCGGCGTGCCTTTCTACCTGCGTACCGGCAAGCGCCTGAAGGAACAGCTGTCCATGATCGCCATCCGACTGCGCCACCCGCCCCAGCAACTGTTCCGGGAGACCCCTCTGGAGCAACTGGAACCCAACTGGATCGTGCTGTCCATCCAGCCGGACGAGAGCATGCACATGGAAATCCACGCCAAGCAGCCGGGCCTGGACATGGACACCCGGGTGGTGAAACTGAACGCCAGCTACCGCAATGCCGACGAACACCCCCTGGACGCCTACGAGGCCCTGCTCCTGGACGTGATCGAGGGGGATCGCACCCTGTTCATCCGCTTCGACGAGGTGGAATGGGCCTGGCGGGTGGTGGACCCGATTCTCAAGTACTGGGCCCAGGAGCGGGACTTCATCCACACCTATCCGGCCGGCACCTGGGGGCCCCACGAGTGCAATCGCCTCTTCGACGCGGAAGAGACAGAGTGGCGCAATCGGGTCTGAGCCTATATCGAAAGTAATAAAGTTTTTTCCAGCACCTGCCGATAGCCGTGCCAAAGCCCGGGTAAGTGGTAGGACTTGGCATCCGGGCCGGGCATTTTTGGAGGGGCTCCATGGTCAAGCTGGTCAGAAACTTTGTTTTTCTGTGTCTGATGTTCGGTGTCTGGTGGGCGGGAGCTGCCAGGGGAGAGGCTTATTCCTTCGGTGTTCTTTCCCAGCGCAGTGCCGTGCTCACAGCCCAGTACTGGAATCCCATCCTGGACTATGTGCAGCGCAAGACCGGGGTGGTCCTGAATCTCAAGGTTGCCCGCTCCGCCCCGGAGTCCAACGAGGCGATTGCCCGGGGCGAATATGATTTCGTTTACTCCAACACCATCTTCCAGCCGACGATGGAGCCTGCCGGCTACCGGGTCATCCTGCGCCCCCGGGACGAGGCCATAACCGGTCAGATCGTCACCCTGGAGGATTCCCCTATCCGGAGCCTCAGAGACCTGGCCGGCAGGGAGGTGGGGTTCCCTTCCCCGGCCGCATTTGTCGGCTATGCCGTCCCTATGGACCAGTTGATGCGGCAAGGCATTGCCGTGACACCGGTTTTCGGCGGCAACCAGGAAGGCATCATGGGGCAGTTGAAGGCCGGCAAGGTCATCGCGGCCGGGGTCAATAACCAGGTCATGCGCGCCTTCGCCCATCGCAACGGGCTGCGCTACAGGGTTTTGTGGGAGTCGTCGTCCTTCAACAACCTGCCCATTTCCGTGCATCCCCGGGTGCCAGAAGCTGTGGCGGTGGCGGTGCGGAGCGCCATCGATGGCATGGAGAACGATCCGGTTGGCGCCCAGGTGCTTGCCAGCACGGCGGCGATCATCGGCCAGAAGCCTCCCTTCGGTTTCCGGGCCTCCAGCCCCGAGGACTACCGAAGTTACGTGGACTTCTACAAGCAGACCCTGGTTAAGGACATCAAGTAGCTCCATGGCAGCCCTGAGAAGGTTCTGGGACCGGATGCCCTTCATCGGGCGCCTGCTGGTGACCGCCAGTATTGCTTTGGTGGTGGCGGGCGCCGCCATGGTGGTTTTGTCTGCCCGCCAGGAATCCCGGGAGGTGGGCCAAGACCTTCAGGCTGTTCTGGAACGGGAACTGGAAACCCTGCCGTCAGCCCTGGCGGAGATCGTGGTACTGGGGGATTTTTCCACCCTCCAGCAAACCCTTGATCGTTACGTGGCCCGCCCCCAGATCCTGTTCGTGGAATACCACGACGTGGACGGCACGATCCTGCAAAGCCGTGACGGGCTCCAGGAGCATCGGGCCCCGGCATGGTTCATGGACTTGTTCGGGTTTCATGACGTCGTCGGCCAGACTCGGGTGGAGGTGGGCGGGCGGGTCTATGGCAGCTTGCATCTCGGGTTGACCAGCCATGGCCTTGCGGACCGGGCCTGGTTCCATCTCAACCGTCACCTGCAAATCCTGTTGTTGGCGATCATTCTGGATTTCATCGGTATCTGGCTGGTGCTTCGCCAGGGTTTGGCGCCCCTGAAACGACTGGAAGAAGGCACCCGGGCTTTGGCCGCAGGGCGTTATGACGTCCAGCTGGAGCCGGAGGGCAGTACGGAACTGCGTTCGGTCATTGACGCCTTCAACGCCATGGCCCAGTCCGTCCGGCGTGGCAACGACGCCCTGGGGCAGTCCCAGGAGCGGTTGTTGCTGGCCATTGAAGGCGTCAACGATGGCGTGTGGGATTGGGATATCCGCACCAACACCACCTATTTCTCGACCAAGTGGAAGGAGATGGTGGGCTACGATGATCACGAGCTGGTGAACAACTACCAAACCTTCGAGGCCCTGCTGCATCCGGATGATCTGGCCCGGGTCCGGGCCGCCATCGCCGGCTATCTTGAAGGCCGGGACCAGGTCTACAGCATCGAATTTCGTTTCCGTCACAAGGACGGTTCCTGGCGATGGATTCTGGCCCGAGGCGAGGCCCTGCGGGATGCCGAGGGCAAACCTTATCGCATGGCGGGCTCCCACACTGACATCACGGAGCGCAAGCGCCAGGAAGCCGAGTTGCTGGAACAACGTCGCCGCCTTGAGGACATCATCGAAGGCACCCGGGCGGGTACCTGGGAATGGCATGTGCAGACGGGGGAAGTCACCTTCAATGAGCGCTGGGCGGAGATTGTGGGGTACACCCTGGAGGAACTGGCCCCCGTCACCATCGACACCTGGCTGAAACTGGCCCATCCGGAAGACCTTGAGCGTTCTGCAGTGGCACTGGAGCAGCATTTTTCCGGGGCCAGCGACAGTTATGAAATCGAGGCGCGCATGCGCCACAAGGCGGGTCACTGGGTATGGGTGCTGGACCGGGGCAAGGTTTCCAGCCGGGCCCCGGACGGCACGCCCTTGCTCATGTCAGGCACCCACCAGGACATTTCATTGCGCAAGCAGGCAGAAGCACGCATGCAGGAAGCGGAGCAACTGTTGCGCTCCAGCATCGAGGTCATCGGCGAAGCCTTCGTCATCTATGGCCCGGATGACCGTCTTGTGTATTGCAATGATGAATACCGGGCCTTCTATCGCATCTCAGCGCCCAGCATCCAGGTAGGGGCCCGCTTCGAGGACATCATCCGCTATGGGGTGGCTCACGGCCAGTACAAGGAGGCGATAGGCCGGGAAGAGGCCTGGGTCGAGGAACGTATGTCCATACACCGCCAGGCCGTGGGCGAGCTGGTCCAGGAGCTTGAGGATGGCCGGGTGCTCAAGGTGCGGGAACGGCGTACGCCGTCCGGGCATATCGTGGGCTTCCGGGTGGATGTGACGGAGTTGTACCAGGCCAAGGAGGCCGCAGAGGCTGCCAATGTGGCCAAGAGCCGTTTCCTGGCCACCATGAGTCACGAAATCCGTACTCCCATGAACGGCATCCTGGGCATGGCCCAGATCCTCATGCAGCCTGAGCTGGGCGAAGGCGAACGGCGTGACTACGCCCGAACCATCCTGCATTCCGGTGAAAGCCTGCTGAGCCTGCTGAACGACATCCTTGATCTCTCCAAGGTGGAGGCAGGGAGGCTGGAGCTGGATCCTGAAGCCATGGACCCCGCCCAGGTGCTGCATGAGGTGCACGCCCTGTTCTCGGAATCTTCCAGCCGCAAGGGTTTGGTTCTGGAAGAGACCTGGCATGGTGCCCGCCGGCAATACCTGGCTGATGCCCATCGCCTGTTCCAGATGCTCTCCAACCTGGTCAGTAATGCGATCAAGTTCACCCACAAGGGACAGGTGCGTCTGGAAGGGCGAATACTCGATGAGGATGAAACGGGGGGTGTGTTGGAGTTTGTCGTGGTGGATAGCGGCATCGGGCTTGCTCCCGAGGTCCAGGCCCAGTTGTTCCAGCCCTTCATCCAGGGGGATGCGTCCACCTCCCGGAACTTTGGCGGCACGGGCCTGGGGCTGTCCATCGTCCGTAGTCTGGCCCAGCTCATGGGGGGGGAAGTGGGGGTGGAAAGTGCCCCCGGTGCCGGGGCCCGGTTCTGGTTCCGGGTACCCGTAGCCCGGGTGAAGGGCGAAGCATCAGCCCCTCAACGCCAAGCCAAGGCGCCAGACTCGGGCAGGGCTTCCCTGACCGGCAAGGTACTTCTGGTGGATGACGATGCCACCAACCGCAAGGTGGCCCGCATCATGCTCGGCAAGCTCGGTATCGTCCCCCACATGGCGGAGGATGGCCTGGAGGCCGTGGATATGGCGCTGGCCGGTCATGGGCAGGACCTTATTCTGATGGACATGCACATGCCAGGCATGGACGGCCTGGAGGCCACCCGGCGCATCCGGGACTGGGAGGCCAGCCAGGGGTTGCCTCGCCGCCCCATCATCGCCCTCACGGCCGACGCCTTCCCTCAGGAGCACAAGCGTTGCCTGGAGGCGGGCATGGACGATGTGCTCGTCAAACCCGTTACCCTTGGCAGCCTGGAAGCGGCGCTCGGCAAGTGGCTGGTGGCGCGTATCCCGGCTGGCAATCCGGCCTCCGGAGCTGGAGCACCTGCCGTCCCGGCGCCGGCTCCTTCCGACTCGGCCCCAGACTGGGCCCGGATCGGACACCTGCTGGCCGCTTTGGAACCCTTGCTGAAAGCCCATCGGTTCGATGCCCTGGCAACCTACAAGCAACTGGTGGCGGCCGTAGCCGGTACTCCCCTGGAAACGCCCGTGGCGGAAGCAGGCAAGGCTCTGGAGGCACTTCAGTTCGACCAGGCATGGGTACGCCTGCATGGGCTTGCTGCGCAATGTGCCAATGAAGAGGCAGTGCAACATGGATAGACGGCCCGGCATCCTCGCTATCGATGACACCCCGGCCAATCTCCTGACCCTGGGGGCCATGCTGTCCGGGGAGTTTGACATGCAGATGGCCACTTCTGGCGCCCAGGGGCTGGAGTTGGCCCGGGCAGCCCCGCCGGACCTGATTCTCCTGGACGTGACCATGCCGGAGATGGATGGCTATGAAACCTGCCAGCGCCTCAAGGCGGACCCTCTGACACGGGATGTGCCCATCATCTTTGTAACCGCCCTGGCAGGGGCCGAAGAAGAGAGTCGGGGCCTGGAGCTCGGGGCCGTGGATTACATCACCAAGCCTTTGAATCCGGTCATCGTCCGGGCCCGGGTGCGCACCCACATCACCCTGAAGAAACAGGCTGACCAGTTGCGGGCGATGGCATTCGTGGATGGCCTCACGGGCCTGGCAAACCGTCGGCGGTTCGACGAGGCCCTGCAGGCAGAGTGGCGGGTATGCCGCCGTAACGGTTTGTCCTTGTCCCTGATCATGGTGGATATCGACTACTTCAAGATATTCAACGACACCTATGGCCACCAGGCGGGAGATGTGTGTCTTCAGGCGGTGGCTGAGGTGTTGCGCCGGGGCATGGGGCGTCCCCATGACCTGGCAGCCCGGTATGGCGGCGAGGAATTCGTCTGTCTGATGCCCGGCAGCGACCTGGAAGGTGCCGAGGCGAAGGCGGAATCCATGCGCGAGGCGATCCAGGGGCTGGCCATTCCCCACAAGCGGTCCAGCGTGGCCGGGGTGGTGACTGTCAGTTTGGGGGTGGCGACCTGTTTTCCCGAGGATTGTATGGCCCCGGAGCAGTTGCTCGCCGTGGCTGATGCCCAGCTTTACGTGTCGAAAAGCGCAGGACGCAACCAGACCCGGAGCCTGGAATTGAGTCAGGATACCCCGACAGCCACCTAGCCCCGGGGGTGATGCCGGGCGTGGAGGTGCTTCAGCCGCTCCCGGGCCACATGGGTGTAGATCTGGGTGGTGGCGATGTCGGCGTGGCCCAGCAGCATCTGCACCACCCGCAGATCGGCGCCATGGTTGAGCAGGTGGGTGGCGAAGGCATGACGCAGGGTGTGGGGGGAGAGGGGGCTGCGAATGCCCGCCTGCCGGGCATGGCGTTTCACCAGATACCAGAACATCTGCCGGGTCATGGGGCCGCCCCGCTCGGTGACGAACAGGGCCGGGCTGCTGCGTCCTTTCAGCAGGGCGGGCCGGGCCTCCCGGGCGTAGCGCAGGATCCAGGCCTGGGCCTCTTCCCCCAGGGGCACCAGCCGTTCCTTGCTGCCCTTGCCGAAGATGCGCGCCACCCCGTCCGTCAGGCTGACCGCTGCCACCGGCAGGTCCACCAGCTCGGAAACCCGGAAACCGGCGGCGTAGAGGGCCTCCAGCATGGCCTTGTCCCGCAGGCCCAGGGGCGTATCCACGTCCGGGGCGGCCAGCAGGGCTTCTACTTCCGCCTCTGAAAGGCTTTTAGGCAGGGGCCGCGGCAGCCGGGGGGCTTCCACGGTGAGGGTGGGGTCGTCCGCCCGGCGCCCTTCCCGCAACAGCCAGCGGTGGTAGCGCTTGATGGCGGTAAGCTGGCGGGCCAGGCTGCGGGCAGCCACTTTCTGCTCCAGGGTGCGAAAGGCCAGGAAGCCTTGCAGGTCAGCCCGCTGGGCCTGGTCCGGGGCCTGGCCCCGGTCGTACAGCCACTCGAATAGCTGGCTCAGGTCCCGCCGGTAGCTTTCCAGGGAACGGGCTGAAAGGCCGTCCTCCAGCCAGAGGGCATCGCAGAAGCGGTCCAGCTCGGCGTCGAAGGTGTTGTCTGGCGGGGATTCAGCGGGCGCCTTCATGGGCCAGGAGCCAGCGTTTGATGTCCTGGGAAAAGCCCGTGCGACTGTGCATGAAGCCCCCCAGGCTGCCGTCGGCCGCCACCACCCGGTGGCAGGGAATGAGGATGGGCAGGGGGTTGTCGCCCACGGCCTGGCCTACCGCCCGGGGGGCCGAGGCTAGTTGCCGGGCCACGTCGCCATAGGTGCGGGTCTGGCCGGCCGGAATCTCCAGCAGGGCGGACCATACCCGTTGGCGGAAAGGGGTGCCGTGCGGGGCAAGTTGCAGATGGAATACATGGCCTGGATTGGCGTAGTAGGCATCCAGTTCGGCGGCCACTTGCCCCAGGTAGGTCGTCGTGGGCGGGACCAGGGCGCTGCCCGGCGGCAGAAACACCAGTTCCTGCAGGTTTGAATCAGCTGCACGTACCCCCAGGGCACCAAAGGGGGCAGGCAGGATGGCATCAAAGGCTGTGAGGTTCATGGCGAAATTGTCTCCCATCTGCTGTTGCAGTGACCGGCCGAAATAGCCATGTAATTTTGTCGGGTATGGGGGTAGTATGAACCAACCAGCACGCCCTTCGTGTGATGGCGTGTTTTGAGCAAACCTAGAACGCGAGGAGTCCGATATGTCTGAGGCAATTCCCAAGACGTTTGCGCCCCCGAAGGGGTTTCCTTTCCGCTTGTTCCTGGTGATGTTCCTGCCGGTCATGGCCTTGATCCTGGGGGGCGGCTGGTACATCGGCCAGGATCGCATCAACGAGCAGCTTGGGCTTCTGGGCATGAATGAGATCAACCACGTGGTGCGCGGCGTGCGCACTCTCGATGATGGCCTGCACGATCCCCTGCTGCAGCTTCGCGCCCTGGCCGGGAATGGCGATGTGCGCCGTGCCCTGGAGAGCGGCGAGAGCCCAGCCCTGGCCACAGCCTTTGCTACCCTCATGGCTTACAACCCAGCCTACGACAAGCTGCGCTGGGTGGATGCCGCTGGCCGGGAACGAGTGCGTGTGGACAACCGGGATCGGGGCGTTGAGATCGCGCCGCCAGAACGTTTGCAGGATGTGGCTGGCCGTTACTACATCGTCACGGCCGCAGCCTTGAAGCCGGGCGAGGTCTACGTCTCTCCCCTTGACTTGACCCTGGAGCAGGGCAAGGTGGAAACCCCCTATCGGCCGACCCTGCGCCTGGTGACGCCGGCCCTCGACAGCCAGGGGCGCAGCCACGGATTTCTTGTTGCCAACATTGCAGCCCAGCCCTTGCTGGATGCCTTTGCCGCCAGTCTGCTGGAGGCCCGGGACTACGGCATGCTGCTCAACAGCGAAGGTTACTGGCTGCATGGCGGAAATACCGAGGAGAACTGGGGCTTCATGTTCGGCCGCAAGGAGACCCTGGCGAGCCGCAACCCGACTGTCTGGCGGGCCATGGGCACGATGGAATCCGGGCAGGTGCATCAGATGGACGGCCTCTGGACCTGGAGTACGGTCTATCCTCTCAAGGCGGTACCGGGCCAGGCTGCAGACAGCCTGCCTTCCTGGCGGGTGGTGACCCATGTGCCTGCCGCCCAACTGGCCCTGGTGCGTGCAGAGGCCTGGAAGCCCGTGCAGGCCTATACCCTTCTGCTGCTGCTGGGTTTCGGCACCCTCTCCATCTGGCTGGCCTACGCTATCGTCGGTCGTACCCGCGCCAAGGTGGAAGCGGCCAAGGCCCACGCCGAGGCACAACATGCCCTGCAACTGAGCGAAGCCCAGGAGCGCTTCCGCCTGGTGGTGCAGGCCAACACCAATGGTCTGCTGGTGGTGGACAGCCAGGGGCGCATCGTGTTGACCAACCCGGCTCTGGAGCGGATGTTTGGCTATGGGCCGGATGAACTTCTGGGCCAGCCCCTGGAGGTATTGCTGCCGGCTGGGAAACGTGCCGCCCATGGCCATGATTTCAAGGCCTACATGGCTGCTCCCGGTGCCCGCCCCATGGGCGCGGGGCGGGAACTGACCGGCGTGCGCCGGGATGGCAGCGAGTTTCCGGTGGAAATCAGCCTCAGTCCGTTCATGGAAAAAGGCGAGATGTTCGTGGATGCCTTTGTGGCGGACATCTCCGCCCGCAAGCAGAGCGAACGGCTCCATGCCCTGAGCGAGGCACGCTTGCACCATCTGGTGGAATACAACCCGGATGGCCTGCTGCTGGTCAGCGAAGCCGGTGCGGTGGAAATGGCCAACCCGGCCCTGGAGCGCCTGCTGGGTTATGGTCACGGTGCGTTGTACAACCTGCCTCTGGAGCGACTGCTGCCCAAGGCACTGAACCCGGATCTGCCCCGCTGGCAAAGTGGGGAGGTCGAAAACCCGGATGGAGACGCACACTGGCCCCGGCTGGTCTGGTTGCGCAAGGACGGTTCACAGCTTTTCCTGGCCACCCATCTCAGTCGTTTCCAGGAGCAGGGGCGCTCCCTCGTCATGCTGACCGTGGACGCCCGGCACCCCCACGTCCTGGAACCCGAAGCCGCCGTGGCCTGAGTTGCGGGCCAAGTTTCGGGATCCATGATCCCGGACGCGTTGAGTTTCTCCGGGCTACAGAGGTTGACCGGAGGCGGCCCCGGCCAGGGCCGGGGGGCAGGCAGGTTTACAGGTGGGGTTCGATCATGCGGCGCAGCCATTCGTGGAAGTGCACCATGCCGTCCTCCATGGGGGACTGGTAGGGCCCTTCCTGGCTGATTCCCTGTTCCCACAAGGCTTTGCGGCCCTTATGCATGCCGTAGCAGATGTCGTCGTCCTCGATGGCGGTTTCCCGGTAGGCGGCCTGTTCGGCTTCGATGAATTCCCGCTCGAACAGGGCCACGTCCTCGGGGTAATAGAACTCCACCACGTTGAGACAGGATTCGATCCCGGTGGGGATGATGTTGCTGACCACCAGGGTGTGGGGATACCACTCCACCATGAGGGTGGGGTAGTAGGTAAGCCAGATGGCGCCGTGAGCCGGATCCTTGCCTTCGCCGTAACGTTTCACCTGCTGGTGCCAGCGGTTGTAGACGGCGCTGCCGGGCTTGGCCAGGTGGTTGTTCACTCCTACGGTCTGCACGGAATACATCTCGCCGTATTCCCATTTCAGTTCGTCACAGTTCACGAACTGGCCCAGCCCCGGGTGGTAGGGCACCACGTGGTAGTCCTCCAGGTAGACCTCGATGAAGGTCTTCCAGTTGAAGTTGTACTGGGTGATCTGGGTGCTCTCGTATAGGAAGCCGGTGAAGTCCAGATCGGCCTTTACGCCCAGCTTGGACAGGTCGGTGTGCACGTCCCGGGGGCCGGAAAACAGCAGGCCATTCCAGTTCTGCAAGTGGGTTTTGTGCAGATGCAGGCAGGGGTTGTTGGGGAAGTGGGGCGCCCCCAGGAGCTGGCCCTGGGTGTCGTAGGTCCAGCGGTGGAAGGGGCAGACGATATTCTGGGCGTTACCCCGGCCCTGGAGCATGCGGGCCTGGCGATGGCGGCAGACGTTGGACAAGAGCTCGATGCGCCTGTCCCCCGGGCTGGCATTGTTCACCAGCATCTTGCCCCCGTCATGGAGCCAGTCCAGCACGTGGTAGTCCCCCAGGTTGGGGGTCATCAGCTCGTGGCCGACATAATTGGCGCCCCGTTTGAACAGGAGTTCCATCTCCAGTTCGTAAATCTTGGGGTCGAAATACCAATGCACTGGCAAGGCGGGGGAAACCTTGTTGAGCAGTGCGGAAGCATTGAGTTCGGACATGGTCCCCGATTCCTCCAAAAGCCCAATAAAAACAAGGGGAAATAAAAGTGAAATGAGCAGGGATTATCCCTTGCCCCTTCCCCCCGGGCAAGCCGACATGGGTGTCTGCTTTTGTTACAGCGGGTCTTGGATTTCCGGGGCTGTTACAGGCCGGTCAGTTCGTCGGCGCTGAAGCCGGCTGCGATGCGGGCAGCTTCGTTGAAAGGCCGGCGGGGGCGAGGCACGCCGGGGGCGCTGATCAGGTCCCGGTAGGTGGTGGTGGCATCCAGGCCCCGCTGCCGGCAGAGCCACTTGAACCAGAGGTCCCCGGCGGCCACATGGCCGATCTCGTCCCGGAGGATGGTCTCCAGGATGGCCGCGCCGGCCCGGTCGCCGAACCCCGTCAGCTTTCGTTGAATGTCCGGCGTCACGTCCAGGCCCCGGGCCTCCATCAGGCGAGGGACCAGGGCCATGCGGGCCAGGGGGTCGTGGGCGGTTTTCTGGGCCAGTTCCCACAGGCCGGCGTGGGCGGGGAAGTCGCCGTAGTCCCGGCCCAGGTGGCGCAGGTGATCCCGCAGCAACTGAAAGTGGTAGGCCTCTTCCGCCGCCACCCGGAGCCAGTCGCCATAGTACCCAGCGGGAAAAGCGGGAAACCGCTGAACCGCGTCAAGGGCAAGGTTGATGGCGTTGAATTCAATATGGGCCAGGGCGTGGATCAGGGCGGCATGGTTTTCCGGGTTGCTCAACTGGCGCCGGGGCATGGTGCGGGGGTCTTGAAGCACGGGGCGCGCAGGTATGCCAGCGTCCTCAAGGGGAGGAGAAAATGCCTCCAGGACTAGGGTGCCGGCCTGCCATGCTTTCCAGAGGTGGTGGGTGCCAGCCAGCTTGGTGTCGATGTCCGTCGCAGCCAGCACGGCCTGGCAGGCGGGTTGCAGGGGCGTCACGGTACCCGAAGGGGAATCAGTCGGCTTTCAAGGGCTGGGAGCCAGGCTGGCCAGCGGCGGCTGGCCATCCAGCCCAGCAGGGCGCCGGATGCATTGGCCGCCATGTCCAGCAGGCCGGGCTGACGAACCGGAGTCAGGCTTTGGAGCCCTTCCAGCAGGGCCCCCATGGCGATGAAGACCACCAGGAGCCGGCCATGCCGGGAAGAGAGTTGTCCCCACCAGGCCATGAGGGACAGGTAGGCCAGTAAATGGCCCAGTTTGTCCCCGGAACGTATGCCGGTGTCGGGGGGATTGCCGGTGAGGGAGAGGTAGACCACCGCGGCGACCAGCAGCCAGCCGCAGATCAACCATAGGGTGCGGTAGCGCATGCCTGCTTAGCGGTAATCCACCAGTTCCGCCAGGGGCAGTCGCTGTTTGGGTGCCGGGTCATGGGCACAGTGGCCCAGGGCCAGAACCAGGGCCACTTCGTAGCGGCCCGCATCCAGGTCCAGCAGGGTTTGCACCTGGTCGGCCAGAAAGCCACCGATGGCGCAGGAATCCAGCCCCAGGCCAGTCGCGGCCGTCATCATGTTGGCGGCCGCGATGTGGCACTGGGTCACGCTCCAGGCTTTCAAATCCGTGGCGGCAAAAAAGCTCCGATAGTTGGCCAGGGCCCCGGCAAAGGCATCACCGGGGTATTCCCGTTCCAGCAGCTTGCGGGCGTAGGGATGGTCCGGCTCAAGTTCTGCCAGCTTGGCAAGGATGACCACCAGTGCCGCGGCGCTGCCCACCTGGGGCTGCTGAAAGCAGGCCGCCTGCATGGCAGCCTTGTCTTCCGGCCGGGTCAGGACAACGAATTTCCAGTGTTCCAGGCCGAACGAAGAAGGAGAAAGCCGACCGGCTTCCAGAATCGTGTCCAGGGTTTGCCGGTCGATAGGGGCCTCTTCCCGGAACTGGTGGCAGGCGTGGCGTTTGCGGAACAGGTCCAGCAAGGAGGAGGAAAGGTTGTGTGGCATATTGGTATTCTCGGAGGGATGGGGCATTCTAACTGCCCACGAAAACCTCACCTATATGCAGCTTCCCACCCCGGAATTCAAGGTTCTCCTATTCGGCCCGGATTTGCCGGCAGCCGGGGCGCGTGCCCGTGCCCGTTTTGAGAGCAGTGTTCTGGTGGTGCACCAGCGGGACCACTGGTATACGGTGAACGCCTCGGACCTGGATCTGGGAACCGGCGGGTTCGACGGCAGGCAATGGATCGTGTCCTGGCATTCTCCCCTCGGCACCTTCAAGGCCATGCTGCAAGGGGACGAGGCCATGGAAACCTTTGTCAGCCAGGTGCCCGAGGACACAGCCCGGCGACTGCATCTGGTGCGCCGGCGCCATCGCCAGACCCGCCGTACCCAGAGGGCAGGTCTTGGACTCTTGGGGCTGGCACTGTTTCTGCCTGCTTTTGCACTGGTGTGGTACTGGCTGAACGCGGAGAGTTTCAGCCGCTGGGCGGCGGATCAGGTCACCGTGGAACAGGAAGTGCGCCTGGGGGAGCATCTGTACGAGGAAATACGCCCCAACCTCGATCTGTTGCCGGAAAACGCCCTGGCGGATGAAGTCGTGGAACACATTGGGGTGCGTGTTTCCGCCGGGTCGGGTGTGCCTTTCCATTTCCATGTGGCCCGGAATGACCAAGTCAATGCCTTTGCTTTGCCGGGCGGTCACGTGGTGATCTTCACGGGGCTGCTGGAGGCCGCAGACAGTGCCGATGAGGTGGCGGGGGTGCTTGCCCACCAGATCAGCCACGTCACCCTGCGCCATTCCCTCCAGGGCCTGATTCGCGAGCGGGGCTTGCGGGCCGTGCTGGCGGTCATGCTGGGGGATTTCGCAGGCCGTCCCTGGGCCACCATGGCGGAGGAATTCCTGGCCATGAACTACAGCATGGACATGGAGCGCGAGGCGGACCTGAATGCGGTGGGTCTTTTGCGCCGGGCTGCCCTGGCTTCTTCCGGCATGGCCAGCTTCTTCGAGAAGATGGACGACGAGCAGGGCTTCGGTATCGCCTTCCTCGCCGCCCATCCGGTGGATGAGGCGCGGCTGAAGGCCATACGCAAGGCCATCAAGGCCCAGGGGACGTATCCCTACCAGTGTCTTTATGGCGACTGGGACGAAGTGCGCGATTCGCTGAAGGAATGACATGAACTACACCCCCCAGGAACTCAAACAACGCAGCGTCCTTTTTTCCAGCCTGGAGGATGCGGATCTCCAGGCGGTGCTTGAACTGGCCCATGAGGAACGCCATCCCGCCAAGCAGGTGGTATTCCACGAAGGGGAAGCGGGCGACCGCCTGCTCCTGGTGCTGGAAGGCCGGGTGAAGGTGAGCCTCACCTCCCCGGAAGGCAAGGAGGCCATCCTCAGCCTGCTGGAGGCGGGGCAGTTGATCGGCGAAATGTCCCTGCTGGATGGCGGCAGCCGCAGTGCCACCATCACCGCCATGGAGCCTTGCCGCTTCCTGGTGATCTGGCGCAAGGATTTCCTGGCTTTCCTGGAAAACCGGCCCCGGGTGGCACTTGCCCTGCTCCAGGCCCTGTCCCTGCGGCTGCGGGCCACCAACGACATGGTGGGTAACCTGTCCTTCCTCAACCTGCCCGCCCGGCTGGCCCGCATCCTCCTCAACCTAGGCCAGCAGTACGGCAAGCACACGGGGGAGGGCATCGTCATCGGCCTCAAGCTGTCCCAGGAGGAACTGGGCAATCTGGTGGGTGTGTCCCGGGAAAGCGTCAACCGCCAGGTGCGGCTGTGGGTGGAAACCGGGGTGCTGGACTATGCCCACGGCATTCTCATCCTGAAAAACTCGGATGCCCTTTTCCGGGAAGCCCTGACGGCCTGAACCCGTGCACTTTCCCTCGCCCCTGGTTACCGGCACCCTGGTGCGTCGTTATCAGCGTTTCCTGGCGGACGTGCGTCTGGATTCCGGGGATACCGTCGTCGCTCATTGCCCGAATACCGGCTCCATGCTGGGGCTCAATGCCCCGGGTAACCGGGTTTGGCTGTCCCCCGCAGCCAACCCTGCCCGCAAGCTGGCCTGGACCTGGGAGATGGTGAGTGCAGACGCAAGCCCTGAGGTTCGGGTGGGTATCCACACCGGCCGGGCCAATGCCCTGGTGGGAGAGGCCCTGGACGCGGGCCTGATCGACGAGTTGGCAGGTTTCACCGAGCGCCGGGCCGAAGCCCGGCTGGGGGCCAGGAGTCGCACCGATTGGCTGTTGGCCTATCCGGACGGCGAGGCCTACGTGGAGGTGAAAAGCGTCACCGCCGCCGTGCAGGAGGGGGTGGGGCGGTTTCCCGATGCGGTGAGCGAGCGGGCCAGCAAGCACATGGCCGAGCTGGCCCACGTGGTGCAGACGGGAGGGCGGGCTGCCGTGGTGTTCTGCGTGCAACGGGCCGACGTGACCGCTGTTGGGCCTGCCGACACCATCGACCCGGTCTTCGGCGCCGCTTTGCGGCAGGCCGCCAGCCGCGGGGTGGAACTTTATGCCCTGGGGGCGGACCTCAGCGATACGGAAATCCGCCTGGTACGCCGCCTGCCTGTGCTCCTGGAGTGACCTCGGGACCCAAGATGCCTATCGAAGCCCGTCTGGAATGGAGTAGCCAAGTTGCCACCCACGTGGATCGCCTGATCCTGCCGGATTCCGCACTGCTGGCCAGCGGCCGCTGGGCGGAAGCGGGGCGGCGACTTCAAGCCGGGGAGACTGTCGTGGCCCTGGACGCCTTGCCCTGGTGCCAGCCCGCTGGTTTGTCGCTTGCCCAGGTGCCTCTCGCCCATTTCCGTTTGCGCGATGCGCCCGTACCGGGGCGTTGTTACCCGCGCATGGCGTTTTCCGACCTGGCCCAGGGGCCTCGGGATCTGCAACCCGTTCGCTTGCTTGAGGTGACCGAGGGCCATTGCCGGGTGGACCCCAACCATCCTTTGGCGGCCTGTCAGCCACAGTTGACCCTGGCTGCCACGGCAATGATGCCGGCCCCGGGCCAGCGCATGGCCGAGCTGTTCGATGGTCCGGGCCTGCAAGTGCCCCCGCAGACGTCGGCCATGGCCTATTTCGGTCCCGGGGCCCTGGAACGCCAGGACGATGGGGAGGATGCCCGGTTCTACGCTGAGCCCCGCTTTGTCCAGCACCTGGACGGGGCCTGCCGGGGCGCGATCCGGGCGTTGTATGGCCGGTTCCTGGCGCCTGGCAGCCGGGTGCTTGACCTGATGGCCAGTTGGGACAGCCACCTGCCCGAGGCGCTGGCGGACCTGTTTGTCGCCGGACTGGGCATGAACGGTGCGGAGCTGGAGGCGAATGAACGGCTGTCGGAACGGGTGGTGAAGGATTTGAACCAGCGGGCCGGCCTGCCCTGGGGGGATGCCCAGTTCGACGGGGTAGTCTGCACCGCCTCCATCGAATATCTGCTTCGGCCCGGGGCAGTACTGGCAGAGGTGCGCCGGGTGCTTCGCCCTGGGGGCATTTGCCTGGTGACTTTCTCGGACCGCTGGTTTCCCACCAAGGCCATTCAGGTCTGGAGCCAGTTGCACCCCTTCGAACGCAGCGCCCTGGTGTTGAGCCTGTTCCGGGAGGCCGGCTTTACCGACCTGCATACCGAGTCTCTGCGGGGCCTGGCCCGGCCGGAGGATGACAAGTACTCGGATCAGCGGCGCTGCGCCGATCCCCTGTTCGCCATTTGGGGGCAGGCCTGATGGGCGCCCGGCGGGACTGAATCAAGCCTCCCGGCGCTTCTCCATCATCTCCAGCAGGATGGGGGCGCAGACGATCTCCAGCAGCAGCTTCAGTTCGCCACCCGGCACCACGATGGTGGTGGCCCGGCTCATGAAGGCCCGGGGGATCTTTTCCAGAATTTCCACGAAGTTGTATTTGCGCTTGTCCCGGAAGTGGACCACCAGGAAGGACTCGTCCGGATTGGGCACGTCCCGGGCGATGAAGGGGTTGGAAGTGTCCACCAGGGGCATGCGCTGGATGTTGATGTCCGTGAGGCCGAACTGGGGCACGATGTAGTGCAGGTAGTCGTTCATGCGCCGCAGGATGGTGTCCACGGACTCGCCTTCCGTGCAATAGCCCTTCTCGCAATCCCGGTGGATCTTCTGGATCCATTCCAGGTTGATGGCCGGCACCACGCCGATGAGAAGGTCCACGTGCTGGGCCACATCGATGCCGTCCTTGCCCACGCGCCGGTCGATCTCCGGCGGGAAATGACGGTCTTCCACCTTGCGGCGGGTCCAGGTCCTGGCCACCACGCCGCCGTGCTGGCCTTCGTAGAACATCAGGTCGCTGCCGGCGGGCAGGGGCTTCCAGGGGGTGAACTCTCCGGAGCCCGTATTCAGCCGAATGGCGTGCTCGTCGTTATGGGCGTATTCCCGCCACACGCCGCTGCCGGTTTCGCCGTAGCTTCGGAAGAAGGTTTCCAGCTCCTCGAAGTGGTTGCAGTCGGGGCCGAACCAGGAAATGTTCCGGCCGCTGCCCTTGGCTTCGTCCAGCAGGGCGTGGAACTGGCGGTCGGTATAGCGGCGAAAGCCGTCGCCGTGGACCACGCTGGGCTTGATGTCGAGCCGCTTGAACACTTCCTTGAGGGCGTGGCGCACGGTGGACAGGCCGGCCCCGGCCATGCCGGTGACGGCGACGATGGGATGCTTTGCTGACACGCGGGGCCCTCCGGGCGGTCTTTCCTTGGGAGGGGGATGGTAGAGCCCGGATCAGGCCGCGGGCAAGGCGAAACTGAAAGCCGCCCCCGGGGCGCCGGGGCTTTCCAGGCGGATGGTGGTGCCATGCAGGCTGAGGATGCGTTTCACGATCA
This sequence comes from Pseudomonadota bacterium, assembly GCA_040757575.1. Classification (GTDB taxonomy): domain Bacteria; phylum Pseudomonadota; class Gammaproteobacteria; order Burkholderiales; family Thiobacillaceae; genus PFJX01. The sequence goes on from JBFLXA010000005.1 coordinate 31,281, forward strand.
GCAGTCCCAGGCCCCCGGAGGTGCGTCCACTGCCGTCCCGCAGGGGGGAGGGGCGCTCGAAGAGCTGGGGTCTCAGGGCGTCGGGCACGCCGCTGCCGGTGTCAGCCACCCGCACCTGCACGGCGCCTTCGGCCGGGTGCAGTTCCAGGTCCACCCGGCCCCCGGCCGGGGTGTGGCGCAGGGCGTTGTCCAGCAGGTTGGTGAGCACCCGCTCGATCATGCCCAGGTCTGCCAGCACCGGCGGCAGGTCTTCAGGGATGTGTACCTGGAGGGTGACGGCCTTCTGCCGGGCCGCCAGTTCGAATTTCTGCAGCACATCGTGGACCAGTTCCGGCAGGGCGAAGGCCTCTTTCGTCGGCTTGGTGACCTCGCATTCCAGCTTGGCAAGTTCGAACAGTTCCTGGGCCAGGCGGCTCACCTTGCGGCTCTGGCGCAGGGCCACGTCCAGGTATTTGGTACGTTCCGCTTCGTCCACCTGATCCGCCTTCAGGCTCAGGGTCTCCAGATAGCCTTGCAAGGACGTGAGGGGGGTGCGCAGATCGTGAGAGATGTTGGCCACCATTTCCCGGCGAAGCTGATCCTGGCGCCGCAACTCGTCCACCTGGCTGGTGATGCGCCCCGCCATGGCCTGGAGAGTGCGCCGCAACTGGCTGATCTCGTCCTGGGCCTGGCCGGCGTCGCCGGCGAAAGCGGCCGTGCCGGCGTTGTAGTCCTGGACTTCCCGGCCCAGGCGCCGCAGGCGGCGGGTGATGAGGCCGAACACCACCAGGCCGGCGGTGAGGGTGAGCAGGGTCATGCCCCCCATGAGCCAGCCGGCGGTGACCAGGGCCTGGCTCTGCCCCACGTCGGCGGCCAACCGGTCGTAGGCTTCGCCCGCCAGGATGATGTACAGATAGCCCACGGTATGGCCGTCCTGGACGCAGGGGGCGACGCTGAAAATCTTGCGGGCGCTGGTGCTGCGGGGGTCATCCCCCAGCAGGGGTGCAGAGGCGCCGGCCAGATAGGCGCGGATGGGGGCGACGTCCACGAATTCCCGTTTCACCGTGCCGGGTGGGGCCACATGGGCGTCGATATGGCCGTTGGCCTTGATGAGGTAGACCTCGATACCCGGGTTCACCACCATGAGCATGTGGAACAGTTCCTCCACCGCCGGCCGGTTCCACTTGAGCTGCTTCACCAGGTCGGTATGGCGGGTGATGTGGCCTGCCAGATCGTGGGACAGTCGTTGCAGAACTTCCTGCTGGTGCCGCTGGGTGGCTTCCATGAACAGCCAGCCGGTGAAGCCGGCGCAGGCCAGGGTGAGGGCGGCGAAGGCCAGGGCCAGGCGGCCGTAGAGGGTACGGAACAGGTTCATCGGGCAGCCTCCTCGCCGGAGCCGGCCACAAAACGATAACCCACGCCCCAGACGGTGAGGATGTGCTCCGGTTTGGCCGGGTTGGCTTCGATCTTGCCTCGCAGGCGGTTGATGTGGGTGTTGACCGTGTGCTCATAGCCTTCGTGGCTGTAGCCCCACACCTGCTTCAACAGTTCCAGGCGGGAGAACACCTGCCCCGGGTGGCGGGCAAAGAAGAACAGCAGGTCGAATTCCCGGGCGGCCAGGTCCAGGGGCTTGCCTGCCAGCTGTGCAGTACGGGCGATGGGGTCCAGGCGCAGGGGGCCCTGTTCCAGCACGCCGGATTCCTGCCGGGCGGTCTGGGCCATGGCGGCGGCGCGGCGGAACAGGGCTTTCACCCGGGCCTTCACTTCCAGCAGGGAAAAGGGCTTGGTGATGTAGTCGTCCGCCCCCTGTTCCAGGCCCAGGATGCGCTCGGTTTCTGCCGACTTGGCACTGAGGATGACGATGGGGGTGTAGCGGGGCAGAGTGCGGGCGTGGCGGCATACGGCCATGCCGTCCAGGCCGGGCAGCATCAGGTCCAGGATGAGGGCGTCCCAGGGGGTGGCGTTCAGCCGGGTGATGGCGGTTTCACCGTCCGGGGCCACCTCCACGGCATAGCCCTCGTCCGCCAGGTTCAGGCGCAGCAGTTCTGCGATGTCGGCATCGTCTTCCACCACCAGCAGGCGTTTTGCGGGGCTAGCAATGTCCATGGGCGGGAAACCTGTTAAGGGGCATGTATCTTCCCTCGGTCCGGGTGGGGCAGGGTTCAATTTTTGTTTATTCATGCGGGTGGGGCCAGAATCCCGACATGGTTGTCCAACGCTTTTCACGCTTTCATGTCGCCTTGCTGGGGCTCACCCTGGGGGTGCTGGCCTGGTCCGGCATCGGCCCCCGGGACCGGTTTACCTGGTTTCTTGAAGTTTTGCCGGTGTTGCTGGTCCTGCCCCTGCTGCTCTGGACCGGCCGCCGGTTCCGCTTCACCGATCTGGCCTATGGGCTGATGGCCATTCATGCCGTCATCCTCATGGTGGGAGGCCATTACACCTATGCCGAGATGCCCCTGTTCAACTGGCTGCGGGACAGTTTCGATCTGGCCCGCAATCATTACGACAGACTGGGTCATGTGGCCCAGGGCTTCATTCCCGCCATCGTTGCCCGGGAAATTCTGGTGCGTACCTCCCCTTTACAGTCCGGGGGCTGGCTGTTCTTCCTGACCACCTGCTTTTGCCTGGCCTTTTCCGCCTTCTACGAGATGATCGAGTGGTGGGTGGCGGTGGCCTCTGGCGACGAGGCCGTGGCCTTCCTGGCCACCCAGGGAGATGTGTGGGATACCCAGTGGGACATGTTCCTGGCCCTGCTGGGGGCGGTATGCTCCCAACTTCTTCTGGGCCGCTGGCATGACCGGCAGCTCGGTTCCTTGATTCAGGATGCCCCATGAGCGATTGCTGCGACCACGACTGCCCCACCCCCCACGACTCTGGCCACCTGGGCATTCCCCGGGTGGGGCGCTTCAACCCGGAGGCCTTCGAGCAGGCGGTGACGGACCTGCTGCGGGCCTGCGGCGTGGCCACGGATTCCGTGCATACCGGCAAGACCGCCAAGCGGGTGCGGGAGTTGTGGGAACGGCGTCTGCTGGGGGGCTACGAGATGGACCCGGGGGAGGCCCTGGGCGACGGCTTCGAGGATGCCCGGGAGGACATGGTGGTGGTACGGGGCATCGCCGTGCACGGGGTGTGTCCCCACCATCTGGTGCCATTCCGGGGCGTGGCCCACGTGGCTTACGTGCCCGGAGGCCGGTTGCATGGCTTTGGCCGCATCGCCCGGTTGGTGGATGCGGTGGGACACCGCTTCACCTACCAGGAATGGATGACCCGGGATGTGGCCGAAGCCCTGATCCGGCACGGCAAGGCCAGGGGTGCGGCCTGTATCATCGAGGCGGAGCAGCTTTGCCTGCTGCTAGGGGAAGACCGGCGGGGAGACGAGCGGGTGGTGACCCAGGCCTTCGCCGGCTGTTTCCAGCAGGATGCCCAGCTGCGCAACGAGTTTCTCCGGGCGATCACGGATCGGGCACTGTGAACCCACCATGAGCGATCCTACCCGCCGTCCCGCCACCCTGGTGCTGCCGCCGCTGCCTTACGCCCTGGCCTTGTACGGGGCCTGGTACCTGGACCGGACGGTCCGGCCATTGCCTGTGACCCTGGGGCCCCTGGGGGCGTCGCTGGGCTGGCTGTTGGTGGCGGCCGGCCTGGGGCTGTTTGCCTGGACCCTGTATGCCTTCTGGCGCCACCACACCACGGTGAATCCTTACAAGGCGGCCTCCACTCTGGTGGTGGACGGCCCCTTCCGTTTTACCCGCAACCCCATCTATGTGGGGGACTGGTGCCTATACTTCGGCGTCATGCTGTTGCTGGAAACTCTTTGGCCCCTGGCCTTCGTGCCCCTGGTCTGGTTCATCATCCGTTATGGCGTCATCCGCCATGAAGAGCGTCATCTGGAGGCGTGCTTTGGAGAGGATTACCGCGTGTTCAAAAGTCGCGTAAGGCGGTGGCTATGAGAGGCATCGGACGTCCCGAACGGCATATCTGGCACGGTTCTGCCGCAGACCACTACGGGCTTGGACTTATCGCCCTCCACTGGCTGACCCTGGCGCTCATCGCCACGGCCTTTGCCCTGGGCCTGTGGCTCGCCGACATGCCTTTGTCGCCCTTGAAACTGAAGTTATATGCCTGGCACAAGTGGATTGGCCTGTTGGTGCTGGCCCTGTTGCCCCTGCGTCTCTGGTTGCGCGTACGGGACCGTCTGGACCGGCTTCAGGAACTTGAACCCTGGGAAGCCCGTCTGTCAGCACTGGTACATGGGTTGATCTACCTGCTCATGGTCCTGGTGCCCCTGCTGGGCTGGTTGCACAGTTCGGCAGCGGGGTTTTCCGTGGTGTGGTTCGGCGTGCTGCCCCTGCCTGACCTGGTGGACAAGCAGCCGGAATTGGCAAAGGTGCTCAAGGCCATGCATGAGTCGGCAGTGTATTTCCTGGCTGGGATCGTGGTGATTCACGCACTGGCGGCCCTCTACCATCATCACATCCAGCGGGATCAGGTGCTGAGGCGCATGATTCCCTGGCTGAGGGCGCCATGATGCGGGTGTTCATGTCTCGATCTTTCATCATGCTTTGGCTACTGGCCTTGGCCCCTCTGGCTGTGGCCGCCCCCCGGGACTGGCAGGTGGATTACCCCCGCAGCCAGATCCGCTTCGTGATCCAGCAGATGAATGTGCCGGTAGAGGGAGGCGTGAAGCGATTTTCCGCCACGGCCAGATTTGATCCGGTAAAGCCCGAAACCGGGGTATTCCGGGTGGAACTGGACATGGCTAGTGTGGATACAGGATCCCCTGACGGCGACGGCGAGGCCCAGCGGCCCCTGTGGTTCGACGTGGGCCGGCATCCCCGGGCGGTCTTTGTCAGTCGTGCTGTGAAAAAACAGCCGGACGGTCGGTATATGGCCTCCGGTGACCTGACCATCAAGGGCCGTACCAGAGCGGTGAACGTGCCCTTCACCCTGGTCCGTCATAGCGGGGAGTCCTGGTTGGCCGAAGGCCGCCTGCCGGTCAGCCGGGCAGATTTCGGCATCGGGGGAGGCGACTGGAACGACGTGGTAGCAGATCGGGCCGAAGCCCGGTTCCGAATCTGGCTTAAACCCTGAGACGAAGGAGACGATGATGCGTCCGGTTGCTCTGCGTGCCTTGACGATTTGGGCTCTGGCGCCGATTTTGGCGCTACCGATCCGTGCGGGGGCGGTGGAAAGCTTCACCCTGGACCCCACCCACACTTTCCCCAGCTTCGAGATTCGCCACCAAGGCATTTCCACCATGCGCGGCAAGTTCAATCGTACCCGGGGAAAGGTGGTCCTGGACCCGGAGGGCAAGTCCAACCTCATAGACGTGACCGTGGATGCTGCTTCAGTAGATACCGGCCTGGACGACCTGAACCAGAAATTGCGAGGTGGGGCGTTTTTCAACGTGGGCCGCTATCCGGATGTCCGGTTCGTGGCCACCCAGGTGACTTATCGGGATGGTGCGCCGGTGTCTGCCGAGGGGCAACTTACCCTGCTGGGGCGCACCAATCCGGTCAGCCTGGAAATACGCGATTACGCCTGTACCCTGCAATTCCTCACCCGTCGGCCCATGTGCGGCGCAGACGTGCATACCGTCATCAAACGCTCGGATTACGGCATGTCATTCGGTCTGCCGCTGATCGGCGACGAGGTCCGGCTTGCCATCGAAGTGGAAGGTTTCAAGGATTAGCTGGCAGCCGCCTCAGGCATATGGACTGACCGAGGCCGCGTAGACCAGGGTGTTTTGTTCAGCTCTGCTGCAGTTCGGGGCCGTGGCTCCCATCACTCAGTGAGATGCGTGGGAAGCGTCCGAGGCAAAGCGGGTCGTGGGTTCTATGGGGTTGCCGTTTTCGTCCACGTCACCCACTTCCTCGATGACTTCATGGCAAAGAAAGCGCGCCTTCTTCCCCTCGGCGGCATGTTTGTCCACCAGGGCCTGGGCTACGGACCTACAGGAGTCCATGTTTTCCATGTGACGAGTGTGGACTACCTGCTCCTTGCCGCTGGCTAGAGCTAGCCAAAGAATCAGCGCAACAGATTTCATCATCGTCCTGGGGTGCGGTTGCAAGCCATTGCATAAGTAAACGCTAATATTATGACCCCCAAAAAGCCGATATGTTCATCTTGTTATGCAGCCTTTTTTGTCGGACCGGATTGTTTGTTGCACCAATGCCCATCCGGGCTGGCGACAAACTGCCAACCACATGCATAAGACGAGTTAAAAAGGCAGGTGCAGGGGGATGTGGTCGGGGTGAGAGGATTCGAACCTCCGGCCTCTACGTCCCGAACGTAGCGCTCTACCAGGCTAAGCTACACCCCGATTATTTGGACGGCTGGCCGTCTCAGAATTTGCGGCTGACCGCAAAGGCTGGCAATTCTAGCAGTGCTTCCTTGTATTGGCTATCCGGCAGGAAGGCGATGGCCTCGCAGGCCAGGTCGGCTTCTGTCTGGGCCCGGGCGTGGGTGTGATCCAGGGCACCGGTATGCCGTACGATTTCCAGAATGCGCTGGAAGTGGCTGCTGTCGCCCTCCAGAATGGCCTGACGGATCACTTCGGCCTCATCCGGCTGCCCATGCTTCATGGCAAACAGCAGGGGCAGGGTAGGCTTGCCCTCCGCCAGGTCGTCACCCACGTTCTTGCCGATCACCTCGGTATCGCCGGAATAGTCCAGCACGTCATCGATGAGCTGGAAGGCCGTGCCCAGATGCATGCCATAACGGCCCAGGGCGCCCTCAGTCTCCTGGTCCGCGCCTTGCAGGATGGCTCCCAGGCGGCCGGCCGCCTCGAAAAGCTTGGCGGTCTTGTAGCGGATCACCTGGAGATAGGCGGTTTCATCGATGTCCGGGTCGTTGCAGTTCATGAGCTGCAACACCTCACCCTCGGCAATGATGTTGGTGGCCTCGGACAGGACTTCCATCACCCGCATGTTCTTCACCGACACCATCATCTGGAAGGCGCGGGAATAGAGGAAATCTCCCACCAGCACGCTGGCGGCATTGCCGTACAGGGCGTTGGCGGTTTCATTGCCCCGGCGCAGTTCGGAGGCGTCCACCACATCGTCATGAAGCAGGGTGGCGGTATGGATGAACTCCACCACGGCGGCCATCTCATGATGGTGGCTGCCCCTATAGCCCATGGCCTGGGCCGCCAGCACCACCAGGGCGGGTCGTAGCCGCTTTCCACCACTGTGGATGATGTATTCCGAAACCTGTCTGACCAGGGCGACCTCGGAATGCAGGCGCGCGCGGATGACCCGATCCACCTCGGCCATATCCGGCTGAAGGAGGGTTTGAAAGCGGGGTTGAGTCAAGATGGGGCGTTGAGCGTTGAATGTGTGGTGCTGCAGAGAGGAATCGAACCCCCGACCTACTGATTACGAATCAGTTGCTCTACCGACTGAGCTACTGCAGCGATATCGGCGGCGGATTATACCGATACCGGACTTAAGGCCAAACCCGATACACAGGCATGCCGGAAAATAATCCTTCAAACTTTCGGGAAGGTGTGGGAAGTGGCGTTGTTGCCCGGTAGCGGTGAGGGCCTCCCCATGATCGCGGCGGGCAGATTGAAAAATGACACTGCTCCTAGTATATTAGCCGATCCTAATGTTTAGTGGAGTCTTGGATGTTTGGCATGTACAACATCAAGGAAATGGACGTGGATACCCTGGACGCCAGCAAGGAAGGCATCCATCTGATCGACGTGCGTACCGAGGGCGAAGTATCCCGGGGCGTGATCAGTGGCGCAATCCATATACCCCTGCACCTGTTGCCTTTGCGGGCGGATGAAGTACCTCAGGACAAACCTGTCGTCATCTACTGCAATTCCGGTGCCCGGTCCGCCCAGGCCTGCGCGTTCATGAACGCCAAAGGCTTCAACAACACGCACAACCTGGCCGGCGGCATCATGGCCTGGGCCCGCTCCGGCAAGCCGTTGACCGCCCTTTCCTGACCCCGGTCGGCAACTCAAGCGAGGGGGGCTACCCCCTCGTGCCTCATTGCAATCTCCCCCTGTGGCGGTTACATTACGGCCCGCCTTTTTAAGCACTTGCTAATTTTTTGAAGGAGCGAACATGGATTTCGATAAAGAGCTCGACGCCCGCGGTCTGAACTGCCCTCTGCCCATTCTGCGCGCCAAGAAAACCCTGAATGAACTGACCTCCGGCCAAGTGCTGAAGATCACCTCCACCGATCCGGGTTCCGTCAAGGACTTCGCCGCCTTCGCCAAGCAGACCGGCAATGAGCTGCTGTCCTCCAGCGAGGCCGGCAACGAGTACACCTTCTTCATGAAGAAGAAATAAGCACCTTCCCCTTCGGAAGGCTGAACACACGACAGATTCGAGAGGCGGAACATGGACGACCAAAAGAAAATGGCGATCATCGCCACCAAGGGCACCTTGGATTGGGCCTACCCCCCCTTCATCCTGGCCTCCACGGCCGCGGCCCTGGGTTACGAGACCCAGATCTTCTTCACCTTCTATGGTCTGCAAATGCTCCGCAAGGATCTGTCCGGCCTGAAGGTCAGCCCCCTGGGCAACCCGGGTATGCCCATGAAGATGCCTTTCGGTCCCAAGTGGTTCAAGGGCATCAACTGGAACATCCCCAATGCCCTGCAATGCATCATCCCCGGCTATGAATCCGTAGCCACCGCCCTGATGAAGCAGACCATCGCCAACAACGGCGTGGCCACCATCCCCGAACTGCGGGAGCTCTGCCAGGAAGCGGAAGTGAAGTTCATCGCCTGCCAGATGACCGTGGAACTCTTCGGCTTCGACCACAGCGATTTCATCGACGGCGTGGAATACGGTGGTGCCGCCACCTTCTTCGAGTTCGCCGGCGAAACGGATATCTGCCTGTTCATCTGATACGGCAGCGCCGAAGCAAAGCAAGCCGCCTTTAGGCGGCTTTTTTTATGCCTGAGTTTTGAGGAAAGGGCGAGAAACATCGCCTCGAAACGTCACAGCCAGAACATGCACACCAAGGGGGTGTCGAAATATTTTACACAACATCCAGGGAGGGCTTCCTGTAGCAGCGTGAGGTATGCCTTGAATAGGCGCAACCAAGGGTGTGGGTGGCTTTTTCTGAAAAGCAAGCGCACAGCGGGGTTGTCGAAAAATTTTACATATTCGGGGCTGAGTTGTTGCTATTTTGCATTAGCAAATACTTATGAACCAGTTGTGACAGTGCGTCTAGACTAGAACTTTATTGTTGGCATAGATATTGCTTTTAGAGCACGGGTTGGGATCACGTGCGGTTCCCAATCAATAAAAACCTGCCCTGAAAAGGGCTTTTTCTTGGCCACTATTTTTGGTTTGGAGGAGATCTATATGAAAATGAAATTTCTGGCTGCGGCCCTGCTGGTTGCGGGTTCCATGTCTGCACAGGCTGCCACGATGAATGTGGACATCATGTCCGTATCTGGTGGCAGCTTTAACCTGGGTGGAAGTCCTGGTACCCCTGGCTCTTGGTCTGTTGCGATTGCGGACCTCACCAGTGGCTATCAGGATTTTGGTTCTGCCTTTACGTTCTTCGGTGGTCCTGTTTACATGTTCACTAGCGATGGTGGTTCTACCCCGCATGGTGGCTCTGCTGTGGCAGGTGGCCCGGTACCTTCTGCTATGGTGGACGATGTTGCTGGAACAATTACTGTTGATCTGTCCGCATGGACGGCGCATTGGAATGGTACCAACTTCAATCAGGGCTCTTCTTCCGTATCCGGTACTTGGAACTCAGTGACCGGCGCCTATAACATTGGCTGGAGTTCAACTGTAGCTGGTGGCCCTTTCAATGGCCAAACCGGCAACTGGACTCTCCAAGGTGTAGCTACGGTGGCAGCTGTGCCTGAGCCTGAGTCTTATGCCATGCTGCTGGCTGGTTTGGGGCTGCTGGGCTTGGTTGCGCGTAGTAAGGCTGCCAAGCGGGGCTGATATAATCTGCTGTGCTTTTCATAAAAAAAACCGGTGCAGATGCGCCGGTTTTTTTTTGTTAAGTTCCGTTAGAATTGCCGGCCACAATGACCCTGCCCCGTGTGGCTTACATTCGAGCTGAGGAGACTTCATGTTGTTCAATAGAAACATTCTAGGCCTTGCGGCCGTGGCCAGTATGGCTATGAGTCCTGTTGCATTCGCCACGAACGGTTATTTTTTACCGGGCTTCGGCATCCGTTCCATGGGCATGGGAGGGGTGGGTATTGCGTCTGGCGCTGACGCCATTTCTGCGGCAGCCAACCCCGCCAACCTTTCAAAAGTGGGCAAGCGGATGGATGTAGGAGTAACCATTTTTAACCCTGAGCGGAGCAGTGAAGTCTGGGACGATCCCAGTAACGGCGCCAACCCCTTCCAGTTCAGTGGGGGGGGGGATAGCAAGCATAGGTTCTTTCCTATGCCCGAATTTGGTATGTCTCGCGTCTACAATTCTGATATCACCTTCGGTTTCGCCGCTGTGGGTAACGGGGGTATGAACACAACCTATAAGGGTGACAACTTTTTTAATTACAAGCTATTGTCTACCCCCGGCCAGGATACGACAGTTGGGGTCGACCTGATTCAGTTGCTTATGCCCTTGAGCGCCTCTTTCAAGGTGAGCGAGACCCAGTCCGTGGGCGCCTCTGTGGTGTTTGCGGTACAGCGCTTCGGAGCACGGGGCCTGGGGGCTTTCCCGCTGTTTGACGGTAGTTTTCCGATTACTGCAGATCCGAATCACTTGACCAACAAAGGTTTTGACTGGAGCTATGGTGCGGGCATGAAGCTTGGTTGGCTGGGGGACTTCTTTGACAAGAAGCTGACCGTGGGCGCCGCCTATGGCACCAAGACCTACATGACCAATTTTGACAAATACAAGGGCTTGTTTGCTGAGCAGGGTGATTTCGATATCCCCGAAAACTTTGGCATCGGCCTTGCCATCCGTCCTAATGACCAGTTGACTGTTGCCCTTGATGTCACTCGCATCATGTACAGCAATGTGGCCTCCGTCGGTAACCCAGGCATGAATGGAGTTCCCGGTATTGGCGGTGTGCCTTCCATCAGCGATGCAACCTATGAACTGGGTAACGACGAAGGTATGGGCTTCGGGTGGTCTGACCAGACCATCTACAAGCTGGGGGTGGAGTACATGATGAATGACAAGCTCACCCTGCGTGCCGGTTACAACTATGGCAAGAGTCCGGTAGCTGACGATCAGTTGACCTTCAATACCCTGGCTCCCGCCGTGGTTGAGAAGCACTACTCCGTCGGCTTTACCTACAAGATGCGTAAAGACCTGGAAATCAGCGGCAATTACATGCACGCGGCTTCCCATACTCAGCAGGCTTGTGGCCAGAACATCGTTGATTGCGTCAAGATCGGAATGCATCAGAACTATCTGGGGCTGAGTGCCAGCTGGCTGTATTGATGGCTGTAATGAGGCTGTCTCAAAGCGCTTAGAATTCAGGGCCGGAGTCATCCGGCCCTGTTTTTTTGTAATTACTCATGCACATGGAGTGTTTCATGCGTAACTGGTTGTTCTCATTGATCCTGCTTTGCCTCTCGCCCCTCTCCTGGGCTTTGTCTCCTTATATGCAGGGTAGCCGTCTGCCGTCAGGAGAAATCCAGTCTGTGCTGGGCCAGGCCGAAGCCCGCCTGGGCAAGGGCGGCTTCCAGGTATTGGGCAAGTACGCCCCCCCTGGCCTGGCCGGATATGGCGTGGTAGTGGTGTCCGACCCGAGCTTTCAGGAAGCCATCGGCAAGCTGGGGGGGGCAGCCATTGTGGCGGCGCCAATCCGGGTGGGGGTTAAGGCAGACGGTACGGTGACCTACATGAATCTGGAGTACTGGACCCGGGCTTATCTGCGCAAGCAGTATCCGCTGGTGGAAAAATCGGTGCGGGCCACCCAGGCCAAGCTGGCCAGGGCACTGGGGGCGGGCAAACCCTTTGGCGGCGATGTGGAGCGCAAGGATCTGGCAGATTACCAGTACATGTTCGGTATGGAAGGCTTCGAGTCCGACAAGAACCTGCTTATGGAGCATCTGGTATTCGAGGATGCGGTGGATACCATTCGTGCAAATCTGGCCCGGGGCCTGGGCAAGACCAGCAAGGTCTATGAGATCGTCATGCCCGACAAGAAGATGGCGGTATTTGGCGTGGCCTTGAATGACCCGAAGGAGGGTGAGGGCTGGTGGGTGAAGACAATCGGTGCCGATAACATCGCTGCCCTGCCTTATGAAATCTATGTGGTGAACAACAAGGCCAACCACCTGTTCGCCCGTTTCCGCATCGCTCTGGGCTGGCCCAACGTGGGCATGGGGGATTTCATGCGCATCGTGGAGGCCCCGGGGATCATCCGGGACACCCTGACGGTGGTCTCCGGCGGTGCACCCAACTGATTCAGGAGGGCGCCAGACCAAAAAATGCCCGCTTCGGCGGGCATTTTTATTTCGCTTCAGGGGATCATTTCAAGCCGGCAGCCCTCAGGGGTACAGACCAGGTACCCACCGGTTTCATACCAGTCCGGGAGCACCCAGCGTTCTGCCTGAGTGCCCTGCACTTCAAGGACGTGATGGGCGGGGCGGTGTGTGTGGCCGTGGATCAGGCGAGTCACCCGCGCTGTGCCGAGGGCCTGACGGACGGCTTCGGGGTTCACGTCCATGATGCTGGGCCGCTTTTCTGTCTTGGCTTGCTCGCTGTGTTCCCGGATGGAGCGGGCTGTGGCGTGGCGGGCATCTATGGGCTGGGCCAGGAATTGTTGCTGCCAGGCGGGGGTCCGAACTTGCCGGCGGAAGGCCTGGTAGGCGTCGTCGTCGGTGCACCAGGCATCGCCGTGGCTGAGCAGGGTGGGTACACCGAACAGGTCGATCACGCAGGGGTCCTCCAGATGGGTCCAGCCCGTGGCCTCTGCCAGGGCCGGACCGGCAAGAAAGTCCCGGTTGCCGGCCATAAAGTACAGCGCTAGCCCCTGCTCAGCGTACTGCTTGAGGGTGGCGGCGATGTCCGCATGGAAAGTCTGGGTCAGGTCGTCGTCCCCCACCCAGGCTTCGAAGAAGTCCCCCAGGATGTAGAGGGCCCGGGCCTGGGGGGCGATGTCCGCCATGAATCTGCGGAACAGTTCCGCTTGGGCGGGACGCTCCGCCGTCAGGTGGAGGTCGGAAATGAACAGGACCGTGCGGGGGTCAAGAGGTTGGGACACGGTCTGGGGGACGACCTTTATTCGACGGTCTCGGCCTTCTCGATGACGATGTCTTCCACGGGCACGTCCTGGTGGCCGCCGCGCATGCCGGTGCGCACCTTGCGGATCTGGTCCACCACATCCTGGCCTTCGACCACCTTGCCGAACACGCAGTAGCCATAGCCCTGGGCGCTGGGCTCGCGGAAGTTCAGGAAGTCGTTGTTGGCCACGTTGATGAAGAACTGGCTGGTGGCGGAGTCCGGGTTGGGGGTGCGGGCCATGGCGATGGTGTAGGCATCGTTTTTCAGGCCGTTGTCGGCTTCGTTACGGATTGGGGCCCGGGTGGCTTTTTGCTGCATGTCGGGGGTGAAGCCGCCGCCCTGGATCATGAAGCCGTCGATGACGCGATGGAAGATGGTGCCGTTGTAATGGCCATCGGCGACGTAGCGCAGGAAGTTGGCGACAGTGTCGGGGGCGGCTTCGGCGTTCAGTTCCAGGGTGATGGGGCCAAAGTTGGTGGTGAGTCGGACCATGGGTGCCTTTCGGGTGTTGGGGGTGGAGGTTGCGTGGGCGAGCCAGGGGGTGGCCAGCAGAGTCAGGATCAGCGCACGACGGTTAGGATTGGGCATGGGTGTCAGCGGGTAGCAATGCGGGCATCGGAAGTTTCCCGGGCCTGTTCGAGAACGATGCGCCATTGGTCATTCTGGCGTTTCCAGAAAATCTGTTTGCGTGTGGTACTGGCAAGTTTGTCGCTGGCATATTCCTGGGTGAATTCGGCAAAAGCCATTTCGCCGCCTGGGTATAGAAATAGGCTGGCATCCCGCAGGTTAACCTTGATCCAGTCCTTGTTGTCTATGTTGCGCCGTTTGCTTTCCCCCCAGGCCCTGCCGTGGCCCTTGAGAAACTCCTCTGCATAATGGTCGAGAAAGTTGTCGGCATGACGGGCTTCCCAGGCCTGTCGCCAGGCGTCGAGGGTGACGTGCAGCTGGTCCCGGGTGCGGGCCCATTCATCCCGGTCCACCCAGTCTGCCCGATCGACGATGACCACGGGGGTGACGCCCACCTGGATGTACTGGGCCAGTTCGTCCAGGTCCGGGTTGGTGACCACCACGCAGCCTTCGCTGGAACGGGGTGGGCGGCTATAGGTGTCGGAGGGGACTCCATGCAGCCAGATGCCATAGCCGCCTCGTTTCTGGGACTGGTCCCAGGCGTTGGGGTAGTTGAGGGGGAAGGCACCGGTGCCGTACAGGTCGGCCAGTTGGGCCCGGGGCAGCTGCTGGGTGATGTGGTAGACCCCCACGGGGGTGCGTTTGTCGCCTTCTACCCGCTTGTCGGTGCCGTTGCGGCCGATGGTCATGTAGTAATCCCGCTTCAGACGGGGTTCGCCATCGACGTTTTCGAATAGGTAAAGCCGCGCTCGGGAGGCGTCTGCCAGCAGGGCATATTTCTGGTGGGGGGCAAGTTGCAGGATCTGCCGGGGCAATTGGCTGCTGTCGGGCTGGTCGATATAGCGCATCAGCCGCACCCTGGCCTCGTCCCGCAGGTCGTCCAGGGTGGCGGAGGCGTCCTTGGACCTGGCATTGGCCGGGCCCATGCGGGCCAGGGGGCGGGCCCGGGCCATGAGCAGGTCGCCCTTGATGAGGTGGGCCAGCTTGAAATCCGGCTGGATGGCGATGACCCGGTCCACTTCGATGAGGGCATCATCCAGGCGGCTGGCGCGGATGTCCTGGAGGGTCTTGCCGATCAGGGCGTCCGGGGAGGTTGCGGCAATCCGTAGCGGCTGAACCGGTGCTTCAGATGTGGCAAGGGCTGCAGCCGGCAGGAGCAGGGCCGCGTAAAACAGTGCACGTCCCAGTAGTGCAGTCAGGCCCAGGCTCATTGTTCCTCGACGATTTTCCAGGCGCCATCACGGTTGATCATTTTGATGATCTTGCGATCCGTGCCCTTGTATGTGTTGGATTCGTACCGCTGACGGAAACGCAGGGTGGCTGTTTCACCCGCAACGTCCACCTTGATCTGGGAAAGGTCGAGTTTGATGTAGCTGGGGCGGGTCAGGCGATCCCGGCGGGTGGCCTCCCAGGCTTCCCGGGAGGCGCCCCCCGGGGTCTTGAAGTCTGCGTCATAGTGGGACAGATAGACGTCCACATCCTGGGACATCCAGGCCGTGGCCCAGGCATGCAGTGCCGCCAGGGCTTCGTCCTTGGCGTTGGCCTTCGGCGCAGCCTTGGAGTCTGCGGGCGCAGTGGGCGTTGCGGCGCCGGAAGGCGGGGGCTCCGGGCGTGAGGGTTCCACTGCTGGGACTGTGGCCTGGGCCATCTGGGACTGCTTGGCGGATTCCTTGGCCTTGGCGGTATCGGGCAGACGGGCGCCGGGACTGAACAGATCCTGGATCAGGGCCAGTTTGGTCTGCACGGAGACGTTGGACTTGTCCAGTTGCATGGCCTTGTCATAGGCCTGGGAGGCCATCTTGGCGTAAATGTCGCCCAGGTTCTCGTGGGCGGTGGCGTAGCTGGGATGGGTGCGTATGGCCATTTCCAGGCTTTGCTTGGCCCGGTCGTAGTCGGCCTGGGCAGCGTACAACACGGCAAGGTTGTTATAGGGCTCGGGCAGTTCCGGATAGTCCTCGGTCAGCCCGGTAAACATCTGGATGGCTTCCCCATTGCGGCCCAACTCGGTCAGGATGAGGCCTTTCAGGAAGCGACCCTGGGCGTCTTTCGGGTTACCCTCCAGATAGGAGTTGATCTTCTGCAGGGCTACAGTGTT
The DNA here is from genome assembly GCA_040757575.1 of Pseudomonadota bacterium. Lineage (GTDB taxonomy): Bacteria > Pseudomonadota > Gammaproteobacteria > Burkholderiales > Thiobacillaceae > PFJX01. The sequence goes on from JBFLXA010000005.1 coordinate 47,164, forward strand.
TTGCCCCTTGCGGAGGGCCTGGTGGGCATCTTGGACCGTTGGTGGGGCGGCCAGGGCCAGGCTGGGAAGGAGAGCAATCAGGAAGGCGGCTGAAAAACGGTTCAAGGACATCTGTGCTATTCTTTTCGCGGTTGTTTGCGGCTTGATCTGGTTCAGCATAAGTTCACTAAACCCCCGCGAATTCTAGCCTTCGCGGGGCACAATTCAAAATCTTCCCTGCCTTGTTTCACATATCCGATGAGCGCTGACCCACGTCCTTCTTCCGCTCCAGTAGCCCATTTCATCCGCACCATCGTCGAAGACGACCTGAAAACCGGCAAGCACGGCCAGATCGTCACCCGGTTTCCGCCGGAACCCAACGGTTACCTGCATGTGGGTCATGCCAAATCCATCTGCCTGAACTTTGGCCTGGCCCAGGACTACCAGGGGCTGTGCAATCTGCGCTTCGATGACACCAATCCGGAAAAGGAGAGCGTGGAATACGCCCAGTCCATCCAGGAGGATGTGCGCTGGCTGGGATTCGAATGGAACGGAGAAGTTCGCTGGGCCTCGGATTACTTCCAGCAGTTGTACGACTATGCCGAAGCCCTGATCCAGAAGGGCCTGGCCTATGTTTGCGACCTGACGGCGGAAGAAACCCGGCAGTATCGCGGCAGCCTCACGGAGCCGGGCAGGGACAGCCCCTACCGCACCCGCAGCGTGGCTGAGAACCTGGACCTGTTCCGCCGCATGAAGGCGGGGGAATTTGCCGATGGTTCCCGCACCCTACGGGCCAAAATCGACATGGCCAGTCCCAACATCAACCTGCGGGACCCTGTGATCTACCGCATCAAGCGGGCCCATCACATCCGCACGGGGGATGCCTGGTGCATCTACCCCATGTACGACTACACCCATTGCATCTCCGATGCCCTGGAAGGCATCACCCATTCCCTGTGCACCCTGGAGTTCGAGGATCACCGCCCTTTGTACGACTGGGTGCTGGACCAGATCGACGTCCCCTGCCACCCCCGGCAGATCGAGTTTTCCCGGCTGGAGCTGCGTTACACGGTCACCTCCAAGCGCAAGCTGCTGCAACTGGTGAACCAGGGCCTGGTGGCGGGCTGGGACGATCCCCGCATGCCCACCATCCACGGCATGCGCCGGCGGGGCTACACCCCAGCGGGCATTCGCGAATTTGCCCGCCGTATCGGCATCTCCAAGAGCGAGAACGTCATCGACATGTCGGTGCTGGAAGGCTGCATGCGGGAAGACCTGGAAGGGGCCGCCCCCCGGGTCATGGCGGTGATCAGGCCTCTGAAGGTGGTGCTCACCAATTTCCAGGCGGGCCTGACCGCCAGCCGGAGCGCCGGTTTCCACCCCAATCACCCGGAATTCGGCGAGCGGGACGTGCCCATCGGGCCGGAAATCTGGATCGAACAGGATGATTTCGCTCTGGAGCCCCCCCCCGGCTGGCAGCGTCTCACCCCCGGGGGCGAGGTGCGGCTGCGCTATTCCTATGTCATCAAGTGCGATGAAGTGGTGCAGGACGCCGCGGGCCAGGTGACCGAGCTGCGTTGTAGCATCGACCATGCCACCCTGGGCAAGAACCCGGAAGGCCGCAAGGTGAAGGGCGTCATCCACTGGCTGGCGGCAGACCAGGCCCTGCCGGTGGAAGTGCGTCTCTACGACCGCCTGTTCAGCGATCCGGAGCCGGACGGCCACAAGGACCGGGATTTCCTGGAATTCCTTAACCCGGATTCCCTGGCCGTGGTCCAGGGCTGGATCGAGCCGGCCGCCGCCCGGGCCCAGCCGGAAGACCGTTACCAGTTCGAGCGGCTGGGTTATTTCTGCGCCGACCGCCTGGACCACCAGGCCGGACAACGGCTGGTGTTCAACCGCACGGTGGGCCTGAAGGACACCTGGACGAAGTAGGCTTTTTTCGAAATAGGTTTTCCGGATTGCGATGCTGACCGTCTACAACTCCCTGAGCCGCCGCAAGGAGGCCTTTGTTCCCCTGGAACCCGGCAAGGTGCGCATGTACGTATGCGGCATGACCGTGTACGACTATTGCCACCTGGGCCACGCCCGGGTGCTGGTGGTGTTCGACATGATCACCCGCTGGCTGCGGGCCTCGGGCCTGGACGTGAACTACGTGCGCAACGTCACGGATATCGACGACAAGATCATCAAGCGGGCCAACGAGAACGGCGAGGCCTTCACCGCCCTGACCCAGCGCTTCATCGATGCCATGCATGCAGACAGCGCCGCCCTGGGGGTGCTGCCGCCGGACCATGAGCCCCGGGCCACGGAGTACGTGGGCAAGATGCTCGCCATGATCCAGACCCTCATCGACCGGGGGCATGCCTATCCCGCCGACAACGGCGATGTCTACTACGCCGTAGGTACTTTTTCCAACTACGGCCAGTTGTCCGGCAAGTCCCTGGAAGACTTGCGGGCCGGCGAGCGGGTGGACGTGGACCCCCACAAGCGGGACCCCATGGATTTCGTGTTGTGGAAGGCCGCCAAGCCCGGTGAGCCCGCCTGGCCGTCTCCCTGGGGCGAGGGTCGTCCCGGCTGGCATATCGAATGTTCCGCCATGGGCTCCGACCTGCTGGGGCGCCATTTCGACATCCACGGCGGCGGCCAGGACTTGCAGTTTCCCCACCACGAAAACGAAATCGCCCAGTCCGAAGGGGCCCATGGCTGCAAGTTCGTCAACTACTGGCTGCACAACGGCTTCGTGCGGGTGGATGACGAGAAGATGTCCAAGAGCCTGGGCAACTTCTTCACCATCCGCGAGGTGCTGGAAAAATACGACGCCGAGGTGGTGCGCTTTTTTATCCTGCGGGCCCACTATCGCAGCCCGCTGAATTATTCCGACCAGCACCTGGATGACGCCAAGGCGGCCCTGACCCGGTTGTATACCGCGCTGAAAGGCGTGACGGTGGCGGCTGCGCCCATCGACTGGGCAAGTCCTTATGCCGCCCGTTTCAAGGTGGCCATGGACGATGATTTCAATACGCCGGAAGCCCTGGCCGTGTTGTTCGACCTGGCCGGAGAAGTCAACCGGACCGGCAGTGACGCCGCAGCGGGGCAACTGGTGAGCCTGGGTGGGGTACTGGGGGTGTTGCAGCGGGATGCGGCCCTGTTTTTACAGGGTGGCACCAAGGAAAACGACGCCTATGGGCCGGAACGGATTGAAGGCTTGATCCAGGAACGGCTTGCTGCCCGCAGGGACAAAGACTTCAAGCGCGCTGACGCCATTCGCGATGAACTGAAACAGGCGGGCATCCTTCTGGAGGACGGTGCCGGAGGCACGACCTGGCGGCGGGAGTAATCCCCGGGTTTAAGCAAAGTATTGCTGTCATCTCTGCAATGCACGAAAAAAAACGGCTGCCGGAGCAGCCGTTTTTCATTGCAACGCCTTCGATTACTTGGCAGCGGGGGCAGCGGCCGGAGCGGTGTAACCAGGCACCTGGAACATCTGGGTCCAGGCGTTGGGATCGAAGGGGTTGAAGGTGCCGGCAGGAACGGTGGGCATGGCGGGAACCGTCCAGGGGGTGGTGGCGGCGGCCACGGGAGCGGTGTAGGTGGCGGGGTTCATGAAGCCGGACCACATGCTGCCGTAGGAGTTGGGGTTCATGGAAGCGCCCAGCCAGCTCATGTACAGGTTGGGGTTCATGGGGGCCATCATCAGCTGCATGGAGCGGGGGTCCAGGGGGGACATCATCCACTTCATGTACATGTTGGGGTTCAGGGTGTTCATGAACATGGACATGAGCTTGGGGTCCATGGGGGACATGGCCCAACGCATCAGCTTGCCGGGGTCGGACAGCTGGGTCAGCACGGCGGTGTAGAAGTTGGGGTCCATGGAAGCAGCCAGCCACTTCATGTAGACGTTGGGATCAGCAAACTGGGCGACGTTGGTGTAAGCGCCGGGCTGGGTCATGGAGTTCATCATGTTCAGCCAGTTGCCCGGATCCATCATGTTGTTGCCCATGGTGGTGTAGAAGCCGGGTTCGGTCACGGCGTTCAGCCAGGGCACGAACACCTTGGGGTCCTTGTAGGCAGACATGTTCTTGGTCATGTCGGTCATGCGGGCCAGCCAGGCTTCGGGGGTCTGGGGCACGGAAGCACCAGCATCGGCAGCGGGAGCGGCGTCAGCGGCAAAAGCGGCGGGGGCGGCGGCCATCAGCAGGGCGGCTACGAGGGATTTCACTTTCATCTCTATCTCCTAGGTGGGTACGACAACAAATCAAGTGGGTGTCAGAATATCGACATGTCCTAATAATGTAGACAAAACAGTTAGTTCCGCCGGCATGATTGCCCGGTATGGTGTTGCATGAATGCTACGATTTGGTGCATGCAAAGGAACGGGGGCTACATGCAAGCGAGATTAGTGAGGCTTGGGGTGGCGGGTTGGTTGTGGCCTGCCTGGGAGGATGGTTTTTATCCTGCGGACATGCCGCCGGAATGGCGTCTGACGTACTACAACACCCAGTTCTCCTGCGTGTTCCTGACCCGGGGGCAGTGGAAGCAGCTCTCCCCTCGGGAATGGGAAATCTGGGCTGAAGACACCCATGATGAGTTCCTGTTTCTGCTGGAGACCCAAAATAATGGCGGAAATGAAACGCCGCCTGCCCCATTGCAGGGCAGGGCACAGCTGCTGTCTGCCCAGGATTCGTGCCTCATCTGGTTTGACGCGGAAAGCGATCTCAAGACATTGGCGGCCCAGTTGTCGGCCCTTCCGGACAGTCCGCATTTTCTGCTCAGCAAGGATGGAGATCTGGGGCAGATCGAACGGGTGCGCACGCTGCTGGACCTCATGGGCCTGGCGTGCTGAAGAGGCGCAGGGAGAAAGGGGCGGGGCCCTGCCGGCGCCACCCTTTTGCATGGAGGTAAGTGCACCGATTGGCGCGCGGGGCGTTGGCGTCTGTAAAATGCCGCGCACCAAGAAATAAAAAGCACTCGTGTCCGACAACCTCATTGAAATCCGGGATCTCTCCTTTGCCTATGGCGAGCGTCTGGTGCTGAAAGGCATCAACCTCACGGCCAGGCGGGGGCAGGTCATTGCCATCATGGGCATCTCCGGCGGAGGCAAGACCACGTTGCTGCGCCTGATCGGCGGGGCCTTGCGTCCCACCACTGGCCTGCTGAAGGTGGATGGCGTGGATATGGGGAAGGTGGACAACGCCGGTCTCTATGCCTTGCGCCGGCGCATGGGCATGCTGTTCCAGTTCGGGGCTCTGTTCACGGACATGTCCGTTTACGACAACGTGGCGTTTCCCTTGCGGGAACACACCGACCTGCCCGATGAAATGGTCCACGACCTGGTGCTGATGAAGCTGAACGCCGTGGGTCTGCGGGGCGCCAGCGGGCTCATGCCCTCCGAGCTGTCAGGGGGCATGGCACGCCGGGTCGCCCTGGCCCGGGCCATTGCCCTGGAACCCCGGCTGATTCTCTACGACGAGCCCTTCGCCGGGCTGGACCCGATTTCCCTGGGGGTGACGGGCAACCTGATCCGGCGTCTGACCGATACCCTGGGCATCACTTCCGTGGTGGTCACCCACGACATTCAGGAATCCCTGCGCATGGTGGACTACGTTTATTTTGTTTCCGAAGGCGTCATCGCTGCCGAAGGCACCCCGGACCAGTTACGGGCTTCCAGGGAGCCCTTCGTGCACCAGTTCGTCCACGGCGAAGAGGATGGCCCGGTGCCCTTCCACTACCCCGCGCCGGCCTATGGGGCAGACCTGGAGCTGCGGGCATGATCGAACTGGCATTGAATGGCCTGCGGGGCATCGGCCGGCGGGTGATCAACAGCGTGCGGCGCCTGGGTACGGCTTCCCGGTTCTTCGCCCTGACCCTGCTGCATTCCGGCCAGAGTTTCAGCCGGCTGCATCTCACCATCCGGGAAATCTACAACGCCGGGGTGCTGTCCCTGATCATCATCCTGGTGTCCGGCCTGTTCGTGGGCATGGTGCTGGGCCTGCAAGGCTACGAAACCCTGCAAACCTACGGTTCAGAGGAGGCCCTGGGCATTCTCGTTTCCCTTTCCCTGGTGCGTGAACTGGGACCTGTGGTGGCGGCCCTGCTGTTCGCCAGCCGGGCAGGTTCGGCCATCACCGCCGAGATCGGTCTGATGAAGGCCACAGAGCAGCTGGCGGCCATGGAAATGATGGCCGTGGACCCCATCGCCCGGGTGGTGGCCCCCCGTTTCTGGGGCGCGGTGATTTCCATGCCCTTGCTGGCGGCGTTGTTCTCCGCCATGGGGATTTTTGGCGGCTATCTGGTTGGGGTGGTGCTCATCGGCGTGGACGAGGGCTCGTTCTGGTCCCAGATGCAGGCGGCCGTCGATTTCCGCGAAGACATCCTCAACGGCGTGCTGAAGAGCGTGGTGTTCGGCGTGGCGGTGACGGCCATCGCCCTGTTCGAAGGTTACGATGCCCCGCCCACGGCGGAAGGTGTTTCCCGGGCCACGACCCGCACCGTGGTGACTTCATCCCTGGCCATTCTGGGCCTGGATTTCATTCTTACCGCATTCATGTTTTCTGGAGTTTGACCATGCAGCGCGCAACCCTTGACCTCTGGGTGGGCATTTTCGTGGTGGCAGGCCTGGGGGCCTTGCTGTTCCTGGCCCTGAAAGTGGGCAACATGACCGGCTTCGACAGCGGCAAGGCCTATACTGTCTCTGCCACCTTCGAGAACATAGGCGGCCTGAAGCCCCGGGCTCCCATCAAGAGCGCCGGCGTGGTGGTGGGGCGAGTGTCCGACATCAGCTTCGACAACGAAAGCTACGAAGCCCTGGTGAGCATGAAGCTGGATCAGCGCTTCAACTTTCCCCGGGATACCAGCGCGTCCATCATGACTTCCGGCCTTCTGGGGGAGCAGTACATTGCCCTGGAAGCGGGGGGAGATGAGAAGATGCTGGTTGAAGGCGACCGCTTGAAGCTGACCCAGGGGGCCGTGGTGCTGGAGAATCTCATTGGCCAGTTCCTGTACAACAAGGCTGACAGCGAGGGGGCGGCTCAGGAATAAGGGCAGTGCAGCCTGTTTGTGGCTGATATGCCCCGGATCTTGGACCTGACAACTGTAGAGGAATCGAAACAGATGAACGTGTGGAAAAAACTACTCACCGGGGCCGGTCTGGCTGTGGCCCTGCTCTTGGCTGCGCCCGGGGCGTATGCGGAAATGGCGCCGGATGTCCTGGCCAGGAACACCACCAACGATGTGTTGCGCATCGTCCGCCAGGACAAGGACATCAAGAACGGCAACACCAAGAAAATCCTGATGCTGGTGGAAGAGAAGGTGCTGCCCAACTTCGATTTCGAACACATGACCCAACTTGCCGTGGGGCGCCACTGGCCCAAGGCCACGCCGGAGCAGCGGGAAGCCCTGGTGGCAGAGTTCCGCACCATGCTGGTTCGGACCTATTCCTCCGCCCTGTCCAGCGTGGCGGACTACAAAATCGATTTCAAACCCTTCAACGCCCCGGCCAATGCAGATGAAGTTACCGTCAGCACCGAGGTCAGCAAGCCCGGTGCGCCTCCCATCCCCATCGATTACCGCATGGAGCGCAAGAACGGTGCCTGGAAGGTGTTCGATGTGACCGTGGATAACGTCAGTCTGGTGACCGTCTACCGCAACTCCTTCAATTCCGAAGTCCGCAAGAACGGCGTGGATGGCCTGATTGCTGCCCTGCAACGGCGCAACCAGCCCCCTGCCGGTTTGAAGCGCTGAGGCCAGGGCCTGGAATGATCCTGCAGGTAGATGCCGGCGTGGCGTTCTTCGAGGGGGACTTGACCCTGGCCCAGGCGAGTCATGCCCTGGCCCAGGGCCGCGCCGTCCTGGATCAAGGGGTGAAGGTGTTCGACCTGTCCCGGGTCGGACAGCTGGATTCCTCCGCTATCAGCCTGTTGCTTAGCCTGCGCCGCCATGCGGAATCCCGAGGGGAGCAGGTGGAGATCCGGGCCCTTTCGGAAAGTCTGCTCAGCCTCGCCCGGCTCTACGGCGTGGCGGACCAGCTCTGAGTTTTTCCATCCATGGCCGCCGCGGTCCGCATCCGCGGACTTGAAAAATCCTTTTCCCGGGTCCACGCCTTGCGCGGTGTGGACCTGGATGTGGAGCAGGGGGAGTTCTTCGCCCTGCTGGGGCCCAATGGGGCCGGCAAGACCACCCTCATCAGCATTCTGGCCGGTCTGGCCCGGGCCAGTGCCGGCATGGCCGAGGTCATGGGCTTCGACGTGGTGAAGGATTACCGCCAGGCCCGCCGCAACCTGGGGGTGGTGCCCCAGGAACTGGTTTTTGACCCCTTTTTTACCGTGCGGGAATCCCTGGTGTTCCAGGCAGGCTATTTCGGCCTGCGCCGCATCGATGACTGGATCGACGAGTTGCTGCTGCATCTGGGGCTGGCGGACAAGGCAGACACCAACATGCGGCGCCTGTCCGGGGGCATGAAGCGCCGGGCCCTGGTGGCCCAGGCCCTGGTGCACAAGCCGCCGGTCATCGTCCTGGACGAGCCCACCGCCGGGGTGGACGTGGAACTGCGCCAGTCCCTTTGGGCCTTCATTCGTCGCCTGAACCAGCAGGGCCACACCATCCTGCTCACCACCCACTATCTGGAAGAAGCCGAAACACTGTGCCAGCGGGTGGCCATGCTGAAGGAAGGCCGCATCGTCGCCCTGGACAGCACGGCCAACCTGCTGTCTGGCGGCGGTGACCTGGAATCCGTCTTCCTGCGCATCATGCGGGAAGGGAACGGCACCCTGACGCCCGTCGGGGGAGAACAGCCATGACCGGTTTCTGGACCCTGTTCAAGAAGGAAATCCTGCGCTTCTGGAAGGTGCTGTTGCAGACCGTGGCGGCCCCCATCCTGACGGCCTTCCTGTACCTGCTGATCTTTTCCCACGTGCTGGAAGGGCGGGTGGAGGTCTACCCCGGCATCGGCTACACGGCCTTCCTGATGCCCGGGCTGGTGATGATGTCCCTGTTGCAGAACGCCTTCGCCAACTCCTCTTCGTCCCTGATCCAGTCCAAGATCACCGGCAACATCGTCTTCGTGCTGCTGCCGCCCCTGTCCTATCTGGAGTTCTTCCTGGCCTACGCCCTGGCGGCCCTGGTGCGGGGCCTGGTGATCGGTGCCGGGGTCTTGCTGGTGGGGCTGCTGTTCACCGACATGGAACTGCGCCATCCCATCTGGGTGCTGGTTTTTGCCGTGGCCTCGGGCATGGTGTTCGGCTGCGGGGGCATGATTGCCGGCATCTGGGCGGACAAGTTCGACCACCTGGCCGGCATCCAGAATTTCGTCATCATGCCGCTCACCTTCCTGTCCGGCGTGTTCTATTCGATTCACTCCCTGCCCGCCTTCTGGCAGGGGGTTTCCCACCTGAACCCGGTGTTCTACATGATCGACGGCTTCCGCTACGGTTTCTTCGGCGTGGCGGATGTGAGCCCCTGGCTGGGCCTGGCGGTGGTGGCGCCCACCGCCTTGCTGACCAGCCTGCTCACTTTGTGGATGCTGCGTTCGGGCTATAAACTGCGCCACTGATTTTTATAGGCATGACAAATCAAATGGTTACTCCCCAGGATATCCAGGACTGGATCAGCGCGGGCCTGCCCTGCGACTACATCAAGGTGGCCGGTGACGGCCAGCATTTCGAAGCGGTCATCGTCAGCGCCGAATTTGCCGGCAAGCTGCCGGTGGCCCGGCACCAGCGGGTCTACCAGGCCCTGGGGGACCGCATGAAGGCGGAAATCCACGCCCTGTCCATGCGCACCCTCACCCCGGAAGAATGGCAGAAAGCCCAGCATGGATAAGCTTGTCGTCACTGGCGGCGCCCGTCTCTCCGGCGAAGTGGCCATTTCCGGCGCCAAGAACGCGGCATTGCCCATCCTGTGCGCGGCATTGCTGACCCGGGAGCCCCTGGAACTGACCAACGTGCCGGAGCTGAACGACATCGGCACCATGCTGAAACTGCTGGAGCAGATGGGGGTGAAAGTGGCCCGGGAAGGCCACAACGTCACCCTGGACGCTTCCGGCCTGAACAACCCGGTGGCCCCCTACGAACTGGTGAAGACCATGCGCGCCAGCATCCTGGTGCTGGGCCCCCTGGCGGCACGCTGTGGCGAGGCCCGGGTGTCCCTGCCCGGGGGCTGCGCCATCGGCGCCCGGCCCGTGGACCAGCACATCAAGGGGCTCCAGGCCATGGGGGCGGAAGTCTCCGTGGACCATGGCTACGTCAACGCCAAATCCCCCCGCCTGAAGGGCGCCCGCTTGTTCACCGACATGGTCACTGTCACCGGCACCGAAAACCTGATGATGGCAGGCTGCCTGGCGGACGGGGAGACGGTCATCGAGAACGCCGCCCGGGAGCCGGAAGTAGTGGATCTGGCCCAGTGCCTGGTGAGCATGGGGGCCCAGATCAGCGGTGCTGGCACCGACGTGATCCGCATCCGGGGCGTGGAAAAACTCCACGGCGCCCGTCACCGCATCATGCCGGACCGCATCGAGACCGGCACCTTCCTGTGTGCCGCTGCCGCCACCGGGGGGAAGATACGACTTACCGGTACTTCGGCCGGCTATCTGGACGCGGTGGTGGACAAGCTCATGGACGCGGGCTGCGAGATCACCAGCGAAAAGGTGCCCGGTTCCGAATCCCTCATCATCCAGGCCCCGGCCCGGCTCAAGGCCGTATCCATCCGCACGGCCCCGTACCCCGCCTTCCCCACGGACATGCAGGCCCAGTTCATGGTCACCAACTGCGTGGCCGAGGGCAGCGCCGTGATCCGGGAAACCATCTTCGAAAACCGTTTCATGCACGCCGTGGAACTCATCCGCCTGGGCGCGGACATCAAGATCGACGGCAACACCGCCTTCGTCACCGGCGTGCCCCGGCTGCAAGGCGCCACCGTCATGGCCACGGACCTGCGGGCCTCCGCCAGCCTGGTGGTGGCCGGCCTGGTGGCGGAAGGAGAAACCCACATCGAGCGCATCTACCACCTGGACCGGGGCTATGAGCACATCGAGCAGAAGTTCGAGGCCCTGGGGGCGACCATCCGGCGGGAGAAGGCGTAGCCCAGACTTGAACATGCGTTCAAGCCTGGATGATGGAAAGCACCGGGTTCTTGATTGGTTGTGTTACGGCCCATGTGGCAAATGGAAATAAGAAGGAAATTGCGATGCCCATCCTGAGCATGTTCTTTGGCATCATTATCCGCATGTACTTTGGTGATACCCAGCAACACCACCAGCCGCACATCCATGCGGAGTATCAAGGCCAGATGGCCGTATTCGATATCGAGACTGGAAACGTGCTCAGCGGTTCTCTGCCCCCTGCGAAGGTTCGTCTGGTACTGGCCTGGATGGAGATTCACCGTGAAGAATTGCTGGCAGACTGGCAACTGGCGGTGAATCACGAGCCACCGTTCAAGATCGATCCACTGCGTTGAGGTGTGCCATGAACCCGTATATCAAGCATCTAACCCCGCTTGTCGATTACCGTCTTCTGGTCGAATTCGAGAATGGCGAGCGGCGTGTTTTCGACCTGTCCCCGTATCTGGATAAAGGCGTCTTCACACAATTGCGTGATCCATCGCGCTTCAAGCTCGCCCGGGTGGTTGCCGGCTCGGTAGAGTGGCCTGGCGAGCTCGATCTGAGCTACGACACGGTTTACCTGGAAAGCAAACCGGCTGCCCACACCGAAGCGGCTTAGATTTTTAGAACGACCTGGATAGTTTGATGACCCAAATCACCCTGGCCCTTTCCAAGGGCCGTATCTTCGAAGAAACCTTGCCCCTGCTGGCGGCGGCAGGCATCACGCCCAACGAGAGCCCGGAATCCTCCCGCAAGCTCATCATCGGCACCAACCGGCCCGAGGTGCGCCTCATCATCGTGCGGGCCACGGACGTGCCCACCTACGTGCAGCACGGCGCGGCGGACATGGGCATTGCCGGCAAGGACGTGCTCATCGAACACGGCGGCGAGGGCCTTTACCAGCCCGTGGACCTGAACATTGCCAAGTGCCGCATGATGGTGGCCGTGCCCGTGGGCTTCGACTACGCCGGCAAGGTGAAACGGGGCGCCCGGCTGCGGGTAGCCACCAAGTACCTCAACACCGCCCGGCTCCACTTCGCCGCCAAGGGGGTCCACGTGGACCTCATCAAGCTCTACGGCTCCATGGAACTGGCGCCCCTGGTGGGCCTGTCCGACGTGATCGTGGACCTGGTGTCCACCGGCGGCACCCTGAAGGCCAACAACCTGGAAGCGGTGGAGTCCATCATGGACATCAGTTCCCGGCTGGTGGTGAACCAGGCCTCCCTGAAGCTGAAGCATGCCGCGATTCACCCTATCATTGAGGCTTTCCGGGGTGCCGTGGGCAACGGTGCCGCTACCTGATTATTTTGCAAGAGTCCCGAGCATGGATATTCCGACCCTGACCCGGCTTGACGCCGCCGCCCCCGACTTCCAGCCCCGGCTGGCCCAGTTGCTGGCCTTCAACGACGCCACCGACAGCGGCATCCAGTCGGCCGTCACCGAGATTCTGGGGGCCGTGCGCGCCCGGGGGGACGCGGCGGTCATGGAATACACCGCCCGCTTCGACCGCATGCCCGTGGCCGCCATGGCCGACCTGGAACTCTCCCGGGCCGACCTGGAGGCCGCCAAGGCCAACCTGCCCCTGCGCTTGCTGCAAGCCCTGGAACAGGCCGCCGAACGGGTGCGGCTCTACCACGAGAAGCAGGTCCAGGGCTCCTGGACCTACACCGAAGCGGACGGCACCGTGCTGGGCCAGCAGGTCACTCCCCTGGACCGGGTGGGCCTGTACGTGCCCGGCGGCAAGGCGGCCTATCCCTCCTCGGTGCTCATGAACGCCATTCCCGCCAAGGTGGCGGGGGTGAAGGAACTCATCATGGTGGTGCCTACGCCGGACGGCGTAAGGAACGATCTGGTACTGGCCGCCGCTGCCATCTCCGGCGTGGACCGGGTGTTCACCATCGGCGGCGCCCAGGCCGTGGGCGCCCTGGCCTATGGCACCGAGACCGTGCCCCAGGTGGACAAGATCGTCGGCCCGGGCAACGCCTATGTGGCCGAAGCCAAGCGCCGGGTGTTCGGCATCGTCGGCATCGACATGATCGCCGGGCCTTCCGAAATTCTGGTGATCTGCGACGGCAAGACCGACCCGGACTGGATTGCCATGGACCTGTTCTCCCAGGCGGAACACGACGAGCTGGCCCAGTCCATCCTCATCAGCCCCGACGCCGCCTTCCTGGACGCTGTGCAGGCCAGCGTGGCCAAGCTGCTGCCCACCATGCCCCGGCAGGAAGTCATCGCCACCTCCCTGGGCAACCGGGGCGGCATGGTGCTCTGCCAGGACCTGGCCCAGGCAGCGGACATCGCCAACTTCATCGCCCCGGAACACCTGGAACTGTCCGTGGAAGACCCCCAGGCCATGCTGCCCCTGATCCGACACGCCGGCGCCATCTTCATGGGACGTCACACCTGCGAAGCCCTGGGGGACTACTGCGCCGGCCCCAACCACGTGCTGCCCACCTCCCGCACGGCCCGCTTCTCCTCACCCCTGGGGGTCTACGACTTCCAGAAGCGCTCCAGCCTCATCCAGGTATCGGAAGCCGGCGCCCGCACCCTGGGCGAAATCGCCGCCGCCCTGGCCTACGGCGAAGGCCTCCAGGCCCACGGCCGGTCTGCGGAGTTCCGGTTCAACGACTGAACGCGGCTGGCCGCTTATTGCCGAAAGGCAGCAAACGCCTCAGTCCGGTTGTTCAATACGGTGATGCTTCAACTGGAGACGTCAAGCGCTGCAAAGCCGCGTGCGGCAGGGCCACGCTCACACTGGTGGGCCAGTACCTGCCTTCGCCTAGGCTGCCGACGCCATCATTCCCGATGCTTGATGTAAGCTACCTTAACGAGGCTTGATACCGGGGCCAGGATGCCTACCGTTCTGCGTCTACTCAATTGGCGCTTTCACTTCTATTCAGATGAAGGTCAGGAGCCGCCGCATATTCATGTCAGAACGCCCGACGGGGAATGCAAGTTCTGGCTTGCGCCAGTGCGACTCGCTCGAGTGGACAGCGTAAAACCAAGCGAGGTAAGACGTATTGAAGTCGCGGTCCTGGAACATGAAGCCCTTTTCTTGGAGAAATGGCATGAACACAGACAAGCTTGAACTCGATCCCCGTGCCATTCGGGCATGGGTGGAAAACCGGATGGTTTTTATAGAACTGACGGATGGGCGCCAGATCGGCTTTCCCGCCGCACGGTTCCGTTTGCTCGCCCAGGCCTCTGATGAAGCGTTGACCCAAGTGGAGTTATGTCTGAACGGGGCAGCATTGCGCTGGGAAGCCCTGGACGAGGATATATCTGTCCGTGGTGTGGCCGAAGGCCGGTTCCAACTCCCCTTGCCGGTTGCGATGGCGGCATGATGATGAAGCGCCTGCAATCAGGCTAACCCTCTTGGATAGCCGGGGCGTGTACCCAGTTTCGCTAAGCTTTATCGAAGCCGCACTCTGGAGGTCATTGGCAACAGCCTGCCCGGATGGGCATTGATCCACGCCCTGGGCAGCAGAAATTGCCAACTACTTCGCCCCGGAACTCCTGTAACTCTCCGTGGCAGATCCCCAGGCCATGCTGCCCCTGATCCGCCACGCCGGCGCCATCTTCATGGGACGTCACACCTGCGAAGCCCTGGGGGACTACTGCGCCGGTCCCAACCACGTGCTGCCCACCTCCCGCACGGCCCGCTTCTCCTCACCCCTGGGGGTCTACGACTTCCAGAAGCGCTCCAGCCTCATCCAGGTATCGGAAACCGGCGCCCGCACCCTGGGCGAAATTGCCGCCGCCCTGGCCTACGGCGAAGGCCTCCAGGCCCACGGCCGGTCTGCGGAGTTCCGGTTCAACGACTGAACGCGGCTGGCCGCTCATGAGGACCCCGGCTTGGCCGGGGTTTATTGTGTCTGGATGTTGCGGCAGAAGTTATCGCGTTCGCTGCATGGAGGCCGATGGGCAGCTATCGCCTCACAACCGCCGGACGTTTCTCCGGGGTTCCAACGGCGGGTCTCTGGGTGCAGCGGTCATCCAAGATGACGGTCTGCTTTCTTTAGTCTGTATCGGTCTGGACCCGCCTTAGGTCGAGCTAGGCCGCAAGACGTTCGTCGTCATCTTCGAGCACAGCAGATACAGCCTGCATGGCACCAGGTTCACGGATCAGGGCAAACCAAGCAGTCAGAAAATGATGGAACGCCTCGACTTTGGTCGTAGCGACATCCCAGCCAACTACAATCGGCTTGCTGCCCAGTATTTCTCTGTCCTCGGAGAAGAACACCAAAAGTTCTATCGAGTTGGATTTCCCCATGAACGCGCAGACATTGCCATGGGCAAGTGCATTTCTGAGAACTTTGAGAACGTCTCTCGCCTTCCCAGGCAATCTAATTATGTTGTTGTCATTCTTTCTCGGTTGGGGTCCCCATAAATCTTCGGCATGCCTCCGTACTTCGCTTAACGCGCCAACGTGGCCGAAGCGCCAAGGATCGATTGCACTTGTTCCAAAGAGTCGAGATTGGGCAAACGGCAGGTTGATTTCAGCCTTTACCCGACTCAACGCAAATTTGTATTGCTCCTGGCTTATACCGTCGAAAGCCGGGTGTGCTTCTCTGTTCTCAAACGCACCCGTGTTGTCATGTTTGAGAAACTCCCACGGCGACGCAAAGCCAGCCATAGCGACCATCAGCATTGCGGTTACGGAGAGGTCTCGTTCAGTTGCGTTATTGGCCTGTTCCAAGCGCTTCCACAATTCCTCCACTCGCGCCGGAAAATCCGTGTAGGGGTTAGCGTAAATGCCCATTTGTCATCCTCTGTCTTGCCGCTCAAGTCCCCAGACTAGGGGCGGGCCGTATCTGTGTGAAAGCCAGCCGACGCAGGTCCATTTAAAACCACCGAATTCTCTTGCAGGTCGATCAGCGTGGTATTCAAAAGCCGCCTTGCCGGACATTCCACCTCCGTGGAAACGCCGTAGCCAGGAAAAATGAGAGTTCGACCCATCCGAGATAATGAGCGCCCGGTCGGTCAGGCGCTCGGCTAGTTTCGAAAAGAGGTTGGCGCAGGGCGGGTAACTGGCTTGCTTGTTGGCTAGGAAGTAAGTATTTGAACCACTTTCCCCCCGACTGTCTCCCCGATGCATAAACACTGAGAGACTGCGAAGAGAAAACTCTTTCACCAATGCGATTTGCCCAAACCCCCTTCGTCGTACGACACAAATCCGACGGCCATCATCACGGCCATACTTATCCCAAACTGAGCCCGGTTCAAGATGCCTATATGTGGCCCCGGCTTCACTCTGCCGAACTTCGATCTCTGCATCGAGAACGCCGCGCGTCTCAGACGCCATTAACTGGTACGACAGTAGTTGCCTGCCGAGCGCCCCACCCTTCCCCCCTGTTGGGTAGATGTCACAGAACCAGAATGTACCGATGTGCTCGTTCAGCACTGCAATAGGCTCCTCAATATCGTTGCCCGCAGCAGGATAGAAAAAGGTGTTCCCTGGAATAGTTTCAAGCCAGTGAGGGTCAATGAAGTGTTTGGAGTCCTGAGAATTCACTTCCAAAAAACCTTCAATATCAATGGAGGTACATTTCTAGGGTCCAGTTGCAGGTTCGTAAAGCAAGGTAAACCGTATCGGTCTTGATCGTCACCTACGCCTCTGCCGAGGTGAGTGCGTAGCGTAGCCTATGGGGCAGATTTCGGAGTATTCCTGCCGTTTGAATGAAAGGCATGTAGGACAATCGACAGACCGCTTGAGGTTCGTTCCTGTCTGTAGCTATCCAATACTTCACACCACTTTTCAGCTTAAGCGGTGGTCGGTGAGGCCCCATCAACCGCCTGCACATCCAGATTTCCGATGCCCTGGTTATGGCGTCAGCCAGCCAGGATTTCCTTAAGCGCCGCCACCAGGGCATCGCACTGGGCATCGGTACCGATGGTGATGCGCAGGAACTGGTCGATGCGGGGTTGTTTGAAGTGGCGGACGATGATGCTGCGGGCCCGCAGGGCGGCGGCGAGTTCGGCTGCGTCCCGGCCGGGGTGGCGGGCGAAGACGAAGTTGGCGCCGGAGGGCAGGACTTCGAAGCCCAGCCCCGCCAGGTTGCGGCTGAGTGTGTCCCGGCTGGCCATGACGGCCTGGCGGGTCTGCTCGAAGTGGGCCCGGTCTTCCAGGGCGGCGGCGCTGCCGGCCAGGGCCAGCCGGTCAAGGGGGTAGGAGTTGAAGCTGTTCTTCACCCGTTCCAGGGCTTCGATGAGACCCGGGTCGCCCACTGCGAAGCCCACCCGCAGGCCGGCAAGGGAGCGGGATTTGGACAGGGTCTGGACCACCAGGACATTGGGCAGGCGGGTGACCAGGGGGATGGCGCTGGGGATGTCCTGGCCGGCGAAGTCGATGTAGGCCTCGTCCACCACCACCACCACGTCGGGCCGGCCCCTGGCCAGCCGCTCCACTTCCGCCAGGGGCAGCAGGCGCCCGGTGGGGGCGTTGGGGTTGGGGAAGATGATGGCGCCGCAGGCGGGGGCCGCCAGGTAGTCGTCCACCTGGATTTCGTAGGCGGCGTTCAGGGGGATGGTGACGCCTTCGATGCCATAGAGGCCGCAATACACCGGATAGAAGCTGTAGGTGATGTCGGGGAACAGCAGGGGGGCGTCGTGTTTCAGCAGGCCCAGGAAGGCGTGGGCCAGCACTTCATCCGAGCCGTTGCCCACGAACACGTGGCGCGGGGTCAGGTCGTGGAAGGCGGCCACGGCTTCCTTCAGCCGGTCGCCATTGGGGTCCGGGTAAAGCCGCAGGCCGTCGTTGAGTTCGGCGCCCATGGCTTCCAGCACCCGGGGGGAGGGCGGGTATGGGTTTTCGTTGGTGTTGAGCTTGATGAGGTCCGGCAGCTTGGGTTGTTCTCCCGGCACATAGGGGGTGAGGCTTTGTGCGACGGCACTCCAGTAGGGGTTCATAGGGGATCGGCGGCGTTGTTCGAGAGGGGGCTGAAGCTGCAAAAAGTCCGGGTTCAGGCTGGTTTCCTGAGGGAGGCCTGATGTTATCATGCAGCCATACATCCCTTGTCCCATGCGATTGACGGCCCTTATTCACCGCACATCGTCCCTCATCCGGACGCTTGATACCGCCCACCCGCCATTCCCGTCATTTCCGTTATTTTTGCTACTCCCAGCCTCGACACGGTTCCACCATGCGGCAAGCCGACCTCTCCCGTAACACCCTGGAAACCCAGGTGCGCGTTGCCATCAACCTGGATGGCAACGGCAAGTGCAGCCTCGATACCGGACTGCCTTTCCTGGAGCACATGCTGGACCAGGTGGCCCGGCATGGTTTGATCGATCTGGAAATCCAGGCCAAGGGCGATTTGCATATCGATGCCCACCATACCGCCGAGGATGTGGGCATTACCCTGGGCCAGGCCCTGGCCAAGGCCGTGGGGGACAAGAAGGGCATCCGCCGTTACGGCCATGCCTATGTGCCTCTGGACGAAGCCCTGTCCCGGGTCGTGGTGGACCTGTCCGGCCGGCCGGGCCTGGAATTCCATGTGGATTTCACCCGGGCCCGCATTGGCGACTTCGACGTGGACCTGTTCCGGGAGTTCTTCCAGGGCTTTGTGAACCACGCCGGGGTGACCCTGCACATCGACAACCTGCGGGGCGTCAACGCCCACCATCAGGCCGAAACGGTGTTCAAGGCCTTCGGCCGGGCCCTGCGAATGGCTTTGGAGCCGGACCCCCGCATGGGCGGCATCATGCCTTCCACCAAGGGCAGCCTCTGACCGTGTCCCGCATTGCCATCATCGATTACGGCATGGGCAATCTGCTGTCCGTGTCCAAGGCCTTCGAGCATGTGGCCCCGGCAGCCGACATCCAGGTGACGGCGGACCCGGCGCGCATCGCCGGGGCGGACCGGGTGGTGTTTCCGGGTGTGGGGGCCATGGCCGACTGCGTCCGCGAGCTGGAAAGCCGCGGCCTGAAAGAGGCCGTCCGCACGGCCGCCGCCAGCAAGCCCTTCCTGGGCATCTGCCTGGGCATGCAGGCCCTGTTCGACCATTCCGAAGAAGGTGACAGCGCCGGCCTGGGCATTCTGCCGGGCAATGTGCGGCTGTTTCCTGCCGAGGCCATGCATGACGCGGCCGGCAACAAGCTGAAAGTGCCCCACATCGGCTGGAACGAGGTGCGCCAGTCCCAGCCCCATGCCCTTTGGGACGGCATTGCCGACAACGAGCGTTTCTACTTCGTGCACAGTTATTACTGCGATCCCGCCGACAAGGCCGTACAAGCCGGTGTGGCCAGTTACCCCTTCGAGTTTTGTTGTGCGGTGGCCCGGGATAACCTCTTCGCCGTGCAATTCCACCCAGAGAAAAGTGCGGCCGCGGGCCTGCGCCTGCTGGCCAATTTTGTGAACTGGAACGTTTAGGACCGTATAGGACGCGAGCAATGCTGATCATTCCTGCGATTGATCTGAAGGACGGCGAATGCGTTCGCCTCAAACAGGGCGAAATGGACAGTGCCACCGTGTTTTCTGCCAACCCGGCGGAAATGGCGGAAAAATGGCTCGCCAGCGGCGCCCGACGCCTGCATCTGGTGGATCTGAACGGCGCCTTTGCCGGCAAGCCCGTCAACGAAAAGGCCATCAAGGCCATCACCGATGCCATGGGGGACGAGATTCCCGTGCAACTGGGCGGGGGCATCCGGGATCTGGACACCATCGAGCGCTACCTGGACGACGGCATCACCTACGTGATCATCGGCAGCGCGGCGGTGAAGAACCCGGGCTTCCTGCATGACGCCTGCATTGCCTTTCCGGGCCACATCATCGTCGGCCTGGACGCCAAGGACGGCAAGGTGGCGGTGGAGGGCTGGTCCAAGGTCACCGGCCACGACGTGGTGGACCTGGCCAAGCGCTTCGAGGACTACGGCGTGGAATCCGTGGTGTACACCGACATCGGCCGGGACGGCATGTTGTCCGGCGTGAACATCGAGGCCACGGTGAAGCTGGCCCAGGCCCTCACCATTCCGGTCATCGCCAGCGGCGGCGTCACCAACCTGGAAGACGTGAAGAAACTTTGCGCCGTACAGGACGAAGGCATCATGGGGGCCATCACCGGCCGCGCCATTTATGAAGGCACCCTGGACTTCACCGCCGCCCAGGCCCTGGCGGACGAGTTGACGCAACAGCTGTCCGGCCGCAAGTAACGGAAAGACGGTTTTGGGCCTCGCTAAACGCATCATTCCCTGCCTGGATGTCACCGCCGGTCGCGTGGTAAAGGGCGTCAATTTCGTCAACCTGCGGGACGCGGGCGACCCGGTGGAAATCGCCCGGCGCTACGACGATCAGGGGGCGGACGAGCTCACTTTCCTGGACATCACCGCCACCTCCGACGACCGGGACCTGATCCTGCACATCATCGAGGATGTGGCCGCCCAGGTGTTCATTCCCCTCACCGTGGGCGGGGGCGTGCGGGCCGTGGAAGACGTGCGCCGCCTGCTGCATGCCGGTGCCGACAAGGTGTCCATCAACACCGCTGCCGTGTTCAATCCCCAGCTGGTCAAGGATTGCAGCGACCGCTTCGGCTCCCAGTGCATCGTGGTTGCCATCGACGCCAAACAGACCGTCTGGGGCGCGGCGCCGAAATGGGAAATCTTCACCCACGGCGGCCGCAAGCCCACGGGCCTGGATGCCGTGGATTGGGCCCGCCGCATGGAATCCTTAGGAGCGGGGGAGATCCTGCTGACCAGCATGGACCGGGACGGGGCCAAGATCGGCTTCGACCTGAACCTGACCCGGGCTATTTCCGATGCGGTGAGCATTCCCATCATCGCCAGCGGCGGCGTGGGCAACCTGCAACACCTGGCCGACGGCGTGAAGCAGGGGGGAGCGGACGCCGTGCTGGCCGCCAGCATTTTCCACTTCGGCGAATACACCGTGGAGCAGGCCAAGCGGCACATGCAGGAACAAGGTATCGAGGTAAGGCTGTGAGCAAGAGCAACGAAACCTGGCTGAACAAGATCAACTGGTCCGAGGACGGCTTGGTGCCGGCCATCGCCCAGGACGCCACCACCGGTGACATCCTCATGGTGGCCTGGATGAACCGGGAAGCCCTGAAGCAGACGGCGGAAAAGGGCGAGGCCGTGTACTGGTCCCGCTCCCGCAAGAAGCTCTGGCATAAAGGCGAAGAATCCGGCCACACCCAGAAGGTGACGGAAATCCGCACCGACTGCGATGAAGACGTGATCCTCCTGAAAGTGGAGCAGGCCGGGGGCATTGCCTGCCACACCGGGCGCCACAGCTGCTTCTTCCATCGCCTGGAAGGCGACAAGTGGCAGGCCGTGGATCCGGTACTCAAGGACCCCCACGAGATCTACAAGAAATGAGCGCGGATATCCTCGATCGCCTGGCCGCCACCCTGGAGGCCCGCAAACAGGCTGACCCCCAGTCTTCCTACGTGGCCAAGCTCTACGCCAAGGGCCTGGACGCCATCCTTAAGAAGGTGGCCGAGGAGGCGGCGGAAACCCTCATGGCGGCCAAGGATGGCGTGCGGGAGAAAGTCATCTATGAAACCGCCGATCTGTGGTTTCATAGCCTGGTTTTGCTGGCCCAGCAGGGCATCCATCCCCGGGAAATCCTCGAGGAACTGGCCCGGCGGGAAGGCTTGTCCGGCCTGGAAGAAAAGGCCGCCCGGAAGGAGAATCCATGAGTGCAGACTGCATTTTCTGCAAGATTGTTGCCGGTGAGATACCCTGTCGGAAGGTGTATGAAGACAGCGATGTCATCGCCTTTCACGACATCAACCCGGCGGCCCCGGTGCATTTCATGATCGTACCCAAGGAGCACATCGTCTCCCTGGCGGATGCCCATGCGAGGCACGAAATGCTGCTGGGGCGCATCTTGTTGCTGGCGCCTATCCTGGCCCGGGAACAAGGGCTGGAAGATGGGTTCAAAACCCTAATCAACACCGGCCGCGGTGGCGGCCAGGAAGTCATGCACCTGCATGTCCACGTATTGGGTGGCGGCAAGATCCGCCCCCTGTGACTTTTTAGGAGAGAGACAATGGGTTCCTTCAGCATCTGGCATTGGCTGATCGTTCTGGTCATCGTGTTGTTGGTGTTCGGCACCAAGAAGCTGCGCAACATGGGCGGCGACCTCGGCGGGGCGGTCAAGAACTTCAAGGAAGCCATGAACGACGAGAAAAACAAGCCCACCGAACTGCCCCGTGGCGAAGACAAGGGCACCACCATCGAAGGCGAGGTCAAGGACAAGCAGCAGGGTTAATGGCGTTGAGGCGTGTGTGGTGAGGGGCCAGGCGAGTAACGCCCCCCAAGACCCTTCGTCCCGTTCTCCTCACGCCTAACGCCTAACCCGTCGCTCCTCACTCCTCACGCTCCATGTTCGATCTCGGCTTTACCGAACTCATGGTCATCGGCGTGGTGGCCCTGCTGGTCATCGGCCCGGAACGCCTGCCCAAGGTAGCGCGCACCACGGGTCAGTGGCTCGGCAAGCTCAACCGCTACGTTTCCCAGGTCAAGCAGGACATCGACCGGGACATGCGCCTGGAAGAACTGCGCAAGATGCAGCAGGACATGAAGGACAGTGCCCAGAAGTACGAAATCATGGCCAATGAATCCGTACAGCGTGTAGAAGACACCGTGGTCCAGGAAACCGGCCAGATCAGCAAGGTCATGCAGGCCATGGGCGCGACGGATGGGGGGCTGACCGTACGGGAATACGAAAAGCTCCAGGCAGAACAAGCACCGGCAGACGGGGACCAGGCCATTCCGGAGCCCGCCTCCGTCGAGGTGGCCGAGTCCGCCCCCGAACCGGCGGCCCTGGCTGGGACGGATGTGCCCGCTGCGCCAAAGGCGCTGGCCACGTCCGATCAGGCGAAAACCGAGCAGGCCAAATCCTGATGCCACGCCCTGAAAATGGATAGCCAGGAAACCTTCATTTCCCACCTGCTGGAGTTGCGCGACCGCCTGCTACGCCTGGTAGTGGCTTGGCTGGTGGTGTTCGTGTGCCTGTTTCCCTGGGCCAACGATCTCTACAGCATCCTGGCAGAGCCCCTGTTATCCAAGCTGCCCCAGGGGGGGCAGATGATCGCCACGGAGGTGGTGACGCCCTTCTTCGTGCCGGTGAAGGTGGCCTTGATGACGGCCTTCCTGATTTCCCTGCCCTATATCCTGTACCAGGTGTGGGCCTTCATCGCCCCCGGGCTTTATAGCCACGAAAAGAAATTCATCCTGCCCCTGGTGGTGGCCAGCGTCTTCCTGTTCGCCTGTGGCATGGCTTTCGCCTACTTCCTGGTCTTCCCGGTGGTGTTCGGCTTCATCGTCGGCATTGCCCCGGAAGGGGTGGCGGTGATGACGGATATCGGCAAATACCTGGATTTCGTCATCACCATGTTCCTGGCCTTCGGTTTGACGTTCGAGGTGCCTATCGTGGTGGTGGCCCTCGCCCTGATGGGTATGGTGGATGTGCAGCAGTTCAAGGAAGCCAGACCTTATGTGATAGTCGGCGCCTTCGTCATCGGCGCCATCTTTACGCCGCCGGACGTGATTTCCCAGATCATGCTTGCCGTCCCCCTGTGGCTGCTCTATGAGCTGGGGGTGTTCATTGCCGCCTGGGTGTTGCGCAACAAGCCGGCCCCGGAGGCTGAGCCTGAACCCGAGCCCTATCGCCCCCTCTCGGAAGATGAGCTGGACGCAGAACTGGATCGCATTGAATCCGAGGATGGCAAGCCCAGGTAGTGCACCACGATCGTTCATGGATTGCCCGAACGCCCCATGATGGGGCGTTTTTATTTGGTGCAAAGCCGGCAAAGCCCCTGTTTACGTGCACCAATACAAGGCACGTCTCTTGCTTACGGCAGTTCGTTTTTCAGGAGATGACAATGAATGCCATGCAATCGGGCGCAGACGTGTTGTTCGTGTTGTTGGGGGCCATCATGGTGCTGGCCATGCACTCCGGGTTCGCATTTCTGGAACTGGGAACTGTGCGCAAGAAAAACCAGGTCAATGCCCTGGTCAAGATACTCACGGATTTTTCCCTATCGACCATTGCCTATTTCTTCATTGGCTACGGCATTGCCTATGGTGTGGATTTCATGTCCGGAGCCCAGGTGCTGGCCGAGAAGAACGGCTACGACCTGGTCAAGTTCTTCTTTCTGCTGACGTTTGCGGCCGCCATCCCCGCCATCATTTCCGGGGGCATAGCCGAACGGGCGAAATTCAATCCCCAGCTGATCGCCACCTTCATACTCGTAGGGTTTGTGTATCCCTTCTTCGAGGGCATGGTCTGGAACGGCAATTTCGGTTTCCAGACCTGGTTGCAAGCTTCTTTCGGAGCCCAGTTCCACGACTTTGCCGGCTCGGTGGTGGTACATGCCATGGGTGGCTGGATCGCCTTGCCGGCCGTGCTGCTACTGGGGGCCAGACGGGGCCGTTATCGCCATGACGGTGCCATTGCCGCCCATCCGCCCTCCAGCATTCCTTTCCTGGCCCTGGGGGCTTGGATACTGACCGTGGGCTGGTTCGGCTTCAATGTCATGTCTGCCCAGAAGCTGGAAGGCATTTCCGGCCTTGTGGCCGTCAACTCCCTCATGGCCATGGTGGGGGGCACCCTGGCCGCCCTGGTGGCCGGCAAGAACGACCCAGGCTTCATCCACAACGGTCCCCTGGCCGGCTTGGTGGCTGTGTGCGCGGGGTCTGACCTGATGCACCCTCTGGGGGCACTGGTCACGGGAGCCGTGGCGGGGGTTCTGTTCGTGGTGATGTTCACCATGACCCAGAACCGCTGGAAGATTGATGATGTGCTTGGAGTCTGGCCCCTGCATGGCCTGTGCGGCGCCTGGGGCGGCATTGCGGCTGGTATTTTCGGGCTCCAGGCCCTGGGGGGACTGGGGGGTGTCAGCCTGGTCTCCCAACTGCTTGGCACCCTGGTGGGGGTGGGCATTGCCTTGGCCGGCGGGCTTCTGGTTTACGGCGCATTGAAAGCCAGCCTGGGCCTGCGGCTGGACGCGGAAGAAGAATTCAACGGCGCGGATCTTTCCATCCACCGTATTTCTGCCAGCCCGGAGCGGGAAACCAACTGGTAAGCCCCATGAATACTCGATTTTTACTTGCACTTCTCCGGCAATGTCTTGCTATGATGCAGCCGTCATAGCCCATGACGTTATACAGGAGACTCCGCATGAACAAATCTGAGTTTATCGACGCCATCGCCGCCAAAACCGATATGTCCAAAGCTGCTGCCGGCCGTGCGCTGGAAGCCGTGCTGGATACCATTACGGATGCCGTGGCCAAGGGTGACAGTGTGAGCGTGATCGGCTTCGGTACTTTCGAGTCCCGCAAGCGTGCTGCCCGCACTGGCAAGAACCCCCAGACTGGCGCCGCAATCAAGATCGCCGCCACGACTGTTCCGGCCTTCAAGCCCGGCAAGGCTTTCAAGGACAAGGTCGCGGCCAAAAAAGGCGGCAAGAAAAAATAAGACAGGACAGTACAAGTTCTGAAAGGCGCCGCAAGGCGCCTTTCTTGTTTGTGCTCTCTGCCTTTGTACCAAGGAAGTTTTCCGGGCCTCAGCCTTGCCTGGAACAGGCAGCGCGTGTATTCTCCGCCCCCTCACGGAGAGGTGGATGAGCGGTTTAAGTCGCACGCCTGGAAAGCGTGTGTAGGTTAATAGCCTACCGCGGGTTCGAATCCCGCCCTCTCCGCCAATAAAGAACGCCCCGCATGTCGGGGCGTTGTTGCTTTGAACCATGGGCTTTGTCCTCGCAGCCCTGGTTCTTACAGGGATTTCCGGTTGCTCCCGGTGTGATACGTCACCGATAATGGCCCGGCGATTCCCGAAAACCCTGCAAACAATGGAAAGTTCTCCCGCGCCGGATTTCTCCGTTCCCGCCACTGGCGGCGGGCAATTCAAACTTAGCGAACACCGGGGCCATCCGGTGGTGCTGTATTTCTATCCCAAGGACAACACGCCGGGCTGCACCACGGAAGGCATGGATTTCCGCGATCTCCACGGCCAGTTTGCGGCCCTGGGGGCGGTGGTGGCCGGGGTTTCCCGGGATGGCATCAAGTCCCATGAGAACTTCAAGGCCAAGCTGGGGCTGCCCTTTGAGCTGCTTGCCGATACGGATGAAACCGTCTGTGAACTGTTCGGTGTCATGAAGCTGAAAAACCTGTACGGCAAACAGGTGCGGGGCGTGGAGCGCAGCACCTTCGTGATCGATGCCGAAGGCCGGGTAGTCCGGGCCTGGCGCGGCGTGAAGGTGCCCAACCACGTCCAGGAAGTGTTGGAGTTCGTGCGTTCCTTGTGAGCATTTTCAGAACGCATCCCTGATGACCACCTAACCGAGGGCCATAAATGCCTGCCAAGCCTGTGAGCAAAGCCAGCACCCCCAGCCGTGCCAAATCCGCAGCAAAAGCCACCACCAAAGCGCCGGCACTCACCAAGCTTTTCGTGCTGGACACCAACGTGCTGCTGCACGATCCCACCTCGCTTTACCGCTTCCAGGAACACGACATCTACCTGCCCATGGTGACCCTGGAGGAGCTGGACCATAACAAGAAGGGCATGTCGGAAGTGGCCCGCAACGCCCGCCAGGTAAGCCGTTTCCTGGACGACATCGTCAGCCCCAGCGAGCACAACATCCAGGCCGGTGCGGATCTTGCCGCCCACAGCCACAAGGCCGCCACCGGGCGCCTGTTCCTGCAAACCGATACGGTGGAGAAGGGCATTCTCGCCAGCCTGCCGTACAGCAGCGGCGACAACCAGATACTGGGGGTGGTGGCCCATCTGAGACAGCTCCAGCCGGACCGGGAAGTGGTGCTGGTGTCCAAGGACATCAACATGCGCATCAAGGCCCGGGCCCTGGGCTTTGCGGCGGAGGACTACTTCAACGACAAGGTCCTGGAAGACACGGACCTGCTCTACACCGGCGTCATGGAACTGCCGGCGGATTTCTGGGACAAGCACGGCAAGGGCATGGAGTCCTGGCAGAAGGATGGCCGTTCCTACTACCGGATCACCGGCCCCCTGTGCGCTTCCCTGCTGGTGAACCAGTTTCTCTGGCAGGAAGGCCCTAATCCTTTCCAGGCTATCGTCACCAGCGTGGAGGGCAAGACCGCCACCCTGGTCACCACCAAGGATTTCTCTCATCACAAGAATGCCGTGTGGGGCATTACCGCCCGCAACCGGGAGCAGAACTTCGCCCTCAACGTGCTGATGGACCCGGACATCGATTTCGTCACCCTCCTGGGCCAGGCAGGCACCGGCAAGACCCTGCTCACCCTGGCGGCGGGCTTGACCCAGATCCTGGAGCACAAGGTCTACAGTGAGATCATCATGACCCGGGTGACGGTACCCGTGGGCGAGGACATCGGCTTTTTGCCCGGTACCGAAGAGGAAAAGATGACTCCCTGGATGGGAGCCCTGGAAGACAACCTGGACGTGCTCAACAAGACCGACGAAGAGGCCGGTGACTGGGGCCGGGCCGCCACCCAGGACCTGATCCGCTCCCGCATCAAGGTGAAGTCCCTCAACTTCATGCGGGGCCGCACCTTCATCAACAAGTTCCTCATCATCGACGAGGCCCAGAACCTCACCTCCAAGCAGATGAAGACCCTCATCACCCGGGCCGGCCCCGGTACCAAGGTGGTGTGCCTGGGCAACATCGCCCAGATCGATACGCCCTACCTGACGGAAGGCTCTTCCGGCCTCACCTACGTGGTGGACCGTTTCAAGGGCTGGCCCCATAACGGCCACATCACCCTGGCCCGGGGCGAGCGTTCCCGCCTGGCGGACTACGCTGCCGGCGTGCTCTGAAGATCAAGGACTTCCGTTTCTCTTTCCCATTTCCAACAGAGAGGTAAGCAATGCGATTACAACAACACATCGGTGCCAGTGCCCTGGTGCTGATTCTGGCTGCCAGCCTGTATGGCTGTGGCAAACAGGACGAAAAGGCTGCGGCGGCAGCCACGGTCAACGGCAACGCCATCTCCGTGGCCCTGGTGGAACACGAAGTGAAAAAGCTGGGCGAGATGAGTGCCGAGCGGCATAAGCAGGCAGCGGAGCAGATCCTCAAGAATCTGGTGGACCAGGATTTGCTGGTGCAGAAGGCATTGGCGGACAAGCTTGATCAGGATCCGGAGGTGGCCCTGGCCCTGGAGGCCGCCCGCCGGCAGATTCTCGCCCAGACTTATGTGGAGAAATCCACGGCCGGGGTGGCGGCGCCTAGCGACACGGAAGTGGCCGAGTATTTCGCCGCCCATCCGGAGTTGTTTAGCCAGCGCCGCATCTATCGCCTGCAGGAAATCAGCATTCCCGTCACGGCGGAAAACCAGGCCGCCGTGCAAGCCCAACTGGCCGGGGCCCACAGCCTGGACGATTTCGCCCAGTGGCTCAAGGACCAGGGCATCCAGGCCCGGGTGTCCCAGAGCACCAAGGCTGCCGAGCACCTGCCCGCCGAACTGCTGCCCCGCCTGGCCCAGATGAAAGACGGCCAGGCCATGACCATGCGAGGTCCTGACAGTCTCAATGTCCTGGTGGTAGCCGGCTCCCAGAGCCAGCCCGTGACCCTGGAGCAGGCCAAGGCCAGCATCGAGCGTTTCGTCGCCAACCAGAAGAAGCGCGAAGCGGCAACTGCCGCCCTGAAGACCATGCGGGACGCCGCCAAGGTGGAATATCTGGGCGAGTTTGCCGGTCTTGGCCAGGCCGCTGCAGAAACGGCACCTGCTGAAACCGCGCCTGCCGCCGCAGCACCCACGGACGCGAAGTGAGGCGGCCATGACCTATTACGACGCTTTCAACGGCGATGCGGATGGTCTTTGTGCCCTGCACCAATTACGCTTGGCCGACCCCATCGACAGCGTGCTGGTCACCGGCGTGAAGCGGGATATCGGCCTGCTGAAACGGATTGATGCCCAGGCAGGGGACGTCATCACCGCCCTGGATATCGCCGTGGAGAAGAACCTGGCCCCGCTTACCGAGTTGCTGACCCGGGGCGTGCACGTGCGCTGGTTCGACCACCATAACCCTGGGGAACTGCCGGTCCATGCCAACTTCCAGGCCACCATCGATACCTCCGCCGAGGTCTGTACCAGCCTGCTGGTGGACCGGGCCCTGGAAGGGCGCCACCGACCCTGGGCGGTGACGGCGGCTTTCGGTGACAACCTGCACGATGCCGCCCGTCAGGCTGCTGCCCCTCTGGGGTTGGATGGGGTGCAGCTGGAGGCTCTCCAGGAACTGGGGGAATGCCTCAACTACAACGGCTACGGCGACAGCCTTGAAGACCTGCACTTCCACCCCGCCGACCTCTACCAGGCCCTGCGCCCCCACGCCGACCCCTTCAGCTTCATCCATGAAGCCCCGGCCTTCCAGACCCTGCGCAACGGCTACCGGGAAGACATGGCCCAGGCCCGGGCGGTGGTCCCGGCGGAAACCCGGGCTTCCGGTGCCGTTGTGGTCATGCCCGATGCCCCCTGGGCCCGTCGGGCCAGCGGCGTCTATGCCAATGAGCTGGCCACGGCCCACCCGGAACGGGCCCATGCGCTGCTCACCCGTTCGCCCAAGGGCCATTTCGTGGTGAGCGTCCGGGCCCCCCTGCGCAACCGCAGCGGTGCGGACGAGTTGTGCAAGCAGTTTGATACCGGAGGCGGCCGCAAGGCCGCGGCAGGCATCAATGTCCTGCCTGAAGCCCGGATTGCCGATTTCATCACTGCGTTCTTCGCCTCTTATCCCCAGCCTGCCTGATGACCATGGAAAATCTGATCTCCCCCTACGGCGGCGACCTGCCGCTGCTGTTGTGTGATGCCTATCGCGCCGAAGCCCTGAAAAAGGAAGCCTTCGATATTCCTTCCCTGGACCTGGACTGGCAGCAACTGTGTGAGCTGGAACTGATCCTCACCGGTGCCCTGGCGCCCTTGACCGGGTTTATGGGCAAGGCGGACCTGGAGGCCGTGCTTTCCCACATGCAGTTGGCCGATGGCCGTTTCTGGCCCCGCCCGGTGATGCTGGCGGTTACCGAGAAGGCGGCAAAAGATCTGACCCCGGGCAGCAAGGTGGCCCTCAGGGATGCGGAAGGTTTCATGCCGGCTGTGTTGCACGTGAGCGAAGTCTGGCCCGTGGACCCGGAAGGCGAGGCCCGGCTGGCGGCGTTCCCCGCCGCGCCGGTGTCCGTGCCAAGCGGCCAGGCGGGCAAGGTCTACGTGGCCGGCAAGGTGGAAGGCATCGCCCTGCCGCCCCGGCATGACTTCCTGCCCCTGCGTCTGACCCCGGCGGAAACCCGGGCCCAGTTCGCCAAGCGAGGCTGGCGCCGGGTGCTGGGGGTCATGCCCAGCCAGGCCATGCATCGCATGCACTACGAGTTCTATCTCAAGGCCGCCGTGCAACGGGAGGCCAATCTGTTCATCCAGGTGGCCGGCGGGACCGACCCGGTGGACGATGCGGCCCATTTCAGCCGCATCCATGCCTGCCAGGCCATGCAGCCCCGTTTCCCTGCGCCCACCACCCTGTTGAGCATCAGCCCCCTCATGGCCTTGCCGGACGGGGATAGGGAACTGCTCTACAAGGCCCTGATCGCCCGCAATTACGGCTGTACCCACTTGGTGGTGGGGGGCGAATGGCAAGCCCAGGGTAGCCATCGCCGTGGGGGCGATGTCCTGGCCCCGGGCAACATGGTCCACGACTTGTCCCGGGATCGCCTGGGGGTGGAACTGGTGCCCTTCCCCCGCCTGGTCTACGTGGAAGACCGGGATGAGTTCATGGACGAGGGGGAGGTTCCCGAGGGCAGCCGAACCCTGCGCATGAATGGCGGCGAACTGCGCCGCCGCATGGTGCAGGGGGCCAAAGTGCCTGACTGGTATTCCTACCCCGATGTGCTCGCGGCCCTTTCCAAGGCCTATCCACCCCGCAGTCGGCAGGGCTTCACGGTATTTTGCACTGGCCTGTCCGGGGCTGGAAAATCCACCATCGCCAGGGCTTTGACCGTCAAACTCATGGAAATGGGGGGGCGGCGCGTGACCCTGCTGGACGGAGACGTGGTGCGCCGTAATTTGTCATCCGAACTGGGTTTCTCCAAGGAACACCGGGACATCAACATCCGCCGCATCGGCTATGTGGCCAGCGAAATCACCAAGCATGGCGGCATCGCCATCTGCGCCCCCATCGCCCCCTACCGCACAACCCGGAGGGCGGTGAGGAACATGATCGAGCCCTGGGGCGGATTCATCGAGGTGCACGTGTCCACGGCCATCGAGGTCTGCGAAGGGCGGGACCGCAAGGGGCTTTACGCCAAGGCCCGGGCTGGCCTGATCCCCGAATTCACCGGGGTCTCAGATCCCTACGAGATTCCGGAAAACCCGGAACTGGCCATTGATACGGCCCAGTACAGCGTGGAAGAGGCCGTGGCCCGAATCGTGCTAAAACTGGAGCATGAGGGCTATCTGCGCTGAACGAAGACAAGGGGGCCACAGCCGGGTCCACCTCCCCGGCCTAGTCTGAGTTCTAGCCAGTGCCGGGGCGCTCAGCCGCCCTTACACTGGGAAGGCCTCAACCCGCCGCCGGTTTGGGGGGCTTTTTGTGGAAGCGGCGGCCGAATTTCTTGTTCTGGCCACCGGAAGGTTTGCCACCACCACCATTGTCCTGACCCTGGGTCTGGGCAGGGTGGCCCCCGGGCCGGTGGCCGGGTTTCTTCTGGTTCTTGTTGTGCTGGCCAGGGTGCTGACCGCCATGGGAGCTTTTACCACCAGGTTTCTGCTGTTTGGCTGGCAGGTTGAGCAGACGCCCGCCCTGGGCCATGGCGATCTCCAGTTCGATGAGCTCGTCCCACTGGGCCTCGGTTTTATGGTTGTCCGGGATGGACATCAGTTCCCGGATGCGGGCTTGGGGAGATATGCCCTGGGGCATGTCCTGGGTTTCTTCCTGGTCGTCGCTCCCGGCAGCTTCTTCGGCTTCTTCAGAAAACCCTTCGCCTGGGTCCGCCTCACTGGTTTCCGGCGGAGACTGGGTATCCCCGTTGCTCGCCTCCCGGATATCGTCGTCGGGGTAGCCAGTGTTGTGGAGCGCCACGGTTTCAGACTGGATATCGCCCAGGGGAAATGTGTCCATTTCCTGGGTCCGGTCCTCGGTCATGTTTTCTTCAGGCAACTCCGTTTCCTTTCTGGGTGCGCGCGTCCGTTTGGCCCGGGGTGGCTTTTCCGGGGCGGGGGGAGGGAGGGTGTCCATGGTTTCGTCCATCATGCTGTCACCGGTGCCCGATCTTCCCGGCCCTTGAGCCGCTGGATGCGTACCACTTCATGCAGGCCCCGCAGGGCGCGCATCAGCCGCGCCAGATGCAGGCGATTCTGCACGCTGACGGTGAAATACAGATTGGTATAGGCGCCGGCTTCTTCTTCCATATGCACGTTGTCGATGTCCGATCCTTCGTTGGCGATGGATGCCGCCACCTTGGCTAGCACCCCCCGCTGGTTGGCCACCACCACCTTGATACCCACTTCGAACAACCGGTCCGGGTCCGATGCCCAGGCCACGTCCACCCATTTGTCCGGGTCTTCCCGGTAGCGGCGAACCTGGCTGCAATCGTGGGTGTGGATGATGAGACCCTTTTCCTTCTTGATCTGGCCGATGATGGGATCGCCAGGGATGGGGCGGCAGCATTTGCCCAGTTTCACGGCCACACCTTCTGCGCCGCGAACCAGCATCGGGCCGGCGGACTTGGAGGGGGTGGCAGGGTCATTGTCGCGCAGCAGCAACTGGCGCGCCACCACAAAGGCCAGTTTTTTGCCCAGGCCGATCTCTTGCAGGACCTCGTCCCGGTTGCGGCCCGTGTCTTTCTGCAGGCGCTCCCAAGCGCTGTCGGGTAGGTGCTCGCCATCGCTGCCCAGGGCTTTGAGAGCCTGCTCCAGCAGGCGCAGGCCCAGGCCTACGGATTCGCTCTGGTGGACTTTCTTCAAGGCGTTGCGGATGTTGGCCCGGGCCTTGCCGGTGAAGGCAAAGTGGGCCCAGGCCGGGTTGGGCCGGGCAGATTCCGAGGTGAGGATTTCCACCCGATCACCGTTTCTCAGGGGGGTGGACAGGGGCATGAACTCGCCGTTGATCTTCACACCCACGCAATGGTTACCCACGTCCGTGTGGACAGAATAGGCAAAGTCCACCGCCGTGGCGCCCCGGGGCAGGGAGATGATGGCCCCCTTGGGTGTAAACACGTAAACCTCGTCCGGGAACAGGTCTACCTTGATGTGTTCCAGGAATTCCACCGAGTCCCGGCTGTCGGCCTGGAGGTCCAGCAGGCTTTGCAGCCACTGGTGGGTGCGGCGCTGCACCTCGGAGATGGAGGCATCGCCGGTCTTGTAGATCCAGTGGGAGGCCACGCCGGTTTCCGCTATGCGGTGCATTTCCTGGGTGCGGATCTGAACTTCCAGGGGGGCGCCGAAGGGGCCGAACAGGGTGGTGTGCAAGGACTGGTAGCCGTTGGGCTTGGGGATGGCGATGTAATCCTTGAACTTGCCGGGGATGGGCTTGTAGGTGGCATGCAGCACCCCCAGGGCCAGATAACAGGTGGAGACGTCCTCGACGATGACCCGGAAGCCGTAGATGTCGAATACCTCGGAGAAGGCCAGGTGCTTTTCATGCATCTTCCGGTAGATGCTGTGCAGATGCTTCTCCCGGCCCCAGACCGAAGCCTGGATATGGGCTTCCTGAAGGCGCCCCTCGATATTGGCGCGAATCTTGTCCACTACTTCCACTCTGTTGCCACGGGCGGCTTTAACGGCCTTTTCGATGACCTTGTAGCGGTTGGGGTGCAAATGCACGAAGGCGATGTCTTCCAGCTCCTGGTAGAGCTGGTTGAGCCCCAGGCGGTTGGCGATGGGGGCGTAGATATCCAGGGTTTCCTGGGCGATGCGATGGATCTTCTCCGGCGCCATGGCGTCCAGGGTACGCATGTTGTGCAGCCGATCAGCCAGTTTGATGAGGATGACCCGCACATCCCGGGCCATGGCCATGAGCATTTTGCGAAAGTTCTCAGCCTGGGCCTGGGCCTTGGTCTCGAACTTGATCTTGTCCAGCTTGGTGACCCCGTCCACCAGGTTGGCGACGGGCTTGCCGAATTCCAGGGCAATCTGCTCCGAGGTGACACCGGTATCTTCCACCACGTCGTGAAGCAGGGCGGCGATCAGGGTCTGCACGTCCAGGCGCCATTCCGCCAGGATTTCAGCTACCGCCAGGGGGTGGGTCACGTAGGGGGCACCCCCCTTGCGGTATTGCCCGGTGTGGGCAAGAGCGGAGAAGAAATAGGCCCGCCGGAAGGCGTCCAGGTCTGCCGGTTCCAGGTAGGCGACGGCCTCCGGCAGAGGCGGCAGTGAAGCAAGGATGGAGTCCGAGCTTGGCGCTGCCATCATGGCATCCCGCAGGGGATCAGTAGGTTGCCTTCTTCAGGATTTCCGCGCCCACAAGACCCTCTGCGATTTCCCGCAGGGCGATGACGGCGGGCTTGTCCTTGTTGGGTTCCACCTTGGGGGTGGAGCCGGTGGAGATCTGGCGGGCCCGGTAGGCAGCGGCCAGGGTCATTTCAAAGCGGTTGGGAATGTTGCGGATGCAATCGTCGATGGTGACGCGGGCCATGAAAACCTCATCTGAAATGGGAACGATGCCGTATTTTACGCGCGCTTGTGCTACAAACCACGCCCTTCTTATTCCTTTTCCTGCGTCGGGAGAAAACCATGCCTTCATTCGACATCGTCTCCGAGGTGGACAAGACGGAACTGCGCAACGCTGTGGACCAGGCCAGCAAGGAGATCGGCAACCGGTTCGATTTCAAGGGCACCGATGCCCGCATCGAACAGACGGACATGGTGTTGACCCTCTACGCCGATACGGACTTTCAGCTGGATCAGGTGCTGGAAGTGCTCAACGGCAAGCTCGCCAAGCGGGGCGTGGACGTGCGCAGCCTGGACGTGGCTGAGAAGAGCGAGAAGGTCTCCGGTAACAAGGTGAAGCGCCAGGTGACGGTCAAGAACGGCATCGAATCTGATCTGGCCAAGAAGATCGTGCGCGAAATCAAGGACTCCAAGCTCAAAGTTACCGCCAGCATCCAGGGGGACAGCGTGCGGGTGTCCGGCGCCAAGCGGGACGTGCTGCAGGATTGCATCGCCCTGCTGCGCAAGAACATCACCGAAGTGCCCTTGCAGTTCCAGAATTTTCGCGACTGACTCCCCCGAATAGGGCGGTTGCCGCCGGCGGCGGTCGAGGATAAATTGCGATGGATTCCACACCGTTCGGGAGCCTTCCGATGCACAAGTCTTTTTCCGCCCTGATGCTGGGCCTGATCCTCACCCAAAGCGTGACCCCGGCCCACGCCTTCCTGGGAATCTCCCTGGGCGGTGACAAGGAGGAGAACACGGTTTCCGGTTCCGCCGGCCCGGACGGGGCCAAGAATGCGCCCGCCGCCCTGGAGAAATGCGACAAGCCCTACGGCACCCTGGCTGTGTCCGAGCCCCAGGACTACGTGGGCCAGGCCCTGCTTTCCTATGGCTTGCCATCTCCAGTGGGCCTCATCCGCATGATGATCCAGCAGTCCAACTGCTTCGTGGTGGTGGAACGGGGCCGCGCCATGCGTAACCTGATGCAGGAGCGGGAGCTGGCCAAGTCCGGTGAACTGCGTAGCGGTTCCAACATGGGTGGTGGCCAGATGGTGACGGCCGATTACGTACTGACCCCGGACGTGGCCTTCTCCAACAAGGATGCCGGAGGCCTTGGGGGGGCACTCGGGGGGCTGTTCGGAGTTGGCGGGGCCCTCATCGCAGCCGGCCTCAAGTTCAAGGAAGCCCAGACCAGCATGCTGCTGGCGGACGCCCGCACCAGCCTGCAAGTGGCTTCCGCCACCGGTATGGCCAAGTCCACGGATTTCAGCCTGGGGGGCATCGGCTTTGGCGGCGGTGCCGTGGGGGCCCTGGGGGCTTACGAGAACACCGCCGAGGGCAAGGTGGTGGCTTCAGGGTTCCTGGATAACTGGAACAACATCGTTCGTGCCATCCGCGACAACCCGGACATGCAGCGCCAGCAGATCAGCCTGAAGGGGCCTTCCGGCAAGCCCACCCAGGCGGGTGCCGGTTTCCAGACCGGGGATGTGATCACCGGCAAGATCGGTGGCGTGAAGATCTATGCCGACGCCAGCAAGAATGCCCGGGTTGTGTTCTCCCTCAAGCGGGGAGAAGAACTGGTGTTCACTGGCGAGGCCCGCAACGGCTTCCTTGCTGTGGAGGGCAACGACGGGGCTGGCTGGGTGGACGAGAAACTGGTGAAGCGCAACTGAGCGTTGCCCCACGCGCTCCGGCAGAGCCTGCCGGAGCGGTCCGTCATGAGTAGCCATACCGCCACCTCTAACACCTTGCGCGCCAGCGTATCGTTTTCCTTCAAGGGGGAGACCTACGACCTGGAAACCTTACTGGACCTGGATCAATTCCAGGCGGAGCCCGGCGAGCAACCGGACTTCCACCGGCCCCTGGCCCAGGCGGCGGGCATCGACCCCTATTCCTACCTGTACGAAGTCCTGGAGGCGGAGGACATCCTGTTTTCCGCGCCTACCGGGCTGGCCTGCGGGGCCCTGGAAGACGGGGTTTTTCACTGGGAAAGGTTCGAGCAACTGCGCCGGGCGTCCGCCGACTGGCAGATCGTGAAGTCCATTGCCGAGGTGTTTCTTGAGGGGCGGGGCCTGGACGAGGACGAAAACCTGCGGGCCGCGCTCCTGGCGGTCTACCAGGCGGGCCTGAAGCATTCCTAGACGCGGGGTTTAATCCGTTGCGTCCCGGGGCCGGGGAGCGGCAGGTTTGGCCAGGCTGCCTTCCGCATCCAGGCCCCAGGCGTCCCACTCGTACCAGTCGTCCCCCATCAGTTCGGCCGGGTGCTGTACCCGGCTGTTGCCGTTGCCACACAGCATGTTTTCCGCCGGGCAATACTTGTCACAGCCCCAGCACAGCCGCTCCGGGTGCTTGGGGTGCAGGGGAAAACGCTGGGGTTTCTTGCCGGGTAGCATGGTGGGTGTCCTTGGTACTGCTTACACCCTAAGCGTAGCGCATTGCCAGCTTCCTCAGGCCCATCACCACATTGCCCAGGCGGCCGGGCAGGGCGGCGGCGGCCGTTTCCAGTTCCACCGCATCCAGCATGTTCTTCACCCGCAGCCCCAGATCCGTGTCCCCTTCGATGAGCAGGCGGCGGTTGAAAAACAGGGTGTCCGGATCTTCCAGACGCAGGGCCAGGCGGGCAAAGTCCGGGGCGGTGGCGGTGAAGGTCACATCAGCCTTGCCCGATGTCGCGGCCCGGAAGCCCCCCCGTTCCAGGGTGAAATGGATGTGCAGGCCCATGTCCTTCACCGCCACGCAGAAGTGTCGGCCCTGTACTGGCGCCCAGTCCAGGCTTTTCAAGGCGGGCCATGCGGCCAGGTTGGCGGCGGCAACAAAGGCCCGGGAGGCGGGCCAGGCCGGCAGGACAGCCAGGGCCCGGGCCAGGGAGAGGGGGGGCAGGGAAATGGAGGGCATAAAGGCGGGTACGTGCATCAAAGGGCTCCTTGGAAATCCATGCCGGCTCCCCCCAGCCAGTAACCGTCACAGGGGGGGCCAGGCAGGACGGGTTTCAGGGTCGAAGCGGCCTCAGGGCCGGAGAGCTGGTGGTCCACCAGGGCGCGGAAGGTTTCCACCACCCGTCCCATGTGCCGGGACTGGGGTGACAGCCGCAGCACATCCACGCCCGCGCTGTCCAGAGCGGCGAGATGTGGGGCCAGGTCCATGACCCGGGCGGACTGGGTCTGGATGCCGTTCAGGGCCAGGAAGTCTTCTCCCTCCCGGCTGCGCAGGACCAGGCCGTCCGGGTGGTCCAGGCACTTGAACTGACAGTCGTCCTTTTGCAGGTTGTAATGGCGGGCGGTGAAACAGCGGGCGGAAAAGGCCAGGGGCAGACGGCCGTAGGCGAACAGCTCCGTTTCCATGCCCGTCGGCACCGCCATGGCCGTCAGCATGTCCCGGGACATTTCCACTGGCGCCACCCAGCTGCGTGCCCCCAGCTCCGCCAGCAGGGCCAGGGTGTCCGGGTTGTAGGCGTTCAGGGTGGGGCCGGCCACGAAGGGCTGGTCGGCTTCGGCCAGCAGGCGTACAGCCCCCCATTCGTTGGCTTCGACCTGAAACCGTCCGTCGGCCACCAGCTTGCGCAGGGCCTTCAGGTCCGATTCCGACTCGATCAGGGTCTGGGTGCTGAGCACCACTTCCTTGCCGGCAGCGGCCAGCTTGTCCGCCAGCTCCAGCCAGTCTGGCAGGCGCAGCAGATGGCGGCGGGAACACACGGTTTCCCCCAGGTAGACGATATCCACCGGCCAGTCGGCAGCGGCCTCGTAGAAGGCCAGGGTGTCCTCCCGGGACCAGTAGTAGAGGAGGGGGCCGAGGCTGAGTTTCATGATTCAGTAAAGGGGGAAGGGGGAAGGGTAAAGGGTGCGCGGGGTGGGGGTGTTGCCCTTCCCCCTTGAGCGCCGGAGGCGCGGCCCCTTCTCCCTTCGCTGCAAGTCATTTCCACGGCCGGTAATAAGCCCCAAGGGTATGCATGCTGCCTTCGGAGACCTTGTTGAGGGCTGTCATCCAGGCGGGGGTGGGGGCGAAGCTGGCGGGGTTGCGTTTTACTGCGTCTATGGCTGCGCGCCATACCTGGGTGACCTGGGCCACGTAGGCAGGGCTGCGCTGGCGGCCTTCGATCTTGATGGCGGCTACCCCCAGGCGGGCCATTTCCGGCAGCAGTTCCAGGCTGTTCAGGCTGGTGGGTTCTTCCAGAGCGTAGTAGGTCTCCCCCTGGACCTCGAAGCGGCCCTTGCACAGGGTGGGGTAGCCCGCTTTCTCGTTTTCGGCATAGCGGTCTATGAGTACGCCGTTCAGCCGGGTTTCCATGCCCTTCGGGGTCTGTTCCCAGCGCACCGCGTGGCCCGGGGAACAGGCGCCGAAGGTGTTGGGGGAATCGCCGCAGGCGTAGGAGGACAGCAGGCAGCGGCCTTCCACCATGACGCACAGGCCACCGAAGCCGAACAGTTCGATCTCCACGTCCGTGTGCTGCACCACGTTTTCCACCTGGGCCAGGGACAGCACCCGGGGCAGCACCGCCCGCTGGATGCCGAACCGGTCCCGGTAGAAATTGATGGCCTCGTAGCTGGTGGCGGAGCCCTGCACGGAAAGATGCAGGCGCAGGTCCGGGTGGGTCTTGCGGGCGTAGGCCATGAGGCCCGGGTCGGCGAGGATGATGGCGTCCACGCGCGCCGTGGCGGCGGTGTCCACGGCGGCATGCCAGCGGTCCCGGGTGGCGGGCTGGGGGTAGGTGTTGAGGGCCATGAGCACCTTGGCCCCCTTGGCGTGGGCGTAGCGGATGCCTTCCGCCAAAGCAGGTGGGTCGAAGTTCAGGCCGGCGAAGTTGCGGGCATTGGTGTTGTCCCGCAGCCCCAGGTAGACCCCGTCGGCACCGTGGTCCACCGCTGCTTTCAGGGCCGGCAGGCTGCCGGCGGGGCAGATGAGGTCGAGCAAGCGGGGCATGGGGGATCGGTCGGGGAGGGCTTATCAGGCGCTAAACATACCTTCTTGTCCTGATAGTTGTCCAGACAAGCATCGGCACCCCCCTTCGCCCGGAACCAGGTTCAACACGCCTTGAGGACAAAATCGATGACCACCCGGGTCTCGTCCTGCTCAAGGTACTGGATATCCACCCGGTTGCCATAACGAGCATGCATCTGTTGCAGGAGGGGGATGGGGTTGTGGTCGTTGACGAAGCGCATGCGTTCCCCGGGCATCAGTGAATCCAGGGCACCGAAGATGGCGGCATGGCGGAATCGCTTGGCAATGCCACGGGCATCAAAGGCATAGATGCCGTCCGTGCGGTTGTGGTTGTGGACGATGGGTTGTACGGGAATGGAAATGTTCATGGTCAGGATTCAAGTGGATCAGGGCGCAGCAATGATCGTTCCGACGGATTCCCGAAGCATTGACTAAAGTCAGCCCGGCCCCGGCTTGGGCAGCATGGCCTATGGCGTGGGTAGCGCCAGAAGCAGGTTTCCCTCGTTCTTTCAGCGCTGGGACGGCTGGCGGAATCCGCCTGATCCTGGCCGGTGGACTGTTCTGCCTTTTGACCATCGTCGTCTGTCGCCGACCGCCAGCCGTAACAGGGCCGGAAAGAGGACAACGCTCCGGCGGGCTTGTTCAGGGAATCCATGATGGGCGTGTGGGGAAGGCTGGGAGTAAAGTCTTCATTGCTACTGCTTTGTAGTGCAGAAACGGGGAGCGGGCGTGGTAAAGATTGGCAATCTCTTGATCTTGAACAAGCTGGGCGTGGTGACGTTGGCCCTGGCCCTGTTTTGTATGACCGGAGCGGCCCGGGCCCACGATCTCCAGCATCAGCCCCAGCACCTGTCGTTGCCCCTGGCGTTACCTTTTCCACCCGGTCAGGCCCGGGTCCAGCCCAACCTGCCCCCCAACACCATGCTGCCGCCCTTGTCCCGGGAGGCCAAGGGCCAGTGGGCCCGGCTGTTCATGCTCTTCAGCCCCCTGAGCGTGCGGGATCTGCTCAACGTCATGGCCCACAAGATGCCGGCCCGATCCGGGCTGACGGTGGACCAGGTGGCGGCGTCCCTCATTGCCCGGGCGGAGCGGCACGGCTTCATGCTGGTGGACCGCTACCAGATGTGGAAAGCCCTGGAAGCCCGTACCGGCCAGTCGGGTACCCCCAAGGTGGAAGTCATCAGTCTGTGTGACCCCCTGGTCAGCCGGGACTGGATGGATTACGCCCCGGAAATGGCCCTCTTCGTGCCGCCCCGTATTGCCCTGGTAGAGGATCGGGAAGGCGTCATCTGGCTGATCATGCTGGACTGGGACATGGCCTGGCTGGACAGCGCCGGCCCCGGCGCCTTCGATGCAAAACTGCGGGCCCAGGGCTTGGAACGGCGGGAAATGCTGGAGGACATCATGCGGGCGGGTGCCGCAGGAACACCATAAGGGCCTTGATGACCTCAGGCTCTCCGTCGATGGGCCCGCAGGCGGAAGCGGGCCGGGTCCAGGGCGTCCATGAGGTCTTTTTCCAGGGGCAGTGGGTCGCCCTGGATCTGGCTGGCCAGGGCCTCCGCGGCCAGGGTGGC
Source organism: Pseudomonadota bacterium (assembly GCA_040757575.1). Taxonomy (GTDB): domain Bacteria; phylum Pseudomonadota; class Gammaproteobacteria; order Burkholderiales; family Thiobacillaceae; genus PFJX01. The sequence goes on from JBFLXA010000005.1 coordinate 88,333, forward strand.
CCAGACCAGTCCCCGGGAACCCAGGCCCAGCAGACCGTAAAGCCCCGGCAGGCGGGGAATGTCCCGCAACTGGATATCCCGGGCCAGGGGAGCGTCGGGCACCGGCAGGGGGCCAAGCAAAGGCAGCCGGTCCGGGGTGGCGGCCCGGAACCCCACCCGGCCGGCCAGGGAGGTGGCCTGCAAGCCAGCCTCCGCGCCGGGCAGGATGCGGCCCAGGCGCACCAGATTGCCTTCGCTTTCCAGGGGCCGCAGTTCCCGGCCCAGGTCGTAGGCATAGGAGGCCCCCAGACAGTGGATACCGTCCACCGCCGGGGTCAGATAGCCTTCGCAACACAGGGCATGGGGAATGGCTGGCAGGCGTTGGGTGGGCACATGGCTGACCTGCCCCCGCACCGGGGTGATGGGCAGGCCGGCGGTCACCTCCAGTTCCCCGGCCTGGGCCCCCTGGGCCAGGATGGCCACCGGGGCTTGGGCGAGGATGCGTCCCGTATCGTCCAGGACCTGCCACTGGCCGTCCCGCTGTTCCAGGCCGGTCACGGTTGAGCCCAGTTTTACGTCCAAGGTTTCACCCGCAGCGGCCACCAGGGCCTGGCACAGCGTGGGGGGCGAGGCCCAGCCCCCCAGAGGGAACCACCAGCCGCCGAAGGCGGTGGGCCAGCCGGCCTGCTGGCTGGCCTGGGTTTGGTCCAGGAAGCGCACGTAGTCAGACGGGTAGGAGCCGGCCAGGGCCTGTTGCAGGGCTTCGTGCTCCTGGTCCCGGGCGATTTGCAACACCCCGTCCAGACCCCGGCGGGAAGGGAAGCCCGCCTGTTCCAGCGACTCCCAGGCCCGGCGGGCATGGAGATAGCAGGCCCGGTTGAGCCGGGAGGCGATGTTGTCATCCCGGGAAAGCAGGGGGCGGACAATGCCCGCCAGGTTGCCCGAGCCTTCCCCGGCCAGGTGATCGTGGGCTTCCAGCAGCGTCACCTGCCAGCCCCGGGTGGTGAGGCGCTGGGCCAGGGCACAGCCGGCGATGCCGCCGCCGATGATGAGGGCGGTGCGGGTTGTCTGGGCTGTGGGGTCTGAAATTGCCTGGGGCGTGGCCTGGTCTGCCGCCAGACGCCCCACAAGCATGTCCCGCTTGCCCGCATAGCCCGGGCGTTTTTCCGTCGTGAAGCCCGCCGCCGCCAGGTCGTCCCGCACGCTGCGGGCCACGCACCAGGTGGCCAGGGTGGCCTCTGGCGCGGCCAGGCGGGCCAGTGCCCTGAATACCTGGGGCGACCACATGGCCGGGTTCCTGCGCGGGTCGAAGCCGTCCAGGTAAAAGGCGTCCACCCGGGCCCTGAGCCGCCGCAGACAGGTTTCCGCTTCCCCCATCATCAGGGTCAGAACCACCCGCCCTCCTTCGAATTCCAGGCGGTGGAAGCCCGGTGTGAGTACGGGCCAGGCGGCTGCCAGGGCGTCGGCCAGGGGCTGGAATTCCGGCCAACCGGCGTGAAGGCGGGCCAGGTCCTGCCGCTGGAAGGGGTGTTTTTCCACGGCCAGGTAATGCAGTCGGCAGGGGGCATCCTGAACCCGCCAGGCCGCCCAGGTGGAGAGGAAGTTCAGGCCCGTGCCGAAACCGTTTTCCAGGATGACAAAGCGCTCCCGGCCCCGCCAGCGGTCCGGCAATCCATTGCCCGCCAGGAACACATGCCGGGCTTGGCCGGGTCCGCCCTGGGCAGCGTGGTAGATGTCGTCGTAGTCCCGGGAGACGGGGGTGCCCTCCGGGGCGAAGTCCAGCCGGGCCGGCTGGATGGGCTCGAACATCAGTGCACCGTGGAGGAGGGGGGCTCGAACAGGGCGGCCACGGCCTGGGCGTCCAGGTGGTAGTCCAGGTCGCAGATGTCGTCCCGCACGTGGATCTGGCCATGGTCCCGCAGGATCGCGTCGCACTCTTCCCGGCCCAGGGATTTCAGCATGGTGTGGATCTTTTCCCAGTCCTGGGGGCAGTGGTGGGTGACCGGGCGGGGGTCGAAGACGCGGATGTCTTCTTCCGGAAACAGGCTGCGCAACAGATCCGTGGCAGGCAGGGCGAGGAGTTCCGCCGGCTTGAGGGTTTCCAGCAGATGCTGGATCCGGTTCCAGCCGTCCGGGTCCTTCTCGTCCGCGCCGGGCAGACGTTGCAGGAACAGTCCGGTGGCGCGCATGGCGTCGCTGGCCAGGGCCAGGCGGGTGGGCTGCTGCTCGGAACGGGTGAGGTAATGCTCGAAAATGGCAGCCAGGGAGGCGCCCTCCAGGGGCACCACGCTCTGGTAGGGCTGGCGCATGCCCACGGTATCCAGGCTCAGGACCAGCTTGCCATGGCCCAGCAACGCGGGCGCATCCTCCGGCAGACGGTCCCCCTGCCAGCGGGCCATGCCCCGCATGCGCAACTGCTCGTCGCAATCCATCACCAGCAGTTCCACGGTCTGCGCCTGGGGGACGTCGCCCCGCAGCTGGAAGGTCAGGCGGCCGGGCTGTTTCAGGTTGGCGCCGATGAGGGCGGTGACCCCCGCCATTTCGCCCAGCAGGTGGGCCACGGGGACCGGGTAATCCCGTCCCCGGGTCAGGCCGGCCCAGGTCTGATCCAGGCTGACCCAGGCACCCCGGATGTCCAGGTGTTCAAACATAAAGGGAATGACGCAGTCGCGAGGGGAATCCATGGCAGGCAGATCAAAGACAAGGCGTGCATTTTAGCCCTTTGGCCCGGTGGCTCCGAGAAACGAAAAACCCGCCTGGGAGGCGGGTCGAATTGGGCGTGGAGTCGGTTCACCGGCGCCGGCGGGCGGCTCCCGCCACCAGCAAGCCCAGGCCGAGCCCAATCAGGGCCAGAGAGCTGGGCTCCGGCACCGCATTCTGGGAGGGAATGGAGCGCTCGTAGCCGATATCAACCAGTCCGTACTGGTAGCCGCTCAGGGTGTTGGTGGGGAAGCTATTGGCATTGCAGCCATTGCAATAGCGCATTTCCACATAGCTGATTTCATTGCTGGGATACCAGGAAGCTGGCAGGCCACTGCCAAAGTAATAAGTGGCGCCCGGGTCATTGCCGATGCCCATCACCAAGTAATCCATGCCCGACTGGAGTTGCACCCCAGAGTTCAGGTCGCCCCAGTTCCATTCACCGCCCACCACGTTGCCCAGGGTGGTTTGGGCAAGCAGGCTCTGGCCTGCGAAATCCCACAGGCTGAGGGTGAAGCTGCCGCTGGTCACCGGGGCGATGCCCAGTTGGGTCACAAGCAGATCATCAGTAGTGGCCGTGAAGCGCCAGCCCCGGGAATTACCGAAAAATATATTGTTGGTGGAGAAGCCAAAGGCGTCCGGATCCTGGTCGCCCAGAGAATGGATGGGGGTGGCGTGACCAGGGGAGGCCAGGCTGCTCAGCACGGACAGGGCCAGCAGGGAGGGAGCGAGTCGCTTCATGGTTATCCTTATTTCGGGATCGGTGGGAGATGTTTCCCTTATGCAGGACTTGGGCCAGTTTTAGATGCCATTAAATTCAATGGGTTAGCGCAATAATGCCCCAGCCGGTTCGGCTGGCGTGTTGAAATTTCGGCAGCGCTGTCGAAATCAGCGGGCTCAACCTGGCTCAGGTTTGAGTCGGAGCGCGAACAGGTTGCGGAATTTCGCCAGTTTGGGGCCCACCACGAACAGGCAATAGGGTTGGTTGGGATTCTGTTCGGCGTAGCCCTGGTGGTAGTCCTCGGCGGGCCAGAATTGAGCGGCCTGGGTCACTTCCGTGACGATGGGAGCGCTGAAGGCGCCTGTTTCTGTCAGACGCCGGATCGTGGCCCGGGCCTGGGTTTCCTGTTCCGGCGTGTGGCAGAAGATGGCGGAGCGGTACTGGGTGCCCACGTCGTTGCCCTGGCGGTTGAGGGTGGTGGGGTCGTGGAGGGCAAAGAACACCTCCAGCAGGGCGTCGTAACCGATGAGGTTTTGGTCGAAGTGAACCTGGACGACCTCGGCATGGCCGGTACGGCCGGTACAGATCTGTTCGTAGGTGGGGGCGTCCAGGTGTCCGCCCATGTAGCCTGATACGGCCTGCTCCACGCCCTTCAGTTGGTTGAAGGCGCTTTCCAGGCACCAGAAGCAGCCGCCGGCCAGGGTGGCGATTTCCATGATCTATCCTTTCCAACTTCATTTCTGTACAAGCTTGCCGATAAGGACACTTGCAGTCATCAAAACGTTTCATCCATGGGCGATTTCGAACAGCGTATCCACATAGACCAGGTGAGGGTGGGGTTATATGTCCGTCTCGAAGACTGGATGGATCACCCGTTCCTGTTCAACAGCTTCAAGATCCGCACCGAAAAGCAGTTGCAGGTGCTGCGTTCACTGGGCATACAGCATGTGATCTACATACGCGAGAAAAGCGAATTCCCCCCCCTGCCGCCCCCCAAGGCGGATGCACCGCCGCCACCGCCACCCCCGGAGCCGGACCCGGAAGTGGTGGCCATGTGGCAGGCGAAGCAGGCCCGCAAGGAAAAACTGGCCGAACAGCGCCAGGCCCTGGGCCGCTGCGAGAAAAAATTCACCAGCGGCGTGTCCACGGTCAAGTCCATGCTGCGCAACCTGTTTGCCAAGCCGGAGGCCTCCGTGCAGCAGGCCCAGGCCCTGGTGTCGGACATGGTGGGCTCCCTGCTGGAAGAAAAGGATGTGGTCCTGCACCTGATGAACGCCAAGACCGGGGACGAGAACGCCTATTTCCACGCCCTGAACGTCACCATGCTGGCCCTCATCCTCGGCCGGGAGGCGGGGTTTTCTGCCGAGGACCTGCGGGAACTGGGCCTGGGCACCCTGCTGCACGACATGGGCAAGGAGAAGGTGCCCAGCCAGATACTGCTGAAGAAGACGCCCTGGACTTCCGCGGAACGGAACTTCTACCAGCAGCACGTGCTGTATGGCACCGAGATGGCCCAGCAGTTGCCGAACATGACTCCGGGCGCCCTGGAGGTCATCGCCATGCACCACGAGACCCTGGACGGCCAGGGCTTTCCCGGGCGACTGACGTCAGACCGTATCGGCCGCTTCGCGCGCATCGCCTGCATCGTCAATACCTTCGACAACTACTGCAACCGCATCAACCCTGCGGAATCCATGACCCCGGCCGAGGCCATTTCCTTCATGTTCAAGAAGGAGAAGGACAAATACGATCCGGTGCTGATGCAGCACTTCATCCGTTGCATGGGGGTGTATCCCCCGGGCAGCGTGGTGCAACTCAACAATGGCCTCATCGGCCTGGTGATGAATGTGACGCCCGGGCGGCTATTGCATCCGTCGCTTCTGATCTACGACCCGGATGTGCCCAAGGAGGAAGCCCTCTGGCTGGACATGGCGGAGGACAGTTCCCTCAGCGTGGTGAAGACCTTGCGCCCGGCGGAGCTGGATCGGGCGGTCTACGACTACCTGGAACCCCGGGCCCGGGTGAGCTACTACGCTGACAACAGCGTTTCCGCCAGGCGTACCCAGTAGCTGGACCCCAGGGTCAGCACCTCATCGTTGAAGTCGTAGCGGGGGTTGTGGAGCATGCAGCCCCCCTCTGCCATGCCGTTGCCGATCCACACGTAGCAGCCGGGTTTTTCCCGCAGCATGTAGGCGAAATCCTCGGCGCCCATGGAGGGGTTCAGGTCGCTGCGCACCCGGTTCTGGCCCACCAGGTCTGTCAGCACCTCCTCGCAAAGCTGGGCTTCGGGCACGGTGTTCACCGTGGGGGGGTAGCCGCGCCGGTACTCCAGGCTGACCTGCACCCCATGGGCGGCACCAATGCCGGCACACTGGCGCTCCATGGCCGCTTCCATGGCGTCCTGGACCTCGGGGCGGAAGGCCCGCACCGTGCCGCCGATCTTCACCTCTGCGGGAATCACGTTATAGGCCTCGCCGCCGGCGAAGAAGCGGGTCACCGAAAGCACGGCCGCGTCCAGGGGGTCCAGGGTGCGGCTGACGATGCCCTGGAGAGACTGCACCAGGGCTGCTCCGGCCACCAGGGCGTCCTTGCCTTGATGGGGCATGGCCGCATGGGCGCCGTGGCCCCGGATGAGGATGTCGAACTGGTCCGCGCAGGCCATCACCGGGCCCTTGTGGACGGCGAACTGGCTGGCGGGCAGGCCGGGCCAGTTGTGCATGCCGAACACCGACTGCACGGGGAACTGCTCGAACAGCCCCTGTTCGATCATCACCCGGGCGCCGCCGTCGGTCTCCTCGGCAGGCTGGAAAATGAAGACCACGGTGCCGTCGAACCGGCGGGTGCGGGCCAGATGCTGGGCGGCCCCCAGCAGCATGGCGGTGTGGCCGTCGTGGCCGCAGGCATGCATGCGCCCCTCATGGCGGGACCGATGGGGAAAGCCGTTCTGCTCCAGCACCGGCAGGGCGTCCATGTCTGCCCGCAGGCCGATCATGCGGGAACTGTCCCCCTGTTTCAGCACCCCCACCACGCCGGTGCCTGCCAGGCCCCGGTGAACTTCGATGCCGCAGGCGGTGAGGAAATTGGCCACCACGTCGCTGGTGCGGTGTTCCTGGTAGGCCAGTTCCGGGTGGGCGTGGAGATCGTGGCGCAGGGCCACCAGGGCTTCCCGCTGGGCCTGGAGCCCGGGGAGGACCCCGGGCAGCGTCTGATGGTGAGATGCGCTCATCCCGCCATCCCCGGCATGACCTGCTTGGTCACCGCCACGGCAATGATGTAGCCGAACACCCCCAGGGCGGCCAGGAAGGCCTTGATGCGCAAGGCCTTGGTACGTCCTCGTTTCAGGGCCACCGTGCCCAGACCGATGTAAGCCAGCAGGCCGATGATCTTGGCCAGCAGCCAGGGTTGTTCCAGGGGGTTGAGGCTGGCCACCACCAGCATGGCGATGGCTGCGGCCAGCAGCAGGGTATCGTTGACGTGGGGCACGATGCGCACCCACCTGGCCTGCAACAGCGCGGATTCCCGCATCATCCATAAGCCCCGCAGCAGAAACAGGGCCAGACTGATGTAGAGGGTGCCGACGTGCACCAGGCGCAGCAGGGAATAATCCATGGGGCGGAACAGGGAAAGTGGCTCGGGAGCCAATGTTACCCCTGCCCGGACAGATGTTCCTCCTAGACCGGGAACAGGCCTGCCCAGAATGGTCAGGCCTGGGAAAGGGTTATTGGGGGGCTTCCGCCCAGTCGCGCTCGTAACGTCGTTCGATGGCGGCCACCAGGGTGCGTACATCCTGGGTGCTCAGATCCGGGTAGGCCTCGTGCACCACCCGCAGGGCCAGGTAGTCGATGGGCGTGCCGGCCCAGTTGTTGGAGTCGTGGAAAAAGTGGTCGATACGGATACGGGCGTCATTGAAAATGGTCCGCAAGTGGGGGTGCACGCGGCGTTCCACCTGAATGACGCCACTGGGGTCAATATGGGGGTCAATATGGGGGTTCATGGGTCTCTCTCCGGTCTTGTCCTGCCCGATGCCGGGCATCCTTCAATCTAGACAATTACCGGACGAATCAAAGGCTTGGGTCTTTGCCGGTCAGGATTCGATGTCCCCGTCCAGGTAAAACCAGCGGCCCTCCACGCGCTGGAAGCGGCTGGTTTCCGCCAGCCGGAAGGCCCGGCCGCCGATCTTGTAGCGGGCCACGAAGCGCACCTGGGCCTGGTTCTCGCCCTGGGGCAGGTGGGCCTTCACCTGAAGCCCCAGCCATTTGGGTACCGGGGGCGTGTCCAGATCCAGCTCCGCCGGCCGGGTGTCCGGGTGCCAGGTAGCCAGTAGATAGTCCCGGTTCCCCAGTACATAGGCGGCATAGCGGCTGCGCATCAGGCGCTCGGCATCGGCCGGGGGACGGCTGCCATCATGGCAGGGGCCACAGCAGGCGCTGTAGGGGATGTCGGAGCCGCAAGGGCAGGCGCCGGGAACTGACGGGGGAACATGACGGGTCATGGATTACATTATGGTCCAGGCTTGGCCTATCCTTCGGTTTTGCCCACTACGCCCCTGATTCAACAGGCCAGATAAAGGAGACGCCATGTTGTCCGTAGTTCCGCCCCATGCCCGACGCTTGCTGTTGCCCGCCCTGCTCGTCCTGGCCTTGCCGGGCTGTGCCACGAAGGAATACGTGCAACAGGAACTGGCCTGGGTGAATTCCCGCCTGGAGGGCATTGAAAACACCCTGGGCCATGCGGACAAGCGCATCAATGCCAACACCAGCCGTCTTTCTGCCACCGAATCCCGCCTGGGCAAGGCGGAGCAGGACGCCGCCGCCCTGGACCGGAAGCTGGGCGAGACCCAGCAGGACCTGGCCGCCACCAACAACAACGTGGCCGGTCTGCTCATGGGGTTGAATGCTGCCAACCTGCGCATCGACAGCAATGTGGAAAAGATCCAGACCGCCGAGCAGCGCCTGGCCCAGACCCAGCAGGAAGCGGCGGTCATCCAGAAACGGCTGGATGACACCCAGGGGGACCTGGAAGGCGCCAAACAGAATCTGGCCGGGCTGCTGGTGGGCCTGAACCAGGCCAATGCCCGCATCGATGCCCAGGCGGCGACCCTGGCCGGAGATACCCGCGCCACGGGCGCTGTGGCTGCCTTTACGCCTTCTCAGCCCGGCGCAGATGCCACTCCGGGAGCCGGCTCCACCCCGGCTGCGGCTGCTCCGGAGGCCAGTCCTGCCGCTGCTGCCGCGCCAGTCGCCGCCCCTCCCTCGCCGTCGCTGGCCTTGGCGGGGGCCGGGCAAAAGGCAGTGACGGCCGACGCGACTCCGGCCCAGGGCGCTCTGCTGGGCAGCGAAATGCAGGAGCGCCTGGCCCGAGTGAACGTCCTGATCGACGAAGTCCACCGCCGCATCACCGTGAACACCTCGTCCCTCCAGAACGCCAACGTGCGCATCGGTGCCCTGGAAGCAGGACTGGCTGCCGCCAGCCAGCGCAGCGAGGAAGCCGACGCCACCCTCAAGGCCACCCGGGACAAGGTGGATGCGGCCCAGGCCGGCCTGGAGGCGGCGGACAAGCGCATTGCCGCCAATACAACGGCCCTGGAGGCGATGGGACCCCATATCGATACCCTGCGGGCAGAAATGCAAGGGGCCAATGGACGGCTGGACGGCCTCCAGGCCCGTCTGGCAGACGTGGACGCCCATCTGCTGCGTAACGACGCCGAACATGCCCACCTGTCACGCACCGCCCAGGAAGCCCTGGACCGGGCCCTGGCCGCCGGCAAGCTGGCGGAAGGCCGGCTGGTGATGGAAACCGTGCTCTCCGAGGCCATCGGTTTCGGCTTTGGCCAGTCGGGCCTGAGTGAAAGCGGCCGGCTGGCCCTGCTGGCCTTCGCCGACAAGTTGAAGTCCATGGACCAGGATGTCTATGTGGAAATCCAGGGCCACACGGACAGCAGCGGCCCGGAAGAAGCCAACCTGCGCCTGTCCCGTCAGCGGGCCGAAGCCGTGCGGGATTTCCTGCACCAGCAGGGAGGTCTTTCCCTGCACCGCCTGGCGGTGGCCGCCTACGGCGAAAGCCGGCCCGTTGCCGACAACGCCACTCGGGACGGCCGTATTCAGAACCGGCGCGTGGTGCTGGTGGTGTTGAAATAACTGCTGACTTACTTGCCAAGGAGCCCCCGTGCGCACTCTCTACATGCTGCTGATCGGCCTGACTCTTTCCTTCGCGGCCCAGGCCGTGGAATTCCGTAAGGTCACCCTGATGTCCGGGGATGTGGAAGTACCTGTGGACATCGCCGTGCCTGAGGGCAAGGGACCGTTCCCACCCGTGTTGTTCATCCACGCCAAGCGGGGCGTGGACGAGAACGAGCGACGCCACATGGAAGACCTGGCCCGGCAGGGCTATCTGGTGGTCATGCCGGACTGGCAGAGCGGCCGCATGATCGAACGCTGGCCCTCCGAGCACAATCCTGAGACCGAACTGGACGTGGAAAAGGCCCTGGATTACCTGAAGGCCCTGCCGGAAGCCTGCAAGCAGCCCGTGGGCATCGTCGCCCTGTCCCGGGGGCCCTACTACGCCATCCGCCTGGCGGCCAAGCGGGGGCCCGACATCGCCGCCATCGTCAGCTACTACGGCCACATGCAGAACCCCAACGCCCCGGAACCGGACCAGCTCTTCCGGGTGGCGCCGGAGGTCATGCAGATCAACACCCCCATCCTCTATCTCATCGGCGAAGCGGATTTCGAACTGCGCCGCATCGTCGGCGGGCGGGCTTTTTATGCCCTGTGGGAGCGGGGCGTGCCGGTGGAATACCAGGTCTACCCCATGGCCCGGCGGGCCTTCGACTTCCGCGCCGACCAGACCCCGGAAGAAAAGATCGCCGCTCGCCACGCCCGCCAGCGGGCGGATGCCTGGCTGAAACGCTGGATGCAGCCGGCCCAGTGCCAGTGAACCCCGGTGGGGGCCGGGCCTGAAGGCTCAGCGTCCCCGCACCAGGCCCATGATCTGGCCCATGTCCAGGTTGCCGGCCTTTTCCCGGATCTGGGGCAGGTATTGGGTTTGAATGGCTTTGGCCGGGCCCAGCAGATTCTGGAAGGTGTCCCGCAGCAACTGGGCGTTCATCTGCCGTCCGCCGGAGTAGTAGCGTTTCGCCACCTGGCCCAGGGCGTAGGTGGTGGCGAAGGAGAAGGCCATGCCGGTGGCCGCACTCCCCGCCTTGCCGGCCCATTTGCCCGCCGCCTTGCCCAGCAGTCCCCCCAGCAGCTTGCGGCCGAACTGTTCCAGGTACTGGGAGGTGAGGCCCACCCCCAGGGTGGCCAGCAGTTCCCGGATATGGCCCTGGTCCAGTTCGTGGCCGTGGGCCTTGCCGATGCCGTACACCATCTTGATCTGCAAGGGGATGATGGCCATGGAGGCCCAGGACTGGGGCAGCAGTTCCAGGGCGCCGTTGAGGATGGCGTAGTTGAGGATGCTGCGGTCCAGTTCCGCCTCCGGCACATTTGCCACGGTTGCCACCACGGGGCCGGCCGCCGGGGCGGCCTGGGTGGAGGCGACCCGGGGTGCTGCCGCTTCCGCCAGGTCAGCCATGACGTCCACTTCCGCCTGCACGGGGGCCGTGACCTCCGGTTTCAGTTCCAGGGCTGCCGCCAGCCGGGCCAGGAAGGCCTGCTCGGCGGGATTGGCATGGCCGTCCGCATCACAGACCCCCACGGCCACTTCGTAGGCCAGGCTGCGCAGGGACGGATCGTCCAGGGCGGCGACACAATCCGCCAGCTGGATCTTCTTCAGCAATACCTTCTGGTACAGGGCCAGGAGATCCGGCGCCCCGTCGGCGTGGCCCAGGGATTCGGCCAGGCGGCGGATATTGTCCCGCTCCTGGCCGGCGTTGGCGCCGTCCGCAAAGGCGGCCAGCAGGGCGATGGCAAGGAGGGCTTCCTGGTGACGGGTTTCCACGGCGGACCTTTCTGGGATTCGAAAGACCCTTAGGGTGTTGTCGCGCCGCCGCGTTCCCTTGGATGCAACTTCAATCGAACAGGCTGTCGATGTCGTCCTGGCTGACCTGTTCTTCTGCCCGCACCTGGGGGCCGGCCAGCAAGCCCGGGTCCCCTTCCTCCTCGATGAGCAGGTGGGCCAGACCGGTTTCCATCTTTTCCACGGTCACCAGCAGCTTGTTCACCACCTGGCCCACCAGGTCCTGGAAGGCCTGGGCCTGGATGACTTCGCTGAGTTCGTGGCCGGACTGGGCGTTTTCTGTCGCCAGGGCGGCCAGAAAGGCCTGGATTTCGGGGGAACGGGTGCGTCGGGCCAGACGCTGGGCCTGCTGGCTTTGTGATTTGAGCCGGTCGCCGATGGTTTCGGCGGCGTTCAGGGTCTGGCTGGCGGCCTGTTCGGTCAGGCTGGCGATGTAGCGCAGCCGATCCCGGGTATTGCTCACCACCTGGGCCTGGGGCAGGGAATCCTGGCCGATCTCCCGCAGGGTAAGCCGCAGGTCTTCCACCAGGTGCTGGATGTTGTGGCGCAGTTGTTCTTGGCTCATGGCGACCTCGTTCTGGTTTTTCCTTATCGGCCGTTAGGCGAGGAGCTTTAACGAGGGGCGGGATGGAGCGCAAAGGGCGCAACGCCACCTGAAACTTCAGTCAGGCGCAGTTTCCTGGAAACGCAGGGAGACCGAATTCAGGCAGTAGCGCAGGCCCGTGGGGGCGGGGCCGTCGTCGAACACGTGGCCCAGGTGTCCGTCGCAGCGGGCGCAGCGGATTTCCGTGCGGATCATGCCGTGGCTGGTGTCGCGGATGGTGCGGATGTGGTCCGGGTCCACGGGGGCATAGAAACTGGGCCAGCCGGTGCCGGACTCGAACTTGGCATCGGAACGGAACAGGGGCAGGCCGCACAACCGGCAGCCGAAGATGCCGCTGCGCTTTTCCTTCAGCAGGCCGCCACAGAAGGGGGGCTCCGTGCCCTGGTACAGGATCACCCGGCGTTCCTCCGGGCTCAGCTCGGCGGCCAGGGCCTCCCGTTCTTCCAGGGTGGGGGGGGTCAGGTCATGACCGGAGGCGGAGCGGAGGGGGGCGGCCATGGCGGGTCAGTCCGGCATGTTGCTGGAGGGGCCCTTGTCCCGGGTGATCAGGTACATGCCCACGCCGGCAAAGCCCATCCAGATGACCATGGCCAGGGAGCCCATGAGTTCCCAGAGGGTGCCCAGGAAGATCAGCATGACCAGGGAAAGCCCCAGCAGGACATTGCCGATCCAGAAGGAAGAGGGATGCTTTTCCATGGAGGTAACCGAAGTTGCAATGGCCTCGATTCTATCGGCTAACGGCCCGGGCCGACCAAGGGGGAAAACGGGGGGCATAGGGGGAAAGCGCAGGGAATAGGGGGTAAAGTCCCGCTACCAGAACCCCCTGCCATGCCTGAGTGCCATGAAAATTATCGTCCAGACCGCCCCCTTCGACCTGGCTGCCGAGGTGGCCGAGCTTTATCGCACCAATCCCCGGGTGGGGGCGGTGGCCAGCTTTCTCGGCCTGGTGCGGGACGTCAACGACGGCCAGTCCGTTTCCGCCATGACCCTGGAGCACTATCCCGGCATGACGGAAAAGGCCCTGGCGGACATCGTCGCCGAGGCCCGGACCCGCTGGGAAGTCCTGGACTGCTGCGTCATCCACCGGGTAGGCCCCCTGATGCCCACGGACCCCATCGTCCTGGTGGCCGTGGCTTCCGGCCACCGGGGCGACGCCTTCGCCGCCTGCGAATTCATCATGGACTTTCTGAAGACCCGGGCGCCGTTCTGGAAAAAGGAAGCCACCCCGGCGGGGGAGAAATGGGTGGACGCCCGGGAATCGGATGATCAGGCGGCGGAACGCTGGAACAAGGGTCAGGCGGCAGGGGGGTGAGCCCATGCCGGAGGTGTATTCGACTTCGCCAAAAACAACGAAATTCTGCAATTCACCAAATGGCTTGCTACATAACCAAAGACAGGGGGCGCAATGCAATCCAAAGAGATTCAGTTGATGAAGGACCGGTTCGATGTCCTGAGCCAGATCGTTCCTGAAGAAGGCGTCGAGTTCTGGTTCGCCCGCGACCTGATGGAACCCCTGGGCTATGCCCGCTGGGAAAACTTCCAGACCGTCATCAAGCGCGCCGTCGAGTCCTGCGAAACAACGGGTTATGCGTCGGAAGACCATTTTCGTGGCGTCACGAAAATGATCGAGATCGGCAAAGGGGGCCAACGACCGGTGGATGACTTCATGCTCACCCGCTATGCCTGTTACCTCATCGCCCAGAACGGCGACCCGCGCAAGGAACCCATTGCCTTCGCCCAAAGCTACTTCGCCATCCAGAAGCGCAAGCAGGAACTCATCGAAGACCGCATGCGTCTGCAAGCCAGGCTGGATACCCGCGAACGCCTGCGTGAATCGGAAAAGGCCCTATCCCAGAACATCTACGAACGTGGTGTGGACGATGCCGGCTTCGGCCGTATCCGCTCCAGGGGCGATGCCGCGCGCTTCGGTGGCCATACCACCCAGGCCATGAAGGACCGCTACGGCATCACCCAGACCCGCCTCAATGGGCCGCCTCCCAGTTGGGCCCCACGCCCACTTCCGCCTTCAGGGGCACATTCAGGGCGGCCACGCTGCACATCTTCTCCGGCAGGCCGGTCTTGATGGCCTCCAGTTCGCCTTCCGGCACTTCCAGCACCAGTTCGTCGTGGACCTGCATGATGAGCCTGGATTGCAGTCGCTTGTCGTCCAGCCAGGCTTGCACGTTGATCATGGCCAGCTTGATGAGGTCCGCAGCGGTGCCTTGCATGGGGGCGTTGATGGCGGCCCGTTCGGCGCCCTGGCGGCGGGGGCCGGCGGCGCGGATTTCCGGCAGGTACAGGCGGCGGCCGAACAGGGTTTCCACATAGCCGTCGGTCTTGGCCTGCTCCCGGGTGCGGTTCATGTAGTCCAGCACCCCGGGGTAGCGGGCGAAATAGCGGTCGATGTAGGCCTGGGCCACGGTGCGTTCCACATTGAGCTGGGCGGCCAGGCCAAAGGCGGACATGCCGTAGATGAGGCCGAAGTTGACGGCCTTGGCCATGCGCCGCATGTCGGCTGTGACGGCTTCCAGGGGCACGCCCTGGACTTCGGCGGCGGTGGCGGCGTGGATGTCCCGGTCTTCCCGGAAGGCCTGCATGAGGCTTTCATCGCCGGACAGATGGGCCATGATCCGCAGTTCGATCTGGGAATAGTCGGCCGAGACGATGACGTGGCCCGGTTCGGCGATGAAGGCCTCACGGATCTTGCGGCCTTCGGGGGTGCGCACGGGGATGTTCTGCAAATTGGGGTCGTTGCTGGACAGGCGCCCCGTGACGGCCACCGCCTGGGAATAGGTGGTGTGCACCCGCCCCGTGGCCGGGTTCACCATGCCGGGCAGTTTGTCGGTGTAGGTGGACTTCAGCTTGGCCAGGCCCCGGTAGTCCAGGATCAGGCGGGGCAGGGGGTGGTCCAGGGCCAGTTCCTGCAACGCATCTTCGTTGGTGGAGGGGGCGCCACCGGGGGTTTTCTTGGTGGGCTTCAGGCCCATTTGCGTGAACAGGATTTCACCCAGTTGCTTGGGGGAGTTGAGGTTGAAGGGCTGGCCTGCCGCCTCGTGGGCTTTTGCTTCGATCGCCAGCATCTCCCGCCCCAGGGTGTCGGAGTGGGCCCGCAGCAGGTCGCAGTCCAGGCGCACGCCGGTGCGTTCCATGCGGCAGAGGATGGGCAGCAGGGGCATTTCGATATCGGCGTAGATGTGTTGCAAACCCGGTGCGGCGGCAATCCGTGGTGCCAGGGCCCGGTGCAGGCGCAGGGTGATGTCCGCGTCCTCGGCGGCGTAGGCCGTGGCCCGTTCCACGTCCACCTGGTCGAAGCCGATCTGGTTGGCACCCTTGCCACAGACCGCTTCGTATTTGATGGTGGTTTCCCCCAGGTGCCGGGCCGCCAGGGTGTCCATGTCGTGGCGTTCATGGGCTTCCAGCACGTAGCTTTGCAGCAGGGTGTCGTGGGCGATCCCCGCCAGATGGATGCCGTGGTTCTTGAACACGTGCCAGTCGTACTTCAGGTTCTGGCCCACTTTGGCTCTGGCCGGGTCTTCCAGCAGGGGTTTAAGGCGGGCCAGCACGGTTTCCAAATTCAATTGGTCGGGCGCGCCGGCGTAGTGGTGGGCCAGGGGCAGGTAGGCGGCCCGGCCGGCTTCCACGCTGAAGGACATGCCCACCAGCTTGGCCTGCATGGGGTCCAGGCTGGTGGTTTCGGTGTCGATGCAGATGAGGTCGGCGGCCTGGAGCGTGTTCAGCCACCGGGTCAGGGCGGGTTCATCCAGGAGGGCCTCGTAATGGCGCTGAACTTCTCCCGCTTCCCCCTGGAGAGTATCGGGGTGAGGGAGCCCGGTTGGGGTGGTTGACGTTGCTCCCTCGCCCCCAACCCCTCCCCCGCTTGCGGGGGAGGGGAGTTCTGCCTCTCCCTTCGCCTCCCGCAGCCAGGTGCGGAAGTTGTAGCGGGTAAACAGCTCCACCAGCTTGGCCTTGTCCTCCTCCCCCCAGGTCAGGTCCCGGGGGGCCACGTCCAGGGCCACGTCGGTCTTCACGGTGATGAGCCGGCGGCCCAGGGGCAGCCAGTCCAGGGCGGCGCGCAGGTTTTCCCCCACTTTGCCTTTCACCTCGTCGGCCCGGGCCATGAGGGTTTCCAGGTCGCCGAATTCGGCGATCCATTTTACCGCCGTCTTGGGGCCCACCTTGTCCACGCCGGGCACGTTGTCCACCGTGTCGCCGATGAGGGTGAGGTAGTCGATGATGCGGTTGGGGGGCACGCCGAACTTGGCCAGCACCCCGGCTTCGTCCAGCACCTCGTTGGTCATGGTGTTCACCAGGCGCACCTGGGGGGTCACCAGCTGGGCCAGGTCCTTGTCGCCGGTGGACACCACCGCCGCCATGCCTGCCGCCTCCGCCTGGCGGGTGAGGGTGCCGATGACGTCGTCTGCCTCCACCCCTTCCACCATGATCAGGGGCCAGCCCAGGGCCCGGATGGCTTCATGCAGGGGGGCGATCTGGCAGGCCAGGTCTTCCGGCATGGGGGGGCGGTTGGCCTTGTAGGCCGGGTACCAGTCATCCCGGAAGGTCTTGCCCTTGGCGTCGAAGACGCAGGCGGCGTGGGCGGTGGGGAAGTCCTTGCGCAGCCGCTTCAACATGGCGATAACGCCGTGCATGGCCCCGGTGGGGGTGCCGTCCGGCGCCCGCAGGTCGGCGGCCTGGAGGGCGTGAAAGGCACGGTAGAGGTAGCTGGAGCCATCCACCAGCAAGAGGGTGTCGGTCATGGCGGGAGTTATTCAGGAGCAGGCGGAAATATATAAGGTTTTCCGTTGTGTTATCCGGGAGTTCTTGTGCAATCGATCACAGGCTGAATGGGCCGGGGCAATTAAAATTGCGCCCAATCTCACGCTACCCCGCCTACTTGTGCTGAATTCGTCCGACAAATCCATCTTTGAGGCTCGCAGAACATCCGTCTGCGTAGTCGAGGATGATGCGGATCTTAGGATTGAGATCATGGCCGGGTTGGAGCATGCAGGGCTGGCCGTACGGGGATTTCCTGCTTCCAGGGAGCTTTACCTGGGATTGCTGCGGGAACCGTGCGAGGTGGTCGTGCTGGATGTGGGTTTGCCTGGCGAGGATGGCTTTACGGTGTTGAGCCATTTGCGTGCCACCCTTCCTGTAGGAATCATTCTGCTTACAGCCCGGGGGGCCGTGGCAGACAGAATCAGGGGCCTGCGTGAAGGGGCCGATGCCTATCTGGTCAAGCCCGTGGATCTGGATGAGCTGGCTGCAACCGTTTCCAGTGTGGCCCGCCGGGTACGTCCCGATCCGCAGATTCTGATCGGTGCCGAGTGGAGACTCTCCCCGGATGGCTGGTTCCTACAGACGCCCAAGGGGGCGAGAGTCAGTCTGTCAGCCAGCGAGCGGGTGCTGTTGGAGCGACTGCTAGGGGCTTCGGGGCGGGTCGTGTCCAGGGAGGTGCTTGTGGAGGCCCTGGGGTATCACCCAGACGAGGTGTTATCCAATCGGCTTGACATGAGTGTCAGCCGATTGCGCCGTAAAGTTCAGACCAACTGCGGCGAATCCCTGCCGCTACGAGCCGTGCGGGGAGTGGGGTTCAGTCTGGTGGACGAGGGGCGGCATAGCTGATGTCCTTGTTTTACCTGGACAAGCGGAGATTCCTGCTGCTGTTGGGGACTTTGATCGGGACAGGATTTCTGCTCATTTCCGTGCTGGCCTATCTGGCAGCCCAATCCAGCATCCGTGCAGGCATCAGTGACCACGCCTTGCCCCTGACAGCCGATACGATCTATTCGGAAATCCAGAAGGATCTTTTACGGCCGGTTTTCATCTCGTCGATGATGGCCCAGGACACATTTGTGCGGGACTGGTTACTTGAGGGAGAACGGGAGCCTCATCGCATTGCCGCCTACCTGGCCAAGATTCAGGAGGAATACCAGATCAACAGCAGTTTTCTTGTGTCGGAACGCAGTCGCACTTACTACATTCCTGGCGGGGTACTGAAGACCGTGGACCAGACGGACGTGCGGGATGGTTGGTACTTCCGGGTTCGGGACATGGTGCCAGCACACGAGATCAACCTGGATATCGATGAAGCCTATGAAGACCGTCATACGGTATTTGTGAATTTCAAGGTGTTCGGCAAGCAGGGAGAGTTCCTGGGGGCCACCGGTGTCGGCCTGAGTACGGATGCCATCGCCGCCCATGTGCGGCGCTATGAGGCGACTTTTCAGCGCCACATCTATTTTGTAAGTCCTCGGGGACAGGTCATTCTGGCCGGCTCGGCTAACCGTCCGGTGGGGGCCTCCATTCTGTCACTGGAAGGAATCCGGACCATTGCTCGGGACATCCTTGCAGAGCACACCGCGCCACGCAGCCTGGTTTACCCGGGCCACCTCGCTCAGGTGCAGGTGAATGCCCGTTACATTCCGGAACTGTCGGCCCATCTGGTGGTGGAGCAGCCCGAGGAAGCGGTATTACATCAGGTCAGAAGTGCCTTGCTGGTCAACATCGTCCTGGGGCTGGTTTTGTGCCTGCTGGTGTTGATGCTGGCCTATCGGGTGATGCAACGTTACCTGCTTCGTATCGAAACCCTGGCACGGGAGGCGGTGGAGAGTGCCGCCCGGGAGACCGAACTGGCTCGCAATCAGCAGGAGTTCGTGGCCATGGTGTCCCATGAGTTCGGTACTCCCTTGGCCATCATCGATACGACGCTACAGGGCCTGAAACGGGACGCAGCCGGGGCGCCAGTTGAAGTGCGGGATCGGTTGGGCCGCCTGCAAAGGGCCAGCTTGAGGCTCAAGGAACTGATGGAGAACTATCTGACCGAGGATCGACTGAGTCATCTGGACCAAAGTATCCGTATGGATGAAGTGGACCTGGCATCCCTGGTCAGCCGTATTGTCCGCAGAACTGAATGGTCCGGACTGGAATTGACCCTGGCCGAAGAGTCGGCCTTGAGGGTGCGTGGAGATCCTGAATTGCTGCGTATTGCGATTTCCAATCTGATCAGCAACGCGGTCAAGTATTCCGAACCAGAGGGGCTGATTCGTGTGGCTGTCGGCGTGAATGGGGCGGGGTTAATTGAACTGGCGGTATGTGATCAGGGGCCTGGTTTGTTCCCCGAAGATTTGCCCCGGGTGTTCGAGCGCAACTTCCGGGCAAAAAACAGCAAACCCGGGGGCGTAGGGCTGGGGTTATATCTGGTGCAGCGGATTGCCTGCCTCCATGGTGGATCGGTAGAGGTGGTGAGTGCTCTGTCCCAGGGCACCTGTTTCCATCTTCGCGTGCCACGTCTGGGGCCGTAATCCCGTCGAATTTGCTGCGCTTTTTTCAAAGCAGCCAGGTCAACAGGGGCCAGTGAATATCTAGCTTGGAGCCGTCTGGATCGGACGCGCCCGGCCGGTTAATAAGCAGTTAATTTCGTTAGGATTCGTGAATGAAGTCTGGCGATTGGGATGAAAAAATTCCCCGGCAAATTAACCACACAGGGAGTGTGGCCCGGGCTGGAGTCTTAGCCGGATCTGGGGGCCCTTTCCCTACCGCCCGGATATCCCAAGATGGCCCTCGTCTCCCTGAGTTCCCGCTTTGCCCGTTTGCGTTGTCTGGCGACCCTGGTCAGCAGCCTGCTTGTTCTCGTCGCCCCCCAGGCGCTGGCTGCCCTAGGGGCTTCGGTTACCCTGTTCAGCGGTGATCCCTCCAACATCTATCCGGGGGAGAGCACCCGTCTCCAGATCACCCTGTCCAACAGCAATACCGGTGCGGCCGTCAGCAACGCCGGCTTCGATAACGATCTGCCAGGTACGCTCCCCAACGGCCTGAAAGTGGCAGGCGCAGCCAGCTACTCTTGTATTGATCCTTCCGGTGCGCCTTTCGTGGAGACGGGCAGCCTGACTGCCGTGCTGGGAAGCCAGGATATCACCCTGGCGGGCGCCACCATCCCCGCGCGTGCCAACAGCACGGACGGCACCTGCACTCTGCTCATCCCCGTGACGGCCGGTACTTCTACGGGCAATGCGGCTACCTATACCTACACCATCGCTGACGGCGCAGTGACTGGTGACGATGGCGCGCCCGTGGCCAATACCGGCAGCGTGAGCCAGAGTCTGAACGTCACTGCCATCAGCCGGCCCACCATCAGTAAGTCTTTCAGCAACAGCACGGCATTCCTGGGGGGCGCCACCCGTACCCTGACCATCACCCTGACCAACAGCAACCCAGTTGAAATCCCCGGGTTTTCGGTCACGGACACGTTCCCCCAATTGGGCGGGCTTGGCATCATCAAGGTGGCCGCCACCCCCGCCGCCAGCGCCAGTTGCAACCTGGGTGGCGCTGCGCCCACCTTCAATCCGGTGGCCGGTGCCACCAGCATCAGTGCCACGGGGACGATTCCCGCCCGGTCGGGTGCCACGAATGGCAGTTGCACCCTGACGGTGGCCATCGAAGGCAACCACACCAACGGCAGCTATTCCACCGGTGCGCGTACCAACACCATCAATGCCAGCAGCGATTTCAGCAATGATGTCGGCATCCCCGCCGCGAGTAATGCCACCGCCAGCATCACCGTCACCTCGCCCCTGGGGGTAACCAAGGCCTTCAGCCCCAGTTCCCTGGCGGACGGACAGACTGGTACGGCGACCATCACCCTGAGCAATGCCGGGGATGGGCCCCTGACGGTGACCACCTTCGACGACAACCCCATTGACGGGGTGGGCAACGCGGACAACACCAAGGGTCTGCTGGTTACCGGGGTGGCCACGACCTGTGCCGGTGGCGTGGCCTCCATATTGCAGACCAGCGGTGTCGACCGGGGCGTGCGGCTGGCGGGCGGCACCATACCTGCGGGCGGTTCCTGCACCGTCACGGCGGATTTCACCGCCACCACCCAGGCGGCCAATACGCCGGTGACCTACACCAACAGCCTGGCGGAAGGGGATGTGGGGGTAACCACCCCGGGCATCGTCAGCCAGAGCCGGTCTGCCACCATCCTGGTGGCCGACACCCTGCGGGTATTGAAGAGCAACAGCGGTAGCGCACCCCGCCCCGGCAACCCGGTCCGGTACACGGTCACCGTACAGAACTGGTCCACCTCCGACATGGCAAACGTGCGGGTGCTGGATACCCTGTCCAACGGCATGACCTACCTCACCGGGGTCATCAACGGCAACGATTACACCCCCAGCCTGAGCGGTACTGGCTGTAGCGGCCTCACCACGGCGAACGTCACCGGTGACAGCAGCCTGGCTTTTACAGTAGGTACACTGCCTCAGCGAACAGGGGTTAGTTCTCCCGGGGCCTGTGTCATCAGCTTCTACGCCATGGTCAGCACTGCCGCCAGCAACGGCAGTGCCACCACCAACAGCGTGGCAGCGGGGGATGTGTGTACCGATAATGGCGCCGGCATCTGTAACGGCGGCGGCGCCAGTTCGGGCAACGTGGCCGTCACCACCCCGGTTTTTTCCGCCACCAAGGCCTTCAGCCCGGCGGGCCCCCTGAGCGAGGGCACGGTCAGTCGCATGACCATCACCCTCAGCAACTATTCGGCCAATCCTCTTACTGCCGTATCAATTTCCGATACCTTGCCCCTCGCCGGTAGCGCCCAGATGCAGGTGGCCAACCCGGCCAATGCTGCCACCACCTGTGGCGCCGGCACCATCACGGCGGTTGCCGGTTCGTCTTCCATATCGCTGAACGGGGGAACGGTGCCCGCCCGGGCTGCAAGTGGCGGCGTCATCGCAGCGGGTTCCGCCGGCTCCTGCACGTTGCAGGTGGACGTAGTTGGTGCGGCCGGGGTCTACAACAACACCGCCACCATGGCGGGCAACGAAACCTACTCCGATGGCAGTACCCATCTGGTCAATGCCAGTGCCAACGCCAGTCTGACTTACACCTCTTCCTTGTCTGCCAGCAAGAGCTTCACCCCTTCCGCCGTAACCTCCGGAGGACGTTCCACCGTCATCGTAAGACTGGGCAACGCCGGTTCTGCTGCCCTCACCGGCGTCGCCATGACCGACCCCCTGCCCGGTGGCATGGTGGTCGCCAGTCCGGCCAACGCCTACACCACTTGCGCGGGCAGTACCACGGTCACCGCTGCTGCCGGTGCGTCCAGCGCCAGCCTGAGCGGGGCCTCCATCGCCGGGGGCGGTTCCTGCGACCTGGTGTTCGACGTGGAGGCCACGGGGGCATCCAACTGGGTCAATACCATCCCGGCTGGCAACATCACTGCCGATGGCGGCATCAGCAATATCACTCCCGTTTCCGCCACCTTGACCTATACGCCTCCCACCAACCTCACTGTGGCCAAGGCCACCAACCCCAGTACCCTGACCTTTCCCGGCCAGGTGAGCCAGTTGACCATCACCCTCACCAATGGCTCCCAGGCGGTGACCAATCTGGCGGTGACGGATTATTTCACCCAGGACGGCACCAGCGGTGCTGCGGCCAATGGCATGGTCATCGCGCCTACCCCCGGGGCATCCACCACCTGCCCGGGAGGCGTGGTTTCCGCTACGCCTGGCGGCACGGCCGTGGCCCTCACGGGTGCCAGCCTGTCCGCCAGCGCCAGTTGTACCGTGACGGTGAACGTCACCTCAACGGCTGTGGGGGGGATTACCAACTACATTCCTGCCAGCGCCATCCAGACCGACCAGGGCCTGACCAACAGTGGCCAGGCCACCACCAGCCTGACCACCCAGGCCAACATCGGGGTCACCAAGCAGTTCACTCCCAACGTGGTGGAGCCGGGGAATCGGTCCCGTCTGCGCATCACTTTCTACAACCCCACCACGACCCCCATGACCAGCCTGTCGGTGACCGACACCCTGCCAGCGGGAGTCACGGTGCCCAGTGGCGCCAATCCGGTCACCACCTGTAGCGGTGCCTCCCTGGGCAGCCCGGCGGCAGACCAGGTGCAGATCAGCGGTGGGGTGATACCCGCTGCCAGCGGCGGTGTGGCGGCTTCCTGCTACGCGGAGATTGACGTGCTGGTGGCGGCCCAGGGCGACTACGTCAACACCATTCCCGCCGGGGCGGTCACCGCCGTTGCCGGAGGCGCGCCCGCCAGCAATTCCCAGCCCACCTCGGATACCCTGCGGGCCAAGTCCTTTCTGGAGGTGCAAAAGGCCTTCATCGGCAAGACCCTGGATACGGCGATCCAGACCGGCTCCGGTTTTACCACCGGCAGTGCCTCTACCACGCCGGGCAGTAGCGCCACCCTCACCATCCGCCTGCGCAACCCCAACGGGGCGGACCTGACTGCTGCGGCCTTCACCGATACCCTGCCCACCGGGCTGGTGGTGGCCACCATACCCAACGCCAGTACGACCTGCGCCAGCGGTACGGTGATTGCGCCGGCCTCCGGCACCAGTATCCGCCTGACGGGGGCCACCGTGCCTGCCGCCGGGGCCTGTTCGGTGACGGTGGATGTGCTGTCGAACATCCCCGGCAGCTACGTGAACACCCTGGGCGCCGGAGATGTCACCACCTTCGAGGGCGTAACCAACGAGGAAGATACCAGCGCGGAATTGATCGTCTCCACGCCGCCCACGGTGAGCAAGCAGTTCTCCCCGGCGGTGATTCCACCCGGGGGTACCTCCACCCTGACGATTTTTCTGGGTAACGATAACGCCTCCGCTATCACCCTCAGCGCCATTCTGACGGATACCCTGCCCACGGCACCCGGCAACATCGGGGTGGCCGCCACCCCCAATGTGGTGAAGACCTGCCCGGGGTCGGTGACCGCTGTGGCCGGTGCCGGCACCGTGAGCTATGCCAGCGGCGCCAGCATCCCGGCAGGGGGCTGCACCATCAGCGTGGATGTCACCGGCACTACGCCCGGCACCCACAACAACAACATTCCGGCCGGGGCCCTGCAGACCAACGTGGGCAACAACCAGGCACCGGCCAATGCGCCGCTTACGGTCAGTACCGAAGGCTATATTGCCGGCCGGGTGTTCCTGGATAACGACGTGGTGCCAGACGGCAGTTTCAGTGCCGGTACCGATACCCCGGTTCAGGGTGCGAGCATTGAATTGCGTAGCGGCGCCACCTGTGCCGGCGCCCTCCTGTCCAGTACCACGACGGACGTGCTGGGCAATTACCTGTTCTCCGCCCTGGCGGCGGGCACCTACTCCGTGTGCGAGCCCGTGCAACCACCCGGCACCCGCAACGGCATTACGTCAGCTGGTGTCATCAACACGGTCAACGGCAGCACGGGTAGCGCCGGCATGGCTTCAAACCCCACCGCCAGCACCAGCCAGATCGTCGGTGTCGTGCTGAACGGGGATGGCGGAAGCGGAGAGATTTCCGGTTCGGCCGGCAATGACTTCGCCGAGATCATGCCCTCCAGCATCTCCGGCACGGTCTTCCTGGACCAGAACAACAATGGCGTCCAGAACGGCGCGGATACGGCCCTGGCGGGTGAGCAGATCGACCTGCTGGACGGGGGCGGCAGCCTGCTCGCCAGCACTACGACGGATGCTGCCGGCGACTACAGTTTCACGGGTCTGGAACCAGGCACCTATTCCGTGCGCCAGCCCAGCCAGCCCGCCGGTACGAGCAACGGCCTCACCACGGCCGGCTCTGTGGGCAACGGTGGCACGGCTGGCACCGCCACGGCGCCCACCACGGTGCCCAGTCTTATCGCGGGCATCATCCTGCCGCCGAACACCAGCGCCGAGGATAACGATTTCGCCGAGATCCCCCAGAGCCGCAGCCTCTATGGCCAGGTGTTCCTGGACTTTGACAACAGCGGCACGGAAAACGGCAATGACCACGGTATCGGCGGGGAGACGATCAACCTGACGGGCACGGACATCAACGGCAACCCGGTGTCCCGCTCCACCACGACCGCCAGCGATGGTAGTTTCAGTTTCACCGGTCTGCCGGAAGGCACCTACGCCCTCAGCCAGCCTGCCCAGCCCACCGGCACCAGCAACGGCACCCCCACGGCGGGTACCACCGGCACGGCGGCCAGCAACCCCACGGCCACCAGCAGCCAGATCACCGGCATAGACCTGACCGGGGGCAACGCCGTTTCCGCCGACAACCTGTTTGCCGAAATCCCGGGGGCGGCGCCGGACCTGACCCTGGCCAAGACCCACTCTCCGGCTGAGTTCGCCGTCAGCGGCACGACGGGGTTCTACACCCTTACCCCGGGCAACATCGGCACTGTGGCCACCAGCGGTACGGTCACCGTGACGGATACCCTGCCGGCAGGCATTACTCCCACGGCCGCATCCGGCACCGGCTGGACCTGCGGCATTGCTGGCCAGGTGGTGACCTGCACGTCCACCACCGCCATCGGTGCTGGCGCCACCGGCAACCTCATTACCCTGAACGTGAGCGTGGCGGCGGGGCTCTCCGGCCAGGTGCTGGTGAACACGGCGGTCATCTCCGGCGGCGGCGAGCCCCCGGGTTTCGAGGGTAACAACACGGCGAGCGATCCCACACCCATTGCCGGCTCCGCATCCGTGTCCGGCCATGTCTGGCGTGACCAGGACCACGACCGGGTGTTGGATGGCGGTGAGCCCCTGGTGTCCGGCTGGACCGTGGAACTGCTCTACAACGGCACCCAGGTGGCCACAACGTCCACGGATGTGAACGGGGCCTATACCTTCCCGGGCTTGGCGCCCGGCAGTGGTTACCAGATCAGATTCCGTGAACCCACGAATGGCGCCATATTCGGCTTCGCCTGGCCGAACGAGCAGGGCATCAGCCCGGTGGCTGGCACCCGGGATACCGGTGTGACGGCGAATACCGCCGGAACCAATGCGGGCAACCCCGCCGGTGCCCTGGTGAATGACGGTACCCTGAAAGACCTCACCCTGATCTCCGGCGACAACATCGTCGAGCAGAGCCTGCCTCTGGACCCGGCCGGGGTGGTGTATGACGCCATTACCCGTTTGCCGGTTTCCGGCGCCACTGTGACCCTGACCTCAGGCGGTGTGCCGGTGCCCGGGGCCTGTCTGGCCGGGGGCAGCAATGCCCAGGTCACGGGGGTGGACGGCGAGTATCAGTTCCTGCTCCTGAATCCGCCCCCCGGCGGGCAAGGGTGTCCGGGCACGGGGCCCTATACCCTGGAAGTGACCCAGCCCGGTGGCTATCTGCCGCCCGACTCCACCCTGATACCCCCCACGGCCGGCCCCTACGTACCTACCCTGGGCGGTGTGGATGCCATCCAGGCCCAGCCCACGGCGCCCACCGGCGGGGATCCCACCACCTGGTACACCAGTTTTACCCTGACGCTGAGCGGGGTGCCGGGTACCAGTTCCAGCAACGTGGTGAACAACCATATTCCCCTGGACCCCATCCTGGGCGGTGCCATCGTCGTCACCAAGACCACGCCCCTGGTGAACGTCAGTAAGGGCGACCTGGTGCCCTACACCATCACGGCCCGGAACACCCTGGCGGCGGTGTTGGCCAATATTGACCTCCAGGACCGGATCCCGCCGGGCTTCAAGTACAAATCCGGCAGTGCGCGCTTGGACGGGTTGGCTGTGGAGCCCACGGTGAACGGCCGTCTGCTTACCTGGCCCGGCTTGAGTTTCACGGCCGGTCAGACCCGCACCCTCAAACTCATCCTGGTGGTGGGCGCCGGGGTGGGAGAGGGGGAGTACACCAACAGTGCCTGGGCCCTGAACAACGTGGTCAACACCCAGGTGTCCAATACGGCCAATGCCACCGTGCGGGTGGTGCCCGACCCCCTCTTCGACTGTTCCGACCTCATCGGCAAGGTGTTCGACGACAAGAACGCCAACGGTTACCAGGACGAGGGGGAACCAGGGATTCCCAACGTGCGGCTGGCCACGGCCCGGGGCCTGTTGGTGACCACGGACGCAGAAGGCCGCTTCCACGTTACCTGTGCCGCCGTGCCTCAGGCCCAGCGGGGTTCCAATTTCATCATGAAGCTGGACGAGCGCACCCTGCCTTCCGGCTATCGCATCACCACGGAAAACCCCCGGGAGGTGCGCATGACCCGGGGCAAGCTGGTGAAGCTCAACTTCGGTGCCGCCATCCACCGGGTGGTGCGTTTGGAACTGACGGATGCCGCCTTCCCGGCGGGCCAGGCCGAACCGGGGGCTGCCCTGATGCGCGCCCTGGAAGCCCTGCCGGAAACCTTGCGCCAGAAACCCTCCGTGGTGCGCCTGGCCTACCAGAAGGGGGCGGATAGCCAGGACTTGGCGAAGGCCCGCATGAAGTCTGTGCGGCAGGGACTGGAGCAGCGCTGGAAAGCCCAGGGCTGCTGCTACACCCTGCAATTCGAGGAAGAAATCTTTGAGCGGACCCCCGTCAAGAAAGGGGGTGCGAAATGAACGCAATCCACCACAAAACCATCCTGATGCTGGCCCTGGAGTCCGCCTTGCTGGTGGCCCCCGCCTGGGCGGCCACGCCTGCTTCCAGCCCACTTCATTGCCAAGTGGATACCACTTGCACACCCTGTGAAAAACGCGCAAAAACGCCCGAGGAGCAAAGTCGGGATGAAGATTGTCGCCGGGTGAACGGCAAGCGTATCGACCGGGGCGCGAGCCTTGGTGCCCGGCCTGGGGCGCCCAACAGTGAGCAGGAGCTGGGGAACCTCACGTTCGTGTTGTCGGACGCCATGCCTGAAGCAGAGTCTGTGGCGGACGGGAGTGGCCCCCGGGCTCCCCTGGAAACGCGCCGCAGCCAGCGCACCCGCCTTGAGCCAGGGGCCCGTCAGGCACGGGCGGATCTGTTTGATTCCGGCTATGACCGGGTGAATGCGGCCCTCCAGTCCCGCCTGGAAGCCGTGGTGGCCGACCTCAAGGACAAAGCCAACTTGCGTTTGGAAGTGGTGGGGCATACCGATCCCCAACCCTTGTCTGTACGCAGCCGGGAACGCTTCGGAGACAATCAGGGCCTGGGCCTGGCCCGGGCCCGCATGGTGGCCACCTGGCTGGCCGAGGCCTTGGGGGTGCCCGTGGGCAGTATTGCCGTGGCCTCGAAGGGGCCTGATGAGCCCGTGGCCGACAACGACACTCCGGAAGGCATGGCCCGGAACCGCCGGGTGGAAATCCACGCCCGTTTCGATACTGCCTACACCGAGGAGGTGGTCGAGCAAGTCATGCACCCGGTTCCGCCTGTGCCTGTACGGGTGGCGCCTGCCCCCCTGCAATCCTGTCAGCAGGTGCTGGCTACCCGCCAGGCCGCCGCTGCCGCTCCCTTCCGCATCAGTGTGGACGGGGTGCCCCTGAACGACAGCGGCACGGTGGACCCGGACGTACAACGCTGCACCGATCTGGCCCTGGAGCGTTCCGATATCCAGATCCGTTACGATGCCCTGGACCAGACTCCGGTTCTTAACGCCCATGCCTGGCCCAACGCCGTGGCCCGGAGTGGCCAGGTGGAGATCACCCCCTGGAGCAATTACGCTGCCTTCATCCAGCGGTCTGAAATCCGGATTTTTGCCCCTGACCAATCCACCCAGGCGGTGCCTCTGGCGGTGCTGTCGGCCCGGCTGGGAGAGCCGGTGGCCTGGTCCCCGGCAGGCTTGACACTGGATTCGGTGCGCTACGTGCTGCGGGTGTATGACAGGGAAGGCCGCTTCGACGAGACCCGGCCCAAGACCTTGGACCTGGTGGACCAGGCCCGCCCCGCTGAAGACGCGGACAAGCGCCAGCGGGAACTGCTGGCGGGCTATGGTGAAAACAGCCTGGCCCTGCACAACATTGCCGTGAAGGGCGGTGCGGTCACGGTCAACGGCCAGGGCATCCAGGCAGGGGAGACTGTTCACTTCCTGGGACAGGCTGTGCCCGTCGATGCCAAGGGTGCCTTCGCTGTCCGCCAGATCCTGCCTGCCGGCAACCACGTGGTGGAAGTCCAGGTGGCGGACGAACAAGGCAGTCGGGCCCGCTTCAGCCGCAACCTGTCCATCGCCCGGGACGACTGGTTCTATCTGGGCATCGCCGACCTGACCCTGGGGCGCAACAGCACCAGCGGCCCCGCCAAGCTGGTGACTGCGGACGAGACGGACCATTTCGACAATCAGGTCTATCTGGATGGCCGCCTGGCCTTCTACCTTAAGGGCAAGATCAAGGGGGAATGGCTGCTGACGGCCAGTGCCGACACCCGGGAGCAGCCCCTCAAGGATCTGTTCTCCAACTTCGCCGACAAGGACCCCCGTTACCTCCTGAGACGCCTGGATCCGGACAAGTACTACCCGGTCTATGGCGACGACTCCACCACCGTGGATGACGCACCCACCCAGGGCAAGTTCTTCGTGCGCCTGGAAAAAGGGGATTCCCAGGTCATGTGGGGCAGCTTCCAGACCAGCCTTACGGGTACGGAATTCACCCGCTTCAACCGGGCCCTGTACGGCGCCCGAGGCCGGCTGGTGAGCGATGCCGTCACCCTTCATGGCGAGAAGAAGGGAACGCTGGAAGTGTTCGCCGCCGATCCCGGCACCTTGCAATCCCGGGAGGAATTCCGGGGCACCGGCGGCAGTCTTTATTACCTGCGTCATATCGACATCACCGGAGGTTCGGAACGAGCCTGGATCGAGGTGCGGGACAAGGATACGGGTCTGGTGCTGTCCACCCAGCAATTGGTGCCGGTGCAGGATTACGAAGTGAATGCGCTGCAGGGCCGCGTCATACTGCGCCAACCCCTGTCATCCATTGCCGGAGCTGGCACCCTGGTGCAGAACGGTAGCCTGGGTGGCCATCACCAATTCCTGGTGGTGACTTATGAATACGCCCCCGGCGTTTCCGCCCCGGAAGATCTGGTCCTGGGGGGACGGGGCAGCGTGTGGGTCAACGACCACGTTCAGATCGGGGCTACTGCCCTTCGCCAGGACGAAAGCGGACAGAAGCAGCGCCTGCGGGGCCTGGATGCCACCCTGCGCTACAAACCAGGGACCTACGTGAAAGTCGAGGGCGCCCGTTCCGACGGGGTAGGCAGCGGGGCCTGGTCGTCCCTGGACGGGGGCTTCAGCTTCAATGCCGTGCCCGGCAACGGCGCCAAGGCCGACGCCCAGCGAGTGGAAGCGGCGGTGGACTTTGCCGAGGTGGGCAGCGCCAAGGGCAAGGCCACCTTCTACTGGCATGACCGGGAAGCGGGGTTCTCCGGCCCGGGCCAGATCACTGCCGAGGCCATCACCCAGACAGGGGCGAGCGTAAGCTGGAACATCACTGAACAGACCGAACTGTTGGCCAAGATCGACGACAAGAATGCCGCCAGCCAGGATCGCACCATTGCCGAGGTGGATATCTCCCAGCGCCTGGATGAGCATTGGAAGGTTGCCGTGGGCGTCCGTCATGACAATCTGGACACTCAGGTGGCCAATGCCAGTTCCACCCTGTCCCAGACTGGAGACCGCACCGATGCAGTGGTGCGTGTGGATTACACCCCTGGTGAGGGTGTGGACTGGAGTACCTATGGCTACTTGCAAGGCACGGTTGACCGGGATGACAGCCGGGACCGCAACAATCGCATTGGCTTCGGCGGTGAGCGGCGCATCAATGACCGGCTGAAGCTGGGAGGGGAACTGTCTGAGGGGAATGGAGGCCTGGGGGCCAAGCTGTCCGGAGACTGGCAGGTAGACGACCGCACCAGTCTCTACAGCAGCTACACCCTGACCACCGACCGCACTGACGATGGTTACCGTGGGCGGGCCGGCTTGTTTACTGCGGGGGGGCGCTCCCGCTTTACCGACAGCCTGAGTGTGTTCAGCGAGGAACACTACCAACATGGCGAAGGTCCTGCCGGACTGACCCACGCCTTCGGCCTGGATTATTCGCCGGATGACCGCTGGACCTACGGCGCCAAGCTGGAGGCAGGCGAACTGAATGACCCCCTGGCAGGGGACATGGATCGCCGGGCGGTGGGGCTTTCCCTGGGATATCGCAAGGACGCCACCCGCTATGCAGGGGCCTTGGAGTATCGCCATGAGAAAGGCAGCACCACTCGGGACACCTGGCTCATGAAGCATACCCTGGGCTACCAGATCGATCCGGACTGGCGTTTCCTGGGCCGTCTGAACCTGTCGGTGTCCGACAGCAGTGCCGGCGGCGACCTGGACGGCAAGTATGCCGAAGTGGTGGCCGGCTGGGCCTGGCGTCCGGTGGCCAACGATCGCTGGAATACCCTGTTCAAGTACACCTACCTCTACAACCTGCCTTCTCCGGGGCAGGTGGGCAGTGGCGGCGCCAGCCTGGACTATGCCCAGAAGAGCCATGTGCTTGCAGTGGATACCATCCATGACCTGAAGCCCTGGGTATCTGTGGGGGGCAAGCTGGGCGTTCGCCGGGGCTCGCTGAAGGACGCGAAGGTGGGAGGGGATTGGTATCACTCCACCGCTTGGCTGGGGGTGTTGCGGGCCGATTG
Source organism: Pseudomonadota bacterium (assembly GCA_040757575.1). GTDB lineage: Bacteria > Pseudomonadota > Gammaproteobacteria > Burkholderiales > Thiobacillaceae > PFJX01. The sequence continues at coordinate 119,625 of JBFLXA010000005.1, forward strand.
GCACTGGGTCCATGAATGGGATGTGCTGACGGAGCTTCGGTACCTGTCCGTGAGCGAGGCGGAGGACAGCCAGGCAGGCGCCCTGGTGGGCGTTTACCGGCACCTGGACAAGCACTTCAAACTGGGGGTGGGTTACAACTTCACCGATTTCTCTGATGATCTGACAGACCTGTCCTATCACTCCCACGGCTGGTTCATCAATCTGATTGGCAAGTTCTGAGACCTGGGGGCGGGGCTACAATGCCCCCTCCTAGTTTTCGGTGGCCATTCAATGAGCAAGCCCAAGCTCCCTCACCTCTTCGACCCCGGCGGCAGCCAGGAGGCCCTGCTGTCCGCCCGGGAATCCTGGCGCATGTTCGAGATCATGGCCGAATTCGTCGAGGCCACGGAGCGGCTGGCGCCCATCCGCCCGGCGGTGAGCATCTTCGGCAGCGCCCGCACGGGGCCGGAGACGCCTTATTACATGCTTACCGAGCAGATTGCCCGCAAGCTGTCTGACGCCGGTTTTGCAGTCATCTCCGGGGGCGGGCCCGGGGTCATGGAAGCGGCCAACAAGGGGGCCTTCTTCGGCAAGTCGCCCAGTGTGGGCCTCAACATCCAGTTGCCCCACGAGCAGCACGCCAACCCTTACCAGGACATCTCCCAGACCTTCCGTCATTTCTTCGCCCGCAAGGTGATGTTCGTGAAGTTCGCCAGCGCCTATGTGGTCATGCCCGGGGGCTTCGGCACCATGGACGAACTGATGGAGGCACTGACCCTGATCCAGACCGGCAAGACCCGGCGCATTCCCATCATCCTGGTGAAATCCAGCTTCTGGAACGGCTTGGTGGCCTGGTTCCGGGACCGGCTGGTGGAAGAGGGCATGATCAACCCGGAAGACATGGACCTGATCCAGGTGATCGATGAGCCGGCGGAGGTGGTGGAAGCCATCTTCCGGCACTACGAAACCCGGGGTTTCGAGCCCTCGGCGGCGGAGCGGGAAATCCTGCTCAACCTCTGAGTCCCTGCCGGTGGGCTAGAATTGGATCGTCTTCCATAAACAGAAAAAGAGCACCCCATGCGCCTCGCGTATCTGTGTCTTGCCGCCTGCCTGTCTGCCACCCCCGCCTGGTCGGCGGACAAGCCTCAACTGGAACCGTTGCCCTACATTCCCCCGCCCCCCGGCATGGTGGATCAGGATCTGGAGCCCCAGATCACCATTACCCAGAAGGGCGAGGACAAGGTCGAGGAATTCCGCATCAAGGGCCGCCTGTACATGATCAAGGTGACGCCGCCCCATGGAAAGTCCTACTACCTGGTGGATACCCGGGGGGATGGCCTGATGCGCCGCTACGACGACCTGTCGCCGAACTTCATGGTCCCCATGTGGGTCATCCATCAGTTTTGACCGGCCGGCGCTAGGCTTGGATACCGGGTGGGGCGCAAGCCTGCACCCGGTTTGTTTCTTGCGCAGTCATTCCCGATGAACACATTGACCGTACTTCGCCCCCCCGCAGCCCAAGGCTTGAACTGGATTCAGCAGGGGTGGGCGCTTTTCAAGGCCCATGCCGTGCCCTGGGCGGGCATGACCGCCCTGGTGTTCCTGGTGCTCATGGGCCTGGGGGCCTTGCCCTATATTGGCGGGCTGTTGCTGTTCGTCCTGTCGCCTTTCATCGTCGCCGGTTTTCTTGCCGCCAGCCGGGCGGCCAGCCAGGGAGAACCGGTGACCTTCCTGTTTCTGGGGGCCGGGTTCCGCCAGGGGCGTGACAGCCTGTTTTTCATCGGCGTGGCCTATATGGTCGTTACCTTGCTGGTGCTCCAGGGAGTGACTGTCATGACCCCCGGGGATATGAGTGCCCTGTCAGCCCAGGTGGCCGAGCCCCGGACGATGACACCGGAAGAGGCCGAGGCCCTGCTGCGCAGTGTGCTGCCCTCCCTGGGCCTGGCCTCCCTGCTCTTGACACCTATGCTCATGGCCACCTGGTTTTCTCCGGCCCTGGCCCATTTCGAGGGCTTTGCGCCTGTGAAGGCCTTATGGTGGAGCCTGTGGGCCTGTGCAGTGAACTGGCGTCCCTTGCTGGTGTACACCAGTATCCTGGCTCTGCTGGGCGTGGTGGCGGTCCTTATTCCTTTCGGCCTGGGCTTGCTGGTGTTCATCCCCCTCACCCTGACATCCACCTATGCAGCCTATGAGGCCATCTTCAGGCCCGGGGATGCATCGTGATCCGCGCGTTTCTTCTGTTTGTGCTGTGGTCCAGTACAACCGTCCTGGCGGATGAGCCAGTGAAGTTCAGCGATGCCCTGTACACCAAGTTCCACCATGACCGCTGCCTGCATTGCCACCAGTTCAACAGCCGCAAAAGCAACGGGCGTTCCTACCATTCCCATCGCAGTCGCTATCTCTGCGACAAGTGCCATACAAACCGCATCAGCAATCTACCTGGCGGAGAGTGGATGGCGCCCCCGGGCGATCGCATGGACTACACCGGCCTGGGGCCCCGGGAGACCTGTCTGCTGGTCAAGCGCAACTCCGGCAGTGGCGATGTCAACGCCAAACTGCTTGAACACCTGCGCCACGACCAGCGTGTGATCTGGTCTCTGGAGAATGGCATGACCCCCATGGGCAAAATGCCCACGGTGCCTGGAGGGTATGCGGCCTGGATCAAGGATGTGGATGCCTGGGCCAAGAGCGGCATGCGCTGCGAATGAGGGTGTACCGGGCAGAGGGGGGTACGGTAGTGGTTAGCGGGTGACTTCCATTGCGGCTGAAGCCCGACCGTATACTTTTGCCATCCCCCATCCCCCATCCCCTGATGCAAGAATTTTCTCTGTTCGCCGTATTCCTCACAGGCCTGCTGGGGGGCGCCCATTGTGTGGGCATGTGCGGCGGTATCGTGGCGGCCATGTCCTTTCAGTCCGGCCAGCGGCAGGCCTTCAGTTTTCATCTGGCTTACAGCGCCGGGCGCATGGGCAGTTATGCCGTTGCCGGCGCCCTGGCAGGCCTGATCGGTTCGGCGGCCTTTCTTTCGGAAACCCTGTTTCCCCTGCAAAAAGGCTTGTATCTGATCGCCCAGGTTGTGTTGATCCTGTTGGGCCTCTACTTGGCCGGCCTGAGCCAGGGTGTGCTCTTGCTGGAGCGTGCGGGTGGTGGCCTATGGCAGCGGGTCCAGCCTTTGCTGGGCAAGGTCATGCCAGTCAAGAACCATGGCCAGGCCCTTGCCGCAGGGGCTCTGTGGGGCTGGTTGCCCTGTGGCCTGGTCTACAGCGTGCTGGTTTCCGCCCTGGCTTCCGGCTCGGCGGGTCAGGGGGCCTTGCTGCTGCTGGCCTTTGGCCTAGGTACCCTGCCGAACCTGCTGCTCATGGGCTGGGCGGCGGAGAGCCTGCGTAATCTGACCCGCCAACCCTGGCTGCGCCGCCTGGCCGGCGCCGTGGTGGCCGGGATGGGGGTGTGGGGCCTGGTGCAGTTGCTGCCCTGATCAGGGCAGGTTGCGTGGCTTGTAGCGGGCCGGCGCTTCACCGGGTTCGTGGACCACGGCGGGCAGGGCCATGCGCCGGGCGATGGTGTCGTGGGCTTGCACTCCCATTCCTGCGAAGGTTCGCAGCGCTGCCCGGCCAGGCAGGTTGAAGGGTTTGTGCCGCCAGGGCTGGTGGGCCACTCCGCCCGGGTTGGCTGGGCAACTGGTAGCCCAGCGGGGGTCGAAGCGGACTCCGATGCCATTCAGTTGCTCCACCATCCAGCAAAGGGCGCCATTTGACAGCCCGCTTTCGCCCCCCCGGGTAGGGTAGCCGCCCCCCACATCGGCATGGGCGCCCGGGAATACGGCCTGAATCACGTTTTTCCGGGGATGCCAGAAGGTGGGGCTGAAATCCAGGCGCTGCTCGTCCAGGGCCAGGGCGTGGAAGCCCCATTCCACCTTGTCGCTGAGACGGTTATCGGAAAAACGGAAGGCGTCGATGCGGGTGTCCTGCTCGTAGCTGGGCAGGCCCAGGGCGCCCACGGTATCCCACACGGCCACGGCCTTGACCCGTGCCACGGGCACCAGGTCCTTCTCCTGGATGTCGTCGGCGGAGATGAAGGCGGGCAGATCGGACACGGCTTCGGCCAGTCGTTTAATGAAGCTTTGCCGGCGGGCGCTTTTCGAGGTGTTGCGATAACGGTACCAGGCCTTGGCGCCCCAGCGGTACGCGTGTTCCTTGTCCCGGGTATGGGGCTTGGCCAGCAGCCCCTGGCTGGCGATGAGTCCCCCCAGGGCCCGGGCCGTGTAGGCTCCCCGGCTGAAGCCCACCAGGATGATTTCGTCCCCGGGTTCGTAATTGCGTGAGAGGAAGGTGTAGCCCCGCACGATGCGGGAGATGATGCCTGCTCCGAAGGCGCCGCCGATGATCTTGTTGATGGGGTTGCGGGAGTCGCCAACGCCATGGATGTACTTGGCTATCTGCGCTGTTCTGCCAGCGACGAGCAGGCTTTTTTCCTGTTCTTCGGCATTGCGCAGGGTTTCCGGGCTCAGTGTGCCTTCCAGGGCCAGGAACAGTTTGTAGACATTGGTATTATCCGGCAGACCGTCTTCATCCTCGTCCTGATCCGGGCCGTTCCAGGTGCCATCTGCGCAGAAAATCAGGGTCTTGCTCATGGTTCGTCTCCCTTGGGGGTGGGTGTTGTGGCGGTGGGGTGTGACACTGGGGCCAGGGTGTCACGCCAGTGGAGGTTCGGTGTGCCTTGGCCCAGTTTTCGGTAGCGTCCCACCTCGTTTTCGTACCAGCCCGTGTCGTGCTGGTTGGGCTCGGCCTCGAAGCACCACCAGGCACCGTCTGCGTCCTGGGCCTGCCAGGCGGCCCAGGGGGGTGGAGGCCGCAGCTGTTCGCTCATTCCTGGGTAAAACGGGACTGGAAGTCCGCCGTCAGCACCTTGTCGCCCACGGTGGCATTTACCAGGAAACGCAGGTTTTCCGAGGGGGCGATGCGGTATTCCCCCAGGTAGTACAGGCCGTTGTCCCGACGGACTTCCCGTACCGGGATGCTTAGCAGGTGGGTGACGGAGCTTCGTAATGAGCCCGGGCCTGCCCCTGCGGGCGCCGGGGTCGCGAGGGCCCCTGCATTGACCTGGCCTGCTTCTGCCCGAGTCCGACCTGGGCCCAGGTGGCGGACCAGGGTAATGGTCAGCACACCCCGGTCCGGGCTGGGGACCACGTTGAATTCCCGGGCGGCGTCCGGCGTCAGTTCGCTGGTCCGCCAGGCCGAACAGTGCATTTCCACGTCGCCGGCACGCACCACGCTTTCTTCCTGGGCCTGGGTGGTGGCGGTCAGGCTGGCGAGCAGCAGCCAGATGACGTAAGGGCGAGTGAGGAGCGCTCGATTCGGCATGGGCATGGCGATCTCCTGGCTGACTGGATTAACCGCACTATAGCCCGTGGCCGGTCTCCGGTGGCGGGCCTGCATCGGGGATAATGGCGGCCAGAGGCAATCATTTTCCAGCGACCATGACCCAGATGACTCCCCAGGAAATCGTCCACGAACTGGACAAGCACATCGTCGGCCAGAACGACGCCAAGCGGGCCTGTGCCATCGCCCTGCGCAACCGCTGGCGGCGCATGCGGGTGGCGGAGGGGCTGCGCCAGGAGATCACCCCCAAGAACATCCTCATGATCGGGCCCACCGGCGTGGGCAAGACCGAGATCGCCCGCCGCCTGGCCCGGCTTTCCGGTGCGCCCTTCATCAAGGTGGAGGCCACCAAGTTCACCGAGGTGGGCTATGTGGGCAAGGACGTGGACAGCATCATCCGGGACTTGATGGAGATTGCCGTGAAGCAGGAGCGGGAACAGGCCACGGCCAAGGTCCGCCTGCGGGCCGAGGAAGCGGCCGAGGATCGCATCCTGGACGCCCTGCTGCCCGGTGCCAGGGATGCCTGGAACGCCGAGGCCAGGCCGGAGGAATCGGCCACCCGGCAGAAGTTCCGCAAGATGCTTCGGGAGGGCAGTCTGGACGACAAGGAGATCGAACTGGACGTAGCCGCTCCTTCCATGCAGGCGGAAATCTTCGCCCCACCGGGCATGGAGGAACTCACCAGCCAGCTCCAGGGGATGTTCAAGAATCTCGGCGGCGGGCGGGCGCAAAAGCGCAAGTTGAAGATTGCCGAAGCCATGAAGCTGGTCACCGACGAGGAGGCCGGCCGGCTGGTGAACGAGGAGGAGATCAAGCTGGCTGCCCTCAAGAACGCGGAGCAGAATGGCATTGTCTTCCTGGATGAGATCGACAAGATTGCCGGTCGGGAAGGCAGTGGCCCGGACGTTTCCCGCCAGGGGGTGCAGCGGGACCTGCTGCCTCTGGTGGAGGGGGCCACCGTGTCCACCAAGTTCGGCATGGTGAAGACGGACCACATCCTGTTCATCGCCAGCGGCGCATTCCATCTTTCAAAGCCCTCGGACCTGATCCCGGAAATGCAGGGCCGTTTCCCCATCCGGGTGGAGTTGCAGAGCCTCTCGGTGGCGGATTTTGAGCGCATTCTCACCGCCACGGACGCCTGCCTCACTCGCCAGTACCAGGCCTTGCTGGAAACCGAGGGGGTGAAGCTGGCCTTTACCGAGGAAGCCATCCACCGTCTGGCGGAAATCGCCTGGAGCGTGAACGAGCGCACCGAGAACATCGGTGCCCGGCGCCTGCATACGGTCATGGAACGGCTTCTGGACGATCTGTCCTTCGATGCCGACCGGCGGGAGGGGGAGGCCGTGGCCATCGATGCCGCCTATGTGGATGCCCGGCTCAAGGAACTGGCCGCCAGCGAAGACCTGGCCCGCTACGTGCTGTAGGTTTGTTGTTGCAGGTCTGAGACCTGAACCTTGGACCGCTAGCCGGGTCCATCCGCTTCCTGTTCAATGGAGAAGTGCATGTTGAAGCAATACCGGATGTGGGCCCTGGCCCTGCTGCTGCTGGCGCCTCTTGCTCAGGGGGGAGACCCTGTCCGCCCTGCGCCCGCCCTGGCCCTGCCGGATTTCGCCGCCCTGGTGCGCAGCCAGGGGCCGGCGGTGGTGAACGTGCGGGTGTTCCGCAGCCAGCCGGCAAGGGGGGTGAAAGCAGAGCCGGCGGGGGAACCCGCACCCCTCATGCCACCCCGGGAATCCGGCGTGGGCTCCGGCTTCGTGGTGTCCGCCAACGGGGTCATCCTTACCAATGGCCACGTGGTGGCCGGGGCGGAGAAAATCCTGGTGCGGTTTGCCGACAAACGGGAGCTGCCGGCCCGCATCGTCGGCGTGGACCCCCTGACCGACGTGGCGGTGCTGAAGGTGGAAGCCCGCAACCTGCCGGCGGTCACTCTGGGCGATTCCGCCGGGCTGGAAGTGGGCCAGTGGGTCCTGGCCATCGGTGCCCCCCTGGGCCTGGAACGCACCGCCACCCAGGGCATCATCAGCGCCCTGGGCCGCACTCTGCCCAATGACAGCTACGTGTCCTTCATCCAGACCGACGTGCCCATCAACCAAGGCAATTCCGGCGGCCCCCTGTTCGATCTGGATGGCCGGGTGGTGGGCATCAATTCCCAGATTCTCAGCAGCAGCGGTGGCTACATGGGCTTGTCCTTCGCCATCCCTATCAATACCGCCGTGGCGGTGGCCAGACAGATCGTGGAGAAGGGTAAGGCCAGTCACGGCTGGCTTGGAGTCAGCACTCAGGAATTGAACCTGGAGTTGGCCCAGGCCTATGGGCTCTCTGCTCCCCGGGGCGCCCTTGTGACGGAGGTGCGGCAGGGAGGGCCGGCCAAGCTGGCTGGCCTGCAAGCAGGGGACATCATTCTGGGCCTGGACGATACGGCGATCGTGGACAGCGCCGACCTGCCGCCTCTCATCGGCGCCAGCAGACCGGGTACCGACCATGTGCTCACCCTGCTGCGAGACGGTCAGATGACCCGGCTGTCTGTGAAGGTGGGCGAACTGGGCAAGGACGGTGCCGAGCGGGAGAAGGCCGTCACCCAGGTCGATCGCCTGGGAGTGCGGGTTTCAAACCTGGACGCGGCCACCCGCCAGGTGTTGGGTCTGGACCGTGGGGTCCTGGTCGAGGCCGTCGCACCCGGCGCCGCCACCGCGGCGGGCGTCCAGCCGGGCGATCTGTTGTTGAAGCTGGGAACCCATGATTTGTCCAGTGTGGCTGATCTTGTCGATCACGCTGCCAGGCTGCGTGCGGGCCAGACCGTGCCCCTGCTGGTTAAACGACAGGACAACAGCACCTTCGTGACACTCACGCTACCGCAAGACAAGTAGTTACGACCTTTTGGGCGGGGGGGTACGCACAGTCCTTGCCTGTGCTGTAGTCGGCATGGTTTGCATGGAGTGCTCAGTGATCGGTCCTAGGCGGCAGGTTCACCGCTTCCAGGAACACGTCCGGCATGAAGGGTTTGATCAGAATGCCATCCATGCCACTGTTCAAACAGCGTTCTCGGATGCCTGGGGTGGCATTGGCCGTAATGGCCAGGATGCGGGATGGCTCTGCATCCGATTGAGACTCAAGTTCACGGATAAGGCGCGTGGCCTCGAAACCATCCATGACTGGCATCTGGCAGTCCATCAGGATGAGGGCGCAACGGCCGGGCGAGAACAGATCCAGCGCTTGGTGGCCGTGCCTGGCCGTATCGACGATACATGCCCGCTCCTCCAGCATTTCCATCAGGTAGGTCACGTTGATAGCGCTGTCGTCCACCAGCAAGACCCTGGGCAGATCCTGTTGGTTGTCGGTATTGGTGGTCATGGGGCTCAAAGGGGCTGCACAGGTTTATCGGTCTCGGAACCGGAGGAAATGAGGGGAAGCCTTACCTTGAAGACTGTGCCCCTGCCGGGCTCGGAATCCAGGCTGATCTGCCCCCCCATGGCTTCCACCAGACGTTTGGTGATGGCCAGACCCAGTCCGGTCCCCCCATACCTGCGGCTGTAAGAGCCGTCCGCCTGTCTGAAAGGCTGGAAAATGAGGTCTTGCATCTCCGGCGCGATGCCGATGCCCGAGTCGGTCACCTCCAGTTCGACATAAGGGGCCTCCAAAGCCCTTGCGGTGATGCTCACCTGTCCCTGCTCTGTGAACTTGATGGCGTTCCCGACAAGGTTGGTCAGAATCTGCTGCAGTCGCTTGTTGTCGCCCCATAAGGTGTCCGGGCAGGGTGACTGGACTTCGCTGGTCAACACCAAGCCTTTTTCCATGGCCAGGGCCTCGACGCTGTTCTTTACGTTTTCAATCAAGTCTTTCAGGTGGATGGGCTGCCTTTCCAGGGACAGGCCACCCGACTCCATGCTGATGAAATCCAGGATTTCCTCGATGATCGCCAGGAGGTTCTGGCCGGACTCCTCGACCACGGAGGCATACCGCTTTTGCTTGGAGGTGAGTTCGGTGCGCAGCAGCAGGGCGTTCATGCCCAGGATGCCATTCAGCGGAGTGCGGAGCTCATGGCTGACGGTGGCGAGAAATTCCGACTTGGCCCTGTTGGCGGCCTCGGCGGCTTCCCGGGCCAGGACGAGTTCGTGCTGATGCTGTTCGAGGTGTTTCAGCAAGGAGTTGAAGCCATCGATCAGCACGTCGAGTTCGGCTTCTGCCTCGACGGTGATGCGCTTGTGCACGATCGGTGCCTGCTTTCGCATCAGGTCGATGGCCGACACGACCTGCCCCAGAGGGGTCGTGACGAAGCGGGATATCGCCCAGAACAGCAAGGAGCCGCTCAAGCCCAGAAAAAGGATGCCCACCCCTCCCAGGCCCAGATATAGCCTGTTCAACTTCTGGTCGATGGCGGCCTGGCTATGGGCGATGAGCACGGAGCCCATTTGCAGCCGCGCCGGGTTGAAGACCGGCGTGAGGGTGGCCAAAACCGCGTTGCCGTTGATGTGCGTGGAAATCTGGGCCGGGCGGGCGCTTGCCGCAGCGCTCTTCAGATCCTGGTTGTCAATGTAAGCACTTGTATTAGGTGCCTGGCTTTGAAAAATGAGCCTTCCATCCGGGGCAAGCACGGCAACATGGGCCAGGCCTTCGTGGTCTTGCTTGACCTTGTCGCACTGGTCATCGAACCCGATGATCTCCTCCGGCTGCAGTCCCAGGGCCAAAAGGCGTTCAAACTGGGTCGCCAGATCGTGGGAAATGGCCGACGAGCGTTCGGCTATGGCTTGTGAATAAGCGGTGGAAAATGTCCATGCCGCAGTAAAAGTGATGGCGGCGACCGACAAGGTGGCGATGCCTACCGCAAGCAGCACGATCTTCGCGCGCAATCCGGATTGCATCATTTGTCCCAGTCAAACCGGGTCACGACTTCTGCCGACAGCAATAGTTCGCTGCGTACTTGGATGCCCAGCTTGTGGGCGCGAGCCAGATTGATGACCGGTAGCCCCTTGGAGGTTGGCCGCATCGGCAGCGTCCGGGGGGCTTTGCCCCCAACCAGGACGGCGCGGGCAATCCGGCCTGCGGCCAGACCTTGTTCCCGTTCCGAGACGGTGACTGCGGCCAGGGTGCCGAAGTGTACGCGGTCGATCCAGAAGCCGAGGTCAGGCAAGGATGAGTTTTCTGCCGTCCATTTGAGAACTTCCTGATACGGCACGTTGCGTCCGTGGTCGTCCTTGAAATTGAAAATGCCGATCAAGGCGATGGCATCAGCGATCTGGGGGTAGTGGGCGACCCGTTTCTTGAATTCCGAATAGGTCTTGATCGTTTCCCAGCCGACGACGCGGACGCCTGCGGGCAACGGCGAAGCTTTCATGCGCGCCATGACCGGCTCCCACATCCCGGCGTCGTCGAGCACCACCACCAGGCGTTCCATGCCTGGCACCATGCGCTTGAGCAGACTGACCGATTCGGCGAAGTGTTCGTGCTCGATGACCCCGGAAACGTTGTCCGCCTTGTCAAAGCCATAGACTTCAGGGGCCTTGTTCACCCCGCTGAACACCAGCTTGATGGGGGTGTTCAGGTAGTGCCTTGTCACGAGTTCCTGGGCGTCGTCGTCGGTCGTGTAGATCAGGTGGGGTTTCCACGCATCGACGAGGGCCCGGGCCTTGAGTCCATTCTCCGCTTTCTGCTCCTCGCCAGACCGGTGCTTTGTATCAAGCTGGACAACCTTGAACTCGGCTGGAACATCACCCAGACCGGCCTTGAAGCCTGCGAACTGTCCATCTGTCCAGCGCCAGGGCGAGTGATAGCTCATCACGTGCAGAATCCGGAAAGGCGGCTTGCTGGCCATTTCCTCTGCATGGGGGTTGGTGGCCGGCAGGGCAAGGAAGGCGAATAAAGTAACGAGCCACTTCACGATCGACGGGTGTCTTCTCATGGTCTGCCGTGGTTGGTGTTTTCCCTTATTCTAGGACGCAAGCGTTTGGAATTGCTGCTTGAATTTCAGACTCTTGGCAACGTGGGTGAAGGAGGTGCCGCTTGATTATTGGTGGCGGCCGCCGGAGCGATGGGGGGCGCCGCCCCGGGGGCCTGACACTTCGCCGCCGGGCCGGGCCTTGGGTTTGCCGGGGCCGCCCCGCTGCCCGCCGTTGCGGCCGCCGCCACCGCCCCGTCCCTGGTGTTCCTGGCTGCGCAACTGGATGGGCTGGGGCTTGGCGTTGGGGTCCGGCTCGAAGCCTGCCACCACTTCCTTTGGGATCTGGCGCTTGATCAGGCGTTCAATGCTGCGCAGGTAGTCCAGCTCGTCCACGCACACCAGGGAGAGGGCTTCCCCTTCGGCTCCGGCCCGGCCGGTGCGGCCGATGCGGTGCACGTAGTCCTCGGGCACGTTGGGCAGCTCGTAGTTCACCACGTGGGGCAATTCGCTGATGTCGATGCCCCGGGCAGCGATGTCCGTGGCCACCAGCACCTGCAAGTCCCCCTTCTTGAACTCAGACAGGGCCCGGGTGCGGGCCGCCTGGCTCTTGTTGCCGTGGATGGCCATGGCGCTGATGCCGTCTTTGCCCAGTTGTTCCGCCAGCCGGTTGGCGCCGTGCTTGGTGCGGGTGAACACCAGCACCTGGAACCAGTTGTGTTCCTGGATCAGATGGGTGAGCAACTGGCGCTTCTTGTCCCGGTCCACGGAATAGACCTTCTGGGCCACGGTGTCGGCGGTGGCGTTGCGGCGGGCCACTTCGATGAGGGCCGGGTTGTTCAGCAGCCGGTCCGCCAGGGCCTTGATCTCGTCGGAGAAGGTGGCGGAAAACAGCAGGTTCTGGCGCTGCTTGGGCAGCAGGGCCAGCACTTTCTTGATGTCGTGGACAAAGCCCATGTCCAGCATGCGGTCGGCTTCGTCCAGCACCAGGATCTGTACGCCGGACAGGTCCAGGGTCTTCTGGCCCACGTGGTCCAGCAGACGGCCCGGGGTAGCCACCAGGATGTCCACCCGGCTTTTCAGGCGGGTGATCTGGGGATTGATGCTGACCCCGCCGAACATGACCATGGAACTCAGCTTGGTGTGCTTGCCGTAGATGCGCACGGATTCCTCCACCTGGGCGGCCAGTTCCCGGGTGGGGGTGAGGATCAGGGCACGGATGAGCGGGCGGCCGCTGGAAGGCCCTTTCACCGACTTGTCGGTCAGTCGCTGCAGGATGGGCAGCACGAAGCCGGCGGTCTTGCCGGTGCCGGTTTGGGCGCCGGCCAGCAGGTCGCCGCCGCCCAGGATGGCGGGGATGGCCTGCTGCTGGATGGGGGTGGGGGTGGTGTAGCCGTGCTCTGTGACGGCCAGCAAGATTTCTTCGGCCAGGCCGAGATCGGAAAACTGCATGAATGCTCCAATACCACCCGTCTGCGCCCCTTGGGGGGCGCCAGTCTTCGGCAGGTGGAGATGGCGAAAAAGGAAGCGGCGGCCAGACTGGGGCCGCCGCAGGGGGGCGAATGGTAACAGAAGGCCCGGGTCGCCGGGCCTTCCGGCCGATGTACCTTACTCGGGAATGATGTGCACGCGCCGGTTGGGGGCCAGGCAGTCGATGGTGGTCTGGGTGGGGCCGCCCTTGCAGTGTTTCACCGGGTTGGCTTCGCCTCTGCCCTCGGCACGGATGTCCCGCTTGTCCTTGCCCTTGCTGATCAGGTAGGTGCGTGCGGCGTCGGCTCGGCGCTGGGACAGACCCTGGTTGTAGGACTCCGGCCCCAGCCGGTCGGCGTAGCCGTAGACCACCACGGGCATGCCTACCGGCGCACTGGCCAGCCAGCTGTCCAGGGTCTCCATGCCCAGGGGCGTGAGTTCGGCGCTGTCGAAGGGGAACAGTGCTACGGCTTCCGCCACCACGGCGGGCAGGCTGGGGACCTCCGGCAGGTTGGCCGCCACCGGTTCGGGTGTGGTGTCATCCCGGAGGGCTTGGGCGGGGACAGGGGGCGTGTCCACGCCGGGCGTAGCCGGGGTAACCGGCGCAGGAGCGGTTGGCGCGGCTAACGTGGTGGTTGCACCCACTGCGGGGGCTGCGCCAGGAGCGGCATCGGCAGGCTCCGGGGCGGCGACGGTTGTCTTCGTCGCTGGGGATACCGGCGCGGCGACAGCCTGGGGGCCGGCAACGGGTGGCGGCGGGGCGACCTGCACCTGAACGGGCGTGGCCGGAACAGGCTGCGAGGGCTGGGCCGGGGAGGGTTGTGGGGCAAAGGGCTGGGCAGAAAAAGGCGATATCGGTTGGGCAGCAAAGGGAGATACCGGCGAGGCCAGATAGGGAGATGGGGCTGCCTGGGGCGGGAAAGGTGCGGGTACAAGGAAGGGCAATGCGCCGGGGGCCGCCAGGGGGGGCATCATCGTGTTCGGGACGGGGTATCGGAGTTGGACCTGGGGCGGGGCCAGGGGCACCGGCTTGAACTGGGGGGGAGAAGGAAGCTGGCAGGCCGGGCTGGGGCCGGTGAGGGCCACTGGCTGGCAGAGGCTCTGGCCATTGGGCATCAGGCTGCAGAATTGCTGCACCGCGTAGATCATCATCTGGGTGCAGGGGTCCTGGATCGGGGCCTGAGCCTGGGCCGGCGCGGAGGAAAGGCCGGCAAGTCCGAGCAGGATGGCGGCGAAAACACGTGAATTCATGGATACCTCGGTTGTAATAAGGATGCAGGAGCGTCCGCGCCCGCTTTATCGATCCTTCCTCCAGGCAGGTCAAGCCCCCTCGCCAACGACCCGTTCCGGTGCTGGGTGGGTTTCAGGCCAGCATGCGGATTTCCCTTTGGGGGAAGGGAATGGCGATATCCCGGTCCCGGAAGGCAGCCAGAACGGCCTGGTTCAGTTCGCCGATGGCCAGATCGTCTTCCATGGCCTTGATCCAGGGCTTGATGGCGATGTGGACGGAGGAATCCGCCAAGGATTTAACCTGGATAAGGGGCGCGGGGTCCTGGAGCACCCGACCGTTGGTCCCCAGCACTTCCCGGATGATGTCCAGGGCCCGGGGCATGTCGGTGTCGTAGGCCACTCCCACCTTCAGGTCCAGCTGCCGGATGGTGCCGTAGTTGTGCAGGATTTCCCCGACGATCTTGCGATTGGGGATGACCACGTGGGAGTGGTCCAGATGGCTCAGGGTGGTGTTGAACAGGTTGATGGTCTCCACCTGGCCTTCCTCTCCGGCGATGGCGATGTATTCCCCCACCCGGAAGGGGCGGGTGAAGATGATGGTCAGGCCCGCCGCCAAGTTGCTCATCACCCCCTGCATGGCCAGGGCCACTCCCGCGCCGGCAACGCCCAGGCCGGCGATCAGGGGCAGCAGTTCCACACCCAGGTTCTGCAAGGCCACCACCAGGAAAAGGGCCATGACCAGGCCGGAGGCGATGCGCACCAGCAATTGCAGGACAGGCGGTTCCAGTTCCAGTTTCTCCAGTATGCGTTCCGCGCCCCGGCCGGCCCAGCGGGCCACGAAGAAGCCGGCGGCCAGGATGAGCAGGGCCGTCAGCAGCTTGGGGCCGAAGCTCATGCCCAGTTCTATGGCCGTGGACTGGGCCTGTTCCAGGGCGTCGAGTTGCGCGTGCACCGGGTTCATGGGCGCATCGCCTCAGGCTGTTCCGTGGCCTGGGTTTTTGCTACGAAGAAGGGACAGCTCACAGGGGCGTTGGCAGGTCGCACCAGTTCCTCGCTGAAATCCGCATAGGTGCGATGCAGGCTGTTATGGCAGGCATCGTCCTCGAAGCGCAGGCAATCCCCGGCAAGGGGGCAGTTGGAGGTCATGCAGTAGGTGAGGGTCATGGCAGTCTCAAGGCATGGTCGGGCACAAAAAAATGGCAGGTTGTTCAGGCGCAGCCCGGTCAGACCCCCTGAAATTGGATGACGTCCCCGGGGAACTCCTCAACAATGCCAGGGCCAATTGTTACTCCATATTCCGCTGCCGGCCATGTTCCTGATCGTATTCATCCTGGTCTACGGGGTCATGCAGGCCTATGTGGCCCGCAAGGCCATCATCGCCTTTGGCTGGCAGGGGCGTCGGCGCCTGGCCGCCTATGGCTGGGCCGGCTTCATGACACTCGCCCCCTTGCTGCTCTGGCCCCTGGAGTCCTGCGACTGCCGGCTGCTGGTAGGCGCCTTTGCTACCCTGGCCTACGGCTGGATGGGGGCCAGCTTCATGTTTTTCTGCCTGGGCCTGCTGCTGGATGCCTTGCGTCTGCCGGCCCGACTTTTCCGCCTGCCCCGGCCCAGCGCACGCCATGGTTTTCTGGGGGTGGCGGCCCTGGTGGCGATGTTCTCGGTCTATGGGGTGCACGAGGCCCTCAATCCCCGGGTGGAGCACTTGCGCATCGTCACGGACCAAATTCCATCGGCCACCGGACGCCTGCGACTGGCGCTGATATCCGACGTGCACCTGGGGGTGACCATGGGGCCCCGGCGCCTGCCAACGGTACTGGAGCCCCTGCGGGCCCTGGACCCGGACATCCTCATCTCCACCGGCGACATGGTGGATGGCGGCGCCCTGCATCTGGAAGGCTCCGCCGCCAGGTTCGCTGCCCTCCAGCCCCGTTTCGGCAAGTTCGCCATCCTCGGCAACCACGAGCGCTACCGGGGCCTGGACTGGTCCCTGGCATTCCATGAGCGAGCCGGCTTCCGCACCCTGCGGGGCGAGGCCGTGGAAGTACTGCCGGGCCTGATCATTGCCGGCGTGGATGACCCGGGCCGGGGCGGGCCCGGCCTGGTTTCGCCCGGCGGCTTCGATACCACGGATGACAAGGCGCTGCTGGCCACGTTGCCGGCGAACAAGTTCGTGATCTTCCTCAAACACCAGCCGGTCGTGCCGGACGGGGGCCAGGACCGGCTGGATCTGCAACTTTCCGGTCATACCCATGGGGGCCAGATCTACCCTTTCAAATGGCTGGTGAGGCTGCGTTACGCCATGGTTTCCGGCCTGCACAAGCTGGATTCGGGTGGGCAGCTCTATGTCAGCCGGGGCACGGGCACCTGGGGGCCGCCCATGCGGGTGCTGGCCCCGGCGGAGATCACCGTCATCGAGTTGGTGCCCACCGGCCTGGATCGCTGATCAATTGACAACCGGAATGCGCGCCTGGGCTACCCTGGTAGGGCAGGCATGAGCTCCGCGACCCTGGAGCAGGAGGGACGTTGCATGGATGGATGGAATCGGTTGTGGCTGGCTCTTTTCAGCCTGCTTCTGGTGACGGGTTGCGCCACCCCCCGCCACGAAACCTGGCGGGATTACATGGTGCCGGCAGATTCTGCTGGCCAGGCTTGCGTGGCGGCCTGTGCCCATACCCGCCAGCAGTGCACCGACGCCTGCCAGGCGGCGTGGCAGGCTTGCGGAAAGGCACTGGAACCCCGCGTGGATGGCCGCCATGCCCAGGCCCTGGCGACTTACAGCCAGGCCTTGCGCCACTATCGCCAGGACCTGGACCGGGCCGCCTTGGAGCAGATGCACTGGGACCTCTGGATGGGCTGGGGCTTCCGCCACGGTGGCCTCTGGTATTCCCCCTGGCCCCATGGGGTCTGGCACCCGTGGCCGGGCCCCTTGCTGGTGGATGACCCGGGGGATCCGCCCACCCGTGAATCGGTGCGGGCGGCCATGCAGGCGGAGGCATGCCGGGATGATTGCGGGTGCGGAACGGACTACGACGGTTGTTTCCAGTCCTGTGGCGGCCGGATCGAAACCCGCACCCGTTGTGTGGCCCATTGCCGGGATGTTCCGGAATCCATGGCCGGGGAGAAATAACCGGCCGCATCCATTGTCCTTGCGCAGCATGGGTATTGGTCAAGGCAACTGGCAGGCATGCCTGCCACAAGGTGGCGGTGTGATTGCGTCAGAAGGGCGCCGGGCCCTTGTGTGGGCGGGGTTGCCGGCGCAACACTGACCGCCGTTTCCAGAATCTATCAAGGGAGGTCATGATGACAACAGACAAGGCAAACCTATTTTTCCAGCGGCGCGGTGTGCGTGCGTTGCTCTTGGCTTTCCTCGCTCTTGGGGGGCTGGGTCAGGCCCCTGCCCGAGCAGCCGAGGAGCAGTCCCAGACCCAAAGTGTTTCCACTTACGATGAAAAATCCATCATGGAGGAAGCCCAGGCGTTCTTTGGCGATGCTGCTGAAGGGCTGGGTAATGCCGTAGAAAAGGCCTTTCGGGATCATGGGCGGCCCAATGGCTACATCAAGGGCGAAGAGATTTCCGCAGCCATCACCGTAGGCTTGAGTTATGGCAAGGGCACCCTGACCTTGAAGGGCGGCCAGGGGGGGCAGGTCTACTGGCAAGGGCCTTCAGTTGGCTTTGATCTGGGCCTGAATGCCTCCAAGGTGTTCATCCTGGTCTACAACCTGCCGGAAAAGGACGCCATCTACCAGCGTTATCCAGGTGTGGACGGCAGCCTGTATTTCGTCGCTGGTGTGGGCATGAACTACCAGCAACGGGGCAATACGGTCCTGGCCCCCATCCGCCTGGGGGTGGGCTGGCGTACCGGTGCCAGCGTCGGCTACATGCATTACACCCGGGATAGGCGTTACTTCCCCCTATAAGTTGTCGCGTTTCTTTACATGGGGGGTGGGCATATAACTTTAGATATATGCCTCGGGTGTGGACGACATGGGACGTTTACATATTTATCAATGGGTTAATTTTTTCATGCCAGTCTTGTGACAGGACTGGCATGAGGTTTGCTATCTAGGGGTATTCACGTATTTCCGGAGGCGGCCATGACCCAGAGCGCCGATCATTTCCTGCTGGAAGCCCTATCCAGCACCGATTTGTCCGATGAACTGGCCTTCGTCCATCCGGACGATCCGGCTTCACCCCAGGAGGAAGCTGCTCTGCGGGCTTTCCTTCAGGCCTTTGAGGCTGAGACCGGGGGCGATGAAGGGGCGACGCTGGAGTCCCCGGCCTAGGAATATGTCGGGGCCGGTCCTGCCCCCCACAAGCCAGGGGCAAACGGGTAGCCTTGGAGTTCCTGGTTTATTTTCCTACCCATGCCCCAGTCCGTCGACGCACTCATGCTGCTCAGCAGCACCTGTCCCCATTGCCCTGGGGTGTTGGCCGCCCTGGCCGATTTAGTGAAAAAGGGTGTGCTGGGGCGCCTGGAGGTGGTGAACCTGGAACAGCACCCGAAGGTGGGTGAAACCTGGGGCGCCCGCAGCGTGCCATGGCTGAAACTGGGTCCCTTCGTCCTCACTGGCGCCCGCACCCCAGCCGAGTTGGCCACCTGGGTTGCTCGGGCCAGGGACGGAGAAGCGCGCGAAGACAGCGAGCCCGGCGGCGGCATGGCGGATGCCTTCCACGACCTGCTGAAAACCGGCGACCTGGCCCAGGTCCAGGCCCTGGTGGCCGCCTGCCCGGCCCGGCTGGCCGCTCTGCTGCCCATCGTCGCCAACCCGGAAGCCAGCATGAACGTTCGCCTGGGGGCGGGCGTGGTGCTGGAGGAATACGCCGGCCAGGCGCCCCTGGCGGCCCTGATTCCCGGGCTGGGTGCCCTGTCTGGTCACCAGGATTCCCGGGTCCGGGCGGATGCCTGCCATTACCTGGGCTTGGCTGGGGGTGAAGAGGCAAGGACCTGGCTCCAGGCTCGGCAGGATGACCCGGATGCCGAGGTGCGGGAAATTGCCCGGGAGGCCCTGGCATGAGCGGCCTCGGGATGCTTTTACGGCCGGATCTGGCCCGCAGCCAGGCCCTGGTGGGCGGCGCATGGATTGGAGCGGACGGGGGGGCTTGCCTGGCCGTAACCAACCCGGCCACCGGCGAGGTGCTGGGCACGGTGCCGGACCTGGGGCCTGCCGAGACCGCCCGGGCAGTGGCGGCAGCCCAGGACGCCTTTCCCGCCTGGCGGGACCAGACCGCCCAGGAGCGGGCGGCCTGCCTGCGTCGGTGGCAGGCCGCCCTGATGGCCCATGGGGAGGACCTGGCTCGCATCATCACCCTGGAGCAGGGCAAGCCCCTGGCCGAGGCCCGGGGGGAGGTGGCCTACGCGGCCAGTTTCCTGGAATGGTTTGCGGAAGAGGCCCGGCGGGTCTACGGCCGGGTGATTCCTTCCCCCTGGCCGGAGCATCAGGTGCTGACCCTGAAGCAGCCCCTGGGGGTGGCGGCCCTCATCACCCCGTGGAATTTCCCTGCCGCCATGCTCACCCGCAAGGCTGGCGCCGCCCTGGCGGCGGGTTGCACGGTGGTGGCCAAGCCCGCCTCCAAGACGCCCCTGACCGCCCTGGCCCTGGCCTTCCTGGCCCAGGAGGCGGATATGCCCCCCGGGGTGCTCAACGTGGTCACCGGCGGCGCCCGGGCCATCGGCGGGGAACTGGTGCGCAACCCCCTGGTGCGCAAGCTCTCGTTTACCGGTTCCACGGAAACCGGCAAGGCCCTCATGGCCGCCTGCGCCGGTACCCTGAAAAGCGTGTCCCTGGAACTGGGGGGCAATGCCCCCTTCATCGTCTTCGACGACGCCGATCTGGACGCGGCGGTGGCCGGAGCCCTGGCTTCCAAGTACCGCAACGCCGGCCAGACCTGCGTGTGCGCCAACCGGCTCATGGCCCAGGATGGCATCCATGACGCCTTCGTCGCCCGCCTGGCGGAAGCCGTGTCCGCCCTGCGGGTAGGCAACGGGCTGGACCCGGAGGTGGCCCAGGGCCCCTTGGTGGACGGGGCGGCGGTGGCCAAGGTGGAGGCCCATATCCAGGACGCCGTGGCCCAGGGGGCCCGGGTGGTGTGCGGCGGACGGCGCCACGAACTGGGGGGCCATTTCTTCCAGCCCACAGTGCTGGCAGACGTGCGGTCGGAGATGGCCCTCTGCCGGGAAGAGACCTTCGGGCCCGTGGCTCCGGTTCTGCGCTTTACCGACGAGGCGGATGCCATCCGCCTGGCCAACGCCACAGAATACGGCCTGGCCGCCTATTTCTACGCCCGGGATCTGGGCCGGGTCTGGCGGGTGTCCCGGGCCCTGGAGTACGGCATGGTGGGGGTGAACGCGGGGGTCATTTCCACGGCAGTGGCGCCGTTCGGGGGCGTCAAGCAGTCCGGCCTGGGCCGTGAAGGGGGAGCGGAAGGCATCGACGCCTATCTGGAAACCAAGTACGTCTGCATGGCGCCCTAAGTGCTGGTAAACCGTCCGGCTACAACTGTTTGGCGGTGAAGGTGTCGCACAGCTTGGGCTGGCCGCTTTCCAGGCCCCGCTTGAACCAGGTGACCCGCTGGCGGGAGCTGCCGTGGGTGAAGCTGTCGGGCACCACCCGGCCCTGGGCCTGGCGTTGCAGGGTGTCGTCGCCGATGGCCGTGGCGGCGTTCAGGCCTTCCTCCACGTCGCCGGCTTCCAGCAGGTCCCGGGATTTGTCCGCATGGTGGGCCCACACCCCTGCCAGGCAGTCCGCCTGGAGTTCCATGCGCACGGACAACTGGTTGGCCTGGATGGGGTCCGCCTGCTGCCGGGCCCGGTGGACCCGGTCGGCGATGCCCAGCAGGTTCTGCACGTGGTGGGCCACTTCATGGCCGATCACGTAGGCCTGGGCGAAATCCCCCGGCGCGCCGAAGCGGGTCTTGAGTTCGTCGAAGAAGCCCAGGTCGATGTACACCGTGCGGTCTGCAGGGCAGTAGAAGGGGCCCATGGCGGCCTGGCCGGTGCCGCAGGCGGTAGGGGTGCTGCCCCGGAACAGGACCAGCTTGGGGTCCTGGTATTGGTGACCGGACTGGGTGAACAGGCCCCTCCAGGTGTCTTCCGTATCCCCCAGCACGTGGGCCACGAACTGGGCGGCCTCGTCGTTGGCGGGGGGTGGGGCGCTCTGTTGGGTTTCCGGGGCCTGGAGCCCGCCGGCAAGGTTGAGGACGATGGCCGGGTCCACGCCAAAGAACAGGGCCACCAGGGCCAGGATGATGGCCCCCGCTCCCAGGCCCTTGCCGCCGCCCCGGATACCGCCGATACCGCCGGCCCGACGGTCTTCCACGTTGTCGCTGGCGCGACTGTTCCGCCACCGCATGGGCTTAGCGGAACAGCTTGCCCGCCAGGGCAGCCAGGCCCTGTTCCAGCAGGTCGCTGTTGTTGGCGTTGTCCGGCAGGCGACCCTCCGGAGTGAGCTGGTTCACCACCTCCGGCAACTGTTGGGCCAGGTTGCTGCTCAGGGCCTGGGGGTCCAGTCCGAAGCGCTGGGCCAGATCGGCCAGGGGGCCGCTGCCCAGGGCCTGGCTGAGTTGGTCGGCGTTGATGGATTGGTTGTCTCCCTGGCTGATCCAGGAGGCCACCTGCTGGCCCAGTCCTGCCTGGCCGAACTTGTCCAGCAATCCGGGCAGGCCGCCGTTCTGCTGGATGAGGCCCGTGACGATCTGAAGCATGGCGTTGCCACCAGCTGGGTTCCCGGCCTCGTTGCCAAGGTTGTTGAGTACGTTACCGATGACGCCGTCCAGCAAGCCCATGTCCATCTCCAGTGCGGGGGTGAAAGTGCACGTAATGTACGCCACGGCCGTTGACAGGGCATGTGGCAAAGATCACCCGGATGCATATAAGAATCTGGCAAAGTTCTGTTGTTGATGTTGTTCAAACCTTTGTGGAGGCCCCGTCATGTCTGATTACCTGCCCCGTTCCCTGGAAACCGCCCTGTCCCGCCGGGATTTCCTCTGGCTTGTAGGAGCCGCGGGTTCCGCTGTGGTGCTGCCTTCGGTCCTGTCCGGCTGCGCCGTGGACCCGGTGACCGGCGAGAAGACCCTGGTGGGCCTGTCGGAAGCCCAGGAAGTCAGCCTGGACAAGAGCCAGTCGCCCAAGCAGTTTTCGTCGGACCTGGGCGCCGTGCAGGACGGCAACCTGAACCGCTACGTCCAGGACGTGGGCACCACCCTGTGGAGCAAGTCCCACCGGCCGAAAATGCCCTATTCCGCCCGGGTACTGAACGCCAACTACGTCAACGCCTATACCTTTCCTGGCGGCAGCATGGGGGTGACCCGGGGCATCATGCTGGAAATGCAGAACGAGGATGAGCTGGCGGCCCTGATGGGCCACGAGATCGGCCACGTCAACGCCCGTCATTCCGCCGAGCGGGCAGGCAAGGAAATGCTGGCCAACGTGGCTCTGGTGGCGGCCAACGTGGCAGCGGCCAGTTCCGAGGCGGGGCAGCAGTACCTGCCCATTCTGCAACCCCTGAGCCAGGTGGGAGCCTCCGCCCTGCTGGCCAAGTACAGCCGGGACAACGAACGGGAGGCGGACAGCCTGGGCATGGATTACATGGTCCAGGGGGGCTACAACCCGGAGGGCATGGTGGGGCTGATGGGCCTGTTGCGCAGCGAGGCCCGGGAGAAGCCCAACCTGCTGGAAACCATGTTCTCTTCCCACCCCATGAGCGAAGAGCGTTACCAGACCGCCCGCCAGACGGCGGAGAAGAAATACGCCAGCCTGCGTGGCAAGACCCTGAAGCGGGAGCGCTACATGGACAACACGGCTGGCCTGCGGCGCATCCAGCCCACCGTGGAGGCCTGCCAGAAGGGGGAAACCTTCATGGCGAAAAAGCAGTTGCCCCAGGCGGAGGAGCAGTTCGGCCTGGCTCTGCGCCACACCCGGGACGACTATGCCGCCAACGTGCTCATGGCCAAGGCCCTCATGGCCCAGAAGAAGACCCGGGACGCCGACAGTTACTTGGCCACCGCCAAGGCCCTCTACCCGGGCGAAGCCCAGGCGGTTCATCTGGCCGGGCTGAACAAGCTGTCCCTGCGCCAGCCGGAGGCGGCCCTGGCGGAGTTCCAGGCCTATGAGCGGTTGCTGCCGGGCAACCCCTCCACCCTGTTCTTCATGGGGGCGGCCAGCGAAAACATGGGCAACCGGCGCGATGCGGCCAACTATTACTACCGCTACCTGCAAACCGGCAGCCAGGGGGGCGAGGCCCAGTACGCTGTCAACCGGCTGCGGGGATGGAAGGTGATCCGCTGACCCAGGGGCAAGCCCTGCTCTGAAAATCCCCGCGTCTGCCTTTACAATCCGGCCTGCCCGGCACAAAAAACATCGGGCCTGACCAACAAACCAGGGAGAACGCATGGACATGCAGCGTAGCGGGCAGGGTCATCAAGCCTTCGTATTCACCGGCCAGGGCGGGGAATATTTCCGTATCTGGATCGTCAACCTGGCCCTCACCCTGCTGACCCTGGGCATCTACTCTGCCTGGGCCAAGGTGCGGCGCCTGCAATATTTTTATCGCAACACCAGCCTTGCTGGAGCCAGTTTCGATTACCACGGTGATCCCATGTCCATCCTCAAGGGACGGCTCATCGCCGTGGGCTTGCTGGTGACCTACAACCTGAGTTCGGGTTTGAGCCCCATCCTGGGCCTGGTGGTGCTGGCCCTGCTGATGGGGGTTTTTCCCTGGCTGTTGCAACGTTCCCTGCGCTTTCGCCTGGCCAACAGCAGCTACCGGGGCCTGCGCTTCACTTTTGACGGCACCCCGGGGGGTGCCTACAAGGCCTTCCTGCTCTGGCCGGCCCTGGGTTCCCTTACCCTGGGCCTGCTCACGCCCCTGGCCCACCAGCGTATCAAGGCCTACCAGCATGGTAACAGCCGTTATGGCATGTCCTGCTTCGGCTTCAACGGCACGCCGGGCGGGTTTTATGCCATCTACGGGCAGATGGTGGTCTTGTTGCTGATCCCCGTGCTTTTGTTTGTCCTGCTGGGGGGGATGAGCCTGTTTGCCGGGTTTGGGGACCCGTACATGTCCCAGAACGCCAAGATGGCCATGATCGGCATGATGGTGCTGGCCATCCTGGCCTTCTACCTGGTGGCCTTCCTGCTGGTGGGGCCCTGGTTCATGGCCCGCATGCAGAACCTGGTGTGGAATGCCACCGTGCTGGGTCCCCATGGCTTTACCAGCCAGGTCCAGGCCCGGCGTCTGCTGTTCATCTACTTGACCAATTTTCTCGGCATCCTGCTGACCCTGGGCCTGTACAAGCCCTTCGCGGACATCCGCCTGGCCAAATACCGGCTTGAACAGATGGCCCTGGTGCCGGAAGGCAGCCTGGAAGATTTCATCGCCGACCAGACCCAGGCCGTGGGGGCGACCGGGGAGGAAACCGCCGAGATCTTCGATCTGGACATCTCCTTCTGACATGGCCGTCGATGCCGACTACTTCGACGGACAGAGCGCCCGGGCCTATCCGGTGACCCTTGCGCTGGTGGGGCGGCAACTGGAAATGTGCGGCGAAGGCGTGCATCGCGTGTTCGACCTTGGGGAGTTGCGCCTCTCGGAGCCCATGGGGGCCGCCCCCCGGCTGGTGAAGTTTCCCGATGGCGCCCACTGTGAAGTGCGGGACCACCAGGGCTTTGCGGAGCTGCTGGCCCAGAGCGGCCACCAGGATGGCTGGGTGGTGCGCATGCAGGGCCACTGGCGCTGGGCCCTGGTGGCCGTGCTGGTCTCGGTGCTGGCCGTGGCGGCCGGTTACCGCTGGGGCCTGCCGGCGGTGTCCGAATGGCTGGCTTTCCGCCTGCCGGAGAAGGCCCTGGCAAAGCTGGGGAAGGAAACCCTGGAGATCTTCGACCAGACCCTGCTGGCGCCCAGCAAGTTGCCGCTGCCCCGAAGCCAGGCGTTGGCGGAGGCGTTCGACGCCCTGGACGTGCCCGGAGGCGACCGGCCTGGGTACCGTATCCTCTTCCGGGACAGCCCCCGGGTCGGTGCCAATGCCTTCGCCCTGCCTGACGGCACCATCGTCATGACGGATCAACTGGTGGACCTGGCGGACAATGACGAGGAAATCCTTGCCGTGCTGGCCCACGAACTGGGCCATGTGCAGCAGCGCCACAGCCTGCGCATGCTGATCCAGGGTTCCATTGTCGCTTTTGTGGTGGCTGCCTACGTGGGGGACGTGGGCAGCGTGGCTGCCGGCTTGCCCACCCTGTTGCTGGAGGCAGGTTATTCCCGGGATCATGAACGGGAGGCGGATGCCTACGCCGCCGCCCTGTTGCAGCATAACGGCCTGTCCCCGGCCCGGTTGGCCACCCTGCTGGCCAAGCTGGAGGCCGCCCACGGGGACGGCGAAGCGGGGGCACTGGATTATTTCTCCTCCCATCCTGGTGGCCAGGAGCGCATCAAGGCCCTGAGCGGGGTTGTTCCCGGCCGCTGAGGGGCCTGTCAGGGGGGCGGCAGGCGCGTTGTCGCCTCGGCCAGCATCTCTTCCGCGCCCATTTCCCGCAGTCGGGCCACGCCTCGCAGCAGGGCCGGGTCTTGCCGGTCCAGGGGGTAGACCATGTAGGCGGGCAGGGCGATGAGGGGGGTCTGTTCCAGCCGCCACAGCCGTCCCTGGTTGAGGAGGCTGCGTACCATGCGTTCCGGAAAGTAGCCCGAGCCACCGCTGGCGAGGATGAGTTGCAGGCCCAGCCAGCCGATGTTGGCCACCCGGGCGGAGGTGTCCAGGTCCGGAAAGCGGGCACTGAACTGGATATGGAACTCCGGGCCCCAGTCCACGTGGATGTAGTCCGGATCGGGCCAGGGCCGGGCCGGGTTGCTGCTCACCAGCACCAGGGCTTCGTCGAACAGCCGTTCCACCGCCAGGGCGGGCCGGTGTTCCGGGGTGTACATCACGCCGATGTCGATGCTGCCCTGGACCAGGCCCTGCATGATGCCTTCCTCGAAACCGATTTCCAGGCGCAGGAAGATGCCGGGTTCCGCTGCGCGCATCCATTCCGCCCAGCGGGGCAGGAAGTCTTCCCATAAGGCGATGCGGCCGCTCAGCGTCAGGCCGCCACTGAAGCCGCTGGGCAGGCTGACTTCGTGGCGGGCCTGTTCCAGGGTGCGCACCAGGGCCTTGGCGTGGCGCAGGAAGCGTTGCCCGGATGCCGTCAGCTCCGCGCCGCTACGGCCCCGGCGGAACAGCCGGGCCCCCATCTGGGCTTCCAGGGCCTGGATGCGTGTGCTGACGGTGGACTGGGTGATGTGCAGGCGTTCTGCGGCGCCGACGAAATTGCCGGCGGCTGCGACGGCAAGAAAGGTACGCGCCAGTTCCGTGTCCATGATCTATCTGAATATTCGATATTAAAAGTAGAAAAATATCGTTATACGAATATAAGTCAACTTTGTAAGCTGGTGCCGTCCGAAATTTCAAGGAAGACATCATGAATACGGCTACGGATTTCTCCCGGCTCATGCCCATTCGGGATGACGAGGGCTATCTGCTGGACCCGGCGGACTGGAACGAGGATGTGGCTACAGCCCTGGCAGCGGGGGAGGGCCTTTTCCTGGATGACAGCTACTGGGACGTGTTGCGCTTCATGCGGGCTTTCTATGAAGAACACCAGATCGCGCCGGATGCCCGCTATGTCATCAAGCATCTGGCGGAACGCTGGGGGGGAGAGGCGCGTAAGAAGCTGTTTGAACTGTTCCCCTACGGCTATGTCCAGCAGGCCTGCAAGATAGCCGGCATGCGCCGTCCCCGGGCCTGGAGTACAGGTTGATGGAGGGCATCGGAGCTGTGGCAGCCTGGCTTCCCCGTTTGGGGAGTGATGCCCATCCGGCCAGCCATGGGGAAAAATGGCGAGCCGGGCTGGGGGCATTTCTCGGCATACTGGCCGTGGTGACCATCGGCAGCCAGGTGCCGGGTCATGCCGGATCCCCCCTGGTGCTGGCTTCCATGGGGGCGTCGGCGGTGTTGTTGTTCGCCGTTCCCCATAGCCCCATGTCCCGGCCGTGGCCCTTGCTGGGGGGACACCTGCTGTCCGCCACCGTGGGGGTGAGTTGCGGGATTGCCATCGATTTTCTGCCCCTGGCGGCCGCCCTGGCAGTGGCCCTGGCCCTGGTCATCATGTATTACGGCCGCTGCCTGCATCCTCCCGGCGGGGCCACGGCTCTGGCGATCGTGCTGGGAGGTACCCAGGTGCAGCCGGCGGGGTACCTGGTACTGCTGATCCCCGTTCTGATGAATGTAGGGGTTCTACTGGTGATGGCCCAGGTCTTCAATACGGGGTTTGCCTGGCGCGGAGCCCAAGCTTCGGCAACGGGAGGAACTGCCCCCCTTCCGGAATCAGGCAGGAATGAAGACGGCGGCGAGGAATGCCGTATCGCCCACAGCGATCTCGTCTATGCCTTGTCCCAGATGGATACCTTCCTGGATGTGACGGAGGAAGACCTGCTGCGGATTTACCGGCTTGCCACTCGGCAAGCAGCGGGCGGTCAGTCCTGAGAAGGCATACCCAGGACCGAGAGACTGCTGCCTATAATGAGCGGCATCAGACTCTAGCGGGAGTGCCAGCATGGCGGATGATCAGAAGAAGCCTGAAGCGCCCACTGAACACCCGGCCATGGGGCAGATCGTAGGCAGTCTCAAGGATTATCCCTTCCTGCTCATCACGGTGGCGGGTCTGTTGATCCTGTCGGGCATCCTGATCTTCGATCTGGAAAAACTGAAGGAATTCAAGTGGCTGATCTACGCCGTGGTGTTGGTGCCCCTGGGCATCCAGTTCCTCATCGAATTCAAGAAGATGCATGCCCTCAGGCCTGGCTCCAGTCCTCCGGTCCCGGCTCCGGTCAATACGGAAGCGCCGTCCTGGATGCCCCCGGTGCCCGGCGTCCCGCCGCCCGGCAAGAAGCCCTGGATTGGCATAGCCCTGTGCATGGTGCTGTTCGGCACCCTGGCTGCCGTCCCGGAGGCTCAGACCGGGGATCAGAGTTTCATCATTGGATTTCTGGTGGTTGCCCTGGTGGCCGCAGGGGTGTCCCTGGCCGGGCTGTGGGAGGTCAACCGGGGCTTGGCGGGGGGCAAGGGAACGGCGATCACCAGCGTGGTCCTGTCGTTGGTTCTGGTCCTTGCCGCCCTGGGCTGGATCAGCGACCGGCCGGCACCGCTTGGTGTCCCACAGACCGGCCAGGAACGGGCTGATCTGGTGGATCTTCCGACCCCCGGACAGGAATCCTCGTCAACTGGCGGGTTTGTCTCGCCACCGCCCCTGGAACCGGTGCCCGCCAGGCCCGTGCCAGGCACGCCGGCATTGACGGGCCGTTATCAGCTTGTCGCCCATGTGGTGGATGGTGACGCCGTGGCGACAGGGGGTGGCATGGAAATCCGCCCCGGCATTGAAGGCCGCTACGACTGGCAGGTCCAGCTTGCCGTCCCCATGTTCAATGGCGTGCAGATGCTGGGCTACCAGGGCTGGTTCCGGCAACGGGGCGGTGCCTGGTTCCTGCGGGTCACGGCCAGCAACGATCCGGACTGGGAGGATGTGGGCGAGGTGGCCATGGAACTGCATTTCGACGGCAGGCAGGCGGCCTTCGGCTACCTCTATGACGGCGAACAGATCCAGTCAGGCTGGGTGAGGGTTCCCTGAGGGGGGCGAAGGCGCCCGGTGCGCTAAGGCCTAGGCTAAGGAGAGGATCATGGTGGACCCAGCCCTGGCTATCGCCAGGTTTGAGCAACTCGCCTGGATGGCGGCCACGGCGGAATCGGATATCGACAAGGCTTCGCTCTACGGCGCCACCATGGCTCTTTTCCAGGCACTGCGGGATGAGGATACCCAGTTGGGCCTTGGACTGGCCCAGAACCTGGAAAGCACCCGCTGGAGCATCTGTGCCATGCTGGGCTACGACCATACCAATGGCCACGAAAAAGACGCCCATCTCGTCTGGGCCCTGGGCCACTTGGCGGTAATGCGGCGCATTCTGGCAAGCTGCGGGGAGCCGTGAACTAGGGTTTCCGTTCCGGGTATCCGGCCGGCAACTATCTGACGACGCTGCCGAACACCTTCTTGAGTAGGTCCGTGGTACGGGCAAGGGGATCCTGGCGGATGCGTTTTTCCTCGGCTGCGATCATCTTGAAAAGTCCATCCACGGCCTTGTCCTGCACGTAGGTGTCCAGGTCAGTTGCCCCCACGCCCAGGAACTGGGCCGTGGGGCCTGCCTTGCGGATCAGCTTCTTGTAGGCGGAGGTGACGCCTGCCTGGTCCGTGGCGTTCTGGACGATGGGCAGAAAACGTTCCTTCAGCCGGGTCTCGCTCGTCTTGCGGAAATACTGGGTGGCGGCATCGTCCGGACCCTTCAAGATGGATTTGGCATCTGCCAGGGTCATCTGGGAGATGGCGTCGCCAAAGATCATGGCAGCTTCCGGTACGGCTTTTTCCGCTGCGTGGTTGAGGGTGGCCACGAACTGGTCGGCATATTTGTCCTGGCCCAGGGTGCGCAACAGTTTTTCCACCTTGGCAAGCTCTTCCGGCAGGGGGATCTTCACATTCAGGTTGTTGAGGTAGCCCCCTTCCTTGCCCAGAGTGGCAATGGCCGTCTGGGTGCCTTTTGCCAGGGCTTCCTTGAGGCCTTTCACCATGTCTTCATCGCTCAAAAGCGCCATGGCTGCGGAACCGCTGTCGGCATTGCCCGCTTCCGTGCCGGCCCGGGTCTTTTCCCAGGTTTTTTTCAGGTCTTCGAGCCAGCCGGCCTGGGCCGGAATACTGGCCAGGCCCAGCAGACTCGCCAGGCTCAGGGAAAACAGTGCATTCAAGCTGCGCTTGTCCATGGCAACCTCCTTGTCGTGTGTGGAGGACCGCATTCTGACTGAGTGGTCCGGCCCGTGCAGAGACATTCCTCACACCGGTTCAGGCGTGCTGAAGCGGCGGGTTGTGGGCTGGACGGGGAAGATGGCGGGGCACGAGATCCTGGTCCAGCAGGCCTTCGATCTGGAGGAACAGGTCTGATCGGGTAAAGGGCTTTTTCATGAATCCGTCGGCCCCGATCTTGCCGGCATAGAACTGCTCAAGAGCCTGCTCGTTGCCGGTGATCATGATGACCGGGATATCCCGGGTACGCAGGTCCCGGCGCAAATGGCGCAGGGCGGAGAAGCCGTTCATACCCGGCAACATGATGTCCAGGAAAATGATTTCGATAGATTGTTGTTGGGCGATTTCCAGGCCGGCTTCTGCATCCAGCGCCTTGTGGACCACGTAACCCGTGGAAGAGAGGAATTTCTCGAATACGGCCAGCACGGTGGGAGAGTCATCGATGATCAGTGCCCGGGTACCCCGTCGCGCATCCACCCGGCGGCGACGGCGGCGCTCCGGTAGAGTGGCGCTGAGCTGGTTGGGCAGGGTAGCCTCGGTCTGGGGGTCTGTCCTGACTCCGGTCTGGGTTCTGGCGAAGGTGGAAAAAAAACGGCTGAAAATTCCCACGGACGGGCTCCCGATTCTTCTGGTTGGTGACGGAGGGCAAAGCCGCGGCGGCACTGGCCTAAGCACGATGTTTAGTGCCGCTAGCGTATCCGAAAATCGCCCGGAAGTCCCTCCCGTCAGGTGTCCTCCTCATACCACCCGGAAGCGGCCCACCTGGATGTTGAGTTCGGCTGCAAGGTCGTTGAGGCTTCGGGCCAAGTGAGCGGTTTGCGTTGCCAGGGCCGAAGAGGCTTCGGTACCCTGGGCGATGCTTTCCACGTTGCGGGCGATCTCCCGGGCGGCGGCGGATTGCTCCTTGAGGGCCAGGGCGATTTCGTCCGTGGCCCGCAAGGCTTCAGCGGAGGCGCTTTCGATGCCCCCCACGGCGTCGCCAGCCTGGTGGGCCAGGTTCACGCTTTGTTCCACCTGGTCCAGGCTGGTGGCCATCTGCTGAACTGCTTTCCGGGTGCCACCCTGGATCTGGGCGATGGTCTGGGTGATTTATCCGGTGGCGGTACTGGTGCGTTCCGCCAGTTTGCGCACTTCGTCGGCCACCACGGCAAATCCCCGGCCCTGTTCTCCGGCCCGGGCCGCTTCGATGGCGGCGTTCAGTGCCAGCAGGTTGGTCTGGTCGGCGATGTCACCGATGATGCCGACGATGCGGGAGATGGTTTCCGACATGGTTTCCAGTTCACGGATGGTGTTGGCGGATTCCTGCACGACCTGGGCCAGTCTGCCCACCTCGTCCCCCGCCTGGCGGATTACGCCCGCCCCTTCCGCGCTGGCCCGGCCGCTCTGTTCGGTAATGCTTCGGGTTTCATCGGCGGAAGACTCGACATGGTCGATGGACACCGAGAGTTCCTCCACAGCCGCTGCCATGCTGGCGGCTGCGGAGGACTGCTCTGCCGTCGATCGGGCGCCCTGCCGGGCATCTTCGTCCAGGGTGCTGGCGGCCTGCCCCAGTTTGCCCACCCCTTGCTGCAGGGCTGCCACGAGGCCGTGGAGGTTGTTGCGCATGCGGGTGACACCGGCGAGGATTTCTCCGATTTCATCCTTGCCGGGCGGCGGCAGGTTCTGGGTCAGGTCGCCAGCAGCGATGGCGCCGATCATCTGGTTGGCGGTGGCGAATCCCCGGTTGACCCGGCGGACGATGGCCCAGGCCACAAGTAAGGCCAGCCCCAGGCCCAGGCCATCCACCAGCCAAAGGTAAGTCTGGTTGTCGACGAGGGCTTGAGCCGCTTCGATCAGGAGGATCAGGGCTACCTGGAACCAGACCAGCTGGGTGAGGCGGATTTGCCGGAAGCCCCGTTTCAAAGCCGGGAACAGGCCTCTATGCAGGAGCTGGCCTTCTTGCAGCTTCAAGCTGTGGTCTTGCCCCATCCGGGCATAGAGCGTCTCCGCCTGGATCACCTCCTGCCGGCTGGGCTTGACCCGTACCGACATGTAGCCGCTGTGGTCAGGCAGGGGGGTGATGGTGGCCTTCACCCAGTAAAAACCGCCGTCTTTGCGGCGGTTCTTTACGAGTCCCTGCCAGGGACGTCCGGCTTCGATGGTGGCCCAGGCATCCCGGAAGGCTTCTGCCGGCATGTCCGGGTGTCTCACGATGTTGTGGGGCTGGCCGAGGACTTCTTCCAGGGAGAAGCCGGAGGCTTCGACAAAGTCGTCGTTGGCGAAGGTAATGATTCCCTTGCGATCGGTGTGGCTGATGATCGCCGAACCAGAACGGACGACGAATTCCACCGGGGTTACTGGCTGGTTGTTGCGCATGGCTTTCCCTGATAATGAATATTGAGTGCTGGGCTATTTGCGTTATATGCAGCTCTAATATCGGAAAGCAGAGGGATATTCTGAGTGGTATGAATTGACTGGGTGAGCCCATTCCCTTGCGGTCGGGTTTTGCCGCGTTGCTGGTTTTTCGACTGGAGGGGCCCTGGTACTTCTCCTTGGAGGGCAAATCGCCTTCCGGTATCATTTCGCATCCCTGCATTAGGTTTTTTTATGCCTCGCTACGTCTTCGTTACCGGTGGTGTCGTGTCCTCCCTGGGCAAAGGCATCGCCGCCGCGTCTCTTGGCGCCATCCTGGAGTCCCGGGGGCTCACCGTCACCCACCTGAAACTGGACCCCTACATCAACGTGGACCCGGGCACCATGAGCCCCTTCCAGCATGGGGAGGTGTTCGTGACCGAGGACGGGGCCGAGACGGACCTGGACCTGGGCCACTACGAGCGCTTCACCCGGGCGAAGATGAAGAAGAGCAACAACTTCACCACGGGACAGATCTACGAATCCGTGATCAAGAAGGAACGCCGGGGCGAATACCTGGGCAAGACCGTGCAGGTCATTCCCCACATCACCGACGAGATCAAGGCTTCCATCAAGCGGGGCGCCGGCGACGCGGACGTGGCCCTGGTGGAGATCGGCGGCACCGTGGGCGACATCGAATCCCTGCCTTTCCTGGAAGCCATCCGCCAGATGGGCATCGAGGAGGGCAAGACCGGGTGCTGTTTCATCCACCTGACCCTGTTGCCCTACATTCCCACCGCCGGGGAACTGAAGACCAAGCCCACCCAGCATTCCGTGAAGGAGTTGCGGGAGATCGGCATCCAGCCGGACGTGCTGCTGTGCCGGGCGGACCGTTCCATTCCGGCGGAAGAGCGGCGCAAGATCGCCCTGTTCTGCAACGTGATGCCCGAGGCGGTCATCGAGGCCCTGGATGCGGATTCGATCTACAAGATTCCCGGCATGCTCCACGACCAGATGCTGGACGAGATCGTCTGCCACAAGCTGGGACTGTTGGCCAAGGCGGCGGATCTGTCGGTGTGGAAGGGCCTCATCGATGCCCTGGAGCACCCCCTGCACCAGGTGGACATCGCCTTCGTCGGCAAATACGTGGACCTCACCGAATCTTATAAATCCCTCACCGAGGCCCTGACCCATGCGGGCATCCACACCCGCAGCAAGGTGAATATCCATTACGTGGATTCCGAGGCCCTGGAACGGGACGGCTGCGACAGTCTGGCGGCCATGGATGCCATCCTGGTGCCTGGCGGTTTCGGCAAGCGGGGCACGGAAGGCAAGATCAGCGCCATCCGTTACGCCCGGGAAAACAAGCTGCCCTACCTGGGCATCTGCCTGGGCATGCAGCTGGCGGTGGTGGAATACGCCCGGGACGTGGCCGGCATGGCCGGTGCCCACTCCACGGAATTCGAGCCGGAAACTCCATATCCGGTCATCGGCCTGATCACGGAATGGCAGGACCGTAGCGGCCGGCTGGAAAAGCGGGATGCCAGTTCCGACCTGGGGGGCAGCATGCGCCTTGGCGGGCAGATGTGCCAGTTGAAGGATGATAGCCTGGCCCGCACGGTCTACGGCAAGGCCGAGATCATTGAGCGGCATCGGCATCGCTATGAAGTGAACAACACCCTGCTGGCAGAACTGGAATCCAAGGGCCTGGTGGTGGCCGGCCGGGCGCCGGTGACTGACCTGTGCGAGATGGTGGAACTGCCCCGGGATGTGCATCCCTGGTTCGTGGGCTGCCAGTTCCACCCGGAATTCACGTCCAACCCCCGGGACGGACATCCCCTGTTCAAGGCCTTTGTGGCAGCCGCCCTGGCGCAACGGGACCAAAAGGAGAGCCAGGCATGAAGCTGTGTGGATTCGAGGCCGGGCTGGACCAGCCCCTGTTCCTCATCGCCGGACCCTGTGTCATCGAATCGGAGCAGATGGCCCTGGATACCGCCGGGCGGCTGAAGGAAATCTGCGCCCAGGTGGGCATCAACTTCATCTACAAGTCCTCCTACGACAAGGCCAACCGTTCTTCCGGTGCATCCTTCCGGGGCCTGGGCATGGACGAGGGCCTGCGCATCCTGTCGGAGGTAAAGAAGCAACTGGGCCTGCCGGTGATAACAGATGTCCATAACGAAGCGGAGATTTCCGCCGTGGCCTCCGTGGTGGACGTGCTGCAAACTCCCGCCTTCCTCTGCCGCCAGACGGATTTCATCCAGGCCTGCGCCGCCACGGGCAAACCGGTGAACATCAAGAAGGGCCAGTTCCTGGCCCCCGGCGACATGAGGAACGTGGTGGCCAAGGCCAAGGCTGCCAACAACGGCGCCGACACCATCATGGTCTGCGAGCGGGGCGTGTCCTTCGGCTACAACACCCTCATCTCCGACATGCGGGGCCTGGCCATCATGCGGGAGACGGACTGCCCGGTGGTGTTCGACGCCACTCATTCCGTGCAGCAACCCGGCGGCCAGGGGGATCGTTCCGGTGGCCAGCGGGAGTTCGTGCCGGTGCTGGCCCGGGCTGCCGTGGCCAGCGGTATTGCCGGCCTGTTCGCCGAAACCCATCCGGACCCGGCCAAGGCCCTGTCCGACGGCCCCAATGCCTGGCCCTTGCACCTGATGCCCGAATTGCTGGAAACCCTGAAAGAAATTGACACCCTGGTGAAACAAAAGGGCTTTATCGAAGCCCGTCTGTAACTGGTGGCTACCCGCTGCCTTCGAGAAAAGAAAGAGGAATAAATTGACTGCAATCGTTGATGTGATCGCCCGCGAAATCCTGGACTCCCGCGGCAACCCCACCGTGGAAGCCGACGTGCTTCTGGAATCCGGCGCCATGGGACGCGCGGCCGTGCCTTCCGGTGCTTCCACCGGCAGCCGGGAAGCCCTGGAATTGCGGGACGGCGACAAGGCCCGCTACCTGGGCAAGGGCGTGCTGAAGGCGGTGGAGAACGTGAACACCGAGATCGCCGAGGCCATTCTGGGCCTGGATGCAGAAGAGCAGCATCTCATCGACGCCACCATGATCGACCTGGACGGTACCGAGAACAAGGACCGCCTAGGGGCCAACGCCCTGCTGGCCGTGTCCATGGCCTGCGCCCGGGCGGCCGCCGAGGATGCCCGCCTGCCCCTCTACCGTTACCTGGGCGGCGCCGGCCCCATGCACCTGCCGGTGCCCATGATGAACATCGTCAACGGCGGCGCCCACGCCAACAACAGCGTGGACATGCAGGAATTCATGATCATCCCCGCCGGCGCCCCCTCTTTCCGGGAAGCCCTGCGCATGGGTGCCGAAGTCTTCCACAGCCTGAAGAAGCTGCTGGACAAGGCCGGCCACCCCACCACCGTCGGCGATGAAGGTGGTTTCGCGCCCAACTTCAAGTCCAATGAAGAAGCCTTGAAGTTCATCATGGACGCCATCGGCGCAGCCGGCTACACCCCCGGCTCCGACGTGCTCATCGGCCTGGATTGCGCCTCCAGCGAGTTCTACAAGGACGGTCGTTACGTGCTGGAGTCCGAAGGGCTGAAGCTGACCTCCGCCGAATTCACCGACTATCTGGCCGCCTGGGTAGACAAATATCCCATCGTCAGCATTGAAGACGGCATGGCGGAAGGGGACTGGGAAGGCTGGGCGACCCAAACCGAAAAACTGGGCAAACGGGTGCAACTGGTAGGGGACGACCTGTTTGTCACCAACCAGAAGATCTTGCGGGAAGGCATCGCCAAGGGCATCTGCAACTCCATCCTCATCAAGGTGAACCAGATCGGCACCCTGTCGGAAACCTTCGACGCTATCGAAACCGCCAAGCGGGCCGGTTACACCTCTGTCATCTCCCATCGCTCCGGCGAAACCGAGGATGCCTTCATTGCCGACCTGGCCGTGGGCAGCAATGCCTTGCAGATCAAGACCGGCTCCCTGTCCCGGGCAGACCGCATGGCCAAGTACAACCAGTTGCTGCGCATCGAGGAAGAGCTGGCCGAGCTGGCCCGTTACCCTGGCCGGGATGCTTTCTACCAGATCAGGTAAGCCGCCAGCGCGGAATGACGTGCGATGAAAGGCCTGGCCGCGTTGATTGCCTTCCTCATCTTCCTGCTGCAGTACCCGCTGTGGTTGGGCAAGGGCAGTTGGCTGCGGGTGTGGGAACTGGAGCGGGATGTTGCCGCCCAGAAAACCGCCAACCAGGCCCTGGAGGTCCGCAACAACCAACTGGCCGCCGAGGCCCAGGACCTGCATTCGGGTTACGATGCGCTTGAAGAACGTGCCCGCTACGAGTTAGGCATGGTGCGTTCCAATGAAGTCTTTTTCCATGTGGTGGAGCCCGGCACCATTCCCCGGGCAGAGGTGAAACGCCCATGATGACCACGCTGCAAATCGTTCTGGCCATCGTCGGTGTCGTCCTGGTTGGCGCCATCGTCGTCTACAACCTGGTGCAGGAACGCCGTTTCCGCAAGGAGGCGGAACGCATGTTCTCCCATCGCCGGGAAGACATCATGCTGGGGGAATCCGTGCGTTCCGGTGGGGGGGATGACATCCAGCCCCGGATTTCCTTTGGCGATGAAGGCGCAGCCCGTCCAGAAGTGGCCCATGCCCTGAAGGACGCGGACGAGGATTCCTTTCCCCGGGACCGGGCCCCCCAGGAAGAGCGAGCCGATGAATGGGCGCCCGAGCAGCATTACCCCGAGGCTCAGGCGCCAGCCGACGAGCCGGTCATTGCCCCTCGGGAAACCCGGACACTCATTGAGGCGGACAGCGTCCAGCCGCCAGTTCCCGCCCCCGCCCCCGAACCGGAACCTGTCCTGTTTGTTGAACCGGAGTTGCCTGTAACCCCACCTCCAGCTCCGCCCCCCGTTGTTCCCACGCCGGCCCGACAGGCATCCGGCATTCACCCGGCCCCGGATGCCGAGCCCGTGGAGGAGACCCAGGGGGCTCACGCCAGCAGTCTGGACATGGATACGGAATACGTGGCGCGCATCCGTTTCGCCACCCCGTCCATGGCCAACTACGGTGGCCTGCTGACTACCCTCCGTCGCATCGGCAAGCCGGTGCGGGCCTTCGGCAAGCGGCTGGATGGCATCTGGGAGCCCCTCACCAGCCATCCCCGGGCCAGCTTTGATCAGGTGGAGATCGGCCTGCAACTGGCGGACCGCAGTGGTGCCGTGACCCACGAGCAGCTGGATGCCTTCTGCCGCGCCCTGTATGGCTTTGCCGCCGAGCAGGGCGGGGCGGTCAGTTGCCCGGACAAGCAGGACGCCCTCCAGGCGGCAAAATCCCTGGACATGCTGTGTATGGAAGTGGACGTGCTCATCGGCCTCAACGTGGTGGCCTCCGATAGCCGGCCCTTCACCAGCGAAGCCATCCGTAGCCAGGCGGAAGAAGCACGCCTGGTGCTGGGGGCCGATGGGGCCTATCACGCCAAGGACGCCTTCGGCCACACTCTGTTCACCCTGGCCAACCAGGACGAGCAGCCCTTTCCCCCGGACGGACGTGGTCTGACCGTGGGAGGACTCACCCTGCTGTTCGACGTGCCCCGGGTGGCGGACGGCCTGGCGGTGTTCGACCGCATGACCCGCTTTGGCTTCGACCTGGCCTGGCGCCTGGAAGGCCGCCTGGTGGACGACAGCGGCCGGCCGGTGACGGAAGACAACCTGAACAGGGACCGGGCCCGCCTGGCCGCCTTCTACGGGCGCATGGAGGCACGGGGTATCCCGGCCGGTGGCGAGCGGGCCCTCAGACTGTTTGTGTGAGGCGTTCGGCGTGAAGGGCAAAGCGTGAGGTGTGAAGCGTGAGGGGGGAGGCGGAGGCGCGTGTCCTTGAACTGCGTGCCCTGATCGATGAGGCCAACTACAACTACTACGTCCTCGACGCACCCACCATTCCCGATGCGGAGTACGACCGCCTGCTGCGGGAGTTGCAGGTCCTGGAGGCCAACCACCCGGAACTGCTGACCCCCAATTCGCCGACCCAGCGGGTGGGGGCATCCCCCCTCAAGGATTTCCAGCAGGTCACCCATGCCGTTCCCATGCTGTCTCTCAACAACGCCTTTTCCGAGGCGGAAGTGGCGGCCTTTGACCGCCGGGTGCGGGAGGGCCTGGAGAAGGATGAGCAGGACGAGGTGGAATACGCCGTGGAACCCAAGTTCGACGGCCTGGCCATCACCCTGCGCTACGAAGACGGCGCCTTCGTCCAGGGGGCGACTCGGGGGGATGGCTATACCGGCGAGGACGTGACCGCCAACCTGCGCACCGTGCGGGCCATTCCCATGGTACTGGCCGGCGAGGGGGTGCCCCGGGTGCTGGAGGTGCGGGGTGAGGTGCTCATGTTGCGCCGGGACTTCGAACGCCTGAACCAGGCCGCCCGGGACAAGGGTGAAAAGACCTTCGCCAACCCCCGCAACGCCGCTGCCGGCAGCCTGCGGCAACTGGATTCCCGCATTACCGCCAGCCGCCGCCTGTCATTCTTCGCCTACGGCCTGGGCCAGGTGGAGGGCCTGCCGCCGGAAGAAGCCCTGCCCGCCACCCACAGCGCCACCATGGACTGGCTGGCGGCCCTGCGTTTTCCTGTGGCTCCCCAGCGGCGGGTCGTGCAGGGGGTGGCCGGACTGATGGCCTTCTTCACTGAACTGGGTGCGAGCCGGGAAACCCTGCCCTACGACATCGACGGCGCGGTCTACAAGGTGAACCGCCTGGCGGATCACGAACGTCTGGGTTTCGTGGCCCGGGCTCCCCGTTTCGCCATCGCCCACAAATATCCGGCCCAGGAAGAACTCACCACCGTGGAGGCCATCGACGTGCAGGTGGGCCGCACCGGCACCCTCACCCCCGTGGCCCGCCTGAAACCCGTGTTCGTCGGCGGCGTCACCGTCACCAACGCCACCCTGCACAACGAGGACGAGGTGCGGCGCAAGGATGTGCGGGTGGGGGATACGGTCATCATCCGCCGGGCCGGGGACGTGATCCCGGAAGTGGTGTCCGTGGTGCTGGAGCGGCGGCTATGCCCCACTCCACCCAGTTTTGACATGGCGAAGTTGTATCCGGTGTGTCCCGTTTGCGGCGCCCCGGTCATCCGCCTGGAAGGAGAGGCGGCCGCCCGCTGCACCAACGGCCTGGCCTGCCCCGCCCAGCGCAAGGAGGCCCTGATCCACTTTGCGTCTCGGCGGGCCATGGACATTGACGGCCTGGGGGACAAGCTGGTGGAACAACTGGTGGACAAGGGCCTGGTCCACACCCCGGCAGACCTTTATGGCCTGACCCACCCGCAACTGGCGGACCTGGAGCGCATGGCCGACAAGTCCGCCGCCAACCTGGTGGCCGCCATCGCCGCCAGCCGGGGCCGGCCCCTGGCCCGCTTCGTCTTTGCCCTGGGCATCCGCCACGTGGGCGAGCAGACCGCCAAGGACCTGGCTCGCCACTTCGGTAGCCTGGATGCCCTCATGGCGGCGGATGAGGCGGCCTTGCTGGCGGTGCCCGATGTGGGCCCCGTGGTGGCCGCTTCCATTGCCGCCTTCTTTGCAGAGGCTCACAACCGCACGGTCATCGAAGCCCTGCGCCAGGCCGGCGCCTGGCAGGATGGCGAAGCCCGGCCCGCTGTCGCAGCCGGCCCCCTGGCCGGCAAGACCCTGGTGCTCACCGGCACCCTGCCCACCCTTTCCCGGGACGAGGCCAAGGCCCTCATCGAGGCCGCCGGCGGCAAGGCGGCGGGCAGCGTGTCGAAGAAGACCGACTACGTCATTGCCGGGGCCGATGCCGGCTCCAAGCTCGCAAAAGCGCAAGAATTACAGGTTACAGTGCTGGACGAAGCAGGATTCATGCAGTTATTGAAGGGAGAATTGAATTGAAAAAAGTAACCAAGGCGGTCTTTGTCTCCGGCCGCCCGCTTTGCCGGCTTAACTTGCACGGCAAGTTCACCCTGACGGGCACAAGAGCCTGCAACGAACACGGCTTCCGAGGGGTATGAAATGAAGAAAGTTACGAAAGCCGTGTTTCCTGTCGCAGGGATGGGGACGCGCTTCCTGCCGGCCACCAAGGCCAACCCCAAGGAAATGCTGCCGGTGGTGGACAAGCCCCTGATCCAGTACGCCGTGGAAGAGGCGGTGGAAGCGGGCATTACCGATCTGATCTTCATCAACGGACGCAACAAACGCTCCATTCCAGACCACTTCGACAAGGCCTACGAACTGGAAGCGGAACTGGAGGCCAACGGCAAGACCAAGCTGCTGGAAATCGTGCGCAACATCATCCCCGACCACGTGAACTGCATCTACATCCGCCAGTCCCAGGCCCTAGGCCTGGGGCACGCCGTGCTCTGTGCCGAGCCCGCCGTGGTGAACGAGCCCTTCGCCGTCATCCTGGCCGACGACCTCATCGACGCCAAGCCCGGCGTCGTGCGCCAGATGGTTGACCACTACAGCTACTTCAACTGTTCCCTGGTAGGGGTGCAGAACGTGGCCCCGGAAGAAACCAACCAGTACGGCATCGTCGTGAGCCACCCCATGGAAGGCCGTCTGTCCCGGGTCAGCGCCATGGTGGAAAAGCCCAAGCCCAAGGACGCCCCCTCCACCCTGGGGGTGGTGGGCCGCTACGTCTTCACGCCCCGCATCTTCGAACACCTGCGCCACCTGGGCAAAGGCACCGGTGGCGAGATCCAGCTCACGGACGGCATCGTCAGCCTGATGAAGGAACAACAGGTGCTGGCTTACGAATATGAAGGCAAACGCTACGACTGCGGCAGCAAGTTGGGTTACCTCCAGGCCACGGTGGAAATGGCCCTCCAGCATCCTGAACTGGCGAAGGATTTCGCCCTCTGGCTGGATGACCTCCAGGCCCGCCGTCACGCAAAATGAAACCCGGGCTTGGTAATATCCGGGCCTGCAAGTCTCATTTCGGGTGTGGGTGGACATGGATGCCGTTCGCCCTGTGCCTGTCGAAGGCCCCTGCACGAACGGAATTGCTGATCAATCTGGCTGTACCCATAACAACATAGTAGGAGTGATGTCTTGAACACATTTAGCAAGGCCGGTTTTAGCTTCGGCCGCCCGCTTCGCGGACTTAACCTGCTGGCGCAGCTTAGCCTTCACTGAAGACTGCTTTGGAGAAAAATGCAATGAAAAGAGTGACTAAAGCAGTCTTTCCCGCCGCCGGCATGGGCACCCGTTTTCTGCCCGCCACCAAGGCCAATCCCAAGGAAATGCTGCCCATCGTGGACAAGCCCCTGATCCAGTACGCAGCGGAAGAAGCCGCGGCGGCGGGCATCACGGACCTGATTTTCATCATCGGCCGCACCAAACGGGCCATCGCCGACCACTTCGACAAGGCCTACGAGCTGGAAGTGGAACTGGAGACCCGGGGCAAGCTGAAGGCCCTGGCAGACCTGCGGGGAACCCTGCCCCCCAACGTCAACTACATCTTCATCCGCCAGGCGGAAGCCCTGGGCCTGGGCCACGCCGTGCTCTGCGCCCAACCGGCGGTGAACGACGAACCCTTCGCCGTCATCCTGGCCGACGACCTCATCGACGGGGACCCGGGCGCGGTGAAGCAGATGTGCGAACTGTATGACTACTACCAGTGCTCCCTGGTGGGCGTGCAGCACGTGGATCCCCAGGAAACTGGCTCCTACGGCATCGTCGCCGCCAACCCCATGGCAGAGCGCCTGTCCCGGGTGACCCGCATCGTGGAAAAGCCCAAACCCGCCGACGCCCCCTCCAACCTGGCGGTAGTGGGCCGCTACATCCTCACGCCCCGCATCTTCCACCACCTGCAACGCATCGAGCGGGGCTCCGGCGGCGAGCTGCAACTCACCGACGCCATCGCCAAGCTGCTGGACGAACAACAAGTGCTGGCCTATGAGTTCACCGGCACCCGCTACGACTGCGGTTCCAAACTGGGTTACCTGGAAGCCACCATCGAACTGGCTCTCAAGCACCCGGAACTGGCCGCCGACTTCAAGGCCTACCTGGAACGCCGGTTCTGCGGTGACTGCAAGCAGCAACCGACCCTGCCGGTGCCGGGTACGGAGTGAGCGGCCAGGCTGCTTGGTTTGGAAAAAGGGGCTCGAGCCCCTTTTTCTTTGGGTATCAGGAGGCTGGCGTGTGCCGTGTAGTTCTCCAGTCATACACGGTTGAAGAAATAATGTGGAAGCTGGGTGTCGGCTAACGCCCTGAAGCGCACGGTCGTGGGCTGATGCCCGTCAGTCGGCAGTTCGGCCACTGCGGTCGTTCGATATGCTTTTGATGACTGGCAGCAATCGGCCACGAGCAGAACTTCATTGCTTCAAGATTGTTTCGTTTTGAACGACCGATCTTATTAGTTACCTGGCTACGCACTGTTTGAGGCACTACCCGCAAGATAAGATCACGGTACATAAAATGCCAATAGTAGGATTTCAGTGGCCGTTAGACCCCAGTAGACCGGTTGCATACTCCTAACCTTCCCGAATCAATCGCAACGCAATGCCGCCCCCCGGTATCTTTCCAAAAAGCGGAACAAATAACCTCAAGCACTCATGGCTGACGCATTATCTGGTCATCAGTGTTCTGGTACTGGTATTCCTTACGATCTTCCTGTCAGTCACGTACGAAAGTCGGGAGAGAGTCCTCGAGAGCAGTTCGCTCAACGAGGCCACGATTCTCTCCACGC
Source organism: Pseudomonadota bacterium (assembly GCA_040757575.1). Classification (GTDB taxonomy): domain Bacteria; phylum Pseudomonadota; class Gammaproteobacteria; order Burkholderiales; family Thiobacillaceae; genus PFJX01. The sequence goes on from JBFLXA010000005.1 coordinate 162,428, forward strand.
AGATCGATTCGGCTCTGCGACGCATCGACTCCACGCTCAACCTGATTGCCGAAAAGTTGGTGCCTACCGCTCCGAAGAGTCAGGGGCCGGATTGGATCGAAGAGCGGCTGAACATGATGCGCGGTGACTTTCCCGAACTTCATTTCTACCTGATTGTGGGCAAGGATGGCGAGATGCTCGCCAGCAGCAATCCCGACCTGGAGCGATACAACATTGCCGAGCGCGATTACTTCAAGCAACTCAAATCCGCTCCCGATCGACAGATTCACTATTCAGAAACATTGACGCTCAAGGCTTCAGAAAAACCTTTCCTTGCCATCTACCGCGCCATCTTGAGTCCCCAAGGCGAATTTCAGGGCGCTGTAGTGGCCGCATTCAATCTGGAGTACATCGCCCAGCTTTTCTCCGAGCTGGATGTCGGCGAGCAAGGCATGGTCTCGGTGCGACGCAGCGATGACTCGCGACTGGTGGTACGGTGGCCAATGGTCGAGAAGGAAATCAACCTGGCGGGCCCGAAAATCCCCCCCTACTTGAAGATTCAAGAGGGAATCCACAAGGGCGTCATCCGTTACATTGGCAAAACGGATGGCATTGACCGCATCTTCGCTTTTCACAAGATTGAACCTGGGCCATTCTTTGTCCTGGTCGGGCGTTCCGTTGAAGAAGGTTTTGCCCAGTGGCGCCAGATCGCATTCGTCGCCACCTTGCTGTCAGTTGCCATATTGGCCTACCTCGGCTACGCGCTTTACCGCATGAAGCGGACGGAAGAGGGCCTGCGCATCAGTGAGAAACGCCTCGAAATGGCGTCTGAAATTGCCCGTCAAGGCTGGTTTGAACTAAACCCGCAAACCGGGGAAATCCTTGTGAGTCAGCACTATCCCAGATTGCTCGGCTATCGTCCGGAAGAATTTCAAAGCAATTTGCAGAATTGGCTGGAGCACATCCATCCGGATGATCGGCCTGCCATAGAGATGACGTTTCGCAGGGCAATTGAGACCGGCGAGACGGTGGAAATGGCCTATCGGCGTCGCAGCAATAACGGCGACTGGATCTGGATCGATTCCGTCGGCCAGGTCACAGAGAGAGATGCTTCGGGCAAACCCCTGCGGCTGACCGGCATTCACATGGACATCACCGAGCGCAAGCAGGCCGAACAAGCCCTGCTGCTAGAGCGGGACAATGTCCGCAATATCTTGGCAACGATTGAGGCGATGATCGTCTCCCTGGATAGCGAGGGACACATCACGCTGGTCAACCGCAAGACGTGCGAGATACTGGGGTACCGCGAAGAGGAATTGATCGGGCAGGACTGGTTTGCCACCTGTCTGCCTTACAGCATCGATGTCGAGCAGGTACGCTCAGTGTTCAAGCGAGCCCTGGCAGGCAACCTCGCCGGTGCGGAATACTACGAAAACCCTGTTCGTACCCGTAGCGGCGAGGAACGCATGATCGCCTGGCACAACAGCAGTATCCGCGACAAGGATGGCAACATCATCGGGGGCCTGTCCGCTGGCGAGGACATTACCGAGCGCAAGCGGGCCGAGGCGGCGCTGCGGGCCAATGAAGCACGGCTGGATTTCCTGATTTCATCCAGCCCGGCAATCATCTACACCTGTGAAGCATCGCCGCCGTTCGGGGCGACTTATATCACCAAGAATGTCACTGAGCTGATGGGCTTACAGCCGGAACAGTTCACGCGCTCCCCGGGATTCTGGGCCGACCATATTCATCCGGATGACCGGCATCGCGTGTTTGACGGTCTGCCGATGCTGTTCGAGCACGGCCAGCATCAGCATGATTACCGGTTCCGTATTGCTGATGGCAGCTACCGGTGGGTTCATGATCAGCTCAAGTTGACCTATACCCCATCCGGCGAACCGGACCAGATCATCGGCTATTGGGCGGATATCAGCGACCTGAAGCGTGCTGAGATGGAACTGATTGCCTATCGCGATCACCTTGAACAGTTGGTGAAGGGACGTACTGCGGAACTTGTCGCCGCCAAGGAGGTCGCCGAAACCGCCAACGTGGCCAAGAGCGCCTTCCTGGCCAACATGAGCCACGAGATCCGCACGCCGCTCAATGCCATCACCGGCATGGCCCATTTCCTGCGCCACAGCGGCCTGACTGGCGAGCAGATCGACAAACTCGACAAGATTCAGAATGCCGGCAGTCACCTGCTCAGGGTCATCAACGACGTGCTTGACCTCTCCAAGATTGAAGCCGGCAAGTTCGCCCTGGAAGACGCCCCGGTCAAAATCGAATCCCTGCTCGGCAATGTCGCCTCGATACTCGGCCAGAAAGCGCGGGACAAGGGGCTGCGCTTCAACATCGAAACAGCCTCCTTGTCCCACCCCTTGCGCGGCGACCCCACCCGGTTGCAACAAGCCCTGCTCAACTATGCCGCCAATGCCATCAAGTTCACCGAGCAAGGCCACATTACCCTGCGCGTGACCCAAGACGCCGAATCCGACGACACCGCAACCCTGCGCTTTGAAGTGGTAGATACCGGGATAGGCATCGCACCCGAGACCCTGCCCAAGCTCTTCAGCGCCTTCGAGCAGGCCGACAACTCGACCACGCGCAAATTTGGCGGCACCGGTCTGGGCCTGGCCATTACCAAGAAGATTGCCGAAGTCATGGGCGGCACTGCCGGCGTGACCAGTACCCCAGGCCAGGGCAGCACCTTCTGGTTCACCGCTATCCTCCGAAAGACCGACGAGACGGCAGCGCATGTCACCCGTGACGGGGACGAAACCGCCGAGCAGATCATCCAACGCGACCATGCCGGCAAACGCATCCTGCTGGCGGAAGATGAACCGGTTAACCGCGAAATTGCCCAGATGATGCTGGAGGATGTGGGTCTGAAGGTCGATCTGGCCGAGGACGGCCAACAGGCCGTGGAGAAAGCCCGTTCAGGCCGCTACGCCCTTCTTCTGATGGACATGCAGATGCCGGTGATGGACGGACTGGACGCGACCCGGCAAATTCGGCAATTGCCCGGACATGAGGCAACACCCATCCTGGCGATGACGGCCAATGCCTTCGCCGAGGACAAGGACCGGTGCTTCGCGGCTGGCATGGATGACTTCCTCAGCAAGCCTGTCGACCCTGACATTCTTTACGCGACGCTGCTGAAATGGTTTGATCAGCGCCGAGGCTAACCGGCGGTTTGTGGCCCATTACGGTCGTCGGGTTCTCGGTGGGGCGAATGACGGCAAGAGGTTGGGCGCCGTCATCCATCGAGTTGATGATGAACGGATGCCATGGCTGAGCAGCGGGAGTTCCTCGGCTGAGGATCGAGTGACTGCTTCAGGTTCGTAAGGGCCATTGGCTGGAAAGCTTACCTAAACAGGCATATCCCACCAGCGGATTCCAGATACTTTATCGGCGTCGACGGTCTTTCTGGCGCCTGTCCAGTCGCTCACTCCGCCCCGGCGCCGAAGGCCCGCTGCCAGGCCGGGTGGGCGGCAATGAGCGCCAGGGCTTCATGCAGCAGGGTCTTTCCCGGTTCCATCTTGTACCAGGTGGAAAGCCCGGAGGGGTGGGGCAGGGGGATCACATCCACGTTACGGCCCTGCCAGGCAATCCGGTGCACCCGGCCCACCACCTGGTCGAGCCGGTCTGAATCCAGCATCTGCCCGATGGCCAGCTTGCCTACGGGAATCACCAGCTCCGGTGCCAGCAGGCGGGCTTCCTGGGCCAGCCAGACGCCACAGCGGGCGATTTCCGTGGGGTTGGGCACCCGGTCGCCGCCTTTCGGGTGCTTGCCGGGAAAGCAGCGGCATACCGCGGCCATGTAAACCCGTTGCCGGAAGGTGGCTTCGTCCACCCCCAGGCTGGCATACCAGCGAAACAGGGTTTTGCCTGCCGTCCAGGCAAAGGGACGGCCCAGCTTGCCTTCATAGGGCCCCGGGGCCTGGCCGATCTGCAATATCCGGGAAGCCGCTGGGGCGCCGATGACCACCGGCCCGATCATGTCCGGGCATTGGGTACAGGCGGACAGGCGGGCCTGGTGTTCTGCCAGGGCGCGCCCCAGGGCCTCGGGGTTCATGGCGGGCCGGCGGGGCAGGGGAGTACGGGAGCCGCCCGGGGTCAGCGGGTCAGGGTCTGCACCCCGTCCGGCGTGCCCATCAGGAACACATCGGCGCCTCGCTGGGCGAACAGGCCCACGGTGACCACGCCCACGATCTGGTTGATCTGGGCTTCCATGGCCACGGGGTCCAGGATGCTCATGCCGTGCACGTCCAGGATGACGTTGCCGTTGTCGGTGGTAAACCCGGCCCGCAGCACGGGGTTGCCGCCCAGTTTGACCAGTTGGCGGGCCACGTAGGAACGGGCCATGGGGATCACTTCCACGGGCAGGGGGAACTTGCCCAGCACGTCCACCAGCTTGCTCTGGTCGGCGATGCAGACGAACTTCTTGGCGCAGGCTGCAACGATCTTCTCCCGCGTCAGGGCGCCGCCGCCGCCCTTGATCATGGCCATGTGGCGGGTGATCTCGTCGGCGCCGTCCACGTAGACTTCCATCTCGCCGGCCTCGTTCAGGTCGATGACGTTGATGCCGTGCTTCTTCAGCCGCTCGGCGGTGGCCACGCTGGAGGCCACGGCGCCGTCGATCTTGCCCTTGATGTCGGCCAGGGCGTCGATGAAGAAGTTGGCGGTGGAGCCGGTGCCCACGCCGATGATGCCGGCGGGCACGTATTCCAGGGCGGCCCGGGCAGTGGCCTGTTTCATTTCGTCTTGGGTCATCATGATCGTTTTCTCTTTGTCGTTTCGGTTCAACCCCGCGAGAATAACGGCCTTCTCCTGCCCGTTCAAACCACCCCCCACCCTGCCCTCCCCTTGAGGGGGAGGGGGAGATGAATTGATGACTGATTACCTTGAGCGCATCCTCCTGGCCCGCGTCTACGACGTGGCCCACGAAACCCCCCTGGACGAGGCCGCCAACCTCTCCCGCCGTACCGGCAACCGGGTACTGCTCAAGCGGGAGGACATGCAGCCCGTGTTCTCCTTCAAGTTGCGGGGGGCCTACAACAAGATGGCCGGCCTGACCAAGGCCCAGTTGAAACGGGGCGTTGTGGCCGCCAGCGCCGGTAACCATGCCCAGGGCGTGGCCCTCTCGGCCCAGGTGCTGGGCTGCCAGGCCATCATCGTCATGCCGGCCACCACCCCCGCCATCAAGGTGGATGCGGTGGCCAAGCGGGGTGCGGACGTGGTGCTGCATGGCGATTCCTACGACGACGCCTATCACCACGCCAAGGGCATCGCCAAACAGGCGAAGATGACCTTCGTGCACCCCTACGACGACCCGGAGGTCATCGCTGGCCAGGGCACCATCGGCATGGAACTCATGCGCCAGTCCCGGACCCCCATCGATGCCGTGTTCGTGCCCGTGGGCGGCGGCGGTCTCATCGCCGGCATCGGCGTCTACCTCAAGCGCCTGCGGCCCGAAATCAAGGTCATCGGCGTGGAGCCGGAAGATGCCGACGCCATGGCCCGCTCCCTGTGCAAGAAGGAACGCATCACCCTGCCCCAGGTGGGCATCTTCGCCGACGGCGTGGCGGTGAAGCAGGTGGGGGAAGAGACCTTCCGCCTCTGCCAACTCTATGTGGATGAAGTGATCCGGGTGCCCAACGACGCCATCTGCGCCGCCATCAAGGACGTGTTCGAGGACACCCGTTCCATCCTGGAACCCGCTGGTGCCCTGGGGGTGGCGGGCCTGAAGGTGTGGGCCGCCCGGGAAAAGGCCAGGAACAAGAACCTGGTGGCCATCGCCTCCGGCGCCAACATGAACTTCGACCGGCTGCGCTTCGTGGCAGAACGGGCGGAACTGGGGGAAAAGCGGGAAGCGGTGCTGGCCGTCTCCATCCCGGAAAAACCGGGCAGCTTCAAGAAGTTCTGCTCACTTATCGGCGGCCGGGTCATCACCGAATTCAACTATCGTTTTGACGACCCTGCCGTGGCCCACGTCTACGTGGGCATCCAGGTCCACAACCGGCCCGAAGTGGACAAGCTCATCGATGCCCTGAAAAAGCACGAACTGCCGGTGCTGGACCTGACGGACAACGAGATGGCCAAGCTGCATATCCGCCATCTGGTGGGCGGACGGGCCCCCAAGGTGGAACACGAAGTGCTGTACCGCTTCGAATTCCCCGAACGCCCTGGCGCCCTGATGAAGTTCCTCAACAGCATGAGCCACAACTGGAACATCAGCCTGTTCCACTACCGCAACCACGGCGCCGACTACGGCCGGGTGTTGGTGGGCATCCAGGTGCCGGCGGCCGACAAGGTCGACTTCCAGAAATTCCTGGACGGCCTGGGCTACCGCTACTGGAACGAAAGCCGCAACCCGGCCTACAAGTTGTTCCTGGCCTGAGAGGCCGGTTTATGCGGCCTGGAAACTCAGCTCTACGCCCAGCCCCTGGCCACCCAGGCCATCCGTGAAGATTAGCCGGGCGTCGTGCAGTTCGGCGATGCGGGCCGCGATGGACAGGCCCAGTCCGCTGCCCTCAGTGTCCTGCCCCGCCAGGCGGTGGAAGCGGCGCAGGGCGTTTGTGCGCTGGGCGGCGGGTATGCCCGGCCCACTGTCCAGGACGCGCAGGACGACACCCTGGGCGGATGTGCTGACGCTCACCTGTATCTCCCCACCTTCCGGCGTATAGCGCACGGCGTTGTCCAGTAGATTGCGCAATAGCACCCTTAGCAGGTCGGCGTTGCCCTGGGCGACGATGGGGTCTGGGGCATCCAGGGTCAGGGCAATCTCCTTGGCCAGGGCGGCAGAGCCCAGGTCGGCACAGGTGTCCTGGGCCAGCAGGTCCAGACGCACGCTGCTTTTGTCGATGCCTAGGCCCGGGTCCAGACGCGCCAGGGTGAGCAGCTGGTCGATAAGCCGTCCGGCCCGCTGGGCGCCAGCCAGTATCTGTTCGATGGCCTGGTTCAGTTCCCCTTTGTCCCGGGCCCGGAGGGCCACCTGGGCCTGGGTGACCAGGGCCGCCAGGGGTGTGCGCAGTTCATGGGCCGCGTCGGCGGTGAAGCGTCGCTCGTCCTCCAGGGCCCGCTCGACCCGGGCCAGGAGGGTGTTCAGGGAATCCACCAGGGGGCGGATCTCCCGGGGCGCGGTGGCGGGCACCACCGGGTCCAGCCGGTCCGGCGTCCGGCGGGCTACTTCATCGGCCACTCCGGCCAGGGGGGCCAGGCCGCGCCGGGTGGCGAACCAGACCCACAGGCCCAGGAGGGGCAGGCCCACCAGGGCCGGGGCCAGTAGCCGGGAAACGATGTGGCGGGCCAGTTCCTCCCGGGCATGATGGTTTTCGCCGACTACCACCCGCAGGTGCTGTTCCCGGTCCCACTGGCTGTAGTAGCGCCAGCCGGATTGGTCGGAAAAGCCTTTCGTATCGCTCAGGGGCGTTTCAGGGGCACGGCGGGAGCGCAGTACGAGGCGTCCTTCCGCATCCCAGATCTGGAAGCTGAGATGCTGCTGGTAACGGTGGGCCCGCTCAGTGTGTTCTTCCAGATCGGCGATATCGTCATCGTCGTCATACTCGCCGGCCAGGGCCAATAGGGTCTGGGCGGCCTGGACCAGTTGGGCGTCGGCCAGTTGGTCGATCTGCCGATGGGCGTCCCGGTAGGAAAGGGCCAGGCTGGCCAGCCAGCCCAGGGTGACGCCGCCCAGCAGCAGCAAGAGCAGCCGGTGACGCAGGGAAAACCAGCGGGTTGGGGTGCTCACGGCTTCTGCAGCATGTAACCCACGCCCCGCAAGGTCCGGATCCTTTCGGCACCCAGCTTGCGGCGCAGGTGGTGGATGTGGACTTCCAGGGCATTGCTGTCCGGCTCGTCGTGCCAGCCGTAGAGGGAGGCTTCCAGGCGGGCCCGGGTTAGCACCCGGCCGGCGTTCTCGGCCAGGGTGAGGAGCAGGGAGAACTCACGCAGGGACAGTTCCACGGGCCGGCCGGCCAGGAAGACCTGGCGGGCCGCCGGGTCGATGTGCAGATCCCCCACGCTGATGCCCGGCTGGGCCTGGCCGGCGGCCCGGCGGGACAGGGCCCGGATGCGGGCCGCCAGTTCGTCCAGGTCGATGGGCTTCACCAGATAGTCATCGGCGCCGGCATCCAGCCCGCTCACCTTGTCGGCGGTGCCGTCCCGGGCAGTGAGGACCAGCACCGGCAGGGACTGGCCCCGGCCGCGTAACTGGCGCAGCACCGCCAGGCCATCCATGCGGGGCAGGCCCAGGTCCAGCACCAGCAGGTCGAAGGTCTCGCTCTTCAGGGCCCCGTCGGCTGCCAGGCCGTCCCGCACCCAGTCCACGGCATGCCCTGCCTGGCGCAGGCCCACCATCAGGCCGTTGCCCAGCGATGGATCGTCTTCTACTAGCAGGATGCGCATGGCTCAGCGGGACAGCAGCCTGGAAGCAACCACCGGGCAGGCAAGCAGACCCAGGTTCATCAGCCAGAGGGTAGGCCAGAGCCGGCCGGGATTGTGGCCGGCGCTGTGAGCCGGTTGCCAGCGGGTCAGGGCACGGCGTTCCTCCAACAAGGTGCGGGGTCCCCAAATTAAGTTCACGAAGCGCGCATGATGGGCGTCGTTCAGGCCCCTGAACTTGTCGGGACGCAATTCGGGCGGCGGGGCGAAGTCGTTGCCAGTAGCGTAGGTCGGTGCGGCTAGGCAGGCGTGCGCTTCCATGTCAGTCATCCTCCCAGCGGCCGCCGTTGGGCATGACGATTTCCCGTTCCCGGTAACTACCTTCCGCGGCCCTGGTATGGCAGGCCGAACAGTTGGCCGGGGTTTTCACCTTGGCGTGGTGCCAGTCAGCCCGAGGCACTTCGTGGTGCTTGCGTACGAACCAAGTGCTGGTGGTAATGCGAGGCAGTTCATTTCCGCGGGTGCCTGAAACGGTGCGGCGGGATCCAGACTGATCTGCGAGGAAGGATTCGATGGCCTGGCGAGTCTTTTCGTCCAGGCTGGCGTTGTCGCCGTAATGCTTGTCCAGGCTGCTCATGACGGTGCGCCAGTCCTGAGCGGAGAGAAGTGAAGGGGGATAGGCCACATGGCAGCTGCCGCATTCGCTCTTGTAGGCGGGCAGGTAAGTGTTTGCCGAGGGCATGCGGTCGGCCTGGGCGGTGCCGGACAGGCCCAGGATGGCAAGCAGGATGGTCAGGGCTTTCATGTCAGCGTCCTCCAGTCAGGTATGCGATGAAATCGGCCTTTTCCGCAGGGGCGCATTCACGGCCCACCACTTCCTTGCAGTTGCGGCGGAACCACTTCTCCACCTTGGTGTGGTCGGTGAGACGCTCGACGTTGGCCGCCGGCGCCAGGGGTTGGATGGCTTTGCCGGTGACCACGTGGCTGCCGGGCTTGCCCGGGTTCTCGGTGTGGCAGGCGGTGCAGGCGGGCATCTTTTCCGAGACCTTGAATTGCTTGGTGAAAAAGGCCCCACCGCGTTGCCCCGAGGCCTGGAAGCCCGGCATCTGGCGGGCAGCTTCACTTTCGTAAACGGCCAGCATTTGGGCCGGGGTTTCCGCTTGGGCCATTGAGGTCCAGCAGAGGACAGCGATAAGTGGCAGGATTTTCATGGAACGCTCCCGTTGTTGAACACGGCGCCAGTGTGGGGGACGAACCTTAAGGGAGGCTTGGCAAAGTCTTAAGGTGAGCTTAGCCCCTGCTCTCCAGCAGGGTGGAGAGAACACGGGGTCGGCTGCGAATTGAGCCCGATCAATGCATGGGGCCGGTCTGCTGGTCTAAGCTGGTTCCATGGAACTGGAATCCTTCTCCCAGCGATTGCTGAACCCTTTCCGGGGTGTGCAGCGGGTCATGCGCTACGGGGCTGCCGAGGCGGTGACCCTGGACGGCCATCAGTGGGACATCTACGTCAGCAACGATGAATTGCTGGAAGGGCTGGACTGTCGCCAGCCGGTGCTGGTTTCCGACATCCGCTTTGGCCGCTGGTCTCCGGACAAGGGGCTGAAACGGGGGCCCCTCTATCCTTCGGCGGATTTCCGCCGCATGGAGCGGGTGGGCGCCGCCCTCTACGAGGCCCTGGTGTCCCTGCACGATCAGCCGGTGTTCCCATTCAAGGACCGCTACGAGTTGTGGCTGCTGGATGGGGCCGGCCTGCCTTTGGCCTTGCTGGCCAGCGTGTTGCGTGCGGAAGAGATGGAGCTGGATTTGCCCCTGCAATGGCAGCCGGGCCTGGACTTGAATGGGGGCCTTCCCGTGCCGGAGTGTGTTGAACTGGGCAAGGCCCTGGCCGAGCAGGTGAATGCCCTGGCTGGAGAGCGGCCCCGGGCGGCCTGGTGTTGCCGGGAGCCGGATGGCAGCGGTGTGGTGCTGGCGGGCATCAACCTGCCCAAGGACCGGCTGGGGCAGCGTTGGAAAGAAAGGGATTTTCCGGCCTTCTTTCTCGGCCAGGCAGCGGGCCATGGGGAACAGGCCCGGGAGCAGGTGCGCCTGCGGAAGGAGTTCCATGCCTGGCTAGCGCCCTGTCTACTGCTTTGGCCTGGCTGGGACCGGGAAAGCCGCCGCTGGCTGGAAACCCAGGCCCGATCCCGGGCAGAGGCGGTGGATCGTTGGCACCGGCTGTATCCCGAGGAGGTGGACGCTTCCATGGTGCAGGCGGCCCGAGTGGAAGCCATGCTGCGCCGTGCCCAGCCCCGAGCGCCCCAGGAGCAGCGGCCCACCCTGCTTTCAACCTTCTATATTGAACTTGATCAGGACTTATCCGACCCAGTCTAAATGACTGTAGGCTTGCCCAAAATTTAATCAGGCACCAGAATGATCGACCCCCAGAGGAGAATACACATGAACACCTTGTCCCACGCCCTTGCTGCCAGACTTACCGTACTGGCTCTGTCCCTGATGACGCCCTTGGCAGCCCAGGCCCATGAAGGCTATGACAAGGCTTTGCAGGCCTACAGTTGCGTGGATTATGAAAAGGCCCTTTCCCTGTTCAAGACCTATGCCAAGGAAGGCCACGGCCTGTCCCAGTACATGATGGGCATCATGACCGAGCAGGGTCAGGGTACGGCGGCGGATGTCCAGGCAGCCTTCGACTATTACATGACGGCGGCGAAGCAGGGCATTCCAGACGCCTACTTTGCCCTGGCGGACATGTATGCCAAGGGCTCGGCAGTGGCGAAGGATCCGGTGCAGGCCTATGCCTGGTTCGAGCTGGCCAAGCAGGGGGGACACAAGCTTGCGGGTGACATGCTTGCAAGCCTGTCCCAGCAACTGAATCCGGACCAGATTGCCCAGGCCAGGAAGATGGGCCAGGAGTGGCTGGCCAAGCTGACACCCTGATGGCGGGTTTACCTGCCTGTTCTGCACCGTTGACAAAGCTTTGATTGCCCGTTGAGAATCGTCCCATGAATCTGACTGCCCAGACTCCTTCCATTAAAGCCCGCTGCCATGCCCTGCGCGTATGGCGCATGGCCCGTGGGTCCGTGGCAGAGGTGTGGGACTGGCAAATGATCGACTGACCGATCCAGCTTTTCCCGACAAGGCCGCGGACCCGCAAAGTCCGCGGCCTTTTTGTTTTCATCGTCCGTTGTTTGCAGGAGTTCGCCATGAAGTACGCCATCGCCCATGTGATGCACCGAGGACTTTGTCTGTTCTGGTCCGCTGTCCGCGCCCCGTGCCTGTCTTCGAGTCCCCCATCCGCCTGAGCGGCGGCATCTTCAGGAGCCATCATGTCCGTCCCCCTTGCCTATCTCACCGTGATCGCCATCTGGGCCACCACGCCCCTTGCCATTAAATGGAGCGCCCTGGGTACCGGTTTTGCCTTCGCCGTCCTGGCCCGTATGGCCATTGGTGTGGTGCTGGCCGTCCTCATCCTGGCCCTGTGGCGCGTGGAGCTGCCCATGCACGGCAAGGCGCGCCGGACCTATCTGGCGGGGGGCCTGGGCCTGTTTGGCGCCATGATCCTCACCTACTGGGGGGCCCAGTTCATCACCTCGGGGCTGGTGTCGGTGCTGTTCGGCCTGGCGCCCCTGGTGACCAGTCTGCTGGCCGCCCTCTGGCTGGGGGAGCGGGCCCTGGCACCCGCCAAGCTGGCCGGCATGCTGCTGGGCCTGGCAGGGCTTGGCCTGGTGTTCCTTGCCGAACAGGGGGTGGGTGGGGCCCATGCCCTGGCGGGCATGGCGGCGTTGCTGCTGGCGGTGTTCATCTATTCCGCCAGTCTGGTGTGGATCAAGCGCATCGGCGACGACAGCCCGCCCCTGGCCATCACCGCCGGCACCCTGGCGGTATCGCTGCCCCTCTTTCTGCTGGTCTGGCTATGGGTGGATGGCAACGTGCCGGCCCAGGTGCCACTGGTGGCAGGCGGGGCCATCGTCTACCTGGGGGTGTTCGGCTCGGTGCTGGGGTTCTCCCTGTATTACTACATCGTGCGCCATGTGGACACGGGCCGAGTGGCCCTCATCACCCTCATCACGCCGGTGCTGGCCCTGCTGCTGGGCATTCTGCTGAACGGCGAAACGGTGCCCCTGCGGGTCTGGCTGGGGGCGGGGCTGATCGTGCTGGGCCTGTCTATTTACCAAGGGTCTGCCCTGGCGGGGATGTTGGCCCCGGGACGGAAATAACTGAATACCAAGGAGGTAACCATGAAAGCTTGCAACAACCTGGCAGAGGTCCGGGTGGAAATCGATCGCCTGGACCGCCAGATCGTCAGCCTTCTGGCGCAACGGGGCGGTTATGTGAAACAGGCCGCCCGCTTCAAGACCACCCCGGGGGACGTGCGCGCGCCCAAGCGGGTGGAGCAGGTGATCATCAAGGTGACAGACCTGGCCGATGAACTGGGGGCCAGCCCCATCATCGTCGAAAGGGTCTATCGCGCCATGATTGCCGGCTTCATCGACGCGGAGCTGGCGGAACTGGCAGAAACGGCGGCCCGGGACGGCCCGTGAAGGCACGTGGGCGGAGCCGGGCTCAGTTGGCGATGGGCAGGGCCGTCTTGTCCACCACCCGCCGCAGCACGAAGCTGGAATGCACCCCGGTGACCCCGGGGATGCGGGTGATGCGGTTGAGCAGCAGGTCCTGGTAGGCGTCCATGTCCCGCACCACCACCTTGAGCTGGTAGTCGGCGCTCTGGCCGGTGATGAGCAGGCATTCCAGGATTTCCGGAATGTCTTTCACGGCTTTTTCCAGGCCTTCGAAACGTTCCGGGGTGTGCTGGTCCATGGAGATGTGGATCAGGGCCATGAGACTCAGCCCCAGGGCCTTGGCATCCACCAGGGCCCGGTAGCCGGAGATCAGGCCGGATTCTTCCAAAGCCCGCACCCGGCGCAGGCAGGGGGAGGGGGAAAGGCCGATGCGGTCCGCCAGTTCCTGATTGGTGAGGCGGCCGTTTTCCTGCAACAGGCGCAGGATCTGCCGGTCGTGGCGGTCGAGTTCCATGGTGTTGTTCCGTTTTTCGTTACATAGGCATATTTAACCAACAATATAGATATTGTTGGCAGTTATTGCCTTGAATGAGTGTTTCACTGCCAATTCCGCAATCATTCACCCGCCCGGCCTGGCTAAGATTTGCCCATCGCAATCGCCCCTCGCCGGAGGCCCGAAATGATCCAGGAACCCGCCCGCAAATACCGTCCCTTTCCCGCCGTGGCCCTTGCCGACCGGCAGTGGCCCAGCCGGGTCATCACGGCGCCACCCATCTGGATGAGCACCGATCTGCGGGACGGCAACCAGGCCCTGTTCGAGCCTATGAACGGCGAACGCAAGTTGCAGATGTTCCGCACCCTTTGCGACATCGGCTTCAAGGAGATCGAGGTGGCTTTTCCCTCCGCCTCCCAGACGGATTTCGACTTCGTGCGCAGCCTGATCGAAGGGGGCCACATTCCCGACGACGTGACCATTGAAGTGCTCACCCAGGCCCGGGAGCACCTCATCCGCCGCACCATGGACGCCTTGCGGGGCGCCCGCCGGGCCATCGTCCACGTCTACAACGCCACGGCCCCCACCTTCCGGGACGTGGTGTTCGGCATGAGCCGTGACCAGGTGATCGACATGGCGGTGCAGTCGGTACGCCTGATCCGGGTACTGGCCGACCAGCAGCCGGAAACCGAATGGGTGCTGGAATATAGCCCCGAGGCCTTCACCGCCACGGAACTGGATTTCGCCAAGGCCATCTGCGATGCCGTCACCGCCGAATGGAGCGCCACGCCTGATAACAAGGTGATCCTCAACCTGCCCGCCACGGTGGAGGTGGCCACCCCCAATGTCTACGCCGACCAGATCGAGTGGATGCACCGCCATCTCGACCGCCGGGACAGCGTCATCTTGAGCGTGCACCCCCACAACGACCGGGGCACGGCGGTGGCGGCAGCAGAGCTTGCCATCCTGGCCGGGGCCGACCGGGTGGAAGGCTGCCTGTTCGGCAACGGCGAGCGCACCGGCAATGTGGACATCGTCACCCTGGCCCTGAACCTCTACACCCAGGGCATCCACCCGGGGCTGGATTTTTCCGACATCAACGCCATCGCCCGCACCGCCGAGCACTGCACCTGCCTGCCCATCCACCCGCGCCATCCCTATGTTGGGGATCTGGTCTTCACCGCCTTCTCCGGCTCCCACCAGGACGCCATCAAGAAGGGTTTCGCCGCCCAGGAGCCGGATGCAGTCTGGAACGTGCCCTACCTGCCCATCGACCCGGCCGACCTGGGCCGCAGCTACGGCTCGGTGATCCGGGTGAACAGCCAGTCCGGCAAGGGGGGCGTGGCCTATTTGTTGGAGACCGCCTACGGCATCGTCATGCCCCGCCGCATGCAGATCGCCTTCTCCGCCGAGGTACAGCGCCATACCGACCGTCACGGCGGCGAGATGAGCGCGGCGGACATCTGGGCCCTGTTCTCCAGCACCTACCTGGAAGCCGCCGGTCCGGTGCGCTACGTGGAACACCATCTGTTCGAGCACAACGGCGCCCAGGGCATCCGCCTCGGCGTGGAAGCCAACGGGGTCACCCATCTGCTTACCGGCGAAGGCAACGGCCCCATCGACGCCGCCGCCCATGCCTTGCGCAGCATCGGCATCGACATGCAGGTCCGGGCTTTCGAAGAGCGTTCCATGGGCAGCAGCGCCGACGGCGGCAACGCCCGGGCCTGTGCCTTTGTCGAAGTGGTGCAAGCCGGTGCCTACCCGGGGGCACGGCAGGAATGCTTCGGCGTGGGCATCGATGACAATATCGTCACCGCCTCGGTGAAGGCCCTGGTGGGGGCGGCGGCAAGGCTTGGGCGAGTGGCACTGGAACGGGTCGCCTGAGGCTGGCTACCTCGGGCGCTGGTATCGCGCCAGCCGTTTCCAGCGGGGGTCCTGATAACTCCCCGGGGGGCTGCCCAGGTTCTTCCACCAGTCCTGGCGGTTGAACATGTCGCTGGCCACGTATTCCGGGTGCAGTTGGGCCAGGGGGTAGGCCCAGCGGCGGATGCGCTGCTTGTCGGTGGCCTCCAGCAGAAAGCTGCGTCCTTTGTCGTTCACCACCACCCAGGCGTGGCCTTCGCCCCGGGCCTTGCCCAGCACCACCCGGGCGTCCAGGCCCAGGCCGATGAGCCAGTCCGCCAGGGCCAGGGCGTGGTCTTCGCAGTCGCCCCGCTCGTTGTGCAGGGCTTCGTAGGAGTTCTGCCAGCGTTCTTCGAAGCGGTACTGGTCCAGGTCGGTCTGGTAGGCCTTGCGGGTGGCCAGGGTGTACAGGGGCACCCAGGGGGCGACGGTGGCGTCGGGCACGTAGCCCACCAGATAGCCGTTCACGAAATGCAGGTTCCCCTTCAGGTCTGGCGCCAGGGGCGTCAGGTGGGTCTGGCCGATGCGCACGTAGAGGGTGCCGTTGCGCTGGTCCGGGGGCATCCGGGCTACCTCGCTCACCAGCTCGTCCTCGTAGACGAAGCCGCCTTCGGCCAGGGTGATGCCGGACCGGCCGGCGGGCGTCGCCGGGGGTGGTGCCGTCAGCACTGCCGCGGGGGCCGGGGCCTCATCCTCTGCGCCAAAGAACTGGATCAGGAACAGGGCCAGGAGCAGCAGCAGGGCGAGGGGGAAATCGACCTTCAGCAAGGCCGTGTCAGCCCCGCAGGCCGAAGGCCAGCACCAGGCCCACGAACAGCAGGATGGCGGAGGCGAACAGGGCCACGGCCATGTTGCCCTTCTGGAGCTCCTGCTCGATGTCCAGGTGGCGCATCAGATGCCGGTCGATGAACTTCAGCCCCAGCACGCCGACGATCAGCGCCACCAGGGCATGGAGCAGGTTGAGTCCCAGGTTGAAGAAGGTGGCTTGCAGGAAGGCGTTGTCCATGATGGTCGGCGGGTGGCTAAAAGCCGCCAGGGTAGCGGGGCGGGGTCTTTCTGCCTACCGGGAATCGGCGCTGCCTCACATCTGCCGGAACAGATGGGCATAGGTGCGGCTGACGGGGAGCTTCTCCGGGCGGTGCTTCAGGCTCAGGGTGACCTTGCCCAGCAGGTCCTGGTGGGCGCCGGCGATGTGGGCCACGTTTACCACCGTGCCCCGGTGCACCTGCCAGAAGGCCTGGGGGTCCAGTTGGGCCAGCAGGTCCTTCAGGGAGGTGCGCAGCAGCAGTTCCGCGTCCCGGGTGATGACGGTGGTGTACTTGTCGGCGGACTGGAAGTAACACACCTCCTCCACCGCCACCAGGCGCACGGTCTGGCCTTCCCGGGCCTTGACCTGGACCTTGAGCCAACGCAGGGGCTCGGGTTTCGTCGCGCCGGCCAGCAGGCCTTGCAGCCGGGCCAGCAGTGCGTCCGGCGGCGTGGGGGCCTGCTGTTGCTGTTTTTGCAGGCGTTCCACGCAGCGGGCCAGGCGTTCCTCGGAGACGGGTTTGAGCAGATAGTCCGCTGCCGCCTGGTCGAAGGCCTGCACGGCATGTTCGTCGTAGGCAGTGACAAAGACCACCCGGCAGCCCGCCGGGGCGGCGGCGGCCACCTCCAGACCCGAAGGCCCCGGCATGCGGATGTCCAGAAAGGCGATGTCCGGCCGCAGGTGCTCCAGGGCAGCCCGGGCCGCCTCGCCGTCGTGGACCAGGGCGATGATCTCCAGCTCCGGCCAGAGGCGCCCCAGACGCCGCTTCAGGTCTTCCGCCAGATGGGGTTCGTCTTCGGCAATCAGGGCCTTCATCGGGGGATCTCCAGCAGGGCGGTGGCGCCGCCGTCGGGGTTGCCGGCCAGGCTGAAACGGCCCCCATCGCCATAGAGGGCAGCCAGACGGGCCGTCACGTTGGCCAGGCCGGTACCGGGGGAGGGGGTTTCGTGCAGGCCGGCGCCGTCATCCACCACCTGGATGCGCAGCCGCTGGCCGTCAACCTGAGCCTGGATGTGGACCCGGCCGCCCCCCAGCTTGGGTTCGATGCCGTGGTGGATGGCGTTTTCCACCAGGGGTTGCAGCAGCATGGGCGGAAAGGGGGTGTGCCGGGCGGCCCCGTCGGCGTCGATGCGCCAGTCCAGACGGGTGCCGAAGCGGATGGCCAGGATCTGGAGGTAATGTTCCAGCAGGTCCAGTTCGTCCCCCAGGGTGGTGGTTTCGCTGCGGGTCCGGGCCAGGGCCCCCCGCAGCCAGTCGTTCAGCCGGTCAAGCAGGCGCCGGGCCTGGGCCGGGTCCGTGTCGATGAGGCTGCCTACGTTGGCCAGGGTGTTGAACAGGAAGTGGGGCTCAATCTGGGCCTGCAAGAGTTTCAGGCGGGCCTCCGCCGCCCGCCGCTCGGTCTCGCTTTGCTGAAGCTGGCGCTGCTTCACCTCGGCGTCCAGGCGCTGCACCCGTTCGCTGAGGTAATAGGTAATGCCGCCGATGCCGCCGAAGAAAAAGCCGATCAGCACCACCGTCCAGGCCCGGGGGTCATCCCAGCCCCCCAGCCCGGTGAGCCAGGCCCCCAGGGTCACCCCAAGCAACACGCTGGCGGGAAACACCAGGGCCAGCAGGGGCCAGCGGCGCCAGTCCCGCACCCGCAGCATCACGGCGGTGTTGGCGGCGCAGATGGCCAGGCCGATGCATTGGGAATACACCCAGTTGATCCAGAACCCATAGCCAAAGCCCACCAGGGTCAACAGGCCGGCAATGGCCGTGTTGAAGGCCAGGGTGGCAAGCAGGGAGATCAGCCAGAGGCGCATGGCGGGATTATCCGGAGCGGGGTCAGGGCAGGGCAAGCTTGAGGCCGATGGTCACGCTGCTGCGGTAAAGCCCGGACAGGGATTGCCGGGCCGTGCCCAGGTTCAGCGCCCCTTGGCCGAACAGGCTGGCCTGGTCGCTGAGGGCGTATTCGCCATAGCCGGCCAGTTCCGTGTCCTGGTCCGTGAGGCTGCGGGTGAGCATGAGCCGCCAGTAGCCGCCGGTGTCCATGAGGTTGCTTTGCCAGACCAGGTGCAGATAGTCCCGGCCCAGCAGGGGCAGGGCGTAGCCCAGGGCCAGGCCGGCCAGGGCCGGGGAGGCTGCGGCCCGGTCGAAATAGGCGTCCATCTGCCGGGCGGAGTAGCCGTGGCCATCGTGGAGCCATTCCAGGTTGAGGGTCTGGCCGTTTTCCAGGGTGTAGGCGGTGCCCAGCAGCAGCGTTGACCGGCGGGGGGAGCGGGCCTCCAGGCGGAAGGGCTGGCTGGCATCAGATGGGGAGACGAGGGCGTCTGCCCGGGTGGAAGAAGCTGCCTCGGCGTAGAACAGCAGGGCGTCGCTGTAGGTGTAGCGGCCGTGGAGGCCGGCGAACAGGCCCTGGCCCGGGGTCTTCACCAGGGCCAGGCCGGCGGCCCAGTCCTCGCCCCGCTGCTCCCCGTACAACACCCCGCTGCCCTGCAAATCGCGGGTGTCGTGGCCATCGTGGCCATCGTGACCATCTCCGACCAGGTAGGCCAGGGCCAGGCTGTGGTCCGTGTCCGGCGTCCAGGACAGCTTCACGTCATCCACCCCGGACAGCTCCGCCAGGGGCGTGCTGCGGCCGTTATCGAAGTAGAAGGGACTGGAAGGGGAACGGAACTGGGCCGGCCCCCAGTTCAGCACCTCCCGGCCGGCTGCCAGGCTCCAGGCCTCCCCCAGGCGCCAGCGCACCTGGCCCTGACTGATATAGGCCTCCTGCCCTGGCTGGCCCCCGGCCGGATGGCTGCGGGCAATGAGTAGGGGGCGCAGAGTCAGGCGCAGGCTGTCCGTCTCGGCTTTCAGGTTGAAGCGGGCCTCCGCCACGCTGGTGTGCCCAGGCAGGCGGGCGAGGGCATTACCCGGGTTCAGGACGCTGTCACCCCGCAGGTCCAGGGCGGTACCGTGGGCGTAGAGGGTGGCGTCCCAGGCAGTGGACATGTTTCCAGCCTGGGAGGATTTCACAGGACCAGAGAGCAGCGCCAGGGCAGCCAGGCTGACCCAGGCCGGAATAGATGCATTCACTGCATCTGCCCCAGGTCGAATTCCGCCGCCGGCAGGGGGCGTACCGATACTGCGCCGTAGTCCATGGTGGTTTCGGCATCCGTAAGGGCATCCCGGATGACCATGCGGCTGACGAAGGGGCGGGTTTTTCCCTGGTAGGTGATGCGGTTGCCGTAGGTGAAGGTGGCGGTCTTCAGGAGCTTGCCGGACAGGGAGCGGAACTCGGCCTTCAGGCCCACCTGGCGCTGCCTGGAAACCCAGTAGCGCACCTGGTCGTAGGTGGTGCGCTTGTGCTTTGCCCGCAACTCCAGCAGGTAGCAGGCTTCGCCTTCCAGGTCTGCCTCGCCGGCCAGGGTGGCGTCGTAGTCCTTGGCATAGTTGGTGGCGGCGATGTCGCCGTTGGACGCCTGGCCGCTCATGCGCTGGCGGGGGGAGATGGGGATGGGCTTGGACAGGCCGGGTCGGGTGAGCCACATGTTGCGCCCCACCTGGAGCAGTTTTGAACCTTTGAAGCGAGCGGGCTCCAGGGTTTCCGCCACGCTGGCATCGTCCACGGCGCGCACTTCCAGGCGCTGTTCGTCCGGGGTCTTGTCCCCGTCCCGGGACACCAGGCTGATCTGCCAGACGATGCCCGGCAGGCCGCCGCCCCGGGCCGTGTCGGCATCCTTGAGCAGGGTCTGGGGGTCGGGGGCGGCCAGGGCGGGGGGGCTGAGCAGGGCGGCCAGGAGCAGGGTGGCCAGAAGCAGGAGCAGGGTGGGGAGCAGGACAAAGGCACCCTCTCCCCCGGCCCCTCCCCCGCTTGCGGGGGAGGGGAGATAAACCCCCAAGCCGGCCGGCGTTGCCCCAGCCCCTCCCCCGCAAGCGGGACCAGCCCACAGGGCGCAGGACGCGACGGAGTTGCGGTCCCGAGCGCAGCGAGGGATGGGCCAAAGGCCCACAGAGGGGTGCGCGGCAGCGCGGGAGAGGGTCAGTTCTTGCAAACCAGACAACATAAAGCACATAACCATTCTTCTTCTCCCAGGCCTAAACATGCCCCAGTGCATCAATGATGGGTTGCCGGGCGGCCCGGCGGGCGGGCAGCAGGGCGGCGATGGTGCCCACGGCCAGCATCATGGCCAGGGTCAGCCCCATGCGCATGAGGTCCAGGTCCACCAGCAGGGGCACCGGGCGCACGGAATTGGGGGGCACGTAGGCAATGTCGGCGGCGTTGATGCCCCAGCGCACCCCCAGGGTGATCAGCACCCCCACGCCGCAGCCGATCAGGGCCAGGAGCAGGGATTCGGTGGCGAACAGGCGCACCACCCCCAGGCGCTTCAGGCCGATGGCCCGCAGGGTGCCGATCTCCCGGGTGCGCTCCACCACGGCCATGCCCATGGAATTGGCCACGCTCATCACCACCACCGTAAGCA
This sequence comes from Pseudomonadota bacterium, assembly GCA_040757575.1. Lineage (GTDB taxonomy): Bacteria > Pseudomonadota > Gammaproteobacteria > Burkholderiales > Thiobacillaceae > PFJX01. Next base: position 183,170 of record JBFLXA010000005.1, read on the forward strand.
CTATGGCGAAGATGAAGCCGAAGATCATGTCGAACATGTCGTGGACCTGGCGGTAGAAGGCGGACAGGTCCACCCAGGTCTTGATCTCCACGTCGTAGCCAGCGGCTTGCAGGGTGTGCAGCAACTTTGCCGCCAGGGGGCCGGTCTGGTCCACATCGTCCAGCAGCACCGTCAGCCGGTCGGCCCGGCCTTCTGCGTCCAGCAGACTCTGGGCCAGGGCCAGGGGCATGAAGATGAACTTGTCGTTGGTGCCCGCGTTGCCGGTGTTGAAGCCGCCCCCCACGCTCACATCCAGGGCGTTGGCCTGGCCCGTGAGGGTGTTCACCAGCAGGGCGGCATCGCCACCGTTCTCCAGGTTCAGCAGCTCCAGCAGGCCCTCGCTCACGTTCACCACTTCCTGCCGCGCCGGGTCCAGTTTCTTGGCGACGAGCTTGTCGAAGCCGTGTTCGATCTCATAGGCCGTAAGCCCCCCTTCCTGAAGGCGGTCCATGGCCTGGGGCGTGATGCCCTCCGCCAGGAAGATGGTGCTGGCCCGGCCGTTGCTGGCCAGGCCGGACAAGGCCAGGCGGGGGGTCACCAGTTTTACGTGGTCCGCTGCCTGGATCAGGGCCGTCATGGCGGCCACTTCTTCCGGGGTGAGCAGGTAGCGTTCCGGGTCCAGCTTGCCCGCCGTGTCCATGCCCCGCTTCTGGATCGTGAGATGCCCCAGCAGTTCGCCGTAGATGGCCTGGCGGGACAGCCCGTCGTAGACGTTATGGGTGTAGCCGGCAAACAGGCTGATGGCGGCGAAGCCGAAGGCCATGGCCAGCAGGGTGACCAGGGAGCGGTTGCGGTTGCGGGCCAGGCCCCGCATGGCGAGCTTCGCGGTGTTCATGCCGCCCCCCCGGCCATGCCTTCATCGCTGGCAACCAGGCCATCCCGCAGCAGGATCTTGCGGTCCACGTGCTCCAGCAGACGGGGGTCGTGGGTGGTGAACACGAAGGTCACCCCCTTGGCCCGGTTCATGTCCCGCATCAGGTCCACGATCATGCGGCTGTTCTCCGAATCCAGGTTGGCGGTGGGCTCGTCGGCAATCACCAGCCGGGGCTCAATGACCAGCGCCCGGGCAATGGCCACCCGCTGGCGCTGGCCGCCGGATAGCTTGTCCGGCCGGGCGCCGGCAAAGCGTTCCAGGCCCACGTCCGCCAGGGCAGCCACCGCCCGGCGGCGGGCCTCGGCTTCCGTCATGCCGCGAATCTGCAAAGGCAGCATCACGTTCTCCAGAGCGGAAATCACCGGCACCAGGTTGAAGCTCTGGAACACGAAGCCGATGCGACTGCCGCGAAAGCGGGTGAGGGCGTCATCGTCCAGCGCTCCCGTGTCCTGGCCGTCGAAATGGACCGCACCGGCACTGGGGGCATCGATGAGCCCCACCAGATGCATCAGGGTGGACTTGCCGCTGCCGGAAGGCCCCCACACCGCCAGAAACTCCCCGGCATGAATCTCCAGGGACACCCCCGCCAGGGCCACCACTTCCGTGGCCCCCAGGGCAAACCGGCGCTGCACCCCCTGGAGGGCGAGGAGGGGCGCGGCGGCCTCAGCCATGGCAGGAGGGTGCCGTCAGGCCGGCACAGGCTAAGAACGCAAACGGGTATATGGGTAGAAGCACGGCAGATCCCCAGGTGATGAATCGGGGGTGAGCATCCCTTCCAGGGGCTGGGCGGGCCAAGGGGCGTGCGACGAAGGCGGGGAAATGGGGAGCGAACTGCGGGAAACGGGGGTGAGTGGGGTGTGATTTGAGCGCTGATGCTGGCAGTGAAGAACCTGTTACGGTTATAGGTAGCTTGAGGCGTGGCAGTCACCTGCCAAGGTAGTTCCCTGCTTGGCGAAGAAATGTTGCTCATTGGGGTTCATGGCTTATTCCCTGATGAGTTCGGCTGGGTAGGCGTAGCTTGCCCGATAGGTTGCGGTATCTGTTCACCCGTCAGTTCCCACTTGGCAGCGCGGCCTTTGCCTGTTGGTGTGATCAGCCCCTCGGTTTTCATGGCACGCAAGACGACGCGCACCATGTCGCGGCTGATGCCGGGGCAGGCTTCTTCGATTTCAGAAATCGAAAACGGCAGATTTCTCTTGAGGATTTCGGCGCGCACACGGTCGCCCTTGGCGCCACGCCCATGTGAGAGGGTGCCCACACGTTCCTCGAATTCCTTGTAGGCCCGCAGCAGTGCCCCCCAGAAGTAGTCGAGCCATGGGGCAATGTTGTGCTCACCCTCATGCCAGCCTTGGGAGCTGGCCTCCAGCGTTTCGTAGTAGCTCTCTTTCGACTCTTCGAAGATGCGCTCCAGACTGATGAAGCGGCCTACCGCGTAGTCGAAGTGATAGAGCAATTGCAGGGTCAGCAGCCGCGCCATGCGGCCGTTGCCATCCGGGAAGGGGTGGATGCAGAGGAAATCGAGGATGACCAGCGGAACCAGTACAAGCGGGTCGGCCAGATGTTGATCCAGAGCCGTGCGGTAACGCGTAATCAGGTCGGTCATCGCCATTGGCGTAAGGTGCGCTGCAACCGGCCGGAAGCGGATGCGCGAGCTGCCGTCGGGGTGGCGCTCGACGATGTCGTTGTTGGCGGCTTTCCAGTGCCCGCCCGGCTGTGGCATGTAGCGATACAGAATGCCGTGGAGTTGCAGAACAGTGCCCTCCGAAAAGGGCATCTGCTCACCGCTTTCGTGGATCAGGCCCAGCGCGTCACGGTAGCCGGCCACTTCTTGCTCAGATCTGCTCTTAGGTGAGGCGTTCTTGAGTACCAGGGACTTGAGGCGGGTGGCAGCCACCACCACACCTTCGAGGCGATTTGAGGATTCGGCCGACTCGACAACTGCCACTTGGCGAAGATCGCTCAACACCTCGGGAGACTGCGCGACAAAGAGTTGCTGCTTGCCCCGATACTCGCCCAGAGCGCGCAGCGTCGCCAGTTGCTGGGCATCAAAACGCAGCTTGGCGAGGTAGTCGGGCAAGAGTGAGTGCATGAGTGATCTTAGCGGTGGCGAATGGGGTAATCGTATTCCTGATCGGGGTAAAGTGCCGCTCTATTACCCCTATAAATCATTCGCTACCCTATTTTGCAGATCTTGGCTTCGTGTTCGTTCTGTCGTGTGAAGCAGGCGCTAGCAATCAACCTGAGCATGCCGTAACAGCAAAGCAAACTGCCCTAAAAGCGGAGATTGGCCGTTGCTGGAAAGCGGGGGGTAGACGCGCCAGGTAAGCGCTGGTGCCGAATACCCATACTTACGCCTTCACCTCATCATCGCCACCACAAACACCACCAGCATGACGACCGTCGGGGCGATGCTGACCCCGGTGGCCCAGGCCATTTCGCCAGCTCGCAGCAGATAAATCCCCGTGCCGATGCCCGCTGTGCCCAGCAGGCCGAAGCCCAGCATCCAGAGCTTGAGGAGGCGGATTTCCGGGGGTTTGGCGTTGGCGCCCATGCCCATCAGGAAGGTGAGGGCGGTGAGGGTGGCCAGGACGGTGCAGGCCATGGCGGCCAGGGCGGCGATGAACAGCAGGGTCTTCATGGTCTCGGCTCCTTGGCGGTTATGGGCTGGAGTTAGGGCTGGGGCCAGGGTGGGTGTCCAGTTCCCTCAGGACGGTGCGGGCGCAGTCCGCCAGAAAGCCGTCGTGGCGGGAGATTTTGCGCATCCAGGTGCTCAGGGGGGTGAGGATATCCGGGGTGGACAGTTTGAGTTCGGCGAGGGTCAGCAGGAGCAATTCCCCCTTGCCCCGGTCGGCTATGGCGCCGGGTACCTCCGCCAGGGGGGCGAGGGACAGGGTTTCCAGCAGTTGGATCAGGGCGGGGGCCAGGCGGGGCGCAGCCGTGGCCAGCTGGGGGGCGGGCATCTCCCGGGCGATGAGGAAGCCGATGCCCTGGCGGGTGGGGTCCGGGCTGTCCAGGGCCTGGAGCAGGATTTCCAGGGCATCGGCACGCCGGGCGATGAGTTCGGCGGCGATGGGGCTGCCGGGGCTGCGGGGCTGGGCGTGGTGGAGTAGATCGGCCAGGTCGCTGGCGGGGTCGAGTTGCAGGGCCTGCCAGAGCAGGACGTAGCCGCGCAACGGGTGGCTGGGGTTGTTTAGCAGGTCGGCGGGGGGCGGGGATTTGATCCGGTGGGTGGTCCGCAGGCGGGTGGCGACGGACAGATCGGCCTGTTCCCTGGCCAGCCGGGCTTCCAGCGGAGCGAGTTGGTCAAGGCGGGTGCAGCAGCTGTCGGCCGGGTAATAGAGGGTGGGGTAGCGGACGAAGTCGGCGCCCATGGGCCAGCGGGCGTGGGCGGTGTAATCCACCCTGACCCGGGGCCAGCCGGATATCCAGCGGTGGACGGGGCCGGGCAGGGCGACGGTGCGGTTTTCCTGCCAGGCGCTGCCGGTGAAGCGGCCGTCGTCGCCAAAGCTGCGGGTGCAGGTGACGGTGCCGCAGGCCAGGCAGGCGGCCACGGTGAGTTCGCTGCGGGGGGAGATGAGTTCCCGATGTAACGCGGGGTCACAGTCGCAGGCGACCCGGGTTTCTGCCAGGGAGGTGTCGTCCGGTGCCTGCTTGCCCATGTGGGCTTGGAGGGAGGTCTCGGGCCGCCGGGGTGTATAGGTGGGAGGGGGGTGAGAGGGTGAAGGCGTCGGGGCGGGTGGGGGCGGTGGCTGGGTTTCCGGGTCGGCGTATTCCGGCTCTGGAACCCCGAAGTAGTCCCGCATCCTGCCGTTGCGGGGGCCGTCTCTGGCGGCCAGGGCAAAGCGCAGCGGGGTGCGGGCGCCGTCCTGTTCCAGTTCCATCCAGATTTCCATGCGGGTGGTATCCAGGCCCAGGCCCCGGATCACACCCTGGTCCCCGGCCCGCAAGGTATGGCCGGCCAGGTCGGTGAAGTCCCGCAGCACGGTGACGGGCTGGTCGATGTGCAGGTGGTCGATGGTGCAGGCCATGGGGGTGGGGTTAGGCCGGTGTTTCAGGCCGGAATGCGCAGCCAGGTCTTGCCCACCTGTTTTTCCACCTGCACACCCCGGGCCGTGGTGCGGTAGGTGAGGTGGCAGGCGATCTGGGGGGTGGAGAGCAGGTTGGGGTTGAGGAGGGCGAAGTTGTCGCCGGGGCAGCGGGCAGAGCGGGTGGCCAGGCCCGGGTGGCCTTCCCGGTGCAGGCGGGCGCCGATGGCCTGGGTGAAGCGGTAGTCGGTGGGGTGCACCAGGTCCGGGTAGTCAGGGGCCAGGGGGCGCAGGTCCACCAGGGCGGCGTCGCAGCGTACCCAGTAGACCTTGCGTTCGGCGATGACGCCCACGCGGCGGAAACCGGCGTCGTCCAGCAGGCCGGTCAGCCAGTGGTGGACGGTTTCATGCACTGTGGTTTCGATGCTGTCGCTGCCGTACCAGATGCCGAACCGGCCGTCGGAAAACCGGCTGGCCTGCCAGTGCTGGAAGGGGTAGCCGATGGCGTTGAACCAGGCGGCGTCCTCGAAGGGCCGGTGGATGACCGGGGTGTTGGACTGGTAGGTGGGGGGCTTCACTGCGTCTTCCACGCCCTGGGCCCGTTGCCAGTCGGCGGGGTCGTCGCTCAGGTCGTCGAACAGGTTCTGGCTTTGCCGCAGGGAAACGATGTTGCGGGCCAGGTTCTGGTGGATGTCCGCCAGCCCCACCCGGCTGAACAGGGCCTCCACTACTGGCCCCGGGCCCGGTCCAGGTAGGCCCGCACCATGAGCAGGCCGGCAAAGCCGTAGGTCTTGATGGTTTCCACCGGGCTCAGGTTTTCAAAGGCCCGGTTGCGGGCAGACATCCAGCCATAGGCCAGGTCAGGGTTGTGGGGAAAGAGCAGACGCAGGCTCTTGTGGATGCCCAGCAGATGGCCCACTCGCTCGAACTGGTCCCGGCTGGTGCCAATGGGCTCGCCCTTGCGGTAGCGGCCCAGGGCAGCCCGGTTGCTGGGGGCCAGGCCCAGCAGGGCAGCCTGGTCTTCGGTGCTCAGTTGCCAGTGATCCAGCAGTTTCATGGTCATGCGGGCCAGGGCGCCCCGCTCTTCGGGGGCGGGGGTGAGGGCAGCGGCGGTGGCGGTGTTCATGGCGGTCACGGTTTGGACTGGTTGAGCCGACTATAGCAACGCGGTTCGTATAAAACAAATTCTGTTTCTATAGTCCGAACATCGGGTGCCGTTACCGGGTCAGGGCCGCCACGATCCGCTCCAGGGCAGCGATGGCGGAGATGCTCGCCTCCGGGCCGGGGTCGTACTGGGCCCGGATGATGGCCCCGTCCACCGCCACGGCCAGGGCGCTGGCCAGGTCTGCCTTGTCTGCGCTATCCGGCAACAGGGCAGCGATGGCGGAGGCCATGGCCGCCTTGTGGTTTCGGGCAATCTCCAGCACATCCGGCAGGTCGCCGCCCAGTTCCCCCACCGTGTTGATGAAGGCGCAGCCCCGGTAGTCCGGGTGGTTGAACCATTCCGCCAGGGTAGGGGCCAGGGCGCGGAGGGTGCCGCCATGCCGTTGCAGTGCGGTGCTAAACCAGTCCATCCAGCGTTGGTGCCGGTGTTCCAGGAAGGCCCGCACCAGGTCGTTCTTGCTGGGAAAGTGGCGGTAGAAGGTGAGCTTGGCCACGCCGGATTCGGCGATCACCCGGTCCACCCCCGTGGCGCGGATGCCGTCGCGATAGAACAGGTCATGGGCCGTCAGCAGGATGCGTTGCCGGGCGCCAGGGGGCGGTGGGGCTGAAGAGGAGGCGATGGATTTTGCCATGGCGGAGATTGTAGACAGGTCTGTCTACATTGCGTAGGCTTGCGTGTAGACAGACCTGTCTACATCCACCCAGGAGCCCGCCATGGAAAACAAGCCCCCTTTGCCCCCCTTCGACCAGGACAGCGCCACCCGCAAGGTGCGTATGGCGGAAGATGCCTGGAATTCCCGGGACCCGGACCGGGTTGTGCTGGTCTACACGCCGGACACCCGCTGGCGCAACCGGGCGGAGTTCCCCGTGGGGCGGGAAGCGGTGCGCCAGTTCCTGCAACGCAAGTGGGCGCGGGAACTGGATTACCGGCTGATCAAGGAACTGTGGGCCTGGCAGGCCAACCGCATCGCCGTGCGCTTTGCCTACGAATGGCATGACGATTCCGGCCAGTGGTATCGCTCCTACGGCAACGAGAACTGGGAGTTCAACGAACACGGCTTCATGCAGCGCCGCTTTGCCAGCATCAACGACCTGCCCATCCAGGCTGCCGAACGGAAATTTCATTGGTCCCTGGGCCCCAGGCCGGAGGACCATCCCGGCTTGAGCGACCTGGATTTGTAGGCTGCCTGGGGCCCGCTCCTGCTCGTGACGGTCGTCTGAACACAAGGCTGTACCGGGGGGATTTCAGTCCGGCTGTACCCATCTCTGAATCCCCCGTCGAGTAGACTGGGCCCATCCTCCCGAGCCCCACCACCCTCTGCATGCAAGCCGAAAACTTCTCCCTCTTGGATTATCTGGACCGTATCGGTTTTGACGGCGAAGCCCGTCCAGACCTGGCAACGGTCACCGCCCTGCTGCGTCACCAGCTACGCGCCGTACCCTTCGAGAACCTGGACGTGCGGGCCGGCAAACCCATCTCCCTGAAGCCCGAGGACATCGTCGACAAGATCATCCACCGCCGCCGGGGCGGGTATTGCTATGAGGTGAACGGCCTGCTTGCCCTGGCCTTTACGGCCCTGGGGGTGGCATACCGGTTCGTGGGCTGCCGGCCCATGACCTACCCGGTGCGCCGGCCCCGTACCCACATGGCCCTGCTGGCCACCCTGGATGGAGAGGAATGGCTGTGCGATGCCGGTTTTGGCAGCTACGGCATGCGGGCCCCCATGCGGCTTTCCGAGGCCGGCGAAGTGCCCCAGGATGCCGACCTGTTCCAGCTTGCCCCCCTCAACGAGCGGGAATACCGCCTGCGGGCCTGGGTGGATGGCGCCTGGGCGGACCAGTACTGCTTCGACCTGGGCCACCAGGAATGGGTGGATTTCCTGCCCGCCAACTGGCTCAACTCCACCCACCCGGAAACCCTGTTCACCCAACATCGGGTGGTCACCCGGCACACGCCGGAGGGGCGCTACATCCTGTTCGATGAGCGCCTGAAGCTTATCGGCCCCCAAGGCACCGAGGTGCGGGAACTGACGCCGGAAGAAGTGCCGGCGGTATTGCAGAGCTATTTTGACCTGGTGGTGGCGGCTTGATGTTTCATGTCCTTCTTCGGGCACTTTTTGAGGCCCAAACAGGTCTTTGTGGCACGCTATGCTGAAACGTCGAACATTCAGGAGCTGACCATGACTTTTTCCATTCAGGTAGAGAACATCAAGTGCGGTGGGTGTGCCAACACCATCCGCAAGCGGCTCACCCAGTTGCCAGGGGTGGGGAACGTGGTAGTGGATATCGAACAGGGGGTTGTGGAGGTGGAGGCCGATGCCGGTATGCGGGATGCAGTAGCGGAATCCCTGCTCCACGCCGGTTATCCGGAAAGCGGCAGTGCTTCGGGCATTGCGTCAATCAAGGCCAAGGCCACCTCTTTCGTGAGCTGTGCCATCGGTCGGATGAGCGACAAGGAGTAAGCCCGCCCGGCTCAGGCCAGCCCCGGGCAGGGGCTGCCGAACACCTTGCAGAATAGGCGCATGAGGTCCGGGTCGTGCTTCCTGCCCGTTTCCTGGAGCAGCACCCCCAAGGCTTCTTCGTGGCTGCGGGCTCGGTGGTAGGCACGGGTCTCGATCATGGCGTCGTAGCTGTCGGCAATGCCGATGATGCGGGAGTACAGGGGGATGTTGTTGCCCGCCAGACGATGGGGGTAGCCCTGGCCGTTGAAATGCTCGTGGTGGTGGCGGACTGCCGCCGCCACTTCCTCGGCGCCGTCGATTTCGGTGGCCAGCATGATCTCTGCACCGATGGTGCAATGACGCTCGATCAGTTCCTTCTCCTGCTGGTCAAGCCGGCCGGGCTTCATGAGCACGTTGTCCGGTACCCCCAGCTTGCCGATGTCGTGGAAACTGGCCGAAATTGCCAGATATTCCAGTTCCCGACTGCTCAGGCCACAGGCCTGGCCAAGCCGCAGGGCCAGAGTACTCACCCGGTCTGAATGGGAGCGGGTTTGCAAATCCCGGTAGTTCAGGGCCAGGGTGAGGGCGCGGGTGAATTTCTTGAGTCCTGGAATGCCGGGCATGGAAGGGCGACAAGGAAAAGCGGATGATGCCGCGATAGTACCGGATGCTCGGGGTTGCAAGGGTACAGCCCGTTTGCAGGCATTTTGTGAAACCTGGGCCACCGGTGTGTCGTTCCCCAAAACCATGGAAACCTGGAGGTATTTATGCAAAGCCTAAAACTCTCCGCCAGCGGCCCGGACGTCGTGCGCCTGCAAAAGCAACTGCAAAAGCGCGGCTTTTCCCCGGGCAACATCGACGGTGATTTCGGCCCCGGCACCGAAGCGGCAGTGCGGGCGTTCCAGCACAGCGAAGGATTGCTGGTGGACGGTGTGGCAGGTCACCGTACCCTGACTGCGCTGGGCTTGACTGACGAGGCCCCGCCTTCTGTGCTGGCTGCCGTCACCACCCAGACGGTATCCCGCATGTTCCCCTTTACCCCCATCGGCAACATCAAGGCCAACCTACCCCCCATGCTGGCGGGGCTGGAGGCCTTTGCCCTCACCGACCGCTACATGGTGCTGACGGCCCTGGCCACAATCCGTGCCGAAACGGAAAGCTTTGAACCCGTTGCAGAAGGCCGTTCCATCTACAACACCTCCCCCAACGGCCACCCCTTCGACCTGTACGACCGGCGCCGGGACCTGGGAAACCGCCGGGCCCCGGATGGCGAACGCTACCGGGGCCGGGGCTATGTGCAGCTCACGGGCCGGGACAACTACGCCCGTTACGGCCGGCAACTGGGCATCCGCCTGCTGGAGAACCCGGAACTGGCCAGCGAACCCGGCAACGCCGGTCGCATCCTGGCCGCCTTCCTCAAGGACAAGGAACACATCATCAAGACCGCCCTGGTGGAAGATGACCTGCGGGCAGCCCGACGGGCCGTAAACGGTGGCAGCCACGGCTTGGATCGTTTCACCGATGCCTATCGGCGAGGCCTGGCATTGATTCCGGCAGGGGGCTGAAGTCCAGGGGTCGATTGATTTAAAGATGATCTGGACCAAACCGCCCATGCCGTGCGGCATGGGCGATGCTGCCCCGGTCCAGGCCCAGGTCCAGGAGTTCCCGTTCATCCAGGGCCCGCAGTTCCGCTTCGGCTCCCAGGCCTGCGGCCAAGGTATGAAGCCGTCCCAGTTGGCGGGCCACCCAGCGCCGCAACAGGCGGGCACGTAATGCTTCTGACCGGCATGCCAGCCGGCCCGTGTCTGTCAGAGGCTGATTTTCCATGTCCCGCTCCCGGCAATGCTTTCCATCATGCTAGGCGGGGCGGGGGTACAAATACAGTGGCAATGATGTACTGATTGATTCAGTACAGTATGGTGCTAGCCTGAGCTGTACCGGTATGTTCCAGGGCTGTCTGTATCGCAGATGGTGCGGGGGAGCACCCTAGACTGTCTGTTACCAGCCATGATCAGGGAGTAGCGCTGTGAATCTGTACGAGACCCTCGCCACCCAATTGAAGGACCGCATCCGCCAGGGGGTTTATCCCCCCGGTGAGCGGGTGCCTTCCGTGCGCCGCCTTTCGGTGCAGCATCGGGTGAGCCCGGCCACGGTGGTGGCGGCCTACAGGTTGCTGGAAAGCCATGGCTGGCTGGAGGCCCGGCCCCAGTCCGGCTTTTTTGCCCGCCAGCCGGAGGTGGCCACGCCGCCGGCCCGGGCCACGGCGGCGGGGGAGGGGCCCTGTGCGGTGAACGTGACGGAACTGGCCGTGCGCCTGTCCCGCAATACCCAGCGCCTGGATCTGGTCTCCCTGGGGGCGGCGGTGCCCCACCCGGATTTCCTGCCCCTGAAGGATTTGCGCGCGTCCCTCAACCGTTGCCTGCGGGGGACGGTGGACGTGGGCAGCCGCTACAGCTTTCCGCCGGGGGAGGAGGCCCTGCGGCTGCGCATTGCCCGCCGGGCGGCGGAGAGCGGCTGCGCCTTCGGTCCCGACGACATCGTCATCACCGATGGCTGCCAGGAGGCCCTGAACCTGGCCCTGCGGGCGGTGGCCCAGGCGGGGGATATCATCGCCATCGAAAGCCCGGCCTTCTTCGGCACCCTCCAGGCCATTGAATCCCTGGGCATGCAGGCCCTGGAAATCCCCAGCGATCCGGATACGGGCATCAGCCTGGAGGCTTTGACCCTGGCCCTGGAACGCTGGCCCGTGAAGGCCGTGGCAGTGGTGACCAATTTCAGCAACCCCACCGGCAGCCTCATGCCCGACGCACACAAATCTCGCCTGGTGAAGCTGCTGGCGGCCCGGGGCATTCCCCTCATCGAGGACGACATCTATGCCGACCTGGCCCACGGCCGGGAGCGGCCCCGGGCCGCCAAGGCCTACGATGCCGAGGGGCTTGTGCTGTATTGCGCCTCCTTCTCCAAGACCATCGCCCCGGGCTACCGGGTGGGCTGGATCGTGCCCGGCCGCTGGCGCAGGCAGGTGGAACACCTGAAATACGTGGGCACCATGGCTACCGCCACCCTGCCCCAGCTGGCGGTGGCCGACTACCTGGCGGACAGCCGTTATGAACGCCATCTGGTGCGGGTGCGGCGGGCCTACGCCGACAACCTGGCCCGGCTCCAGGCGGGCATCGAGCGTTATTTTCCTCCGGGCACCCGGACTTCCCGGCCCCAGGGGGGCTTTGTGCTGTGGGTGGAACTGCCCGAAGGACGGGATTCCATGGCCCTGTATGAAAAGGCCTTGGCCGCCGGCATCAGCTTCACCCCGGGCCGGTTGTTCTCGCCCCAGGACAAGTACGGCAACGGCCTGCGCCTGGCGGCAGCCTTGCCCTGGAGCGCCCGGGTTGAAGGAGCCCTGGCAGAGTTGGGGCGGTTGGCAGGGAGGTTCTGAGGATAAATGGGGCGCTGATCCTCAGCCCGCATCACTGATACAGCAGCTCCGCCCAGCGTTTCTCGTCCAGCAGCTGTTGCCTGGCCGCCTGCCAGGTTTCTGCTGTGCCGGCGGCCTGGGCCATGATGGCATCGAGCTTGTCCGCAATTTTCTCCATGCCCGCCAGGTAGACGTGGGTCTTGGGGTCCTGGATCAGCTGCCATATCTCGCTAGCGTGGGCTTCCACGCCCTGGCCCAGGGCATCACCCTCGTCGCTGAGCAGCCCTTTGCTGACGGATTGGATGGCCAGGAAGGTGGCTTGATCGTAGTAGTTTGCCAGGTCGGCGTTCTGGTCATTCATATAGAGCATGTCGGTGCCGGAGCGGGCGCCGTAGAAAAGGCGCACCTTGCCCTGCCAGTTCTGCTCCGTCTCGTAGACTCGGCGCAGGAAGGCGCGGAAGGGTGCAATGCCCGTGCCGGTGCCCAGCATGAGCAGGTTGCTGGACTTGTCTGCGGGCACCATGAATGTGCTGCGGTGGGGGCCGGTGATGCTTATCTCCTGGCCCGGCCGGGCGTCGCACAGGTAGTTGGAGGCCACACCCGGGTATTCCTCTCCGGATACATCGTCTATGTAAAAACACCGCCGTACCAGGATTTCCAGTTCGCAGCCGCCATCCGTAGCCCGGGAAGAGGCGATGGTGTAGTAGCGGTGGTGGTGCTTGTTGCCGAACGCATGGGGGCCGGGCACCAGCACGCCGATGTTCTGGCCTTCCGGGAAATAATAGGCGGGTTCGTTCAGATGCAGCATGATCTGCCGCACCTCGGCGGCGTTCTCTGGCGTGATGCGTGTGGAGGAGGCGATGGAAGCCTGGAAAGTGTTGGCGATGTCGGACGTCTGGGGCATGGTCGAGATCCTGTGGAGTGGCAGCAGCCGGTAGGAAGGGTCTGGGGTTCAGGCGACAAACATATCCGATTATCTCCTGGCAATCTTGCCGATCATCAGCAATATTGATGAATGCACTGTATTGATTATTTCAATGCTTATGGGTTGCAGCAGGTAAGCCTTGCCAGCGTCGGTGTTGTCCATACGAGGTGACGGATCGCTCGATGCCCAGGAAGACCAATCCGCCCAGGCAGCCGGCCACATGGGCCTCCGGCACGGTCGGCCAGAAGGTCTGGACGAGCAGGGAGCCCTGTGCCAGGGATTCGGTGGCCAATTTTGCGATCAGTCCTGTTGCTACCAGCGGGATGACGGGATGTCGGTGTGCTTCCCACAGGTCGTGCAATGCAAGGACGAACAGGGTGTTCAACACGCCTGACAGTCCGCAGTACCGTTCCAGTTCGGGCAGCCACCACCAAAGGGCGACGCCGACGCCGATCATGCCTGACAGGATGGCCAGGGCCAGACGCCTGCGGCCATGCATCTCAATGACGGAGCCGATGAGGGCCAGGGCGGCGATGTCCCACAGGGCATGTTCGGCGTCGCTGTGGACCAGGTGGCCGGTGACCAGGCGCCACCATTCTCCCTGGGCGATGGCGGCCCGGTCGTAGACCAGGGCCGGCGGGGCCGGGCCCAGGGCCAGCCACAGCCCCGTGGCGGTCACCACCGCCAGCCCGGTGAGCCAGGGCAGGGTTGCTTTTGCCCGGTTCATGCTTCGCGACGCAGACGGGAGCCGGGACGCAGGGCCAGCCAGGCCAGGGGCAGCAGCATCAGCAGGGTCCAGCCGTCCAGGGCACCGCTGCCTGAGTGGCTGGCCCGGCTGCCAGGGTACAGGGGCTGCTGGCTGTCCACCCGGCGGGAGACGGGGCCGGCCTGGGCCCGATGCTGCCGGGCGGCTTCTTCCAGGACCACCCGGTCCCGGTTGTGGCGCTGGATGCCCCGGGCGGCGAACTGTTCTTCCCGCAGTACCACCATGGCGGTGTAGTCGGTGACCAGGCCGTATTCCAGGGCCAGGTCCGTGGCGGCGCGCTTCAGGTCAGCTTGCCCACCGAAGTCCGCCATCTCCGTCTGCATGTCCTCGATGCTGGCGTAGGCCCACAGGCGTTCCAGTTCCGGGTTGGCCGCCGACTGGGCGGGGAAGGCAAAACGGGTGCGATAGGTCTTGGCCTGGCCGGAGATGCGCCCGGTCAGTTCCACGTCCGCCATGCCGTCGCCCCAGTAGTGGCCCAGGAGGACCAGTTGCTGGCCCCGGTACAGGCTGCCGATTTCCCGGGGGGTGAGGTCCGCCACCTTCACGCCGCTGATCTTTACGGCCACGCCGTGGAGGGCTTCGTGGCTCACCTTGCTGACGGCGGTGAGGAGCTGGCCGACGATGTCGTCGCTGTTGGAGATGCTCACGGCAAAGCCGCCGGAGGCCTGGGTCATTGCTTCCAGCAGGGGCCGGTTGGCGCTGTTGCCCAGGATGAAGGTGAACAGGCGGGTGTCCTTCTTCTTGATGAGTTCAATGAATTTGCGTTGGGCGGTTTCGCCTACGTTGGCGACCCCGTCGGTGACCAGCACGATGGCGCTGGTGCGGTCGGCTGCCAGGCTGTCCAGGCCCACTTCCAGGCCGGCAAACAGGTTGGTGCCGTTGTTGGGCTGGATGCGGGCTACCTCGTCGCTGTACTGTCGTACTGCCTCGGGGGTGGCGTCCACGTAACCCTGGGTCAATTCCCGGGAGCGGTCGTTGAACAGCACGATGCGGAAGCGGTCGTTGGGGCGCAACTTGGTGAGTGCCCGTTGCACGCCGTCCGCCAGGGTGGCGTATTTGCCCTGCATGGAGCCGGAGATGTCCAGCACGAACGCCCAGTCACTGCCTTCGGTGATGGGCTTCAGGTCATCGCCGGGGGTGATTGTGAGCATGAAGGTTCCCCGCTTTCCGGCATCAGGCTTGTTGGTCACCAGGTCCACGCTGCCGGGCAGGCCGGCCTGATGGCGCCAGTAGACCACCAGATCCTTGTCCAGGTTGAAGGCGGGGGTGCCCTGCTGGGGATTGAAGGCCGGGGCCTGGCTACGGCCTTCCTCCTGGGGGGCTGCGCCAGAAGCCTGGCCGGCAATCTGTTTGTTGCCTTGGTTGTCGCGCTGGTTATCGATCTGCACCTTCCACTCCCCCGGGCCCACCTGGCTTACCTGGGCCTGGAGGTTATTGGGCAGGCGGAGGGCGTCCACCGGATAGCCGGATTTCAGATGCAGGTTGAAACTGAAACGGGATTGCACCCGGGTATCGGCTGTCCAGAAGGCCAGTTTCTGTTCATCCACGCCCCCTTCCTCCAGGGGGTAGACGTAGCGGCCGATGCCGGTATCCACCTGGGCGCGCTGGTAGTAGACCAGCCGGGTGCGGGTGTCCCGGCCGGCCCGCACCGGAGAAACGCGGATGTCGAAGGTCTTGTAGCTGTCCTTTTCCGTGATACCCGCATCCCGGCCGGCTTGTCTTTCTTCTTCGTAGACCCGGCTGGCTTCCTGTTTTTCCAGGACTTCGCCGGTCACCGGCTTGCCGTCGATCCACAGGGTGAACTCCCCCACGGCGCCGTGTTCCGGCACGGGGAAGGAATAGATGGCCTCCAGGTCCCGGTCGTGGGGGTTGTGGAACACCTGTTCCACGGTAGTGACCGCATAGCCGTCCTCGATGACCACTTTCACGTGCTGTTCCTGCAAATTCAGGGGCGGCAGGCTGCCATCGCTGGGGGTGAGCAGGCCGGCGGCCTGGGCCATACCGCCCACCAACAGGCCGTAACCCACGTATATGGACTCCCCCCAAAAGCAAGAGCGTTGATCGATAAGAATGACCGGGAGGAAACGCATGCAGTCGTATATCCGGCATCTGGAGTGGGTTCTGAATGACCCGTGCCGACATGGAATCTGCCC
>JBFLXA010000006.1:0-187775 GCA_040757575.1 Pseudomonadota bacterium
TCCTGTCGGAAAACCAGTCCACCTACATCCCCCTGGGCAGCACCCACCGCCTGGACAACCCGGGCAGGCTGCCCCTGCACCTCATCGAGGTGCAATCCGGCAGCTACCTGGGTGAGGATGACATCGTCCGCTTTGAGGACATCTACAAGCGGGATTGAGAGGCACCTCGAAAAACGTGGTTCGACAAGCGCACCACGAACGGAACTCTATGATTTACATGACACCGTTCGCACTGAGCTTGTCGAAGTGCCGGGTTGTTCGAGGTGCCTTGTGATGGGAGTGGATTGATATGGGAGGGCTTTGAAATGGAAATGGGAGTGGTGTGAAATGGGGATCGGCAAGCGCGGTTCCGGCCCACCCCGCCGGCCCCGCAACCCGGTGGCCAAGGCAGTGCGCACGCCCCTTTATCGGCCCCGGGTGGAAGAGGACAAGCGGTGGAAGGAAAAGCAGAAGGATCTGGAGCGGGATGAGAATCCAGAAATTCCGCTTCAGGACGAGAACAGTGACCCGTAGCCCGCTATAAGAATCGCATTGACAGGTCCAAGGCCCGCAGGTGCTTGGTGAGTCCGCCGACGGAGATACGGTCCACGCCGGTTTCGGCGATTTCCCGCAGGGTATCGAGGTCGATGCCGCCGGAGGCTTCCAGCTGGGCCCGGCCGGCGGTGAGGGTTACGGCTTCGCGCATCCGGGCCGGGGTGAAGTTGTCCAGCAGGATGAGCCTGGCGCCTGCGGCCAGGGCTTCTTCCAACTGGTCCAGGGTTTCCACCTCGATCTGCACGGATATCGCCTCTCCCCAAGAGGTATCGGCCTGTTCGAGGCCGCCCTCTCCCCGGCCCTCCCCCAGTGGGGGAGGGGGGGTGTTCGTGGCTCTTCTATAGGTTTTCTCCGCCAATGCGAAGGCCGCCTCCAGGGCGGGGCGGATTCCCCCGGCGGCGGCGATGTGGTTTTCCTTGATGAGAATGCCGTCGTAGAGGCCGATGCGCTGGTTTTCGCCGCCGCCGCATTTCACCGCGTATTTCAGCGCCAGGCGCAGGCCCGGCAGGGTTTTGCGGGTGTCGTAGACCCGGGCCCGAGTGCCGGCGACCACGTCTGCGTAACGGCGGGTCTCCGTGGCCACGCCGGACAGGGTTTGCAGGAAGTTGAGGGCGGGCCGTTCGGCGGTGAGCAGGGCCCGGGCCGGGCCTTCGATCTCGCACAGGGGCTGGCCGGCGTGAATGCGGTCGCCGTCGGTGGCCTGCCA
This sequence comes from Pseudomonadota bacterium, assembly GCA_040757575.1. Lineage (GTDB taxonomy): Bacteria > Pseudomonadota > Gammaproteobacteria > Burkholderiales > Thiobacillaceae > PFJX01. The sequence continues at coordinate 1,241 of JBFLXA010000006.1, forward strand.
GGTGACCTGGCAGGTGGCATCCACCTGCCGGAAGCATTCGTCGAACCAGGCGGTGCCGCACAGCACGGCGTCTTCCCGGGTGATGACCCGGGCCCGGGCCCGGGTGTCGGCGGGGATGAGTCGGGCGGTGAGGTCTCCGGCGCCCACATCTTCTTCCAGGGCGGTGCGGACGTTGGCCTGAATGGCTTGGATGAGTTGGGGAGTCATGGCGGGATTGTAATGGCCCGGTTTACCGGCAGTTGAAATTGCGCGCGATCTCCCCACTTTGGAGTCAGACATCCGATTTGGGAGCAAGACATGCGTTTCGACAAACTCACCACCCCGTTCCAGTCCGCCATCCAGGACGCCCAGAGCCTGGCCCTGGGCAACGACAACGCCTACATAGAGCCGGTGCACCTGCTGGCCGCCCTGATCAACCAGGAAGGCGGTTCCGCCCGGCCCATCCTGCAGAAGGCCGGGGCCCGCCTGCCCAGCCTGGTGGCCGCCCTGCAGAACGCCATGAACCGGCTGCCCAAGGTGGAGGGCACGGGGGGCGAGATCCAGCCTTCCAAGGAACTGGTCAACCTGTTCAACCTCACCGACAAGGAAGCCAGCAAGCGGGGCGACCAGTACATCGCCAGCGAACTGTTCCTGCTGGCCGCCGTGGACGACAAGGGCGAAGCCGGTCGCCTGCTCAAGGAAAACGGCGCCACCCGCAAGGCCCTGGAGGCCGCCATCAGCGAAGTACGCGGCGGCGAGGGCGTGGACAGCCAGGAAGCGGAGGGCCAACGGCAAGCCCTAGCCAAGTACACCCTGGACCTCACCGAGCGGGCCCGCCAGGGCAAGCTGGATCCGGTGATCGGCCGGGACGACGAAATCCGCCGGGCCATCCAGGTGCTGCAGCGGCGTACCAAGAACAACCCGGTGCTCATCGGCGAACCCGGCGTGGGCAAGACCGCCATCGTCGAAGGTCTGGCCCAGCGCATCATCAACGGTGAGGTGCCCGAGACGTTGAAAGGCAAGCGCGTGCTGGTGCTGGACATGGCGGGCCTGCTGGCCGGCGCCAAATACCGGGGCGAGTTCGAGGAACGCCTGAAAGCTGTGCTCAAGGAAGTGGCCCAGGACGAGGGCCGCATCATTCTGTTTATCGACGAGATCCACACCATGGTGGGGGCCGGCAAGGCCGAGGGCGCCATGGACGCCGGCAACATGCTGAAGCCCGCCCTGGCCCGGGGCGAGCTGCACTGCATCGGCGCCACCACCCTGGACGAATACCGCAAGTACATCGAAAAGGACGCCGCCCTGGAACGCCGCTTCCAGAAGGTGCTGGTGGACGAGCCCAGCGTGGAAGCCACCATCGCCATCCTGCGGGGCCTGCAGGAAAAGTACGAGCTGCACCACGGGGTGGACATCACCGACCCGGCCATTGTCGCCGCCGCCGAGTTGAGCCACCGCTACATCACCGACCGCTTCCTGCCGGACAAGGCCATCGACCTCATCGACGAGGCCGCCAGCCGCATCAAGATGGAAATCGACTCCAAGCCCGAAGTCATGGACAAGCTGGACCGGCGCCTCATCCAGCTCAAGATCGAGCGGGAAGCGGTGAAGCGGGAGAAGGACGAGGCCAGCAAGAAGCGCCTGTCCCTCATCGAAGACGAGATCCGCAAGCTGGAAAAGGAATACGCCGACCTGGAGGAAATCTGGAAGGCCGAGAAGGCCACGGTCCAGGGCAGTGCCCACGTGAAGGAGGAAATCGACCACCTGCGCGCGGAAATGGCCGACCTGCAACGCAAGGGCCAGTTCGACAAGGTGGCCGAGATCCAGTACGGCAAGCTGCCGGCCCTGGAAGCGCAACTCAAGCAGGCCGAGAAGGCGGAAGGCTCAAGTGCTGCCTTCAAGCTCCTGCGCACCGAAGTGGGCGCCGAGGAGATTGCCGAGGTGGTCAGCCGGGCCACCGGCATCCCGGTCAGCAAGCTGGTCCAGGGGGAACGGGACAAACTGCTGGCCATGGAAGACAAGATCCACCAGCGGGTGGTGGGCCAGGACGAGGCCGTGCGCCTGGTGAGTGATGCCATCCGCCGCTCCCGGGCCGGCCTGTCGGACCCCAACCGGCCCTACGGCAGCTTCCTCTTCCTGGGCCCCACCGGCGTGGGCAAGACCGAACTGTGCAAGGCCCTGGCCGAGTTCCTGTTCGATTCCCAGGACCACCTGATCCGCATCGACATGAGCGAGTTCATGGAGAAGCACTCCGTGGCCCGCCTCATCGGCGCGCCCCCCGGCTACGTGGGCTACGAGGAGGGCGGCTACCTGACGGAGGCCGTGCGCCGCAAGCCCTACTCGGTGATCCTGCTGGACGAAGTGGAGAAGGCCCACCCGGACGTCTTCAACGTCCTGCTGCAAGTGCTGGACGACGGCCGCATGACCGACGGCCAGGGCCGCACCGTGGACTTCAAGAACACCGTCATCGTCATGACCAGCAACCTGGGCAGCCAGATGATCCAGGGCATGGCTGGCGACGACTACCAGGTGGTCAAGCTGGCGGTCATGGGCGAAGTCAAAACCTACTTCCGCCCCGAGTTCATCAACCGCATCGACGAGGTGGTGGTGTTCCACAGCCTGGGCGAGGAACACATCGCCAACATCGCCCGCATTCAGCTCCACTACCTGGAAGCCCGCGTGGCCCAGATGGACATGAAGCTGGAAGTCAGCGACGCGGCCCTATTGGAACTGGCCCGGGAAGGCTTCGACCCGGTATTCGGCGCCCGGCCGCTCAAGCGGGCCATCCAGCAGCAGATCGAAAATCCCCTGGCCAAGGAGATCCTGTCCGGCCGCTTCGCGCCCAAGGACATCATCCGGGTGGATGTGGTGGACGGGCGGATCGAGTTCGAGCAGGTGATGGAGGCGGAGGTGGTTTAAGCCTCTGCCGGAAAGCACAACGCCCGCAAGTTAGCGGGCGTTGTGCTATTGGCCATGAAACTGTTGCAGGGCCTGGTCGCAATACGCTCCGGCCATAAGGCTTTGTCTGGCCGGATTGGATAGACCCCCTAGGGCTTTTCCGGCTGGCGGCGACGGGCTGCAAAGCCCACCAGGCCGAGGCCCGCCAGCATCAAGGCGTAGGTTTCCGGTTCAGGGACCGGGGCGCTAAGCACGAACAGACGGGAGTTGGGGGTTCCGGAGTCTTCCGCCACCAGATAGATGTTGCCCAGGTGGTCTATGGTGACGCCTTCGATGGCCTGGTTGGTGACACCGCTCAGGTCGAAGCTGCTGAGTATGGTGCCGCTGGTGGGGTCCAGCTCCACCAGCACTTCGGAGTCCAGGCTCAGGAGGAGCAGGTTGTCCTCTGCGGCGGTGCCGGCCAGGGCATCCACGGGGGATAGGGTTTGGATGTCGGACAGGCTGTTCAGGCCCAGCACGCTGCTGGTGCCTGAGTACAGTGTGGTGGTGGTGGCAGTGCCAAACCCTACGGCAAAATTCAGGGTGCTTTCCCGTACTTGCACCGGGTTGTCCTGCTTGACACTGTAGAACTTGCCGGTGGCGGGGTCGTAACTGATGCCTTCGGTGCCAGCATTGCCCACGCTGGCGGTGCTGCCGGTGATGGCGACCTTGGGTTGGGTGTTCAAGGTAACCGAGCCGCCATTGCTGTACGTGAAGCTGTAGGCGATCTGGGGGCGCTCATCCACCACGACCAGTTGGCCGTTGCCCAGGTAGGTCAGGCCTTCGGAATCATTGTGGCTGCTGCCGGTGCCATCCCAGTTGAAAGCCATGCTGCCCAGGGTTTGACCGGTAGTGGAGATTTCCACCACGCCCAGGCCTTCGTCACCCACGAAGAACAGGCTGTTGCGATCCCGGGCATAGGTCACGGCGGAGGCTTCCAGGCCCAATTCCCCTAATGTATCCAGGGCGTGGTTGCCCACGAGCTGATAGCGGGAGAGGTCCAGGCTGGTGCCCGCCTGGGCGACAGAAGCGCTGGCGGCCAACAGGAGGGCGGTGAGATATGCGAGTTTCATCTTCATGCCCCCTATCAGCTCTTGCTGGCGCGTTTGGCAGCGAAGCCCACCAGGCCCAGGCCGGCAAGCATCAGGGCGTAGGTTTCGGGTTCGGGGACAGCCAGGGTGAAGGCGCCGGGGTTGCCGATGTCTCCTGCGTTGGAAGCATAGGAGCCGAAACTGTCGCCAGCGCTAGCAAAGACCCAGTCAGCAGTCACGAATTGAGGCGCCAGGGCAGCCAGATTGGCGGGAGTGCCGGATTTGCCCTGGGTGCGAATGGTACCGGGATAGACGGCGTCACCGTAGGCAAAGCGGTCAACGAGTGTGTTGCCGGCGTCAAACAAGTTGATTTCATCGGCCCGGCCGATGTTGTTGGTGTAGCCACCCAGTACCTTCACGCTGGCGGCAAGTTTCCAGTCGGCGCGAAACGTGACGGCGGTGTCTTCGGTAATCACCACAGACTCACCTGCGCCTACCAAGCCAAAGCCAGAAAGATCGAAAACGCCGGGTGTACGGCTGTCATCGTCGTAGCTCCAGCCGGTGAAGTCCACGGCACTGGTGCCGAGGTTGGTGAACTCGATGAATTCGCCGCCGGTACCCGAGTACATCCACTCGGTGATTTGCACGTTGACGGGCGCAGCGTTGGCGGAGGCGGAGAACAGCAGGGCGGCGATCAGGCCGGCGGGGACAGTCTTCTTCATGAGGGGCTCCTGGGTCCAAGTTGGGAGCCCCTCACCCTGCTTGGGCTAGATTACAAATCCATACATCCGAAGGAATCAGGAACCTGAAAAATTGCCCTTTCAGGGGCAGGTGTATCAGGCCCGTCTTCCAGGCCAAACATCATGCATGCTCAGAGTTTGAATGCGTTGCCCTTGTGGAATTTCCGCATGGTGTTGGTGGCCATGCCATCTGGTTTCACGCGTTGGTATTCCCCGTTTTCCCGTGCATAGATGAGGGTGCATTTCTGCTTTTCTTCGGGGAAGACCGTACAGAACCGGCCGTCATCCGTGATTTTCCAGTTTCCCTTGCGCTTCGTCTTGCCTTCCAGGGCCTGGATGAGCACGCCGTCCGGGGAATAGAAGGCCGTGTAGTTTTTACCCAGGGAATCGGCGAAGCCACTCACCGAGTTGCCGGGAATCAGGGACTTGAGTTGTTGGGCATTCAGTTGGGCGTCGGCGTGGGCCCCGCCGGACAGGATCAGCAGGCAGATAAGCAGCAATTTTTTCATGGTGACGCTCCTTGATGTATGGGGACGGTGGGGTCAGACGGCTTGCACCTTGGCTTCGGGCAGCGCCGCGGTATCCGAAACGATGATCAGACGGCGCAGCAGGGTGGCCAGCACCTGCAGGGTCTTCAGTTGCACCAGCAGGAAGGGCAGCAGGAACAGATAGTGGGCCGGGGTCCACATCATGATCAGGCCGTTGCCCAGCAGACCGAACTTGATGACGAACAGTCCGAACACCGGGAAGGCCACGCCAGGGCACACCAGGGCGAAGGTGGTGGCATGGGCCTTGTCGCCGTGGATGTAGTCCTTGAAGTAGTTCAGGCGCCGCATCACCGCCAGGCCCAGCAGACCGAACATGACCTGGATGGAGAAGATGGCCAGCATCACCACCAGGTTCAGGGCCGGGCTGGTATGCAGTTCGAAGGTCTCGTGCAGGCCGTGGGAAATGCGCATGAACGTGATGCCCAGCAGGGTGGTGATGGGGATCATCAGCCACAGGCTGGGGGCGGCTTCCGGGCGGATGCCGTGACTCAGCATGGTGGAAAAGCCGATCACCAGCATCACCAGCATGAGCAGGGCGGCGGAGGTGGCGAAGAAGGAGGAGAGGGCGAGGGCCACCACCACGGTTTCCTTCACGGCGCTCATGGCCACCGGTGCGGCCAGGCCCACGGCGATCATGGCCAGGGCAAAGATGGCCACCATGGGCGCCAGGCTGTTGTTCTGCTCGAAGTTATAGCCCTTGTGCAGGATCATGCGGGCGAAGTAATCCCCCAGCAGGCGCATGGCATAGATGCCGATGGCCAGGAAGGCCAGGATGGCCAGGGGGAACAGGTATTCGATGTATTCCCATAGGCCTGGCACCAGTAGGGAGCCGCCTACGAAGCAGGCGTTCACGGTCATGGCCATGGTCAGCGGCACCACCATGAGGCTGATCTCGCCGCTGGAGTTGCGTAGCTTGGCGTAGGCCTCTGTCTGCTTGAACAGGGCGAACTCTCGGGTGTTCCAGTACATCAGGAAGAAATGGGTCGCCAGGAGCACCAATGTGATGGCCAGGCAGGCCGTTACCCAAAGGGCCTTGAGACTGGGGGCGCCGGTAATGATGGGCCATATCTGATCAAAGGAAATGATGCCGCTCTCGTGGGGCAGCAGAAAGTTCATGTACAGGAAGAACGAGATGGCCAGCCCACCCGACCCAAGGGCGGCGAGGTGGAACATGGGGCTGTAGTGCTCTTTCAGGTTGGTGCGAATCATTTTTGTCTCCTCAATAAGCAGCACTGCAAACGCGGCCGAATGAACGCGGCGCGCTTGTAGAGAGATGGGTGTGCCGGGTTACGGGTGGTTTGGTCCGCAACCCGGTCAGGGGCTTAGCCCAGGGTGTCTGCCCAGATGTTCTCGAACCAGGCCAGGTTGTACTGGAAGTTGAGTTCGTCACTGTCTGCATCCGCGCCGCCGCCGGGTTGGCGCACGTAGACGTCCTGACCTGGGTTGTAGCGCATCACCACTGCGATGGGCCCGGCGGTATGGTCCGTGGTGGCCGAATAACTCGTGCTGCCGATCACCGGCAGGGGGTCCGGCTGACGGCCGTTGAGCAACTCGATGATGGCTGATGCGGCGATCTTGCCCTGATTGTTGGATACGTGGGCAGACTTGGGCATGTTGGAAAGCACCGAGTCGCCAATGACGTGGATGTTCGGGACGGATTTCGACTCGTAGGTGGCGAAATTGATGGGGCACCAGCGCTTGGCGCTGTCTGTGCGCACGCCTGCGATCTCGCAGATCTTGCCCGCCCGCTGCATGGGCACCACGTTCATCACGTCCGCTTTCACCGAATCCCAGTCGCTGCTTACCGTCATGGTGCTGGGATCGATGTGGTTCACCAGGTTGTTGGGGCGGTGCTCGATCATCCCCGGGTAGAACTTCTTGAATGCCTTCTTGAACATGGGCCCCTTGGACACCACGTCCAGGTGACCGTCCAGCATGATGATCTTGGACTTGGGCTTATGTTGCTTGAAGTAATGGGCCACCATGCAGGCGCGTTCGTAGGGGCCGGAGACGCATCGGCCCGGGGGCGGAGGGCTGGCGATGACGAAGACCCCCCCATCCGGCATGGCTTCCAGTTGCTTCTTCAGCAACAGGGTTTCTTCCCCGGCCTTGAAGGCGTGCATCACCTTCTTGTCCTTTGCCGCTTCCGCATAGCCTTCGATGTTGCCGCTCATGAATTCCACCCCGGGGGCCAGGACCAGGCGGTCATAGGCGTAGGTGTCGCCCCGCTGGGTGCGCACGATGCGCTTTTCCCCGTCCACGCCCACCACGCTGTCCTGTACCTGCTTGACGCCATATTGGGTGAGTTTGTATTCCTTGCTCAGTTCGGACATGTCCCGCAGGCCCCCCAGGACCCAGTTGGACATGGGGCAGGACACCAGTTTCGTGCTGGGATCGATGAGGGTCACCTCGATGCTCGGGTCCCAGATGCGCAGGTATTTTGCACAGGTGGCCCCGCCATAACCCGCCCCAACCACCACGACTTTCGGTGCGTTCATGCGGGGTTTTGCCAGGGCGGCACCCGGAACCATGAGTCCGGACAGCGAGGTGGTCAGACCGGCACCGGCCAGCTTCAAGAAGTCTCGACGAGGCATGTTCATTTTTGCGCTCCCTGGGTCTGGGCCAGATTGATCTGCATGGAAGAAAATAGGGCGGCGATGGCTTCGTATTCTTCTTCCGTGTAGCCCATGGCATAGCGCTGCATGACCGTGGACTGGCGTTCTCCGGTGCGGAACTGCCTCATGGCATTCACCAGGTAAGCCTTGTCCTGGCCGGCCAGGGCAGGAATGGCGGCTTGGCTCATGCCGTTGGGACCATGGCAGTTGTAGCAGGTGGCTGCCAGGGTGCGATGCCTGCTATCGCACACACTGGCGGGAAAAGTGCCATTGGTGAGTTGGCAGGTGGTGTCCGCCAGGACAGGCTGCGCCAGACTTGCGCCTAGAGTTAGGAAGAGCGTGGTGCTTAATATGTGCTTCGCGTGCATGGGAGTGCCTCCATCTTTCTGCGTGGATAAACAACGTTGACCCAGCACAGATGGCAGGGCCATCTGGCTGAAGTTAGGTTTCGGCGTTACGCCGAGGGATCAGCGGGGTAGGTCGTGTCCCGAAGGGTGACGACCGGGGCCGACGCCCATGCCGGAACGGCGGCGTCTGTCGAGCCAGGGTGGGCGTGATGCCCGAGCGAGGGATTTGTTATGCATCATGGTCTCCATCCATCCATATTGTTTTGAAGCAGCAGTCATTAAAACTACTAAAGGATGTGAGTATCTTTATACCATGAGTTCTGTATATCAGTACGTACTAATATTGATTCTTTAGAGGTAAACCGGAATGCCTAAGGGTTTTTATGTAATGTGACAGGCAATAAAAAAAGGCGCCCTTAGGCGCCTTCTGTGGGGTGGAACCGGCTTACTTGACGCGGTTCTTGTATTCGTTGGTGGCGGTGTCGATCTCGATCTTGTCGCCGATTTCCACGAAGGCCGGAACCTGCACTTCGTGGCCGGTGGGCTTGATGCGGCAGGGCTTCATGACCTTGCCGGAAGTGTCGCCCTTGACGGCGGGTTCGGTGTATTCCACCTCGCGCACCACGGTGGTGGGCATGTTCACGGAGATGGCCTTGCCATCGTAGAACACCACTTCCATGGGCATGGCGTCTTCCAGGTAGGGCAGGGCGGCCGCCATGTTGTCGGCTTCCACTTCGTACTGGTTGTAGTCGGCATCCATGAACACGTACATGGGGTCGGCGAAGTAGGAGTAGGTGCAGTCCTTGCGCTCCAGGGTCACGGTGTCGAACTTCTCGTCGGCCTTGTACACGGTTTCAGAGGCGGCGCCGGTGAGCAGGTTCTTCAGCTTCATCTTCACCACGGAGGCGTTGCGGCCGGATTTGGAAAATTCGGCCTTCTGCACCACGAGGGGGTCTTTGCCCACCATGATCACGTTGCCGGCGCGGAGTTCTTGAGCGATCTTCATCGGGAGTGTCCTGCAAGGGGTTCGAAAAGCCCGACATTCTAGCGGGTTTTCATGATTTTTTCGCAAAAAATCATCAGCTTGGATGCAATATCCGGGACGGCCGCAAGCTGCCTGTCCCAGGCCTTGGCATGGGCTTGCAGGGCCGGCTGGTGAGCAAGATAGCGGGGCCAGGCAGCAGTCATGTCCGCTTCCGCATTCCAGGCCTGCCACAGGGTGCGGGTGGTGTCGGCAGTATCTGGGTCCAGGGTGGCGCAATACCGGTCAAGAAAGGCTTCCAACTTGGCGAAGTGGGCCCCTTCGGCCTGTCTGTAGGCCTGCCAGACCATGGGCCGGGCGGCGTACTGGGCCCGCAGGAAAGAGTCCTCCCCCCGCACGAAATTCAGGTCGCAGGCCCAGAGCAGCCGGTCGTAGGTGTCCTGGTCCAGCATGGGCAGGACATGGACCTTCAGGGCTCCTTGGCGGGCGGAGGTGCCAGGGCCCAGTTCGGGAACAGCGAGCGCCCGGGCGATCTGGGGCAGAGCTTTGCCTTCGGGTGCCAGCAGACGGACCGGGATGGGGCTAGCTGCAAGGGTTTCCAGCCAGCCCGGCAGGGCTGCGTTTTCATAGCTGAACAGGGAAATGCGAAGTTCCTTGTCTTGCCGGGGTGGCAGCTTCTGGTTACGCCAGAAGTCGTCCTGGTCTGCCTGGCTGGCCTGGAAAGGGTTCCGGGTCGGGCTGAGCCAGTTTTCCCGGGTGAGGCCGCCGGTCTGGGGGCTGAAGCCTGGAACATAAAAGTACTTGACCAGGGGCAGGCGGGGGTGGGGCGAAGGCAGGCCGTGGACGCCGTCCGCCCAGGTCTCGGCAGTCAGGTATTCCAGGTTCAGCCACACCGGCGGCGGGGATTGCACGGCCATGGCCTGGATGAAGGACTCTGGCAGGTTGCAGGCCAGGGCCTCGATGACCACTTCACCTGGGGAGAAGGCCGGCAGGGGATCGGTCCAGTGGCGTATCTCCACCCCCGCCAGGGTCTGGATAGCGCGGGTGGGGTCAACCTCGGGGCGGATTTGGTGGAAGGCAGCCAGATCGTCCACCCACAGGCGCACGGAAACCCGGTGCTCATCGGCCAACTGCCGGGCCAGCCGCCAGGTGACGCCGATGTCACCGAAGTTGTCGATGACCGTGCAGAAGATGTCCCAGGTCACGGGACGGCCCCGCGTTCAGGTGGACGGCCGACTAGTCGGGCAGGACGACTTTGCCGTCCTTGCTGAACTGATAATCCTTGAACACGTGTTCGGCGGAGAGCACCCGGTAGCTGCCATCGTTCTCTTTGACCGTGGTGTCTTTAAGCTTGTAGGTGTACTGGCCGCAGGTCCAGATGTCGAAATGCCGCATGTGGGTGCACAGGCAGGTCTTGTCCTTGACGCTGATCTTCTTTTCATCCGGGTGGGCGGCCACTTCCCGGTTGTAGGCGTCGATATACGCACACTTGCCGTTGGCATCCAGCAGGTAACCGAAAGATTCGCAGTTGGGATGGGTGCCGGCGCCAATGCCCGGGCTGGCCTTGATCATGCGCATGGGGTAGCCGGTGGGGGAAAGACCGTTCACCTCGATGTCGTCCTCCGTAGCCCGGAAATATTCCTGCTTGACCTCGTCCGGCAGGCCGCACTCGTGGGTGACGGTAAAACGGGTGGCCACCTGCACTGCGGCGGCCCCCGCTTCCAGGAAGGCCGTGGCGTCGGAACCGGTGAAGATGCCGCCGGCGGGAATCAGGGGAATGTCCAGGTGTTCTGCTGTCAGCCAGGCCTGGATCTCGGCGACGATGGTGGCCAGATCATACTGGGCCCAGTCCATGCCGAAGCCCAGATGGCCGCCCGCCAGGGGGCCTTCCACCACCACGTAGTCAGGCAGGCGGTTGGTGCGGCCGTTCTTGCGCAGGAAAAGCTGCAAGGCCCGCAGGGAGGAAACGATGATGCCGAGCTTGGCATCCCGGAAGCGGGGGTGGTCCTCGATCAGGCCGAAAGAACCCAGGTGCAGGCCCGCCGCCAGGGTGATGCCGTCAATGCCCGCATCCAGAGCGGCACTGAGGCGCACCTTGAGGGTTTCCCGGGGGGCATTCATGGTGAGCTTTTCCATGCAATTGATGAAGATCAGCCCACTGCCCTGCTTGGCCTCCATGGTGCGGCTCACGTGGAGCCGGGTGGCTTCTTCCAGGTGCCCTAGGTCGAACTTGACCCCGGTCTTGTCTGCCAGGTTGGGGACGTTGAATTTGTATTGCTTGAGCTTGTCCTTCACGAACCGGGTTTCGTAGCGCCGGTCCGATACGGTCGGCACCATGGCATCAGAGATATGGCCCACACCGCCCAGCTTCGCCACCACCAAGGCCAAGTCGGCAGTGGAGATGTCCACCCCCATCCCACCGGTCATGATAGGGACCAGCTCGTGCTGGCCTAAACGGAGGCGAAAGTCATCCACGCATTTCATATATTTGGTGCCTTGGGCTGTTATGGGTTCCGGCGCGTCATTCAGTTGCGTTCAGTGCGCGCTGAAAAGATTTAGCAAAATAACTCGCGCATGATACGCGCGCCCGCCAGCCGGGGGCCAGCTTGAGTATCGGATGGGGCAACGGTATAAGCCTTGACCATGGCCAAGTCGACATCCCTCTACGTCTGCGCCCAGTGTGGCGGCCAGACCAGCAAATGGCAGGGGCAATGCCCCCACTGCCTGTCCTGGAATACCCTTTCTGAGAGCGTGCAAGAGGCCAAGGGCCGCCGTTTCCAGGCCCTGGCGGCCAGCGGCGAGGTGGTGCGGCTCAATGCCGTCCAGGCCCGGGAGATCGCCCGGCTGGAAACAGGTCTGACGGAATTCGATCGGGTGCTTGGGGGGGGCCTGGTGGGGGGCGGGGTGGTGCTCATCGGCGGCGACCCGGGTATCGGCAAGTCCACCCTGCTGCTCCAGGCCCTGGCGGACATCAGCAGCCGGGCCAAGACTTTGTATGTGAGCGGCGAGGAATCCGCCGACCAGATCGCCTTGCGGGCCCAGCGCCTGGGCCTGAAAGCGGACATTCCCCTGCTCACAGAGATTCGCCTTGAAGCCATCCTTGGCACCCTCCAGGCAGAAAAACCCCAGGTGGCGGTCATCGATTCGATCCAGACCGTGTACACGGAACAGCTCCAGTCCGCCCCCGGCAGCGTGGCCCAGGTGCGGGAATGCGCCCAGGAACTCACCCGCCACGCCAAACAGGCGGGCATAACCATCCTGCTGGTGGGGCATGTCACCAAGGAAGGCACCCTGGCCGGCCCCCGGGTGCTGGAGCACATCGTCGACACCGTGCTGTATTTCGAGGGGGACACCGGTTCCAGCTTCCGCCTAATCCGCGCCTTCAAGAACCGCTTCGGGGCGGTGAACGAGCTGGGGGTGTTCGCCATGACCGACAAGGGCCTGAAGGGGGTGGCCAACCCCTCCGCCCTGTTCCTGAACCGGGACGAACGGGAAGCCCCGGGCTCCTGCGTGGTGGTGGCCCAGGAGGGTACCCGGCCCCTGCTGGTGGAAATCCAGGCCCTGCTGGACACGGCCCACGGCGGCAACCCCCGCCGCCTGACCGTGGGCCTGGACGGCAACCGGCTGGCCATGCTGCTGGCGGTGCTGCATCGCCATGGCGGCATTCCCTGCTACGACCAGGACGTGTTCGTGAACGCCGTGGGCGGGGTGAAGATCACCGAGCCGGCGGCAGACCTGGCCGTGGCCCTGGCGGTGGTGTCCTCCCTGCGCACCAAACCCATTCCCCACAAGTGGGCGGTCTTTGGCGAAGTGGGGCTGGCGGGGGAAATCCGGCCCGTGCAACGGGGTCAGGAACGGTTGAAGGAGGCCGCCAAGCTGGGTTTTACCCAGGCCCTGTGCCCCAAGGCCAACCTGCCCAAGGGCAAGATCCCGGGCATGGAGGTTAAAGGCGTGGTCAGCCTGGCCGAAGCCCTGGATTTCTTCCGCAGCCTTTAGGAGCCTTGCGGCTCTTGCCCGTATTCCGAGCAAGGCACTCTCGTCAGCACTTGTCCCGACATGGGTATATAAGTAACGGCTAACACTTGAATATTTAAGATCAACATATCCTGATAGATAATGCGACCGTGCCAAACGGATTAAGTCATTGAGGAGAAGAGCATGGTCAAGTTGCTAGGCGGCGTAGTCCTTGGGTTGTTGATCGCCGTGGGTGTGGCGTTCAGCATGATGGACAAGCTGATGTTCAAGGAAACCCCTAGCCCCTACGGCATGGAAGAGACCATCGCCCGCATCCAGCACAACATCCAGAACACCGGCAATGGCTGGGCCCTGTCGGGTCTGCGCAATGCAGCCAAAGCAGTACAGAACGACGGCGGCAACGTGCTGCCGGTGATGATGATCGAGGCGTGCAGCACCAAATACTCCAAACCCATCCTCAAGGAGGACACGGTGCGCTTCCTGTCCATACTCATGCCCTGCAAGATCAGCGTCTACAAGAAGCAGGACGGCAAGGTATACATCGGCACCATGAACGCCGGTCTCATGGGCCGTATGTTCGGCCCCTTGGTGGGTGACGTTATGGCCCAGGTGGCGGAGGACCAGAAGAAATTCCTGGTGTTCGATCCCAACACGCCCGCGCCCCAGATGATCCTGCCCAGCGCCCCGGCGGCCGGTGCCCAGGGCGGCGGCGGTGGCGGCGGCGGTTGCTGAACCGCATGTCCACGAATCGCTGAACGGGAGACACCCATGATCCATTTCCTGCGCGGCGCCCTGTTGGCGTCCCTGACCTCGATGCTCCTGGCCCTGCCGGCCGGGGCCTCCTCCGATCCTCAGCCCGCGCCGGCCGGCGAGGCTGCCAAGAGGACTTCTTCCTCCACGGCGGACCACGGCCGTTTCACGGCACTGCAGCAGAACTTCAAGTCCGGTCCCGATGTCACCCGGGCCTGCCTCACCTGCCACACCGAGGCGGCCAAGCAGGTGCACAAGAGCAAGCACTGGACCTGGGAATTCCTCAACCCCGCCACGAACCAGCGCCTGGGCAAGAAGCACGTCATCAACAACTTCTGCACCGCCGTGCCCTCCAACTACGAGTTCTGCACCGCCTGCCACGTGGGCTATGGCTGGAAGGACCAGCACTTCGACTTCGCTGCCCAGGAGAACGTGGACTGCCTGGTGTGCCACGACACCACCGGTACCTACCGCAAGATTCCTGGCCTGGCGGGCCACCCCACCTACAAGGACATGGAGTTCCCGCCGAAGTCCGGCAAGATGGTGAAGGCCCCGGACCTGGGGAACGTGGCCCGCAATGTGGGCAAGACCGGCCGGCAGAACTGCGGCGCCTGCCACTTCTACGGCGGCGGTGGCGACGCGGTGAAGCATGGCGACCTGGACAGTTCACTCAGGAATCCGGGGCGCTACCTGGACGTGCACATGGATAAGGACGGCCTCAATTTCAGCTGCGGCGAATGCCACAAGACCACGGGCCACGATGTGCCCGGCGGCCGCTACGCGGTGACGGTGCTGGAAAAGGACGGCGCCCACATGCGCGGCAAGAAGGACGCCAACCCCGCTTCCTGCCAGGCCTGCCATGGCGGACCCCCCCACAAGGGCCCCAGGGCGGACCGGCTCAACAGCCACACCGCAAAACTGGCCTGCCAGACCTGCCACATCCCCGAGTTCGCACGGGCCCAGCCCACCAAGATGATGTGGGACTGGTCCACCGCCGGGAAGATGGACAAGGACGGCAAGCCCTTCAAGCTCAAGGATTCCGCCGGCCATGACGCCTACGACAGCAAGAAGGGCGACTTCAAGTACGAGTCCAACGTCATCCCCACCTATGTCTGGTTCAACGGCCAGGTGGACTACACCCTGCGGGAAACCAAGCTGGACCCTTCCAGGGTCATCGAGATCAACCACTTCAATGGCAGCCCCGATGACGGCAAGTCCAAGATCTGGCCCATCAAGCGCTTTGTCGGCAAGCAGCCCTATGACGTGGGCAACAACCAGCTCCTGGTGTTCAACACCTACGGCCAGAACGACACCGCATTCTGGACCAACTTCAACTGGGACAAGGCCATCGAGTTTGGCATGAAGGAGATCGGTGCCGAATACAGCGGCAAGTACGCCTTTGTATCCACCGAGATGTCCTGGCCCATCACCCACATGGTGGCCCCCAAGGAAGACGCCCTGGCCTGCAAGCAATGCCACACCGCCCCGGGCCGCCTGGACCAGGTGCCCGGCATCTACCTGCCTGGCCGCCACGGCAACCCGTTGCTGGATACCGCCGGCTGGGGCCTGGCGGGCCTCACCCTCCTGGGGGTGCTGGGCCACGGCGCCGGCCGCATCTTCGCCAGCCGCAAGGCCAAGCCCGGTCACGGCCATCACGGATAAGCAACAGGAGCAGGCACATGAGCGAACGCATCTACATCTTCAAGGGCTTCGAGCGCTTCTGGCACTGGGCCCAGGCCGGCCTGATCATCTTCATGCTGATCACCGGCTTTGAAATCCACGGCACCTATTCGCTACTGGGCTTCGAGCAGGCGGTGAACACCCACACCATCGCCGCCTGGACCCTGGTGGGCCTGTGGTGTTTCGCCATCTTCTGGCACTTCACCACCGGCGAGTGGAAGCAATACATCCCCACCTTCGACAAGGTGACGGACATGGTGAAGTTCTATGCCATCGGCATCTTCACCCAGGCCCCCCACCCCTACAAGGTGCACCCCCAGCGCAAGCACAACCCCCTCCAGCGCCTGGCCTACCTGGGCATCCTGGCGGTGGCCGGACCCCTCATCTGGGTCACGGGCTGGTTCTACATCTTCTACGACAAGTGGACCGCCTGGGGCTGGGACCAGTACCTCTCCCTGGAATGGGTGGCCTTCTTCCACACCCTGGCCGCCTTCGTGTTCCTGGTGTTCGTCATCGCCCACGTCTACCTCACCACCACCGGCCACACCCCCACCGCCCACATCAAGGCCATGATCACCGGCTGGGAAGAAGTGGACTGAGCGTAAGAACCCTCACCCCCCGGAGAGGGCGTCACTACTTATTACCCAGCAGGTCCTTGAGGAAGGGCGCGTACTGACGCCAGTCCTCCGCCGAGCCTTTCATGCCGAAGACCACCAGGCCGTGGCGGTCCAGCACATAGGTGGCGGGAAAAACCGGCGCCACCTGGCGATCCTGGATGGTCTGGCCGCCGGACAGGCGGAAGCGGTCGTCCCGGCTGTCCCGGGCGCCGGAATCGTGCAGGGCGAGTTTCAGGCCGTTCTGCTTCAGCCATTGCCGGGATGTGGCGGCCGGTTCCCGGGCCTGGGTGAACACAAAGACCAGATCCTTGCGGCCTGAAAAACTGCGCTGCAAGGCCTCGAACTGGGGCAACTCCCCCCGGCAGGTGGGGCACCAGGTGGCCCAGAAGTGCAGCACCACCCCCTTGCCCCGCAGATCAGACAGCTTCAAGGCTTTGCCATCCGGTGCGGTGAGCACCAGGTCGGGAAAGCGCTGGCCCCGCTCCGTGCCGGTGCTCGCCCGCTTTGCCTCGGCCGCCGTGGCATAGGGGCGCCACAACCGGGCCCAGCCCTTGGCGTCGAACACCACTTCCCGGTCCAGGGCATAGGGCACGCAGCGCTGGCGGGTGTGTTGCTGGCAGGCCTCCAGGGCCTGGTTCAGGGCGGCATCGGGGCTCACTGCCCCCTGACTCCAGCCCCAGCCGCCGCCGGGGGCGATGGCGAAGGCCCGGTGTGCTTCCTCCGCGAGAAACTGGCGGTAGCCGGCCTGGCCCCGGTCGTTCAGGTGAGGCACGGCGGTGGCATCCTCCAATCCGGCCGCCATGGCGCCATACAGGTACCCGCCCAGTAGCAGCGTCATTCCGGCGACGGCATGCCTGGCCGGGAAGATCATGGCCGCGCCAGGGCCTCCACGCATTCCGCAACCAGGACCGGGCCCCGGTAGATGAGGCCGGTATACACCTGCACCAGGCTGGCGCCCGCCGCCATCTTCTCCTTCGCATGACGGCCTTCCAGAATGCCCCCGGCGCCGATGAGGGGGACTTCGCCGGCCAGGGCCTGGTGGAAGGCAGCCAGCACCCGGGTGGATTTTTCCCGTACCGGGGCCCCGGACAGGCCGCCGGTCTCCTGGCCGTGGGGCAGGTTTTCCACCCCCTCCCGGGACAGGGTGGTGTTGGTGGCGATGACCGCGTCCATGCGGTGTTTCCTGAACAGGGCGGCCATCTCGGCAATCTGCTCGTCGTCCAGGTCCGGGGCGATTTTTACCGCCACGGGCATGTACTTGCCGTGCTTTTGCGTCAGCTCCGCCTGTCGGGTCTTCATGGCGCCCAGCAGGGCGTCCAGTTCGCTGCCCCCTTGCAGGGCGCGCAGGTTCTTGGTGTTGGGGGAAGAGATGTTGATGGTGACGAAGCTGGCCTTGCCGTAGAGCTTGTCCAGCAGAATCAGGTAGTCGTCGGCAGCCTTTTCGATGGGGGTGTCGAAGTTCTTGCCCAGGTTCACCCCCAGAATGCCCTTGTATTGGCTGCGTTCCAGGTTGGCCAGCAGGTGGTCCACCCCCAGGTTGTTGAACCCCATGCGGTTGATGATGGCCTGGGCCTGGGGCAGCCGGAACAGGCGGGGCCTGGGGTTGCCCGCCTGGGGACGGGGGGTCACCGCCCCCACTTCCAGAAAGCCGAAGCCCAGGTCCCCCAGGGCGTCGATGGCCTCGCCGTTCTTGTCCAGGCCGGCGGCCAGGCCCACGGGGTTGGGGAAATCCAGGCCCATGACCCGCACGGGCAGGGGGAGGACGGTGGGTAGAAAAGGCTTCAGCAGCCCCAGCCCGTGCAGCCGCTTCAGGCTGGAAAGGGTGAGGTTATGGGCGTTTTCCGGGTCCAGGCGGAAGAGGACGGGGCGGATCAGGGGGTACATGGGGGGAGGCGAGTGGTAAGTGGTGATTGGCGAGATGCGAGTGAGTTTACGGCCACTCGCCACTTACTACTTACCCCTTGCTACTCCCTCCCTAATTCCCCGTCCAAAGCTCCACCCGGTTGCGGCCGTTTTCCTTGGCCCTCAGCAGGGCGATGTCGGCATTGGCGATGGCTTCTTCCACGGGCCGGTGGGCCAGCATTTCCGCCAGGCCGAAGGAGGCGGTGACGTTGTAGTGGTCGCCGCTGGGCAGGCGTACCGGCAGGCGTTCCAGGCCTTCCCGGATGCGCTCCACCACCAGGGCTGCGTCCTTCAGGGGGGTGCCCGGCAGACAGAGCAGGAATTCCTCGCCGCCGTAGCGATACACCGAATCGTATTTGCGCAGGGCCGATGCAACGAACTTCATGCCCTGGCGCAGTACTGCGTCTCCGGCCGGGTGGCCGAGTTCGTCGTTCACCCGCTTGAAGCGGTCGAAATCCAGCAGGCACAGACAGCAGGGACGCTGGATGCGCAGGGCCCGTTCCTGTTCCTCCCGCAGCTTGGTCAGCATGCCCCTGCGAGAAGCGCAGCCGGTGAGGCTGTCGGTGCTGAGCAGCTCGCCGATGATATCCAGTTGCATGCGCCGCAGGCTGGTGTTGAGCCGCAAGGCCAGGTCGATGCAACGGTCGTATACCTCAGGACGGGGCTGGCGGTTTTCCAGGCGATCCTGGAGCGCGGTGCGGGCAGCGGCGTGCATGGCCTGTTGCAGGGCCCCCAGATCCTCGAAATCCGGGCTTTCCGCCAGGGGGTGGGGAGCCTGGCCGTAGTACCACTGGCCGAAGGGGGAACGCAGGTGGGCGTCCTGGGCCAGATCGGCGGGCTGCACGCTGTTGCCGAACACCAGGGACCGGTTGATGTGCTTGAACCACGCCAGATGGGCGGCGATGATGACTTCCAGTTCCTCTGTCTGGCGTTGGATTTCGTCCCGTTCCAGGGGCAGCGACATGGGTGTCCCGCTTGTTTTCTTGTTGCCGGATTATCGGCAGGACCAGGGCTAACTTGAGGGCGGTTCAGCCCGGGGCTCGACCATGTGCAGCGTGCGGGTGGGAAAGGCGATCTCCGCGCCATGGCGGGCGATAATTTCGGCAACCTTCAACAACACATCCTGCTTGATCTCGTGGTAGAGCACCCACTCCCTGGTCTTGGTGAAGGTATAGATGAAGAAATCCAGGGACGAAGGCCCGAAGGTGTTGAAGTTGACGATGAGGGTCTGGCTGGTGTCGATCTCCGGGTGGGTTTCCAGCATCTTGCGTACGTCCGCCACGATGGGCGCCATCTTTGCCACATCTTCGTAACGGATGCCGATGGTTTCCTTGATGCGCCGGTTGGTCATGCGGCTGGGGTTTTCCAGGACGATGTTGGTGAACAGGGCGTTGGGTACGTAAATGGGGTTCTTGTTGAAGGCCCGCACCCGGGTATGGCGCCAGCCGATGTATTCCACGGTGCCTTCGATATCCTTGTCCGGGGAGCGTATCCATTCCCCCACTGTGAAGGGGCGGTCCAGATACACCGTCAGGCCTCCGAAGAAGTTGGCCAGGATGTCCTTGGCGGCGAAGCCCACGGCAATGCCGCCGATGCCGCCGAAGGTGAGCAGGCCGGCAATGCTGTAGCCCAGATGCTGCATGATGATCAGGCCGGCGATGACCAGCACGATGATGCGCAGCAGCTTGCTCACCGCGTCCACGGTAGTGTGGTCCACTTCTTCTCCCCGGGCCTGGCGGTGGCTGACGACATTGGCGGAAACATGGCGGATCAACTGCACCAGGAACCAGGCCAGGCACAGCACCACACCCACGTCCCGGGCGGGGGCGGTGAAGTGGAATACCTCCAGGCCCGCTTCCTGACGGGATAGATCGGCCGCATAGGCCAGGCCTACCACCCAGAACATCACCCCCAGAGGGCGCCGGGCAGCGCGGAAGAAGGCGTCATCCCACACGGTACTGGTGCGGCTGGCCATGCGTTCGGCCCGCCGCAGCAGGAAGCCCACGAACAGATTGAGGGATACCACCACAGACACGACAAGGACGATCTGCAGGAACCAGGGCTCGGCCAGAAAGGCCACCCCGAAGAATTCAGCCACGTTGCGTGCAAGGTCTTTCATGGGGGGAAGGCGCGGCGAGGCGCAACAGCATGGTTGGCAGTTGCGCCATTATCCCCCTGGGTGTTCCAAGACCCAAACCGGCGGGATATTTCATGGGTCCCGGGCGGTCTGCCTGCTATCCTCACCGCCTTCGATCGCCATGCCCCCTACCATGCTGTCCGCCAAACCATTGATGTCCTACCGCCCCTTCTGGGCCAAGCGTTTCGGCACGGCACCTTTCCTGCCCACCAGTCGGGCGGAAATGGAGCGGCTGGGCTGGGACAGCTGCGACGTCATCCTGGTGACCGGTGATGCCTACATCGACCACCCCAGCTTTGGCATGGCCCTGGTGGGGCGTCTGCTGGAGGCCCAGGGCTTCCGCGTGGGCATCATCGCCCAGCCGGACTGGAAGTCCGCCGAGCCCTTCCGGTTGCTAGGCAAGCCCAACCTCTACTTCGGTGTCACGGCGGGCAACATGGATTCCATGGTCAACCGCTACACCTCGGACCGGAAGATCCGCTCCGATGACGCCTACACCGCCGGCGGCGAGCCCAACAAACGCCCGGACCGGGCCGTTACCGTCTACGCCCAGCGCTGCCGGGAAGCCTTCAAGGACGTGCCCGTGGTCATCGGCGGCATCGAAGCCAGCTTGCGGCGCATCGCCCATTTCGACTACTGGTCCGAAAAGGTCCGCCGCTGCGTGCTGCCGGATTCCAAGGCCGACATGCTGCTGTTCGGAAACGCCGAGCGGGCCCTGGTGGACCTGACCCACCGCCTAGCCGCCGGCGAGAAGATCAATGAAATCAGAGACCTGCGCGGCACCGCCTTCATGGTGCCCCACGGCTGGAAGCCCTCGGATCAATGGCACGAACTGGACTCCCTGGCCATGGACACCCCGGGCCGGGTGGACAAGCATCCAGACCCCTACGCCACATCCCCCTCCCCCGCAAGCGGGGGAGGGGCTAGGGGAGAGGGTCAGCGTGGGAGCGAAGGGACCCCAGCGTCCGCAAGCGAGGCAGAGGTTAAGGGAGAGGGCCAGTCAGTCTCTACCCACCCCATCCACTTCCAGTCCAAGGAACAACGCCGCGCCCAGATCCTCGCCGGCCGGGCCCTCACGGTGGTTCGTCTGCCCGCCTTCGAGCAGGTGGAAAAGAACAACGTGCTCTACGCCCACGCCTCCCGGGTCTTCCACCTGGAATCCAACCCCGGCAACGCCCGGGCCATGGTGCAGGCCCACGGCGACCGGGACGTTTGGCTGAACCCGCCGCCCATTCCCCTCACAACGGCAGAGATGGACTACGTCTACGACCTGCCCTACGCCCGGGCGCCCCACCCGGCCTACGGCGAAGCCAAAATCCCCGCCTGGGAGATGATCCGCTTCTCGGTGAACATCATGCGGGGCTGCTTTGGCGGCTGCACCTTCTGCTCCATTACCGAGCACGAAGGCCGCATCATCCAGAGCCGCTCGGAAGACTCCATCCTCCACGAGATCGAGGCCATCCGGGACAAGACCCCGGGCTTCACCGGCGTCATCTCCGACCTGGGCGGCCCCACCGCCAACATGTACCGGCTGGCCTGCAAGGACGAAAAGATCGAATCCGCCTGCCGCCGCCTGTCCTGCGTGTTCCCCGACATCTGCCCCAACCTGGGCACGGACCACGGTCCCCTCATCCAGCTCTACCGCAAGGCCCGCACCCTGCCCGGCATCAAGAAGGTGCTCATCGGTTCCGGCGTGCGCTACGACCTGGCGGTCAAATCGCCGGAATACGTGAAGGAACTGGTGACCCACCACGTGGGCGGCTATCTCAAGATCGCCCCGGAGCACACCGAGGAAGGCCCCCTCAACCACATGATGAAGCCGGGCATCGGCACCTACGAGCGCTTCAAGCAGCTGTTCGAGAAGTACTCGAAAGAAGCCGGCAAGGAGCAATACCTCATCCCCTACTTCATCGCCGCCCACCCGGGCACAACGGACGAGGACATGCTCAACCTGGCCCTCTGGCTGAAGGCGAACAATTTCCGCCTGGACCAGGTGCAGACCTTCCTGCCCACCCCCATGGCCATCGCCACTGCCATGTACCACACCGGCAAGAACCCCCTGAAGAAGGTGCTGGCTGGCGGACAGGATGTACCCGTGGTCACCCAGGGCCGCATTCGCCGCCTGCACAAGGCCTTCCTGCGCTACCACGACCCGGAAAACTGGCCCCTGCTGCGGGAAGCCCTCAAGGAAATGGGCCGGGAAGACCTTATCGGCAACAGCAAGAAGCACCTCATCCCCAGCTTCCAGCCCGCCGGCACCGACCGACGCTATGAAGGGGCTCAACGTGCGGAAGGCGGGGCAGAGGGCCGGGTACCCAGCAAGCCGGGCAGCCACAAGCCAGGTAGTCCAAAGCCCCAGGAGCGGGGCGACCGCCATGCACGCCCCCCGCGGTTTACCAAGGATGCCCCCCGGGGTGCCCGCAGTGAGGAGGCCGCTGAGGCCACCCCCGCCAAGCCCCCCCGCCGGGGCGCCGGCCGCGTTCAACCCGCCACCAGGCACGAGTCCGCCCCCGCCGCCGGACGCCGGGGCCGGGCCCAGAAGCCGAAGCGCTGACTTTCACCCCTCCCCCGCAAGCGGGGGAGGGGCCGGGGGAGAGGGTCAGCGCATCCAGTGCCGCCATCGCCAGCCATGCCCTTCCACCTGATCCACGCCGACCTCCACCTCCTGGTCCTCGAAAAACCCAGCGGCCTGCTTTCCGTCCCCGGCCGGGGCCCGGACAAGCAGGACTGTCTGAGCGCCCGGGTCCAGGCCCAATACCCGGACGCCCTCATCGTCCATCGCCTGGATATGGATACCTCCGGCCTCTTCGTCATGGCCCGGGGCCCGGAAGCCCAACGCCGCCTCAGCATGGCCTTCGCCGCCCGCCAAGTGAAAAAGCGCTACATCGCCCTGGTGGCCGGCCACCTGCCAGCCCCCGACACCCCGGACGGCTGGGGCCTCATCGACCTGCCCCTCATCGTCGACTGGCCCAACCGCCCAAGGAGCATCGTTGACCATGAAATTGGCAAGCCCAGCCAGACCCGTTGGAGGGTTTTGCATTCTGATGCCGCATCAACTTGTGAAAACCGACCCTCTCCCCCAGCCACTCTGTGGGCCTCTGGCCCATCCCTCGCTCCGCTCGAGACCGCAACTCCGTTGCGTCCTGCGCCCTGCGGGCTGGTCCCGCTTGCGGGGGAGGGGAGTGAACTCCCCTCAGGGAGAACCATCCCCTCAGTCCCTCCCCCGCAAGCGGGAGAGGCACCCAAACTAGAACCCTCTCCCGCAAGCGGGGGAGGGCAGGGTGGGGGAAAGCCTTTCCCCACCACCCGCCTCGAACTGGACCCCCTCACCGGCCGTTCCCACCAGCTCCGGGTCCACCTCCAGGCCCTGGGCCACCCCATCCTCGGCGATCCCCTCTACGCCCCGCCCGCCGTCCTCACCGCCGCCGGCCGCCTGCTGCTCCACGCCAGCCGCCTGGACTTCGCCCATCCGGTCACCGGCGCAGACCTGCATTTCGAAAGCCCGCCCGATTTCTGAGTAACCCGGAGGAGCCAGGCGAGTACAGGGCTCATAAACCCCACTTCCCGGCCTCGGCCCACAACCTCCTCCAGGCTAAGCATTCTGCGGCCCTGGATACGTCGTCACGAAGAGTGAATCGAGTCCCCGCCCTGAGGTAGCATTCAGCCAAACCGGCCTGATCAATCCGGCTCCACTCCGGCGGCCAACGTCTAAGCTGAAGCACACACCAAGGAGGCAACATGAAAACCTGGCTGATCCCGCTCCCCCTTCTGTTCGCCGCCAGCCTGGCCCTGGCCGCTGAAGGCGTTACAGAACCCATCGCCTCGCCCGAAGCCGCCGCCGCGTCCGAGCAAGCCGCCCCCGCCCAGCCCGTCATGAAGAAACACCACAAGGCCCGGCGCCTGCCCAGCGGCGACCTGCGCCACTGCCTGGACCTGAAAGACAACAAGGCCATCATCGCCTGTTCGGAAAAGCGCAAGAAGCGATAAGCATCCCCCCGGAGCTGCACGCCAGAATGAGCCCGGAAGCCGAAGCCAGGGAGCACATCGATGCGCTGCTGACCGCAGCCGGCTGGCATGTGTGTGACGCATCCGCCGCCCACATCCATGCGGCCCGGGGTGTAGCCATTCGTGAATTTCCGCTGCCCGGCCATGGTTTTGCCGATTACCTGCTTTACGTGGATGGCAAGGCCGCCGGGGTGATCGAAGCCAAGAAAGAAGGTGTCACCCTCTCCGGGGTCGAAACCCAGTCGGACAAATACACCAAGGGCCTGCCGCCCGGTCTGCCGCGCTGGGGCAACCCGCTACCGTTCTCCTACCAGTCCACCGGCGTCGAAACCCGCTTCACCAACGGCCTGGACCCCACCCCGCGTTCGCGCCCGGTGTTTGCCTTCCACAAGCCAGAATTGCTTGCCGACTGGCTCGCCTTCCTCCCCTCCCCCGCAAGCGGGGGAGGGGCTGGGGGAGAGGGTGGTTTTCAAGCCCAACAACCAGCGGCCACCTTCCTCGCCCGCCTGCAGTCCATGCCGCCCCTCAAGGAAGCAGGCCTCTGGCCCGCCCAGATCACGGCTATCCGCAACCTGGAAAAATCCCTCAAGGAAAACCGCCCCCGCGCCCTGATCCAGATGGCCACCGGCTCCGGCAAGACCTTCACCTCGATTTCCTTCATCTACCGCCTGATCAAGTTCGCCGGGGCGCGGCGCATCCTGTTCCTGGTCGACCGCGGCAACCTTGCCGACCAGACCCTCAAGGAATTCCAGCAATACGTTTCGCCCTACAACAACTTCAAGTTCAGCGAGGAATACATCGTCCAGCGCCTTGCAGGGAATCAGATCGACACCACCGCCCGCGTCTGCATCTGCACCCTCCAGCGCATGTACTCCATGCTCAAGGGCAAAGAGCTGCCGCCCGACCTGGAAGAAGTCCCCGTAGACCAACTGACACTCCCCTCGCCCGCAAGCGGGAGAGGGGCCGGGGGAGAGGGAAAGGGGTTAAGTAATCTGTTCGCCCAACCCGAGCCCATCGAATACAACCCCAGCATTCCCATCGAAACCTTCGACATCATCGTCACCGACGAAGCCCACCGCTCCATCTACAACCTGTGGGCGCAGGTGCTGGAATATTTCGACGCCTACCTCGTCGGCCTCACCGCCACGCCCGGCAAGCAGACCTTCGGTTTCTTCCACCAGAACCTGGTCATGGAATACAACCACGAGATGGCCGTGGCCGATGGCGTCAACGTCAACTACGACGTCTACCGCATCAAGACCGCCATCACCGAAGCCGGCAGCAAGGTCGAAGCCGGCTACTACGTCGAAAAGCAGGAACGCGACACCCGCAAGACCCGCTGGGAAGAACTCGACGACGACTTCGCCTACGACCCCAACCAGCTCGACCGCGACGTCGTCACCCCCGACCAGATCCGCACCATCGTGCGCACCTTCCGCGACAAACTGTTCAGCGAAATCTTCCCCGGTCGCACTGAAGTACCGAAAACGCTGATCTTCGCCAAGGACGACAACCACGCCGAAAACATCGTCGAAATCCTGCGCGAGGAATTCGGCAAGGGCAACGAATTCGCCCAGAAGATCACCTACCGCACCACCGGCGCCACGCCCAAGGAACTCATCTCCGCCTTCCGCAACAGCTACCACCCGCGCATCGCCGTCACCGTCGACATGATCGCCACCGGCACCGACATCAAGCCGGTCGAAATCGTCTTCTTCATGCGCGCCGTCAAATCGCGCGGCTTCTTCGAGCAAATGAAAGGCCGCGGCGTGCGCGTCATCAAGCCCGACGACCTCAAGGCCGTCACCCCCGACGCCACTGCCAAGGACCACTTCGTCATCATCGACGCCGTCGGCGTGTGCGAGCAGGACAAAACCGACGCCCGCCCCATGGAGAAAAAGCCCAGCGTCAGCTTCGAGCGCCTGCTGCAAGCCGTCGCCTTCGGCAACACCGAAGACGACGTCATCACCAGCATCGCCGGCCGCCTGGCCAGAATGGAACACCGCATCAGTGCAGAAGACGACGCCAAAATCCGCGCCGCCAGCGGCGGCCTCGGCCTAAAAGACCTGGCCCACCAGCTAGTCGAATCCCTAAACCCC
The DNA here is from genome assembly GCA_040757575.1 of Pseudomonadota bacterium. Taxonomy (GTDB): domain Bacteria; phylum Pseudomonadota; class Gammaproteobacteria; order Burkholderiales; family Thiobacillaceae; genus PFJX01. The sequence continues at coordinate 27,582 of JBFLXA010000006.1, forward strand.
GACGCCGCCTTCCCCCCCTCCCCCGCAAGCGGGAGAGGGGCCGGGGGAGAGGGCGCGCAGCATGCGCGAATCGTCGCAGCCAAACCCCTCTGCGACCCCGCCCTTCGCCAACTCATCCTCGACATCAAAGCCAAGAACGAACTCACCATCGACCACGTCAGCCAGGACCAGGTCCTGGAAGCCGGCTTCAGCCAGGCCGCCCTCGACCGCGCCCGTGGCCTCGTCCAATCCTTCGAGCAATTCATCGCCGACCACAAAGACGAAATCACCGCCCTGCAAATCCTCTATGCCAAGCCCTACAAACAGCGCCTCACTTTCGAGTCGGTTAAAGAACTCGCCGACAAGATCGAGGCACCACCCTACCTGTGGAATGAATCCCAGCTCTGGCAGGCCTACGCTGCGCTGGAGGCGAGCAAGGTCAAAGGCGCCAGCGGCCGCCGCATCCTCACCGACCTGGTCTCCCTGGTCCGCTTCGCCATCCATCAGGACAACGAACTCATCCCCTTCCCTGAACGGGTCAACGCCAACTTCAAAGCCTGGCTCGCCACCCAACAAACACTCCCTCCCCCGCAAGCGGGGGAGGGCAGGGGAGAGGGCCGCTTCACCCCCGAACAACTGCACTGGCTGGAAATGATCCGCGACCACATCGCCGCCAACCTCGGCATCGAGCCGGACGACTTTAACTACGCCCCCTTCGTCCAGGCTGGCGGCCTTGGCAAAGTGCATCAACTGTTCGGCGATCAGCTCGGCCCGCTCGTAGCGGACCTGAATGCGGCTTTGGTTGCTTAAGGCCTGGAAACGGCCTTTGTTGGTTATATATACAAAGCACAGTTACCATATATTTACTATTTTTCATCATAGAGCTGTTGCATGAAGGATTTTTTCGACAACGCCGAGATCCTGAATGTCCTCCACGGATTCAATCCCTGGTGGAGCGGGCGCCCGTATGCCGTCCCGTCTTTCCGGCGGCTTGCCTACGGCGCTTGCCGCGCCTATCTGGACAACCCGGACCTGCGTCGCGCGATCCTGCTGTCCGGCCCGCGCCGTGTGGGCAAAACCACGCTGCTGCTGCAACTCGCGGAACGCTTCATGCACGAGGGCGCCGACCCAAAGGGCGTTCTCTACCTCAGCCTCGACCACCCGCTGCTCAAGTTGCTCAGCCTGCGCGACATCCTCGCGCTCTACCACGCCCACATTCACCCGGAAGGCAAGCCCGCGCTGCTCCTGCTCGACGAAGTTCAGTACGCCAGCGGCTGGGAAACCGAAGTCAAACTCCTGGTTGATCACCAGCCGGCCTACCGCATCGTCGCCACCGGCTCGGCCAGCGTGGTGCACAAGGAAAAACTCGCGGAAAGCGGCGTCGGCCGCTGGATCACCATCCCCGTGCCGACGCTCTCGTTTTACGAATTCGTGCACATCCGCAATGAGGCCGTGCCAGACCTACCCGCCGGCCTGAGGCCCACGGACCTCTTCAGTGCACAAGACGCCGACCGCCTGCGCATTGCGGCGCAACTGCGCCCCCTGCTGCCGCTGTTCAATCGTTATCTGCTTACCGGCGGCTTCCCCGAGACCGCGCGCCAGGACGACATCGCCCTTTGCCAGCGCCTGTTGCGCGAGGACGTGGTCGAGCGTGTGCTCAAGCGCGACATGACCGCGCTCTTTGGCGTGCGCAATGTCAACGACCTGGAGCGCCTGTTCATCTACCTGTGTCTGCACACCGGCGGCATCCTCGCGCACAACACCGTCGCGCGCGACCTGGAAACCTCCGCCGCCACCGTGGGCAACCATCTCGACCTGTTGCGCGCCGCCAACCTCGTCTACTGCCTGCCGCCTGTCGCCATCAGCGGCAAGAAAGTCCTGCGCGCCCGCAACAAGTACTACCTGGTCGACGCTGCCCTGCGCAACGCCGTCCTCCTGCGCGGCGAAGAAGTGCTGGCCAATACCGATGACATGGGCATGATCGTCGAAACCACCGTGCTGCGACACCTCTACGCCTACCACTACCGCGACACGCCCCAAATCGCCTACTGGCGCGATGCCGTCACCGACAAGGAGGTGGACATCATCGTAAAAAGCCCGGCCTACCACTTCGCCTTCGAGATCAAATACCGCGAGCGCGCCGAAGTGCAGGCCAAGAACGGACTGGCCCTTTACTGCAATGCCGAACAACTCAAACAGGCCTACCTCGTCACCAAGCAGGACACCGACTTCGGCGTGACCGAACTGCCGGGCGTGACAACGCGCTTCCTCAAGGTGCCGGCACACATCCTGTGCTACCTGCTGGGGCAGGCGGAGCGGCTGCTGTGGAAATGATCCGCGACCGCATCGCCGCCAACCTCGGCATCGAACCGGACGACTTCGAATACGCGCCCTTCGCCCAGGAAGGCGGATTGGGCAAGGTGTATCAGCTTTTCGGCGATGAGTTGAACACGCTCATTGAGCAATTGAATGAGAGCTTGGCGGCATAGTGCGCTGATACACCAATCAAAAGGAGAGCAGACATGGGCACCAAATGCGTTATCAATGTCGATCTGGCTGATGTGTGGCAAGAGCCTGGGCGTAAGAAGTTGCTTCGTACTTTGGCTTGGGGGGATGAAGTGACGGTCTTGAAAAAAACGAATGCCCACATCGAAATTGAAACGGTCACATATCACCAACAATCTGATGGCAGTGTCCTCACAGAGAAATCAACTGGGTATATTTCCCCAGCTAAATCGTCACGTATAAATACTAGCGACACGATCAAGAAACTCTCCGAAAACGACGTGTTGAAGGTGAATTTCGTCGATGTGCAGCAGGGAGACGGGGCAGTCATCGAGTCTCCGGACGGCAAAGTCATCTTGGTCGATGGTGGCGACAACCAACTCTTCGCGCGCTATCTTGCTTCCAGGTTTCGCGGTACTTCAGCATCGAAGCCCAAAGACATTGATTGCATACTGGTGACTCATGGAGATGCCGATCACTTTTCGGGTTTGTCTGAAATATATAAGTCGGAGAACAACTCGGATAAGCTCAAACGTCTGTTTATTCGACCCCATCGGGTTTATCACAATGGCATTGTCAAGCGCCCCTCCGAGATTGGTGGGAAAACAATCAAGGAAAGCGATATTTTAGGGCCGACCACACAGACCGCTGATGGTCTGTACCTGACTGACCTCAATGAGAATCTTCTGGATGTGCCTGACGAAGAAATGAATCTCCCTTTCAGGACTTGGAAAACTGCCCTGAAGGCATACAGTGTGCGTAGAGCCATCAAGTTTCGCAGGCTAGAGTTTGGGGATGACGCCGCCTTTGACTTCTTCAACAATGGCGATTTGCGGCTCGACGTCCTTGGTCCGATTTCCGATCGGGTTGATGGCAAGCCAGCACTCAAATTCCTAGGAAAACCACCCAAGGGACCACGGATAGGGCATGAATCCCTGGAAACACACAGTTCCGGATTCAAGGGACTGTCGGCTTCACATACTATTAACGGCCACTCGGTTGTGTTCAGGCTCAGTTATGGTGGATTCAGCTATCTGTTTTCAGGTGACCTGAATGATGAGGCAAGCCGTTTTCTCACCAGGGAGCACAACAAGGGAAAGCTGAATCTTCGTTCGGATGTGTTCAAAGTGCCGCACCACGGTTCTGCGGATTTTTCCGGTGCATTTGTCCAGTCGGTTTCCCCGATTATCAGTGTGGTATCTAGTGGCGATGAGAGTGCACGCAAAGAATACATTCATCCACGCGCGACTCTGATGGGGGCGCTTGGCAAGTGGTCCCGAGTACCGGAGCCACTGGTGTTCGTTACGGAACTGGTTGCGTTTTTCCAGATGGAGGGCTGGTCGAGGTTGAAGGACGATAAGAAGGCTGAGAAACGCGGCGACTTCTTCGGCTTTAGCCGGGCAGCATTCGGAATTGTTAAGACGCGCACAAATGGCAAGCGACTGCTGGTATACACCGACAGCGGGAACGTGAAAATGAAAGAGGCCTACGCCTATGAGCTGGATGACTCAGGTATACCCCAACCGGCCGAAGTATTGCGGGTATGAGAGACGTCATCAACCAGGAAAATTCGAGCACGTGCCCTTGGCCCAGGAAGGCGGCTTGGGCAAGGTGTATCAGCTCTTCGGTGATGAGTTGAACAGCCTTATTGAACAATTGAACGAGAGTCTGGCTGCATGAAGGCCGAAGAAATACGTGCGTATTACACAGTGGGAGCGGTTGTTCCGGGCGAGTGGCCGGTTATGACTATCGAAGAAATCGCTGACGTTAATCCACGTGTCGATAAGGCCGCGATACCTGATGACCTGCCCGTTTCTTTTGTTCCGATGCCAGCAGTCGGCGCTGGGGATGGCTCAATTCACGTCGAGGAAACGCGCCCGGCGGGTGAAGTGAAGAAAGGATTTACCGCCTTTCTCGAAGGCGATGTCCTTTTCGCAAAAATCACGCCTTGCATGGAAAACGGAAAGATGGCTGTCGTTCCCAAGCTGGTGAACGGCTATGGCTTTGGGTCCACCGAGTTCCATGTGCTTCGGACCAAGCAAGGCATGGATGCCAAGTACCTTTATTACTGGGTTTCGAGCCAGACATTTCGTGGCGAGGCGGAGCGGTACATGACCGGGGCTGTGGGGCAGAAGCGTGTGTCCACGACCTACCTTAAGCAGGCGACGATTCCCGTCGCCCCCCTCGACCAACAAAAACGCATCGTCGCGGAAATCGAAAAACAATTCTCCCGCCTCGACGAAGCCGTAGCCAACCTCAAGCGCGTCAAGGCCAACCTCAAGCGTTACAAAGCCGCCGTCCTCAAAGCCGCCGTCGAAGGCCGCCTCGTCGAAACCGAAGCCGAACGCGCCCGCCGCGAAGGCCGCAGCTACGAGACCGGCGAGCAACTCCTCCAACGCATCCTCGAAACCCGCCGCAGCCAGTGGCAAGGCAAGGGCAAATACAAAGAACCCGCCGCGCCTGACACCACCGGCCTACCTGAATTGCCGGAGGGGTGGGTGTGGGCGTCAACAGAACAGGTTTGCGGAAGCGTGCGAGATGGGACGCATGACACCCCGGCTTATGTCGACAGCGGAGTGCCATTAATCACATCGAAGAACCTCACGGAGCACGGTATCGATTTCGAGAACGTGAAACTTATCTCTGAGCAGGATCACACTGATATTTCACGCCGGTCAGGGGTTGAATATGGGGACGTACTATTTGCAATGATTGGAACGGTGGGTAATCCGTGCGAGATCAGGACAGACGCCCGATTCAGTATCAAAAACGTCGGCTTGTTCAAACGCAATCCTGAATGCCTCAGCTCTACATATCTGCGCCACTGGTTGGAGTCGCCATTGCTTAACAAGTGGTTAGAGCCACGCCTCAAAGGCACGACGCAAAAGTTTGCTCCGCTCGGATTACTGCGAGAGATTCCTGTGCCTTACACGACTCTTGCGGAACAACACCGTATCGTCGCCGAAGTCGACCGTCGACTATCTCTCATACGCGAAACTGAGGCACAAGTCGACGCCAACTCCCGGCGAGTCACGCGGCTGCGTCAATCCATCCTTGCCCAGGCTTTTTGTAGGGAGGCAGTTCATGCGGGTATCTGAATACTTTGGATTAGGCAGAACACAACCAACGTTGGATTTTGTGGATGTTCACGTTGATACAGATACCTCTGTCTTTGTTGACCCAAGCGCAATCCGAGGTCTTGAAACTACGTGGGGCACAGAATGCCGCTCACTTCTTCAATATTTCTTCCAACACGTTCTGAATTTGATTAGTGCAGGTGAGGATGAGCAAGCAATGGCACTACTTGCCGCACTCCGCGAACGCAACGAATTCCACTTAGGGTTTTCCGTTGGAAAATCGCAAGGGCGGGGGTTCGGCTCAGGCCATGCCGCTGATGTCTGGAAAGCACTTACGAAGAGCAAAGCCGCGACGACAGGGCTCCTTCAAGACCTTGAGGACACATGCCTATTAATTGAGGGGATTGGACCGGACATGGTGTCCGATGCAGTGTGCAACGTAACACGCGGACCGCTGATCCGCTACACGCAGGATATGTGCAGATTCTATGGCATCCCAATGCAGCCCGATGTGGCTTCTGGACCAGTATGGAACTCGCAAACTCTTTCGTGGGAGGAGGAGTTAGTTGAGTTACCAGTCGTTGATCATCAACGGCTTCTCTTGGTCCCTAAAGCAGTGGCACGTATCAATTTTTCATTCTCGAACGACGAGTACTTTCGTCACTATTTGTTGCCTCGATTGCAGCAGGAGGAGCTTGCAGTAAATTCTGGACTTGTTCGGTTGCTCAAAGATGGGAGCCCCCGTGTTACGAAGAAGAGCCTAGTCGAGAAATACGGAGCGGGAAAACTCGTCTGCGTCGACCTCACTATCCCTAGACCCGAAGTCCTTGACCAATACAGGAACGATAAACGCCAGCGCGCCCGGAAAGCAATGACCCATGATCAGGTGGCAGAGGCAGTGCTTACGGATATTCCTGATTGGGATGACCTCTTAAATTGCGTGCTGAGTGTTGCCCCAGGGAATGCAGGCGCAGCGGAATACGAACATGCGATTGAAGCCCTGTTGACAGCTCTTTTCTACCCAGCCTTGTTGCATCCGTTCAAACAACATCCCATTCACCAAGGGCGCAAGCGCGTTGATATTACCTACGCGAACGCCGCAACAAGCGGGTTTTTCCATTGGGTTGGTCTGCATCATCCTTCTTCTATGATCTTTGTGGAGTGCAAAAACTACGGGAAGGAAATTGGTAACCCTGAAATAGACCAGATTAGTGGCAGGTTTAGCCCAAACAGAGGGAAAGTTGGCCTACTTTTTTGTCGCTCGCTCGAAGCCCCTGATTTAATGGATATGCGTTGTCGTGACACGGCCGATGACCATCGTGGTTTCGTGATCGTTCTTGATGATGATCGATTGTCGCAATCAGTCGCTGAGAAGAAAGCACACCCATCGAATATTGAGTTCCCGCTCCTTCGGCAGCTTTTTGCGCAACTTATTGCCTGATGTTTAACTAGCGTGGCTAAAAGGGGTCAGGTTCAAATTGTTATCGATTGCGCTGCATTCGCTATTCGCGAATAGCGAAAACTCATAACCAGGCCTAACACACAAACTGCGTAGCACCTTGTTCGACATGAGGTTATGTTGTACATATGCTGTATGCATACAGCAAACATGGATAGAATGTGATGGCTTCAGGTGCCTCCAAAGACAAGTCCGCCGCCCTGCGCAGGGCTGGCAACCGGCAGTGGGTGCTCAAGCCACAGGATTTGGCGGTGGCGTTGAAGCTGGCCCTGCTGTCTGGTAATCGGCTGACTTATGCCGAGTTGGGCAAGAGCTTGCGCTTATCGCAGTTCGAGGCCCATGCCGCCGTGCAGCGTTTGATGGCCGCGCGGCTGGCAATTGACCTGGGTGAAGGGCCACGTCCGATCATGGCGGCGCTGCGCGATTTCGTCTTGCATGGCGCTATGTATTGTTACCCGCCCGTGCGCGGCGAGGTGACCATCGGTTTCCCGACGGCCTATGCGGTGGCTCCCCTGAAAGACTTGGTTCTGTTCGCGGAGGAGATGCCGCCGGTCTGGCCGCATCCGGAGGGCACGGTGCGCGGTGCGTCGCTGCTGCCTCTATACGAAAAGCTGCCGCTGGCAGCGCTGGACGATCCGAAGCTGTATGAGCTGTTGGCCTTGTTCGATGCCTTGCGCATGGGCCAGGCGCGGGAGCGTGAACTGTCCGGCAAGCTGTTGCTGGAGCGCTTGCAGTGAGCACGGTGCCGGGCGCGGCCGATCCGAACCGGGCCATCCTGACGCGGGTGGCGCGTGCCTTGGGGGCGCTGTGCGACGAACTGGTTTTCGTCGGCGGCTGCGCTACCGGCTTGCTGGTGACTGCGGTGCGGGCGCAGGGGGTGCGCATGACCGAGGACGTCGATCTTGTAGCTCAGGTCGCGACGGTTCGCGAGTATCACGATATGGAGAAGCGCTTCCAGGCATTGGGTTTCGTGCACGATCTATCGCCCGATGCGCCGATCTGTCGATGGCGCTGCCAGGGCATCGAGGTCGATCTGATGCCGTCGGCGGAGGGGGTGTTGAGCTTCCACAATCGCTGGTATCCGCTGGCCATCATAACAGCTCGCCCTGTCGTGCTGAACGAGGGGCTGACCATTCGCCTGATCGATGCGCCTGTTTTCGTCGCAACCAAGCTTGAGGCGTTCAAGGATCGGGGCAACGGCGATTTTCTGTTGAGCCACGATCTGGAAGACATCATCACGGTGGTCGACGGCCGGCCCGGGTTGCTCGGCGAGGCGCGCGCCGCGCCCGAGGAATTGCGACGCTATCTGGCCGATGAACTTGGCGCCTTGATGGCCACGTCGGCATTTTTGGAGGCATTGGCCGGGCATCTGCCCGGCGATGCGATGAGCCAGCGCCGTTTGCCGGGGTTGATGACCGCCCTGAAGCAACTGGCTGAAATGGAGTAATTGATGAACACCGCCACCATCGTCCAGAAGCTCTGGAACTACTGCAACGTACTGCGCGACGACGGCATGAGCTACGGCGACTATGTCGAGCAGCTCACCTATCTGCTGTTTCTGAAGATGGCCGACGAGCGAACCCGGCCGCCTTACAACCAGCCAAGCCCGGTACCCAAATCCCATGACTGGGCCAGCCTGTTATGGCGGGACGGCGACGAACTGTTCGACCACTACCGCCATACGCTGGAGCAGTTGGGCCATCAGAAGGGTTTGCTCGGCCTGATATTCGCCAAGTCGCAGAACAAGTTTCAGGACCCGGCCAAGCTGCGGCGGCTGATCGTGGACCTGATCGATAAGCCTGGAGGACCTGGGGAAACCTGGTCGTCGATGAGCGCCGACGTGAAGGGCGACGCCTACGAGGGCCTGCTGGAGAAGAACGCCCAGGACACCAAGTCCGGCGCCGGCCAGTACTTCACGCCGCGCCCGCTGATCCAGGCGATTGTCGATGCCATGGCGCCCCGGCCCGGCGAGACCATCTCCGACCCGGCCTGCGGCACCGGCGGCTTTTTGCTGGCGGCGCATGACTACGTGGTGAAGCACTATCCCAACATGACTTCGGCAGAGAAGAAGAAACTGCGCGGGGAAAGCTTCAAGGGCTGGGAGCTGGTGCAGGCCACGGCACGGCTGTGCGCGATGAACATGCTGCTGCACGGCATCGGCAGCCAGGAATTCGAGCCGATTGCGGTGGGCGATTCGCTGGCCGCCGACCCCGGCGAGCGCTTCGACGTGGTGCTGACCAATCCGCCCTTCGGCAAGAAGAGCAGCACCACCATCGTGGGCGAGGAAGGCAAGGTCAGTAAGGAGCGCGACTCCGTCGAGCGCGACGACTTCTGGGCCACCACCTCGAACAAGCAGCTCAACTTCGTCCAGCACGTGAAGACGCTGTTGAAGCAGAACGGCCGCGCCGCCCTGGTGCTGCCGGACAACGTGCTGTTCGAAGGCGGGGCCGGCGAGACCATCCGCCGCAAGCTCTTGCATGAGTGCGATGTCCACACCCTGCTGCGCCTGCCCACCGGCCTGTTTTACGCCCAGGGGGTGAAGGCAAACGTGCTGTTTTTTGACAAGAAACCCGCCAGTGAAACCCCGTGGACCAAGAAGCTGTGGATCTACGACCTGCGCACCAATATGCACTTCACGCTGAAGACCAACCCGCTGCAGCGGGAGGACTTGGATGAGTTTGTGCGGTGTTACAACCCGGCGAACCGGCATGATCGGACGGCAACTTGGTTTGAGGAAAAGCACCCTCTCCCCGGCCCTCCCCCTCTTGCGGGGGAGGGGGAAAAGCATGGTGACTTTGGCGAGAAGGGGCGGTGGCGGGCGTATGACTACGCGGAACTGATCGCCCGCGACAAGGCCAGCCTGGACATCTTCTGGCTCAAGGACGAATCGCTGTCTGATTCCGACAACCTGCCCGCGCCGGAGGTGATCGCGGCGGAGATCGTGGAAGACCTGGAGGCAGCGCTGGAGCAGTTTCGGGAGATTCTGGCGGACATGGGGCCGGAAGAGGCAAGGGCGGAAGCATGACGGGTTTTGTCATTGGCATCGACGTCCAGGCTGCACGGGATTGTCCATTTGCAGTACTGGATACCCGCGCTGCAATCGTTCTCGAAATGGGCTGGATTGCAGCCCATGAGCTTGTTCAGAAAGTTCAGGAATTGGCTTCGCGATATGGGAAGGCGGTCTTTGCCATTGATGCGCCACGCGTGCCATTGCCAGCCCCTAGGGTGTGGTACTGGCGAAACAATCGTGGCTGGAATCGTGGTGTGGGAAATGAAAAGGGCAAGGGGCGTCACTGTGAAGTGGTGATCAAGGCCAGCAACTTGGCCAACCCACAGTGGACGCCCCTCGCCGAGGATGCGCCGGAGTGGATGCGGCACGGCTTCAAATTATTCGAGGGCTTGCAGGGCCGAGCCCAGGCTCTGGAAGTGTTCCCCTCAGCCAGCTACCGCATGCTCAATGAATGCGGCGACGTCCGAGTGGCCATGCCCTTGATGGGCTTCTTGCCGGGGCCAAAGGACATGCTGGATGCGGTTGTCGCAGCCGTGACAGGCATGGAGTTTCTGGCTGGACGTGGCCAGGAAGTGGGGGGAGGGGATGGTCTTGGAACCATCGTGCTACCAAGGCGGGTTTCCAGCGATATTACTGAGGTGCTCAATTGGCCATCCAGCTTGTCGAAGCATTGATATGTTGCTGACCTATATCTTGGTGGATTTCGAAAACGTTCAACCCACTGACATGGGGTTGCTCACTGGCGAGCAATACCAGCTGATGATTTTTCGCGGTCCACATCAGAACAAACTGGATTTCGATATCGTTGAGGCCATCCAACCCCTGGGGGATCGGGTGAGGTACATCCAAAGCCATAAGCAAGGTAAGAATGCCCTCGATTTCCATATCGCGTTTCAAATGGGACGCCTCATTGAGGAAATCGAATCGAAGCCAGCAGGTGAACGCGGCAAGCCCCACTTTGTGGTGATTTCCAACGATGGTGGCTTTGATGCCTTGTTAAGCCATATACATACCCTTGGCTATGGCGCAACCAAAGCAGCGAACATTCGACAGGCGCTCAGGTTGTCAGCTGGGGCAACACCAGCAGAGAATCCTTCCAACTCAGTGGCCGCTACCCCCTCCATTGGACAGGTGGCTGTACCTAATAAGGCTGCACCCGCTAGGCCAAGCCCCCCTGCAAAGAAGTCGTCGGCTGTTACGCCAATAGCAGATAAGGCTGGTGATAAAACCCAGGTGCCTGTTCGCAAGGCCCTAGGCAAGGAAGACAAAGACAAGGTCATTGATAACCTACGCAAGCACCCCAACAAACGCCCCGTTAAACGGAAGACGCTGGAAAACCATATCCAGAATTTGCTCGGTAGCAATCTCTCCGAGAGAGCGGTTAGGGGTTTGCTGGCTATGTTGGAGAACGAAGGTGTGATCAAGTTCGATGGTCCGAGGATCATTGAGTACAAGTTGCCCAAGGCGAAAAAAGCAAAGGGAGAAAATGGCTAAAAAATCCATGTGGATGGTCCGCGCCGAGGTCGGTGGCAAATATTTCGAAGACTTCAAGTCCAAGGCCATTGTTGCCATTGGCTGGGTAGAGTTGGGCGACATGGGGGTACTCAAGAAACGGGAGGACTTTACACATGCTGTGGCCAAGGCCTACCCAGAGTCCAAGAAGATGCAGATCGCCATATCAGCAGGGCAAGCCTATCGCTTCGTTCGTGAAATGAAGGTTGGCGACCGCGTGCTGACCTATGATCCCGCAGGACGGGTGTACTTGGTGGGTACCATCAACAGCGAGTATTTCCATGATGCCTCCCTGATTGAGGAAGATCCCAATTGCCGGCGTGTGGTGTGGCAGGGCGAGGTGCCCCGTGATCTGCTTTCGGTAAGCACCAAGAACAGTCTGGGTGCGATTTCTACGTTATTCCTATTGCCGGATGAGGCAGCTGTAGAGATTGAGAGCCTGCTGGTCGGCGCTAAGCCAGCTCAGCAAACTGCAGAAGTGGAGGATGAAGATACGGCCTTCGGCACGTTGCTGAAAGATATCCAAGGTAAGGCCTTCGAGTTCATCAAGGACAAAGTGGCTCATCTGGATTGGGAAGAGATGCAGGAACTGGTTGCCGGCCTGCTCCAAGCCATGGGGTACAAGACCCGGATATCACCGAGTGGCCCTGACCAAGGCAAAGACATTGTGGCTTCGCCCGACGGCTTCGGCTTTGAAAGCCCGCGCATCGTGGTAGAAGTGAAGCACCGAATTACAAACCCGATGGGTTCCCAGCAAATCCGGAGTTTCTTGGGGGGCCGTCACAAAGATGACAAGGGGCTTTACGTAAGTACCGGAGGTTTCACCAAGGATGCACGCTACGAAGCAGAGCGGGCTGCCATTCCCCTCACACTGATGGACTTGGACGACATGGTGAAGGCTTTGCTGGAGCACTACGAGAAGATGGACATTGATACCCAGCGGCTGATACCGCTTCGGAAGGTTTATTGGCCTGCCTGAGGGACTGTGATGTCGTCGTCGTTAGCAATGCTTCTGCCCCTCATGATTACGCTGGTGGTCATTGTGATTCCTGGCGTGGCTCTTCATTTCTGGATTGCGCACCGTGAAAGAACCAAGCGTTCTCCACATGTTTCCCAACTTCTGCGTGGTCCAGGTGAGTCGTTGCGTAAAGAGATGGAGAACACGTTTTTCGATATTGCTACATTTCTGTCAATTACCCCTTTGATGGCGTTATTGGTGTTCGCCATTCATGTGTCCACATCCTATTTTGGTGGCCGGCCAGAATCACCCAGCAGGTTGTTCATTTCAGTGAGTCTTGCCCTGTGTGTACTCGGTTTTGGTTATTACAAACTCAGTACATTGGTTCGCAAACGTGCCAAGCTTCGGCAGGGTTATGAAGGTGAGGTTGCCGTAGCGCAAGAGCTGAACCAGCTCATGCGCCATGGCGCAGCCATTTTTCATGACGTGCCAGGCGATGGTTTCAACATCGACCATGTGCTTGTAGGGAAAAATGGTATCTATGCCATTGAAACTAAATCCCGCATGAAGTCCATGCGTGACAAAGGCAAGGACGCCGCAAAGGTGGTATTCGACGGCAAGTGTTTGGTTTTCCCTACCTGGAAGGAAACCCAGCCTCTGGAGCAGGCAGCTATCCAGGCTAAGTGGTTGTCCAAGTGGTTAAGTAGCGCCGTCGGTGAACCTGTTGAGGTTAGGCCTGCTGTAGCCCTGCCTGGTTGGTACGTTGAGCAGATAGGACGGTCTTCAGTACATGTATTCAACCCAAAGATGGCCAACTTTTTGGCAAAGGGGTGGTTAAGAGAGCCCCTTTCCAGCGTCCTGCTAACACGCATAGAACACCAATTGGACCAACGGTGTCGAAACGTTGAGCCGACGTTGTTTGGCAAGCAGAAGCTAACACTTTGATGATTGAACGGCGGGACAGGTCACATAGCATTGGCTTGTCCCTCTATGCTCGTCGATTACAGCTAAATGGCGTCTACGACTAGAAGGGGAGAGCTTCGACTATTTGCCTGCTTTGGCATGTTATTCACCTGGCATGAATCGCAAGTGCCCAGATTCTCAATGAGAAAGACACGATATTCCCCATTAGCGAATAGAGAATGCGGCGCAAGGCAAACGCAAAATCCAACCCTCAGGTCGTCCGGTAATTCCCCCATTCCTCACCCAACTTCTCATGCCTGATTTCACCCCCACCAATTCCTCCGATACCCACCCCGAATTCCACCCCCTCCCGGGCCTGTTCGAACCCTCGGCCATCCTGCAGTTGCCGGACGGGCGTTTTCTGGTGGTGGAGGACGAGAAGGACCATCCATTCAGCCTGGTGGATATCCGCCTGGACGGGCAGGTGGCCAGTGGGCCCTTGTTGCCGCCCCTGGATGCGGATGACGCGGTGTGGAAGCTGGATGACCTGGAGGCCCTGGCTCTGGACCCGGCGGGGTTTGTGTATGCCCTGACCTCCCATTCCCGCTCCGGTTCGGGGGAGGAGAAGAAGGCCCGCAACAAGCTGGTGCGCTTTCGGGTGGTGGCGGGGCGGATGGCGGAGACCAGCCTGGAGCGGGACCTGAAGCCGGCCCTGGTGGCGGCCCATCCGGTGCTGGCCCGGGCGGCGGCGGTGGAGGACGTGAAGGGCCAGGGGGGCTGAACATCGAGGCCCTGGAGTGGAGCCCGGAGGGGGCTTTGCTGGTGGGGTTTCGCAGCCCCTTGCTGGAGGGCCGGGCCTTGATTGCCCGGCTGGAGAACCCCCGGGAGGTCTTCGAGGCCGATGCCCCGCCCCGCATCCATGCGGAACTGCTGACCCTGGACCTGGACCAGTGCGGCCTGCGGGCCCTGGCCTGGGTGCCGGCCCTGGGGGGCTATCTGCTGGTCAGCGGCCCGGTGGCCCGCCAGTCGGTGCCCTTCCAGCTCTGGTTCTGGGGCGGCCGGGCGGGGGAGGGGGCGCGCCGGCTCAGGGCGGGGCTGCGGGCGGGCTTCGAGCATGCCGAGGGGGTGACGCCGGCGGTGATCCAGGGTCAGCCCCGCATTGTCATCGTCAGCGATGACGGCGACCGGGAGGCAGGGCGCTATGCCCGCTTCCTGCTGCTCGATCCGGCCGATCTGGCGTGGGAGGATTGAGCCTGTGCAACCTCGATTAATTCACAAGGAGTGTCCATGAGTCTTTCCATGTACCAGGCCTCGGTGCCGGTGTTCACGCGGGGTTTGCAGAATCTGATCGTCATCCTGGAAAAGGCTGCAACCCATTGTGCAGAGCGGAAAATCGACCCGCTGGTGTTGACCCAGTTCCGGCTGTATCCGGACATGTTCAACTTTGCCAAGCAGGTGCAGGTGGCCTGTGACCACGCCCGCAACGGTGCCGCCCGGCTGGCGGGCATGGAGGCGCCCCGGCTGGAGAACACGGAGCAGACCTTTGCCGAACTGGTGGGCCGGGTGCGGGATACCCTGGCCTATCTGGATACCTTCAAGCCGGAGCAGATCGATGGTTCGGAAGCCCGGGAGGTGGTGGTGAAGCGAGGCGAGACGGTGAACACCTACCTGGGCCAGGACTATCTGTTGCAGCGGGCCCTGCCCAATTTCTTCTTTCACGTCACCACGGCCTACGACATCCTGCGCCATAACGGCGTGGTGCTGGGCAAGAAGGATTACATCGGCTGATGGCAGCAGGGTTTGCAGCGAGGTTTACGGCTCCCGGTCAGGGCATTGCTAGAATCGGCCCGGTTTTCCTTCTATTTCTGGCATGAAATCCCTCAACGCTTCCAACTGGCTGGCGCCGGACCCGGCCTGGAGCCCCGAACCCAGGCCCGCCCAGTGGCGGGATGATTTCGTGGCCATCGCCCTGGGACCCCAGGTGCCGGCGGAGGTGGCCGGCCTGTTTGAATCCGCCCGGGCCAGTCTGGTGTACGGCGTGTTCTACGCGCCCCTGGTGGCCGTGGGGGTGGAGCAGTGTTACTGGGCCCTGGAGGCGGGCTTGCGGGCCCGCTGTGCCCGGCAGGACCTGCCGGTGTCGGTGCAGGATCGCCAGGGCAAGGACCACGCCTTGTCGTTTAGCCACAACCTGCGCCAGTTGCAGGACCAGGGCCTGATCGCCGAGGCGGACGCGCCCCTGTGGAGGCAGGCCGGCGAATTGAAGGACTGGGTGGCCAGCCCCCGGCTGGGGGGCGCCCTGGGCCGGGAGCATGCGGTGATCGCCCTGGGGCGGGCGGCGGAGCTGCTCAACCGCCTGTTTGCCTGAAGGCACCTACTTGTTGCTGTCCGGCACGAACTTCAGCACGTTGCCGTTGATGCAGTAGCGCTTGCCCGTGGGGGGCGGGCCGTCGTCGAACACGTGGCCCAGGTGAATGCCGGAACTGGCGCTGCGCACTTCCACCCGGCGCATGCCGTGGGCGCGGTCTTCATGCAGGGTGACGGAGCCTTCCGCCGGAATGAAGAAGCTGGGCCAGCCGGTGCCGCTGTCGAACTTGGTGTCGCTGCGGAACAGCTTGGCGCCGGTGATGGGGTCCACGAACCAGCCGGGGCGTTTTTCATCCAGGTGGGAGCCGGTGAAGGCGTATTCCGTGCCCTGCTCGAAGGCGATTCTTTGCTGTTCCGGGCTGAGCAGCCGGAAGCCCAGCCATTTCCAGAAGCGGGCCTTGTCGCCGTTGTAGCCCGTGTAGCGGGACACTTCCTTGCCGTTTTCAAACAGGACGATGGTGGGCGTGGCGAACAGGGCCTTTTCCAGTTGCCAGCCCGTGGGCGGGTTGGGGTTCAGGGTGGCGATGATGGGCACCGGGGACTGCCAGTGGTCCAGCACCTCGGCCTTGAACTGCTTGCAGAAGGCGCACTCCTCCGCCTCGAACACCACCAGTTGCCGCTGTAGGTTGAGGGCCTTGCCTTCCAGCCGGGGGTGGGCCGGCACGGCGGCACTGGGCTGGGCGTTGCCGGGGTATTTCACGCCGGTGCCACCCAGGCCGCAGTAGCCGTCCGGGTTCTTCACCAGATAGTCCTGGTGGTAGGTCTCGGCGGGGTAATAGGCCTTCAGGGGGGCGATTTCCGTGGTGATGGTCCCCTTGCCCGCCCGGGTCAGGGCGGCCTGGAAGACCTGGCGGGTCTTTTGCGCCACTTCAAGCTGGGCGGGGGTGTGGGTGTAGATGGCGCTGCGGTAGTTGCTGCCCACGTCGTTGCCCTGGCGGTCCCCCTGGGTGGGGTCGTGGTTTTCCCAGAACCGGGCCAGCACGGTTTCCAGGCTGACCTGGGCCGGGTCGAAGCTCACTTTCACCACTTCTGCGTGGTTGCGCTGGGTGCTCTTGCCCCGGCGCAGGGCCCGTTCGTGGTCCAGCACGGCCTGGTAGGTGCCGGGTATCTCGCCGTTGGCGTAGCCGCTTTCCACGTCCACCACGCCATCCAGTTCGGACATGCGCTTTTCCGCGCCCCAGAAGCAGCCCATGCCCAGCACCACGTAATCCAGCTGGGCATTGGGGTCCACCCGGGTCTTGGGTACGGGGGCGGAGGGGCTTTCCTTGGCGCAGGCGGTCAGCAGAAAGCTGAGACCCAGGGCCAAAAGGGCAGTTTTCAGGAGGCTTTGGGGTTTCATGGCAGTGTCCTGATCAAAACGAGGTCGATGA
The DNA here is from genome assembly GCA_040757575.1 of Pseudomonadota bacterium. Classification (GTDB taxonomy): domain Bacteria; phylum Pseudomonadota; class Gammaproteobacteria; order Burkholderiales; family Thiobacillaceae; genus PFJX01. Next base: position 44,719 of record JBFLXA010000006.1, read on the forward strand.
GGGGTGGATTGGCCGGTAGGGCATTAATTCCCGGTTTAAACAAAATGTGAAGGCTTGCCGGCTTTGTTCTACAGCTTGCGGGCCAGCAGGTGGTCCAGGCTCAACTTGCCGGCACCGCTGAGCAGCAGGGGCACGAACATCACCAGATACATGAGGGGCAACTTATAGCCGTTGTCGCATACGTTGTAGCCGTTTCCCGCGTGGACGCTGGCCCAGGCCACTACCGTCAGCCCGATGAGGGCCAGGCTGGCAAAACGGGTGCCCAGGCCCAGTACCAATAACACCGGGGCAATGAGTTCGCTCCAAGTGGCCAGCTGCCAGCTAATCTCGGCCGGCACCAGGTTGAAGGGGAAGGGGAACTGGTCCTGGATGTCGGCAAACCAGTTCTCGCCGTTGAACTTCTCCACCCCCGCTACCCAGAACTCGTAGGCCAGCAACAGGCGCAGGCCCAGGGGGGCGATCCACTGGCCCATTTCGTTGAGTGTGGCGCGGATGGTCAAGGCGGTGTTCAGTAATAGGGCAGGCATGGCGGGCTTCCTTTGTAGGTTGTCTGGTTGCTAAGGTAGGTAAAAACCCGCCGGATGTCGGTAAAGATTTGTTTAACTTTCATCGCCTGGCCGGTTTAGGCCCCCGCCGCTTTGTTGGACAATGCCGGGCTTTGGATTGCGGATGTCGATCGTGTCTCAAGTTGCTGAAAAACCCTGCCCCTTCTGCGTGCTTGACCCGGCCCGCATCCTGGCGGAAGACGAGCTGACCGTGGTGTACAAGGACGGTTTCCCGGTTTCTCCAGGGCATACCGTGGTGATCCCCCGGCGCCACTTCGCCACCCTGTTCGAGGCGACGGAGGAAGAGCAGATGGCCCTCATGAAAGCCCTCAACCGCTGCAAGGCCATCCTGGATGAACTGCACCAGCCCGACGGCTACAACATCGGCATCAACCACGGCGCCGCCGGCGGCCAGAGCGTGCCCCACCTGCACATCCACGTGATTCCCCGCTACAAGGGCGACAAGGCGGACCCCCGGGGCGGCATCCGCTGGATCCTGCCGGACAAGGCCCAGTACTGGGCGTGAGGCAGGTTTCGTAATGAACGTGGAACCAGCATTTCATCCACGAAAAAACACGAATACATTTAAAAACGCCCTCTCCTGCGCTGCCGCGCACCCCTCACCCGCATGCGGGGGAGGGGTTGGGGGAGAGGGACAGGCATCAAACTTAACTAGACCGGGTTGGTAATCTTCTGCGTGGATAACCAGGGTTTTGACAGATGAAATTCCCCCAACTGCCCATCGGCACCCGCTTCGAATACGACGGCAAGGTGTACGTGAAGACCGGCCCCATCGCCGCCAGCGGCGAGGACGGGGGCCAGCGCATGATTCCCCGCTACGCCCCCCTGCGGGTGCTGGACGGCTACACGCCGCCGCCCCCCAAACCCCGGCCCAGCACCCTGGACTCTGCTGAGGTGCGCCAGGCCTTCGAGGCCTTCTACCGGGCCAGCGACCGGATTCTGGACGATGGCCTGGAAGATGACGCAGCCCTGGCCCGGGCCCGGCAAAAACTGGCTTTGGCCCGGGGGGAATTTCTGGCAGCCTTGGGGTATGAAGATGAAGAGAACGCCGATGACCTGGCTGGCTAGCCTGGGTTTCGTGGCTGGTCTGCTCCTGGCCGGCTCTGCCCCTGCCGCCTACAAGGGCCTGGACGGCACCGCCCTGCTGCGCATGTGCCAGGGAGCGGAAAAGGTGCGGGCCCTGTCGGTTATGTGCCACAATTACCTCAACGGCTATCTGGATGCGGCCCACCACTTCAGCGCCCGGCCCGGTTTCTGCCTGGCGGATGGGGACAAGGAAAAGCTCCCCGTCGGGCTGGTGGAATGGCTGAAGCAACATGCCGACCGGCAAAAGCTGCCCGCCGGCCAGGCCCTGGATCAGGCACTCAAAGACCTGTACCCCTGCAAGGGCCGCAAGTGAGCCAGCGTTGATCGAGGAAGTCCTGGAGGGCCGGGAGACACTGCCCGTCCTGTATCAGGATGACTGGCTGGTGGCGGTGCACAAGCCCTCCGGGTTGCTGGTGCACCGCACAGACCTGGATCGCCATGAAACCCGCTTTGCCGTGCAGATACTGCGGGACCAGATCGGCCGGACGGTCTGGCCCGTGCATCGGCTGGACAAGGGCACCTCCGGGCTGCTGCTGTTTGCCCTGGACCGGGACACGGCCCGGGCCCTGGGCGGGCAGTTCGAGGCCGGGACCGTGACCAAGCGCTACCTGGCGGTGGTGCGGGGGCATCCGGCCCCGGGAGGGGAGATCGACCACCCCCTGGCGCCCCTGGCGGACGAGCATGGCGGAAAGGGGCCGGGGCGGGTCCCCCAGCCCGCCCGCACCCGTTACCGCACCCTGGCCACCACGGAACTGCCTTATCAGGTGGATATCTACCCCACCAGCCGCTATGCCCTGGTGGAACTGGACCCTCTGACCGGCCGTCAGCACCAGTTGCGGCGACACATGAAATACATCGCCCATCCCATCATCGGCGACGCCACCCACGGCAAGGGGCGCCACAACCGGCTGTTCCAGCAGTTGTTCGGCAGCCAGAGGCTGCTGCTGGCGGCAGTGGACCTGGCATTCCGGCACCCGGTGAGCGGCGAGGAGATCGCCCTGACCACCCCGCCCGCCCCGGATTTTCAGCACGTGCTCCAGGGCCTGGGGTGGTCCCTCTAGCGTCTGGGGACTTGTGCTCCGCTTCAGGGTGGCGGAGGAGGGGAGCGGTTAGAATGCGCACCCCATCTGTTTCCTGTTGTTCCCCCATGAGCGACCCCGACGAACTGCTGCGCGCGAAGTTGAATGCCGAAACCGGCCGCCTGGTCTGGAAGGAACTGGAGCGCCATTTCGCCCGGGGTGTGGTGGTGTGGGTGGCCCCGGGCCTGGACCTGGTGGAAGTGGCGTTGCGCATCAGCAAGGACGACAAGGCTGCCGTGGAAGCCTGGATGGCCCAGGGCCAACTCCGCCGGGCCGCCACCGAAGACGCCCTGGCCTGGCATGAAAGGCAAACGCTTTTCTGGGCCGTGGTAGCCGCCCCCTGGGTCCTGATCCAGGAAATCTCCGCCCCGGACAACTAGGCTTTATTCACCCTTCACCCTTCACCCTTCACCCTTCACCCTTCACCCTTCACCCTTCACCCTTCACCCTTCACCCTTCACCCTTCACCGAGCTCCCATGGCCCTCAAGGCAACCATCTTCAAGGCGGATATCCAGATCGCCGACATGGACCGCAACCACTATGCGGACTACAGCCTCACTCTGGCGCGGCATCCTTCGGAAACCGACGAGCGCATGATGGTCCGCCTGTTGGCCTTCGCCCTGTTCGCCGAGGAAGGCCTGGGCTTCGGCAAGGGCCTGTGCGTGGACGACGAGCCGGACCTGTGGCGCAAGGATCTGACCGGCGCCATCGATCTGTGGATCGACGTGGGCCTGCCGGACGAAAAATGGACCCGCAAGGCTTGTGGCCGGGCGGCCCAGGTGGCCATCGTGAGTTATGGCAGTCGCCCCGCCGACGTGTGGTGGGAACAGAACCAGGCCAAGCTGTCCCGTCTGGAGAACCTGGCCGTCTACCGGGTGCCCTATGAGGCCTCCCAGGCCCTGGCGGCCCTGGCGGAACGCACCATGCGCCTGCAATGCACGGTGCAGGATGGCCAGGTTTGGATCACCGATGGCCAGGAAACGGTGCATCTGGAACCCCAGGTACTGCAAAAGTCAGGCGGGGCCCATGCAAACCGTTGAGTTTTCTTTGCGGGGCGAATTCGTTCCCCTGTGCGACCTGCTCAAGCTGGCCGGCGTGGCCGACAGCGGCGGCCAGGGCAAGGCCCTGGTGGCCAGTGGCGAGGTGAGGGTGGACGGCCAGCCTGAAGACCGCAAGACGGCAAAGATTCGCGCTGGCCAGGTGGTGGAATGCCTGGGGGTGCGGATTCAGGTGTTGCCGGGCGAGTAGGGCAGGGGTACCGCCGTTATCCCCGCGCTGGGCGGGATTGACGGCAAACAGGTTACTTTCCGGCTACACGCCTGCAACTTGCTGATGCCTCAGCGGAACACGATGGTGGGCAGGTCGATGATCACCGAGCCCCGGGGCGGGTTGCGGTATACCGTCGGGCCGTAGAAGACCGGGCCGGGGTAGACCACCGGAGGCGGGGCGTAGAAGTACACGCCATTGCGAACATAGTGGGGATGGCGATGGTGTTTTCGCCATTCGTCATGGCCGTGGCGGCGGTCATCCCACCGATCATCCCAGCGCTGTTCATGGCGGTCGTGATCCCGCCAGCCATCCCGGTCTCCGCCACGGCCATCGGCATAGGCATTGGCACCCAGTCCCAGGGCGGTGACGCTGATCAGGGCGGTCAACAGGGTTTTGAGGGTCGTTTTCATGTCGTGCTCCTTGACTTGGGTTCGGAAGGCATCCGGCGGGGTTTCCGTCTGATCCATCCTTGACTCCATGCTAGGCAGGCAAGGGGGCGCCATGGGTTTCGAGAGGTTACGGTTTGTAACAGCCCTGGGCGTAACATTGCGGGGTTCGTTCATTCTTCTCATTCGGAGCCCAGTATGTCCCACCCCCTCGCCGGAAAGCCCGCCCCCGCCGACAGTCTTATGGATACCGCCGCCCTGCTGGCGGCCTATGGCCAGACCCCCGACGTGAACGTGCCCACCCAGCGGGTGGCCTTCGGCACCAGCGGCCACCGGGGCAGCGCCTTCAACAAGAGCTTCAACGAGGCCCATATTGCCGCCATTACCCAGGCGGTGTGCGAATACCGGGCCGCCCAGGGCATTACAGGCCCCCTGTTCCTGGGCAAGGACACCCATGCCCTGTCGGCCCCGGCCCAGCGCACGGCCCTGGAAGTGCTGGCGGCCAACGGGGTGGAAGTGCGACTCCAGGCCGATGACGGCTATACCCCCACGCCGGTCATCTCCCGGGCCATCCTGGCTTTCAACCACACCCATTGCAATGGCGGTTCCGGCACCGGTTGCCAGGGGGACGGCATCGTCATCACCCCGTCCCACAACCCGCCCCAGGACGGCGGCATCAAGTACAACCCGCCCCATGGCGGTCCGGCGGATACCGATGCCACGGGCTGGATCGAGCAGCGGGCCAACGCCCTCATGGCCGGCGGCAACCTGGATGTGCGCCGGGTGCCCTATGAACAGGCCCTGGGCGCCCCCACCACCTTCCAGGAGGATTTCGTCACTCCCTACGTGGCGGACCTGGGGGCGGTCATCGACATGGAGGCTATCAAACAGGCCGGGCTGAAGATGGCGGTTGACCCCATGGGCGGGGCGGCGGTGGCCTACTGGAAGCCCATCGCCGAGAAGTACGGCCTGGACATCGAAGTGGTGAACCCCCGGGTGGACCCCACCTTCGGTTTCATGACCCTGGACCACGACGGCAAGATCCGCATGGATTGTTCCAGCCCCTACGCCATGGCCAGCCTGGTGGGCCTGAAGGACAAGTACGACATCGCCTGGGGCAACGATGCGGACGTGGACCGCCACGGCATCGTCACCCCCTCCATGGGGCTCATGAACCCCAACCATTTCCTGGCCGTGGCCATCCATTACCTGCTCACCCACCGTCCCGGCTGGAAGGCCGACGTGGCCGTGGGCAAGACCCTGGTGAGTTCCGGCCTCATCGACCGGGTGGTGACGGGCCTGGGACGCAACTTCATCGAAGTACCCGTGGGCTTCAAGTGGTTCAGCCCGGGGCTGCTGGCGGGCACCCTGTGCTTCGGCGGCGAGGAAAGCGCCGGCGCCAGCTTCCTGCGCCGGGACGGCAGCGTGTGGACCACGGACAAGGACGGCATCATCCTGGCCCTGCTGGCCGCCGAGATCACCGCCGTCACCGGCAAGGACCCGGGCCGCTATTACCAGGAGCTGGCCGCCCGGCACGGCACGCCCTATTACCTGCGCATCGACGCTGCCTGCACCCCGGAACAGAAAGCCGCCTTCAAGACCCTCACCGGCGACAAGGTGGCCGCTCCTACCCTGGCAGGAGAGGCCATTACCGGCCGTTTCACCCGGGCGCCTGGAAACGACGCCCCCATCGGCGGTCTCAAGGTCACCACGGAAAACGGCTGGTTCGCCGCCCGACCCTCCGGCACCGAGGACATCTACAAGATCTACGCCGAGAGCTTCAAGAGCGCCGAGCACCTCCAGGCCCTGGTCGCCGAGGCAAAAGACATCGTCACGGCGGCCCTGGCGGGTTGAGCCGGAAGCGGTGCCTTATAGCCCGAGAATCACCCGCACCCGGCGGTTGGTTACATCTTCCGGGGCTTCAGGTTTCGCGGGCTGGGTAGCGCCTTTTCCCACGGCTTTCATCATGTCGGCGGGAATGCCCTGGTCCCGGGCCAGGTAGTCCAGGGCCGCCTGGGCCCGGCGTTTGGACAGCCGCAGGTTGTAGGCTGCCCGGCCTTTGGCATCGGTATGGCCTTCCAGTACCACCTGCTTGATGAAGCTCAGCTCGCTGGACTTGAGGGCGGCGCCCAACTGGTCCAGCACCGCCGTGCCTTCCGGGGTCAACTGATGGGAGTTGAAGCCGAACTGGATGTCCAGGTCCAGTGCCCGGGTCCAGAAGGGGGCAGGTTTCCTGGGCGCCAGGCTGCGGGTGTGGCTGGCGGGGCCTGCTAACTCTGCATCCGCGTTGAAATCCGCCTGCAGGGCCTGGATGATCTCTGCCGTGCTGGGCCTGCCCTGGAGCAGGGGGGCGTCGTCGGCTTGCCCAGCAAGAGGTATCAGCAGGATGAGAATCGCCAGCGAGGCGAAGCCGGCCCTGCGGCAAATAAAGGCGAAGGTTGCGTCATGGGGCATGCTCATCATCTGCTCCTCCAGTGTTGTGTTGTCCAGCTTGCCCAGGATTGTGCTGGTGTGAAGATGGATAAAACATAAGTGACCCGCAGGATTCCTGCAATGCGGTCTCGATCCATGCTGACCAGGTCGGGATTCAGGAGAGGGCGATGCCTTGCTGGGCCGCGACGGCCTTGAGTTTTGCCAGGGCACCGGAAAAGTCGAAGTTCTCTATGGCAGCCTCGATTTGGGAATAGGGTTCGCCCAGCCCGTTTCGCAACAGGGAGGCATGGGCTTTGGCCAGTTCGTGGACACTGAAATTATCTTCTTCCAGCATGTCCATCAGGCGTCGGCAGACGTGGACCAGATGTTCCCGATTGACCGGTTGGTGTTCACTCGCAACCCGGTCATCCGGCAGGGCGGCCTCCAGGGCATTCAGCAATGCCAGCAGGAGGCTGTTGACTTCATGGACCAGGGGCGGAAGTTTGTCTGCGGGGGCTGGATGATGCAGGGCTTTTTCGAGTGCGCGAGCGGCATGTTCCAGGTGTATGGCGCCTATCTGCGCTGACATGCCCTTCAGGGTGTGGGCCAGTCGTTCGGCGGTCTGCCAGTTGGCGGCAGCAATGGCTGCCGCCATTTGCTGAGGGAAGACTCTTTCAGAAACCACGAATTTGCGCAGGATTGAGTAATAAAGGTTTTCCCGTCCCATGAGGCGGCGCAGGCCAGCTTCTACATCTAAATCAGGAATGGCATGCAGTGAGGGCGGTCGCAGGACCTCGCCCGGCGAGGCGGATGCTTGCGTAGCTGGCTGCCCTGGACCGGGCTCAAGGGGGCCATGGGGGCACCATTGCCGCAAGCTGGCCCAGAGTTTTTCCGGTTCTATAGGCTTGCCCAGATGATCGTTCATGCCGGCCTCTAGGCAATTCTGCCGGTCGGACTCCATGGCGTTGGCGGTCATGGCGATGATAGGCAGTTTCATGAAGCCCTTCAGGGCCCGTATTTCCCGGGTGGCAGTCAGGCCATCCATGACGGGCATCTGCATATCCATGAGAACCAGATCGTAGGGGTGGGCCTGGACCTTATCCACGGCAACGGCGCCGTTTTCCGCCAGGTCAACCAGTACCCCTGCGCTTTGCAGCAATTCAGTGGCCACCTGCTGGTTGAGTTCGTTGTCCTCCACCAGCAAAACCCGCAGTCCGCGTAGGTTTGATTCGGCCAAGTGGTCCAGGGAAGGGCGCATGGCTTCCCGGTCACGGATCATATGGGGGGCGAGCCGGTCGACTATGGCATCTCCCAGGGTGGAAGCCGTAACCGGTTTCATGAGTACTTCTTCGATGCCCATTGCCTGGGCGGATTTGACCAGATTATCCCGCCCATAGGCGGTCACCATCACCAGGTGAGGTTTATCCGGAAGATTCAGTTCTTGAATGGCTTCGGCCAGGGTAAGGCCATCCATTTCCGGCATTTGCCAGTCAAGGAATGCCAGATCGTAGGGCACTTTCGCTGCTTTTGCCTCCTGGAGTGCAGCCAGGGCGGCGGCAGCACTGTCCACGGCGGTAACCTTGAAGTTCATGGAAGCCAGCATCTCGACCATGACCTGCCGAGCGCTTTGGTTGTCATCCACGACCAGGATGCGCCTTCCGTGCAGATCAGGAATGGTTCTCGCGGGGGCCTCGTCACTCTGGGCCCGCCCCAGGTGGGCGGTGAACGAGAAAATGGCGCCATGGCCTAGGGTGCTTTCCACACCGATCTCACCCCCCATCAATTCCACGAGGCGCTTGGAAATGGCCAGTCCCAGGCCGGTGCCGCCGAACTTGCGTGTAATTGAAGCATCTGCCTGACTGAAACTCTGGAAGAGGCCGGCCTGCTGTTCGGGACTCAGGCCGATGCCGGTATCCCGAACCTCTGCACGCAGGTAGACGTTTTTCTCGTCCTTTTCCAGCAGACTGATGGTGATGGTCACTTCCCCGTGCTCTGTGAATTTGATGGCGTTGCCAGCCAGGTTGATGAGAACCTGGCCGAGCCGAAGTGCGTCACCCAGCATGCGCTTGGGGACTTCGGGGCGGATGTCGACGATCAATTCCAGTCCCTTGCCGGCGGCCCGTTCCGAGAGGTTGAGGATGACGGTGTCCAGCAGGCTGTGGATGTCGAACTCCCGATGTTCGATGACCAGCTTGTTGGCTTCGATCTTGGAGTAATCGAGGATGTCGTTGATGATGCCCAACAGATGCTGGCTGGACCCCTGAATCTTGGCCAGATACCCCCGCTGGGCTGGAGTGAGCCGTGTTTTCATGGCCAGGTAGGTGAGGCCGATGATGGCGTTCATGGGGGTGCGGATTTCGTGGCTCATGTTGGCCAGGAAATCGCTCTTCGCCTGGTTGGCGGATTCGGCGGCCTGGCGGGCGGCAAGCAGGTCGAGTCCCTGGACGGCGGCCAGGACCAGTACCAGGGTCAACACCCCCAGACTAATCAGTAATTCCTGCTTGGTCTGGCCTAGCAGTGGGGCGGGCGTGAAGGCGATGAGGTAGGCCACTGCCTTGTCGCTCACGTCAGGCACGGAATAAAGGGTGCAGGCGTAATACTGGCCGTCGAGTTCTTCTGAAAAACTGGCAGAACGTCCTGCTGCGATGGCTGCGCGGGCGTCCGATCTGCCGGCCAGGGCACGCTCCAGTCTGACCTGAAGCGGTGTCAGGGGCGGAGGACTGTCAGCCCGGGTGGCCTGAGCGTCTTCCACCAGATAGTCAGGATGCAACGGAGAAGGGGAATAGAGTTTTTCCTGGCCGGAAAAGAGCTTTTTTCCTACGGAATCCTTGCGGATGATGAAGTCGTAATCGCTTCCCGGTGCGGCCTCCTGGAGTGTCTTCTGAATGGCGGCAAAGCTGACGCTGGTTTCCACGCTGCCGATATGTTTTCCCTCATAGCTGAGGGGAAACACGTAACGGAATCCGGCAATGACCTTGCCGGTTTCATAGCCATACACAACCCGCTGTTCTGTGTTGGCCATGCGTACCGAGGGCCTGGCCTCGAACAGGGGGTCGCCGAATTTATGGACATGGTGGAAGCGCAGGAAGCTGCGTCCGTCTGGCAGGTGAAAATGCAATTGCCGCACATTGCGGGCCTTAAGGTGTTCGTAGCTGGGTCCAAGCTGCTCCAGCAACCTGTTGCGCAACTCTGCTTGTCTTTTCGTGTCAGCCTGATAGGCCTGGGCCATGATGACCAGCACATTCGGCTTGTTTACTGTTTCCGCGAACAGGGTTTCTGTGGCGACAGCGTAGGTGTTCAGGCTGGAGCGATAGGCAGTTTCCAATACCCGGGTGTACTGGGCCAGCATCTGGGCCTCCTTGTCCTGATGGTTCCAGTACAAGGCAAGCCCGCCCAGCAGTTCAGCGCCTAGAAAGAGGGCGATCAGCCAGGGCTGATATTTCAGCAGGCGCAGGTTACGGAGGTTCATGGCGTACCTCGGGGCGGGGTGGGCTACACCCGGGCAACCGGCTTGTGGAGTTCTGACCCCGTGTGACCCCCTATTACGCCCGGTATGGATTCACCTGATTTACCTAGGGAACCCTTCTAGGCCTATTAACGGCCTGACGGTATGCCATTGGATAGCACAAATGTACTCGTGCGGTCAGAAATGTCCTGGGTGTACTCAGTCGAACCGCTGGCCGTGTTCCCGGCTGGCGTGGAACTGGACCTTGGGCCATTTTTCTTCCAGCAGGCTCAGGTTGTAGCGGTTGGTGGCCAGGTAGACCGGGTTGCCGTCCACGTCCAGGGCCATGCGGGCCAGTTGTTCCCGCTCGAACTGCTTGCGGGTGGCATCGTCCGGGAAGGTGAGCCAGCGGGCGGTGTAGATGTCGGCGTTTTCATAGATGGCGTCCACCTTGTATTCCGCCTGGAGCCGGCTGGCTACCACTTCAAACTGGAGCTGGCCCACGGCCCCCAGCAGCAATGAGCCGCTGGCCATGTTCTCGAATACCTGGATGGCACCTTCCTCGCCCAGTTCCTTCAGGCCCTTCTGCAACTGCTTGGACTTGATGGGGTCCCGGGATCGGGCGCTGCGGAACATTTCCGGGGCGAAGTAGGGAATGCCCTTGAAGTGCAGGGCTTCGCCTTCCGTGAGGGTGTCGCCGATCTGCAACTGGCCGTGGTTGTGGATGCCGATGATGTCTCCAGCCACGGCGTCTTCCATGTGTACCCGTTCGTTGGCCATGAAGGTCAGGGCGTTGGCCAGCTTCATTTCCCGGCCCATGCGCTGATGCTGCACCTTCATGCCGGGCGAATAGCGGCCGGAACAGACCCGGAAGAAGGCGATGCGGTCCCGGTGCTTCGGGTCCATGTTGGCCTGGATTTTGAACACGAAGCCGGTGAAGGGGGCCTCGGCGGGTTCCACCATGCGGGCCCCCGCATCCCGGGGCTGGGGCGGCGGCGCCCACTCCACCAGGGCCTGGAGGATTTCCCGCACGCCGAAGTTGTTGATGCCGGAGCCAAAGAACACCGGCGACTGATGGCCCCGTAGGAAATCGGTGATGTCGAAGGGCGGGCTGGCGTCGCGCAGCAGGCCCACTTCCTCGTGCAGGCGTCCCATCTCCAGGGGGAACAACTCCTGCAGCTTGGGGTTGTCCAGGCCCTCGATGAGCTCCACCTCGCCCCCGGCCCGTTCTTCGCCGGCGGTGAAGCGCAGCATCTGGTCATGGAGCAGGTGGTACACACCCCGGAAAGTCTTGCCCATGCCCACGGGCCAGGTCACCGGCGCACAGTCCAGCTTGAGCACGGCCTCGATTTCCGCCAGCAGGTCCAGGGGGTCCCGCACCTCCCGGTCCATCTTGTTGACGAAGGTGATGATGGGGGTGTTCCTGAGCCGGCAGACCTCCAGCAGCTTGATGGTCTGGGCCTCCACGCCCTTGGCCGCGTCGATGACCATGACCGCCGCGTCCACGGCGGTGAGCACCCGGTAGGTGTCTTCCGAGAAGTCTTCGTGGCCGGGGGTGTCCAGCAGGTTGATGGTGTGGCCGGCGTAGTCGAACTGCATCACCGAACTGGTCACCGAGATGCCCCGCTGCTTTTCCACCTCCATCCAGTCGGAGGTGGCGTGGCGGGCGGACTTGCGGGCCTTCACCGTGCCGGCCATCTGGATGGCACCGCCGAACAGCAGCAGCTTTTCCGTCAGGGTGGTCTTGCCCGCGTCCGGGTGGGAAATGATGGCAAAAGTGCGGCGTCGCTGGACGTCCCGCAGGATTTCAGGAGGAAAGGCAGACATGGTGGATCAGGCCAACAGCAAAGGTCGGCATGATAACTGGTGGGTGAAGGGGGAAGGGTGAAGGGGGAAGGGGGATGGGGGATGGGGGGTACCCTTTACCCTTGAGCGCCGAAGGCGCGGACCCTTCCCCCTTCACGCCTCACTGCAACACCTCTACCACGATGCGGCGGTTGCTGCCCTGGCGGTAGGCAGAAACGTCTGTGGCACCGTGGGAGATCACCGACATGCGCAGCAGGGGAATGCCCTTCTGCTCGTGCAGGTAACCCTTGACCACCTCTGCCCGAGCCTTGGCCAGGTCGTAGTTGTAGTCGTCAGAGCCCAGACCGTCGGTGTGGCCGTGGATGCCGATGTGGTAGTTCACGTCCAGTTTTTTCACGTAGTCCGCCACGGCATCCAGTTTGGCCATGTCTTTGCTGCCCAGGTCCGGCGAATTGATGGGATACATGGTCTTGTCGTCCGTCAGGGTGGTGCTGTGCACCACCTTGCCGAAGATCTTGCGGGGGCCCAGCCCCAGGGCAGCCAGGGCGTCTTCAGCCATGCGAGCCACTTCGGCCAGGCGTTTTTCAATCTGGTCCAGGCGGCCATTCGTGCTTTGGTTGGCGGCCTGGATCCGGGCGTTGGCGGCTGCCAGGGCACGGGCTTCCGCCTCAGCGGTTTTCTGCGCTACCTGTTGCTCCACCTGCTCGTTCACCTGCCGCTGTAACTCTCCACTCTGGGACGCGCGCAGTGCTGCCAGATCGCCAGCCAGGCTTTCGAGTTGTCGGGCCTGGGTGCCGACGCGGGCATCCAGGGCGGCGACCTTGCCGTCCACTTCCCGGGCCAGGTTTTGCGCGGCGGTGGCTTGCCGGCTGGCGTCCTGGGCCAGGTTCAGGGCCTGGCTGAGGCCGCCATCCAGACGCTGATTCACGGTCTGGAGCTGGTCCGCCAGGGGGGCGGTCTGTTGCGCCACGTTGTCCGGCGTGGCACAGCCGGTCAGGGCCACGAAAGGCAGCAGGGTAAGAAAAGGGATAGCTTGCTGGAAGCGTTTGGGAATGGAGGGGGTGATGGACTTGAGCAGGTGCATGGGATGTCTCGGCATAGGTGGGTCGGGTCGTCTGGCACCCGGGCCCTAGGGCGGGAACCAGCCGTTGGCAGTGCCCAAACTTACACCGTCACCCCCTGCAATGGGGCATTTTTTCCCCCAACCGGGTTGGGGGCGGTGGAGACTGTCGTTGTCTCGCCGCGTTAGAATTGCCGCGTCAACGAGTTGTTCGGATTGATCCTGCTCCGTCGGCTGGCTACTTGCTGGCGGCTGAGATCACAGGCGGATTCCCTTTCCCGCATGAGGGCGAAATGGGTATCCAGAAACCCCTGGAGGGTATCGCCCGCTTCCAGCCGGGCCAAGGTGGTGAGGAAGGTGCTGCATTCTTTCTGGGTCATCAGGGGATGGCAGCCGATGGGCGCTGTGGCCCCATTCGCCACAGTAGACGAATCCGGACTCCCCTGGGCGGCGGCGAGGCCGCATGTAGCTCCCAGGGACAGGGTCATCAGCATCAGGACATACCGGTTGGTCAGCATGGCGGTCTCCTTGGCGGCAAGGAAATGACAGGACAGCCGAAGCTATGCATTTGTCGTACCAGAACAAAAGTATGGGTGTGAGGAAACAAAAACACCCAAAACCAGGCCTGAATGCGTGATTTTGCGGGGGTGCGGCCCTTCTTTATGCACGAAATTAAGGCGCGGGGCACCGGGCAGGTGCATGGACACGTACGGGGCCGGGAGACTTAGAATGTGTGCATGGATACCGTATCGCGATTGACCGAACTCGAAATCAAGCTCAGCTTTACCGAAGACCTGGTGGAAACGCTGAACCAGACTGTGGTCCGTCAACAGGAAGCCATTGCCCTGTTGCAGGACGAGTTGAGGATGGTGTTCCAGCAGTTGCAACGGTTTGCGCCGGCAGAAAATTCGAACCCCCAGGACGAACTGCCGCCCCATTACTGAATTTCTGGCCTGGCAGGAGGAGATCGCCATGACTCAGACCATTCCCGAAACATCACCGGAATTCGACCACACCCGTATCGTGGAGCGCCCGGACGGTTTCTTCTGGATGGACAAGGACACCGGCCAGCTCTACGGTCCCTTCGAAACCCTGCTGGAAGCCGTGCAGGACATGGAGATTCAGTCGGACGATGCCTATGAGCCGGCAGAATCCCTGGAAGAGGCGGAAGCTGAACTGGGGCTGACCTCCTGGGTGGATGCGGATACTGGCGAGCTGGCCGAGGACACCTTCACCCGGCTGGAGGATCACTGACCCCCGCCACAAGTACTCAGATGGGGTGTTCCACCATGCTGGCATCCGCCGGCAGGGCCTCATCCGACAGTTCGAAGCGGAGGGTGGCCACGGTGCGTTCGTTTTCCGTTTCCACGGTCACCTTCCATTCCCCCGGCACCAGGTTCTGCTTCCAGGTGTAGCCCCGGTAGCCCCCCTGGCGTCCCCCCGCCAGGTGGAAGCCGATGCGGGAGGTTGTGACCCAGCCCCGTTGAGGATCGTTATAGGCCCAACGGTGATAGAGGCGGGTGTCTAGGCCCCGGGGGGCGAACACGGCAGACACGCAATACAGACGCTCCCCGGGTTTCAGGCGGATATCTCCCCGGGTGCGGCGCCAGAACATCCACCAGGGGGACGCTTCCTGGCGCAGCACGTAGGCATCCTGTTGTTTGCGCATGTCATGGCCCACGGCCAGCGCCTTTTTCACCAAGGGTACGGGTGGGATGACATCGATGGAATAGGCCAGCAGCAAGGCGGCTGCAATGCCCCAGACGGGCCGGATGCGACCGGGCCTGCCGGGGGTCTTGGAGTGCAGACCGTGGGCCAGTCCTGCCCCTGCCAGGGTGCTGAGCACGAACCAGACGGGGGAGATACTGCCCACCACATGGGGTACGACGAAGTTCAGCAGCAACATGCTGCACAGGCCGAATAGGGCCCACGTGAGGGTGAAGCGCCGGTAGCGGTCTTCCAGGAATTCGTTGGCCACCAGCAAGGCCCCCAGGCCCAGGGCCCAAAGGGTTGCCGGCAGGTGGCTGGAGCTCTTGAAATAAAAGATGAACAGGGCGGAGAACAGGCCCCCGAACAGGAACTGGAGCAGCACGTAGGGGCCGGATTCCCGCCACCAGGGCGGTGCCGGGGGCGGGCTCATTTCTTCACCGCTGGTGGCTGGCGGTGCCAGAGACTGGCGCCGTCCCAGCCACCACAACAACGTTCCCGCGCCGACCAGATAGGCCGTCAGCAGCCATAGATCCAGGGTGCCGACGGAACGTCCCAGGGTCACGGCATCCCACAGGAAGCCGGCGAAGAAAGCCACGGCGGGCAGCGCCCGCCGTAAGGCCTGAATCCGGCCCTCGAATTCGGCAGCCAGGGCGCTGCTCACGGCCGGGAAGGTGTCAGAAGATGAGATTCAGCATGACCATCATCACAGCCAGGAAGAGCAGGGTCATGACGCCCCCCGCCCGCATGAAGTCCGCTACCCGGTAGCCCCCGGGGCCCATGATCAGGGCGTTGACCTGATGGGTGGGCAGGAAGAAGGAGTTGGAGGTGGCCAGGGCCACGGTGAGGGCGAACACCGCCGGGTTGGCCCCGGCGCCGATGGCGATGTTCACCGCCAGGGGAACCAGCAGCACGGTGGCGCCCACGTTGGACATTACCAGGGTGAAGGCGGTGGCCAGCACGGCGATGGCCATTTGCAGCACCCAGGTGGGGGTGCCCCCCAGCAGTTCCAGGGTCTGCTGGGCGATCCAGGCGGCGGTGCCGCTGGTTTCCACCGCCAGGCCCAGGGGAATCAGGCTGGCCAGCAGGAAAACGGATTTCCAGCTCACCGCGTGATAGGCCTCTTCGATGCGCAACACCCCGGTCAGGATCATGCCGATGGCGCCGGTCATAAGGGCCAGGGAAAGGCGCACGTCGGTGAACAGCACCATGAAAAGGGCGATACCGAAGAAGGCAAGGGCCGGTTTCACCTTGTGGGGGCGAAGCTCCTCATGGGGATATTCGCTAGTGAGGACCACGAAGTTGCGGTCCGATTCCAGGTGAGCCAGGGCGTCCCAGGTGGTATGCACGATAAGGGCATCCCCGGACTGCAAAGGCATGTTGCGGATGCCGTCTCCTTCCCGCAGGGTTTCGCCGCCCCGGTGCAGGGCCACCATGGCCAGGCCATAGGTCTTGCGCATCCACAGGTCCCGGGCGCTTTTGCCGATGAGCTCGGAACCTGGCGGGATAACGACCTCGGCGATGCCAGCCTTTGTTGCTGCCAGGGATTCGGAGAATGTCTCCAGGTCATCCCGAAGTTGCAGCTTGTTCTCGCTGATGAAGACCTGCATGGGTTCCGGTGCTGCCAGGATGCCCATTACCATGCCCGACTGAATGCCGACATCCCGCGCCAGGCTACCAGGGCCAATGCGCAGTTCCTCGCTGCTGCGCTGGGCGGCGATCACTCGCACCCGCCATTTGTGTTCCACGTCATCCAGTAACTTGCCGATCAACGGACTGTCATGGGGAACCACCACCTCGAACAGGCCGTAGTCCAGGCCGTAGAGGTCCTGGAAATACTTCATCGTGTTGGCGCCGCTGGCGATGTGCTCTATACGGCTGCCCGGCAGCACAAATCGGCCTGCCAGCACGAAATAGATGATCCCCGAGGCCAGCAGGGCAATGCCGATGGGAGTCACCGAGAACAGGGACCAGGTTTCCATCTGCTGCTCGGCGGGCAGGGCCTTGTTGGAGGTGAGGATCAGGTCGTTGAGCAGGATCAGGGGGCTGGAGCCGATCATGGTGATGGTGCCCCCCAGGATGGCGCAGAAGCCCATGGGCATCAGCAGGCGGGACATGGGCAGGCCGGTACGGGCGGAGATGCGGCCCACCACCGGGAGGAACAGGGCGGCGGCCCCCACGTTCTGCATGAAGCTGGAGATGAACCCCACCGTACCGGAAATGGCGGGAATGATGCGGGCTTCCGTCTGGCCGGCCAGGCGCAGGATGGTGGCTGCAACCCTGGTCATGAGGCCGGTCTTGTCCAGGCCTGCGCCAATGATCATGACGGCGATGATGGACATCACTGCATTGCTGGAGAAACCCTGGAACAGTTCGCCGGACGGTACCAGAGGCTTGGCCAGGCCCAGGGGGTCACTGAAGGAACTGATGAGGCCGAGGGCCACCATGACCGTAACTGCGGCCACATCCACGCCGACGACTTCAAAGGCAAACAGATATACGGTTAGCAGCAGGACGCCGAATACGACGGCGATTTCGGGGGTTGGGACCAGGCTGGTCACCCACATGCCGAAGAGTAGGAAGACCAGGGCAGCAATAAGGTTTTTTGTGTTCAACTTTGACATGGTGGATAGCAGCATTCTGAAAATCGAAAAAAAGCGGGTTAGCGGCTGATGGGCTTATATCGAATCCGCTTCGGCTTGGCCCCTTCCTCGCCAAGGCGCCGCTTTTTGTCTGCCTCGTATTCCTGGTAGTTGCCGGCGAAGAATTCCCAGTGGGAATCCCCTTCGCAGGCCAGGATATGGGTGGCGATGCGGTCCAGGAACCAGCGGTCGTGGGAGATCACCAGCACGCAGCCGGCGAATTCCAGCAGTGCGTCTTCCAGGGCCCGCAGGGTTTCCACGTCCAGGTCGTTGGACGGTTCGTCCAGCAGCAGCACGTTGCCGCCCTGGATGAGGGTCTTGGCCAGGTGCAGGCGGCCCCGTTCGCCGCCTGAGAGATTGCCGACGATCTTGCCCTGGTCGGCGCCCTTGAAGTTGAAGCGCCCCAGGTAGGCCCGGGAAGGCATTTCGAACTTGCCCACGGTGAGGATGTCGGCGCCGTTGGCCACGGCGTCGAACACGGTCTTGTTGTCCTCCAGGCCTTCCCGGCTCTGGTCCACGGAGGAGACCTTGACAGTCTGGCCCATGTCGATGCTGCCGGCATCCGGCGCCTCCTTGCCCTGAATCATCTTGAACAGGGTGGACTTGCCGGCGCCGTTGGGGCCGATGATGCCGACGATGGCCCCCGGGGGGATGCTGAAGGACAGGTTGTCGATGAGCAGCCGGTCGCCGAAGGACTTGGTCACATTGTTGAATTCGATGACCTTGTCTCCCAGGCGCTCGCCCGGGGGAATGAAGATCTCCTGGGTTTCGTTGCGCTTCTGGTATTCGTAGCTGTTCATTTCCTCGAAGCGGGCCAGGCGGGCCTTGGACTTGGCCTGGCGGGCCTTGGGGTTTTGCCGCACCCATTCAAGTTCCTGTTTCATGGCCTTGGTGTGGGCGTCCTGCTGCTTCTGTTCCTGCTCCAGACGGGCTTCCTTCTGCTCCAGCCAACTGGAGTAGTTGCCTTTCCAGGGGATGCCGTGGCCCCGGTCCAGTTCCAGGATCCACTCGGCGGCGTTGTCCAGGAAGTAACGGTCGTGGGTGACGGCGATGACGGTGCCGGGGAAGCGCACCAGGAACTGTTCCAGCCATTCCACCGATTCCGCGTCCAGGTGGTTGGTGGGCTCGTCCAGCAGCAGCATGTCGGGCTTGGAGAGGAGCAGCTTGCACAGGGCCACGCGGCGTTTTTCGCCACCGGACAGGTGCTTGATGACGGCATCCCAGGGGGGCAGGCGCAGGGCGTCGGCGGCGATTTCCATCTGGTGTTCGGCATCGGAGCCGGAGGCGGCGATGATGGCCTCCAGGCGGGCCTGCTCCTCGGCCAGCTTGTCGAAGTCCGCATCGGGTTCGGCGTAGGCAGCGTAAACCTCTTCAAGTTTTTGCTTGGCCTGCATGACTTCCCCCAGGCCTGCTTCCACTTCTTCGCGGACGGTCTTGTCCGGGTCCAGTTGGGGTTCCTGGGCCAGGTAGCCCTGGGTGATGCCGGCCAGGCGCTGGACCTCGCCGTCGTATTCGTTGTCCACCCCGGCCATGATCTTCAGCACGGTGGACTTGCCGGCGCCGTTCAGGCCCAGGAGGCCGATCTTGGCGCCGGGGAAGAAGGACAGGGAGATGTCCTTGATGATCTGCCGCTTGGGGGGAACGATCTTGCTCACGCGGAGCATGGACATGACGTATTGGGCCATGGGTGTTTGCTGGTTCGTGGGTGAAAAGAAATGAGATTTTAGCGTCTTGAAGGCTGGGCACCGGGTGGTTCATGGGAAAATATGCATCGATAAACAGCAGGCTCGAACCAGTATTGGCCCACGCCCATGAACACCCGCATCTGCATCGTCCGCCACGGTGAAACCGACTGGAACATCGAAAAGCGCATCCAGGGCCTCACCGACATTCCCCTCAATGCGACGGGCCGGGCCCAGGCCCTGGCCATGGCCTACAACGCCGCTCATCACCATTTCGCTGCCATCTATAGCAGCGATCTGATCCGGGCCCTGGATACCGCTCGGGCCATCGCCGAGCGTGAAGGTCAGGAAGTGCGGCCCCTGCCCCAGTTGAGGGAACGCAATTACGGCATCTTCCAGGGGCTGACGGCGGCCGAGGGCAAGGAGAAATACCCCGAGGCCCATGTGTTGTACCAGGCTCGAGATGTGCATTATGACTTCGAGACGGGGGAGAGCATGCTGGCTTTCGCCGCCCGGGTGGCGGAAGGCATCGACTGGATGGTGCGCCATCATGCCGGTCAGACGATCTGCGCAGTGTGTCATGGCGGCGTGCTGGATATCCTTTACCGCAAGGCCACGGGCCGGCCCCTGGAGACGCCCCGGGATTTCACCATTCCCAACTGCGCCCTGAACTGGTTCCGCTTCGATGAGCAGGGGTGGCATCTGGAGAAATGGGGGGACCGCCACCACCTGGAGCACGTACTGGTCGAAGTACCCGAATGAGCACGGCTGCCGGCGAACGGGTGGCGGTGTTCATCCGCCACGGTCATAGCGAGTGGAACCTGAGCCACCGTTTCACGGGCTGGACGGACATTCTGCTGACGGAAAGCGGACTGGCAGAAGCCCGGGAGGCGGGGCGCCGCCTGGCAGCGGCCGGTTTTGGCTTCGACGAGGCCCATGTATCCAGACTGGCCCGTACCCGCCAGACGGTGGAGGCTCTGCTGGGAGGGGCCGGCCATGATCCGGTTCCGATTCATGCCAATTGGCGCTTGAACGAGCGGCACTACGGTGCCCTGCAAGGCCTGAACAAACAGGAGATATTTTCAGTCTGGGGAGAGGCCCAGTCCCGGCGCTGGTGGCGGGGCTATTTCGAGGCGCCGCCGGCCCTAGGCCTGGATGATCCCCGCCATCCCCGTTTTTCGCCCCTCTATGGGGATCTGACCCCGGACCAGTTGCCTTGCACGGAAAGCCTGCGGGATTGCCAGCGCCGAACCCTGCCCTACTGGGAGCAGGTCTTGCGGCCCCGCATCGCGGCGGGCGAACGCTTGCTGGTGGCCAGCCATGGCAACACCCTGCGGGGGCTGGTCATGCATCTGGAGGGCATCAGCCCGGAGGCCATGGAACGGGTGGAGATTCCGTCTGCGGTGCCTCTGGTTTATCGCTTCGGGCCCGACCTGAGGGTCCGGGAACGGGTCTGGCTTGATTAAACCTTCCGGGATGGAGAGTTGACGCCCGGCGTTTCCCATTCCAGTCTTCTACCTCCTGCGGCTGCTTTCATCTTTGTGGGAATTTATAGCCATGCGCCGTCCCATCCGCCTGAAGATATTCAGCATCACCTTGGTCCTCCTGGCCCTGATGGTGGTGGTGACCTGGCTGTCGGTGCTCAATTCCCGCCAGCTCAACAACCAGGTACGGGCTCTGGCGGACGTTTACCTGCCCCTACAGAATCAGGTGGCCAGCGTGGAAATCCTAATCCGCCAGCAGATGGTGCACATGGAGCGGGTGTTGCTGGGCATGGAGGCCGCCCGGCCGGATCCGGCCTTCCTGGCCAAGGAATCCGCCGACTTCGACGCCCGGGGCATCAACGCCGACCAGATCGTGGATTCCTCCCTGCGCATGCTGGCGGAATGGGAACAGGCCGGGGATATCCGCCTGGATCTGGTGACTCTGGCGGTGCTCAAGCAGCAACTGCCCAACCTGCAAACCGCCCGTCAGGATTTCCACCGTACCTTCCGCCTCTATCAGATCGAGGTGGAGGAGGGCACTGCCCGCTCCGCCAGTCTGGTGCGGGAAAACCTGCGGCAGGAGAAGGACAAACTGGACGGGGAGATCGGCAAGGTCCTGGACCTGCTCAATACCCTGACCACCCAAACCGCCGCCCAGGCCAAGCAGGAAGAGGCCCGCTCCGTGCGTCTTAACTGGATTATCACCGGCATAGCCACTGTGCTGGGACTCATCTTTGCCTGGTGGGTGAGCCGTTCCCTGGTGGAACCCATCCGCCGACTGCTGCTGGGCACCCAGTCGGTGGAGGCGGGGGATCTGCAAGTGGAGATCCTGGTGCAGACCCGGGATGAACTGGCGACCCTGGCGGATTCCTTCAACCACATGGTGACGGGCCTGCGGGAGAAGGAACACATCAAGAGCACCTTCGGCCAGTACGTGGACCCCCGCATTGTGCGGGGGCTCTTGGAAAACCGTCTGCCGGCAGAGGGGGGCGAGCGCCAGTCCATGAGCGTGTTCTTTTCCGACCTGAAGGGCTTCACCCAGTTGTGCGAAGGCCTCACGCCGGATGCGGCCGTGCGCTTCCTGAACCGCTATTTCGCCCTCATGGCCCAGGTGATCCAGGAACGCCAGGGCATCATCGACAAATACATCGGCGATTCCGTCATGGCCTTCTGGGGCCAGCCCTTCACTGAGGCGGACCGCCATGTGGCGCTTTGCTGCGAGGCGGCCCTGGACCAGCAGGCCCGGCTGGAGGCCTTCCGCGCCGACCTGCCGGACCTGCTGGGCCGGCGCCAGGGTCTGCCTGAGGTGGAAGCCCGCATGGGCATCGCCACTGGGGAAGTGCTGGTGGGCAACATTGGCTCCGAAACCGCCCGGGGCTATACGGTCATCGGCGACACGGTCAACCTGGCGTCCCGTCTGGAAACGGCCAACAAGTTCTACGGCACCCGCATCCTGGTGAGCCATGCCACCCGTCGGCTGGCGGGGGAGGGCTTTGCCTTCCGGGAGATCGACAGCCTCCAGGTGGTGGGCCGCAGCGAACCGGAACGGGTGTTTGAACTGATGGGGCACAAGGGAGAAGCGGACCTGGAACTGGCCGCCCGTTTCGAGACCGGCCTGACGGCCTATCGGACCCGGGACTGGGATGGAGCCGAGGCGGCTTTCCGGGCCTGCCTGGAACGGACGCCCACGGACCGGCCCAGCCAGGTGTTCCTGGACCGCATTGCCGCCTTCCGCCACACCCCGCCGCCGCCGGACTGGGACGGTGTATGGGTGGCGGCGGGCAAGTAAGCCGGTCACTACAGCCAACCAATACAGCCAGCCAATAACGCCAGCCGGTGAAGCCGGGCGCACGCCCAGCAATATCCTGTTACATCTGTACTACCTCGCCGAAACAGGCTGCTTACCCGGGGCCCCTAGTCTGGGAGCACCCGCGCTGTCGCGGGCATTCCCAACAAGGAGTTCCATCATGAAAGCAAAAACCACCCTCCCGCCCCTGGCTGCCCTGGTTCTGGCTGGCCTGCTGGCTACCGGTTCTGCCCAGGCCTGCATGCCGTTCTTTTCTGCCCCGGCGGGCAATCCGGCGGCCTGTGCCCAGGGCCAGGTCCCGCAACAGGCACAGACTCCACTCCATGGTTCCCAGTCTTGTCCGACTTCTGGTAGCACGGAAAGTGGAGGTTGTGCCCTGATCAATCCTGAACTGGTCACAGCCCTGGGGGACATGGCCGCCGGTGGCATGCGCATCGCCACCCACATGGCCCAGGTGCTGGCCCGGGAAGTGGGCCGCTACGCGGCCCAAGGGGATGACGGGCAGTAGTTCCCATCCGGCTCCGCCCGGGCGCTAACCGACGGGCGGGGCCCTCTTCATGGACGTCCAAACCGGCCTAGATATTCGGCTCGTGTGCCAGGTATGTCTGACATTGCAGCGTTCCGATTGAGGCCGCCAAGCGAAAGGGTTTGCCATCGCCCTTGATTGAGAGGATAGTGCGCCCCAGCGATCCTCAAGTTGCGCTGTTGTTGTCTGGTTCAGTACCCGCGCCCTGCGCGATTCTTCACGATTCATCACCCTGCCATCTTGATCTCGCCCCTACTGGGCTAGTCCCCTTTTTGTTTTTTTCAGGATGTTCAAGACATGGCAACAGGTATTGTGAAGTGGTTCAACGAATCCAAGGGCTTCGGCTTCATCTCCCCCGACGAGGGCGGCGATGATCTTTTCGCCCATTTTTCCGCCATTCAAAGCCAGGGTTTCAAGACCCTGGCTGAAGGCCAGCGGGTCAGCTTCGAAGTGACCACCGGCCCCAAGGGCCTGCAAGCCACCAACATTCGCTCCGCGAACTGATGGCAGCGCGGGCATCCGGTCGGATGCCCGATGCCCAAAACCCGGCTTAGAGCCGGGTTTTTTTATCCAATTTTGTGGAGTGCCCCATGGCCAAGGAAGAATTGCTCGAAATGAGTGGCGTCGTAACCGAAGTGCTGCCGGATTCCCGCTATCTGGTGACCCTGGAAAACGGCCACAACCTGGTGGCTTACAGTGCCGGCAAGATGCGCAAGCATCACATCCGCATCCTGGCGGGGGACAAGGTATCCCTGGAGTTATCTCCCTACGACTTGAGCAAAGGACGCATCACATTTCGGCACATTGAAGGCCGGGGTGCGCCGTCCTCCTCAGGTCCTGCACCCCAGGCTCGCCGCCGGCATTAATCTGCAGGGCCTCGGCGCCGCCGGACTCAGTTTTCCATGCCTGAGTCGCCGTGGCAGGTGCAGTTGGGACTGGCGGTGTTGTCGCAGCAGATGATCTTGCCGGCCCGGCAGCCGCAAACGCCCTTGTGGCCTTTGCAGCAATCGGCCTGACTGAGCTCCGTGAGCTGAATGGGCTGGCCCGGCTGCGGGCAGGCCTCTAGCCGGGTCTGGGCCGGAGCTTGCAGGTATTGCGGCTCAGGAGGCTGGGCCTGGACGGCCAGGCTGGTGCCCAGCGTCAGGGTCAGCAAGGCCAGCAGGGCAACAATGCGATTCATGATGAAAACTCCTCTATAACGCGCCATTCGGGGCGGGGCAGGGGCAGGGGGTCACCCCGCTGCCAAAGCCTCCAGGGCTTCCTGTTGGGCCATCCATTCCGTTTCCAGTTCTTCCAGTTCCTTGGCCAGCTGGGCCTGCTCGTATAAAAACGCTTTCAACCGGTCTTTGTTGACTTCAGTGTAGATGTCCGGGGCGGCCAGTTCGCCATCAAGTTCCAGTTTGCGGCTGTTGAGCCGATCCATCTGCTCTTCAAGCCGCTTGATCCGGCTTTCGATGGGCTTCTTTTGTGCCGAGAGACGTTGGCGGGCTTCGGCCTCCAGACGCTTCTGCTCTTTGCGTTCGGCACTGGAGGCCTGGGGGGCGGGTGTTTCTGATGTGGAAGGCGACGTGTCGGCAGTCGTATTCCCGTTCTGCGTCGGGGCCTTGCCCAGCTTGGTCTTGAACAGCCAGTCCCGATAGTCGTCCAGGTCGCCATCGAAGGGCTTCAGCCCCCCGTCGGCGACGATGAGGAATTCCTCCGTGGTGGCCCGCAGCAGATGGCGATCGTGGGAGACCAGTACCAGGGTGCCTTCGAACTGGGCCAGGGCCACGGTGAGGGCCTCCCGGGTTTCCAGATCCAGGTGGTTGGTGGGCTCGTCCAACAGCAGCAGGTTGGGGCGCTGCCAGACGATCAGGGCCAGGGCCAGGCGGGCCTTTTCTCCGCCGGAGAAGGGGGCGATGCTGGCGGTGGCCATTTCGCCGGCAAAGTTGAAGCCCCCGAGGAAGTTGCGCAGATCCTGCTCCCGGGCGGAGGGAGCCAGCTTTTGCAGGTGCCACAAGGGTGTTTGGTCGTGGCGCAACATTTCCACCTGATGCTGGGCGAAATAGCCGATGGCCAGGCCCTTGCCCAGGGTCACGGTGCCGGACAGGGGGGGCAGGTCCCCCACCAGAGTCTTGATGAGGGTGGATTTGCCGGCGCCGTTGACGCCCAAAAGGCCGATGCGCTGGCCCGCCTGAAGGGTGAGGGTGAGATCCTTCAGCACTATCTTGGCTCCCTCCCCCGCAAGCAGGGGAGGGTTGGGGAGAGGGTCAGCGATGGGTGTTGAATGTCCCTCTCCCCCGGCCCCTCTCCCGCTTGCGGGAGAGGGGGGGTAGCCCGCCTTCACGCTTTCCAGTACCAGCAGCGGATTGGGGGCCCGTTCCGGTTCCCGGAACTCGAAGCTGAAGGCGGCGGCCGCATGGATGGGGGCCAGCTCCTCCATCTTCGCCAGCATCTTCATGCGGGACTGGGCCTGCTTGGCCTTGCTGGCCTTGGCCTTGAAACGGTCGATGAAGGATTGCAGGTGGGCTCGTTCCCGGCTCTGTTTTTCAAAGGCGGCCTGGCCCAGGGCGAGGTTGATGGCCCTCTGTTTTTCGAACTGGGAGTAGTTGCCGCCGTAGCGGGTGAGTTTCTTCTGGTCGATGTGGGCGACAACGTTCACCACGCCGTCCAGGAAATCCCGGTCGTGGGAGATGATGATCAGGGTGCCTGGATAGCGCTTCAGCCAGTCCTCAAGCCAGAGGATGGCGTCCAGGTCCAGGTGGTTGGTGGGCTCGTCCAGCAGCAGCAGGTCTGAGGGGCACATGAGAGCCTGGGCCAGGTTAAGGCGCATGCGCCAGCCGCCGGAAAAACTGGCTACGGGCAGGGCCATCTGGGCCTGGGAAAACCCCAGGCCGGTGAGCAGTTGTTCGCCCCGGGCCTTGACCGTGTAGGCGTCGGCATCCTGGAGGGCGGCGTGGAGTTCACCTATTTTGTGGCCGTCATGGGCGGCCTCGGCCTCTGCAAGTTGGGTTTCCAGACGGCGCAGGGTGGTGTCGCCGTCGATGGCGTAATCCAGGGCTGAGCGCTCCAGGGCCGGGGTTTCCTGGGCAACGTGGGCGATGCGCCAGCGGGCGGGGAAGTCCAGGTCGCCGCCATCTGGGTGGAGTTCTCCCCGCAACAGGGCAAACAGGCTGGACTTGCCGGAGCCGTTGGCGCCGATGAGACCCACCTTTTCCCCGGGATTGAGGGTGAGGTCGGCACTTTCCAGGAGCGGCTTGACGCCCCGGATGAGGGTGAGGTTTTGAAGACGGATCAAGCAGACTTACAGCAGGGGGCTGCCCTCGTGTTCGCCCCTTTCGTAAACCACGTGGGCCCGGCCCACCAGCAGGGGGTCCAGGGGGCCGATGCGCTCAATGTCCTTCTTGGTGTAAGGCAGCTTGTGAAGCACGTAGCGCATGGCGTTCAGTCGCGCCCGTTTCTTGTCGTCGGATTTGATCACCGTCCAGGGGGCGTCGGCGGTGTCGGTGTAGAAGAACATGGCTTCCTTGGCCTTGGTGTAGTCGTCCCACTTGTCCAGGGAAGCCAGGTCGATGGGGGAGAGTTTCCACTGCTTCAGGGGGTGTACCTGGCGTTCCTGGAAGCGGCGGCGCTGTTCTTCCCGGCTTACGGAGAACCAGAACTTGATCAGGTGTACGCCGCTACG
Organism: Pseudomonadota bacterium; assembly: GCA_040757575.1. Classification (GTDB taxonomy): domain Bacteria; phylum Pseudomonadota; class Gammaproteobacteria; order Burkholderiales; family Thiobacillaceae; genus PFJX01. Next base: position 71,341 of record JBFLXA010000006.1, read on the forward strand.
GGCCAGGTTGCGCTCGAATTCGGGGGCTTGGCGCATGAATTCCCGGTATTCGTCGTCGCTGCAAAATCCCATGACCCGCTCAACCCCGGCCCGGTTGTACCAGGAGCGGTCGAACAGGGCGATTTCGCCGGCGGTGGGCAGATGCTGCACGTACCGCTGGAAATACCACTGGCCCCGTTCGGTTTCCGTGGGTTTTTCCAGGGCCACCACCCGGGCGCCCCGGGGGTTCAGGTGTTCCATGAAGCGTTTGATGGTGCCCCCCTTGCCGGCGGCGTCCCGGCCCTCGAAGAGGATCACCACCTTCTGGCCCGTCTCTTTCACCCAGGCCTGGAGCTTCAGCAGTTCCACCTGAAGCTTGTACTTCTCCTTCTCGTAATTCTTGCGGGACATGAGGTTCTTGTAGGGATAGCCGCCGTCCCGCCAGCCCTCCGCCAGTTCCTCGTCCGGGTTGATGCGTCGTGTGACGGCCGGTGCCGCCGGACGTAACAGTGCCTTGCGCAGCACCTCTGCGTCCTCGGGAGAGGCTCCCTTCATGATCGCTTCCAGGGATTCCACCAGTTCCAGGCTGCCGCCGCCGGCATGGGCCAGGATGTCTTTCATGGCCACGATCTTTGAAGTCTGTGCGGCATCTACCGCTTCGTTTACCACGAAGTCTTCCACTGCCTGGGCATCCAGCACCGGGGGGATGTCTCCAGCTTTGGCGGGGCGGATCCGGGGAGCACGTCGGGGGGCAGGAGGGGGCGTTGTTTTAGGTGCGGCAGCCTTGGCTGGGGTGCTGGCACGAGGTTGGGGTTTCCTGTCACGCATGCTGGGCTCCTGGTGGGCAATAGCCGATTTTAACTGTCATCCCTTGGCAGTGGCTGGGCCATGCGCCTGTCTGTGTGCACATTTCCTGCGCATTTGTCGCTGATAATGGGTCGCCTACCATGCTTGGCTGTCCTTACCTAATCCGCCGTGCGCCTATCCATCCGTTTTAAACTGTTCCTGGCATTGCTGGTGGCCGTTACCCTGGTGATCGCGGCCATGTACGGCTTCATGCGCTGGTCCTTCCAGCAAGGCTTCGCCACTTTCCTCGACAGCCGCCAGCAGGCCCGGGTGGACCGGGTGGTGGCTCAACTGGCGGAAATCCATGCAGAGGAACAGGGCTGGGCCGGTCTGTATCAGGACCGCAGGCGGTGGCGCTGGCTCACGGCGGAGGGACATGGGGGCTTTCCCCCGGGCCGTGCCATACCCGGCCGGGATGCGGAGGAGGATCGCTTTCATCCCAGGTTGCGGGAGCCCGGACTGGTGTTGCTGGATGCCAAGGGGCAGGTAGTGGTGGGGCGTATGCGGGAGGGGGAGTCCCTGCGGCGGACCCCCATCAAGCAAGCCGGACAGGTGGTGGGTTACGTGGGTTACCGCCCCGGGCCCCCGGTGCTGGACCGGGTGGATGCCCAGTTCCGGGAATCCCAGCGGCGGGCCTTTCTGATCATCGCCCTCCTGGTGGGCAGCCTGGCGGTGGCATTGGCCTGGCCTCTGGCCAATACCTTGATCCGGCCCCTGCAGCGGGTGACGGAGGCGACCCGGCATCTGGCTGCGGGTCGCTTCAGTACCCGGGTGCCGGATGGACGCCAGGATGAGCTGGGAGATCTGGCGCGCAATTTCAATGACATGGCCCAGGCCCTGGAGCGTACCGATGGGGCCCGACGTCAGTGGATGGCGGATATCTCCCACGAACTGCGCACTCCCCTGGCGGTCTTGCGGGCGGAACTGGAGGCCCTCCAGGACGGGGTACGTCCCCTGGATCAGACTGGGGTGGCCGCCTTGCAAGGGGATGTGGACCATCTCGGCCGTCTGGTGGATGACCTATACCAGCTTTCCATGAGCGACCTGGGGGCCTTGAGCTACCACAAGCGGCCGGTGGACCCCATTGCCCTTCTGGAAGACGACGTGGACGCCCTGGCCGGGGAGTTCACCCGCCATCATCTGGGGCTGGTGCTCCAGCCCGGCAGTGGCGCGGGAGTGACCATCCATGGGGATCCGGATCGTTTGTCCCAGTTGTTCCGCAACCTGTTGCAGAACAGTCTGCGCTACACGGATGGGGGAGGGCGGCTGGAAATCCGTGCCACCCGCCAGGCCGGCTGGCTGCACCTGGATTTCTGCGATACGGTGCCGGGGGTGCCGGCCGAAGCCCTGCCCCGGCTGTTCGAGCGCTTCTACCGTGTGGAAGCCTCCCGGAACCGGGCCAGCGGCGGGGCGGGTCTGGGCCTGGCCATTTGCCGCAATATCGTCGAGGCCCACGGGGGGCGCATCGAGGCCCGGCCTTCGGACCTGGGCGGGGTGTGCATCCACCTGGAACTGCCCCTGGATGCCCGCCCATGAGTGAACCGGCCCGCATTCTGGTGGTGGAGGACGAAGCCCGGCTGGCCAGCCTGCTGGTGGACTATCTCATGGCAGCCGGCTTTGAGGCCCAGGCCCTGGGTAACGGCCTGGACGTGGTGCCCTGGGTCCAGGCCCATGGTCTGGACCTGATCCTCCTGGACGTCATGCTGCCCGGCCGGGATGGGCTGGAGGTCTGCAAGGACATCCGCAGTTTCAGCCGGGTGCCCATAATCATGGCCACCGCCCGGGTGGACGAGATCGACCGGCTGTTGGGCCTGGAACTGGGGGCCGACGACTACATCTGCAAGCCCTACAGCCCCCGGGAGGTGGTGGCCCGGGTCAAGGCTGTGCTGCGCCGCACCCAGGCGTCCCCGCAACCGTCTTCCCCTGCAGTCCCGGCCGCCGGCCTGATCCTGGACAGCGGGGCCTACCGGGTGCGTTCGCAACTGGGGGAAGTGGAACTCACGGCGGTGGAATTCAAGCTGTTCGCCACCCTTTACGCCGAACCTGGGCGCATCTATTCCCGCAGTCAGTTGATGGACCGCATCTACGCCGACCAGCGTATCGTCTCCGACCGCACCATAGACAGCCACATCAAGAAACTGCGCAAGAAACTGGCGGAACTGATGCCGGAGGGGGAGTTGATCCATTCCGTCTACGGCGCCGGCTACCGGTTTGAAGTCAGCCCCTGAAACTTCCTCATTTCTTGCACGCTTCATGCCGAATTCCTCCACGCTTGCCCCCTAGTCTGAGAGCCCAGGAAGACAGATTGTCTTCCGGTTCTCAACCGACCCAAGGAGCACGACATGAACGCGAAATTCAAGAAATCCCTGATTGCCCTGGCCGCCGTGGTGGCTGTGGGTGCCGGTATGTCCACCGCCATTGCCCGCCCTGGCGCCGGCCCTGACGAAGGCGCCCGGGTGGAATTCATGGCCAAGAAACTGCAATTGACCCCGGATCAGCAGGCCCAGATGAAGACCCTGTTCGAAGAACAGCGCCAGTTGCGGGAGCAGATGCGCGCCACCATGCAGGACCGGATGAAAAACATCCTCACCCAGGAACAGTTCGCCAAGCTGGAAGACATGCGCGAGCAGCGCATGGAGCGCATGGAACGCAATCGCGGCAACGACCGGGGTCCCGGCATGGGCCGGGGCTGTGAGCGGGGCCAGGGGCAACCCCGGTCTGCCGGCCCCCAGGCAAGCCTGTAACCGATTCGGCTACGGCATTTCTGCCGTGACGAATAAAGCGAAAGGCCGCAGATGCGGCCCTTCGCAATTGAAGCAATGCCCGTCGCTTAACGCTTTCTTGGTGGCAGCAGGTCAGTGATGGTGCCTTCCGCCATTTCAGCGGCAAAGCAGAGGGTCTCCGACAGGGTGGGGTGGGCGTGGATGGTGAGGCCGATGTCTTCCGCCGTGGCCCCCATTTCGATGGCCAGTACGGCTTCGGCCAGCAGCTCCCCGGCGTTGATGCCCACCAGGCCGGCGCCGATGACCCGGCCGGTTTCCTTGTCCATGATGAGTTTGGTCATGCCCTCGGTGCGGGCGATGGACAGGGCCCGGCCGCTTGCTACCCAGGGGAAGGCGCCTTTTTCGATGGCCAGGCCCTTGGCCTTGGCTTCGGTTTCGGTGACCCCTACCCAGGCCACTTCCGGGTCGGTATAGGCCACGGAGGGGATGACCAGGGCCTGGAATTCCACCTTGTGGCCGGCGATGACTTCTGCAGCCACCTTGCCTTCGTGCACGGCCTTGTGGGCCAGCATGGGCTGGCCGACGATATCCCCAATCGCAAAAATATGGGGCACGTTGGTGCGCATCTGCTTGTCCACGGCGATGAAACCCCGCTCGTCCACGGCTACGCCAGCAGCTTCGGCGCCGATGGCCTTGCCGTTGGGGCGGCGGCCGATGGCCACCAGGACCCGGTCGAATTTCTCGGTGGTGCTGGCTTCGCCGGCCTTGAGGGTGACGTGGATGCCGTCCTTCTTGGCTTCCATGGCGGTGACGCCGGTGTTAAGCAGGATTTTTTCGAAGCGTTTTTCCATACGCTTGTGCAGGGGCTTCACCAGATCCGCATCACAGCCGGGGATGAGCTGGCCCCCCAATTCCACCACGGTGACCTTGCTGCCCAGGGCGTCGTACACCGTGCCCATTTCCAGGCCGATGATGCCGCCGCCAATGACCAGCAGGCGCTTGGGCACGTCCGCCAGGGCCAGGGCGCCGGTGGAGCTCATGACCCGGGGGTCATCCGGCTGGAAGGGCAGTTTGATGGCTTCGGAGCCGGCGGCGATGATGGCGTGGTCGAAGGAGAGGGTCTTGGTGCCTTCTGCACCGGCGACTTCCAGGGTGTTGGGGCCGGTGAACTTGGCCACGCCGTGCACCACGGTGACTTTGCGTTGCTTGGCCAGGGCGGCAAGGCCCCCGGTGAGCTTGCCCACCACGTCGTTGGCCTTCCAGGCCCGCAACTTGTCCAGGTCCACCTTGGGCTTGGCGAAGGTGACACCATGCTCGCCCATCTCTTCCGCTTCGGTGATCAGGCGGGCGGTGTGCAGCAGGGCCTTGGAGGGAATGCAGCCCACGTTCAGGCACACGCCCCCCAGGCTGGGGAAACGCTCCACCAGCACCACCTGCTGGCCCAGGTCGGCAGCCCGGAAGGCGGCGGTGTAGCCACCAGGACCGGCACCGAGGACCAGGGTCTGGGCGTGGAGGTCGGCATTGCCGACCTGTGAAGGGGGAAGGGTTAAGGGGGAAGGGATAGGAGGCGCAGGGGGTTCACCCTTCTCCCTTCCCCCTTCTCCCTTTACCGCCTCTGCTGTCAGCAGAAGCACAGGCGACCCCTCCGACACCTTGTCCCCCACCTTCACCAGCAGTTTTTCCACCACGCCGGCCTGGGGGCAGGGGATGTCCATGGCCGCCTTGTCGGATTCCACGGTGATCAGGGCGGCGTCCTTGGCGATGGCGTCGCCGGGCTGGACCATGATCTCGATGATCTCCACATCCTTGAAATTGCCGATGTCGGGGACCTTGATTTCTATGCTTTGGCTCATGCTTGGGTAAACCTGTGAAGGGTAAAGGGGGAAGGGGGAAGGGTGGGGCCGTGGTGGGTTTGACCCTTCACCCTTTACCCTACCCCTTCACGCAGTTAGAGCAACAACCGGCGCACGTCAGACAGCATCAGGCGCAGGTGGGTGGTGAAGCGGGCGCCGTCCGCGCCGTCGATGACCCGGTGGTCGTAGGACAGGGACATGGGCAGCACCAGGCGGGGCTCGAAGTTCTTGTGGGTCTTGTTCCACACCGGTTTGTAGTCGGCGCGGGAGAGGCCCAGGATGGCCACTTCGGGGCAGTTGATGATGGGGGTGAACTTGGTGCCGCCTATGCCTCCCAGGCTGGAGATGGTGAAGCAGCCGCCCTGCATTTCTTCCACCTTGAGCTTGCGTTCCCGGGCCCGGCTGGCGAGGTCTGCCATCTCCTTGGCGATGTCCATCACGTCCTTCTTGTTCACGTCCCGGATCACGGGCACCACCAGGCCGTCCGGGGTGTCGCAGGCGAAACCGATGTGGAAATACTTCTTCAGGATCAGGTTTTCCCCGTCCGGCGCCAGGGAGGCGTTGAAACTGGGGTAGGTGCGCAGGGCGTTCACCACGGCCTTCATCATGAAGGCCAGCAGGGTGAGCTTGACGCCTTTTTTGGCGGCGTCTTCCAGCATGGATTTGCGGAAATCCTCAAGGTCGGTGATGTCCGCCTCGTCGAACTGGGTGACGTGGGGGGCGGTGACCCAGTTGCGGTGCAGGTTGGCGCCGGAGAGTTTCTTGATGCGGGACAGGGGCTGGGTGCCGATTTCGCCGAACTGGGTGAAGTCGATCACCGGCGCAGGCAGGATGCCCAGGCCAAAGCCGGCGGCGCCGCCGCCCATGGCTTCTGCCCGGGGTTTGGCCAGTTCGCCTTTCACCCAGGCCTGGACATCTTCCTTGCGGATGCGGCCCTTGGGACCAGTGCCCTTGATGTGGGCCAGGTCTGCCCCCAGTTCCCGGGCGTAGCGACGCACCGACGGGCTGGCGTGGGCGATCTTGCCGCCGTGCTGCACCGGGGCATGGCCCACCGGGTCTGGCCGGCCTTGGGGCTGGATGGGGGCAGGGACTTCCGGCACCGGGCGGGTGGGCGCAGGAATCTCCGCCGCTGGCGCAGGGGCAGGAGCAGTGGCAGGAGCTGGCTGGGGTGCAGGGGCCTCGGCTTTGACCGATGCGGGGGCAGGGGTCGCAGTATCCCCGGCCTCCAGAACCAGTACCAGGCTGCCTTCCGACACCTTGTCCCCCACCTTGACCTTGAGCTCCTTGACGGTGCCGGCCAGGGGGGAGGGGATGTCCATGGCGGCCTTGTCGGATTCCACGGTCATGATGGCGTCGTCGGCGGACAGGGTATCCCCGGGGGCCACCATGATCTCGATGATCTCGACATCCTTGAAATTGCCGATGTCCGGAACGAGGACTTCTTTGATGCTCATGGTTCAGTCCTCTCTCATACGTTGACCGGGTTGGCCCGGTCGGCGTCGATACCGTATTTCTTGATGGCCTCAGCGGCCTTGGCGGCAGGGATTTCCCCGTCGTCCGCCAGGGCCTTGAGGGCCGCCAGCACTACATAGCGGCGGTCCACCTCGAAGAATTCCCGCAGGGCCTCCCGGGAATCGGAACGGCCGAAGCCGTCGGTGCCCAGGGTGACGTAGCGGCGTTTCACATAGGGCCGGATCTGGTCGGCGAAGGCCCGCATGTAGTCGGTGGAAGCGATGACGGGACCCTCGGTGCCGTCCAGGCACTGTTCCACGTAGCTGGTCTTCTGCTTCTTGTCCGGATGCAGCAGGTTCCAGCGATGGGTGTCCTGGGCTTCCCGGCGCAGTTCGTTGAAGCTGGTGGCGCTCCACACGTCGGCGGCGATGCCCCAGTCGGTTTCCAGCATCTCGGCGGCGGCGATCACCTCACGCAGGATGGTGCCGGAGCCCAAGAGCTGGACCCGGGGTTTCTTCGTCTTGCCTTTTGGCTTGGCGCCCTCCAAGAAACGGTACATGCCCTTGAGGATGCCCTTCTCGGCCCCCTTGGGCAGGGCCGGCTGGCTGTAGTTCTCGTTCATCACCGTGAGGTAATAGAACACGTCCTCCTGGTTTTCCACCATGCGGCGCAGGCCGTCCTGGATGATGACCGCCAGCTCGTAATGGAAGGTGGGGTCGTAGGAGATGCAGTTGGGGATCATGGCCGCCTGGAGGTGGGAATGCCCATCCTCGTGTTGCAGGCCTTCGCCGTTCAGGGTCGTGCGGCCGGCGGTGCCCCCCAGGAGGAAGCCCCGGGCGCGGCTGTCGCCGGCGGCCCAGGCCAGATCGCCGATGCGCTGGAAGCCGAACATGGAGTAGTAGATGTAGAAGGGCACCATCTGCACGCCGCTGACGCTGTAGGAGGTGGCAGCGGCCAGCCAGGAGCTGAAGGCGCCGGCTTCGTTGATGCCTTCCTCCAGGATCTGGCCTCCCTTGTCTTCCCGGTAGTACATCACCTGGTCGGAATCCACGGGCTCATAGAGCTGGCCCGCGGAGGAGTAGATGCCCACGGTGCGGAACAGACCTTCCATGCCGAAGGTGCGGGCTTCGTCCGGCACAATGGGGACGATGTGGCGGCCGATCGCCTTGTCCCGCAGCAGGGTGGTGAGGATGCGCACAAAGGCCATGGTGGTGGAGATTTCCCGCTCGCCGGTGGCTTCCAGCATGGCCTGGAAGGCGGACAGCTCGGGCACCTTGAGGGGCTCGGCCTTCCGCCGCCGACTGGGCAGCGGGCCGCCCAGGGCGCTGCGGCAGGCCTTCATGTATTGCATTTCGGGGCTGTCTTCCGCCGGACGGTAGAAGGGCAGGGCCTCCAGCTGGTCGTCGGGAATGGGAATCTCGAAACGGTCCCGGAAGGCCCGCAGGGATTCCAGGTCCATCTTCTTCTGCTGGTGGGTGGGGTTCTGGGCTTCGCCGGCGGCGCCCATGCCGTAGCCTTTCACGGTCTTGGCCAGGATGACGGTGGGCTGGCCGGTGTGCTTCACCGCCGCCGCATAGGCGGCGTAGACCTTGTAGGGATCATGACCACCCCGGTTCAGGCGCCAGATGTCCTGGTCCGACATGGCGGCCACCATGTCCTTCAGTTCCGGATATTTGCCGAAGAAATGTTCCCGGGTGTAGGCGCCGCCCTTGGCCTTGAAGTTCTGGTATTCGCCGTCCACGCACTCTTCCATGCGCTTTTTCAACAGGCCCTTGGTATCCATGGCCAGCAAGGGGTCCCAGTAGGAGCCCCAGATCACCTTGATCACGTTCCAGCCGGCGCCCCGGAAGGCGGCTTCCAGTTCCTGGATGATCTTGCCGTTGCCCCGCACCGGGCCGTCCAGGCGTTGCAGGTTGCAGTTGACGACAAAGATCAGGTTGTCCAGTTTTTCCCGTGAGGCCAGGGTAATGGCTCCCAGGGTTTCCGGTTCGTCCGTCTCACCGTCGCCGAGGAAGGCCCAGACATGGCGGCCGGAGGTGTCGGAAATGCCCCGGTCGTGGAGGTATTTGAGGAAGCGGGCCTGGTAGATTGCGGTGATGGGGCCCAGGCCCATGGACACCGTGGGGAACTGCCAGAACTCTGGCATCAGCCAGGGGTGGGGGTAGGAGGGAATGCCCTTGCCGGCAGCTTCCTGGCGAAAATTGCTGAACTGCTCTTCGCTGATGCGCCCTTCAAGGAAGGCACGGGCGTAGATGCCGGGAGCGGAATGGCCCTGGAAATAAACCAGATCTGCGCCGTGTTCCGCGTCCGGGCCCTTGAAGAAGTGGTTGAAGCCTACTTCATACAGGGTGGCGGCGGACTGGTAGCTGGCGATGTGGCCGCCTACGCCGGGTGCCTTTTCGTTGGCCCGCATCACGCAGGCCACGGCGTTCCAGCGGATCAGGCTCTTGATGCGGTGCTCCATGGAGGGGTCGCCAGCATGCTTTTCCTGCATGTGCACGGGTATGGTGTTCACATAGGCCGTGGTGGCGTTGTAGGGCAGGTAGGCGCCGGAGCGGCGGGCCTTGTCGATCAGGCGCTCCAGCAGATAGTGGGCCCGTTCGACCCCTTCCTCTTCAATGACGGCGGCCAGGGCGTCCAGCCATTCACGGGTTTCCTGAGGATCGATGTCAGGGGTTTTGTCAGGCATGGAATGTCTCTCCGAGCGGATGTTCTTTGTCCCGGCCCATGCTACTGGAATCGGGTTTCATGGAACAATCGATGTGTTTAAAACCCGAGAATTATCCTGGCTTGGCCAAAGGCGGGTCAATTTTCAATACTCAGTATTGAGTTATTCAATGAGTTAAAGGATGGCCATGAAGTCACAGCATTTGCCGGGCTGGCACACGCCCCGCTTGACACAACACGCAGCTCCGATGCAGCAACGGTCGAGGGGCGCACGCCATGTATTGCTGGTGCTGCCGGCAGGAGATGACTGGCTTGAGGCCCCCGAGGCCGACGTGGCCCGGGCCGTACTGAAGCGCAAGGACCTGAAGGCGGCCAGCCTGGCCAAAACGCCCCTGGTGACCGAGTTGGCCGGCGGCTGTCTGGCGGTCTGGCTGCGCCTGGACCCGGCCGCAGATGCATTTGCCTGGCACACCCACCTGCGCCAGGGCTTGAAGACCCTGCTGGCGGAGCATCCGGAAAACCTGGATATCGCCTGCTATGGTGATCGGGACTTCCGGGATCGGGCTGCCCGGACGGCGGCCTATGTGGCCGGCCTCAACGCCACGGTCATGCCCCGCTGGAAGGCGGAGAAGGGCGGCATGCCCCTGGAAAGGGTGACCCTGTATGGGGTGTCCGGCCTGGATCTGGGTCGGGAATGGGCCCTGGCGGAGGGCAATGCCCTCTGCCGCCAGCTCACCGTGCTGCCCCCGAACATGCTGACGCCGGCCAGTTACCGGGCCCAGGTGCGCAACCTGGCAAAAGGCTGTGGCTGGACGCTGGACGAATATGACGTCAAGCGCCTGAAACGACTCAAGGCCGGTGCCTTTCTGGCGGTGGCCAGAGGCAGTGGCCATGAGGACGCGGCGATCGTGAAACTTGGTTACAAGGGACAAGGGGCAAGGGGCAAGGCGAGTACGGTGGCTCTGGTGGGCAAGGGTATCTGTTTCGATACCGGTGGCCATAACCTCAAGCCGGCCCGCTACATGCACAACATGCACGATGACATGAACGGTTCCGCCGTGGCCCTGGGCATCCTGCTGGCGGCCACCCGGCTGAAACTGCCGGTGAACCTGGAGGTCTGGCTGGCCATTGCCCAGAATCATCTGTCCCCCGAGGCCTACACCCAGAACGAAGTGGTAACAGCTATGAATGGCACCACGATCGAAATCGTCCATACGGATGCGGAAGGCCGCATGGTGCTTGCGGATACCCTGTGTCTGGCGGCCCGGGAAAAACCGGCTGCCATCCTGGATTTCGCCACCCTCACGGGCAGCATGACGGTGGCCCTGGGGGAGCGCATGTGCGGCGTGATCGGCAATCGCCCGGCCTTGCTGGACCAGGCCGCCGCCGCCGCCCAGGCAAGCGGCGAGCGGGTAGTGGCCTTCCCCATGCCGGAAGACTACGACGAGGTCCTGGATTCCACCGTGGCGGACGTGAAGCAATGCACCCTGGACGGCGAGGCGGACCACATCCTGGCAGCCCGTTTTTTAAGCCGCTTTGTAGGGGATACCCCCTGGTTGCACATGGACCTCTCCGCCAGCCGCTGCAAGGGCGGCCTGGGGGCGGTGGGCACCGACATCACCGGTTTCGGTGTGGCCTGGGGATTGTCGATGCTGGACGGCCTGATCGCGCCGGCCTCCTGATCAGGGCGTCGAGGCCGCGCGGTTCGGCTCCTGGCTGGCGAAATAGGCGGCCACGGCTAACAGATCCACCTCGTCGAAGGTTTGCAACAGCAGGGTCATGGCGGGCTGGAATCGGTCTGCCCGCTGGAACCGGCCCAGTTCATAGAGCAGGTCATCCTGGGCGCGGCCACCGATGACGGGCATTTCCGCTGCCTGGCGCTGGCCTTCCAGGCCGTGGCAGGTGGTGCAGGGGCGGGCCATCTCGCGGCCGGTGGCCAGCAGATCTTCTTGGTCCGATGCCATGGCGGAGCTGGCGCAGGCCGCCAGCAGGGTCACGGCAAGCAGGCGAGAACAGCGGCAACGGGCCGATAAGGTGGAACAACTGAGAAACATGGGAAATTGTCGGTCAGGCAGGAAGCGATGGTGCCGAGGTTGGCACGTCCGGCCCTGCCCGTAAACACCCGTCAGGGAATCATCCTGATCGCCCTGGGTAACGTCCATGTAGGAGTGTCGTTGCCATTCACCCCAGTGGTGATTTGCGCGATCAGCGCAACTGGCGTCTGTCCCTGAGCCAGTCTTCCAGTTCCTGCTCAGGCATGGGTTTGGCAAAGTGGTAGCCCTGCAGGGTCTGTACACCCAGGTCCACCAGCCGCCGGGCCGTTTCCTCGTCCTCCACGCCTTCCGCCACGGTGGCCAATCCCAGGGCCTGGGACATGCCGATGATGGCCTGGATGAGCTGGGCGCCCTGGGTGTCCCGCACGCGGCGGGAGAAGGACATGTCGATCTTCAGTTCGTCCACGGGCATTTCGTGGAGTTGGGACAGGGAGCTGTAGCCCACACCGAAGTCATCGATGGCCAGTTTGAACCCTGCCTGATGCAGGGCCCGCAGTCGTTCCTTGGCATAGTCCACCTCACCCATAGCCACGCTTTCGGTGATCTCCAGCATGATGCGCTCTGGTTTGATGCCGGCGATACGGGCATCGCGCAGCAGGCGTTCGATGCAATCTGGCATGTACAGCTGGCGCTTGGAAATGTTGACGGCCAGCAACAGGTCATGGCCGCTGTCCCGTAGCCGGCGCCCCACGGTGAGGGTGTGGGCAAGGATCAGGTCGCCCAGCTCGGCGATGAGCCCCAGGTTTTCCGCCATGGGGATGAAGGTGGCGGGGGGAATCCAACCCAGGTCGGCATCGTGCCAGCGGGCCAGGGCTTCCAGACCCATAGGCTCGCCGGTGCGTCCGTCCACCAGGGGCTGGAACCAGGGCTGGATATCGCCATGACTGATGGCGGCGCTGAGTTTGTTCTGAATGTAGAGCTCTTTCTTGCCCAGGCCCTTGCGGGTCATGTCGGAGAAGAACTGCACCGTATTACGCCCCTGGGCTTTGGCGTAGAACATGGCCCGGTCGGCTTCGGATAGGAGGACTTCCATGTTTTCCCCGTCATCCGGAAAAATGGAGAAGCCCATGCTGAAGGTCACTGCCAGGTTCTGGCCTTCGATGCGCACGGCATCCCGGCTGACTCCGGCCAGTTTATCCGCCACCATGCGGACATCCTCTATGGAGTCCATGCCGGGCAGCAGGACCACGAATTCATCTCCACCCCAGCGGGCCAGGGTGTCCACACCGCGCAGGGTGGCTCGAAGGTTCTCAGAGAAATTGACCAGGAGCTTGTCGCCGAACTTGTGGCCCAGCACGTCGTTGACGTTCTTGAAATGGTCCAGGTCGATGAAGCCTATGCCCACCTTGTTGCGTTCCCGGGTGGCCATGCGCAGGGCCAGCTTGATGCGGTCTTCCAGCAGGATGCGGTTGGGCAGGCGGGTCAGGGCGTCGTGCAGGGCCATGTGGGTGATGTGCTTTTCCTGCAAATAGATCTGGGTCACATCCCGCAGTACACCGCGAACCCGTGTGACCGGATTGTCTGCCGGCACGAACCGGCATTCCAGCCAGGTTCCCGCCCGCTGGGGAGCCGCAAGGCGCAGGCGGACGTTGATCTGGGCTTTGGCCCCGGAAAACAGTTCTGAAATCTGGTGCTTCAGGCCTTCGCCGTCTTCCGGGTCCAGGCTGTCGTAGAGGTTTCCCCGGGGGGGCTCCAGGCCCGACAGGCGGCTCCAGGCGGGGGAATGTCGCACCAGGCGGCCTTGCCAGTCCAATTCCACGACCGCTTCTTCCAGGATGTCCAGGGTTTGCAGATAGGCGCGGTTTTCCTCGTCCCGGGCTTGGCTGGAATGCATCAGTTCCAGCAGGGCCGTGCTGAGGATGGCGAGTTCGTCTGCGTTCTCCTGGCGGTGTTGGAGACGACGCTGCAATTCGGCATCGATGGCATGGGTCTGCTGGAAGTGATTCACCAGGGTAGACAGGTTTTCTATGCGGCTGACATTGCGGCGCAACCATTCCCCGAATACGGCATAAAGGCCCATTGCCATGGCGGATGCCAGGGCAATGGCCGCCAGGGCGAACTGGCTGGGAGAAATGGCCGCGGGCAGTTGATGGTCGATGTGCAGGCGTACCCTGGGAGGCAATAGCATGACTTCACCTCCGCTCCCCGTGGGGTGACGGGAGGCGTCGGCGTCCTGGTCGGTTCGGTTTGTCAGGCTGGCATTGATGTTGCCGGTGGAGCTGGCCAGGATTTGTTCATTCACCAGAAGCCGCACTTCGATTTGTGGGGCGGCCAGATTTGCCATCAAGCGATTGTCAGCGGGTTTGCTGAGCAGCAGGACGCCGTGTCCTCCCTCCAGGCCAAGCCATAGGGGAGCGGCGTGGATCCGCACCAGGGCACGTCCGTCCGGCGCGAGCTGCCAGGCAGGCAGTGACGCAGAAGGCGGATCCAGGGGCGGCCCCAGGGAAAAAACGGGTTTTCCCTGGTTATCCAGTATGGCCAGTGAGGAGAATTCCAGGCTCTCGCCAAAGGCTACCAGATAGGCCCGCAAGCGGATCCAGCGTTCCGCGCCACCCGCCTCCAGGGTTCGGTTGAGGGTGATCTGGGTGGCCAGAGCTTCCGTCTCTCTCTGCCAGCCCTGGGTCAGGGTGGAGAGTCGCTGTTCGGTGGCCAGTACGGCAGATTCCGTGAGGGTGCGCAGGAGGCGGTCGTTGGCCAGGTGCCAGGCCAGCCAGAACAGGGCGGCCGATACGCTGCCGATGACCAGGAAGACAGCCAGGAAACGGGTGACAACCTGTTTCCTGAGGGAGCGGGCAGGCAGGCTCATGGCCTGATGCCCACCCATTGTGGGGCAATGAGCCCGGTCAGGTCCGGAGCGGATGGCAGGGTGTGGATACGTTGCATGAGTGTGGCCGTGCCGCGGAGTTGCTCTTCACTGAACACGCCATCCGGACTGAACATGGTCTTGTTCTTTTCAAGGGCCAGGATCATCGCGTTCCTTGCCTTGGTGTCGGATATACCCAGGCGGTCCACGATGTCATTGGGGCTGTGGGTTTGCATCCATCTCAGGGTGCGGATCAGGGCGGCCACCATGCGGTTGACTTTGCCCGCCTGCCGCTGGATCACGTCCTGACGGGTGGTCAGCTGGGTGTAGAGAAACAGGCTGCCCAAGTACTGGCGGGTGGTGGCCGGATCGTGCAGGTCTGCCAGGCGATAGGCGATTCCTTCCTTTTCCAGCAGGGATGCAGCCGGTTCGTTGGCGATAATGGCGTCTGCCACGCCACTCAGCAGGGATGCGGCATAGCTGTCGTGCTGCTGCCCCGTATTGATGAAATTCACCTCCTTGGCCGTAACGCCATCCTTGAGGAGGATGAATTCGGCAACATGCTGCCCCGTGGATTTTCCTGCCTTGCTGGCTGTGTGAATGCCGACAGTACGGCCTCGAAGATCCCGAGGGGACTTCACCCGGTCCTTCAGGCGGTTGCTGGCCATCAGGGTGTAGGCGGGTACCTGGACCATGCTGGCCACCGAATAGGCCTTGCCTTCGATCTGCCGGGTTTCCGCCAGGGCGGACATGCCCAGGGCGGCGAAATCGCTGTTTCTGCCGAGCAGATCCTTGAGGGCCAGGGGGCCGCCGCCAAAATAGCGGATCGAAAGCTGGATACCCTCTGCCTTGTCCGCGCCGATGCGGGGCATCAGTTCCAGGGGAAGCATGGGCAGGGCACCGGGGCCGGGCATGGCTACGGTGACAGGTATTGGAGCGGGGCCGGCCAGGGCCTGTCCCCAGGCCGCCAGGATCAGGCAGAAGAGGGAAAGGCGCGCCAGCAGGGACTCCACGGCACTTGCAATATATATATGGCCCATGAAGGGGTGCCTCGGCGGTTGGGGAGACAGCTCCGAGGGTTATCGGCTGCCGTGCAATAATATTTAGACGATAAATCCATCCCCTTCACCATGTCCGGCAATTCCATCGGTCACCTCTTTACTGTCACTTCCTTCGGCGAGTCCCATGGTCCGGGCATCGGCTGTGTCGTGGATGGCTGCCCTCCGGGGCTGGCATTGTGCGAAGCGGATATCCAGGGTGACCTGGACCGACGCAAGCCCGGCACGTCCCGTCATGTGACCCAGCGGCGGGAATCGGACACGGTGGAAATTCTCTCCGGGGTTTTCGAGGGGCGCACCACGGGCACACCCATCGCCCTGTTGATCCGCAACGAGGACCAGCGCAGCAAGGACTACGGCAACATCGCCGAGACCTTCCGGCCGGGCCACGCGGATTACACCTACACCCAGAAATACGGTTTCCGGGATTACCGGGGTGGCGGCCGTTCCTCTGCCCGGGAGACGGCGGTTCGGGTGGCCGCCGGGGCCATCGCCAAGAAATGGCTGCATGAAAAGTATGGCACGGTCATCCGGGCCTACCTGGCCCAGCTGGGCCCCATCGAGGTACCCTTCAGGGCCTGGGAGGAACTGGCGGTGGAAGGCAACGCCTTCTTTGCTCCGGACGCCAGCTATCTGCCCCGCCTGGAAGCCTATATGGATGACCTGCGCAAGGAAGGCGATTCCGTGGGGGCGCGTATCAACGTGGTGGCGGACAACGTGCCCGTGGGCCTTGGGGAGCCGGTGTACGACCGGCTGGACGCAGACCTGGCCTACGCGCTCATGGGCATCAACGCGGTGAAGGGTGTGGAGATCGGTGCCGGCTTTGCCTGCGTGGCCCAAAAGGGCACCGAGCACCGGGACGAGCTCACCCCGGCGGGTTTTCTCAGCAACCATGCCGGCGGTGTTCTGGGGGGCATTTCCACGGGCCAGGCCATCACCGCTTCCATCGCCATCAAACCCACCTCGTCCATCCGCCTGCCTGGGCGTTCCATCAACCTGGCCGGCGAGCCCATCGAGGTGGTGACCCACGGCCGTCACGATCCCTGCGTGGGCATTCGCGCCACGCCCATCGCCGAGGCCATGGTGGCCCTGGTGCTCATGGACCATGCCCTGCGCCACCGGGCCCAGTGCGGTGACGTGACGCCGCCATTCCCGCCCATTCCCGGCCAGGCCTGAGGGCGTTCGTGACCCGGCAGACCGGGGGCGTCCCCTACTGGCGTCTGTCCGGCTTCTATTTCTTCTATTTCGCCTTCGTCGGCGCCATGGCTCCGTTCTGGGGGCTCTACCTGCATTCCCTGGCCTTCAATGCTTTCCAGATCGGCGTGCTCATGTCCCTGCTCCAGGTCATGCGCATCTTCGCCCCCAACGTCTGGGGCCATATCGCCGACAAGACCGGCAAGCGGGTAGCCATCGTTCAGACGGCGGCACTGGTTTGCCTGGTGGCTTTTGTGGGGGTGTTCTGGGCCACGGATTTCTGGTCCCTGTTTCTGGTGATGAGTCTGATCAGCTTCTTCTGGAGCGCGTCATTGCCCCTGGTGGAAGCCACCACCTTGTCCCACCTCAAGGACCGTACTGATCGTTACGGCCGCATCCGCCTGTGGGGGTCCGTGGGCTTCATTCTGGTGGTGGTGGGCCTGGGGGCGGCCCTGGACCACTTTTCCATCCGCCTGGTGCTGTGGGTGGTGCTCGGACTGCTGGTGGGCATCGCGCTGACAGCCAGGGTGATGCCCGAAGCGGAAATGGTGCGCCAGGATCAGGAGCACACGCCTTTGGGGCGGGTCGCGCGGCGCCCCGAGGTGTGGGCCCTGATCATCGCCGCCATGCTCATGGCTGTCGCCCATGGCCCTTACTACACGTTCTTCACCATCCACCTGGTGGAGACGGGCTACAGCAAGACCATTGCGGGCTGGCTGTGGGCACTGGGGGTGGTATGCGAGATTGGGGTTTTTCTGGTGATGCCCCGAGTGTTTGCCCGGGTGCGACCGGAAACGGTTCTGCTGTTTACTCTTATGGCAGCGGGGTTGCGGTTCGTGCTGATCGGTTTCCTGGCAGACAACCTGCCGGTGTTACTGTTCGCCCAGTTGCTCCACGCCCTGACCTTCGGTGCTTACCATGCCTCGGCCATGGCCCTGGTGCACCGCTATTTCACCGGCCGCAACCAAGCCCGGGGCCAGGCCCTTTACAACAGCCTGGCCTTTGGCGTCGGAGGCACCATCGGCAGCCTTTATTCCGGAGGCGCCTGGGAGAACCTGGGAAGTGGGGAAACCTTTGCCCTGGCTTCGGGTTTCGCCCTGCTGGCTGCACTGGTGTTTGCCTTGAAAGGCCGGGCGCCTGCCGCTGAATCTGGCGGCTAGAGTATTGAAAATGCAATAATTCGCCCCTTTCCGTAACGCAGTTCCGCCATGAGCGCACGCACTCTCTATGACAAGCTATGGGACGACCACGTGGTCCACGTGGAGCCGGATGGCACGGCCCTGATCTATATTGACCGGCATCTGGTGCACGAAGTCACCAGTCCCCAGGCCTTCGAAGGTCTGCGTATGAACGGCCGCAAGCTGTGGCGCATCAACTCCGTGCTGGCTACACCGGACCACAACGTGCCCACAACGGATCGCCAGGCCGGTATCGCCGACCCCGTGTCCCGCACCCAGGTGGAAACCCTGGATGCCAACTGTCAGGACTTCGGCCTCAACGAGTTCGGCATGAATGACCGTCGCCAGGGCATCGTCCATGTCATCGGCCCGGAGCAAGGCTTTACCCAGCCTGGCGTCACCCTGGTGTGCGGCGATTCCCACACCAGTACCCACGGGGCTTTTGGCGCCCTGGCCTTCGGCATCGGCACGTCCGAGGTTGAACATGTGCTGGCCACCCAGTGCCTGTGGCAGAAAAAGTCCAAGGCCATGCTGATCAAGGTGGAAGGCAAGCTGCACACGGGCGTCACTGCCAAGGACATCGTCCTGGCCGTGATCGGCAGGATCGGCACCGCTGGCGGTACCGGCTACGCCATGGAATTCGGCGGCTCCGCCATCCGTGCCCTATCCATGGAAGGCCGCATGACCCTGTGCAACATGGCCATCGAGGCCGGTGCCCGGGCGGGCCTGGTAGGGGTGGATGACACCACCATCGACTATCTGCGCGGCAAGCCCCAGGCCCCACAAGGGGTACAGTGGGACCAGGCCGTGGCCTGGTGGTGCACCCTGGTGTCTGATGAGGGGGCCAAGTTTGACGCCGTGGTTGAGCTGGATGCCGCCGAAATCCGCCCCCAGGTCACCTGGGGCACCTCCCCGGAGATGGTGGTGCCGGTGGACGGCCGGGTGCCGGATCCCGCCGAGGCCCCCAGCCCAGTGAAGAAATCCGACTGGGAGCGGGCCCTGCAGTACATGGGGCTGGCACCCCACACCCCCATCAGTCAGATCCGGGTGGACAAGGTGTTCATCGGTTCCTGCACAAATTCCCGTATTGAGGATCTGCGCGAGGCCGCCCATGTTGCTAAGGGGCGCAAGGTTGCCGCCAACGTGAAACAGGCACTGGTGGTGCCGGGCTCGGGCCTTGTGAAAGCCCAAGCGGAGGCGGAAGGTCTGGACAAGATATTTACCGAGGCAGGTTTCGAGTGGCGAGAACCGGGTTGTTCCATGTGTCTGGCGATGAATGCCGACCGACTGGAACCAGGGGAACGCTGTGCCTCCACGTCGAATCGAAACTTTGAAGGCCGCCAGGGACAGGGGGGGCGCACCCATCTGGTCAGCCCAGCCATGGCAGCGGCAGCCGCCGTTTTTGGACATTTTGTGGATATTCGTGAGGTGCAATGATGAGCGAGATCACTAAAGACCTGCCCCAGGAAGCCGGTGGCATCCCCCGCAAGTGGATCATCCTCGGTGTGGTGAAAGTGGTGGTGCTACTGATCGCCGTCGGTGTGGTGTTCAGCATCTATGGCTGCAACACCATGCGGGGCATCGGTCAGGACATCGAGCGGGCTGGCGAGGCCATCCAGAAGTCGAGCAACAAATGAGGCCTTTCTCCCGTCTTGATGGTCTGGTGGCCCCCCTGGACCGGGCCAACGTGGACACGGACGCCATCATTCCCAAGCAGTTCCTGAAGTCCATCAAGCGCACGGGCTTCGGCCCTAACGCCTTCGACGAATGGCGTTACCTGGACCGGGGGGAGCCGGGCAAGCCGAACCACGACCGGCCGCTGAACCCGGACTTCGTCCTGAACCAGCCCCGCTACCAGGGGGCTTCCGTGCTCCTGGCCCGGGAGAACTTCGGTTGCGGCTCTTCCCGGGAGCATGCGCCCTGGGCCCTGGAGGATTACGGTTTCCGCGTCATCATCGCGCCCTCCTTTGCCGACATCTTCTTCAATAACTGCTTCAAGAACGGTCTGCTGCCCATCATCTTGCCGGCGGAAACCGTGGACAGGCTGTTCCGCGAAACCGAGACCCATGAGGGCTATGCCCTCACCGTGGATCTGGCGGCGCAAACCCTGGCCACCCCGACCGGGGAGACGATTGCCTTCGAGGTGGATCCGGAGCGCAAACACCGCCTGCTCAACGGCCTGGATGACATCGGCCTGACCCTGCAATTGACAGACAAGATCCAGGCCTACGAGGCCCAGCGCAAGGCGCGGGCGCCCTGGCTGTTTGCCTGAACCGAGAAAGGAATCCAATGAAGCTTGCAGTATTGCCGGGTGACGGCATCGGTCCGGAGATCGTCGCCCAGGCGGTCAAGGTGTTGAACGTGCTGAAGGCCGATGGCCTGAAGATCGAGATGGAGGAGGCCCCCATCGGCGGTGCCGGCTACGAGGCCGCAAAAGACCCGTTGCCCGAGGCCACCTTCAAGCTGGCCCAGGCGGCCGATGCCGTGCTGCTGGGGGCCGTGGGAGACTGGAAGTACGACACCCTGCCCCGGGACATGCGTCCCGAGCGGGGCTTGCTGCGCATCCGCAAGGGGCTGAACCTGTTTGCCAACCTGCGTCCGGCCCTGCTGTATCCGGAACTGGCCTCTGCCTCCACCCTGAAGCCCGAGGTGGTGTCCGGCCTGGACCTGATGATCGTGCGGGAACTCACCGGCGACATCTACTTCGGCCAGCCCCGGGGCATTTCCACCCTGGAAAACGGCGAGCGGGAAGGCATCAACACCATGCGTTATTCCGAGTCTGAAATTCGCCGCATCGGCCGCATTGCCTTCGATATCGCCATGAAGCGCAACAAGATGGTGTGCTCCGTGGACAAGGCCAACGTGCTGGAAACCACCGAGCTGTGGCGCCAGGTGATGATTGAGATCGCCAGGGACTACCCGGAAGTGGAGCTGTCCCACATGTACGTGGACAACGCCGCCATGCAACTGGTGCGGGCCCCCAAGCAGTTCGACGTGATGGTCACCGGCAACATCTTCGGCGACATCCTGTCGGATGAGGCCTCCATGCTCACTGGTTCCATCGGCATGCTGCCCTCGGCGTCCCTGGACGAAAACAACAAGGGCATGTACGAGCCCAGCCACGGCTCCGCTCCGGACATCGCCGGCAAGGACATCGCCAACCCCCTGGCCACCATCCTGTCCGTGGCCATGATGTTCAAGTACAGCTTCAACGACGAGGCCACCTTCGCCCGTATCGACAACGCGGTGAAGAAGGTGATCGCCTCGGGCAAGCGCACCGCCGACATCTGGACGGCTGGCTGCGAGAAGGTATCCTGCTCGGGCATGGGCGATGCGGTGGTCGCGGCGATGTGATTGATTGATTCGGGAAACGGGAAAAGAGAAACGGGAAACGCAAAGTCAACACCGTCTGGTAGCGCGGCGGTTTGCACGTTTCCCATTTCCCGTTTCCCATTTCCCGCTTTACCAGAGGTAACGAAATGAAACGAGTAGGTCTGATCGGTTGGCGTGGCATGGTGGGCTCGGTGCTCATGGGCCGCATGAAGGAAGAGCGGGATTTCGATCTCATCGAGCCGGTGTTCTTCACCACTTCCAACGTGGGGGGCAAGGGGCCCGATATCGGCAAGGACGTGCCGCCCCTAAAGGATGCCAACAGCATCGACGAGCTGAAGGCCATGGACGTGATCATCACCTGCCAGGGGGGCGATTACACCCAGTCGGTGTACCCGAAGCTCATGGCCAGTGGCTGGAAGGGCTACTGGATCGATGCCGCTTCCGCCCTGCGCATGAAGGATGACGCCATCATCATCCTGGACCCGGTCAACAAGAACGTGATCCAGGACGGCCTGGCCAAGGGCATCAAGACCTACGTGGGCGGCAACTGCACGGTGTCCCTCATGCTCATGGCCATCGGTGGCCTGTTCGACCAGGGACTGGTGGAGTGGATTGCCCCCCAGACCTACCAGGCGGCCTCTGGTGCCGGTGCCCGAAACATGCGCGAGTTGATACAGCAAATGGGCGCGGTGAATGCCGAAGTGAAACCCCTGCTGGACGACCCGGCCTCTGCCATCCTGGAAATCGACAGGAAGGTCATCGACTTCGTCCGTTCCGACCGTTACCCCCTGGACGCCTGGCCGGTGCCCCTGGCCGCCTCCCTGATCCCCTGGATCGACGTGCAACTGGAATCCGGCCAGTCCAAGGAAGAGTGGAAAGCCCAGGTGGAGGCCAACAAGATTCTTGGTCGCTCCGACCGGCAGATCCCCATCGACGGCCTGTGCGTGCGGGTGGGCGCCATGCGCTGCCACTCCCAGGCCCTGACCATCAAGATGACCAAGGACGTGCCCCTGGACGAGATCCACGGCATCATCGCCGAGCACAATGCCTGGGTGAAGGTGGTGCCCAACGACCGGCAGATCACGATGGAACAACTGACACCGGCTGCCGTCACCGGCACCCTCACCGTGCCCGTGGGCCGTATGCGCAAGCTCACCATGGGCAAGGACTACCTGTCCGCCTTCACCGTGGGCGACCAGTTGCTGTGGGGGGCCGCCGAGCCCCTGCGGCGCATGCTGCGCATCCTGCTGGAAGCCTGAGGTGTCATCGTCAGGCAGCGTGTCCCAGTTTGATCTGGCGGTCCTGGGGGCGGACGATCCCCTAGGTGAGGTGTTCCTGAAAAATCTCGAAGACCGGGAAATTCCCGTGGGACGCCTGTTTCCCCTGGTGCATGGAGACCCGGAAGGCATCCAGGCCTTTCGGGGCGAAGAATGGCCGTGGATGGCGGCGGAAGATTTCGATTACAGCCAGGTTCAGGCCCTGGTGGTGGCCAGCCCATTGCCGGCGTACCGGAGTGTTGTGGAAAGCCTGCGCAAGGCTCGCCCAGCCATGCCCATCCTGACACCGGATCAGATCGTGCCGGGCCCCGCCCAGGCCCTGGCCCGGCTGTTGCGGGTGTTGTCTGCCCTGGGCAAGGTCGAGCATGTAATGGCCAGCATCAGCCTCCCGGTTGCCCTGGCTGGCCGGGCAGGGCTGGATGAGTTGATTCACCAGTCCCGGGGCCTGTTCAACATGGAGTCCCCCGACCCGGAAGTCTTTCCTCTGCAAATCGCTTTCAACATGATTCCGGTGCTGGAGGGGGGCGAGATCCGTTATGGACCGACCAGTCTGGCCTCGGGTGTGGCGGCCCTGACGCAAGGCCTGCGCCCCGGCTGCATGGTGGCCTGGATGCCGGTGCTTTATGGTGGTGCGACGGCTTTGCAGGTTCGCATGGATCGGCCCCTGGAAATAGATGCCCTGCGGCAAGCGCTGCGCCATCAGGAGGGCATATGCCTCATGGAATCCGATCTGCCGGCAGGAAACCCCACCCCGGCTACAGATTCCCTGGAAAGTGCCGATATATTCCTCGGTCAGTTGAGTGTTGGAGAACAGGATATCCGGGTCTGGTTGATATACGATCCCCTGCGGATCGAATCCGAGCAAATGGCGGACGTGGTTGAAAATTGGATTGAAAAACCCGCGAATTCGGTGATAACGTGAAAAGCACTTAAGGTTGCGCGCCTAACTCCATGAGACATTTAGAAAAACGGTGTACCGTTATGGGCGGCGTCGAAATTACGATTCAAGGCTGAGGGAAAAGGCGTAAAGATGAAGAAATCCATGCGAATCAGTGGGTTGTTGTCAGCGCTTCTGCTGGTTTATGGCAGCGCACAGGGGGCCGGCCTGGGGAAACTCTCGGTGCAATCCGCCCTTGGGCAACCCTTGCGGGCCGAAATCGAGCTCCTGTCCGTCACCAAGGAAGAGTTGTCCGGAATCAGCGCCCAACTTGCCAGCCGGGATCTCTTCCGCCAGGCCCGCATCGAGCGATCCGGTGCCCTCAGCAACCTGGAATTCGGCGTGGCCCAGCGGGCAAATGGCCAGCCCGTCATTCGCATCACCTCCGCGACACCCATTGCCGATCCTTTCCTGGACATGCTCATCGAGCTGAACTGGAGTACGGGGCGCATCATCCGGGAATACACCGTATTGCTGGATCCGCCCGTTGAGGGCCGGGCCGCTGCTCCCGCCCAGCCCAAGGCCGTACCGGTGGCTGGTGCAAGCGAAACCAAGTCGCCGGAAGTGGTTGCCAAGCCACCGGCGGAGAATGCCGACAAACCCGCCCAGGCCGTAGACAAGCCGGCCGCATCTAACCGCTATGGCCCCATCAAGTCTGGCGAAACCCTGCGTTCCATTGCCGGTCGGGTGAAAGATGCCGACGTCACCCTGGAGCAGATGATGGCGGGCCTGTATATGGCCAACAAGCCGGCCTTCATCGACAACAACATGAATCTGCTTAAAAAGGGCGCAGTGCTCAAGGTGCCCTCAGCAGATGCGGTGCATCGTCAGGTATCGCCTTCCCAGGCCCTGCGCATGATCCAGAACCATGTGGACGAATGGCACGCCTATCGCAGCAAGGTGGCCGGGGTGGCTGAAGATACTCCGGATGCCCGCCAGGACAAGCCTGCAGCTGCCGGTGCCATCACCCCCAAGGTCCAGGACAAATCCGGAACATCCGCCGCTCCCAAGGACGTGTTGCAGCTTTCCAAGGGGGTGCCGGCTACCGGCGGCAAGCAGGATGCCAAGACTCAGGAACGTTTGCAGTCCCTGGAAGAAGAGCTGGCTGCCAAGGCCAGGGCCCTGCAGGAATCCCAGGATCGGGTTGCCCAGCTGGAGCGGGCAGTGCGGGACATGCAGGAACTGCTGCAACTCAAATCCCAGGCAGCGCAACAGACGCCCCCTCCCGCCGCCCCCGAGGCCCCGGCTGCGGTAGAACCGCCCCCGGCACCCGAGCCGGCTCCGGCCGAACCTCCGGCTGCGCCCGTGGCCAAGCCCGCGCCCCTGCCGCCGCCCCCTGTCACCCCGGTGGAAGAAGAGGGCAGCTGGCTCTCCACCTTCCTGCGCAACCCCATCTATATCGGTGGAGTCGTGGCCGCTTTGCTGCTCTCCGGCCTGCTGTGGATGATGATGGCTGGCAACCGGCGTCGTAAGGGCCTGAACAAGTTCGAAGACAGCATCATGACCGGCGGCGAATTCAAGAGTGGCGCCGTCTTCAACACCGGGGGCGCCGATGCCACGGCCAGCGCCCCGGCCAACACCGAAGGTAGCATGCTGCTTACCGACTTCAGCCGGCTGGGCCTGGGTGCTATCGATACCCACGAGGTGGACCCCATCGCCGAGGCCGAGGTCTACATGGCCTACGGTCGGGATGCCCAGGCGGAGGAAATCCTCAAGGAAGCCCTGGACAAGGATTCCAGCCGCCATGAGATCGCGCTCAAGCTGCTGGAAATCTACGCCGCCCGCAAGGACCCCCTGGCCTTCGAGACCACGGCCAGCGAACTCTATGCCGGCCTCGGCGGCCAGGACACGCCAGTGTGGCAACGAGCTGCCGAAATGGGGCGCTCCATCGACCCTGACAATCCCCTGTACCGCATGGCTCAGGGTCAGGCCTTTGGCCCCGCTGCCGATGCGAAGATTGAGCAGGAGCCTGCTGCCAAGGTCGAGTTGCCGTCCGTTTCCACGCCGGATCTGGATGCGGGTCTGGATTTCACCGCCGAACCCGTTCCCCCCCCGGTGGCAGAGTCCCTGCCGGCTGAAACGGCAGAGTTGGGGCAGGCGGATAACGGTCTGGACTTCACTTCTTCCTTCGATCAGCCCCTGGATGAAGCAACTGCAAAACCTGCGGTGGAACTGGAGCCTGTGGATCTGGATTTCGAGCCGGTTCCTGCCAGTGAGCCTGCCCGGGAACCGGAAGGTCTGGATTTCGATCTGGCAGTCCCCGAGCCGGCAGCTGAACCCGAGCCGGTCTTTGAGGCCGAGGAGGCGATTGAAATCGCTGCGCCCGTGGCTGAGGCCCCCAAGGAAGACGAAGCCATTTTGCCGGAGCTGGACCTCAGCGACATTGACCTGAACCTGGAGTTGCCGGCTGCGGAAAGCACCGCCCAGGAAACCTCGGACGAACTGGTTGCCCCGTCCCTTGAACCCATGGCCGACATGGATTTCCAGCCAGCGGAAGCTGAAGCTGCTCCGGCCGCTCCGGCTGAGCCTCCAGCAGGTGTGGATCCGGTGCTGTGGGAAGAGGTCAACACCAAGCTGGATCTGGCCCGTGCCTATCTGGAAATGGGCGATCGTGAAGGCGCCCGGGAGATACTCCAGGAAGTGGTCCAGGAGGGGGACGGCAACCAGCAGTCCGAAGCGCGCAAGCTGTTGGACGAGGCGGGCTGATTGCACCCTGGAAACAGGCTGTTCCTGTATGTCCTCACAGCCCTGGTGATCCCAGGGCTGTCTTTTTTCATGGCCCTGGGCCTGACCCTGGCGGCGGCGTTGCTGGCCCTCTGGATGCAAAGACCTGCCTGGCGCCTGTTATGGCGAGCCCGATGGTTATTTGCGGTGTTGGTCCTGGGCTATGGCTATGGCGTGCCCGGTGACCCCATGTTGGGTGTCTGGCAGGACAGCCTGCCTACCTGGCAGGGCATGCAGACGGGGCTGGCCCAGGCGCTCAATCTGATGAGCATATTGCTCTGGCTGGATGTGCTGGTTCTGAGCCTGCCCCTTCCTCGTCTCCTGGGGGGGCTGGACGCCCTGCTTGCGCCCATGGCGCGGCTGGGGATGCCCGCCCGGCAATTCGCCTTGCGATTGGCGCTGACCCTCAAAGTGCTGGAAGTGTTGGAGCAACACCGCCGCACCCGGCCCCGGGAAAGTGCGGGACGGGGCAGGGACCGGCTGGCCCTGCTGTTCACCCCGGTGGATGTGGGTTGGGTACCTGAAAAGGTCGGTCTGGAGACCTTGCCCTACCAGGGCCGGGACCGATGGTTGCTCGCCGGCCTGGTGCTGTTAACGGTGGGGTTTGCCGGATGGGGAGTGCTCCATGGCTGACGGCGGAGGGGGGCGCATCGCCCTCGGGATTGAATACGATGGGTCCGCCTTCTGCGGCTGGCAGACCCAGCCGGGGGGCTGCGCCATCCAGGACCATCTGGAATCGGCCCTGGCCATCATCCATGGCGCACCGGTGCAGACCATCACGGCGGGGCGTACCGACGCCGGTGTCCATGCCAGCGGACAGGTAGTGCATTTCGATTTCCACAATCCCCGTCCGGACAGTGCCTGGGTGCGGGGGGTCAACGCCCATCTGCCCGGGGGGGTGACGGTGCTCTGGTCCCGGCAGGTGGACGCCGCTTTCGACGCCCGGCGCAGTGCCCTGGAACGCACCTATCGCTACCTGCTCCTCAACCGGCCAGCCAGGCCGGCCCTGCTGGCAGGCAAGGTGGGCTGGGTCCATGGCGAACTGGACCTTGCCGCCATGCAGGCCGGTGCGGGCCGCTTGCAGGGTACCCATGATTTCTCTGCCTTCCGGGCGGCGGAATGCCAGGCCCGCTCGCCGATACGGGACCTGCGCCAGGTGAGCGTGCAGCATCATGGCCCCTGGTGCCTGTTCGAATTCCGCGCCAACGCCTTTTTGCATCACCAGGTACGCAACATGGTCGGCGCCCTGGTCTGGGTGGGCCTCGGCCGGCGCCCCCCGGAATGGATCAGCGAAGTCCTCGCCTCCCGGGACCGGGCCCAGGGAGCAGCCACCTTCGCCCCGGACGGCCTGTATCTGGTCCAGGTCCGCTATGACCCGGCCTGGGCTTTGCCGGCCACCGATGGCATCATGCCATCTCTGGTTCTGCCCCTCGGTGATTGATTCCATGCCTGCTACCCGCATCAAGATCTGTGGCATCACCCGCGTGGAAGACGGCCTTGCCGCCGCCCGGGCCGGGGCGGATGCCATCGGCCTGGTGTTCGCCGAAAGCCCCCGCCGGGTAAGCCCCGACCAGGCCCGAGCCATCGCCCGGGCCCTGCCTCCCTTCGTCTCCACCGTGGCACTGTTCGTCAACCCGGACCCGGCCCTGGTGGAGGAGGTACTGGACCGGGTGCGGCCGGATTGCCTGCAATTCCACGGCGATGAAAGCCCTGAAACCTGCATGGGTTACGGGGTGCCCTGGCTCAAGGCGGCCCGCGTCCGGCCCGGTGTCGATTTGCTACAATTCGCGGCCCGCTACCAGGGGGCCCAGGGCTTGCTGCTGGATGCATACAGCCCCGCCGCCCATGGCGGCACCGGGGAAAGCTTCGACTGGGGACTGATCCCCGCCGGACTGCCCCTGCCCCTGGTCCTGGCCGGGGGGCTGGAAGCCGGCAATGTGGCAGAAGCCATTCGCCGGACCCGGCCCTGGGCCGTGGATGTCAGTAGCGGTGTGGAAGTGTCGAAAGGCATCAAGGACGCGGCAAGGATCGCCGCGTTCATCAATGAGGTTAAGAGCGTTGACTTACAGTTACCCTGACAGCCACGGCCACTTTGGCCAGTTCGGCGGCATCTACATGGCCGAGACCCTGATCCCGGCGGTGGAGGAATTGCGCGAACAATATCTGCGCTTCCGGGACGACCCGGACTTTCAGGCCGAGTTTGCCCACGAACTGAAGCATTACGTGGGCCGGCCCAGCCCCATCTATCACGCCAAACGGCTGTCCGATTCCCTGGGTGGGGCCCAGATCTACCTGAAGCGGGAAGACCTGAACCACACCGGCGCCCACAAGATCAACAACGCCATCGGCCAGGCGCTGCTGGCCAAGCGCATGGGCAAGAAGCGGGTCATCGCCGAGACCGGTGCCGGCATGCACGGCGTGGCCACCGCCACCGTGGCGGCCCGCTTCGGCATGGAATGCATCGTCTACATGGGCGCAGACGACATCCAGCGTCAGGCCCCCAACGTGTTCCGCATGAAACTCCTGGGCGCCACCGTGGTGCCGGTGGAATCCGGTTCCCGCACCCTCAAGGACGCCTGCAACGAGGCCATCCGGGACTGGGTCACCAATGTGGAATCCACCTTCTACATCTTCGGCACCGCCGCCGGCCCCCACCCCTATCCCATGATGGTGCGGGACTTCCAGTGTGTCATCGGCAACGAGGCCAAGGTGCAAATGCCCGAGATGATCGGCCGCCAGCCGGACGCGGTGATCGCCTGCGTGGGGGGCGGCTCCAACGCCATCGGCCTGTTTCACCCCTACATCGAGGTGGAAGGGGTGCGCATCATCGGCGTGGAAGCCGGTGGCCACGGGGTCGAGACCGGCAAGCATGCCGCGCCCCTGACGGGGGATGCCAAGGTGGGCGTGCTGCACGGCAACAAGGTGTATCTGATGCAGGACGAGAACGGCCAGATCATCGAAACCCATTCCATTTCCGCCGGCCTGGACTACCCGGGCGTGGGGCCGGAACACTGCCTGCTGAAGGACATGGGCCGGGCCGAGTACGTGGCTGCCACGGACGAGGAAGCCCTGGCCGCCTTCGATGCCCTGTGCCGTTTCGAGGGCATCATCCCCGCCCTGGAATCCAGCCACGCCCTGGCCCACGCCATGAAGATCGCCCCCGGCATGGGCAAGGACAAGGTCTTGCTGGTGAACCTCTCCGGCCGGGGGGACAAGGACATGAACACCGTCGCCCGCATCAAGGGCATCACGCTATGAGCGCCAGAGAAAACCGTATCCAGGCCACCTTTGGCCGTCTGAAGACCCAAGGCCGCAAGGCCCTGATTCCCTTCATCACCGCCGGTGACCCGGACCAGGACAAGACCGTGCCCCTGATGCACGCCCTGGTGGAAGCCGGTGCCGACGTCATTGAACTGGGGGTGCCGTTCTCCGACCCCATGGCCGACGGTCCCACCATCCAGCGGGCTTCCGAGCGGGCCCTGGCCAAGGGCATGACCCTCCGGGGCGTGCTGGCGATGGTGGCGGAATTCCGCCGCCAGGACGCGGACACCGCCGTGGTGCTCATGGGCTACGGCAACCCCATCGAGGCCATGGGCTGGGCCACCTTTGCCGAACGCTGTGCTGAAGCGGGCGTGGACGGCGTGCTGACCGTGGATTTCCCCCCAGAGGAAAGCCATGAGGCCTTCGAGCACCTCCAGCGCCATGACATCGCCCCCATCTTCCTGCTGGCGCCGACGACGACGGAAGACCGCATCCAGCAGGTGGCCAAGCTGGCCCGGGGCTACGTCTATTACGTTTCCCTCAAGGGCGTGACCGGGGCCGGCAACCTGGATCTTTCCAACATTGAGCAGAAGATGCCCCTGCTACGCAAGCACATCCAGTTGCCCATCGGCGTGGGCTTCGGCATCCGGGATGCGGACATGGCGCGCAAGGTGGCGGACATCTCCGACGCCGTGGTCATCGGCAGCCGCATCGTTCAGGAGATCGAAAGCGCAGCGCCGGAAGCCCTGTTGGGTAACGTGAAACAATTCGTGGCCGGCGTGCGCGCCGCCCTGGACAAATGATGGGCTTTGCCCATCTCCCTCACCCCCAGCCCCTCTGTGGACCTTCGGTCCATCCCTCGCTATGCTCGGGACCGCAACTATGTTGCGTCCTGCGCACTGCGTGCTGGTCCCGCTTGCGGGCGAGGGGAGGATTAAGCGCCGCTTCGCGGCGATCGATAAGGAAGCACGCATGAGCTGGTTCCAGAAGATCATTCCCCCCAAGATCCAGCGGCGCACCACGGCCAAGAAGGCGGTGCCGGAAGGCTTGTGGAGCAAGTGTCCGTCCTGTGATGCAGTTCTGTACGCCGCCGACCTGGACAACAACAGCCATGTCTGCCCCCAGTGCAGCCATCACATGCGCATTGGCGCCCGGGACCGGCTCAACCTGCTGCTGGACGAAGAGGGTCGCAAGGACGTGGGAGGCACCGTGAAGCCGGTGGACATCCTCAAGTTCAAGGACAGCAAGAAATACGCAGACCGCCTGGTGGAGGCCGCCAAGGCTACCCAGGAAGACGACGCCCTGCTGGTCATGGAAGGCCGCATGCTGGGCCTGCCCGTGGTGGTAGCCGCTTTCGAGTTCCGTTTCATGGGCGGTTCCATGGGCTCGGTGGTGGGCGAACGCTTCGTACGGGGCGTTGAAGCCGCCATCAAGGGCAAGAAGCCGTTCATCTGCGTTTCCGCCAGCGGCGGGGCACGCATGCAGGAAGGCCTGTTCTCACTCATGCAGATGGCCAAGACCAGCGCCGCCCTGACCCAACTGGCCGCCAACCGGCTGCCCTTCATATCCGTGCTGACCGACCCCACCATGGGGGGCGTCTCCGCCAGTTTTGCCATGCTGGGGGATGTGATCGTCGCCGAACCCCGGGCCCTCATCGGCTTTGCCGGTCCCCGGGTGATCGAGCAGACCGTGCGGGAAAAGCTCCCGGAAGGCTTCCAACGGGCCGAATTCCTCCAGGAGCACGGGGCCGTGGACATGATCGTGGATCGCCGGGAAATGCAGCGGGCCCTGGCCCGCCTGTGCGCCCAGTTGATGCACAAGCCCACGCCTGCCTGAGCCTCCTCGGCAGCTGCCGGGTATATAGCCCACGCTTCCTTCCTGCGCTTGAGCCGTCCTACCGACCTGGCCGGCTGGCTGGCCCATCTGGAAAGCCGTAACCGGGACGCCATCGTTCTGGGCCTGGAACGGGTGCGCACCGTAGCCGACCGGCTGGGGCTCAAGCCCGCGTGCCCGGTCATCACGGTGGGGGGCACCAACGGCAAGGGCTCCGTCTGTGCCTACCTGGAAGCCATGCTGGTGGCTGCCGGGCTGCGTGTGGGTTGTTACACCTCGCCTCATCTGCTGTATTACAACGAGCGTGTGCGCATCGACGGCCATGCCCTGGAAGACGGTGCCCTGTGCGAGGCCTTCGAGGCAGTGGAGGTGGCCCGGGGCGACATTCCCCTGACCTATTTCGAACAGGGCACCCTGGCGGCCCTATGGTGCTTCGGTCGCACGCCCCTGGACGTTCTGGTGCTGGAAGTGGGTATGGGGGGACGTCTGGACGCGGTGAACCTCTGGGATCCGGATTGCGCCATCGTTACCAGCGTGGACCTGGATCATCAGGCCTTCCTGGGGGATACCCGGGAGGCCATCGGTTTCGAAAAGGCGGGCATCTACCGCCCGGGGCGACCGGCCATTTGCGGCGATGCTTCACCTCCTGCCAGCCTCATCCGCCATGCCACGGAAATCGGCGCACGGCTGATGGAAGCGGACAAGGCCTTCTGCTGGGCAGTGCAGGACGCGGCCTGGACCTTATGGATCAACGCCGGTCAAGACACGGACGCGGATGTCTACCCGGCCCTGCCGATGCCGGCCATGGCGGGCCACCATCAGCTGGGCAACGCCGCCTGTGCCATTGCCGCCCTGCATACCCTGCGGAGCCGGCTGCCCGTTTCCCGCCAGGCCCTGCGCCTTGGGCTCACAACCGCGCGGCAGCCCGGGCGTTTTCAGGTGGTGGGCCAGACTCCCCTGCGGATTCTGGATGTGGCCCATAACCCCCATGCCGCCCGGTCTCTGGCGGCCAATCTGGCCCATCTCCAGAAGCGCCTGGAAAGCCGCCAGGCGCCATTCGGAAAGATCATCGCCGTGCTGGCCCTGCTGGCCGACAAGGACGCGGATGGCGTCATCCAGCCCCTGCTTCCCCTGGTGGGGCGCTGGCACACGGCTGGCCTGGCAGGGCCCCGGGGCCGGCCTGGGGCCGAACTGGCCGAACTCCTAACCGCCAGGGGTGCCCGAGCGGAAGCCCACGATACGGTGCTGGAAGCCTGGCAGGAGGCATGCCGGGAGGCCGGGGCCGCTGATACAATCTGCGCTTTCGGCTCGTTCCATACCGTGGCCGAGTTGTTGACGGATATCCAAGCGGCGCCTTCCCACCATGGCTGATACACCCCGGACCCAGGATGCGATGAACCAGGACCCTTCCGCCTTGCGCCGCCGGGCAAGGCGGCGTCTGGTGGGAGCCATCGCCATCGCCCTGACGGCCGTGGTGGTGGTACCCATGCTATTCGACCCGGACCCCAAACCCCTGGGATCAGACGTGGATATCCGTATTCCCGCCCAGGAATCTCCCTTCGAACCCGACGCTGCCGAGACTGGGACTAATGATGCTGCTGACTCCGGGATGCCGGCGGAGCCCCAGGCGGAGGAACAGCCCGAGTCGGTAGCCGAACCCACTCCGGTCGTGTCCAAGGCGCCCAGCCAGCCTATCGCCAAGACCCCGCTGCCGAATGGAGCAGCGGTATCCGGGGAAAAGCCGCCCGCATCGATGGCGCCCCCCCCCAAACCCGAGGGCAAGCCGGTACCTGTACCAAACCCCAGACCTGAACCCAAGCCTGAACCCAAACCGAAACCGGTCCCCAAGGCTGAGGACAAGGCAGAGACCAAACCCCCAGCCCCCCTGTCGAAGCCGGAACCGGCCTTCGCCAGCCGGGGGTATTACCTCCAGTTGGGGGCCTTCACCAGCGCGGCCAATGCCAACGCCCTCAAAGTCAGGGCTGCCGCAGCGGGCTTTACTGTGGAAGTGGCTGACAGCAATGGACAGTACCGGGTACGCGTGGGCCCCATCAAGGATCGCACACAGGCCCAGAACACCCTCTCGAAGCTGAAAGCCAAGGGCTTCAGCGCCGTGATGATCGGTCCCTGAGCGGCGATGAACGGGCTGGACATCCTGGTCTTGGTCGTCCTGGCAGGTTCCATCCTGCTGGGCGTGATGCGGGGCCTGGTAAAGGAAATCTTCTCCCTGGCCGCCTGGGTGCTGGCCTTTATCGGCGCCCGACTGTTCGGCGGGCCGGCGGCCCAGATTCTGCCGGGTGTGGATGACCCCAGTCTACGCCACGTGCTGGCCCTGGTGCTGGTCTTCGTGGTCATCCTGGTGGGCGCTGCCCTGGCCGGCCGGCTGCTGGCGGGACTGGTGCAGTGGGTAGGGCTGGGCGGCGTGGACCGGTTTCTGGGGGTGCTGTTCGGGGCATTCCGGGGTGGGTTGATCCTGCTTGCCCTGACCCTGGTGGCGGGCATGACTGCCTTGCCCAAGTCCACTACCTGGCAGGGGGCCCTGACCCGCCCCTATCTTGAAACCTCGGCGCGCTGGGCCATGCCCTGGCTGCCCCGGGATGTCTCCAAATTCATCGCGTATTCCTGAGAGGGCAGGGTTCTCCACCATGTGCGGCATTCTTGGCATCGTTTCCCACCAACCCGTCAACCAGATGCTCTATGACGGCCTGCAACTGCTCCAGCACCGGGGCCAGGACGCGGCCGGCATCGTCACCATGGACGGCAGCATGTTCCACATGCACAAGAACCTGGGCATGGTGCGGGATGTGTTCCGCACCCGGGACATGCGCAACCTGGTGGGCAATTCCGGCATCGCCCATGTGCGCTACCCGACCGCTGGTTCTGCCGCCAGCCCCGCCGAGGCCCAGCCGTTCTACGTGAACTCTCCCTTTGGCATCGTCCTGGGTCACAACGGCAACCTTACCAACACCGAAGTACTGCAAGATCAGCTGTTCAAGGATGACCTGCGCCACATCAACACCAGCTCTGATTCCGAGGTGCTGCTGAACGTGCTGGCCAATGAACTGCAACGGGCCGTGGAAGGCCACCACATCACCGCTGAGGACGTGTTCACCGCCGTTGCCGGGGTGCATCGCCGTTGCAAGGGCGCCTACGCAGTGGTGGCCATGATCGCGGGATTTGGCCTGCTGGCCTTCCGGGACCCTTACGGCATCCGTCCCCTGGTGATTGGCCAGCGCACGGAAGAGGGGGGACAGGAATGGATCGTCGCCTCGGAAAGCGTTGCCATCGAAGCCTTGGGCTTCCAGGTGGTGGGGGATGTGGCCCCGGGAGAGGCAATTCTGGTATCGCCCCAGGGCGAGTTGATCGGCAAGGTGTGCAGCCAGGGCATCAGCGGCACCACCTCTTTTGCGCCCTGTATTTTCGAATACGTTTATTTCGCCCGGCCGGATTCGGTCATGGATGGCACCTCCATCTACGAAACCCGCCTGAAAATGGGCGAGTTCCTGGCGGAAAAGGTGAAGCGCCAGTTCAGCCATCTGAAGATCGACGTGGTGGTACCCATCCCGGACACCAGCCGGCCATCAGCCCTGCAACTGGCCCATCAACTGGGCCTGCCCTACCGGGAAGGCTTCATAAAGAACCGCTACATCGGCCGCACCTTCATCATGCCCGGCCAGGCAACCCGCAAGAAATCCGTACGCCAGAAACTCAATGCCATGCCCCTGGAATTCAAGGGCAAGGCGGTGCTCCTGGTGGACGATTCCATCGTACGGGGCACCACCAGCCGGGAAATCATCCAGATGGCTCGGGATGCAGGCGCCACGGCGGTCTACTTTGCCTCCGCCAGCCCGCCCGTGCGCTTCCCCAATGTCTACGGCATCGACATGCCTACCCGGGCCGAACTGCTGGCAAATGGCCGCACGGACGAGGAAATTGCCCGGGAAATCGGTGCCGACGCAGTGATCTACCAGGACCTCTCCGATCTTATTGCCGCCATCAAGGCGGTAAACCCCGACATCAAGGCCTTCGACGCTTCCTGCTTTGACGGCCAGTACATCACCGGTGACGTGACGGAAGACTACCTGAGCCGCCTGGAAGGCCAGCGCAGCGGCAAGATCCCCGTGGTGCCGTCCCCCCCCACCCGGCAGATGGGCCTCAACCTGGCATCCCAATGAACCTGCCCGCTTCTGACCTTGGCGACCTGGGTGACCTGCACCCCGACACCCTGGCGGTGCGGGCCGGCACCATCCGAAGCCCCCTGAACGAGCATTCCGAGGCCCTCTACCTCACGTCCAGTTTCGTTTTCAACAGCGCCGCCGAAGCCGCCGCCCGATTTTCCGGGGCCGAGCCGGGCAACATCTACGCCCGCTTCACCAACCCCAGCGTCACCATGTTTGAAGAGCGCCTTGCGGCCCTGGAAGGTGCCGAGCGCTGCGTGGCCTTCGCCTCCGGCATGGCGGCCATCCTGGCCACGGTCATGGGCCTCATGAAGGCCGGCGACCATGTGGTGGCCTCCCGCTCCATCTTCGGCTCCACGGTGCAGTTGTTCCAGAACATACTGGGCCGCTTTGGCGTGGAAACCACCTTCGTTTCCCCCACAGACCCGGCGGAATGGCAGGCGGCCCTGCGCCCCACCACCCGGCTGTTCTTCGTCGAATCCCCCTCCAATCCCCTCACGGAAGTGTCCGACATCCAGGCCCTGGCTGCCATCGCCCACGCCCACGGTGCCTGGCTGGCAGTGGACAACTGCTTCTGCACCCCCGCCCTGCAACAGCCCCTGAAACTGGGGGCGGACATCATCATCCATTCCGCCACCAAATACCTGGACGGGCAGGGCAGGGTGCTGGGGGGGGCGGTCCTCGGACGCAAAGACCTGATGGAAGGGGTGTACACATTCCTGCGCACCGCCGGCCCTACCCTTTCAGCCTTCAACGCCTGGGTGTTGCTCAAGGGCCTGGAAACCCTGGGTCTGCGCATGGACGCCCATTCCCGTAACGCCCTGGCCCTGGCCACCTGGCTGGAAACCCAGCCCCAGGTGGCCAGGGTGTTCTACCCCGGCCTGCCCAGCCACCCCCAGCATGCCCTGGCCCTGGCCCAGCAGACCACCGGCGGCGGCATCGTCGCCTTTGAAGTGCACGGCGGCAAGGACGCCGCCTGGCGGGTCATCGACGCCACCCGCATCCTTTCCATCACCGCCAACCTGGGCGACACCCGTACCACCATCACCCATCCCGCCAGCACTACCCACAGCCGCATGACCCCGGAACAACGGGCCACCGCCGGCATCGGCGACGGCCTCATCCGCATCGCCGTGGGCCTGGAACACATCCAGGACATCCAGGCCGACCTGGCCCGGGGGCTGGCGCAGGTGTAAGCATCAGGATCACGTGAATAACTCGCGACGCTTCGCTTAGGCGAATCCACCTGGATGTTGAGTGGCGGGTTTTACGAGGTGGTACCGGGGCAATTTCGAGGTCAATTGGGAACAAACCACGACTTGTTCTTGTTTGCCGTTAGTAAGCGGTAGGCTGTTACAAGCACTGTGTTTCGCTCATTCTCGAGTGGTTCGAAAGAACGCATGGATCCCCTGATCCCATGATCAGCCCCTGCCCACGGATGTCCTCGCCAAGATCGTCCCAACGGGTGCCTGTGCCGTTTTCGGAGAACACGTACCGCTGACGTTGCTGGGGTGTGGCCGCCAACAAGCGTGGTAAGAAGACCTTCGGCAAGCTGTGCATGCAGCCATTGGCAAAGGGAGCCACAGCATGTGGTTGTCGGAACCGGTTCATTCGCCGAAGTGTTCTCGCGGCGGGCAGCTGCCCACGTTAAGGCCGTCTTAAGCCCTGTTGCCTAATCTGGCGTCGTCCAAATTGAATAGGCGATGCGCCATGTTCCCTGTTTCCTGTCCCAAGCCGGCCTGCGCATCCATGCTGTCGGGTCGGCGCCGATCCGATATCCGGGTCTTGCAGACCACCCTGGGCTCACCCCGCCGGGCTGAGGCGGAGGCCTTCATCCGTGCCACTTTTGCCTCCCATTACGGAGCCCAGGTGCCCGCCTTCGCGCCCAACCTGATGCTGGTGGAAGACGACCGGGGGCTGCTGGCGGCCACCGGCTGGCGCTGTGCCGGGGACGCGCCGCTATATCTGGAGCGCTACCTGGATGCCCCCATCGAGCACAGCATCAGCCGGGTGGCGGGCCATGATGTGGAACGCACCCGCATCGTGGAAGTGGGCAACCTGGCTTCTGCCAAGGCGGGTACCAGCCTGGAGGTGATCCTGGCCCTGGCCCGGCACCTGGACCAGCTGGGCTATGACTGGGTCACCTTCACAGCCACCCGCGCCCTGGTGGGCATCTTCCATCGGCTGCGCCTGCCCCTGCTGGCCCTGGCCACGGCCAACCCGGAGCGCCTGGGGGAGGAGGCCACCGCCTGGGGCCGCTATTACGACACGGCCCCCATCGTCGTGGCCGGCCGCATCCGCATGGCCCTGGAACAGGTTCGCAACCATGGCTGACACCCTGATCACCGCCCTGGCCGCCCAGGCCGATGCATCCCCGGATGCCTCCTGGCTTACAGACGGCCAGATGGCGTGGAGCGCATCCCGGGTGATGACGGAATCCCGGGCCCTGGCCGGGCGTCTGAAGGACAGCCGGGTGGTGGCCGTGCTGGCAGACAATTCCCCCGCCTGGGTGGTGGCTGACCTGGCAGCCCAGATGGCGGGAAAGCCCCATCTGCCCCTGCCTGCCTTCTTCAGCGCCGGCCAGTTGGCCCATGTCCTGGACCAGAGCGGGGCGGATATGGTGCTGACGGACCAGCCGGAACGCATCGGTGCCCTGGAGGCGGGTTTTGCCATCACTGGCACCTGGCAGCATCTGACCATGCTGCGGCGGGTTTGCGATGGGTCTATGCTGCCTGCCGATACCGGCAAGATTTCCTTCACCTCCGGCAGCACGGGCACCCCCAAGGGGGTATGCCTGAGCCTGGCGGGCCTGCTGGCTACGGCACGGGCCCTGGACGAACGTCTGGGTGATCTGCCCATCCGCCGGCACCTGGCCGTATTGCCCCTGTCCCTGTTGCTGGAGAACGTGGCCGGCGTCTACGCCCCCCTGCTGCGGGGTGCCACGGTCCACTTGCCTCCCTTGCAGCAGTTGGGCTGGCAAGGCATGGCAGGCTTCAACCCCCGGCTGCTCCAGGCTGCGGTGGCGGGCACCGCGCCCCACAGCCTGATCCTGGTGCCCGAACTGCTCAAGGCCTGGTCCACCCTGTTGTCCCTGTCCGGGCAGGGGGCCCCTGAAGGCCTTAGTTATGTTGCCGTCGGCGGCGCCCGGGTGGACTCCGGTTTGCTTGCCCAGGCCCGGTCCCTGGGCATCCCCGCTTATCAGGGCTACGGGCTGACGGAGTGCGGCTCGGTGGTGAGCCTGAACCGTCCCGGAGACGATGGCGACGGCGTGGGACGCCCCCTGGGCCACGCCGCCATCCAGGTTCATGACGGCGAGGTCCAGATCACCACCCGGGCCTTCCTGGGCTACCTGGGCAACCAGGCTGAAGGCCCGCCGCCAGCTGGGTCGCCCCTGGCCACCGGCGACCTGGGCAGTTTGAACGACCAGGGCCACCTGCACCTTCAGGGCCGG
Organism: Pseudomonadota bacterium; assembly: GCA_040757575.1. Taxonomy (GTDB): domain Bacteria; phylum Pseudomonadota; class Gammaproteobacteria; order Burkholderiales; family Thiobacillaceae; genus PFJX01. The sequence goes on from JBFLXA010000006.1 coordinate 110,142, forward strand.
CGCAAGCACCTCATCATCAACGCCTTCGGCCGCAACATCTCGCCTGAATGGGTGGAATCCGCCCTCCTGGCCCAACCCGCCATCGCCCAAGCCCTGGTGGCGGGGGAAGCCCAGCCCCATCTGGCCGCCCTGCTGGTCCCCGCCCCGGGTACCGGTGATGCCGCCCTGGCGGCGGCGGTGGAACAGGCCAATGCGGGCCTGCCGGACTACGCCCGGGTGGCCCGCTGGCAGCAGGTGGCCCCCTTCCGGCCCGAAAACGGCCAGGCCACCGGCAACGGCCGCCCCGTACGGCAGGCCATCCACGCCGCCCACGCCCAGCTTCTTCAGCAGCTTTTTACCGAAACGGAACCCCTCCATGCCCTTCTATGAACAACTGATCGAGCGCACGACCCCGGAAAGACAACGCCTGCTTGCGGCGCCCATCATTGCCGACTGCATGAACGGCAAGGTGACCCGGGAACGCTACCTGGCCTTCCTGGCCCAGGCCTACCACCACGTGCGCCATACCACGCCCCTGCTCATGTCCCTTGGCGGTCGCCTGCCGGAAAGGCTGGCCTGGCTGCGCAAGGCGGTGGCGGAGTACATTGAAGAAGAGATCGGCCATGAAGAATGGATCCTCAACGACATCCAGGCTGCCGGCGGCGATGCAGAGGCTGTACGCCACAGCGAGCCCGGGCTGGCAGCCGAAGTGATGGTGGCCTACGCCTACGACCTCATCCAGCGCAAGAACCCGGCCGGGTTCTTTGGCATGGTCTTCGTGCTGGAAGGCACCAGCGTGGCCCTGGCCCTCACCGCCGCTGACCGCATCCAGGCCGCCCTGGACCTGCCGAACACGGCTTTCAGCTACCTGCGCTCCCACGGCACCCTGGACCAGGAACACACCCGTCACCTGGCCGATCTTCTGGAAGTCATGACCCCGGAGGACCAGGCAGAGGTGGTGCGCTGCGCCCGGGTGTTCTTCAAGCTGTACGGGGACGTATTCCGGGACCTGATTCCTGCCGGGGAGGTCGTCTGATGGAACTGAACAACGCCCGTATCCTGCTCACGGGGGCCACCGGGGGATTGGGCCGCGCCCTGGCGGAACAATTGTCCAAATCCGGCGCCGCCCTGCTGCTGGCTGGCCGGGATAACGGCCGTCTGGAACAACTGCGCGCCAGCCTGACCGGCCCGGCCGGCATCCTGCAAGCGGATCTGAACACCGCCGAAGGCATCGCCACGGCCCGCCAGGCCGCCCGGGAATTCAACGTCAACGTGCTCATCAACAACGCGGGCGTGGGCTGCTTCGGCCTCCTGGAACAGCAGGCCTGGGAAGAAGTGGAGCAGGTGCTGCACACCAACCTGGCCACCCCCATACGCCTCACCCAGGCCCTACTGCCATGGCTCATGGCCCAGCCTCAGGCGGCAATCGTCAACATGGGTTCCACCTTCGGCAGCCTGCCCTTCGCCGGCTTCAGTGCCTATTCGGCGGCCAAGGCCGGATTGCGGGGCTTCTCCCAGGCCCTGCGCCGGGAACTGGCGGACACCCGGGTGGAGGTGATCCACCTGGCCCCCCGGGCCATCGACACCCCCTTGAACTCCCCCCAGGTCAACGCCCTGAACCAGGCCCTGGGCAACCACAGCGACCGGGCGGAAGACGTGGCAGCCCAAATCGTCGCCACCCTGAAGCGGGGGGACCGGGAACGGCATTTCGGTTTCCCGGAAAGACTGTTTGCCTGGCTGAATGGCGTGGTACCCGGCCTTATCGACCAGGGCCTCGCCGGCAAGATCGCCCTCATCAAGAAACACGCCTCCCAAGGATGAACCCAGAAAGGACTGCACTCATGTTCAAACGCTCAATCGCCCTCCTGATCGTCGGCCTGATGTTTTCAGGCGCGCTCCTGGCCGCCACGCCGGAAGAACTACTTCGTCCCATCCAGAACCGCTGGGCCGAGATCAAGTACCGCACCCCGGCCAAACAGCAGGCCGAGCAGTACCACGCCTTGGCCATGGAAGCCCACAAACTGAGCGAGGCCCATCCCACCCAGGCGGAATTGCTGATCTGGGAAGGCATCGTGGTATCCAGCGAAGCAGGTGCCAAAGGGGGGCTCGGCGCCCTGTCCCTGGCCAAGGCAGCCCGGGATCTGCTGGAAGAAAGCCTGAAACTGGACGAAAAGGCCTTGCAGGGCTCCGCCTACACCAGCCTGGCAACCCTGTATGCTAAGGTGCCCGGTTGGCCCATAGGCTTTGGCAGCGACAAGAAGGCGGAAACCCTGTTCCGCAAGGCACTGGCCATCAACCCTGTCGGCATCGACCCCAATTTCTTTTACGCGGAGTTCCTCGTCGAGAATGACAGGCAGGCCGAAGCGCGCGAATATCTCGAAAGCGCCCTGCGAGCCCCGGCACGTCCGGGACGGGAACTGGCCGACCAGGGGCGCCGCCAGGAAATCCAGGCTTTGCTAAAGCGAATCAACTCCGGATCGAACTAATTGAGAGTTCTGCTGGTTGAAGACGACGCCCTTCTGGGCGATGGCATCCGGGCCGGCCTGAAGCTGGCCGGCTATGCCGTGGACTGGATCCAGGACGGGGAAATGGCCCACCTGGCCCTTCAGGACACCGTCTATGACGCCTGTGTGCTGGACTTGAATCTGCCCCGCCGCAGCGGGCTTTCCATCCTGAGGGAACTGCGGGGCCGGGGCAGCAGCCTGCCGGTGCTGATCCTCACCGCCCGGGACGGCAGCGATGCCAAGGTGGAAGGCCTGGATTGTGGTGCCGACGACTATCTCACCAAACCCTTCGACCTGCCTGAGCTCCAGGCCCGGTTGCGGGCCCTGATGCGGCGGGCGAAAGGCAACGCCACCCCGGTACTGAGCCACGGAGGCTTGGTACTGGACCCGGCGAGCAAGCAGGTCACCTTCCAGGGCCAGCCGGTGCAGCTATCCGCCCGGGAGTACGCCTTGCTCCACGACCTGCTGCTCCACCCCAACCAGCCCCGCAGCCGGGCCCAGCTGGAAGAAAGCCTCTACGCCTGGGGCGAGGAAGCCGGCAGCAATACGGTGGAGGTCTACATCCATCATCTGCGCCGCAAGCTGGGCACGGACAGCATCCGCACCCTGCGAGGCTTCGGTTACCAGCTGGGGCCCTGTTCCCTGCCTGACGCCCATGCCTGAAGCCCTCCACCCCAGGCGGGTGCCTTCCTTGCGTGGTCGCCTGCTGCGCAGGATCAGCGTGGCCACTTTGTTGCTCTGGGCTTTTACTGGCGGTCTCACCTACTTCAAGGCCCGCCACGAAGCCGAGGAATTCCTGGATGGCCATCTGGCGGTCTCTGCACGCATGCTGATGGCTCTGGTCAGCCACAACGAGTCCAATCATGATGACCTGAGACGACGCCTGGCCTCAGTGCACAGCCGGCCCCAGGGCATCTACGAGCCACCTCTGGAGTACCAGATCGCCCGTTCGGACGGCGTGGTCTTCATGCGTTCCGACAACGCCCCCAACCTGCCTGTGCTGGGTGTGGAAGGGCATATCGACTTCAACCGTGACGGCCAGGCCTGGCGCCTTTTCAACCTGGACTCGCCAGATGATCAGTATCGGGTCCAGGTGGCCCAGTCGGTGGAACTTCGGGAGCGGGCGGCCCTGGAAGTAGCCATGCAGGCCAGCCTGCCCGTGGGCATGCTGCTGCCCCCGCTGCTGTTCCTGCTATATCTCTCCATCCGCCGGGGTTTGAAGCCCCTGGATATCCTGGCCCGGGAAGTGGCCACCCGCACTCCCGACAACCTTTCTCCCCTGGTACAGGGGGATGTTCCCCGGGAAGCCCTGCCCCTGGTAGCAGCGGTCAACCGGCTCATGTTCCGCCTGGAGCGGGTACTGGACAACGAACGCCGCTTTACGGCCGATGCCGCTCACGAACTGCGCACTCCCCTGGCAGCCATCAAGACCCAGGCCCAGGTGGCGATGCTGAGCCCGGATCCCGCAGATCAGGCCCACGCCCATGCCCAGCTCCAGGCTGCGGTGGACCGGGCCGGACGCCTGATCGATGAACTGCTGGGTCTGGCCCGCCTGGACCCCTTGCACCACGTGGAAAAGCCCCGCGACATCGAGCTGTCCGTCCTGGCAGGGGAAATCCACGCCGCTTTCCTGGCGGATGCAGGACGGCGGGACCATCGCCTGGTGCTGGAAAACACTGGCACGCCCCTGGTCGTGCAAGGTGATCCGGAACTGCTGGCCATTGCCCTGCGCAACCTGGTGGACAATGCCCTGCGCTACACGCCTACGGGTGGGACGATACGCATACACCTATCTGCTGATGGTTCCACGCCGGTCCTGACCGTGCAGGATACGGGGCCCGGGGTGGCGCCCCAGGAGCTTGAACGGCTGACGGAACGGTTCTTCCGGGGCAAGGATGTGGTCACGGAGGGGAGCGGCCTGGGGCTTGCCCTGGTGAAGCGTATCTGTGACCTGCATGGCATCAAGCTGGAATTCCTGAATCTTCCTGCCCCGGGTGGACTGCTGGCCCGGCTGTCCTGGCCTCCCTCGGCCCGCTCTCCAATGGACTAGGACAGCGCCACAACAATCATCAGGGGTGACCATGCCGGCGGCTTTGTTCTCCGGCCTTGCGGAATTTCCCTCAAATGTGTTGCGCTGCCTGGGCGAAGCATAAACCTGTAGCGCTACCGAAATGACCTTAACCCAGGTTGGTGAGCGGGCTTGCAAGGTCAGGACTGAGGACCGTCACCGGCGGATTGGGGCTCAACCGTCGAAATTTCTCATCCGCGCCAGGTCCAGCACCCGGATGCTGCGGCCGTTCACCTGGATGAGGCCGGCGCCGGTCAGGTGTCCCAGCACCCTGGAGAAGGTTTCCGGTGCCAGGTTGAGCTGGGAGGCCACGGTCTGCTTGCTGGAGGGCAGGATCAACTCGTACTGGTTGGGCTTGTCCGCCGGGGCCATCTGGTTGAGGAAGCAGATGACCCGCTGGGAGCTGGTGCGCAGGGAACAGGTTTCCATGTCTTCCAGCAGGTCATGCAGGCGTATGGACAGGCTGGCCAGCATCTTGCGGCTCAGCATGGGGCTGGCTTCCATCGCACTGAGCAGGATGTGCTTGTCCACCAGCACCAGATAGCTGTCCTGGGTAGCCTGGGCGTTGACCGGGTAGGGCTTGTCAAGGAAGGCCACGGCTTCACCGAATGTGCCGCCGGCCTTGATCATGTGCACCACTTTTTCCGTACCCTGGGGCGAAGGCAGGGCCAGCTTGATCTGGCCCATCACCAGCAGGTGCATGCCGGCACATTCATCGCCCTTCTGGAACAGGATTTCACCTCGCTGAAGTCTCAGCTCCCGGCTGCCCCGGGCCAGTAAAGCCAGTTCTTCGGGGCCCAGGCCTTTGAACAGGGCTTGCCTGGAAAGGACTTCGGATAAGGGCGGGCGGATTTCAGTGAGCAAGGATCATGCTCCTTTAACGAACGGGGTCCCATTAATACACGGAGTACCCCGAGCAAACTTGACCAATATCAAAGTAATTTCAGGACATGGTTGTCAGGATTCACTCGCAATCTGTTTAAGGAGTGGGACATGAACCTGTCGGGCATTTTGGTGGTGGCGCAGCCGGAGTGGCAGGCGCAGGTGGTGGAAGGCCTTCAGGCCCTTGAGGGGGTGGAGGTGCATCAGGTGGAAGCGGAAACCGGCCGCATCGTGGTGGTGCAGGAGGCTGAAGACATCAACGCCGAGATGGCGGCCCTGCGCCGCATCAAGGCAGTGCCCCACGTGATCATGGCCGAGATGGTCTACCACTACGTGGCGGAAGACGAGCGCAGTTATGAGATGCCCCCGGAGTTGCAGGAGAAGGACGAAGGCTTCGAGGGCAGCATTGATCGGGTGGGCTTCAATGCCAGCCAGGATCGGCAGGCGGTACCCGCTGCATTGAACAGTTAACCGAGGTTGAGCAAGGAGGCTGAGATGGGACTGAATCGACGTGAATTTCTGAAGACCAGCATTGCCGCTAGCACGGCGGCCACGGTGGGCATGCCCCTGGCGAAGGAGGCCGAGGCGGCAGTGAAGGCTTCCGAGGCGGGATGGCAATGGGACAAGTCCGTCTGCCGCTTCTGCGGCACGGGTTGCGGCATCATGGTGGCCACCAAGGGCGGCCGCATCGTCGCCACCAAGGGCGACCCGGATGCACCGGTGAACCGGGGCCTGAACTGCGTGAAGGGGTATTTCAACGGCAAGATCATCTACGGTGAAGACCGCCTGACCCAGCCCCTGTTGCGCATGACCAACGGCAAGTTCGACAAGAAGGGCAAGTTCACGCCCGTGTCCTGGGAGCAGGCCCTGGACATCATGGAAGAGAAGATGCGCTGGGCCATGAAGGAAAAGGGCCCCCATGGAATTTCCATCTTCGGCTCCGGCCAGTACACCATTCATGAGGGTTATGCCGCTGCCAAGCTGATGAAGGCCGGCTTCCGCTCCAACAACATCGATCCGAATGCACGTCACTGCATGGCCTCGGCTGTGGTGGCGTTCATGCAGACCTTCGGCATCGACGAGCCCCAGGGCAACTACGACGACATCGAGCACACCGATACCGCCGTGTTGTGGGGGGCCAACATGGCCGAGATGCATCCCATCCTGTGGTCCCGCATCACCAACCGCCGCCTGACCCACAAGAACATGCGCGTGGTGAACCTTTCGGTGTACGGCAACATGTCCTCTGACATTGCCGATACCGAAATCATCTTCTCGCCCAGTGGTGATCTGGCCATCCAGAATTACATTGCCCGCGAAATTCTGGCGCGGGGGGCGATGGACGAGGATTTCGTCAAGAAATACACCGTCTTTGCCACCGGCCCGTATGACATCGGCTATGGCTTCCGTCCGAAGAACGCCGATAAGTACGCATCGGCAGCCGAGATGGAAATCGTCAAGAACGAGCAGGAACACATGCTCGACAAGTACGAGGCGATCGCCCAGCGCAGGAAAGAAGGCGAAGTGGTCAAGCAGGCCAATGCGGCGACGCCGATGAAGGACTGGGCGATCAGCTTCGAAGACTTCAAGAAAGCGCTGGAGCCCTACACCCTGGAGTTCACCGCCGAAGTGGCAAAAGGTGACCCGGATGAGCCGATGGATGCGTTCAAGGCAAAACTGAAGCTGCTGGCCGATTACTACTGCGACAAGAACCGCAAGATCGTGTCCTACTGGACCATGGGCTTCAACCAGCACCAGCGCGGCACCTGGGTGAACGAGCAGTGCTATATGAACCACCTGCTGACGGGGCGTCAGTGCAAGCCTGGTGACGGCGCGTTCTCGTTGACAGGTCAGCCTTCCGCCTGTGGCACCGCCCGGGAAGTGGGCACCTTCGCCCACCGCCTGCCCGCCGACATGGTGGTGATGAATCCGAAACACCGGGCGCTCACCGAGAAGCTCTGGAACCTGCCGGCCAAGACCATCAACCCGCAGATGGGCAGCCACTTCGTCAAGATCATGCGTGATCTGGAAGATGGCACGATATTGTTCAGCTGGACCCAGGTGAACAACCCCTGGCAGAACACCGCCAACGTGAATCACTGGATCAAGGGCGCTCGCGAGATGAACAACTTCATCGTCGTTGCTGATGCCTACCCCAGCGTGTCCGCCAAGGTGGCCGACCTGATCCTGCCCGCTGCCATGATCAACGAAAAGTGGGGCGCCTACGGCAACGCCGAGCGTCGCACCCAGGTTTGGCGCCAGCAGGTCATGCCCCCGGGACAGGCACGCCCTGACTTGTGGATGATGCTGGAGCTGTCCAAACGCTTCAAAATCAAGGAAGTCTGGGGTGAGCAGCCGATTCCTGGCCTCAAGGCCGAAGGCTTTGCAGATGGCAAACTGCCCAGCGTCCTGGATGAGGCCGTGAAAATGGGCTACAGCCCGGAATCCACACTGTATGACGTGCTGTTCGCCACACCGGCCAATAAAAAAGTGAAGTGGCCCGACCCCATCGCCAAGGGGCATCCGAACATCACGGCGGATCTGCTCAAGGACGGCTGGTTCCCGGAGAAAGCACTGTTCGAGGAGTACCGTCAGTTTGGCAGCGGCCATGGTCATGACTTGGCCCCGTTTGATGTCTATCACCACGACAAGGTGCGTGGCTTGCGCTGGCCGGTAGTGTTGAAGGGCGACAAATGGGTGGAAACCCAGTGGCGCAACAACGCCAAGTACGACCCCTATGTGGAAAAGGGCATGGAGTTCGATTTCTACGGCAACAACGGCAACAAGCTGGTCATGGGCAATCTGGACAAGCCGGGCGATCCCGCCAACAAGGTGGATGTTTCCCACAAGGCCAAGATCTATTTCCGTCCTTACGCCTCACCGGTCGAGAAGCCGGACGCCAACTACGACCTCTGGCTGTGTACCGGCCGTGTGCTGGAACACTGGCACTCCGGCACCATGACCCGTCGTGTGCCCGAGCTGCATCGGGCTGTGCCCAGCGCCGTGTGCTGGATCCATCCCAAGGACGCCGAAGCAAAGGGTTTGAAGCGCAACGATCTGGTCTGGGTCGAGTCGCGCCGCGGCAAGGTCAAGGTGCGTCTGGAAACCGGTGGTCGCAACAAGATGCCGCGCGGCATGGTGTATGTGCCCTGGTTTGACGAGGGTGTGTTGATCAACCGGGTGACGCTGGATGCCACCTGTCCGCTTTCGAAAGAGACGGACTTCAAAAAGTGCTCGGTGAAGATCTACAAGGCCTGACCCTGAGCTGAAACCTGACCGCCTCCGCAAGGAGGGGGTCGGGCTGAGGACGCGGCGGCCGGCAACCCTGCCCATGCGCCCTCAGCCCGACCTGCACGTGAACGAAGGACTGTGTTTCCATCATGGCTGATACGCCTGTCTCCCGCCGCGAATTCCTGGTGAAGGCTGCCCAGGGCACCGCCATGGCTGCTTCCGGCGCAATGCTGTGGGTGTATCTGCTGCGCCAGGAGGCCCGGGCCCATCCTTACGCCCTGCGTCCCCCGGGCGCCCTGGCGGAAAAGGACTTCAATACCGCCTGCATCAAATGCGGCCAGTGCGTGAACGCCTGCCCCTTCGATACCCTGAATCTGGCCACCTCCGGTGGCAACCTGCCCATCGGTACACCCTATTTCGAGCCCCGCCAGATTCCCTGCTACCTGTGCCCGGACATCCCCTGCATGAAGGCCTGCCCCACCGGGGCCCTGTCGCCGGACCTGAAAAATATCAACGATTCCCGCATGGGCCTGGCGGTCATCGATCTGGAAAACTGCCTGTCCTGGAAGGGTCTGCGTTGCGAGATCTGCCACCGGGAATGCCCCCTGAAAGGCAAGGCCATCACCCTGGAACTGCACCCCCGGGCCCAGTCCAAGCACGCCATGTTCTACCCCATCGTCAATTCCGAGTACTGCACCGGCTGCGGCATTTGCGAGAAGGCCTGCCCCACCACGGATGCGGCCATCCGCATTCTTCCCCACAGCATGGTGCAGGGCAAGATTGGCGACCACTACCGCCTGGGCTGGACCTTCGATACCGAGATCACCCAGGACTTCAAACCGGGCGAACCGGCACCAGCCGCCAGCGCACCAGGGGCGGCGCCGCCTGCCAAGGCCCCGGGCATGGATTACCTGAATGAGGGGGGGCTGTGAACGACCTGCCCACCTTCTCCGAAAAGCGTACGGCCCTGGAATCCAGCCGGGATGTGCACGCACTGTCCGGCGCGGCGCGCGCGTGGTCCTGGCGTTATATCGTCCTGCGCCGCCTGACCCAGCTGGGCATCCTGCTCATGTTCTTCGGCACCGCCCACTGGGCCTGGCAGTGGCCCGCCAAGACGCCCTTGCTCACCGGCAACCTGAGCGCCTCCGAGTTCATCGGCCTGATTCCCATGGCGGACCCTTTCGCCGCCCTGCAAATCTTCCTCACCGGCCACGTGTTGCAGCAGGAAACCCTGATCGGCGCGGGCCTCGTCTTCGCGTTCTATCTGCTGCTGGGGGGCCGGGTGTTCTGTGCCTGGGTGTGTCCCGTCAACATGGTTACCGACCTGGCGGGCTGGCTGCGGGGGCGGCTGGGAATCAGCGCCTTGTTGCACCTGCCCCGTTCCGTGCGCTACTTCGTTTTGGCAGCGGCCCTGGTGCTGTCGGCGGTGACCGGCGTGGCGGCCTTCGAGTGGGTGAGCCCGGTGGGCATGATGCATCGGGAGATCGTCTTCGGTATTGGTTTCGGGGCCCTGGCCCTGGTGGCCATCTTCCTGTTCGACCTGTTGATCATGAAGAACGGCTGGTGCGGCCACCTCTGCCCCCTGGGGGCGTTCTGGGCCCTGGTGGGCAAGGGCGCCCAGATTCGGGTGCGCTTCGACAAGACCACCTGCACCCATTGCGGCGAGTGCGCCAAGGTGTGCCCCGAACCCCAGGTACTCAATTTGAAGAAACTGGAAGAGCGCGGCGTGGTGCTCTCCGGTGAATGCAGCAACTGTGGCCGGTGCACAGCCTTGTGTCCGGAAAACAGCCTCGGTTTTGATGTGCGGGCCCTGATCGCCTCCCACCAGCGCAAGCCGGGACAGGTGTCAGGCATGGATTCGATGACGGGTTGAGTGGTTTGCCAAGGAGGAAGAGATGAGCTTCATGAACTGTGGTGCCAAATTGAGTGGGCTGGGCCAGCCCGGTGTATGGATGTCGGCCTTGCTGGCGGCCCTGTTGTCGGTTTCCGCCGGGGCGGTGGAAAACCAGGCCATCCCGGATGACACCATCGGTCTGTCGAAGACCAGTGTTTACGACGACCCCAGTCCGGATGTGGTGGAGTTCAAGGGCGGTGATCCTGGCAGCAACAAGCGCTTGGGTACCTCCTACCATACCGCCCCGCCCATGATCCCCCACAGCACCCGGGACATGGTGCCCATCAAGCAGGACTTCAACCTGTGCAAGGACTGCCACGTGCAGCCTGCCATGATTGGCATGAAGCTGGAACCGGGCATGCCGGTGCCGGCTCCCGCCAGTCACTACGTCAATGTAAAGAAGGAAGAGTTGTACATGGGGCGCTGGAACTGCGTGCAGTGCCATGCACCGCAGGCAGACGTGAAAACCCTGGTCAGTAACACCTTCAAGAAGACGAAGAAGTAGGCTCCGTCTACGCAAATAAAAAGGCCCGCCGATCGGCGGGCCTTTTGCTTTTTGGGTTTATTCCTGCTTGCTGGCTGCGGTCAGGCGTTAGGTGCGCTGCCGGGAGCCTTGGCACCCATCTCCACCTGGCGGGAAGGGGAAATGGTGGAAATGGCGTGTTTGAAGATGGCCTGCACGGTCTGGTCGTTGCCCCGCAGCAGCACCATATACTGGTCGAAGGACTCGATCTTGCCCACCAGCTTGATGCCGTTCACCAGGAAAACCGAGCAGTGCACGTGTTCCCGGCGCAAAGTATTCAGAAATTGATCCTGCAAGTTCTGGCGCTCGCTCATGATGATGTTTCCAATGAAAAAACTGCCGGGACTATAGCACGGGGACCCGGGCAGGCCCTTGCAAACCACGGGTTTTTCCGCACATTTATCATGGTTTGAATCCATACTGACACACCATGAAATACAAAGACTATTACGACATCCTCGGCGTGCCCCGCACCGCCTCCCAGGAAGAGATCAAGAAGGCTTATCGTCGTCTGGCCCGCAAGTACCACCCGGACGTCTCCAAGGAAGCCGCAGCGGAAGAGCGCTTCAAGGAGGTCAATGAGGCCCATGAAGTGCTGTCCGACAAGGAAAAGCGCGCGGCCTACGACCAGTTGGGCAACTATCGTCCAGGGCAGGATTTTCGTCCTCCCCCGGGGTGGGGGCAGCAGTTCGGCGGCGGGGCGGATTACGCCGGCATGGATTTTTCCGACCTGTTTTCGCAAATGTTCGGCGGCATGGGGGCGGGCAGCCAGGGGTTCCGCAGCCATGCCAGGGCGGCACCCAAAGGCCAGGATGTGGAAGCCACCCTCACCCTGAGCCTGGAAGAGGCCTTTGCCGGGGTGGAAAAGCAGCTCAACCTGGCGGGGGCGGGCAACGTCCGGGTGCGGGTGCCGGCGGGGGCCATGCCGGGCATGCGCCTGCGTTTGGCGGGCAAGGGCCGACCTTCGCCCTATGGCGGCGTCAGCGGCGACCTCTACCTGATCATCGAACTGGCCTCCCACGAGCGCTACCGCCTGGAGGGCAAGGACATCTACCTGGAAACCCCCCTGGCCCCCTGGGAAGCGGGACTGGGAACCACGCTCCTCATACCTACCCTCACCGGCAACGTGCGCATGAAGATACCGCCGGGCGTGCGTAGCGGGCAGAAACTCCGGTTGCCCGGGCGTGGCATGCCGGCCCGGGAGGGGGCAGGGGATTTCTACGTGCTGATTCAGATACTGTTGCCGCCCGAACTGCCGGAAGCAGACCAGGCCCTCCTCCAACAGTGGGCTGCCATGAGTAGTTTCGATCCCCGTCCGGGGTTCCCAAAGTCCTGAATCATTGATCGTGCCCGGTCCCGGCAAACCGGGCGGCAAGGTTTGCCTTGGATGGAAAACCTTGCCGCCCGGGGCTTGGGGCAAATTGCCGGCGCCTGCCCGAGAGCGGGTCTGGATAGGGTAAAAATATCCTAATCATCTGAATATAAAAGATAAAAAAACATGCCAAGAGTGTTGGCATGACCATTGCTTTTGCCTGCCCAGAGATTCAATCGGGCGCAACAAGGCGATCTCCGACTGAGGCTCCTCACGGTGGTTACGGAACGAGTAATAGGTTCCCGTGGCCATCTCGTCAGGAACAAGTGGTTAATGGAGAGATGACATGGCAATTGGCGATATCACGTTGACGTCGGCGATGCGGGCCAACCTGGTTAGCCTGCAATCCACGGAGCAGTTGTTGGGCCGTACCCAGGAGCGTTTGTCCACCGGCAAGCGGGTGAATTCTGCAATCGACAACCCCACCAACTTCTTTGCCGCCCGGGCTCACACCCAGCGCGCAGACCTGCTCAACGGGCTGAAGGACAACATCAGCGAGGCGGTGCAGACCATCAAGGCGGCAGACAATGGCGTGACCGGCATCAACACCCTTCTGGAAGCCCTTCGGGGTGTGGTGACCCAGGCCCGTTCGGCCTTGAACTCCATCACTTCCGCCACGGAATTGCAGGGTCTGACCACCCAGTACAACGAGCTGATCCGGCAAATCAACAACACCGAGGCAGATGCCAGCTATAAGGGTGTCAACTTCCTGGCGGGCAGTGCCATCACCCTCACGGTGAACTTCAACGAGCAGGCCACTTCCCAACTGGTGATGAGTGGCTTCAACGGCTCGGCCTCGGGCCTGGCCCTGTCCGGTGGTACCCAGACCGGTTCCGGCAACATTACCTCGGCGGCCCTGGATGCCCAGACCGACCTGGACAACATCGAGACCACCATCAACAACGCCCTGGGTACCTTGCGCAAGGAGGGGGGCACCCTGGCCGCCAACCTGTCCATCCTGACTACCCGCCAGCAGTTCATCGTCAACATGGTGAACACCCTGGCGGAGGGGGCAACCAAGTTGACGGTGGCGGACACCAACGAGGAAGGGGCGAACATGCTGCTGCTGCAAACCCGGCAACAGTTGGGCACCACGGCACTGAGCCTGTCCGCCCAGGCCAACGCCGCCGTACTGCGTCTGTTCTGATCCGCTGATCCGCCATGGACGCCGCAGCGCTGTCCCTGCTTCCCGGACTGGATACCTACGCAGCCCTGGCCCGGGGTGGTCCCGCGGTCCCGCCGCGTCGGGAGCCGGAATCGGTGGTGGTACCGCCGGTGGCTGCTCCGGTTGTGGTGGATTCCGCCAGCCTGGGCGGCGGTCGCTATGCCGCCCTCCAGACCCGCCAGGATGCCCTGAACGAACTGGCCCTGGCGCTGCGCCAGGAGGGCAGGGAGGCCGGCATACGCAAGTTGTATCCGCCATACCCCCCCGAACAGGCGGAGCGCATGGCCTATCTGGATGACATCAGTGGCCTGCGGCGGCAAATCGAATCCATGTTGCCTCCGGACGGGGTTCCTACCCCCTCGACGGAGATGGACAGGGAAGCGGCAACCCAGGCGGAGCAATTCAGCCGCATCGGACGCCGCCTGCTGGCGGATCTGCCTGGCAGCCAGGCTATCAGCAGCAATCGCCCCCTGCTCGAAGGGGTGGCGCAAAGCGATCCAATTATCTGAAGGAGAACTCAAATGATGGCAATGCAAATGGTGGCCCAGGAGATGGATATGACCGGACATGACGAACTGGCCGGCCGGGAATTGGAAGCGGCCGTGCTGAACAAGGCGGCGGCCCTGATGGAGCAGGTGGTGGGGCGCTGGGGTCAGGACCCGAATTACGAGGAACTGGATTCCGCCCTGAAATACAACCAGACCCTCTGGAGCGTGTTCCAGGCGGAACTCATGGATGAGGCCAATCCCCTGCCTGTGGAGTTGCGGGCGAACATCCTCTCCCTGTCTTCCTTCGTGGATCGCCGCACCTTCGAGGTGATGGCCTACCCCGAGCCCACCAAGCTGGACATCCTCATCAAGATCAACCGTAGTCTGGCCGACGGCCTGCTGGCCCACTGAGCGGAGCTCCCTTGTTCGACGACAAGGCGGTCCTGGTCACCGGGGGCACCGGTTCTTTCGGCAAGCGTTTCATCCGCGCCCTGCTGGACCGGTACCGCCCCAGGCGGGTGGTCGTCTATTCCCGGGACGAACTCAAGCAGTATGAGATGCAGCAGGATTTCGATGACCCCTGCATGCGCTTCTTCATCGGTGACGTGCGGGATCGGGAGCGGCTGATCCAGGCCATGCGGGGCATCGACTTCGTGGTCCACGCAGCGGCCCTGAAGCAGGTGCCCGCTGCCGAATACAACCCCATGGAGTGCATCAAGACCAACATCCACGGGGCGGAAAATGTCATCCATGCCGCACTGGCCAACGACGTGGAGAAGGTCATCGCCCTGTCCACCGACAAGGCGGCCAACCCGGTGAATCTGTACGGTGCCACCAAGCTGGCCTCGGACAAGCTGTTCGTGGCGGCCAACAACATCGCCGGCGGTGCCCGCACCCGGTTTGCCGTGGTCCGTTACGGCAATGTGGTGGGCTCCCGGGGTTCGGTGGTGCCCCTGTTCCAGAAACTGGTGGCCGAAGGTGCCCGGGAGATTCCCATCACGGACCCCCGCATGACCCGGTTCTGGATCACCCTGCCCCAGGCCCTGGACTTCGTCGTGCACGCCTTCGCCCGCATGCGGGGAGGCGAAATCTTCGTCCCCCGCATTCCCTCTGCCCGGGTGGTGGATCTTGCCGAGGCCCTGGCCCCGGGTATTCCGACCCGTGTCATCGGCATTCGACCCGGCGAGAAATTGCACGAAATCATGTGCCCGGCGGACGATTCCCATCTCACCCTGGCCTTCGCGGACCACTTTGTCATCCAGCCTTCCATCCGTTTCTTCGGGCTGGACATGGATTTCCACACCAATCTCCTCGGGGAGACAGGTCAGGCCGTGGGACAGGGGTTCGAATACAGTTCCGGCACTAATCCCCATTTCCTCAGCGTCGAAGAACTGCGGACCCTGGAGGCGACTTGAAGCGCGCGGGGAAGTGAAATGATCCCCTACGGTCGCCAGGATATCGATAGGGCAGACATCGCTGCTGTCGTGGCCGTACTGGAGTCCGACTGGCTGACCCAGGGGCCGGAAGTACCTCGTTTCGAGGGCGCCCTGGCGGCCCGCTGCGGTGCTGCCGGGGGCGTGGCCGTCAACAGCGCCACTTCCGCCCTGCATCTGGCCTGTCTGGCCCTGGGGCTTGGTCCGGGCGATATGGGCTGGACCGTGCCCAATACCTTCGTGGCCTCTGCCAATTGCCTGCGCTACTGTGGTGCCGGGGTGGATTTCGTCGACATCGACCCTCGCACCCTGAACATGAGCGTGCCCGCCCTGGCAGACAAGCTCCACCTGGCGAAAAGGGCTGGGCGTCTGCCCAAGGTGGTGATCCCGGTGCATTTTGCCGGCCGGTCCTGTGACATGGCGGCCATCGGCGAACTGGCTCGGGAGTTCGGCTTCCGGGTCATCGAGGATGCCTCCCACGCCGTGGGGGCCGCATCGGCGGGGTATCCGGTGGGCGCCTGCACCCATTCGGACCTGACGGTGTTCAGTTTCCATCCCGTGAAGGTGATGACCACAGGGGAGGGGGGAATGCTCACCGCCCGGGAGCCGACCCTACTGCGCCATCTGGCCAGGCTGCGTTCCCACGGCATCACCCGGGATGGGGCGGAGATGGAAGGGCAGAGCGAAGGGCTCTGGTACTACCAGCAGGTGGAACTGGGCTACAACTACCGCATGACCGACCTCCAGGCTGCCCTGGGCGCCTCCCAGTTGACTAGGCTGGATGGCTTCCTGGCCCGGCGCCGGGAGTTGGCCCGTCGTTACGACCGAGTGCTGGCGGATCTGCCCCTGGATCGTCCTCCCCCGGATGACGATTCAGCCTGGCACCTCTATGCGGTGCGTTTGCATGATGCCTCCCGACGCCGGGCAGTATTCGACCGAATGCGGGCAGCGGATATCGGGGTCAACGTGCATTACATCCCGGTGCATCTGCAACCCGACTACCGCCGCCTGGGGTTCAAAGCCGGAGATTTTCCGGTGGCTGAGGCCTACTACGCCGGCGCCCTGAGCCTGCCCCTCCATGCCCGCCTTACCGAACCGGAGCAGGATTTCGTCGTGGCGTGCCTGACCGAGGCGCTGGCATGAAGCTCTGCGTGATCCCGGCCCGGGGCGGGAGCAAACGGATTCCGCGCAAGAACATCCGGGATTTTGCCGGCAAGCCCATCATTGCCTGGTCCATCGAGGCCGCCCTGGCTACGTCACTGTTTGACCGGGTCCTGGTCTCCACCGACGATGCTGAAATCGCTGCCGTGGCCCAGGCCCACGGGGCCGATGTGCCTTTCCTTCGCCCCCGGGAGCTGGCGGATGACCACACGGGCACCAATGCGGTGGTCAAGCAGGCTATCCAGTGGCACCGGGACCAGGGCCTGGCGGTGGAGGTGGCCTGCTGCCTCTATGCCACTGCGCCTTTCGCCCAGGCGCGCTACCTGCGACTGGGCCATGAAAAGCTCCTGGTTTCCGACAAGGCATTCGTCTTTTCCGTGACCCGCTACGACTTTCCCGTGCAACGGGCCCTGCGCCTGAATGCCGCCGGGGAAGTGGAGGCCCTGTATCCTGCCTACAGCCAGACCCGCTCCCAGGATCTGGAGCCCGCCTACCACGACGCCGGCCAGTTCTACTGGGGGCGGGCCGAGGCCTTCCTGGGGGACGCCATCCTGTTTTCCAGCGTCTCCCTGCCGGTCATCCTGCCCAGCCACCTGGTTCAGGATATCGACACGGAAGAGGACTGGCAGCGGGCGGAGTTGATGTTCGCCGCCTTGCGGGCATCCGGCGAGACCTTTCCATGAGGGTGATTTTTCGTGCGGATGCCTCCCGACACCTGGGGGCTGGCCACGTCATGCGCTGCCTTACCCTGGCGGACGAGCTTGCCAGGCGCGGGGCCCGATGCCACTTCCTATGCAGGCAAACGGAGGGCCATTTGGGGGGACTCATCCTGGCCCGGGGGCATGGACTCGAACTGATTCCCGACCTGGCCGACTGGCGCGAGGATGCCGCCGCCTGCCTGGTGGCGCTGGATCGGGCGGCTGTTGGCCAGGCCGACTGGCTGGTGGTTGACCATTACCGCCTGGACCGGGGCTGGGAGCTGGCCCTGGCACCCCGGGCGGCCAGACTGCTGGTGCTGGACGACATGGCCGACCGTGCCCACCATTGCCAGCTCCTGCTTGACCAGAACCTCCAGCCGCCAGGCCGCTACCTCCCCTGGGTGGAACCGGATTGCACTTGCCTGTTGGGGCCGGAATATGCCCTGTTGCGCCCCGGCTTCCGCCATTACCGTCCTGCCGCGCCCCGTCGGCTGCCCCAGGTGGCACGCTTGCTGGTGTTCTTCGGCGGCGGGGATGAAAGCAATGAAACCGGCAAGGTCCTGGATGCGCTGCCGGACCTGCCCGTGGCAGTGGACGTGGTGATCGGTGGGGCTCATGGACACAGGGATGCGCTGGCGGACCTCTGTGCCGGCCTGCCCGATTGTCGGGCCCATTTCCAGGTAGACGACATGGCCGCCCTCATGGCCCAGGCGGACCTGGCCCTGGGGGCCACCGGAGTCTCCACCTGGGAGCGGGCCTGTCTGGGCTTGCCCGCCCTGGTGGTGAGTGTGGCGGATAACCAGCACCCCATTGCCCGGGCAGGCCAGGAAGCCGGTTTGCATACCTGGCTGGGGCCCGCCTGGGAAGTGGATACTGCGGCCTGGCGAGCGGCTCTGGTTCAGGTCCTGGCCCATCCGGGGAGTCTGGCGGCCCAGTCCGCCGCCGGACTGGCCCGGGTGGACGGCTTGGGGGCAGAGCGCGTGGCGGATAGGATGTCGACATGAAGATCACTGTCCTGTGCTCCAGCACCGCCCATCCGGTCTACCCCAGCCTAGTGGGGTGGTGTGCCTTCCAGGGGGATCGGCACCAGGTGGCTCTGGTGGAGACCGTGGCCCAGGCAGAGGCCCGGGGCCGGGGTGACCTCCTGTTCCTCATTTCCTGCCACGAGATCGTGCCGACCCGGCTGCGGGCCCTGTACCGGGCGGCTCTCGTGATTCATGCCAGCGACCTGCCCCGGGGGCGGGGCTGGTCTCCCCTGGTCTGGCAGATACTGGAAGGCCGTAACGATATTCCGGTCACCCTGCTTGAAGTGGCTGATCCGGTGGACAGCGGCGTCATCTGGCATCAGGTTTGGTTGCGTTTCCAGGGGCACGAACTGGCGGATGAGATCCATGCTGCCTTGTTCGCAGCGGAACTGTCCCTCATGGACTTTGCGGTGGCAAATCTGGAAGACGTGCAGCCTCGCTCCCAGACTGGCGAGGTCAGCCACTACCGCCGCCGGGTGCCGGAGGACAGCCGCCTGGACCCGGCTCGCAGTCTGGCCGATCAGTTCAATCTGCTGCGGGTGGCGGACCCGGACCGCTATCCCGCTTTTTTCGACCACCTGGGCCATCGCTATGCCCTTCGCGTCAGCAAGATCGGGCCGGTGGACACGCTTACTGCAGACTCCAAGGCCGTCCCCCATGACTCCTGATTTCACCCTTGCCGGTCGTCCCATCGGTCCCGGCCATCCCCCCTTTCTCATCGCCGAGATGTCCGGCAACCACAACCAGTCCCTGGAAAGGGCCCTGGCCATCGTCGACGCCGCCGCCGACAGCGGTGCCCATGGCCTGAAGATCCAGACCTATACGGCAGACACCATGACCCTGGACCTGGACGTGGGCG
The DNA here is from genome assembly GCA_040757575.1 of Pseudomonadota bacterium. Classification (GTDB taxonomy): domain Bacteria; phylum Pseudomonadota; class Gammaproteobacteria; order Burkholderiales; family Thiobacillaceae; genus PFJX01. The sequence goes on from JBFLXA010000006.1 coordinate 129,424, forward strand.
AATTCCATGTCGAGCATCCCTTGTGGGGCGGCCAGTCCCTGCATGCCCTGTACCAGCAGGCCGCTACCCCCTGGGAGTGGCACAGGCCCATTCTTGAGCGGGCTGCGGCCCGGGGTCTGATCGCCTTTTCCACGCCTTTCGATGCCAGTGCCGTGGATTTCCTGGAAGAACTGGAGGTACCAGCCTACAAGATCGCCTCCTTCGAAAATACGGACCTGCCCCTGATCCGCAGGGTGGCCGCCACCGGCAAACCCCTGATCCTGTCCACCGGCATGGCCACCCTTGCAGACCTGGACGAGACGGTACGTGCTGCCCGGGAGGCGGGCTGTCGCCACCTGGTGTTGCTCAAGTGCACCAGCACTTACCCCGCCACGCCAGAGAACACCCATTTGCGCACCATTCCTCACCTGCGGGAGTTGTTCGCCTGCCAAGTGGGCCTGTCGGACCACACCCCGGGGGTGGGGGCGGCGGTGGCCAGCGTGGCCCTGGGAGCCACGGTCATCGAAAAGCACTTCACCCTGAGCCGCGCCGAGGGAGGCGTGGATGCCGCCTTTTCCATGGAGCCGGCGGAATTTGCCCAGTTGCGTCAGGAAACGGAGAGGGCCTGGCAGGCCCTGGGCCAGGTGCATTACGGCCCCACGGAGGGGGAACGCGCGTCCATGGTGTTCCGCCGGTCCCTCTATGTCACCGAGGACATGCGCGCGGGCGAGGTCTTTACGGCCCGCAACCTGCGCGCCATCCGTCCTGGTTACGGCCTGCCCCCCAAGTACCTGGAAGTACTGCTGGGCAAACGGGTGAACCGGGATGTAGGGCGGGGAACCCCCGCCAGTTGGGATCTACTGGCCTGAAACCAGGCCGGAGAAAAGGATTCGAGATGAGCCAAGACCTGATCGGCTGGAAGACGAACGCCTGGAAAGACCCGGCCATGGTGGCTTGGTACCACCAGCGCATGCTGGAGACCGCCCATACAAATACCCTCAAGAACGAGGTGGAGGTAGGGCTGTGTCGGCGTTTCGCCAGGGGGAGGGCGCTGCTGGACGTGGGCATCGGTACTGGCCGGGGTTCCCTGCCCCTGGCCCGGGCGGGCTTCCATGTCACCGGCGTCGACAGCTCCCAGGCCATGTTGGACCAGTGTGCCCGGCTGGCGGCGGAACTGCCCGTTACCCTGCGCCTGGGAGACCTGGCGCGGCTGGATTTCGAGGCGGACAGCTTCGACACGGTGCTCTCCCTCAACGTGTTGGTGCATTTTCCCCACTGGCGCCAGGTACTTGCGGAATGGCGCCGGGTGGTGCGTCCCGGGGGACGCATCGTCTTCGACATCCATTCCCTGGACCACGAACTGGCCGCCGCTCGGGCGCTGGGCCTGCCTGAACCGGTGCTGGACCTGCCTCCGGATGGCTACACCTGCCGCATCCGCGCTGGGGAACTTGTGGAAACCGCCGATAGCCTGGGCCTGGCCATTGTCGACGTGGTGCCCTATGCGGGGGTATTGGCGGGTGGCAATCCCAACCACTGGATGCGCGAGAGCCTGGCGGCGGGAGCCCGATACGACCGCCTCATGAGCTGGCTGTCCACCGATACGCGGCTCCTTGCCTTCGCCCTGTTCCTGGAGCAGGAGGTCTTTGGCGCCCTGACGCCTACCGCCACGGGACGCATGATGGTGGCCCTGGAGGAGAGTGCAGACCCGGCGGCCAGCCAGGCCGGCAACGCCCGCTGGCTGGAGCGTTGCCGTGTGCTGGACGAGGGCCTGGCCCGCCAGCCCCTGGCATACGCCGAAGTATCCGCCCTGATTCCCGCCTGGGATGAAGCCTGGCTGCAGCGGCTGGACGCCCATCTGGACTGGCCTCGCAACCGGGCCCTGCTGCACTTCCTGCTGTCCAATTTTCCGGGGCGGGTGGATTTCTCAGGCTTTCTCTCCCCCGTCCATGCCCAGACCCTGATGGACTGGCAACGGCGCTACGTCCAGGACCTGCTCACCCATCGCGCCCTGCGCCGGTTTGTAGAAGAACCGGCCTTTGCCGACAGCCTGGATTACAAGGGCGTGAATCTGCGCGCGGGACTGGAATACGATTTCACCCGCGAAATGTTGAGCCACTACTTCAAGGCCTTTCCCGAGACATGAAGCGTCCTGCCCTCGTCTGCCTCTTCTGGGAGCGGCACCTCACCGCCCTGATCCATTATCTGGCGGCCCATCCCTGTGTGGTGCTGGTGCCTTCCAGCTTCACCGCCCTGCTGCAATACAAGGACCTGCTGGCCCAGGCAGGTGGCGAAGTGGTGGTGCTGGACAGTTTTCTGTCTGAACCCCTTGTGGCCCAGGCCCAGGCGGCATCGGACGGGCTTGCGGAGACCTGGCCCAGCCTGGTGGAAAGTCCGGCCTGGCAGGCATTGTTGCAGGACAACGCCCTGGATGCAGACGCCTTCGGCTTCCTGGTGGGCGACCAGCTGGCCCCCAGGATGCGGGACGAGATGGTGATGGTGGAGGCCCTGGACCGGGCCGCCGAGCAATACCGCATCGAACTGGTGGCCCAGAGCGAGGATTTGACCGGTTTGCCCCGGACCGTGGCGGAATGGGCCCGGTCCCGGGGCATTCCAAGCGTGCACGTGGCCCACGGCCTGCCCCTTGCAACGCCGTACACGGTCCACGCCACCCTCGCCTCGGACATCTACGCCGTCTATGGCAAGCGGGCGGCAGAAGCCTGCCAGGATGCCGGCATGCCGGCGGAAAGTCTGCGGCTGGTGGGCAACCCGGCCTGGGACGATTACACCCAGGCACCGGCACGCCGACGGGAATGGCTTGCAGACTTGCGATCCCGCCATGACCTGGGGGAACGGAAAACCGTGGTGTTCGCCACCACCTGGGTGGCCTGGCTTTCCGCCTTCGACAGCCGGGTGCGCTTCGAGGAGGGGGTACGGGCTTTCCTGCGGGCTGCGCGATCCATCCGGGCCGGCGGCCGGCCGTGGAACTTCGTGTTCAAGGACCGGCCTTCCAATGCTGAGGCCGGACGGGACTGGATTGCCCGGCTGGCGGCGGAAGAGGGACTGACGCCCGTCGACTATATCTACGCCCTGGAAGACGCCAAGCCCTGGGTGACCTGTGCCGACGCCCTGGTGGCCACGGATTCCAACATGCTGGTGGAAGCCATGCACGTAGGCACGCCGGCCATCAACCTGATGAATGATCATGGTCTGGTGATGGGCCCCAGTTTCGATGCTGACAGTGGCATCCTGGAGGTGGCGCCGGAAGCCCTGGCCGAGGCCCTGGTAAGGGTGGTGGAGGATGAGGATTTCCGTCAGCACCTGGCCCGCACCATGGTCGCCCGGGTGGCGGATTACAACCTGGGGTATGACGGTTCCGCTTCCCGAAGGGTGGCCGCCGTGATGCTGGAAACCCTGGGCCTGGCCAGTCAGCGGACCCGGGAAATCCATGCCCAGGGCGAGGCCCTGCACCAGGGCCAGGAAAAGCGCTACGTCTGGCAAAGCCTGGGAGGTAGTGCCGGCGCCCGGGAGGAAGACGAGTTCTACCCGGACGTGCCCCGCAAGGAAGTGGTGGCCCAGTTCGGTCGGCCCCCTCGGCGGGTGCTGGAGATCGGCTGCGCCACCGGCGCTACCGCCCTGCACCTGAAGGCCATCTACCCTGGGGCCTGGGTGGCGGGTATCGAGCTTTCCGAAGCCGCCGCCGCCGTGGCCCGGGGACGCATGGATCTGGTCATCAGCGAGAAATTCGAGGACGCGGACCTGGAAGGGCAGGGCATCACGCCGGGCAGCATCGACACGGTGATCCTGGCGGACGTGCTGGAGCACATGTACGACCCCTGGGGCGTACTGGTGCGGCTGAAGCCCTATCTAACCGCGGACGCCCAGGTCATTGCCAGCATTCCCAATGCCCGCAACCTCTGGCTCTTGAACGAGTTGGCCAACGGCCGTTTTCCCTATGCCCCCGTGGGTCTCCTGGACATCACCCACATCCGATTCTTCACCCGGGCGGAGATCGAGAAGCTGTTCACCGAGACGGGTTATGCCATCGAGCACTGGTTCCGCACGGCGGATGGCCGGCTCATGCAGTTGAAGCTGCCAGAAGGTGCCACCACCGTGGCCACCGACAAGATCATCCTAAAGGACATGACGCCGGAGGAGTTCGAGGACTTCAAGTGCCTGCAGTTCGTGGTGCGGGCCCGGCCCATCTCCGGGACGGAGGCGTCTCAGTCAGGCCTCCAGCCCCAGGGGGCGGTCCAGGCGGCCCTGCGCACCCTGCGCCCCCGCACCGGCCCCCGGCGGATTGCCGTCTATTCCCGTGATGTGCGGGTATCTGCCTGTCCCCAGGTACGCTTCCTGCGACCCTTCAAGGCCCTGGCCGGAGCCTGGGAACTGGTCTGGGCGGTCAAGGAGGACGACCAGGGCAACTGGTCTGCCGAAGTGGTGCCGGACGCGGATATCCATGTAGTGACCCGCATCTTCCCCGGGGCCGATACCCAGCATGTGCTGGAGGCCCTGTTCGCCTCCGGCAAGCCAGTGGTTTACGAAACCGACGACCTGCTGCTGGACCTGCCTGCCGACAATCTCCATGCCCGGGAATACGCGGCCCACGTGCCCCATATCGAGGCCGCCATGGGCCGGGCCTCGGCCCTGGTGGCGTCCACGCCGGCCCTGGCGGCGCGACTCAAATCCTACAACCCGAACGTCCATTTACTGCCCAACCTGGTGGATTACAGCCTGTTCGAGCGGCGGCCTCCCGACAACGGCCGCCAGGTGAATATTGGCGTGGTAGGCACCTCGGCCCGGGATGGGGACTTCGCGATCCTGGAGGAGGCCCTGAAGCGGATCTGTACCGAATACGGCAAACGCATCCGTATCAAGTTCGTCGGCGCCCTGCCGGCCTCCTGGTCCGGGCATCCCAATGCAGAGGCTGTGCCTTTCACGCCGGATTACGGTGGCTATGCAGCCCGCATGAAGGGGCTGGACCTGGATATCGGCCTGGCGCCCCTGGCAGACAACGCCTTCAATGCCTGCAAGAGCCCCATCAAGTGGCTGGAGTTCTCCGCCCTGGGTGCGGCAGGCGTCTTCAGCCATGTGCCGGCCTACAAGGATGTGATCGAGCAGGGCAAGACCGGCTTGCTGGTGGACAACCAGACGGACAAGTGGGTGAACGCCATCAAGCTGCTCATCGACTATCCGGAATATCGCCTGGAGCTGGCCCTGGCGGCCCAGTTGAAGGTCTACAAGGAACACGCCCTGCAAAATCAGGTGCGGCGGGTGCATGAAACCTATGATGGGCTCCTGGCAGCCGCCGTACCGACCCAGGCCCCCCCGGGGGAGGCGTGTGCTCCGTCGACCGATGCGGCGGCACCGACGGCAGGCATAGATTATTACGGCCTCTGGCAGGTGGGCCACGGCTATCAGGAATGGGACCTGCGCTGGATCGCCCAGCGCATGGAGGCCTGGTCCGAACCGGCTACGGTGCACCTGGGGGTCATCTGCCGCGCCGGCCAGGAAGATCTGCTGGCCAACAACATCAAGAGCCTCTCCCAGCAGTTCCACAAGGGCTGGTTGCTGACCGTGGTGGCGGAAATTCCCGCCCCGCCGGGGCTGGACGAAGTGCCCCGGATCGCCTGGATAGACACTCCACCGGACACGGCCTATGCCCGGCTCAATGAAGCCCTGGCGGCACGGGGTGACTGGGTGGGCATGATGGAAGCCGGCGACCGCCTGCCCCTTCACGCCACGTTCGCCGTGGCCCACGCCCTCCTGAAACATCCGGAATGGCGCATGCTCTACAGCGACGAAGACCAGTTGCGGGCGGACGGGGAGCGGCATACGCCCTTCTTCAAGACGGATTACAACCCGGACATGCTGCGTTCAGCACCTTTCAGCCTGGGGGGGCTGCTGCTGCTTCATCGGCCACTGTTTGCCGGGTTGGGCGGGTTCCGGCCGGAAGCGGAAGGCGTGGCATCCTGGGACCTGGCCCTGCGGGCTGGCGAAACCCTCATCGATGCCCAGGTGGGCCACCTGGCCGATGTGCTCTACCACCGGCTGGAAGGGAGTGGCCACAGCCTGAGGCCCACCGAGAGTGTGTGGGAGGCGGCCCGGTCCTGCCTGACCGAGCATGTCCGTCGCCTGGGCTTCTCGGCGGATATCGAGGACGGGATGTTGCCCGGCAGCTTCCGCATCCGCTACCACCTCCGCGATGAGCCCCTGGTTTCCATCATCGTGCCCACCAAGAACAAGGTGGATCTGCTGCGCAATTGCCTGACCAGCCTGATAGAAGGCACGGCCTACAGCCGTTGCGAGGTTCTGGTAGTGGACAATGGCAGCGATGAACCGGAAACCCTGGACTATCTCCAGGCCCTGCGGGACCTGGGTTCGGACAGTCTGAAGGTATTGTCCTGGCCCGGACCGTTCAACTTCTCGGCCATGAACAACATGGCTGCCAGCCAGGCCCGGGGCGAGTATCTGTTGCTGCTCAACAACGACACCCAGGTACTCCACGAGGACTGGCTGCACGAGATGCTGGGCTACGCCCAGCGGGATGACGTGGGGGCGGTGGGGGCCCGGTTGCTCTATCCGGACGGCACAATCCAGCATGCCGGGGCCATTCTGGGCCTGGGGGGCATGGGCTCGAACCACGTCTTCCGCCAGGCCGGCACCGACGATCCGGGCTATTTCGGTCGCCTCATGGTGCCCCAGAGTTATTCCGCCGTCACCGCCGCCTGTCTGCTCACCCGCAAGGACCATTACGAGGCGGTGGGGGGGCTGGATGAAACCGTCTTCCAGGTGAACTTCAACGACGTGGATTACTGCCTCAAACTGCGGGACAAGGGCCTGAAGGTGGTCTGGACGCCCCACGCCACTTTGCGCCATGAGGAGTCCGTCAGTCAGGCGGCGCCGGACGTGGAACGCCTTGCCCGGGAAGAAAAGTACAAGCGCCTCTACCGGGAGGTGGAGTCCGTGGTTGAAAAATGGCACCACTGGTTCGCCAACGACCCGGCCTATAACCGCAATCTGAGTCTCATGGTGCCTTTCCAGCCGGAGCCCACCCCGGCGCTCACCTGGGACCCGGAGTGGCGGCCGGCGCCCCGGGTGTTGTCCATACATGCCGACACCATGGGTTGCGGCGAGTACCGCATCATCGCCCCCATGCGGGCCCTGACCCGGGCCGGCAAGGTCATGGGCTGGGATGCGGCGGGCTATTTCCATCCTCGGGAATACGCCCGCATGGACCCGGCATCGGTGGTTTTCCAGCGCCAGCTGGAATGGGGCCAGATCGAATTCATGCAGCGCATCGCCCGTATCAGCAAGGCTTTCCGGGTATACGAACTGGACGATCTGCTCACCAACATCCCCATCATGAGTTCCCAGAAGAAGTTGTTCGTGGAACAGAAGGATGTGAACAAGCGCTTCCGCAAGGCGGTGAGCCTGTGCCACCGTTTCGTGGTGTCCACGGATTACCTGGCGGAAGCCTTCAAGGGCTATTGCGACGAAATCGTGGTGGTGCCCAATTACCTGGAAGCGGCCCGCTGGGGCAGCCATGAGCCGACAAGACGGTGTGGCGCCAAGGCCCGGGTAGGCTGGGCTGGCAGTGCCACCCATGCCGGCGACCTGCGCCTGATCATCGACGTGGTGAAGGCCACGGCGGAGGAGGTGGACTGGATATTCTTCGGCATGTGCCCGGATGCCATCCGCCCCCTGGTGAAGGAATTCCATGAGCCGGTGAAGCTCGAGGATTATGCGGCCAAGCTGGCCAGCCTGGACCTGGATCTGGCCATCGCCCCCCTGGAGGACATTCCTTTCAACCACGGCAAGAGCCATCTGCGCCTGCTGGAATACGGCGTGATGGGCTATCCGGTGATCTGTACCGATATCACCCCTTACCGGGGGGGCTATCCTGTCACCCGGGTGCCCAACAAGTTCAAGGATTGGGTGGAAGCTATCCGGGAGCAGGTTGCGGATCGGAACGAACTGGCGCGCCGGGGTGATGTCCTGCGGGACCACGTGCGGCAGAACTGGATGCTGGAAGACAATCTGGATCTCTGGTTGAAGGCCTGGCTGCCCGGCTGAACCAGGGCTCGGTGCCTGGGAGAAAAATACTAGGCCGGGCCCTAAAGTTTTTCCAGACAGGGCCGTAAATGGCTCGTTGGTAATGCAAATCCATGCCGACAAATGACTGACCGGGAAAGAATTTCCCGTTTTCAACCCCAGAAAGGAGTTACATCATGGCCATCGGCGACATCTCCCTGACCTCTGCAATGCGGTCTAACCTCGTTAGCCTGCAAAACACCGAAGCTTTGCTGGGTCGTACCCAGGATCGGTTGTCTACCGGCAAGAAGGTCAACAGCGCCATCGACAATCCCACCAACTTCTTCGCCGCGCGCGCCCATACTCAACGGGCGGGCTTGCTGGACGGCCTCAAGGACAACATCTCCGAGGCCATTCAGACGGTGAAGGCCGCCGACAGCGGCGTTACCGCAGTGAACACCCTGCTGGAATCCCTGCGAAGCGTGGCCACCCAGGCGCGTTCTGCCCTGAGTTCCACCACTTCCGCCACGGAACTGGCCGGCTTGACCACCCAGTACAACGAACTGGTCCGTCAGCTGAACAATACCGTGGCCGATTCCGGTTACAAGGGCGTCAACTTTGTTTCCAGTGGTTCCGTGACCCTGACCGTGAACTTCAACGAGCAGGCCACCACCTCCCTGGTCATGAGCGGCTTCAACGGCCATGCGGCCGGTCTGGCCATCTCCGGCGGCACCGCCTCCGGCTCTGGCAACCTGACTTCCGCCGCCCTGGACACCGCCACTGACCTGGACAACCTGGAAACCACCATCAACAACGCGCTCGCAACCCTGCGGACCAACAGTGCTACCCTGGCAGCCAACCTGTCCGTGCTGACCACCCGTCAAGAGTTCATCACCGACATGGTGAACACCCTGGTGGATGGCGCTGGCAAGCTGACCAACGCGGATACCAACGAAGAAGGTGCCAACATGCTTCTGCTGCAAACCCGGCAGCAGTTGGGTGTGACCTCCCTCTCGCTGGCTTCCCAGGCGGCCCAGTCGGTCCTGCGGTTGTTCTAATCGCCGGTTGAGGTGTCCGAAATCCGGGGGTCGGGGCAACCCGGCCCCCGGTGAGGAGAGAAAAAATGCCAAGCGAAATCAGTGGAGTCAGTCCGCTGTCTGCAGTGGCGCCTCCCCAGGTTGCCCGGGTGGTAAGGGCCGAAGGGGGCGGAGTCGACAGGACGGCGAACAACGTGGTGCAACTGGCTGGCCCATCGGGCCGGCCAGCTTTGCTTTCCTCCTACTCGTCCCTGCAAGGGGCAAGGGACCAACAACTCGACGCTGCGCAGCAAGTTCGCGCGGCAGGTGTCGTATTGCAAAAGTCCGATGAACTGCTGGCGCAGATCAAGGAGCGCCTGACCCATATCGTCAAGCAGTATCCGCCGTTTTCCCAGGACAGCCCGCAGCGCATCACCTATTTGAATTCCATCAGCGGTCTGCGTAAGCAACTGGACGCACTGGCCTTCCCGCCGGAGCGCAAGGCTCAGCAGGCAGAAACGGCGAGCCTGGGCCTGCCCTCGGTGCCAGGGCCTTCCTTGCCTGCCAAGGGCGATCTGGCTATTCCGGAACTGGACCCCCGCAAGGCTACGGATGAGGAAGTGCGTTCCGCCCTGGATGCCGTTGTGGCGGCCCAGGCCCGGGTGACTGAAGCCCAGGACAGCATGTGGGATGCCGTGGTACGTTTTGTGGGTGATGACAATCTGGCGCCGGCGTCGGACAGCCGGGTACAGAACCAGGCAGATTCGGTGCGCAGCTACGTCGCAGCCAACCCGGGTCAGGTCCTGGGTTTTGATCTTCACCATGCCCTGGCGGCAAACCTCTGAGGAGAACGGGTATGCCCCTGAGACTTGACCTGAAACCCAATGAAAAGCTGTTCGTCGGCGGCGCGGTCCTGGTCAATGGGGATACCCGTGGCACCCTGATGGTGCTGAACGATGTTCCTATCCTGCGGGAAAAGGACATTCTCACCGAGGCGGAAGCCAATACGCCTTGCAAGCGCATCTATCTGATCATTCAGCTCATGTACATGGACCAGTCCCAATTGGCCCATTACCATCAGCTTTACTGGGCGCTGGTCAGGGAAGTCCTGGCCGCTGCCCCCAGCACCACCGAGCGGATTGCAAGCATCAGCGACGACGTACTGGCGGGGCGTTATTATCACGCCCTGAAGCTTGCCACCGATCTGATCCAGTACGAGAAGGAGCTTGTGGCGCATGCCAGCCAACCCGCTTGATGCCTACCAGAGTGTCGAGAAATCCACCCTATCCGGAAGGGAGCTGGAGGCGTCCGTGCTGGCCAAGGCGGCTGTGCGCTTGCAGGAGGTGCAACAGTCCTGGTCTGACCCGGATCATGAAACCCGGCTGGACGAGGCCTTGAAGTTCAATCAGCGGGTCTGGAGCTTCTTCCAGTCTGAAGTCAGCCAGCCGGACAACCCCCTGCCGCCGGAAATCAAGCAGAACATTCTCTCCCTGAGCGTCTTCGTGGATAAACGCATTTTCGAGGTCATGGCTTATCCCTCCCCGGAGAAGCTGGATATCCTCATCAACATCAACCGGAATATCGCCGCCGGCCTGCGGGGCGATCCGGACTGAGCTGATGCGGTGGCCGGGACGTCGGGCGTAGTCTGGCCTGCCCCCGCCTGAATCCCCGCCAGCCCCCTGAAAATTCCGCATGAACAGCCCTGACGCCCAGCGTCTGAACCAGGATTACCCGGTACTGCTTGAGTACTGGAACCTGGGCGGCGTTACCCGGGCCCTGGCCCACTTCGGTCTGGATGGGCATGAACATGCAGATTCATTCCTGGCTCTCTTGCAGGCCATTGGCCGGAACCAGCTGCAAACCGCCCAGGCCATCATGCTGCAAATGGCCGACAGCCCCGGGATGCTGGTGCCCCTGGACCGGGTGGTCCAGTGTCTCTACAAGATACTCACCATGGTCTCTCCGGGCGCGGCGACCAAAGTGGCCAAAACCCTGGCATCCCAGGTCCTGACCCGACATCCGGGCAATCCGGATGCTGAGCATCTGGCCCTGGAGTTCCTGCTGTATTTCGGCTACTTCGATCTGGCCGAAAAACTGCTGGCCCTGTCGCCTGCGGATCGGCACATGCCCCAGCGGGCGGCCCTCCGGCGTGGGCGTTCCCGCTTGTCCCGGTTTGAGCCCCAGACCCGGGTGAGTTACTGCATCCTGACTTGGAACCGGGCGGAACTGCTGGACCGATGCCTGACGGAACTGCGCGCTCAGGCACGCTGCCAGGACTACGAGATCATCGTCGGCGTGAATGCTTCCACGGACGCCACGGCAGAAGTCCTGGCCCGCCACGGCATTGAAAAAGTGCTCTGGAACGTGCGCAACGATTCCATCGACTATTACCGGGACATCATGGACGCGGCCACTGGGGAGTACCTGGTTGAGGTGGATGACAACGTGGTGGAGTTTCCCCCGGGTTTTGACGAAATTCTCCTCCAGCATTTGCAGGCTTTTCCGGAGTTCGCCTATCTGGGTATCGAACCCACCCGCTTATCCCTCTCCACGGGCCAGCAAGAAAGCATGAACATCGGCGGCAGCCTATACACCCCTTGCCAGGCCGACGGTCTTACGGTCCACCAGGGGCCGGTCTGGGGCTGCTGCGCCATGATCGCCAATCGGGATTACCGCCGCATCAATGGCCTGTATGGGGTGCGACTTAGCAAGGATATCGGCGAGGAGCCCCAGTTCATCCGCAAGCTTCTGGCCCATGAACGGAAATGCGGCTTGCTGATGGGGCATAGGCTCGTCAAGGCTTATCCGTAATCCCCGTTGCCGAGCTCAAGAATTATCCCAGTCTGCCGATGATTTTCTGTAGCCGGCGGAGCTGGCTGGTTTGGATATCGATTGGAAAGGGCCGCTTGGCATGTTGGAAACGCTGACCTTCACGGGCCGGGAATTGCTGGTTGCCGTCATCCTGGCAACCCTGGTGTATCTGCTGGAGGCCTGGATACTCGGCCGCTGGCGGGACGCCCGCCGCCAGGCCCGTCAGCAAGGGCGCCTGGACGAGATACAAGAGGATATCGCGGCCCTGAAGACCCGGGTCGAGAAGCTGGAGCAGCGCCCGGTCCCGGACGGGGGGCTGGATGAGCAGAAAAGTCTCCATGCAGAGGCTGCCCGCATGGCGCGCACGGGAGCGTCCGCCGAAGAACTGGCGAATCAGTTGGGCATTTCCCGCACCGAAGCGGATCTCATCATCGCCCTGCATAAGTCCGAACCATGAACCTGTCCGCCTTGCCCGAGCTGCTGCTGTCCTGGGTGAAGGCCCAGGGGGCAGGGCTGCTACAGGGCAACAAGGCGGAAATGACCTCGCCCTTCAAGGTGGGGGCTGTCTATGAGGGCAAGGTGCTGGACCAGTTGCCGGCCGGTCGTCATCTCGTCCAGGTGGCGGGCCAGAAGCTGGATATGGCCCTGCCCCGGGGCACCCCGAACGGGGATACGGTGCGCTTGACCTTCCTGAACGCAGGGCCGCGGCCCACATTCCTGTTGAATCAGGCACCCGTCTCTCCGGTGCAGTCAGTGCAGATATCCAGCACGGCACAGCAACTCAATGCCTTGCTGCGGGTGGCGCCTGGTCCGGGTGGCACCAATGCTCCGGCTGGGGTGGGGGGCCAGGGTAGTCCTGCTACGGCGTCGGGCCCCCCTCTGCAAGCCGGCCCGGGGTCGGCCTCCATCGCTACGGCCATGACGCCAGCCATGGCCAAGGTCATGGACATTGCTTCTGTGACGCCATCTTCCGGGCCGCAACCGGCCAGCCAGTCTCTTGCCGGCGAGGCTGGCCGCGCCGGTACTAGCACGGCTGCCGGAGTTGGCGGAGCCCAAGTCTCGGCCAGTGGGACCCCGTCTGCCATGGGTCGACCCATCGTCGCCAATGTGCTGATATTTCAGAGCGCAGCGCCTGCCAGCCCGGGGGCACCCGTCCTGCCCGCCCTGGCCAGTGCCAATACCGGTCTGCTGGGGCAGTCGGTGGATGGCATGCGTGCGACCATCGCATCGAGCACGAATCTCCGCCCCACGGTCATTGCCAGCACGGCCACCCCCTCGGACAACCTGTTGCCCTTACGCCTGTCGCAAACGGTCAAGGAAAGCGGTTTGTTCTACGAAGCCCACCTGGCTCGCTGGACCCGTGGGGCATACCCATTCGAAGCCATCCTTAACGAACCCCAGGCACGCCTGGCCCGAGGCCAGGTGCCCCTGGTTTCCATGGCGGAACTGGCGGGCATGCCGGAAGAGGCGGCACGGCTGGCGGGCCGTCAGTTGCAGATGCTGGAGGGGGCGCCCTTTCTCTGGCAGGGCTTTGCCTGGCCTGGCCAGTGGATGGACTGGCTGGTGGAAGAGCGTTCAGGGGGTGAAGGGGAAGGCAAGGAAGAAGCCTCTGCCACGGCCTGGAGCACGGAATTGAACCTGATCCTGCCCCGCATGGGCCGGGTGAATGCCCACCTGGACCTGCGTGGCAACGAGGTGAATCTGGATTTGAAAGTGGCGGAGGCCGACACGGCAGCCAGTCTGCAAGGAGCCCTGTCCGCGCTCGGGGCGGCAATGGAGGGCGCCGGTTTGCGGGTCGCGCGCCTGACCGTGGCGGCGGAATCTTCATGAGCCCTAGAAAACCCGCTGCGCGCCAGGAGGCCGTTGCCCTCCACTATGCCCAGGAAAAGGGCGCCCCCCAGGTGGTGGCCAAGGGGCGGGGCCTGCTGGCAGAAGAGATCATCGAACGGGCCCGGGCGGCGGGCGTATACGTGCACGAATCGCCTGAGCTGGTGGCGCTGCTCATGCAGGTGGACCTGGACGAACGCATTCCGGCGGAGCTTTACCTGGCCGTCGCCGAATTGCTGGCCTGGCTGTACCGGCTGGAGCAGGAGGGCCAGGAGGGGCAGGCGATCCAGGAAGGCCCCGGGGCCTGATCAAAGACGCAGGCTTTCCTGCAAGGCAATTTCCAGGGCCAGGCGTTTGCCCGGGTCGTCCAGGGTGTCGCCCCGCAATACGAATACGTCTTCCGCCCGGTTGCCCAGGGTGGAGATGCGGGCGCTGCGGACCGTGACCTGATGCTGGCAGAGCAGGTCGGCCACCCGGGCCAGCAGGCCGGGGCGGTCGCCGGCGGTGAAGGAAAGCAGGTGGTCCCGCCCCGGCTCGCTGCGTACCAGATTGATGCTCGGCGTGAGGGGGAAGGCCTTGAGCTGCCGGGGCAGCCGGCCGTTGGGCAGGGGGGCGGTCCGGGCTGGTTCGGTCAGTTCCCGCTCCAGTTCGTGTTCGATGTAATTGAGGATGTCCCGGTAGGCGGTGCTGCGCTGGTCCGGGTCCAGGGCATAGAAGGTATCCAGGGCATGGCCGTCCAGGGTGGTGTGAACCCGGGCAGAAAGGATGGAATAGCCCATGCGGGCAAAGAAACCGCAGATGCGGGCGAACAGGTCAGCGGCGTCCGGGGCATAGACCAGGACTTCCACGCCCTCTCCCACGGGGGCCAGCCGGGCCCGGACGATGATGGCCTGATGCTTTAGCAGGGGCAGAAGGCGGCGGGTCTGCCAGGCGATGTCCCGGCTGTCCTGGCGCATGAAGTACACATCATCCAGCCGTTTCCACAGGGCTTCCTCGGCGCCGGGCATGAAGCCGTAGAGCCGCAACTGGGTGCGGGCCTCTTCCTTGCGCTGCTCCACGCTGTCCGGCTGGGGGGCCCCCTGTTCCAGGCAGCGCCGGCTGGCCAGGTAGAGTTCCTGGGTGAGCTTGTCCTTCCAGGCGTTCCACACCTTGGGGCTGGTGCCCCGTATGTCCGCCACGGTGAGCAGGTACAGGGCGGTCAGGTGCTCCAGGTCGCCGCAATGTTGCGCGAAGGCGCTGATCACCTCCGGGTCGGAGAGATCCTGCTTCTGGGCTGTGCTGGACAGGCTGAGATGTTCGGCCACCAGCCAGGCGACAAAGTCCGCATCGGCTCGGGACAGCCCCTGGCTGCGGCAGAAGCGGCGGGCGTCCACCGCCCCCAGACTGGAATGGTCGCCCCCCCGGCCCTTGGCGATGTCATGGAACAGGGCCGCCAGCAGCAGCAGGTCCTGGCGGGAGAAGTCCGCCATCAGGCGGTGGGCCAGGGGAAATTCGTGGGCGTATTCATTCAGGGCCAGGCGGCGCAGGTTGCGCAGCACCATGAGGGTGTGCTCGTCTACCGGGTAGATGTGGAAGTGGTCGTGCTGCATCTGGCCGGTGATGCGCCCGAACAGGGGGATGTAGCGTCCCAGGATGCCCAGTCGATGCATGAGGCGCAGGCACAGGGTCACGCCCCTGGGGGCGGCCAGCAGGGCCAGGAATCGGCGGTGGTTGGCCGGGTCCCGGCGGAAGCCGGCATCCACCTGGCCCCCCGCCCGCCACAGGCCCCGCAACAGGCGGGGGGAAAAGCCCTGCAAATCCGGGTTGCCGGCCAGGGCCAGGAAGGCCTCCAGGATCAGTGCCGGCCGGGCGGCCAGCAGGCCGTCTTCCAGGTCCAGCAGGGGGCCGCTGGCCTGGAAGGGGGCATGGGCGGGCAGGGGACGGGGGGCGGGGGGCGGGGCAAGCCGCTGACGCAGGCTGCCCAGCACCAGTTCGTTCACCAGCCGGATATGCCGGGCAGCCCTGAAATAGCGCTGCATGAGCCGCTCCGAAGCCCGCCGGGGGGGCTTAGGCGCCAGGCCCATGGCGGTGGCGATGCCCTCCTGGAACTCGAACAACATGCGGTCTTCCCGCCGGTTTGCGGCCAGATGCAGGCGGATGCGCAGGTGGGACAGAAACGACACCTGGCTGGCGAAGGCCCGGGTTTCCTGGGCATCCAGCAGCCCGGCCGCCCTCAGTTCCGTCAGGGTGTTGCCCACCCCCGCCGCCAGACAGACCCAGAGCAGGGTATGCCAGTCCCGCAGGCCCCCGGCGCTTTCCTTCAGGTTGGGCTCCAGCAACAGGCCCACGTCCGACTGGCGGCCGTAGCGGTTGCGCTGTTCCAGCAGCTTGGCTTCATAAAAGGCCCGGGGGTCCATCTGCGCCTGCTGGGCGGCGAGCATGCGCTGGAACAAGAGGCGGCTGCCTGCCAGCAGGCGGGCTTCCAGCAGATTGGTCTGCACCGTGATGTCCTTGGCGGATTCGGCGCTGCATTCGGTGAGGGTGCGCACGCTGTGGCCGATGGGCAGCCCCACGTCCCAGAACAGGGCCACCAGGGGTTCCAGGCGGGCCTGTTCCGCTTCAGGCAGGCCGTCGTCCAGCAACAGCAGCAGGTCCACGTCGGACTGGGGGTACAACTCTCCCCGGCCATAGCCCCCCACGGCGATGAGGGCGGCCTGGGCCGGCAGGTCGTGGGCGGCCCAGATTTTCCGCAACACCGTGTCCGTCAGGCGGGAAAGGCCTTGCAGCAGGCGCGGGGCGCTGGGCTTGGCCAGATAGGCCTGGAACAACTGGGCCCGCTCGGTCTGGATGCGGTTGCGCCAGGCGGCAACCCGGGCCATGTCCGGGTTCATGACGGGCGGGTAATGAACTCCGGGGGAGGTGGCGAGCCGGCGGAGACGGTGAGCACCTCGAATCCATCCGGCGTGACCAGCACGGTGTGTTCCCACTGGGCGGAAAGGCTATGGTCCTTGGTGACCACGGTCCAGCCGTCTCCCAGGACGCGGATGTCCTTCTTGCCGGCGTTGACCATGGGTTCGATGGTGAAGATCATGCCCGCTTCCAGGGTAGGGCCGGTGCCCGCCTTGCCGTAGTGCAGAACCTGGGGGTCTTCATGGAACTTGCTGCCGATGCCGTGGCCGCAGAATTCCCGCACCACGGAATAGCCGTTGGCTTCTGCATGCTTCTGGATGGCCGCGCCGATGTCCCCCAGCTTGGCCCCAGCCTTCACCACGGCGATGCCCTTCCACATGCATTCGTAGGTGATGTCCGTCAGGCGCCGGGCCTGGATGGAGGGGTCCCCCACATAGAACATGCGGGAGGTATCTCCATGCCAGCCATCCTTGATGGTGGTGATGTCCAGGTTCACCACGTCGCCGGCCTTGAGCACCTTCTCCCCGGGTACGCCGTGGCAGACCTGGTGGTTGACCGAGGTGCAGATGGACTTGGGGTAGGGCTTGTGGCCGCCGGGGGCGTAATTGAGGGGGGCAGGAATGCAGCCCTGCACGTCCACCATGTAGTCGTGGCACAGCTTGTCCAGCTCACCGGTGGTGACGCCGGGCTTCACGAAGGGGGTGATGTAGTCCAGCACCTCGCTGGCCAGCCGGCCGGCCACCCGCATTTTTTCGATTTGTTCCGGGGTCTTGATGGAAATGGACATGGTGCAACGGCTCGGAAAAAGTGCCTCAGGATAGGGTTGGGGTAGGTGAAAGTAAAGTTGAGTAATTCGCTGGGAAAGAGTTATCTATATTTGACACATGGCTATAGGTGCGATTTCTCCTACTTTTGTGTCTCAGGTCTCTTCGACTTTGATGAGGGGCGCGGATGGCCTCACCCCGGATCAGCAGGCCCAGGTTCAGAAACTAAAGGCCGCAGACCAGAAGGTGAGACAGCACGAGGCCGCTCACCAGTCTGCCGGTGCGGGCCTGACTGGGGGAGCCACCTACCAGTATGTCCGTGGTCCGGATGGCCGCCAGTATGCGGTGGCTGGCGAGGTGAGCATCAATACCTCCCCTGCCGGTACGCCTGAAGCCACACTGGTCAAGGCCCGGCAGATACGCGCTGCTGCCCTGGCTCCCGCCGATCCTTCGCCCCAGGACAGGGCCGTGGCTGCGGCTGCGTCGCTTATGGAAAGCCAGGCACGGGCGGAAATCAGTCGCAAGAGAGAAGAAGATCAGCAGAGCACACAGTCCCACCTGTCTGGGATGCAAGACCTACAAGTCAATGCCAAGTCCCGTTCGGCCGATCAAGCCACGCGCGCCTATGGGGCTGCGGTGCAGGCCGTGACCGAAGCCCTGGGTCAGGCCATCAGCACCTACGCTTAATCATGCTTGGCCGGATCATCCTGCCAGCCGCCCCCCAGAGCCGTGGCCAGGGCTGCACTGGCCTGGAGCTGGGCCTGACGGGCATCGATGCGGTTCAGGTCCGCCTGCAACAGGGTGCGTTGGGCGTCCAGCACGGTCAGGTAACTGGTCAGTCCGTTGCGATAGCGCAGGTCCGCCACTTCCAGGGCGGCGGCCAGGGCCCGTGCCCGGCGGCTTTCCGCATCGGCCAGTTCCCGGGCCTGGCGGTGGGCAACCAGGGCGTCCAGCACTTCCCGGAAAGCCTGGCGTACCGCTTCTTCATAGGCGAGCAGGGCCTGGGTCTGCCTGGCGTCCCGGGCATCCAGAGTGGACTGGGTGCGGCCGCTGTTGATGAGGCTGTGCAGGATGCTGCCGCCGATGCTCCACATGGCGGCCGGGCCGGAGAACAGGTCGGACAGGGCCACGCTTTCGGACCCCAGTGAGGCGGTGAGCTTCACGTCCGGGTAAAGGGAGGCCTTGGTTTCCTTCAGACGGGCGTGGCTGGCCAGCAGGGTCTGTTCCGCCTGGCGCAGGTCCGGCCGGCGTTGCAGCAGGTCCGAAGGCAGCCCGGCGGGAATAGCCGGGGGCGAGCCCAGGGCGTCCAGGGCCTGGCCCCGTTCCAGGGTCTGTTCCAGCAGGGCCCGGGGGCTGCGTCCCACCAGCACCGCTAGGGCCAGGGCCTGCTGTTGCTGGGCCTGGTGGGTCTGGGCCAGGCTGGCGTCCAGGCTGGCCAGTTCGGCTTCTGCCTGGCGCAGTTCCAGTTCCGAAGACACGCCGGCGTCCAGGCGTAGGGTCTGCAATTCCAGGGCGGCCAGGCGGTTGGCCCGGGTCTGCTCGATAAGTGCCCGCCGGGCATCCAGGGCACGCAGGGCGAAATAGCTCTGGGCGATGGTGCTGGCCAGGGAGGTGCGCACCACGTCCCGAGCGTATTCGCTGGCCAGCAGTTCGGCCCGGGCGGCGTCGCTGGCGGCCCGGTAGCGGCCCCACAGATCCAGCTCGTAGCTGGCCAGGAGTTGGGCCGTGTAGGTGGTGTGTACCGGGTTACCGCCCATGGGCATGCTGCCCCGCTGGGTCATGCGGCTGCGATCGACCTCCAGGTTGCCCTGGAGCTGGAAGCCTTCCGTAGCCCGGGCCAGGCCCAGGTTCGCCCGGGCTTCCTCGATGCGGGCCGCCGCCAGGCGCAGGTCGGCGTTATGCAGCAGGGCTTCCTTGATCAGCGCGTCCAGGACCGGATCACCGTAGGCTTCCCACCAATCGGGGGCCAGGGACTGGGGCTGGTTGGCATCCGCCTGGGCCTGGGTAGGCCATGCAGCAGGCAGATCGGTTTTGAGACTGCGCAATTCCGGTACGACGACGCAACCGCTCAAGGACAGCAGGGCCGCCATCAGGATGGGAAGGCGCTTAAACATGGTCTTCTCCTTCCAGGGCTGCGCCATGGTATTTGATGGGCCCCGGGAACAGCTTGCGCACCAGCAGGTAGAGCACGGGCACGAAGAAAACCGCCAGCACGGTGGCGGCGATCATGCCGCCCATGACCCCGGTGCCGATGGCATGGCGGCTGGCCGCCCCCGCGCCAGAGGAAATGGCCAGGGGCAGCACGCCGAACATGAAGGCGATGGAGGTCATGATGATGGGACGGAACCGCAGCCGGCTTGCCTCCACCACCGCTTCCAGGGTGGCCTTGCCCCGGGCTTCGAGCTGGCGGGCAAATTCCACGATCAGGATGGAGTTCTTGGCCGACAGGCCGATGATGGTGATGAAACCCACCTTGAAGTACACGTCGTTGGGCAGCTCCCGCAGGGTCATGGCCAGCACCGCGCCGAACACCCCCAGGGGCACCACCAGCAGCACGGCCAGGGGCACGCTCCAGCTTTCATAGAGGGCCGCCAGGCACATGAACACGACGATGAGTGAGAGGGCGAAAAGGATGGGGGCCTGGGCGCCGGAGAGCTTTTCCTCATAGGACGTGCCGGACCATTCGAAGCCCAGGCCCGGGGGCAGCTTGGCGGCAATTTCTTCCATGGCGGCCATGGCCTCGCCGGTGCTGTGGCCCGGGGAAGGGCCGCCGGCGATCTTCACCGCCGGCACCCCGTTGTAGCGGTCCAGCTTGGGCAAGCCGATCATCCAGCGGGGCGTGGCGATTTCCGACAGGGGCACCAGGGTGTTGCTGGCGGTGCGGACCCGTAGGGAAAGCAGGCCCTCGGGCGTGGCCCGGGCGGGGGCGTCCACCTGCATCACCACCCGCAACACCCGGCCGTCGCGGATGAAATCGTTGACGTAGGCCGAGCCCAAGGCCACGGCCAGGGTCTGGTTCAGTTCCGCCAGGTCGATACCCAGGCTGCTGGCCTTCACCCGGTCGATGTCCAGCAGCAACTGGGTGTCGGGCTCTTTGCCCTCCGGCCGCACCCCGGCCAGGCGGGGGTCCTGGGAGGCCAGGCCCAGCACCAGGTTGCGGGCTTCCATGAGTTTTTCACGGCCCTGGCCGGAACGGTCCTGGAGCCGGAAGTCGAAGCCGCCCACCGCCGCCAGTTCGGGAATGGGGGGCGGGTTGAGGGCGAAGATGAGGGCCTGCTTGATGCCGAACAGGGTCATGTTGGCCCGCTGCACAATGTTGAGGGCGTGCTGGTTGGGGTCTTTGCGCTCGTCCCAGTCCTTGAAGCGCACGAAGGCGATGGCCGCATCCTGGCCCTTGCCGAAGAAAGAGAAGCCCAGCACCCCCACGACCTTCGCCACTTCTGGCTGTTTCAGGTAGTACTGCTCCATTTCGGAGAGCACTTTCTGGGTACGTTCCTGGGTGGCGCCGGAGGGCAATTGCACGATGCTGATCAGGTAGCCCTGGTCTTCGTCCGGCAAAAAGCCCGTGGGCAGCTTGGTGAGCAGCCAGCCCGTGGCGGCGACGATGGCCAGGAACAGGGCGAACATGCGCAGGGGGCGCTTCACCACCGCGCCCACGCCCTTCATGTAGCGGCCGGTGGTGCGATCGAAGAAGCCGTGGAACCAGCCCAGCAGGCCTTTGGGGTGCTGGAGCTGGTCGGCGTTCAGGCCCTTGAACAGAGTGGCGCACATGGCCGGTGTGAGGCTGATGGCCATGAGGGCGGAGAACAGCATGGTGATCACCAGGGTCACGGAGAACTGGCGGTAGATGGCCCCCACGGAACCGCCAAAGAAGGCCATGGGAATGAACACCGCCGACAGCACCACCGTTATCCCGACGATCGCGCCGAAGATCTGGCCCATGGCCTTGGAGGTGGCCTCCCGGGCGGAAAGCCCTTCCCGGGACATGATGCGTTCCACGTTCTCCACCACCACGATGGCGTCGTCCACGACGATGCCGATGGCCAGCACCATGGCGAACAGGGACAGCACGTTGATGGAGTAGCCCAGCAGATACAGGCCCACCAGGGTGCCGATGAGGGACACGGGCACCACCACGGCGGGGATGAAGGCGGCCCGCAGCTTGCCCAGGAACAGCCACATCACCAGGAACACCAGCAGGAAGGCTTCCGCCAGGGTCTTCACCACCTCGCGGATGGATATCTCCACGAACCGGGATGTGTCATAGGGCACATCCCAGCTGATGCCCTGGGGGAAATAGCCGGCCAGTTCCGTCATGCGGGCCTTCACCGCCGCCGAGGTTTCCAGGGCATTGCTGCCCGGGGCCAGTTTGATGCCGATGGCCGCTGCCGCCTGGCCGTTGAGCCGGGCCCGGAAGATGTAGTCCTGGGCTCCCAACTCCACTCGGGCCACGTCCTTCAGGCGCACCGAGGCCCCCGTGCTGTCGGTGCGCAGCAGGATGTTGCCGAACTCGGCCGGCGTGGTAAGCCGTCCCTGGGTGATGACCGTGGCGGCGATTTCCTGGCCCTTCACGGCGGGCACCTGGCCCAGTTCGCCCGTGGCCAGCTGCACGTTCTGGGCCTGTACTGCGGCGAGTGCCTGGCCCGGGGTCATGTTGAAGTTCGCCAACTTCAGGGGGTCCAGCCAGATGCGCATGGCGTATTCGGTGCCGAACAACTGGGCCTCCCCTACGCCGGGCACCTGGCGGACGTTGTTCAGCACGTTGGCGGCCACGAAGCTGCCCAGGTCCACCGCGTCCTTGCTCTGGTCCGGAGAGAACACGGTGATGAACATGAGGAAGTTGCGCCGGGACTTCACCACCGTGATGCCCTGGCGGCGCACCTCTTCCGGCAGACGGGCTTCCACCCGCTTGATGCGGTTCTGGGCTTCCACCGAGGCGATGTCCAGGTCCGTGCCGGTGGAAAAGGTCATGGTCATCGTCAGGGTGCCCGATGCATCGGAGTTGGACTCCATGTACAACAGGTTCTCGATGCCGTTCATCTCCTGCTCGATGAGGGTGGTGACGGCGTCCTCCACCACTTGGGCAGAAGCCCCGGGATAAACGGCGGTGATCTGCAGGGCAGGGGGCGCCACCTCCGGATACTGGGAAACGGGCAGTTTGGGGAACACCAGCACCCCGGCCAGGACGATGGCCAGGGCGATGACCCAGGCGAAGATGGGGCGGTCTATGAAGAAGCGGGGCAGCATGGTCGAGGGATGGGCAATGGGTGATGGGGGATGGGGTCAGGACTTGTGGGCAGGCTGGGGTAGTGGCTCTTTCCCATTGCCTATGCCCCTTGCCCCATCCCCCGCTTGTATCGGTTTCACCGGTGCCCCCGGCCGTGCTTTCTGCAAGCCGTTGACGATCACCTGTTCGCCGCCTTGCAGGCCCTCGGCGATGATCCAGTCGTTGCCCGCCAGGCCGCCGGTCTTGACGGGCTGGGGCATGACCTTGCCTTCCGGTCCCACCACCATCACCACCTGACCCTGGGCGGAGGCCTGCACGGCTTTTTGGGGCACGGTGATGACGTTTTCCGCCTGGGCCACGGGCAGGCGCACCGTGACGAACTGGCCCGGCAGCAGGTCCCGGCCCGGGTTGGCAAACTCGGCCCGCAGGCCCACGGAGCCGGTGGCCGGGTCCACGGCCAGATCGTTGAACAGCAGTTTTCCAGGCTTGGCATAGGCCTGGCCCGTCTCCAGGACCAGTTCCACCGGAGCCTTGCTGGCCTTGGCCGTGCCGGCTTTCAGGGATTCCCGCAGGCGGATGAATTCAGCGCTGGACTGGGAGAAATCCACCCAGATGGGGTCGTATTGTTCGATGGTGGCCAGGTGGGTGGCTTCCCCCTTGCCCACCAGGGCGCCTTCCGTCACCAGGGCCCGGCCGATGCGGCCGGAGATGGGGGCGGTGACCGTGGCGTAGGACAGGTTGATCTCTGCCTGGGCGAGAGCGGCCTTGGCGGCAGCCACGTCCGCATCGGCCTGGGCCTTGGCGGCCACGGCCTGGTCGAACTCCTGTTTGGCGATGGCCTTGGTGTCCTTCAGGGCCTGGACCCGCTCCAGGTTCTGGCCGGCGATCAGGGCCGTGGCCTGGGCCCGGGTCAGATTGGCCCGGGCGGATTCTGTATTGGCGGCCAGGGTGCGGGGGTCGATGCGGAACAGCACCTGGCCCTGTTTCACCTCACTGCCTTCGGTGTAGTTGCGTTTTTCCAGAATGCCTTCCACCCGGGCCCGCACCTGGGCCACCCGCACGGCGGTGAGCCGGCCGGGCACTTCCACGGTCTGGGCCACGGTTTTGGGGGCCACGGTGATCACTTCCACCTCCGGCGGCGGCATGCCGCCCCCCGGGGGGCCTGCCTGCTCTCCGGCGTCTTTGCCGCAGCCACCAAGGGTCAGGGTCATCAATAGAGAAGCGATAAGCGGGTAGGTGACGGCGGAACGCACGGGGCCTCCGGGTAGGGCGAATAGGAATGGCCGAAATATACATACGTGCGTGTATGTATGTAAATAAGCGATTTGGATTAATATGCCGCCAGGCAATTAACCAGACCGGTCATGGTACGCAGGACTAAAGAAGACGCTCAGGAAACCCGCACGCTGATACTGGATACCGCAGAACAGGTATTCCGGGAAAAGGGCGTGGGCCACACCACCCTGGCAGAAATTGCCGCAGCCGCCGGCGTGACCCGGGGGGCCATCTACTGGCATTTCGACAACAAGGCGGCCCTGCTCCAGGCCATGAACGACCGGGTGCACCTACCCCTGGAAGCCATGCACCAGGCCCTGGCGGATATCGCCCTTGCCGACCCCCTGGCCAAGCTGCGGGAATCCGCCCGGGGCGTGCTGGCCCAGGTGGCCCAGGACCCCCGCTCCCGGCGGGTGTTCGAGATCTTCAGCTTCAAGTGCGAGTTCGTGGGGGACATGGCGGAAATGCTGGAACGCCAGCGGGAAAGCCGCCGGGATTGCCTCCAGGACATCCAGGAAAACCTGCGCCATGCTGTGGATAAAGGGCAGTTGCCCGCCAGCGTGGATATCCAGGCTACAGCCGTTGGAGTCTATGCCCTGGTCCACGGCCTAATTGATAACTGGCTGCTGGATCCGGAGAGTTTCGACCTGGTGGAAACCGGCGATCGGCTCATAGCGAATTTCTGCCTGGGCTTGGCAGCGAACAAATAATCCCCGCAATCAGGCCGAAGGCAGCCGCGCGAACCCTTCAAAACGGCCTTCGGCGGGGCTGACCGCCACATTCTGCACCTGGGCCGCTGGCGGGCCTTGCCAGGCCCAGGCGATGAGGGCCTCCACGGCAGGGTCTTCCCCCTGGACCACCGCTTCCACCGTGCCGTCCCGGAGGTTGCGCACCCAGCCCCTGACGCCCAGGCGTTCCGCCGCCTGGCGCATGGATTCCCGATACCACACCCCCTGCACCCGGCCAGTGATGACGAGGTGGCGGGTGAGCATGCTTACTTGATGCGCATGCCCGGCTGGGCGCCGGAGTCGGGGGAGAGCAGGAAGGGCCCCCCCCGCTCGTCGCTGGCCGCCAACACCATGCCCTCACTCATGCCGAACTTCATCTTGCGCGGCGCCAGGTTGGCCACCATGACGGTGAGCCGGCCCACCAGGCTTTCCGGGGCGTAGGCGGCCTTGATGCCGGCAAACACGGTGCGGGTTTCCGTGCCGATGTCCAGGGTCAGCTTGAGCAGCTTTTCAGCGCCTTCCACATGCTCCGCATTGGCGATGCGAGCCACACGCAGGTCCACCTTGGTGAAATCGTCGATGCCGATAAGCCCTTCCCCTGCAGGCGAGGGAGGGGTTTGGGGAGAGGGAGCAACACCGGCCTTACCCGCAGTCTGCTGATGCTGGGCGTGGCGCGCCTGGGAGTGACCCTCTCCCCCGGCCCCTTCCCCGCTTGCGGGGGAGGGGAGTAGGTTCTGCTTGTTCTCGTCCACCATGGCCTCGATCTTCTTGGGGTCGATGCGGGTCATGAGGTGCTGGTATTCGTTGATGGCGTGGCCATCCGGCAGGGGGCTCCAGGCATCGGTCCAGGTCAGGGCAGGAATGTTGAGGAAGGCTTCCACCTGCTCCGCCAAGGCCGGCAGCACGGGCTTCAGGTAAAGGGTCAGGTCCCGGAACAGGGTCATGGCGGTGGAACAGACCTGGTGCAGTTCCGCTTCCCGGCCTTCCTGCTTGGCCATCTCCCAGGGCTTGCGGTCGGCGATGTACAGGTTGGCCACGTCCGCCAGGCGCATGATCTCCCGCAGGGCACGGCCGAAATCCCGGGATTCGTAGCTCTCGGCAATTTCACCCGTGGCGAAGGCCGCTTCGAATTCCGCCGTGGCGGCCCGGTCGCAGGGTCCCAGCTTGCCGCCGAACTTCTTGCTGATGAACCCCGCCGTTCGGCTGGCGATGTTCACGTACTTGCCCACCAGGTCGGCGTTCACCCGGGCGGCGAAGTCCTCCAGGTTCAGGTCGATGTCCTCCATGGTGCCGTTGAGCTTGGCGGCGTAGTAATAGCGCAGCCATTCGGGATTCAGGTGCTTGAGATAGCTCTCGGCGGTGATGAAGGTGCCCCGGCTCTTGGACATCTTGGAACCGTTGACTGTGAGGAAGCCGTGGCAGAACACGCCGGAGGGGGTGCGGAACCCGGCATGGTGCAGCTCGGCGGGCCAGAACAGAGCGTGGAAATAGAGGATATCCTTGCCGATGAAGTGGTACACCTCGGCCTGGGAATCCGGGCTCCAGAATGCGTTGAAGTCGAGCCCGTGCTTGTCGCAATAGTTCTGGAAGCTGCCCATGTAGCCGATGGGGGCGTCCAGCCACACGTAGTAATACTTGCCCGGTGCATCGGGGATCTCGAAGCCGAAGTAGGGCGCATCCCGGGAGATGTCCCAGTCCGACAGGCCCCCTTCCAGCCATTCGTTGAGCTTGTTGGCCGCCTCGGCCTGGACCTGGGGCGGCACGATCCAGCTCTTGAGGAAGTCGGCGCAGCGGGGGTCGGAAAGCTTGAAGAAGTAGTGGTCCGAGGTCTTGCGCACCGGCGCCGCGCCGGACACGGCGGAATAGGGCGAGATGAGGTCCGTGGGCTGGTAGGCCGCACCGCATGCCTCGCAGGAATCGCCGTACTGGTCCTTGGCGTGGCACTTGGGGCACTCGCCCTTGATGAATCGGTCCGGCAGGAACATCTCCTTCACCGGGTCGTAGAACTGCTCGATGGCCCGCACCTCGATGAGGCCCGCGTCCCGCAGGCGGGTGTAGATGGTGTCGGCGTAGTGGCGGGTTTCCGGGCTGTTGGTGGAGTAGTAGTTGTCGAAGCCCACCAGGAAGCCGTCGAAGTCCCGCTTGTGTTCGTGCCAGACCCGGTCGATGAGCGCCTCCGGGGTGATGCCCTCCTTTTCCGCCCGCAACATGATGGGGGTGCCATGGGTGTCGTCGGCGCAGCAGTAGATGCAATCATGGCCGCGCATCTTCTGGAAACGCACCCACACGTCGGTCTGGATGTATTCCACAAGATGGCCCAGGTGGATGGCGCCGTTGGCGTAGGGCAGGGCGGAGGTGACGAGGATTTGGCGGGGACTTGGACGGTGGTTAGGGTGGGACATGGGGGCGTGATGAATTCAGTGAATTGCGAATTCTAAGCCACGGAAGATTGCTCCGCCTCAGGAAGCTCGCTAGAATGCGCCCCGACCTTAGGCGCGTAGCTCAGCTGGTTAGAGCACCACCTTGACATGGTGGGGGTCGTTGGTTCGAGTCCAATCGCGCCTACCAACAACATCAGGAATTGAATGACATGGCTTTTCGAACTTGTGTGGCTGAACGGATTTCCTTCACGGGTTAAGCCTTTGTCTTGTTGATTCCTGGAAAAAGTGCGGCCTACCCGCACTTTTTTTTTGCCTTTGAAGTTTTGCCCGGAGCGCCCCATGCCCCAGATCAAATTGCCCGACGGTTCCATCCGTAGCTTCGACAACCCGGTGACCGTCTCGGAAGTAGCCGCCAGCATCGGTGCGGGCCTGGCCCGGGCTGCCCTGGCCGGCAAGGTGAACGGTGTGCTGGTGGATACCTCCCATGCCATCACGGCCGATGCCGACCTGGCCATCATCACCGACAAGGATGCCGATGGCCTGGACCTGATCCGCCACTCAACGGCCCACCTCCTGGCCTATGCGGTGAAGGAGCTGTTCCCCGAGGCCCAGGTGACCATAGGTCCGGTGATCGAGGACGGCTTCTACTACGACTTTTCCTTCAAGCGGCCTTTCACCCCGGAAGACCTGGCGGCCATCGAGAAGCGCATGGCGGAACTGGCCAAGAAGGATATTCCCGTGACCCGGGAGGAGTGGGACCGGGACGAGGCGGTGAAATTCTTCGAGTCCATCGGCGAAAAGTACAAGGCCGAGATCATCGGCTCCATCCCCGCCGGCCAGACCATCTCCCTGTATCGGGAGGGGGACTTCATCGACCTGTGCCGGGGCCCCCACGTGCCTTCCACCGGCAAGCTGAAGGTTTTCAAGCTCATGAAGGTGGCCGGCGCCTACTGGCGCGGCGACTCGAAGAACGAGATGTTGCAGCGCATCTATGGCACGGCATGGGCCCACAAGGACGATCTGGCCGCCTACCTGCATCGTCTGGAAGAGGCCGAAAAGCGGGACCACCGCCGTCTGGGCAAGCAACTGGACCTGTTCCATCTCCAGGACGAGGCCCCGGGCATGGTGTTCTGGCACCCCCACGGCTGGGTGCTGTGGCAGGAGGTGGAGCAATACATGCGGACCAAGTTCCGGGAGTATGGCTACCAGGAGGTGAAGACCCCCACGGTGATGGACAAGACCTTGTGGGAGAAATCCGGCCACTGGGACAACTACCGGGACAACATGTTCACCACCGCTTCGGAAAACCGGGACTACGCGGTGAAACCCATGAACTGCCCAGGCCATGTGCAGATATTCAACCACGGCCTGCGTTCTTACCGGGACCTGCCCCTGCGCCTGGCGGAGTTCGGTTCCTGCCACCGCAACGAGCCCTCCGGCTCCCTGCACGGGCTCATGCGGGTGCGGGGCTTCACCCAGGACGATGCCCATATCTTCTGTACCGAAGACCAGATCCAGCCCGAGGTGTCGGACTTCATCAAGATGCTCCAGGCCGTGTATGCCGACTTCGGCTTTACGGACGTGCTGGTGAAACTTTCCACCCGGCCGGAAAAGCGGGTGGGCAGCGACGAAAGCTGGGACAAGGCGGAATCTGCCCTGGCGGCAGCCTTGGACCAGAACGGCCTGAAGTTCGACCTGCAACCCGGTGAAGGCGCGTTCTACGGCCCCAAGATCGAGTTCACCCTGAAGGATTCCCTGGGCCGGCTGTGGCAGGTGGGCACTATCCAGTTGGACTTCAACCTGCCGGTGCGCCTGGGAGCGGAGTTCGTAGACGAGGACAACACCCGCAAGCCGCCGGTGATGCTGCACCGGGCCATCCTGGGGTCCATGGAACGCTTCATCGGCATCCTCATCGAGCACTACGCGGGTAACTTCCCCACCTGGCTGGCGCCGGTGCAGGCGGTGGTGATGAGCATCACCGACGCCCAGGCCGAGTACGCGAAGGAAGTGACGCAAGCCCTTAAAAAACAAGGCTTCAGAGTCATTTCAGACTTGAGAAGCGAGAAGATTGGCTATAAAATCCGCGAGCACTCCATGCAGCGGGTTCCCTTCCAGGTGGTTCTGGGGGACAAGGAGCGCCAGGAAAACATGCTGGCGGTCCGGGCCCGGGGCGGTGAGGATCTGGGTCAGATGAGCCTGGAAGCCTTCATCGACAAGCTGAGGTCTGCGTGAATACTGAGGAGCCGATGATGCTGGTCGGCTCCTTGTTTTTTGAATGTTATTGAAGGGATTTACGATAGCTCAGGACAAAGAACTCCGGATCAACGGCGAGATTGATGTGCCCGAGGTCCGACTGGTGGGTGACGAAGGCGAGCAGTTGGGCATCGTCAGCTTGCGTGAGGCGCTTTTCAAGGCAGAGGAGGCGGAGCTTGATCTGGTAGAGATCGCTCCCCTGGCCAAGCCGCCGGTGTGCCGGATCATGGATTTCGGCAAGCACAAGTACCGGGAAAGCAAGAAGCAGCACGAGGCCAAGCTCAAGCAAAAGCAGATTCAGGTCAAGGAAGTGAAATTCCGGCCCGGTACCGACGAAAACGACTACCAGGTCAAGTTGCGCAACCTGATCCGCTTTTTGAGCGAAGGCGACAAGGCCAAGATCACCTTGCGTTTCCGGGGCCGGGAAATGGCTCACCAGGAACTGGGCATGGAGCAATTGAAGCGGGTGGAAGCCGACCTGGCGGAATACGCCACGGTGGAGCAGTTCCCGAAGATGGAAGGGCGCCAGATGATCATGGTGCTGACGCCCAAGAAGAAAAAGTGACTTTGCCCTAGTGAAGTCATCCCCGCGCAGGCGGGGTCCAGGTTTTACCAGGCTAGCGCGGGCCTTTGACCCAACCGCGCAACAAGTGCCCTCCGGCCAAACAAGCGTTTCCGTCGGAAACCGCCCGGGGGCATGAAAAATGGAGTTGTAGAAATGCCGAAGATGAAGACCAAGAGCGGCGCTGCCAAGCGTTTCCGCGTTCGGGGCAGCGGCAGCATCAAGCGGTCCTCCGCCTACATGCGCCACATCCTCACCAAGAAGACCACCAAGCGCAAGCGTCAGCTGCGCGGCATGTCCGAAGTGCATGCCGGTGATATCGGCCATGTCCGCGACATGATGCCCTACGCCTGAGCCACCACGGATAAAGGAGAACCAACATGCCTCGCGTCAAACGTGGTGTAACCGCCCGCGCAAGTCACAAGAAGGTCATGGAAGCAGCCAAGGGCTTCCGCGGCCGCCGCAAGAACGTATTCCGCGTTGCCAACGAAGCGGTCATGAAGGCCGGGCAATATGCCTACCGTGACCGTCGGCAGCGCAAGCGCCAGTTCCGCCAGCTGTGGATCGCCCGTATCAATGCCGCCGTGCGTGAACTGGGCATGGAAATGACCTACAGCGTGTTCATGAACGGCCTGAAGAAAGCCAACATCGAGATCGACCGCAAGGTGCTGTCCGACATGGCCATTTTCGACCAGCCGGCTTTTGCCAAGATCGCCGAGCAGGCCAAGGCTTCCCTGGCTGCCTGAAATCGGCCTCACTGCCGGTAGTACCAAGGGAGGCCACGGCCTCCCTTTTCATTTTTCAACCTGAATTCCCTTCACCCGAGACGGTGTGTTCATGAATCTGGAAGACATCCTTTCCGAAGCCGGGCAAGCCTTTGCCGCCGCCGCCAACCTGCCCACCCTGGATCAGGTGAAGGCCCGATTCCTGGGCAAGACCGGCGCCATCACCGAGCAGATGAAAAGCTTGGGCGCCTTGCCGGCCGAAGAACGCAAGCAGGCCGGGGCACGCATCAACGAGGTGAAGAATCAGGTGGAAGCCCTGCTCAAGGCCCGCCGGGACGCCCTGCAGGCGGCTGAACTGGAAAAACAACTGGCGGCCGAATCCCTGGACGTGACCCTGCCGGGACGGGGCGAAGGGGTAGGGGGGCTGCACCCCGTCAGCCTGACCCTGGCCCGCATCGAATCCCTGTTTGCCTCCATCGGCTTTGCCGTGGCGGACGGCCCGGAAATCGAGACGGATTTCTACAATTTCACCGCCCTGAACATTCCGGAAAACCACCCGGCCCGGGCCATGCACGATACCTTCTATCTGAAGGACGGCGGCCTGCTGCGTACCCACACCTCCCCGGTGCAGGTGCATTACATGCAGGCCCACGAACCCCCCGTCCGCATCATCGCCCCGGGGCGTGTGTACCGGGTGGATTCCGACGCCACCCATTCCCCCATGTTCCATCAGGTGGAAGGCCTGATCGTGGACGAGCAGGTGAGCTTCGCGAACCTCAAGGGGGTGATCCAGGAATTCCTGCAACGCTTCTTCGAACGGGATGACCTGCGGGTGCGTTTCCGTCCTTCCTTTTTCCCCTTCACCGAGCCTTCGGCAGAAATGGACATGAGCTGGGGGGATGGCTGGCTGGAGATCGGCGGCTGCGGCATGGTGCATCCCAACGTCTTTGGCCACGTGGGCATCGACGCAGAGCGCTATCAGGGCTTTGCCTTCGGCCTGGGAGTGGAGCGTTTGGCCATGCTGCGCTATGGCGTGGATGACCTGCGCCTGTTCTTTGAAAACGACGTGCGCTTTCTCAGGCAGTTCGCTTAATCAGATACTGGGTATTTCACCATGCAATTTTCCGAAGCCTGGCTACGCAGCCTCGTCAATCCGCCCCTGAACACCCAGGACCTGGGCCATCTGCTGACCATGGCGGGCCTGGAAGTCGAAGAGATGGTTCCGGCCGCGCCGGCCTTTACCCAGGTGGTGGTGGCCGAAATCCTCAGCGCGGAAAAGCACCCAAATGCCGACCGGCTTCAGGTCTGCCAGGTGAACGTGGGCGAGGCCCAGCCCCTGACCATCGTTTGTGGCGCCCCCAATGCCCGGGCCGGCCTGAAGACCGCCTGTGCCCGGGTAGGTGCCGCCCTGCCGGGAGACTTCCATATCAAGCAGGCCAAGGTGCGGAGCGTGGAATCCTTTGGCATGTTGTGCTCTGCCAAGGAACTGGGCATTGCCGCTGACGCGGAAGGCATCATGGAACTCTCCGCCGACGCGCCGGTGGGCACGTCGTTGCGGGACTGGCTGGCCCTGGACGACACCCTCATTACCTTGAAGCTCACCCCGAACCGGGGGGATTGCCTGTCCATTGCCGGCATTGCCCGGGAAGTGGCCGCCCTGACGGATCAGCCCCTGGTGGCGAGAGACATGTCTCCCGTGGCGCCGGCCTGCACGGATACCCTGCCGGTGGCCATCGACGCCCCCGAAGCCTGTCCCCGTTATTGCGGTCGCATCATCAAGGGTCTGAACCCGGCAGCCCGTACCCCCGACTGGATGGTGCGCCGGCTGGAGCGTTGCGGTCTGCGGGCCATCCACCCGGTGGTGGATGTGACCAACTATGTGCTCCTGGAACTGGGGCAACCCATGCACGGTTTCGATCTGGCCCGCATCAAGGGCACTGTGCGGGCTCGCAGGGCCCGGGCGGGGGAGCCCCTGGCCTTGCTCAATGGTCAGGAACTGGCCTTGCAGGCCGACAGCCTGGTGATCGCCGACGACACGGGGGCCCTGGCCCTGGCGGGCATCATGGGGGGCGCCGGAAGCGGTGTCACGGATGGGACGGTGGATATATTCCTGGAGGCGGCCCATTTCACGCCGGATGCCGTGGCGGGCCGGGCTCGGGCTTACGGGTTATCCACGGATTCTTCCCACCGCTTTGAGCGGGGTGTGGACCCTGAGCTGCCCGGCCAGGCCATGGAATGGGCTACCCGTCTGATTCTGGACATCTGCGGCGGCCAGCCCGGGCCGGTCACGGTGGCTGGCCCGGGGGTGGCTCCTGCCCAGGGCGTGCCTTTCCGGCCCGACCGGGCCCGGCGCGTGCTGGGTTTCGAGATTGCCGATGCGGTCATGGCGGGCATTCTGTCCCGGCTGGGCATGAGCGTGGAGGCGGCGGGTACGGGCTATTTGGTCACGCCCCCCAGCCACCGTTTCGACATCAACCGGGAAGTGGACCTCATCGAGGAAATCGCCCGGGTGCACGGCTACGACCAACTACCCGCCATTCCCCTGAGCGGCCTCCAGGTCATGCTGCCTGCAGAAGAAGGCAAGCGCAGCGTGACTCACATGAAGAGCGCTTTGACTTCAAGAGGTTATCAGGAAGTCATTACGTATAGCTTTATATCGGATGAGGTGGATCGGGATTTCCGGGTGGAGGGGCAGACGGTGTCCTTGCTCAATCCCATCGCCAGCCAGATGGGGGTGATGCGGGGCAGTCTCATGGGCGGTTTGTTGCAGGTCCTGCGGCATAACCTGAATCATGGTCAGGAACGGCTGCGCCTGTTCGAGGTGGGGCGCGTGTTCATCAGCACCCGGGCGCAAGACCAGCCTCTGCGCGTCGGCGGTCTTTCCTATGGCTCCGCCCTGCCAGAACAATGGGCCGAAAAGGCCCGGGGGGCGGATTTCTACGACGTCCGTGCCGACGTGGAAGCCCTGATCCACCCTCTGGTGGCCCGGTTTGATGCGGCGGCCCACGGCTCGCTCCATCCGGGCCAGTGTGCCCGGATAAGCATCCAGGGACAGTCCGTGGGCTGGGTGGGGGCCCTGCATCCCGCCCTGGTCCAGAAGCACGGCCTGGCCAAGGTGCCCTTCCTGTTCGAAGTGGATCTGGCGGCCTTGACCCGGCATCCCGTGCCCCGTTATGCCCAGGAGCCGAGGCTGCCTGCGGTGCGGCGGGATATCGCCGTGGTGGTGGATGCCCAGGTATCCGTGGGGGCAATGCTGGAAAGCGTACGGACTGCCAATCTGCCCCTGGTGGCGGAATTCAGTCTCTTCGACCTGTACCAGGGCCAGGGGGTTGAGCCCGGCAAAAAAAGCCTTGCTTTCAAAGTGTTGGTACAACATACTGAGAAAACGCTTACAGATCAGGAAATCGATGCCGCCGTGCAAGGCGTGCTGGATAACCTGCAGAAGAATTTCGAGGCCAGTTTGCGCGGTTGAGGTGGTTTGCCCAGCCGCTGTCCGGAGACAGGAATTACATGAGCACGCTGACCAAGGCAGAACTCGCCACCATGCTGTTTGAAAAGGTGGGGTTGAACAAACGGGAGGCCAAGGAAATGGTCGAGTCCTTCTTTGAGGAGATTCGAGTTGCCCTGGAAAAAGGCGACAGCGTCAAGCTGTCTGGTTTTGGCAACTTCCAGTTGAGGGAAAAGCCCCAGCGCCCGGGTCGCAACCCCAAGACTGGAGAAGAAATGCCCATCACGGCCCGCCGAGTGGTGACGTTTCACGTGAGCCAGAAACTGAAGGCGATGGTGGAAGAGGCCCATGGCGGAACTTCTACCCAGCTCTGAGCTGCCCCCCATACCCAGCAAGCGCTACTTCACCATCGGTGAAGTCAGCGAGTTGTGTGGTGTCAAGCCCCACGTGCTGCGTTACTGGGAGCAGGAATTCTCCCAGCTCAAGCCGGTCAAGCGGCGGGGCAATCGTCGTTATTATCAGCACCATGAGGTCATGCTCATCCGGCGTATCCGGGAACTGCTCTACGAACAGGGTTTCACCATCAGCGGTGCCCGTAACCGGTTGATGACCGAGGGGGTTGCCAGCCATACCGAAGCTCCCATAGAAGCAGCCGAAGCAGCCGAAGCTGCCGAGACAAAAACGATGCATGGTGGGGATTGCGATCTGCAGGCAATGAAAGCCGAGCTTGCGGCAATCATCGCCCTGCTCAAGGCGTGAATCCCCGGGCGAGCCCGGGACTCCAAACCATTTTTTCCGTAGTGTGGCGCGATGCCGGTCAGGGCGTCGATTGTCTTTTATGCGCCGACATATTTTTTCAATAATTCTGTTTACCGATCAAGGTCGACCACCTATAATGCGCGGCGTTCGGGGCGTAGCGCAGCCTGGTAGCGCACCTGCATGGGGTGCAGGGGGTCGGAAGTTCGAATCTTCTCGCCCCGACCAATTTTTCTTTCCCCTCTCTTAGAAGTTCCTCGCGGCGAATGCGGATTCTGCTCAGCAACGACGACGGCTACTTTGCACCAGGATTGGCCGTCCTAGCCGCAACCCTCAGCAACAAAGGCCACGATATCACGGTTGTGGCCCCTGAGCGGGACCGGAGTGGGGCAAGCAATTCCCTTACGTTGGACCGTCCGCTCATGGTGCGTACCACGCCCGGCGGTTTCCATTACGTCAACGGCACGCCGACGGACTGTGTGCACCTGGCGGTGACGGGCCTGTTGCCTGCCTTGCCGGACATGGTGATCTCGGGCATCAACCACGGCGCCAACATGGGCGATGACACGGTCTATTCCGGCACGGTGGCGGCAGCTACCGAGGGTTTTTTGCTGGGCATTCCTTCAGTCGCGGTGTCCCTGGCCAACATACAGCATGAGCATTTCCAGACGGCGGCAGATGTGGTGGCGGATCTGGTGGCACGTTTTGCCGCCAAGTCCTTTCCCGATCATGTCCTGTTGAACGTGAACGTGCCGGATTTGCCCGTGGACCAGGTCAAGGGCCTGGAAGTGACCCGCCTGGGCCGGCGCCACAAAGCCCAGGATACGGTCAAGACGGTGAACCCCCGCAACCAGACCATGTACTGGGTCGGCGCTGCCGGGGCCGCCCAGGATGCCGGGCCGGGAACCGATTTCAATGCAGTGGCCCAAGGCCGGGTGTCCGTCACCCCCTTGCAACTCGATCTCACCCGCTACAACCAGATCGGCGTGGTCCAGGATTGGCTGGCGCCATGATTGCCCAGGGTATCGGCATGACCTCACAACGGGCACGGGCGCGCATGATCGAGCGTCTGAAGACCCAGGGGATCACCGATGCCCGGGTACTTGCCGCAATGGCAGAGGTTCCCCGGCATCCCTTCCTGGAAGAGGGCATCCAGCAGCGGGCCTATGACGAAACCCCTTTGCCCATCGGCCAGGGACAGACCATTTCCAGCCCCTACATCGTCGCCATGAGTTGCGAACTCATCAGTCAGTGCCGTCCTCTGGAGCGGGTGCTGGAGGTGGGCGGGGGCTGCGGTTACCAGGCGGCCGTGCTTTCCAAATTGGCCAAGGAAGTGCTCAGCCTGGAGCGCATCGCCAAGCTGATCGGCCGGGCCCGCCAGACCCTGCGGGAATTGCGCATCAACAACGTGCTGATCAAGAACGTGGATGGCAGCGAGGGGTATCCCGCTGCCGCCCCCTATGACGCCATTGTCGTGGCGGCCGCCATGCCTTTCATCCCGGAAGCCCTGAAGCAGCAACTCAAGCCCGGGGGCCGGCTGGTGGCGCCGGTGGGAGCTGGGGAGGTCCAGAAACTCATTCTGGTGGAAGCCTTGCCTGAGGGGGGGTTCAAGGAATCGGAACTGGAAGCGGTCAAGTTTGTTCCTTTGCTGTCGGGAGTGGTTTGAACGCCCTTGCAGCGTGGCTGGCTGGCCTGTGTTTGGTCTTGGCCATGACGGGGTGTGGTAGCAGCAAGTACGCAGCCCCCGTCAGCGAACGTGCGGAAAAGGCCCGGGTGGCCAGCGACAGCAAACGCCTTTTGCCTCCCGTGCCGACGGGCTTCTACCGGGTTCAGCCCGGCGACACCCTGTTCAAAATCGCCTTCGACAAGGGACTGGATTTCAACGCCCTGGTCACCTGGAATGGGTTGGCCGACCCGAATCGTATCTTGGCGGGCATGCTGCTGCGTCTGACGCCTCCGCCGCTGGCAAATGGACGGCAGGGTGGGGTTGAATCGGCCAAAAGTGCTGTAACCGCAGCCTCAGGACCGGGAACCCAGACACCGGTGACCATGTCCACTGCTTCGTCTTTAGAAGTGCCTCCGGACCGCTGGCACTGGCCTATGAGCGGTCCCTTGTTGGCCCGTTTTGGCGAGGGCACCAGCAAGGGCCTGGACATCGCTGGCGAGAAAGGCCAGATGGTGCGGGCGGCGGCGACAGGCAAGGTGGTCTATGTGGGGGCCGGGTTGCGGGGGTATGGAAAACTCATCATCATCCGTCACGGAAAAAGTCTACTGTCTGCCTATGCACATCACGCCAGGATACTTGTCCAGGAAGGCCAGGAAGTGGCCCGGGGCCAGGTCATCGGCGAAGTGGGTGATACGGATACGGATCGCCTCAAGCTGCATTTCGAAATACGGGATTCGGGTGTGCCGGTGGACCCTCTCGGGCTCTTGCCACCAATGAGCTGAGGCGATGGACAAACGCGGTACAGGTACAGCGAAAGGCGAGATGCAGGAAGAAGACCACCTCGAACCGGAGTCGGAACAGGATGCGCCCGAAGTGTTGGAAGAACGGAGCCGCGCCCAATCTGAAGCCGATTACGAATATGACGAACTGCCCGATGTCACCCAGCTGTATCTGAACGAGATCGGCCGGGAAAAGCTGCTGACGCCGGAACAGGAGCTGGCCTTGTCCACCCGGGTCCGGCAGGGGGATTTCGACGCCCGCCAGAAGATGATCGAGCACAACCTGCGGCTGGTGGTGAACATCGCCAAGCATTACGTGAACCGGGGTTTGTCCCTGCTGGATCTTATTGAAGAGGGCAACCTGGGCCTCATGCACGCCCTGGAGAAATTCGAGCCGGAGCGGGGGTTCCGCTTCTCCACCTATGCCACCTGGTGGATACGGCAGAACATCGAGCGGGCCATCATGAACCAGTCCCGCACCATCCGCCTGCCGGTGCACATCATCAAGGAACTGAACATCTACCTGCGGGCCCAGCGGCACCTGGAGATGCATGGCGTGCCCGACGCCGGACCGGACGAAATTGCTGCCCTCACCGGACACCCTCTGGAGGATGTGCGGCGCATCATGGCCCTGAACGAGCGGGTGGCCTCCCTGGATGCCCCCCTGGATATCGACCCCTCCCTGTCCGTGGGCGAAGCCATTGCCGACGAGCATTCCGAGCAGCCCGAAGACATGCTGCAGCTGGCGGAGGTGGAGCAATACGTGCGGGAATGGCTGGACGAGTTGCCGGAGCGGCATCGCTGGGTCATCGAACGCCGTTTCGGTCTCAATGACCAGGACGTCGCCACTCTGGAAGAGCTGGCGGAACATCTCAGCGTGACCCGGGAGCGGGTGCGCCAGATCCAGCTGGAGGCCTTGCAGTCCCTGCGCCGCATCCTGCGCCGCCGGGGCATGTCCAAGGATGGCCTGCTCTGATGCAGGGGCCTGCGGTCGTCCGTCCGGACTGGCAGGGCATTGATACGGTCCTGCTGGACATGGATGGCACCCTGCTGGATCTGCATTACGACAACCACTTCTGGCAGGTCTACGTGCCGGAAAAGTATGCCGAGCACCATGGCCTGCCCCCGGACGAAGCCCATGCGGAATGTTTCCGCCGCTACAGCGCCAAGGCAGGCACCCTGGACTGGTATTGCGTGGATTACTGGACCGAACAACTGCAACTGGACATCGCCCGGTTGAAGGCCGAGGTTGCCCATCTCATCGCCGTGCATCCGGACGTGCCGGAATTTCTGGAGGCGATTCGTCGGGCAGGCAAACGGGTGGCCCTGGTGACCAATGCCCACCGCAAGAGTCTCAACCTGAAAATGGACCGCACCGGACTGCATGTGCATTTCGACGCCATGTACGTGTCCCATGAGCTGGGTCTGGCCAAGGAAGACCACGCCTTCTGGCAGGCCTTGCAGGCGGTGGAACCCTACGATGCCAGCCGCACCCTCCTGGTGGATGACAGCCTGCCCGTGTTGCGATCTGCTCGGCAGGGGGGCATTGCCCATCTGCGTGCCGTGTACCAGCCGGACACCCGTCAGCCCGACAAGGATGTGGCAGAGTTCCTCGCCATACGGCACTTTCGCGAGATACTGCCATGACGATCCAGCCCGGAAGTCTTGAAATGCAGGGTCTGCGGCGCTGCTACCTGTTTTCCGGACTGGAGGAAGGTCAGTTTGCCGAGATTCTGGAGCATGCCAGCATTGTGGATTTGCCTCAGGGGCAGATATTGTTCAGCCAGGGGGATCCTGCCCAGGCTTTCTACTGGGTGGCGGAAGGGGTCATGCGCCTCTACCGGGCTTCGCCCCAGGGAGACGAAAAGGTCATTGAATTGGTGGGGGCCAACCGGCTGTTTGCCGAGGCGGTGCTGTTCATGGGCGGACAGTATCCGGTCAACGCCGCCGCCCAGGTGCCCACCCGGCTGGTGGCCTTCGATGGGCGCAGTTTCAAGTCCTGGCTGACCCGGGATGCCCAGCGTTGCTTTCTGCTGATGGCCGGCATGAGCGCCCGGCTCCACAAGCTGGTCAACGAAATTGACCATCTGACCCTGATGAAGGGGGCCGACCGGTTGTTGCAGTACCTGCTGGATCATTCGGATCCGGATGATTCCGGGCGTCAGAAAGTGGAATGGGAGGCCCCCAAACAGGTCATTGCCTCCCGCATTGGCGTCAAGCCGGAAACGCTATCCCGCTTGCTACACAAGCTGAGCGACCAGGGGTGCATCGAACTGGACAGCAACAGTGTCTACATCAAGGACAGTGCCCGGCTCATGCTGGGCAGCCTGGACTGATCCGACCTGGGCCCGCAACCGGCCGGTTCCGGTTCAGGGATTCAGCAGCAGGGCGGCCGCCACCCGCCGGCCTTCTCCGGCCAGTATGTTGTAGGTGCGGCAGGCAGCCGGGGTGTTCATGATCTCCACGCCGATGCGAGCGGCGATGAGGTGCCGGTAGACGGCCGGTGCCGGAAAACGTTGGCTGGGGCCCGTACCCAGCAACAGGATCTCCGGTGCCCGCAGGGCCACGGCATCGAAATCCGGGCTCGACAGGCTGGACCAGTTGCCGGGCCAGTCCGCCACCAGTTCATCCGGCAGGATGATGAGACTGGTTTCGTGCCGGACACCGTTGACCAGCACATGGTCCGGCCCGTAACCCGTGATGAGAAAGCGAACGGCGGAGCGGTCCAGATGGAGTTTCATTGCGGCAGCACAGTGAGGGAGGATTGAGGGGCAGGAGCAGGGGATTGAAGCGGGAAAACCGCCTTTTTCGGGTAAAATCCTCCCCTTTATACCTCGCGCCGCGCTTCCATGCAGCCCATCCTGAAATCCGCCAAGCTCGCCAATGTGTGCTACGACATCCGTGGCCCAGTGATGGCACGCGCCCGGCAGATGGAGGAGGAGGGCCACCGCATCATCAAACTGAACATTGGCAACCCGGCCACCTTCGGTTTCGACGCGCCGGAAGAGATCGTCCAGGACGTGATCCGCAATCTGCCTTCGGCGGCCGGGTATTCAGAATCCAAGGGTGTCTTCGCGGCTCGCAAGGCCATCATGCACTACACCCAGGAAAAGCAGATTCCCGGGGTGCGGGTGGAGGACATCTACATCGGCAACGGCGTGTCCGAGCTGATCGTCATGACCATGCAGGCCCTGCTGGATTCCGGCGACGAAGTGCTGGTGCCCGCCCCGGACTACCCTCTGTGGACGGCGGCCGTGAGCCTGGGGGGCGGCACGCCCCGGCACTACATTTGCGACGAGGGCAGCGGCTGGCTGCCGGACCTGGACGACATCCGCCGCAAGGTCACGCCCAATACCCGGGCCATCGTCGTAATCAACCCTAACAACCCCACCGGCGCCCTGTATCCCCGGGAAATCCTGGAGGGGATCGTGGAGATCGCCCGCCAGTATCAGCTCATCGTCTATGCCGACGAGATCTACGACAAGGTGCTCTACGACGGCAACCAGCACACCTCCATTGCCTCCCTGGCAGATGACGTGCTGTTCGTCACCTTCAACGGCCTGTCGAAGAACTACCGGGCCTGCGGCTACAGGGCCGGCTGGGCCATCGTCTCCGGCGAGCGCAAGCACGCCAAGGACTATATCGACGGCCTGGATATCCTGGCATCCATGCGGTTGTGCTCCAACGTGCCCGCGCAGTTCGGCATCCAGACGGCCCTGGGAGGCTATCAGAGCATCAACGAGCTGGTGGCGCCCGGAGGCCGGCTGTGCAAGCAGCGGGACACGGCCTGGGAACTACTGAGCTCCATTCCAGGGGTGACCTGTGTCAAACCCCAGGCGGCCATGTACCTGTTCCCCCGGCTGGACCCCAAGGTCTATCCCATCGCCAACGACCAGCAGTTCATCATGGACCTGCTGTTGCAGGAAAAGGTGCTGGTGGTCCAGGGCACTGGCTTCAACTGGCCCCACCCCGATCATTTCCGGGTGGTCTTCCTTCCCAACGTTGACGACCTCCACGACGCCATCGGCCGCATCGCCCGCTTCCTGGAGCAATACCGCAAGCGCCACGGAACCTGATTCAGCCGATCGTCCGGTGGGACGGGGCGAACTCGATCCCGCCCCAGACGCTCCACTCTCCACTTACCACTCTCCACTCTGACCATGAAACCCATCAACGTAGGACTCCTCGGCATCGGCACCGTCGGCGGCGGCACCTGGACCGTGTTGAATCGCAACCAGGAAGAGATCACCCGCCGCGCGGGCCGGCCCATCGCCATCACCCGAGTGGCAGACCGCAACCTTGAACTGGCCCGCCAGATCACTGGCGGCAAGGCTCACGTGACCGATGACGCCTTCGACCTGGTGCGGGACCCGTCCATCGACATCGTCGTGGAGCTCATCGGCGGTTACACAGTGGCCCGGGATCTGGTCATGGAAGCCATCGCGCACGGCAAGCACGTGGTCACCGCCAACAAGGCCCTGCTGGCCGTGCATGGCAACGAAATCTTCGCCGCAGCCCAGCAGAAGGGCGTCATGGTGGCCTTCGAAGCTGCCGTGGCCGGGGGCATACCCATCATCAAGGCCCTGCGGGAAGGCCTTTCGGCCAACCGCATTCAATGGCTGGCGGGCATCATCAACGGCACCACAAACTTCATCCTGTCCGAGATGCGGGACAAGGGCCTGTCCTTTAATGCCGTGCTCAAGGAGGCCCAGCGCCTGGGTTATGCCGAGGCGGACCCCACCTTCGACATCGAAGGCATTGACGCGGCCCACAAGGCCACCCTCATGGCCTCCATCGCCTTCGGCGTGCCGGTTCAGTTCGACAAGGCCCATGTGGAAGGCATCACCAAGCTGGAGGCCACCGACATCCGTTACGCGGAGGAACTCGGCTACCGCATCAAGCTGTTGGGCATCGCCAAGCGCCGGGAGCAGGGGGTGGAATTGCGGGTGCATCCCACCCTGGTGCCGGAAAAACGGCTCATCGCCAATGTGGAAGGTGCCATGAACGCCGTGCTGGTCTGGGGCGACGCCGTGGGTGCCACCCTTTACTATGGCAAGGGCGCCGGCGCGGAGCCTACCGCCAGCGCCGTGATCGCCGACATCGTCGATGTGACCCGTCTGCATACGGCCGACCCCAAGAACCGGGTACCCCACCTGGCCTTCCAGCCGGACCAGATGACCAATCTGCCCATCCTGCCCCTGGAGGAGGTGGAAACCGCCTACTACTTGCGCATGCGGGCCCTGGACAAGCCGGGGGTGCTGGCGGACGTGACACGCATTCTGGCGGACCTCTCCATCTCCATCGACGCCATGTTGCAGAAAGAGCCGGCGGAAGGGGAAGACCAGACCGATGTGGTGATCCTCACCCACCTGGCCCGGGAAAAGGACGTCAACGGGGCCATCCACAAGATCGAAGCCCTGGACAGCATCCACGGCAAGGTTACCCGCATACGCATGGAAGAGCTGAAGGGCTAGGCTCCTGCCGATTTCGGCGGGTATGCATTGCCTCACACTTGATATGGGCCCCAGGGGCTAGCATGTCACCCTTGTTGCCCGGCTAGGGGGCCGGGCGGCGTAAGGACAGGAGCGGACCAATGCAGCAGGAATTCGACCGGCATGGCCTGATTCGGCTCTTCGAGCGCTATCGCAGTCACTACTCGGGTTCTCCCTTGTCGTGCGAGTGCGGCCAGCGTCACCCCAATCAGAATTTCAACCAGCAGGAGCTGGTGGGATGCCTGGTGGAAGCCCTTGTGGATGACAGCGAGGAAGCCTGTCTGGCCCTGGTGGCGCGCATGTGCCAGGCCAATGTGCCTTTCATGATCGTCGCTCACGAAGTGACTTTCCTGCGGGATGCACTGATCCACCTGGCTGTAGACGAAGCGGATACTGCAGCTGTCAGTTCAGCCGTCACCTTCTTCGACCACCTGATGGACGATCTGGCCAGTGAGTTTCTGCGGGATTTCCTTAAACTGCTCGCCGGCCGTAACCATAGCCGCCTGCGCCATATCTCCGAACTCACCGAAAAGAACCTCCTGGTGCATTTCGAGAAACACTTGCACTGGATGGATCAACTGACCGGGGCAGTTGCCGAACGGAACGTGGCAGCCATGCCG
Organism: Pseudomonadota bacterium; assembly: GCA_040757575.1. Lineage (GTDB taxonomy): Bacteria > Pseudomonadota > Gammaproteobacteria > Burkholderiales > Thiobacillaceae > PFJX01. Next base: position 172,653 of record JBFLXA010000006.1, read on the forward strand.
GAAACCCACCCTGAACGGTGCGAGTTCGGAAAATGGCTCCACAGCGAAGGGGCGGCCCTTATCCGGGACAAGAGCCACTTTCGGCAGATCGTGCGGGTTCACGACTCCATGCACCACGTGGTCCAGGAAATGGTGCCAGTCATGGGACTGGAAGCGGACAGCCTGCCCCTCTACGCTTTGCTGAAGAAAGCTGAAAACCACTCCCTTGACCTGGGCAACGAGATCTCCCTGCTCAACAGCATGGTCATCATGAGCGTCTACAGCAAGGATGCGCTGACCGGCCTGCTGACCCGGCGCAACCTGGAACGCATCCTGGTGAACCAACTGGAGATATCCCGGGCCACGGAAACCCCTTTCTGCCTGCTGATGTGCGACCTGGACCACTTCAAGCGCATCAACGATGACCATGGCCACACGGTCGGCGACTTGGCCATCGTCCACTTTGCCGGCTTGGTGCGGGCGGCCATGCGCCAGTCTGACCTGCTGTTCCGCTACGGTGGCGAGGAGTTCCTGGCGGTGTTACCCGCCACGCCCTACGACCAGGGGCGGAAGATCGCCGAAAAGCTGCGTCTGTTGCTGAAAGATTCGCCTCTGGCGACCAAGGATGTTCAGATTGATTTGCGGGCCAGTTTCGGCTTGCTCGAAGTGCATGGCAGCAAGGTATCCTTCATCGATACCGAACTGGTGCGGGAGCTGATCCAGGAATGTGACCAGCGCCTGTATCTGGCCAAGCACCGGGGCCGGGACCAGATCGCCTGAATCCGACAACCCCATGTTTCGTAACGTAATTATTTAGGAATGCCATGAAGTACCAGTCCACCCGGGGCAACGCGCCCGCCCTGTCTTTCCTGGAAATCCTGCTGGGGGGCCTGGCGCCGGACGGTGGCCTGTACCTCCCGGAGACCTATCCCCACTTTAGCCAGGACGATCTCGCGGCCCTGCGGACCATGGATTACCGGCAACTGGCTTTCGCCCTCCTGTCCCGTCTGGCGGACGACATCCCGGCGGTGGACCTTAAGGTCCTCATCGACAAGACCTATACCACCGAGGTATACAGCCACGGCCGTCCCGATTCGGACTTCAGTCAGATCACCCCGGTGCGCCGGCTGGAGGAGGGGCTTTACCTGCTGGAACTGTCCAATGGCCCCACCCTGGCCTTCAAGGACATGGCCATGCAGTTGCTGGGCAACCTGTTCGAATACGCCCTGGACAAGGCCGGCCAGGACATCAACATCCTGGGCGCCACCTCCGGCGACACTGGCTCTGCCGCCGAATACGCCATGCGTGGCAAGCACAACGTGCGGGTCTTCATGCTCTCGCCGGAACACGGCATGACCCCGTTCCAGCAGGCCCAGATGTACAGCCTGCAGGACGCCAACATCTACAACATCGCCGTGCGGGGCGTCTTCGACGATTGCCAGGACATCGTCAAGGCCGCTGCCAACGACCTGGAATTCAAGGCGAAATACCGCCTGGGGGCGGTGAACTCCATCAACTGGGCCCGGGTGGCCGCCCAGGTGATCTATTACTTCAAGGCCTATTTCGCCGTCACCACGGACAACAGCCAGAAGGTCAGCTTCTCCGTGCCTTCCGGCAATTTCGGCAACGTCTGCGCCGGCCACATCGCCCGCATGATGGGACTGCCCATCCACCAGCTCATCGTCGCCACCAACGAAAACGACGTGCTGGACGAATTCTTCCGCACCGGCGTGTACCGGCCCCGCAAGTCTGCCGAGACGCTGCACACCTCCAGCCCCTCCATGGACATCTCCAAGGCCTCCAACTTCGAGCGTTTCATCGCCGACCTGACCGGCCGTAACAGTGCCACCGTGGCAGACCTCTGGCGCGCCGTGGACCAGGGCGACAGCTTCGACCTGAAGCACGATGGCCTGTTCGACCAGGTGCCCGCCTTCGGCCTGGTGTCCGGCAAGAGCACCCACGCCGACCGCCTGGCCACCATCCGCATGTGCTGGGAGAAATACGCCACGGTCATCGACACCCACACTGCCGACGGCCTCAAGGTGGGCTTGGAGCACCGGCAGCCGGGCATCCCCCTGGTGTGCCTGGAGACCGCCTTGCCGGCCAAGTTCGAAGAGACCATCGTCGAGGCCCTGGGCCGCAAGCCGGAACGTCCTTCCGGCATGGAGAACATCGAAACCCTGCCCCGGCGGGTGGAGGTGATGGATGCCGACGCCGGCGCCATCAAGGCCTTCATCGCCCGCCACGCCAACGACTGACTCGCATGCCGGGTGCATCGTCATGAGGCTCTGGGGAAACCTCCTGGCCCTGGTGGCCCTGCTTCTGGCCTTCTGGCTGGGGGCGGCACCGGATCCTGTTGTCCCGCCGGGGCAGTCGGCAGCGGTTGCAGAGGAGATCGGGGAGACCATCTCCCTCGCCCAACTGCCGGAGGAAGGCCGCCAGACCCTGATGTTCATCAAGCAAGGGGGGCCTTTTCCCTACAGCAAGGACGGCACGGTGTTCCAGAACCGGGAAGGCCGCTTGCCAGACCGGCAGCGGGGCTACTACCGGGAATACACCGTACCCACGCCGGGCCTGTCCCACCGGGGCGCCCTGCGCATCGTCTCCGGCCAGGAGGGTGACCACTGGTACACCCAGGACCATTACCGCAGCTTCAAACGGATACAGGAATGAGCCCTAGGGGAACGAGCCCCAGTGTCGCCACGATTCTGGCGGATGCCCGGCATAACGGGGTTTATAGGTTGAAATCGCCTTCAGCCAGCGTACCGACCCTGGATGGCCGGGTGCTTCTCGACAAGCAGGCCCTGCTGGAGGCCCTGGGCTGGGCGCTGGCGTTTCCTGACTATTACGGGGCCAACTGGGACGCCCTGGAAGAATGCCTGACGGACATGTCCTGGTGGCAGGGGGCCATTGCCCTGGGTATCGACCACGCGGACCAGGCGGACCCGGAATCCCTGGGTATCCTCATCGAGATATTCGCCCAGGCGGCCGAGGACTGGCAGGACCAGGGGCGGCCATGCAGCCTGTTTCTATCCGGCTTAGAGCATGGAAGCTGGCCCCTGACAGAGGCGGAAGGCTAGCGCACCTGGTCGTCCCGGTGCTTGCGCCAGATGGCGGTCATCACTGCGCTGATGAACAGGCCGAAGGCGACGATGACCCAGTGGATGTGCACCCCGTGGCCCACCATGAAGGTGTAGATGCCCAGCAGCACCAGGATGCCGATGTTCTCGTTGAAGTTCTGGATGGCGATGGAGTGCCCGGCGCCCATGAGCAGGTGGCCCCGGTGCTGGAGCAGGGCGTTGAGGGGCACCACGAAATAGCCTGACAGGGCCCCCACCACGAACATGATCCCCATGGCCACTCGCCAGTCGGTCACGAAGATCATGGTCACCACGATCAGCCCCAGGGCTATGCCGGCGGGCAGGACCTTGACGGAGTCTTCCAGCTTCACCCACTTGCCCGCCACAGCGGCGCCCACGGCGATGCCCACGGCCACCATGGCGGTGAGCTGGGTCGCCTCGGTCAGGTCGAATTTCAGGTTGAATGCGGCCCAGGTGAGCACCACCAGTCGCAAGGTGGCGCCCACGCCCCAGAACAGGGTGGTCACCGCCAGGGACACCTGGCCCAGGGGATCTTTCCAAAGCAGTTTGAAGGCATGCCAGAAGTCATGCAGAAGAAACAGGGGGCTCTTGTTTGGGATCTTGTGGTCGATGGGCAGGCGGGGAATGTAGAGGTTGAACCAGGCGGCCGCCAGGTAGAGCAGCAGGATCAGGGAAATGGCCACCTCGGGCACGCTCAGCCAGTCCGGCGCCCCCCAATCCACCAGGGCCTTGCCCATCAGGGCCGGACTGATCAGCAGGCCGCCGATGATCGCCCCCAGGATGATGGCTGCCACCGTGGCTCCCTCCATCCAGCTATTGGCTTTAACCAGCAGGGCAGGGGGCAGGAATTCGGTGAGGATGCCGTACTTGGCCGGGGAATAGGCGGCAGCCCCCAGGCCAACGATTGCATAGGCATACAAAGGGGGCATGCCCGCCAGCATGGCCAGGCAGCCGACGATCTTGATGGCGTTGGAGATGAACATCACCCGCCCCTTGGGCAGGGCATCGGCAAAGGAGCCCACAAAGGGTGCCAGGACGATGTATGAAATGACGAAGAACTGCTGGAGCAGTGGCACATGCCAGTCCGGAGCGGCCAGTTCTTTTAGCAGCGCGATGGCGGCAAAAAGCAGCGCGTTGTCTGCCAAAGCCGACAGGAACTGGGCGATGAGGATGACGTAAAAGCCGCGATTCATTCCGGGGTGGATCTTCGTTGTTGTCCGTATGCTGGCTTGTTATTTCTGGAGCAATCCAGGTGGTCAGAAAGGCGGTTTATTACCCGGCTGAGGGCTTGATGGCGCCGAACTGCCGGCCTTCCGGCCGCGGAACAATAGGGAAATTTGGCGCTTCTGGCTAGTCGTGGTTGTGGGCGATTAGTAAATTATGATTCAATGACATAATTAATTTTTATCAGCGCATAAGACATGGCAGATAGACGGCTCCAGGTTTTCTACACAGTGGCGAAGCAGCTTTCCTTCACCAAGGCAGCCGAACTCCTGTTCATGACCCAACCCGCCGTCACCTTCCAGGTCAAGCAACTGGAGGAGCATTTCAACACCCGGCTGTTCGAACGCTCCCACGGCAAGATATCCCTCACCCCTGCCGGTGAGCTGGCCCTGGATTATGCCGAACGCATCCTCAACATGACCGGCGAGATGGAAGCCCGCATCTCGGAACTCACCGGTCAGGTCAGTGGCCCCCTGCTCATCGGCGCCTCCACCACCATTGCCGAATACATGCTGCCCAGGCTGCTGGGCGAGTTCAAACGACTGCACCCGGAGACCCAGGCCCGTCTGACGGTGGCCAACTCCGAAACCATCGAAAACAAGGTAGCGGACCACACCCTGGACCTGGGCCTCATCGAATCGCCTTCCCATCATCCCAATCTAATCACTCATGTGTGCTGCGAAGATGAACTGGTGATGATCTGCGCTCCATTCTCCGGTCTCGCCAAGCTGGAATGCGTGACCCCTAAGCTGGTAGCGGAACAGTCCTACATCACCCGGGAATCCGGGTCTGGTACCCGGGAATGCATTGATGATTTCTTCAAGCTCAACGGCGTCAACCTGGACGAGATCAATCTGTCCATGGAACTGGGCAGCCGGGAAGCCATCAAGGGCGCGGTAGCTGCCGGGCTGGGGGTTGCAGTGGTATCCAGTACCACGGTGGAAAAGGAAGTGAAACTGGGAGAGCTGATCTCCATCCCCATCGACCCGCCCCTGCGGCGGCAATTGTCCCTGGTATATCCCCAGGAAAAGTTCCGCAGCAAGCTTCTCCAGGCATTTCTCGATTTCCTTGAGACAAGCCCCATGCTCAAGGAATACGACCAGCACACCACATGACGCCGGAGGAGCGGCGCCTGTTGCGGGCTTTCCGGGCCCTTTCAGAGGCCCGTCAGCAGGGTCTGCTGGATTACGCCGAATTCCTTGTCGAGCGTGTGGCACCCCACGATACCCCCATCATCAACCAGCCCCTGGACATCCCCCGGCCGGAAAAGGAAAGCGTGGTCAAGGCCATCAAGCGCCTGCGGGAGACCTATCCCATGATCGATCGGGCCCAGATACTGAATGAAACCTCTGGCCTGATGACCCAGCATCTGATCCATGGCAAGCCCGCTCCTGAAGTCATCGACGAGCTCGAAATCCTCTTCCGGCGCCATTACGAAGCCCGGCCAGCGACGGAATAGGGCAGGGTCTAGGTCAACCTCAAGGCGGCCAAATCCGCCCGCCGGGCCCGAATTGGCGCACAATCCTGCCTCATCAAGATCAAACCAATCCTGAAGGTAATCTCATGGTCAATGCGGATCAGGCCGAACTGGACAAGTTCAGCCAACTGGCCCACCGCTGGTGGGATCCCAACTCCGAATTCAAACCCCTGCACGACATCAACCCCCTGCGCCTGGGCTGGATAGACCAGCTCTGCGGCGGCGTGGCCGGCAAGCGTGTCGTCGACGTGGGCTGTGGTGGCGGCATCCTGGCAGAAAGCATGGCGGCCAAGGGCGCCACCGTCACCGGCATCGACCTGTCCGAAAAAGCCCTCAAGGTGGCCCGGCTGCACCAGCTGGAATCCGGCGTGCAGGTGGACTACCGGCTCATTGCCGCCGAGTCCCTGGCCGAGGAGGCCCCCGACAGTTTTGACGTGGTGACCTGCATGGAAATGCTGGAACACGTACCCGACCCGGTTTCCATCCTGGCCGCCTGCCAGCGCATGGTGAAGCCCGGCGGCTGGGTGTTCCTCTCCACCCTCAATCGCAATCCCAAGAGCTACCTATTTGCCATCATTGGCGCGGAATACGTGCTCAACATGCTGCCCAAGGGCACTCATGACTGGAGCAAGTTCCTCAAGCCCCATGAACTGGCGTCCTACGCCCGCCAGGCTGGGCTGGAGCCGGTGCAGCTCATGGGCATGACCTACAACCCTTTCACCAAGGCCTACAAGCTGGAGCAGGACACGGACGTGAACTACCTGCTGGCCTGTCGGCGTGGCTGAAGCCGGGCGGGTCCGTGCTGTCCTGTTCGACCTGGACGGCACCTTGGTAGATACCGCGCCGGACCTGATAGACACCCTCAACACCCTGCGCCACTGCCGGGGGCTCCCCCCCATGGAGGCCCATCTGTTGCGGCCCCAGGCCTCCCACGGCACCCAGGGCCTCATCAGGCTGGGCCTGGGTGTGGGTGCGGACCACCCGGACTTTCCCGGTTTGCGCAGTGAATTCCTGGATATCTACCAGGCTAACCTGAGCCGCCGCTCCCGGTTGTTTCCCGAGATGGGGCAGGTTCTGGAAGTCCTTGAAGGCCGGGGCCTCGCCTGGGGTGTGGTCACCAACAAACCCGCCTTCCTCACTGAACCCCTGCTGGACCAACTGGGCCTGGGTCACCGGGCAGCCTGCGTGGTTTCCGGTGACACCTGCGCCCGCAACAAGCCCCACCCGGAGCCCGTGCTGCACGCCTGCAGACACATGACAATCGCCCCCGGGGACTGCATCTATGTCGGTGACGCCGCCCGGGACGTGGAAGCCGCCCGGGCGGCCGGCATGCCGGCCCTGGTGGCTTTGTATGGCTATCTGGGCGAGACGGACCAGCCCGCCGAGTGGGGCGCGTCCGGCTTCATCCGCTCTCCGCTGGGACTCATGGACTGGCTGAATCAGGCCTGAACAAATTTATTTGCTGTGGACTGAACCAATTGCCGGTAGCATCCCTCCCAGCAGTACCTTAATTGGGGCCGACCTGGCTTCGACGTGGGTTGCAAAGCAGTGAAGGGCATACCGAGGCCCAGTTACCTCGTAAATCCATCTGGAAATCTATAGTCGCCAACGACGAAACCTACGCTCTGGCCGCTTGACGGTCAGACTCCACACCGGCAGGTCCATGGGCCGGGCGGGGCAACCCGCAGTGGAGTCATTTACATGGACTCGCGCTGAGCCGGGCCGCTTGACCCAGCGTTAAACCAAGGTGGCTCGCCTGAACCCAGCCTGTTCGGCCGGCGTGGTTCGGGTTAAAACCAAACGACCGGACTAAGTATGTAGATCTTGCTGTAGAGGACTTGCGGACGGGGGTTCGATTCCCCCCGGCTCCACCAATACATAAAGGTCAACCGTTCTCGGTTGGCCTTTTTTCTTGCGCGCTCCCGCGCGTTCGCGTGGACTCGCGCGGATTCCTGCGGACTTCCTTCCTCCGGCCGTCTTGCCCATCTCGGACCCATTTCGCTCTCTCCTGGCCGTTCTTCTCTCCAGCCTCGCTCCCCGGCTAAGGACCGAAGTCCATAAAGGCCGTCGGCGACCCCCTTCAATATCAATAAGTTACGGGCTGACCGTTCAAGCGGTTGGATAGCGGCATCGCCCACCCGAAGGTACAGAGGTGCGGTTCCATTTGCCTGGAACTTTTTTCTCTGGTCACGGTCGTTTTGTGTGTTTGTTTGGGAGATCCGGAGTCCTGTCTGATCGATGCGCTCGGCAAGAACAACGATTAACTGTTTGACTTTCTCTTCAGAACTCATCCGCTCACCACCCAATCGTCTCGCCCGCCCCCCGTACCGGGGGGCTTGTGCCGTTTGATCCTGGCTCTGCCGGGGTGGCGGAATCGTCCGCGCCGGCGGCCCATTGTCAATGCAACAAGGGAACAATGAGATGATTCGGGTAGAACACCTGACCCGCCGCTATGGCGATTTCACCGCCGTGGACGATGTGAGCTTCACCATCGGCCGCGGCGAGGTGGTCGGCCTGCTGGGCCACAACGGTGCCGGCAAGACCACCATCATGAAAATGATCACCGGCTTCCTGGAGCCCACTGCCGGCGCCATCCGCATCGATGATCTGGAGGTGGGCCGGGACACGGCGGCCATCCAGGCGCGCATCGGCTACCTGCCGGAGAACTGCCCGGTGTGGCCGGAAATGACGGTGATCGACTACCTCGACTACCAGGCCGCGCTGCACGGCGTGCCGCAGGCGCGCCGCCCGGCCGCCATCGCCCGGGCGATCCGCCGCACCGCCCTGAAGGAGAAGGCCGCCGCGCCCATCCAGACCCTCTCGCGCGGTTACCGCCAGCGGGTGGGGGTGGCCCAGGCGATCCTGCACGAGCCGGACATCGTGATCCTGGACGAGCCCACCAACGGCCTCGACCCCACCCAGATCCGCCACATGCGCGAGCTCATCGGCGAGCTGGCGAAGACGGCGACGGTGATCGTCTCCACCCACATCCTGCAGGAGGTGCAGGCGGTGTGCGAGCGGGTGCTGATCCTGCGTGCCGGCCGGCTGGTGGTGGATTCGCGCATCGACGAGCTGCAGCAGGGCCGCGCCCTGCTGGTGGCGGTCGCGGGTGATGCCCGCGCGGCGCTCGCGCAGGTCGAGGGCGTGAGCGCGGTGGAGGAACTGGATGCCGCCGGCAACCCGCGCCGCTACCGCCTTGCCGCCGGCCCCGAGGCGGCGCCGCGCGTGGCGCAGGCGCTGGCCGGGGCGAATCTTCCCCTGCACGAATTGACCCCGGAGCGCCGCGACCTGGAGACCGTCTTCGCCCAGGTGAACGAGGAGGTGGCCCATGCGTGATCTGCTCACCACGGCGGGCCGCGTGGCACGCAAGGAGTTCCGCGGCTTCTTCGCCACCCCGGCCGCCTATCTCTTCCTCGGCGCCTTCCTGGCGGTGACCCTGTTCGTCTTCTTCTGGGTGGAGACCTTCTTCGCCCGCAACATCGCCGACGTGCGGCCGCTGTTCCAGTGGCTGCCGCTGCTGCTCATCTTCCTGGTGGCGGCGCTGACCATGCGCGCCTGGTCCGAGGAGCGGCGCGGCGGCACCCTGGAGAGCCTGCTCACCGCGCCGGTGGCGCCGCTCGCCCTGGTGCTGGGCAAGTTCGCCGCGGCCCTCGGGCTGGTGGCGCTGGCCCTGGCGCTCACCCTGCCGCTGCCGGTGACGGTCTCGCTCCTGGGGCCGCTGGACTGGGGGCCGGTGGTCGGCGGCTACGTCGCCACGCTGTTCCTGGCCGCGGCCTATGTGGCCATCGGCCTGTACATGAGCGCCCGCACCGACAACCCCATCGTCGCGCTGATCCTGACGGCGGTGGTCTGCGGCCTGTTCTACCTGATCGGCTCGAACACCCTGACCACCCTGTTCGGCCACGAGATCGGGGGCGTGCTGGCGCTGCTCGGCACCGGCACGCGCTTCGAGTCCATCACCCGCGGCGTGCTCGACCTGCGCGATCTCTACTACTACCTCTCCATCGTCGGGGTGTTTCTCACCCTCAACCTCTTCGGTCTCGAGCGGCTGCGCTGGGCCGGCAACCCGGCGAGCAGCCGCCACCGCCTGTGGGGCTGGGCGGCGGGACTGCTGGCCGCCAACTTCGTCGCCGCCAACCTGTGGCTGGCGCCCGTCGGCTGGGCGCGGGCGGACATCACCGCCGGGAACATCCATTCGCTGTCGCAGGCCACCGAACGGCAACTGGCGCGGCTGTCCGAGCCCTTGCAGATCCGCGGCTACTTTTCGGCCAAGACCCATCCGCTGCTGGCGCCCCTGGTGCCGCAGATCAAGGACCTGCTGGAGGAGTATGCCGTCGCCGCCGGCGGGCGCGCCCAGGTCGAGTTCATCGACCCTACGCGCGACCGCCAGGCCGAGGAGGAGGCCGCGGCGCGCTACGGCGTGCGCCCGGTGCCGTTCCAGACGGCCGACCGCTACCAGGCGGCGGTGGTCAGTTCCTACTTCGACATCGTCGTGGCCTATGGCGACCAGCACGAGAAGCTCGGCTTCCGCGACCTCATCGAGGTCAAGGCGCGCGGCGAGCGGGATATCGATGTGGTGCTGAAGAACCCCGAATACGCCATCACCCGCGCCATCCGCAAGGTGGCCGGGGCCTGGGCGGCAGGCGGCAATCCGTTCGAGAACCTGACCCGCCCGGTGGCCTTCAAGGGCTATGTCTCGCCCGATGCGCGCCTGCCCGAGGCGCTGCGTACCCTGCGCGCCGACCTGCAGGGGCTGCTGGACGACTACGCCAAGCAGGCCGGGGACAAGCTCAAGGTGAGCTTCCAGGACCCGGATGCCGACGGCGGCAAACTCGCCGCCGAGCTCAAGGGCAAATACGGCTTCGGCCCGCAGATCGCCAGCCTGCTCGACCCCAAACCCTTCTGGTTCTACCTGGTGCTGGAGGGCGACGGCGAGGCGGTGCAAGTGCCGCTGCCGGCAACCCTGGACAAGGATGCCCTGAAACGCAGCTTCGATGCCGCGCTCGCGCGCTTCGCGCCGGGCGTGCTGAAGACCGTTGCGCTGATCAAGCCCCCGGCCTTCGGTCCCGGCGGCCAGCGCTACAGCCAGCTCGAACAGGTGCTGGGCGAGAACGTCCGTCTCAAGGAGACCGATCTCAAGGACGGCCAGGTGCCGCTCGAAGCCGACCTGCTGCTGGCGCTCGCGCCGCGCGAGTTGGACGACAAGCAGCGCTTCGCCATCGACCAGTTCCTGATGCAGGGCGGCAGCGTGGTGCTGGCCACCTCGCCCTTCGACGTGCAGGTGAGCAACACGCTCACCGCCGGCAAGCAGGACACCGGCCTGAAGGAATGGCTCGCCCATCATGGCATCACCATCGAGGACACCATGGTCCTCGACCCGCGCAACGCCGCCCTGCCGGTGCCGGTGGAGCGCTACGTGGGCGGCCTGACCTTCCGCGAGTACCGCATGCTGCCCTATCCCCACTTCCCCGACCTGCGCGGCGCGGGGCTTAACGCCAACAACCCGATCACCGCCACGCTCGGCCAGCTCACCCTCAACTGGGCCTCGCCGATGACCGTGGACGCGGAGAAGAACAAGGGCCGCACGGTGATCGAGCTGCTAAAGAGTTCCCCGCAGAGCTGGGTGTCGGACAGCCTCGACTTGGTGCCCAACTACCGCGCCCATCCCGACACCGGCTTCGTTGCCAACGGCGAGCGCAAGCCGCGCCTGCTGGCGCTGGCGGTCGAGGGGCGTTTCGACTCCTTCTATCAGGGCAAGGAATCCCCCCTGGCGAAGGCCGAGGCGGAGGCGGAGGCGGACAAGGATGATGCCTCCAAAGATGCGGCGAAGAACACCGAGAAAGAGAGCAAGGGCAAGACACCGCACATCACCGGCGTCATCGACCGCTCGCCCGAATCGGCGCGCCTGATCCTGGTGGCCAGCAACAGCTTCGCCTCGGACGCGGCGCTGGATCTCGCCTCCCAGGGGCTGAACACCCTCTACACCAAGCCGCTCGCCTTCCTGCAGAACGCCATCGACTGGTCGCTGGAAGACCGCGACCTGCTGGCCCTACGCGGACGCACCCAGCTCGCCCGCACGCTCGACCCGCTGCGTGAAGGCGAGCAGCGGCTGTGGGAGTACCTCAACTATGGCCTGGCGGTACTCGGTCTGGCAGCCGTCTGGGGCTGGCGCCGCCGGGTGGCGGCGACCGACCGCCGGGTCTATGACCGAATCCTCGCGGAGGTGTAAGCGATGAAGAAGACGATCCAATGGCTTGCCGTGCTGCTGGGCGCCCAGCTTCTGCTGGCGCTGGGACTCGGCCTCTCGGGCACGGCGCTCACCCGCACCAAAGGTGCCGACAGGCTGCTGCTGGCCTTCGACAAGGCCGCCATCGACCGCATCACCCTCGAAGATCCCGGCCAGGCCAAGGTGGTGCTGGCGAAAAAGGAGGGCCGCTGGCAGCTGCCCGAGGCCGGCGGTTTCCCCGCCGACGGCACGCGCGTGGCGCAGCTGCTCGACCGGCTGGCCGGCCTGAAGGGCGGCGACGTGGTCGCCGCCACCTCCGGCGCCCACGCCCGTTTCAAGGTGAGCGACGAGACTTTCGAGCGGCGCATCACCCTGGCCAAGGGCGATGCTTCCCAGGCGACACTCTACCTCGGCACCTCGCCGGCCCTGCGGCGGCTCCATGCCAGGAGTCAGGGCGCGGACGACGTCCACATCGTCGATCTGGCCGTCTACGACGTGCCGGTGAAGGCGGCCGAGTGGCAGGACAAGACCCTGCTCGCCGTCCCGCAGGCGCAGATCGCCGCCATCGACATCGATGGTCTGCGCATCGAGCGCGGGGCGGGTGATGGCGCGGACGAAGGGAAGGATGCCCAATGGACGGCAAGCCCGCTCCCGGAAGGCAAGCGCCTGAAGGCAGACGCTGCCGCCAAGCTCGCCCGTCTGCTGGCCGAGCTGCGCTTCGACGCGGTGCTGGGCAAGGAGGCCAAACCCGAATACGGGCAGGACGAGCCGGTCTTGCGCCTGACCGTCACCCGCAAGGGGGCTGCGCCGGTCGACTACCGGCTGGGCAAGGCGGCGGACAAGGAGGAATACACCCTCAAGGTCTCATCCCGCCCCGAGCACTTCCGGCTCCCAAGCTGGACGGCGAAGGACCTGCTCGACGCTGCCAAGCGCGAGGACTTGCTCGAAGCGGTGCCGGCCGAGACGACGTCCGCGGCGCCGAAGCAACCCTGATACTGAAGCCGCCACCGGCTTCAGCACGCCGATGCAGCGGGCGCCGGATCATGGAGGATCCGAGCCCGCTGCTCCTCCCACAACAACGGCGTCCCCGACGCCAGATCAAACAGGGTCACCTCCGGCGGCAACGTTTCGTCGAGGATCGCAGCGACGATGTCCGGCGCCAGGGTGGTGAGGTTCACCATCCGACTCACATAGGCCCGATCCATCCCCTCGCGTTCGGCCACCTCGGATAGCGTGCGCGCCTCGCCGGACTCCACCATCGCCAGCCAGCGGTGGCCGCGGGCGAGCGCGAGCTGGATCGGCGTCGGCGTGTCATCCCAGGGACGGGGCTGGACAGCGCTGCCGTCCGGAAGGGCCACGGCCTTGCGGCTGCCGCGGCGCTTGATCCGGATCGGCACAGCGATGGTAAGGCTGCCGTCGCTCGCGGTGATCACCTCTGGCTGACCGGTCTTGTCGATCAAGATTTCATTCATGCCACGGCCTCCTCAAGGGTTTCCGGGGCGGGCTCGGGGCGCAGCTCCAGGGCGAGCACCTCGATGCCGTTGGGCCGGAACCGCACCTCGATGCCGTCCGGCGAGACGATCACCTTGTCGATGAGGAGCCGCACGATGCGCTGCTGCTCGGCCGGGAAGAGCTGATCCCAAATCGCATCCAGCCGGGTCATGGCCACCGTGACCTGGGCCTCGTCCAGGGAGGGGTCGAGCCGGGCGGCGCGCTCGGCCACCCCGGCTACCATGGCCGGGGCGCGCAGCACCCGGCGCATCTGCTCCAGCACGGCGGCCTCCAGTTCACCGGCCGGCAGGCGCGGCAGCCCGGAGGCGCCGGCGTGCTCCTTGTTCTCCCGCGTCGGCAGGTAGTAGCGGTAGATACGTCCGTTCTTCTTGCGCGTGGACCAGGGCGTGAGCGCCCGGCCATCGATCCCCACGACGATCCCCTTGAGCAGGAACGGCACCCGGGCGCGGGTGTTGTTGCCTCGCACACGCGAGTTCTGCGCGAGGATCGCCTGGGCGGCATCCCACAGCCTGCGCTCGACGACGGGCGGGTGTTCGCCCGGATACCACTGATCGCGATGGCGGATCTCGCCCAGGTAGACGCGGTTGTTGAGGATCTTGTAGACGAGGCTCTTGTCGATGGGCTTGCCATCGCGCACCCGCCCGTCTTGGGTAGTCCAGGCCTTGGAGGTCACGCCGTCGAGGCGCAGCTCCTTCACGAGCATGGTCGAGGACCCGAGCTCGACGAAGCGCTGGAAGATGTGGCGGACGATCTTGGCCTCGCGCTCGTTGGGCACCAACCGCCGGTTCTCGACGTCGTAGCCGAGCGGCGGCACGCCACCCATCCACATGCCCTTGCGCTTGCTGGCGGCGATCTTGTCGCGGATGCGCTCGCCGGTAACCTCGCGCTCGAACTGGGCGAAGGAGAGCAGGATGTTGAGCATCAACCGCCCCATCGAGGTGGTGGTGTTGAACTGCTGGGTGACCGAGACGAAGGAGACCCCGTGGCGCTCGAAGACGTCGATCATTCGCGAGAAGTCAGTCAGCGATCGCGTCAGGCGATCGATCTTGTAGACCACCACGATGTCGATCCTGCCGGCCTCGATGTCGGCCAGCAGCCGCTTGAGCGCCGGCCGGTCCATGTTGCCACCGGAGAAGGCGGGATCGTCGTAGTCGTCGGCCACCGGAATCCAGCCCTCCGCGCGCTGGCTGGCGATGTAGGCGTGGCCGGCGTCACGCTGGGCGTCGATGGAGTTGTACTCCTGGTCGAGCCCCTCGTCGGTGGACTTCCGAGTGTAGACGGCGCAGCGCAGGCGGCGCTTCAGGGCTTCGTTCATCGCCGACCTCCCTGCTTCTTCGGATTCTTCGCCTTGGCCGGTGCCTTCACGCCGAAGAAGAGCGGCCCGGACCAGCGGGTGCCGGTGATCTCGCGGGCGATCATGGACAGGCTCGGGTAGCGCCTACCCTCGAACTCGTACTGCCCGTCCTGGGCGACCGTCACCCGGTGCTCGATCCCCTGGTACTCCCGGGTGAGCACGGTGCCGGGCATCAGCCGGATGTCGCGATCGAGCTTGCGCGCCTTGCCGGTCTCCACCAGGGCCTTGATGCGCCGCTTGTTGCGCTCCA
>JBFLXA010000007.1:0-143792 GCA_040757575.1 Pseudomonadota bacterium
CGCCGCCAATGGAACCCATGGCGCCAGCCATGTCCTTGGCTTCAAAACCCGCCTTGTTCCAGTTGGCAAACGCCATCCCAGGCTTCAGCAGACCGGCCATCACAGCCACGCCAACCACGCCAGCAGAACCAGCGCCCTTCAGTACGTTCCTACGCAGATTATTCATGGGTTCTCCTCGTTCAGTGGGGCTTACAGGCCGTAGATGAAATCGACTACCTTGTCGATTTCCTGTTCGGTCAGCAACTGGTGCTTGCCGAAGGGGGGCATCAATGACTCGGGGTTGCTGGCCGTAGCGTCCCAGATCTTGGCACGCAGCACGGCCTTGTCGGGGAAGCGGGCCTGCATGGCGATCAGGGGCGGACCGCTGTTACCGGTCATTTCGGCATCCGGCAGGGTGGGGAAGCCGTGGCATGCCAGGCAGTTGCCCTTGGAACGGTTGTAACTGATGTCCTTGCCGGACTCTTCCTTCTTGGCGCCTTGAGCCATGGCGCCGGTGGCTACCAAAGCTGCCAGCAGGCCGCTGATTACGGCAGCACGTTTCCGCGCGAGATTCTTCATCTCCTCGTCTCCTTGCTTGTTGAAAGCTGAAAGCCGCCCAGCTTGCGGGCGCATCCTGACGGACCGGTGAACCTTAGACCGGTATCCGGTCCGGGACAAGCCCCTTGGTATGACTTTAGTACGATCTGCTGGCAGATCGGTATGTTGCTACCAGCCGCACGAAACCTGCATTTGCAGACTATTTGGGCATTTCATCCGTCTGCCGCTGACGCATCTCCCTTAGCCGCGCATCGACGATGGACTGGGTGTAGAAATCCACATCATTCTGACGCTGGGCGCTTTGCAACTGGTCTATGGCGGCAACGATGCGGTCCTGGAGCGCATAGGCTTCAGCCTGGGCCAGGTGGGCCTGGGCAGGCTGCCCGAGAGACTGGTAGGCCTGAGCACTCAGGGTGCGGAAGCGCACATCTGCACTCCAGAGTTTTTGCTGGGTCTCCACGAAGCGAAGGGCCTCGGCGGGCCGGTTGGCACGCAGCAGGGCCTCGGCATGGAGATATGCGAGGGGTCGGTAGCCACCGTACTGGCGCAGTGCAGGTTCCAGGATGGCAATGGCTTTTTCTGGCTTGGCTGCCGCCAGTTCGATCTCCCCGTCCAGCAAGGCGATCAGGGGGCTCTGGGAAGCCTGGGACCTGAGTTGTGCCAAGGCCTGCCGGGCCTTTTCCAACTGGTTGGCGCGCAGGGCCGCCCGGGCCAGGCCGTACCAGTCCCCGGGCCCTGGGTGGTCCTGGGTCTGGGCCTGGAAGCGGCGCAGGGCGTCGGCGGCCTCCCCTTCCTCCGCCTGGACCCGGGCCCGTACGAAGAGGTATTCCAGGCTGTCTTCGTGCTGGTGGTAGGGCAACTGGGAAAGCCGGTTTTCCAGGTCCGCGATGCGTTCGTAGGTCAGCGGGTGGGTACGCAGATAGCCAGGGGCATTGTTTTCGTAGAGTCGGCCCTGGAACTGGAGGCGTTCAAAAAAGCTGGACATGCCCTGGGGCGAATACCCTGCGGCCGCCATGGTCTGCAAGCCGATCCGGTCGGCTTCCCGCTCGTTCTCCCGGGTGAAGTCCAGCTGGCTCTGGATGCTGTAGGCCTGGGAAGCGGTGAGGGCGGCCTGGGTGACTTCGCTGTTGGAACGGGCGGCCAGGATGGCCACGGCCAGAGCCAGGATGGACACCAGGCTGTTGGTCTTCTGGGCGTCCACCATGCGGGCGATGTGCTGCTGGGTGACGTGTCCCATTTCGTGGCCCAGCACCCCGGCCAGTTCCGATTCATTGCGGGTGGCGGACAGCAGGCCGGTGTGCACGCCGATATACCCCCCGGGCAGAGCGAAGGCGTTGAGTGTCGGGTCCCGCACGGCAAAGAACTCGAAGCGCTTGCTCGGCTCGGGAGAGGCACCCCCCAGGCGTTCACCCATGCGGGCCAGGTATTCCAGGATGACCGGGTCGGAGTAGTAATCGCCGCCATCCCGTATCTGGCGCATGATCTCCCGGCCGATGCGATCCTCGTGGGATTCGGTCAGGGTGGTGCGGGCCACTTCCCCGAGATCCGGCAGGGTGATGGGCTGGGCTGCCGGCGTCTGGAACGAAAGCAAGGCGCACAGGCAGACAACCGATAACCGGGTCAAGAAAGGGGGCTTGCGGGAAATCGGCACAGACACGGACAAGTCACTCGAAGGGCGGCGGGCATGGGGCTATGATAGCCGCCCTCAACTTCAGTTCCTGCGCCATGAGCCAATTCACCCATTTCGACGATCAAGGCCAGGCCGTCATGGTGGGCGTGGACGCCAAGGCCGAGACCCACCGGGTGGCCGTCGCTGCCGGCCGCATCCGCATGCAACCTTCCACCCTGGCACTGATCCTTCAAGGCGGCGCCAAGAAGGGGGACGTCTTGGGAGTGGCCCGTCTGGCAGGCATCATGGGCGCCAAGCGCACGCCGGACCTGATCCCCCTGTGCCATCCCATTGCCCTCACCAAGGTGAGCGTGGACTTCACCCCGGACCCCGCAAGCAGCACCATCGCATGCCTTGCCCGGGCGGAAACCGTGGGCCGCACCGGCGTGGAAATGGAAGCCCTCACCGCCGCCAGCGTCGCCCTGCTCACCATCTACGACATGTGCAAGGCCGTGGATCGGGGCATGACCCTGGAATCCGTCCGCCTGCTTGAAAAGCAGGGGGGCAAGTCCGGCCACTGGCTGGCAGACCCGGGTGACCAGCCACCTGCAGGGGCTTGAACCCGGCGCTGTCCCCCTTGTCTGACTAGGCCGCCCCTTTCCTTACCCGACCATGAATGCCCCTGTCTCCACCTCCCTTCCCCATGTCCACGGCCTGCCGCCCAGCCAGTTGCGTGCCCTCCAGGCCCAGGCCGCCGGCCTGGGCGGCTACGACCTGCCCTTCCATGACGTGCTCAAGGACGGCACTCCCGGACCAGAGCTGATGGTCATTCCCCCGGGCGAGTTCATCATGGGTGCCACGGACGGCGAACGGGATTTCGGCGATCTGCCGCAACGCTCCGTCACCCTGGAGCGGCCCTACGGCCTGGGCCGATGCTGCGTCACGGCCTTCGAGTTTGCGCGCTTTACCGAGGCCACCGGCTTTGCCTGGGCGGACCACCTGATCCGCACCGAAGGCCGTCAGCCGGTCACCAATGTGGACCGGGCCCAGGCCCAGGCCTACGTGGACTGGCTCTGCGCCGAAACCGGCCAGCGCTACCGCCTGCCCAGCGAAGCCGAGTGGGAATATGCCGCCCGGGCGGGCAGCACCACACCCTACTGCTTCGGCGACACCCTGGGGTGCGGCGAAGGCAACACCGGCTCATTCCGGCTGGAAGGCCGGCAGGCCCAGGGCTGGCGCCGCTTCCTGCCCTTCTGCGCGCCTCTCAATCAGGCGGTGGACGTGGGCTGCTATCCGGCCAATGTCTGGGGCCTCCACGACATGCACGGCAACGTCTGGGAATTCACCACCGACCCGTGGATAGGCCCTCTCGATCCCCTGAATAGCGCAAAGCTTGGCCAGGACGGCACCTGGTTCGTGGTCAAGGGTGGCTCCTGGTTCGAACCCGCCCGCCAGGCCCGCTCGGCCGCCCGCAAACCTCGCCGCATCAACGAACTGGACATGAACCTGGGCTTTCGCGTGCTGAGGGAACTGGATTAAGCACGTAAAAACACATAATCATAAAAAGACTTTTTAGTCTTGATAATCAAAGGGTTATTGCATTAATCGAAACCCATGCTAGGAACAGATCAGGGCCCTGCAAGCTACAGGTGCCCAATCAACCTAGAGGAGATCGACACCATGCTGGACATCAACAAACTGGTGATGGCAGAAAACCTGGCCCCCTGCGAGGCGGATGCCTATCTCCAGGACCTGGAGCCCTGGAGCGAGGACGAAGCCCGGCAACTGGCCCGGCGGGAAGGGCTGGAACTCTCGGACACCCACATGGACGTGATCTGCTACCTGCGGGACCATTTTTCCGAGTGCGGCCAGGCCCCCAATGCCCGCATCCTGCTCAAGGCCATGGAACAGGCCTACGCCGACCAGGGCGGACGCAAGTTCCTTTACGGACTCTTTCCCCGTGGGCCAGTCACCCAGGGTTGCCGGATAGCCGGCCTGCCGCTGCCCAGCGGCAACGCGGACCCTTCCTTCGGCAGCGTGCATTGACGAGACCAGACGCTGAAATACAAAGCCCGGCATGTGCCGGGCTTTGTTTTGTGGATCTGGTGGTTCAGAACCTTCCCATGGTGCGCATGACTTCACAGGGATCGCCCTTCACGGGTGGCAGAGAAACCCGCTTCTGCTGGGCCCGTTTTTCCAGTTCAAGGGAGTGGCCCTGCATGTAGGTCCGACACTCATCGAAATTCCGCATGGTCTGCAGCCGGGCTGCATGGGCCTTGCGTTCCTCCGGAGACATCAATTCCGCCCCCCGGAAACCCTCTCCACTGGCATACCAGGGGAAAGCCAGGACCGGGCCTGACAGCACCAAGCCCAATAAAAATACGATCCGCCGTTCAATCGCCATAAAAAGGCCCCGTCAGTTAACGGGGCCAGTCTAGTACAAAAGTAATACTTATACGCAACCCGTCGGCTTCGGCGTGCCGGCATAACGGCCAGCCTGCTTGGCGGGACCGTAGGGGAACAGGTCGAAAAGGAACTTCTTCTCGCCCCACTCGGGACCGAATTCCTCCTTCAAGGCTTTTTGCAGGATGCGCAGGTTCGGAGCGGTGCCGTACTCGTTGAAGTAGTCCCGCATGTAGCGAATGATCTTCCAGTGGTTCTCGCCCAGATCCAGCTTGTCCTGGGAGGCCAGATAGGCCGCCACGTCATCGTCCCAGTCGGACAGATTGACCAGATAGCCTTCCGGATCGGTTTCCACCGTGCGTCCGTTGATGTTCAGTTCCATGTTGATTCCTCTCTTCACCCGGTTAATCAGCGTAAGTGCGCCAGTTCTGCTGGCTTGGAGCAGACTCTACTTATTGTTGAGTAGAAAAGTCAAGTATTGCCCGGCGCTCTCCGGGCCCCTAGAATGCCCCCTGTCTTGAAGACACACCCACACACCAACGGAGAAACGACATGGAACACCAACTGCCCGCCCTGCCCTACGCCATGGACGCCCTGCAACCCCACATGTCCAAGGAAACCTTCGAATACCACTACGCCAAGCACCACCAGGCCTACGTGACCAACCTGAACAACCTCATCAAGGGCACGGACTTCGAATCCAAGTCCCTGGAAGACATCGTCAAGACCGCCCCTGCCGGCGGCGTGTACAACAACGCCGCCCAGGTGTGGAACCACACCTTCTTCTGGAACTGCATGAAGCCCAACGGCGGCGGCGCTCCCAGCGGTGCCCTGGCGGATGCCATCAACGCCAAGTGGGGTTCCCTGGACGACTTCAAGAAGGCCTTCCAGACCTCCGCCGTGGGCAACTTCGGTTCCGGCTGGACCTGGCTGGTGAAGAAGGCCGACGGCTCCCTGGACATCGTCAACATGGGCGCCGCCGGCACCCCCCTGACCACCGGCGACAAGGCCCTGCTGTGCGTGGACGTGTGGGAGCACGCCTACTACATCGACTACCGCAACCTGCGTCCCAAGTTCGTGGAAACCTTCCTGAACAATCTGGTGAACTGGTCCTTCGCGGAAGCCAACTTCGCCTGATCGGTGGTTGCCGGGGCTTGCGCCCGGCGGCAAAAACCACGAAAAGGGTGTCCGTCATGGACACCCTTTTTCTTTTTCGCAACGCCCTATTCCTGTTGCTGGCTGCGACCTTGTGCCTGAATCCGGCCCGGGCTGGGGACGGCTGGCTCGCCCAGGCCCAGACCCTGGAAAAGGCCCGGGACCGTGCAGGCCTGCTGCGGCTGGGGCAAGCCTGGAGCCAGACAGAGCCGGACAATCCCCTGGCCTGGTTCGTGCAGGGCCGGGCCTACACCTTGTTGGACCAGCCGATCCTGGCCCTGGCCGCATATCGAAGAAACCTGGCCCTGGACCCCCGGGACAGCTATGCGGCCAACAACGTCGGCAACCTCCACATCCTCCTGGGCCAGCCCCGGGACGCCCTGCTGGCCTATCGGCAAGCGGTGCGGGCCGACCCGGCCTATCTGCTGGCCTGGCGCAATCTGGGACAGAGCTATTACCTGCTGCGGGGCCCCGCCGGCGTGCGTCAGGCCCTGTTGAAACTCCATGAGACCGACCCGGTCCTGGCGCAAAGCTGGGGCGCCCTGGCAGCCACCTATGCCCTGCGCGCGAACCGGCAGGTGGAACAGCAGGCCATCCGGATCCTCGCGGGCCTGAGCGCTGATCAACGGGAACGGATGTTCGCCATCCTGCTGGCGGACATTCCGTGACCCTCCCTGCATGGCACCGCTGCAGCCGCTACCGAATTTGATAGGCTTCGGGCCCATCGCCCCTTCTACGGAGACCCCATGAGCAAGACCATCATCGCCACCCCCGACGCACCCCAGGCCATCGGCACCTATTCCCAGGCCGTGAGGGTGGGCGACACCGTCTACCTGTCCGGCCAGATCGGCCTGCAACCCGCCACCATGCAGATGGCGGAGGGCATCGAAGACCAGATCCACCAGGTCTTCAGCAACCTGCGGGCCGTGGCCGAAGCCGCCGGCGGCAGCCTGGCGGACGTGGTGAAGCTGAACGTATTCCTCACCGATCTTTCCCACTTCGCCAAGGTCAACGAAATCATGGCCCAGTATTTCCAGCAGCCCTACCCCGCCCGGGCCGCCGTGGGGGTCAAGGAACTGCCCCGGGGCGCCCTGGTGGAAGCGGACGGGGTGATGGTGCTGGGCTAAGGCACCGCACCCTTCACCCTTCACCCTTCACGCCCCATGCCCCCTGCCGTTCCCGGCGCGGACACGGTGGCCCGCAAGCTGGGCTACCGGGATCCGGTCGAACTGATCCTCCACCTGCCCCTGCGCTATGAGGACGAAACCCGCCTGATGCCCCTGGGGGCAGCCCGGATCGGGGACACGGTGCAGGTGGAAGGCGTGGTGCGCCATGCCGAAGTCCAGCCCCGGCCCCGCAAGCAACTGGTGCTGGAGGTTGAGGAGGCGGCTTCTCCCCTCCCCCAGGGGGGGAGGGGCGGGGGAGAGGGCGCGTTCAGCATGAACGCGATGAATGCGCTGCCTGACGAAGAAAACCCGGCGGCCGACGGCCGCCCCCTCTCCCCTGCCCCTCCCCCGCCAGGGGAGGGGGGCATCCTCTCCAAGCCCCCCCCTGTGGGGAAAGCGCGTTTGTTTTGCCGCCTGCTGCATTTCTACCCCAGCCAGGTGGCGCAACTGAAGCCCGGGGTGCGAGTGCGGCTGTTCGGCGAGATCCGGCCGGGGTTCTTCGGCGCTGAGATGGTCCACCCCAGGCTGCGGGTGGTGAAACCAGGCACGCCCCTGCCCACCCGCCTGACCCCGGTCTACCCGAGTGTGGCAGGCCTGTCCCAGAACGCCATCCGCAAGGCCGTCGCCACCGTCCTGGCAGAGGCGGACCTGGCGGACACCCTGCCGGACGATCTGCTGCAACGCCTGGATCTGCCGGCCTTCGAGGCCGCCCTGCAACGGCTGCACGCCCCCCGGCCCGGCGACCCCGTGGCCGATCTGGAAAATCGCCGGGGCCCCGCCTGGGAGCGGCTGAAGTTCGACGAACTCCTGGCCCAGCAACTCTCCCTGCGGCTGGCGGCCCGGCAACGCCAGGCCCTCAGCGCCCCCGCCCTGCCCGTGGATCAGGGCCTGACGGAACGCCTGCTGGCCAGCCTGCCCTTTCCCCTCACCGGCGCCCAGCGCCGGGCCCTGGCCGAAATCCGCCGCGACCTGGCCCGGCCCCAGCCCATGAACCGCCTGTTGCAGGGAGACGTGGGCAGCGGCAAGACCCTGGTGGCGGTCCTGTCCTTGCTGCCCGCCCTGGCGGCCGGCACCCAGGCCGCCGTCATGGCCCCCACGGAAATCCTGGCGGAACAGCTCTATCTCAAATTCCAGGAGTGGCTCAGTCCCCTGGGTTACCGGGTGGCCTGGGTGGCCGCCGCCCTGAAAGGCAAGGCCAAGCAACAGACCCTGGCCGCCCTCGCCGCCGGCGAAGTGGACGTGGCCGTGGGCACCCACGCCCTGTTCCAGACGGGGGTGGATTTCCGCAACCTCACCCTGGCGGTGGTGGACGAACAGCACCGGTTCGGCGTCGGGCAACGGCTGGCATTACGGGAGAAGGGATATCTCCCCTCTCCCCCCGGAAGAGGGGCCGGGGTTGAGGGAACCCGGGTGGATATGGCCAATGTTGCACCCTCGGCCAATGTTGCTCCCTCACCCCAGCCCTCCCCCGGGGGGGGAGGGAGCCACACGCCTCACCTGTTGATGATGTCCGCCACCCCCATCCCCCGCTCCCTGGCCATGAGCTATTACGCGGACCTGGATGTATCCGTCATCGACGAACTCCCACCCGGGCGCACGCCCATCGCCACCAAGGTCATCTCCCTGGCCCGCCGGGAGGAGGTCATCGGCCGGCTGCGGGATTACTGTCTGACCGGTGCCCAGGCCTACTGGGTCTGCCCCCTGGTGGAGGAATCCGAGAAGCTGCAATTGAAGGCGGCGGAAGAAAGCCATGCCGAGCTCACGGCCGCCCTGCCGGAACTGAACATCGGCCTGGTGCACGGACGCATGAAAGCCGATGAGAAGGCTGCCGTCATGGCCGCCTTCAAGGCCGGGGACCTGCACCTGCTGGTGGCCACCACGGTCATCGAGGTGGGTGTGGACGTGCCCAACGCTGCCCTCATGGTGATCGAGCATGCGGAGCGCTATGGCCTGGCCCAGCTGCATCAGCTTCGGGGCCGGGTAGGCCGGGGCCAGCGGGAATCCGCCTGCCTGCTGCTCTACGGCGATCCCCTCTCGGAAACCGCCAAGCAGCGGCTGCGCATCATCAAGGACAACGCCGACGGCTTCGCCATCGCCCGGGAGGACTTGCGCCTGCGGGGGCCGGGGGAGTTTCTGGGGGCCCGGCAAAGCGGCGTTCCCATGCTGCGTTTTGCCGATCTGGAAAACGATCTGATCCTGCTGGAACAGGCCCGTGACGCGGCAGAACGCCTGCTGGACAAAAACCCAGGCACCGTCCGCCGCCACCTGGCTCGCTGGCTTCCCCGGGGGCTGGACTACCTCAAGGCCTGAAGGACTCCGTCCAGGCCGCCCCTATGGTCGGCCCTGGGATAATGCAGTTCAGGCCGCAGATGCAGCAGATCCTGCCGGGCACGCCTTCACGTTCTGGTTCCAGGGTGCCTTTGCGATCAGCATGGCCAGGCCGCAGGTGTCGGTGATGCCGGCATATACCAGACCCATGCCCATCATGGCCACCAGGATGAGGCCCAGGGGCTGGCCCGCCAGGACCAGGGCGGCACCGGTCAGGGCCATGGAACCGACGATGATGCGCACCTGCTGCTCCAGGCCCAGGGCCTTGCGGCCTTTCTGTACGGGCAACTTGGCGTTCACCCAGGCATCGGTGCCGCCTTCCACCTCGAAGGTCTTGGTAAAGCCCGCCTGGGACAGCTTGTCCATGGCCTTGCGAGCCCGCACGCCGGATTTGCAGATAAGGAACACGGGGTCGTCGTTGCAGTGGGCCAGGGCGCTGGGCTCCAGCTTATCCAGGGGAATGTTGACCGCCCCCTTGGCGTGCACGGCGCCGAATTCGGCGGGGGTGCGCACGTCTATGAGATGCACGGTGCCATTTTTTTGCAGGCTGGACAGGGCTTGGGCGCTGATGGTTTGCATGGTCATTCTCCTCTCACTCTCGCTTGTATGGGGTCAGGCCTTGCCGCCGATCAGGTTGGCGGGCACGGCGATGTCGATCAGCTTGGGCTTGGGCAGGTTCAGGTTGGCCATGATGTTGACGAACTCGTCCTTGCTCTTGCCGGCCAGGCGGGGGTTAGTGGCCTGTTCTTCTCCGATGGAAGATACCCGGCGGCCCTTGTAATCGTGGCCGGGATACACCAGGGTTTCTTCAGCCAATGCAAAGAGCTTGCCGGTGATGCTCTGGTACAGGGTGTCGGCGTCGCCAGCCTGGAAGTCGGTCCGCCCACAGCCGCCGATCAGCAGGGCATCGCCGGTGAACACCCGGTCACGCCAGTGGTAGGTCACGCTGCCGTGGGTATGGCCGGGGGTGCCGATGACCCGGATCAGTTCGCTGCCGAAGCGAATCTCGTCGCCATCGTTCAGGCTGTGGTCGAAGCCGGTGGCGTTGCAGCCGTCCCCCACGGCGGTCTGGCAGCCGGTGGCGGCCTTCAGGGCATTGGCGCCGGTGACGTGATCGGCATGGACGTGGGTATCCAGGGCCCAGGCCAGGGTCAGCCCGTGGTCTTTCAAGAGGGCCAGATCCCGTTCCACTTGTTCGTAGACCGGATCGATCAGCACGGCCTCACCGGTGTCGGCGGCCAGCACGTAGGTGTAGGTGGAAGAAGCGGGATCGAACAGTTGCTTGAACAGCATGGCAATCTCCTTTTGGCCGTTGCAGGGGTTCATGTGAACCATGGCCTGCATGCTACGGAGACCGCCGTGGCGCGTATGCGACCTTGGTCGCACAACATTAGAGTTTTCTAATATTTTTGATTGACGGGCCTGAAGCCCCGCAAAAAAAGTCAGGCGGGCCGGTCCGCCACTTCTTTCAGTCCTGCGTCATCCAGAACCCTGACCCGCTCCCGGCCCAAGGACACCAGGCCCCGCTGTTCGAAGTTCTTCAGCAGGCGGCCGACGATATCCCGCACGGTGCCCAGGCGGTCCGCCAGCTTGGCGTGGGAGGTCTTCAGTTCCGGGCCCTCCTCCAGCAAAAGGTGGGCCAGGCGCTGGTCAAGTTTCTGGAAGGCGATGGCTTCCACCAGCATCATCAGGTCTGCCAGCCGCTGGCTGAACTGGCTGAACACGAATTCCCGGAACGCCTCGTTGCGGGCCATCAGGCTTTTGAACACGGTGGGGGGAATGGTGAACACCAGCAGGTCTGTCTGGGCCACGGCCGTGGCGCTGTAGTTGGCCTTGCCCAGCATGCAGCTGGAGGAGATCAGGCAGCTTTCCCCCGGCTGCAGACGATAAAGCTCCACTTCCCGGCCATTGGCGCCCAGCTTCACCACCCGAATCGTCCCGTCCAGCAGCATGGAAAAGCCCATGCAGGGCGAATTGGTAGCGAAGGGTGTGGACCCCTTGAGCACCCGACGCACGTGGGCTGCCCGCAGGGCCTCTTCAAGATCCGAAGCCGCCAGGGCGTTGAAAATGGGAAACTGGGCCAGGAACACCTGGCGCACGTCCATGGGCAAGGGAGAAGCCGCTTCAGTGGCTGGCAATGCCGACTTCATGCTGCCCCTGCCTGGGCGTTGAAGTTGTCCAGCATCATCACGTAACCCTCACGGGTTCTGTCCGAGGCGTCCCCGTGGCTGGGCTGGGCCAACAGGCCGCGGAAATCCTCCAGCCGCCCAAAGCCCCGGGCGTCCATCCAGGCCGCCATGTCCGCGAGCATGGTCTCCAGGTGATGGGGGCCATGCCGCAATAGCGCACTGGTGAGATTCACCACGTCCGCTCCGGCCAGAACCATCTTCAGGGCGTCTTCCCCGTCATACACCCCGCCGCTGCCCGCGAGATTGACCTTGCCCCGGCCGTGCAGCAGGGAAATCCAGCGCATGGCCAGCAGGCGCTCGCTCGGACCGGAAAGCAGATGCTGGTCCGAGGGCGCCAGGGTGGCCAGGTCGATATCCGGCTGGAAGAAGCGGTTGAACAGCACGACAGCCCCCGCTCCCGCCGCCTCCAGCTTCTGCACGAAGGCCGGCAGGGCGCAGAAATAGGGCGAAATCTTCATGGCGATGGGCAAGGACACCGCTGCACGCAAGGACTTCAGCAAATACAGGAAGCGGCCCTCTATGGTCTCCGGGGACTGGCTGGCGTCCGCGGCGATGTAATACACGTTGAGCTCCAGGGCATCCGCTCCGGCGGCCTCCAGTTCCCGCCCCACCTCCACCCAGCTGTTCATGCCGATGCCGTTCAGGGAGGCGATCACGGGAATGTCCAGGGCATCTTTCAGGGCAGTCAATTGCTCCAGATAGAGATCCAGTCCGCTGCGATAGCGGAAATGGGCGCCGCTCAGGCCCGCCGCCGTGGCCTGGGCGATGGCCCGATCCACCAGCTGGCGCTCCATATCCACCGCCTCGGGGCGCATTTCTTCCTCGAACAGGGAATACATCACCAGGGCGGCAGCACCAGCATCTTCCAGGGCACGGGCCTGGTCCACGCTGCGTGAGAGGGGGGATGACGAGGGCACCAGGGGGTTCTTGAGCTTGAGCCCCAGGTATTCGGTACTTAAATCCGCCATGACAGGTCTCGGAAAGAAAGGCCCTGGCATTTTAGAGCCCCTTGCCCGGAATGGCAGGCTCTTCAACCCCGACGCTCGGGCGATTGAGAAACTGACTTACTCTGGACTTCCACCCATTTTGGCATGCAAAGGAAAGCCCGTTGGTCGCCGGGTCCAGGCCTTGGGCAATGGCATAATCCGCCCGTTATTCCGACACCTACCACATGCTCCACTGGCACGACCACCTCATCCGCGCGACACCCTACCGGCCCTGGTTGCAGGTCAAGGGGTCCCTGACTCACGCCCTGATGGCCCGATGCCAGGCATTCAACGTGGTGCGCCTCAGCCAGCGCTCTGCCCCCGCCCATCTGGACGAGGAGCGCCTGATGGGCCTGCCCCATGGGCGCCAGGCCACCATCCGGGAAGTGTTGCTGCGCTGCGGTGAGAACCCACTGGTATTCGCCCACAGCGTGATTCCCAGGGCAGGGTTGAGAGGCCCCTGGATCGGTTTGTCTGGCCTGGGCAACCGGCCCCTGGGAGCAGCCCTCTTCTCCGATCCAGTCATCCAGCGTCATCCCCTGGAGTTCACTGACCTTGACCGGCGCCACCCGCTATATCGCAAGGCAGCTGCCCATCTGGATGCCGCCCCCGCCACCCTATGGGCCCGGCGTTGCCGCTTCACCAGGGATGGCCATTCCATCCTTGTCACAGAAGTTTTTCTGCCTGTCGTCCTCGAGTTGCCATGAACCTGAAAGAACGCCTCGACGAATACACCAAGCTGATGCGGCTGGACAAACCCATCGGCATCCTCCTGCTGGCCTGGCCCACCTTCTGGGGTCTTTGGCTGTCGGGCCTGGGCAACCCGGACTGGGTCATCGTTTGGATATTTACTCTGGGCATCATCCTCATGCGCTCCGCCGGCTGCGTGGTGAACGACTACGCCGACCGGAATTTCGACCCCCACGTGGCCCGCACCAAAAACCGGCCCCTGGCCGCCGGCCGGGTCACCACGAAGGAAGCCCTGGCCCTGGCGGCGGTCCTGGCCCTGCTGGCCTTCCTCCTGATCCTGCCCCTGGGCAACACGCTGCTGATCAAGCTCTCCTTCGCCGCCGCCTTCCTGGCCGCCAGCTACCCCTTCACCAAACGCTTCCTGGCCATCCCCCAGGCTTACCTGGGCATCGCCTTCGGCTTCGGCATCCCCATGGCCTACGCCGCCCATCTGGACGGGGTGCCCCCCATCGCCTGGATCCTGCTGGCAGCCAACGTGTTCTGGGCCATCGCCTACGACACGGAATACGCCATGGTGGACCGGGAAGA
Organism: Pseudomonadota bacterium; assembly: GCA_040757575.1. GTDB lineage: Bacteria > Pseudomonadota > Gammaproteobacteria > Burkholderiales > Thiobacillaceae > PFJX01. The sequence goes on from JBFLXA010000007.1 coordinate 13,652, forward strand.
CGACCTGAAGATCGGCATCAAGACCTCCGCCATCACCTTCGGCCGCTTCGACGTGGCCGCCGTGATGGCTTGCTACGGCATCACCCTGGCCATCCTGGCCTACGCCGGCTGGCGCCTGCACCTGGCCTGGCCCTACTACCTGGGCCTCATGGCCGCCGCCGGGGTGGCGGGCTACCACTACACCCTGATCCGCCACCGGGAACCGGCCAAGTGCTTCAAGGCCTTCCTGCACAACAACTGGTTCGGGGCGGCAGTGTTTGTGGGCATGGTGGCAGGCACTCTGACATGAACGGAACGCTTCCCGCCCCTGTTCCCCCCCAATTCGAACGCACCGAAATCCTCATCGGCCCCGCCGGCGTAGAGCGGCTGGCGAACTGCCATGTCTTCCTGGCCGGGCTGGGGGGGGTGGGCTCCTGGTGTGCCGAGGCCCTGGCCCGGGCGGGCGTGGGCCGGCTGACCCTGGTGGACATGGACCGGGTGGCAGCCTCCAACATCAACCGGCAGCTGCCGGCCACCCTGTCCACGGTGGGGCAGTTCAAGACCGAGGTCATGGCTCGCCGCATTGCCGACATCAACCCGGACTGCCGCCTGACGGTGCTCACCGAGTTCATCACCCCGGACAACGTGGCTGACCTGCTGCCCGCCGACGCGGACTACGTAGTGGACTGCATCGATTCCCTAAACTGCAAGCTGGCCCTGATCGAAACCGCCCTACACAGGCAACTGCCCGTGGCGGCCAGCATGGGGGCCGGCAACAAGCTGGACCCAACCCGGGTGAGGGTGACGGACGTTTCCAGGACCCTGGTGGACCCCCTGGCCCGGGAGGTGCGCACCCGCCTACGCCGGCGGGGCATCAAGAAGGGCGTGCTGTGCGTGTGGTCCGACGAACCCGGCCGCCCCCCCAGACCCCCGGAACCCACGCCCCAAGGCCGCGCCCGGGCGGTGAACGGCACCATCTCCTACCTGCCGCCCCTATTCGGGCTGATGCTGGCGGGGGTGGTGGTCAACCGGCTTCTGGCGGGTTGAAAGGAGGCCGGAGGGCCGACTTCGGCCGGAAGGCCTGCACCACGTCTTCCCGGGTCTCCATGTAGGGGCCGCCGATCAGGTCCACGCAATAGGGCACGGCGGCGAAGATGCCGTCCAGGGTTTCCTTGATGGCCTTGGGCTGGCCGGGCAGGTTGAGGATCAGGCAGTTGCCCCGCACCACCCCCACCTGGCGGGAGAGGATGGCGGTGGGTACGTATTTCAGGCTGACGGCCCGCATCTGTTCGCCGAAGCCTGGCAGTACCTTGTCGGCCACCGCCAGGGTGGCTTCCGGGGTCACGTCCCGGGGGGCGGGGCCGGTGCCGCCGGTGGTGAGCACCAGGCAGCAGGATTGCGCCAGTTCCTTGAGGGTGGCTTCAATGCCGGGCTGGTCGTCGGGGATCAGCCGTTCCACAAAGCTGAGGGGGTTGTGCAGGGCGGCGTTAAGCCATTCCTTGAGGGCGGGCAGGCCCTTGTCTTCGTAGATACCGGTACTGGCCCGGTCGCTGATGGAAACAAGGCCGATGGTGGCGGGGTCGTACATGGCGTGTCCTGAAATTAGTGCGGTCAGTACGGGCCATGCCCTCAGGCGTGCCCGGCATGATCCTTGAGGTAGGCCCGGGTCTTGGCGCCCCAGAGCCAGACATAACGGAACCCGGACAGGGCCACCAGGGCTGCGGTGGCCTGGGCCAGGGGGTAGATCCAGTGGTCCAGGCCCAGGTACAGGGCCAGGTCCGCCAGGGTAAAGCTCACCAGGATGAATTCCATGGCCGTGGCGGCCTTGCCGGACAGGGTGGGCCGCACGTCCAGGGCCCCCGTGAGGCGGCGGTAGGCTTCCGCGCCGGCCAGGATCACCCCGTCCCGCAGGGCCACCACCCACAAGAGCCACATGGGCAGCAGGTCCGTCAGGCACAGGAAGGCCGTGGTGGTGAGCAGCATGAGCTTGTCGGCAATGGGGTCCAGCCAGGCCCCCAGCACGCTGCGCTGGTTCAGCAGCCGGGCCAGGTTGCCGTCCAGCAGATCGGTCACTGCCGCCGCCACGAACAGCCAGAAGGCCCCTTCCACATCCCCCAGCCAGAGCCGCCAGGCCACGAAGGGCGTCAGCACGATGCGTGCGGCGGTGAGCAGGTTGGGCAGGGTCAGGTTGCCGCTCATGGGGCCAGGGGCTGAGTAGGCGTCAGTCCGGCAGTTTCTTGCCCGGGTTGAGAATGCCCCGGGGGTCGAACAGGCGTTTCACGTCCCGCATCATGGCCAGGGTGGGTGCGTCCAGTTCCTTGGCCACGTAGCGGCGCTTCTCCGAGCCGATGCCGTGTTCGCCGGACAGGCTGCCCCCCAGGCCCAGCACGGCCTCGATGAGAGCGTCGTGGCAGGCGTGGGCCCGCTTCATTTCCTCGGGGTCGTCCGGGTGCACCATGAGGTTGACGTGCAGGTTGCCGTTGCCGGCGTGACCGAAGCTGACGATGGGCACGGCGTGGTGGTGGCCCAGGGCGTCGATGGCGTTCACCAGATTGGCCAGGCGGCCGATGGGCACCACCACGTCTTCGTTGATCTTCAGAGGAGCGATCTGCTTCACCGCCATGGACAGGGATTTGCGCGCCGTCCACAGGCGGGTGATATCCGCCTTGTTGAAACCGGACAGGATTTCCAGCAGGCCTTCTCCTGCCAGGGCCCGCTCCAGGGCAGCGATCTGGCGGGGCACGTCGTCCTTCGCCCCGTCCGCTTCCACCATCAGCACCGCCTGGGTGCCGGCGGGCAGGCCGGCGTTCACCACCTGCTCGCCCCCATAGGCGGTGAGCACGTCGATGGAACGCCGGTCCATGAATTCCAGGGCACAGGGCACCACGGGCTGGTTCATCAGCCGCTGCACGGCCGCACAGGCAGCGGCGTTGGAGTCAAAGCAGACCCGCAGGGTGGCCACTGTCTCCGGGGCGGGCACCAGCTTCAGGGTGGCCTCGGTGATGAGGGCCAGGGTGCCTTCAGAACCCACCAGCAGGCGGGACAGGTCGTAGGCGGTGGCGTATTTGCTGGTGTGGCTGCCCACCCGCAGTTCCCGGCCGTCGCCGGCCACGGCCTTCAGGCCCAGCACGTGGTCCCGGGTGGCGCCGTATTTCACGCAGCGGGGGCCGGCGGCGTTCATGGCCAGGTTGCCGCCGATGCGGCAGTAGGCGCCGGAACCCGGGTCCGGGGCGTACATGAGTCCGGCGGTATGGGCCAGGCGGTCGATGTCTTCGGTGACGACGCCGGGCTGCACCACCACGTAGCGGTTGGTGGCATCGAATTCCAGGATACGGCTCATGCATTCAAAGCTCACCACCACGCTGCCGGGCACCGGCAGGGCGCCCCCCACGTTGCCGGAACCGGCCCCCCGGGGGATGAGGGGAAAGCCATGGGCATTGGCCAGACGGACGATGGCCGCCACCTGGTCGTGGGTCCGGGGAAAAAGGACGGCCAGCGGCGTACAGGACCGGGGGGTTTCGTCGCTGGCGTAGAGGGCCAGGGTATCGGGGTCGGCCCGGGCCTGTTCATCACCCAGCAGGGCTTTGAGCTCGGTGAGGAGGGTGGGGGTGAACATCGGGATGCGGCTTATCCCAGGCACGGCTCCACCACTTCGGCCACCTTCACCAGGGCATCAGAGTCGGCATAGCGGCTATGGACTTCGGCAATGGCGGCGTCATACAGCACCCGGTTGAAAGGCATGGCCAACTGTTCCTGCATGCAGTGCTTCAGGGCCTGGGTCATCACCTTGTCCAGGGACACGAGGCGCCGGGCCATGATGAGGCCGTCCTCGGTATTCACCAGGGTGATCTTCAGCCGGGCCCGGTCGCCGGTGGCCTCGTCCGGCAGTTCCCGTTCCCCTTCCGGCACCAGATGGACGTTGAAGGCCGCATCGGACCATTCGCACACGCTCTTGATCTTATAAAGCAGAAACGCGGCAGGACCGTGGGTGAACAGAGCCACTTCCACGTCCGCCCCGCGCAGACCCTGGATCTCCCCCACCGTGGGCGCCGGCCAGAACAGGGTCAGATCATGGGCGCCGTGGCGATACACATAACGCACGCCCTCGTCGTAGCGGGTGTACTGGGCAGACCAGGGCTCTCCCACCTTGGGGTCGGGGGAAACGAATTCGGGCCGCTCGAAGGTATGGGGCGTCTTGCCTTCCATCACTGGTCCTCCGGCAAAAGGCCCGCCAGCATGGCCACCATGTCCGGGTCGAAGTCGATCCCCGGGTCCATGCCCGGATTGATGGTCAAGCCCATGCCGGCACCCATGCGCCGCACAATCCAGGACATCTCCGTCAGCAGGCCACCGGAGTAATTGGGAAACTCGTCCTTCAGCACCTTGGCCCGCTCAGGGGTGGAGAAAGCCACCAGCACCCGGTTGCCCTCTTCGTCCTCGATAACCAGGGGCTGGGCCTTGGTGGAAAGCTGGAAGCCGGCGATCTGGTGCTTTTCGTCCTGGACCGGCATGAACACCTGTTGGTCCAAGAGTTGTTTGGCAAAGTCTTCCGGCTCCAGCCGGCCTTCGTTCAGTTCTACGAGCAGACGCTCGACGTCATTGCGGGGGGAGTCCATGGTGGCTACAGGGAAATCAGGGGGTTTCAAGGCTGGCAGGATAGCACCCCGGGACCTGTCCGGGGCACAGCACCTGGCATTCCGGGATTATCCTTCGACCTCCATTTTCCCCGTGGCCACCCCAACTGAAGGAGGAGTCTCCATGCACATCCCACCCCGCCGCCGTAACCCCCGCCTGGCCGCCCTGCTCGCCGCCGCCATGGCAACCGCCTTCTCCGCCCAGGCCAGCGCCGGAGATGCCTTTGAACAGGCCCTGAACACCAGCCTCACCGAGAAAAAAGGCGTGGTGCTCTACGTGAACGGCCAGGCCATCCCCGGCCGGGTCACCAAGCTGGAGAAGGACAGCGTGGAACTCAGTTCCCGGGAATACGCCCGCATCGTCGTGCGGCGGGAACGCATCGACGCCGTGGCCGGCAACTGAGCCCAGACCCCGGCTTGGAACCCGACGCCGCCGACTGGGCCGGCCTGCCGGCCCCGCTCCTGGCCCTGCTGGAAGCCGAGCGGGCGGCGGGTAACCGGGTGCTGGCGGTGGAATACGGCTTTCCGGCGCCCCCCGCCGGGTTTTGCATTCAGCTTGAACGGCCGGTCTCCACCCGGCCGGACCAGGTTCAGGATGGCCTGGAATACCGGCAATGGCCCAACTGGAAGGGCGCCCATGGCTACACGGACGCCAAGGGCCACCATTTCCTCCTCAACCCACCCCTGCCGCCACCGTCCGACCCGGTCATGCGCTGGGATGAACCCGCAGGGGTATCCCGGGCGACGGCGCCTCCCCTGCCCCAGGACATCCCCCCGCCCGGGGAAGCCGACGCGGCATCGCCCCTGGAGCGCTTTCGTGCCAGCCTGAACATCGACTACGAGAAGTGGCACGAAGGGATCGGCTATGACCTGGATGCCCTGGAAGCCCTGGACCGGGATGCCCGCCAGGCCGCAGAACGCCTGATCCTGGACCGGAACGCCCAGGACTGGCGGGACGTGGAGGCCCTGGCCCATCTGAACACGGTATCCACCCGCGCCATGCTGCGCCAAGCCGCAGAGGAAGGCACGGCTGCCATTCGCCTGGCGGTGCTCCACTACGCCCCGGACCTGCTCCCCCCGGAAGACCGCACCCGCACCCTGGTGGCGGCCCTGGCCACCACCGCCCCCTTCGACGGCCTGGGCCTGGCTGTGGCCGCCGTGGTGGCCCATCACCCGCCCCCGGTCTTGGACGCCCTGTGGCGGGGCCTGATAGAGCGGGAAGGCGGCGTGGCGGTGCATTTCGCCGCCCTGCTCACCTACCTTTACGGCCAGGCAGCATCGACCTTCGACTGGGCCCAGCGTCCCTTCTTCCTTACCTTCAACACCGAAGATGCGGATGAGCGGGCAACTGCCGTGGCTGCCCTGAGAAAACGGCTGGGTCTGGACTGAACACGGCTCACGGGGCCATTTTGTATTAATTGTTTCAGGGTGCTTTTGCCCCCGCCCTCTGGCGCGGCATACTGCCCCAAACAATCGTCGCTGGATGGGGTGATGGAACCAAGGGACAGCTTGCTGGTGGTGGACGACGAGCCGGAGATCGTGGAAATCCTGGTGGAGTATTTCTCCGGCCAGGGTTTTGACGTGCTCAGCGCCGGCAATGCCGGCCAGGCCCGGGCCATCCTGGAAAATCACGCGCCCCGGCTCGCCATCCTGGACATCCGCATGCCCGGCGAGGACGGCCTTTCCCTGGCCCGCTGGATACGGGAAACCCGCAAGGACATGGGCATCATCATGCTCACCACCGCCGCCGACGTGGTGGACCGCATCATCGGCCTGGAAATGGGTGCCGACGACTACATGCCCAAGCCCTTCGAGCCCCGTGAACTGCTGGCCCGGGTGAAAAGTGTGCTGCGCCGCCTGGCGGAACGGCAGGCGGCCGGCGACCCGGCCGCCGCATCTCCGGTACCGGGCCGCTTTCCCTTCGGCCTGTGTGAACTGGATCTGGCTACCCGCACCCTGCTGGACAAGGAAGGAAAAACCGTCCCCCTCACCGCCATGGAATTCGACCTGCTCAAGGTCTTTGCAGAAAACGCCGGCCGGGTGCTCAACCGGGACCAGCTCATGGAACTGGCCCACCACAGGGGCTGGGAAGTGTTCGACCGCTCCATCGACCTGCGCATCATGCGCCTGCGCCGCAAGATCGAACCGGACCCGGAAAAACCCGAAGTCATCAAGACCGTCCGGGGCGTGGGCTACCTGTACGTCAACGGCAAAGCCACGGACGGATCGTGAACGGGGAACAGGCAACGCCGGAGCGGCGGGGCCAGGAGGACCGCAGCCTGCTGCGGCGCTATCACCGCCTGCTCCTGGTCATCACCCTGCCCCTGTTCATCGTCGTGCTGGTGCTGGCCAGCAGCCAGTACCGCAGCCAGCGCCAGCAGATCCTGTCCGACCTGGCCCGGGCCAGCGCCAGCCACGTCATCACCCTGGAAGCCATTGCCAAATCCGCCAGGGACCATGTGCTGCGCATGCAGGCCTGGTCCGGAGGCTACCTGCTCAATCCCGCCAGCACGCCCAGCAGCCTGCGCCAGCACCTGACCCCCTTCATGGAAGGCGGCGTCCTGGCCGGTTACACCCTGGATGGCATCCCCCCCGCCCAGCGCCCCTTCGTGGGCCAGCTCCTCTGGCTGGGAGAGAACCCGGCCCAGGCCGGACAGGCGCTGCGGCTGCTGGACCAGGCCCTGGAGTTCTTCAGCCTGGTGCGCCTGACCCATGACATCGACGCCAGCTTCCAGTGGTCCTACTTCCTGCCGGCCAGCCAGGAATTCGCCAACATCTACCCCTGGTCCCCCACCCGGGACCTGTTGCGCAACATGGGCCACGACGGGCTGCGCCCCGGCCTGGAAAGCCTTTATGGCCACGAATTCTTCCAGGCCGGCACCCCGGGGCGGAACCCGGACCGGAGCGCCTACTGGACCGAACCCTACGTGGACCCGGCCGGCTCCGGCGCCATGGTGTCCCACTGCGCGCCGGTCTACCAGGCGGACCGTTTCCTGGGCGTGGTGGGCACGGACATCCGCCTGGCCACCCTGGCCAAGGCACTGGAACAACTGCCCATCAGCGTGGGCCGGCTGTTGATCGTCGATGACCGGAACATGCTGCTGGCCGATTCCCGGGGCACCCGTGCCGATGCGGTGCTGCCCGCCAGCTCGGCCCTGCCTGAAGGACTGGCCGCCGCCGATCTGGCCGAGGTCCACCTGGCCGCCGGCGGGCCGGTGGAGAAAGGTAGACACGTGCTGGTGGCCGGCACCACCCGGCATGCCCCCTGGACCCTGATCCACCTCATCCCGGACCGGGAGATCACCGCCCTGCTGCTGCCCCGCTTCGTCCCCTACGGCATCATCCTCGCCCTGCTGGCCGGCACCTTTCTCCTGGCCCTCTACCTGCTGCGGCGGGAGTTCATCAACCCGGCCCTGGAACTGGTGCACTACATCCAGCGGGTGTCCCGGGACCCGACGGCCGCCGAACCAGTGCTGCCACGGCTCTGGCAGACCTGGACCAACGTGGTGTCCCGCACCTTCGCCGCCAACCGGGAAGCCAGCCGCAAGCTCAAGGAAAACGAGGCCTTCAAGACGGCCATCGTCGACAACGCCCTGCTGGCGGTCATCACCATGGACGCGGAAGGCCGGGTGGTGGAATTCAACCCTGCCGCCGAGGCCCTGTTCGGCCACCCACGGCAGACGGCCCTGGGGCGGGACATGGCGGACCTGATCATTCCCGAGCGCAATCGGGCAGCCCACCGGGCCGGCCTTGCCCGTTACCTGTCCACCCGGCACTCCCTCATGCTGGGCAAGCGGCTGGAACTCGGCGCCATGACCGCAAGTGGCGAAGAGATTCCCGTGGAACTCAGCGTCTCCGCCAACCGGGTGGGGGAGGCCCACTACTTCACTGCCTTCGTCATGGACCTGCGGGACAAGAAGCGGGCCGAGGAGGAACTGGCCCGGCAGCGGGACGCCCTGCGCCAGAGCGAAAAACTCTCCGCCATGGGGGCCCTGCTGGCGGGGGTAGCCCACGAGCTCAACAACCCCCTGGCCATCCTCATGGGCCGCGCCGCCCTGCTGGAAGCCAAATCCTCCGACCCGGCCATCCGTTCCGACGCCCTCAAGATCCACGCCGCCGCCGAACGCTGCGGCCGCATCGTGCAGACCTTCCTGGGCATGGCCCGGCAACGCCCCTCGGCCCGGCGGCCAGCCAGCTTCAACGAACTGGCCGCCGGGGCCCTGGACCTGCTGAGCTACAGCCTGCGCAGTTCCGGCATCCAGGTGCGCACCCGGCTGATGGCGGACCCACCCCGGCTGGACATGGCCGCCGACCAGATCGGCCAGGCCGTGCTCAACCTGCTGGTCAACGCCCAGCAAGCCCTGGCCGACCAGCCGGAGCCCCGCATCATCGAAGTGGAAACCGGCGTAGACCACGGCAGGGCCATGCTGCGCATCGCCGACAACGGCCCGGGCATTGCGCCGGACCTGAGGGAACGGATCTTCGATCCCTTCTTCACCACCAAGGCCGAAGGCAGCGGCACCGGCGTGGGGCTCTCCGTCAGCCGGGCCGTGATGCGGGAACAGGGCGGCGACCTGGAACTGGAAAGCGATGCCCCCGCCTGTGCCTTCTGCCTCTGGCTGCCCCTGGTCGAGGTGGCGCCCGCCCCCCCCGGGGCTGACACGCCCGCCCTGCCCAGCCCTGTCCCCCAGGCCGGCCATGCCCTGATCGTCGATGACGAAGCGGAAATCGCCAGTCTCCTGGGGGACATCCTGCGCTCCGCCGGATTCACCACCACCCAGGTCACCAGCGGCCGGGACGCCCTGGCCTGGCTGGCCGGCGGCCAGGCCTGCGACCTGATCCTCAGCGACATGCGCATGCCGGACACCGACGGCCCGGCCCTCTGGCGGGCGGTCGGGCAACACCACCCCCACCTGGCCGGGCGCATGGCCTTCATCACCGGCGACACCATGTCCCCCACCGCCGCGCCTTTCCTGCGGGAAACCGGCGCCCCCTGGCTGGAGAAGCCCTTCACGCCCGAGGATGTGCTGGACCTGATCGCCCGCCTGGTACCGGACCCGGGCTGAAAATCCACCGGCCGGCGGGGCCAGCCTCCAAGGCGCCCACCAGGCCCCGCCCGCAACAAATGAAACCCAAAACCGTGCCGGCGAAGTCAGCCTGATACACGGCCGTCCCAGACTGGCCCCATGTCCCACCCCGCCATGCTGCCATGAACGACGTCCTCGCCCTCACCCCGGGAACCGTGTTGCTGCTGCTGGTGCTGACCCTGGCCATGCTGCTGGGCAACCTACTCCTGCAACTGCTGCGCATGCACCTGCGGCGCCACGGCCTGGCCGCCTGGCTCACGGACAACGAACCCACACTGGTGGTCGCCCTCTGGGCAGTCCTGGCGCTCTTCGCCTACTTCATCGGCCCCAGCCTGATGATGGCCTTCACCGGCCCTTCCGCCTGGGCCTTGCCCGGATGAAACCCGCCATGCCGCCGCTCCGCCCCCTCCAGGCAAGGCCCGCTGCCGAATGCTCCACTCCACCCGCCCGACCCTCTCGCAACACGCCCCTGCCCGCCCAGCATGGATCCGGCCAGCCACTGGACCCGGACCAATGGCTCACGCCAGACCATCGCGCCCTGCTGGCCACCCTGGCCCGCTGGCTGGATGAGCCCTCGACTTCTGAATAGGAGGCCGCCATGAAACACCTGTTCGCCCTGTTCAAGCGTTCCGCCCCCTCCCGGTCCCAGCCTGGATTCCAGTTCCTTCAGGAGAGCATTGCCTATTCCGCACTGCTGGCCGCCTGGGACGAAGGTCGTACACCCCCCAGCTTCGCGGAGTTCCTTGCGCAACACCGCCGGGATTCCGCCCCGGCGCCCCGGCTCCAGGCCGTCGTGCCCGGCAACCGGCGGGTCCGGCTCCAGCTGGCCCTGCGGCGGGCGGCGTAAACAAATGAAACAAAACCCGGGCCGCCGTGAAGCGGAATTGATACCCGGCCTCCCCACACTGGCCCCATCCGCAACCCTTTCCTGAAACAGGAGCCTGCCATGAAGAAAACCCTGCTCGCCCTCCTCCTCGCCGCCCAGCCCCTGGCGGCCCTGGCCACCCCCATCACCATCGGCTTTTCCGGCACGGTGGACAACGACCCCTACGGCACCGGCTGGAGCATCTTTGCCGGCCAGTTCACCTACGACAGCGCCTGGACCGACCAGGCCCCGGGGGATGACAGCGTCGGGATCTATCCGGGCAGCGGTGCCGCCTATGGCATGCAGGTCAGCGTGGACGGCGGAGCGGTCAACTGGGACACCTATGGCCAATACATCTTCCTGGCCATGATGGATGAATATCCCAACACCGGCGACCAGTACCTGGCCTACGGCAGCGACGGCGGTTTCCTCACCCTGGAACTGGTCCTCACCGACAGCACCGCCGGCATCTTCAACAGCGACCTGCTGCTGACCGACGCCCCCCTGCTGTCCGGCTTCGACTGGCCCCGCTTCACCCTCTTTGACACCAGCGACGAATTCAGCGGCATGGTCACCAGCCTCACCTGCCTGGATGGTTGCATCCCCGGCGGCGGTGATCCCGGCAATGGTGGCGGTGATCCCGGCAACGGGGGCGGTGACCCTGGCAATGGCGGTGGTGACCCTGGCAACGGCGGGGGCACGCCCGCCAACCCGGTCCCCGAACCCGCCTCCCTGGCCCTCATGGGCCTGGGGCTGGCAGCCCTGGCCCGCGCCCGCCGTTCCTGAAAATAGGCCCCCGGAGAGCCCATCATGTCCACCCCCGTCTTGCCCAAGGCCCTCGCCGCCCTGATCCTGTCCCTGACGGTCCCCGCCAGCCAGGCGGCCCTGCTGTTCTACTCGGACGAGGCCGCATTCGCCCAGGCGGTCAACCTCCAGGGCCAGGACGATTTCGAGTCCGCCCCCTGGGTAGCCGACACCAACTACGCCGGCCCGGTTACCAGCCAGGGCATCGCCTGGTCCGCCGCCGACACCCTGCGGGCCACCAGCTTCATGCCCCACAGCGGCGGCGTCGCCCTGTCCGACGTGGACGGTAGCCCGGACCAGCTGGACACCCTGACCGCCCTGCTGGATACCCGTGCGGACAGCTTCGGCCTCTGGGTGCGGGCGGCCACGCGCATGGCATTCCTGGAATTCGACCTGCTGGATGACAACGGCAACGTGCACGACAGCTTCACCCGCAGCTTCTTCGACCAATGGACCTTCCTGGGCTTCACCTACGACGCCCCCATCGCCGGCCTGCGCATCCACGCCCTCAGCAACGTCAGCCCCTACGTGGACGACTTCATCCTCGACGATGTGGCCTATGGCAATGCCACGCCCCCCACGGGCCAGGTACCCGAACCCGACAGCCTGGCCCTGCTGGGGATCGGCCTGGCGGCCCTGCTGGCCGGCCGGCGGCGGCGTACCCAGGCCTGACCTCGCCACGCAATGACAAGGACCCCAAACCATGCATAACCGAAAACTCCTCCTCGCCATCCTGCTCGCCTCCCTGCATGCCTCCGCCCAGGCCGTGGACGGCGTGACGCTCATCGACCAGGCCAAGGCCCTGGCCGGCAACGTCACCCCCGGCGACGCCCCGGGCTTCCCGGTGACCCTCAACCGCTCCGGCAGCTATCGCCTGAGCGGCAACCTGACGGTGGCGAACACGGACACCACCGCCGTGCTCATCACCGCCCCCAACGTCACGCTGGACCTGAACGGCTTCGCCATCGCCGGGCCCGTCACCTGCACCCTGACCCTGGGCCCCACCTGCACCGGCCAGAGCGCCAGCGAAGATGACGGTATCGGCGTCGACATCGCCGCCGGCCTGGGCTGGGCCGGCATTGCCGTGCGCAACGGCCAGATCCGGGGCCTGGGGGGGCTGGGCCTGCGGGCCGGGGACGACTCCTGGGGCATGCGCATGGACGACCTGAGCCTGATCAACAACGGCCGGGGCGGCATGGTGGTCAATGGCGCGGTGGTCTCCCGCAGTCTGGTGATGGCCAACGACGGCCCCGGTGTACAGGGCCATTCCGTGCTGCTCACGGAAAGCCAGGCCAGCAACAACAACGGCCACGGCCTCAGCGCCATGGGCGCCCGGGGCGGCAACTTCTTCCAGTCCAACCACGGCCCCGGCGCCAACGCCAACGTCACCCCGGGCACCGTGAACACCACCCCCAACGTGTGCGGCAGCATCGCCTGCCCCTGAGTCCTCACACCCTCATTGAAAGGAAAAAGCCATGAAATCCAGCCACTTCCAGACCGCCGTCTGCGCGGCACTCCTTGCCTTGACGCCTGCCGCCCACGCCGTGGACGGCGAAATCCTCATCACCCAGGCCAAGGCCCTGGCGGGCAACGTCACCCCGGGCGACGCGCCGGGCTTTCCGGTCACCCTCAGCCTGCCTGGAAAATACAAGCTGGCGGGCAATCTGATGGTGCCCGAGGGCGCCCATGGCATCGATATCGACAGTGATCTCGTCACTCTGGATCTCAACGGCTTCACCCTCCAGGGGCCGGTGACCTGCACCGGATTTGCTTCGAATCTGGCCTGTCTACCCGCCAGTAATCATTACGCGATCAGGGCTTATAACCGGGTGGGGCTGCAGCTGCGTAACGGCGCCATCCGAGGGTTTCCCTACGGTATATCTTCACTGGGCAACTCCGGGCTGGCGGAAGACCTGTTCATCTCGGAAATCGGCGGCACCGCCCTTGGTGCGGGATATGGCAGCATCATCCGCGGCAACCGTCTGTACAAGGTTGGCAATGGCATCAGCAGCGGGGGATTGGTGCTCAACAACACCGTCTATGGCAGCAAGCTATACGGGATTTATTCCAGCTATGGTGGCCTGATCATCGGCAACCAGGCCCATTACACAGGCAGTACCGGCATCGTCGGGGCCTATCAGGGAAACGCCGCGCTGGTGCACAACGCGGCTTCTACATCCGGCGGCTACGGCGATGGCATTGTCGGCGGCGAGTCCCTGGGCGGCGGCACCGACAACTTCTGCGAAAACAATCTCTGTTGAATGCGTATTCCTGGGGAAACACCATGAAAAAGACACTCCTGCTGACCGCCCTGTGCGCGGCCACGCTGCCGGCCCACGCCGTGGACGGCGAAATCCTCATCACCCAGGCCAAGGCCCTGGCCGGCAACGTCACGCCGGGCGACACGCCGGGTTTTCCCGTTACCCTCAGCCTGCCGGGCAAGTACAAGCTGGCGGGCAATCTGACGATCGCGGATGTGGACACCACCGGCGTGGTGATCACCAACCCCAGGGTGACCCTGGACCTGAACGGTTTTGCCATCCAGGGGCCGGTGACGACGTCGGGTACATCTGGTGCAACCCTGGCGTGCGGCAACACCAGCTCGCACTGGAGCCTGGGGGCTGGCATCCACGTCATCCTGCCCAGCGATATTCCGCCAGCCGTCCATATCAGCAATGGCATCATTGCGGGCATGGGCGGGTTTGGCGTGCATTCCACCAATGGCGGCACCAGCGCCAGCCTGACCTACACCCTGCAAGACATGCGCGTCGCGGGCAATGGGCGGGGCGGCATTTTCTACGGCGTGGAAGTCCGGGATAGCGTGTCGGAATTCAACTGCGGACATGGCATCTACTTCGTGACCGCCGTCAGGAACAGTACCTCCAGAAATAACACGGGCTGGGGCATTCACTCGTCGAGCGTCCTTCACCCAAGGACTTACGGCAACGGCGCGGGGGAGATGGTCACGACATCTCCCATCGAGTGAAGCCACGAAGGTGGCGTCTCGAAAAACCTCGCACTTCGACAGGCTCAGTGCGAACGATGTCATATAGATCAATGTGTTCCGTTCGTGGCGAGCCTGTCGAACCACGTTTTTCAAGGTACCCGAAGACTGCTCGCTCCAGAATTCAGCGGAACTCAGCCCAGTGGGCTGGATGAGAACCTTGCCGCCATCTCCAGAATGGCCGCCGGCGTGAACGGCTTGTCCACCACCGGCAGGCCGGTATCGTCCAGGAAGCGCCGGGCGGCGCCCCCCAGGGTGTCGCCGGTGACGATGACCACCCGCTTCGCCAGCCCTGGGTGGCGGGCGGCGATTTCCCGGTACAGGGCGGGGCCGTCCATGTCCGGCATCTTCAAGTCGCTGAAGACCAGGTCGTAATCGCCGCGGGCCAGCTGCTCCAGGGCCTGGCGGCCGTCGTGGGCCAGGCTCACGGCGTGGCCCGCCGGGGCCAGGATGTCCCGCAGGATTTCCGCGATTTCCACTTCGTCGTCCACCACCAGGATGCGCAGACCACCGGCCACGGGTTGCGGCAGGGTCTGGGCTTCTGCTGCGCTGGCATCGCCCGCCGCCACCGGCAGGCTGACTTCGAAACAGGCTCCCTGGCCGACCGGCGTCTGCACCAGCTCCAGACTGCCGCCATGGGACTGGACGATGCCCAGGCTCACCGCCAGGCCCACCCCCGTACCTTCCCCCACGCCCTTGGTGGTGAAGAAGGGTTCGAAGATGCGGGAGCGCAGGTCCGGGGGAATGCCCGGGCCGCTGTCTTCCACCCGCACCCGGATCCGGCTGGTTTCCGCTTCCCAGGAAGAGGCCACGGTCAGTTGCCGCAGGCCGTCCACTTCCGCCAGGGCGTGCTGGGCATTGGTGAACAGGTTGAGGAATACCTGGCCCAGCTGGTCGGCATCGGCCTGGACCGGCGGCAGGCCGGGCTGCAATCGGGTCCGCACCTCCACACCGCCGGAACGCAGGCTGTAGCTCAGCATTTCCAGGGCCCCCAGGATGACGGCGTTGAGGTCGGTGGCTTCCCGCCGGGGGGGCTGTTGCCGGGCCATGGCCAGGAAGGTCTTGACGATGCGGGCGCAGCGTTCCGCCGCCCGCCGGATGGCGCCGGCGGTATCCCGCTGGCCCGCATCCGCAAGGCTGCCTTCCAGTTGGCAGGAACGGCCCACCACCACCGCCAGGGGGTTGTTCAGCTCATGGGCCACGCCGGCCAGCAGCCCCCCCAGGGCGGCCAGTTTCTCGCTCTGGTGCAGGGCGTCCCGTTGCCGAGCCAGCTCGGCCTCGGCCTGGAGCTGGTCGGTGATGTCGCGAATGTTGAGCACCTGCCCCCCCACCGCCGGGTGGCCGCGCAGGTCGCTGGCCACGGACTCCAGGCTGCGCCATTCGCCGTCCGCCCGCCGGGCGCGGAACTCCACCGCCTGGCCGGTGGGCTGGGTGATCAGGGGTGCCAGTCGGGCCTGGTCTTCGGGGTGCACCAGCTCCAGAGCGGGGTGGCCCAGCAGGCTTGCCGCCGGGCGCCCCAGAAAGCGTTCCACCGAAGGACTGGCATAGCGGATGGCCCCCTCCGGGTCCATCACCACGATCATGTCCGAAGCGTTCTCGGTCATGGCCCGCCAGCGCTCCTCGGTGCGGCGCACTTCCGCCAGGGCGGCCTCGATGTCCGCCTTGTCCTGGCGCAGGGCGGCGTCCCGCTGGGCCACCTTGGCGGCCATGTCGTTGAAGGCCTGGGCCAGACGGCCCAGTTCGTCGGGGCGGCCCGCAGGCAGGCGCACGTCGGCTTCGCCCCCGGCCACCCGCTCGGCGGCCCGGGTGAGTTCCCCCAGGGGCTGGGCGATACGGCGGCGCAATACGGCTGCGAACACGGTCAGGAGCAGCACCAGGGCAAGGGCACCCGCCCAAAGGGCCCACTGGGACTGGCCCAGGGCCTCGGCCCGCACCACCCGGCCGGGCAGCACGGTGGCCATCAGCCAGCCGGGGCCTTCCACCCGGGCGACGGCCACATAGCTGTCCACCTCCTTGTTGAAGGTGGCGCGGGGCAGTCGGGAGGCATCGCCCACCGCCGCCAGGATGGTCCGGTACAGCGACGCAGTGACCACCTCGCCGGGGCGGAGATCGCGTCCTTGGGTGTCGTGGATGAACATGCCCTGGTCACTTAGGAGCACGTAACGCTCCGCCGGCGCGCTGCCATCCTGATGGCCGGGCAGTATCCGCTTGACGGTGCCGCTGACAGTGTTGGTCGTACAGACGGTGGCGAGATGGCGATCCTGGTACAGGATGGGCGTCAGAGTGGAGAACACCACCCCCGGGTTGCCGCCACTGTCGTCGTATTCCGGCCCGGCCCAGCGGGTACCTTCCCCCGGCTGGGCCGAAGCGTAGGCAGCACGCCCCCATGCGTAGATCTTCTGGTCGAAATCCGGCGGAATGGTACGTATCCAGTCCGGATACAGGATGGGGTCATAGCCCAGGTTGGCCTGTTCCGGCAAGCCGGTGAAGAACAGGTTGTCTTCCCGTACCACCATTCCCGGGCCATATTGCTGGGAAAGGTCGAAGAACAACACGAAGCGCCGCTTCAAGTCATCACTGACCACTTCCCCCTTGCGTATCCAGCCCGTGGACCACTTGCGGCCATCGCTGATTTCCGGCCGGTTGCGGATGGCACCGTCGGGATAGCGCATGAACAATTGGTCGAAGCGGCGCAGGGTGTCCTCGCCCTGATAATGGGGCCATTTCTCCACGAAGGCCCGGCGCACCACCTCGTGGGATTCCACGGTCTGGGCCAGGACCCGCTCGGTGACCCGTGCCCGTTCCAGGGCCTGGAGAGCCAGACGTTCCAAAGCATGATCTTCCACCTGGCGATACAGCACCCAGGTGCTCACCGCGCTGGTCAGCAGCAGGACAAAACCGCCGCCCAGGGCCAGGCGTATCAGTGTTCTGCCTGTCAAGGTGGGCACGGTCAGGGTCATGGGAGCTCCCGCTGTTTTAGCCATCCAATTCTAAATCAGACATTTCGGCCCAAATCTGAAACCAATGAAACGCAGAACGCTGCCGTGAAAATCCGACTGATACACGGCGCCGCCAGACTGGCATCACCCATGACACGCCCGGTGTCATTCCACCCGTTCAGCCAGGAGGCCACCATGTCCCGCCCATCCGTTTCAGCCCGTTATTCCCCCCGTCCACGCGCCCTCGCCCTGGCCATGGCGGCCATGCTGACCGGCGGCCAGGCAACATGGGTGGGCGCGGCCGACAAACTCTGGTCTTGTGGCAGCGGCCTTTGGAGTGCCAACTGCTGGGAATTGGAAAGCGGCCAGGCCACCAGCACCCCGGGAGCGATGGATCAGGTCTGGCTGAGCAACGGCACCCTCCATGACCGGGTGGTCACCTTCGACAGCGCCAGTGCGCTGAATCTGGATCTGCTCATCCTTCGTGCGACCAGTTTCGGATCCATGACCCTCAAGCTGGACAGCAACCGCACCTTCAACGGCGGTGACGAGATCATCGGCTATGACGGCATCGGCTTTGCCAGCTTTGTCCAGACCGGCGGCATCAATAATGCCGCCTCCGTGCTCCTGGGCTACGACTTCAACAGCCAGGGGAGCTACGTGTTGACCGGAGGCATCCTGAATGGCGGCTCATATGTCGCAATCGGCGTTGACGGATGGGGGAGCTTCCTGCATTCCGGCGGCAGCCATTTTTCTGGCGAATTGCGGGTGGGCTCCCACGGAACCGGCAGCTATACCTTGTCTGGAAACGGTTTACTGCAAACAGACGAAACCTACGTTGCCAAATTTACTGGCGCCAGCGGGCAATTCACCCAGAACGGCGGTACACATGTCACCGACGGCCTGGTGATCGGCCAAGGCGGCATGTACCAACTGTCGGACGGTGAAGTCAACGCAGGCAACCTGATTATCGGACGTACCAACGGAAATACCGGGTATGGGGGGGGCTTCAATCAGGCCGGCGGCAGCATGACCGTTTCCGTCATCAGCTATCTCAACGAAGGCGGCGTATTCAACCTTTCCGCCGGCCAACTGGGGACATCAAAGCTGGATGTGAAAGGCGGCACCTTCAATCAGCTGGCCGGCATCCACGATAACAGCGACACCCTCAAGGTGCGCTGGGGCTCCTACCAGTTGTCGGGCACGGGCAAGCTCAACGCCAAGAGCATCGAGATCGGTGACATCGCCATCTCCAACGACAGCGCCGCGTTCAATCAAACGGGGGGCGAGTTGAACCTTACCGGCACGCTTTCCCTGGGCAAGGGCAACCCCGACGCCATCGCCACCTATCTGCTCCAGGACGGAACAATGCAGAGTGGTGGCGTCGTGATCGGCGATCTCTCCCGGGGCAGTTTTGTCCAGTTGGCGGGCCTGCATGGCACCTCCAGCCTGATCCTGGGCAATGCCGGCGGCGGCGATGGGGAATACCAGCTTTCCGGCGGCCAGTTGAACGCT
This sequence comes from Pseudomonadota bacterium, assembly GCA_040757575.1. Taxonomy (GTDB): domain Bacteria; phylum Pseudomonadota; class Gammaproteobacteria; order Burkholderiales; family Thiobacillaceae; genus PFJX01. The sequence goes on from JBFLXA010000007.1 coordinate 32,479, forward strand.
ACCCAAACCGTGGTCGGCAAAGCCGGCCAGGGGCGCTTCACCCAGAGCGGCGGCCTCTTCCAGACCAACACCCTGGAGCTGGGCGAAACCACTGGCAGCACCGGCGCGTTCACCCTGACCGGCGGACAGCTTGTGACCGGCGCCCTTACCTACGGACAGGGCAGTGGCACTTTCACCCAGATGGGCGGCCTCCACCAGGTAACCAGCCAACTGGGCATCGGCGGGGCGCAAGACGGTAGCTACCTGCTGGCTGGTGGCGTGCTGGACCTGGGCAGTCTGAGTGGGACAGTCCACACGACCGGCACCCTGAATCTGGCAGGTGGCAGCTTCGTGGGCAGCGGCCTGAACCAGAATGGACTGCTGTGGGTGACCGAAGACAGCACCCTGACGACGAAGGCCAGGCTGGGCGCCCGTTCGCTGACCCGGATCGATGCCAACCTCACCCTGGACGGGGCCATGACGATCAGCCACAACCTGGCCCATGACGCCAGCGTGATCGGGGCGGGCCTCTTCACCCTCGGCGCCAACAGCCAGGTTTCCGGCCAGGGCAAGATCGCCGTCAACCTGGTCAACCACGGCCTGATCCAGGCCAAGGCCGGCAACCTCACCCTGGCGGGCGACAGCCTGGCAAACCATGGCACCCTGCGCAACGGCGTGGGCGCAAACCTGTTTGTCACTTCTGGCAGCGTCAACAACCAGGGCAACCTGGAAGTGAACGCCGCCGGCGCTATGGTGTTCGACACGGACATCGGCGTGGCTTCCGGCCGGCGGGTGGATTTGAAGGGCGGCACCCTGGCCGCGCCTTCGGTCACGGTGTTCGAGGGGGGCCGCATGGCGGGTTTCGGCGCCGTGACGGGGAACGTGATCAATGCCGGTGAAGTGGAGTTCTTCGGTTCCACCAACGTGGCGGGGGATTTCGTCAACGGCAAGGGCGCCACCCTGATCGTGCGCAACAACCAGACCCTGATCACCGGCCTGCTCACCAACGACGGCACCATCCGCACCATCAAGGGCAGCGTGGTCTACGAGGGCGGCCTGATCAACAACGGCGTCTACATCAGCGACCCCTCCGACAACCACTTCGCCAGCCTGACCGTGGGCACCTCCGGCTACCTGGTAGGCGAACTGGGTGACCGCTACATCCTCGGGGGCGACTTCATCAACCACAGTCTGCAACACAGCCTGTGGGATACCGATGCCGCCACCCTGGTGTTCGCCGGCCCAGGCGAAAAGGCCTTCCATCTGGCCGGCGCCGACCTGGGCAGCGTTTTCACCGGCTATGCAGACAACTTCGCCTGGGGCGTGTTCGAACTGGCGGGCGGGGCCACCCTGGCCCTCCAGGATGGCAACGACACCTCAGGCGCGGCGCTCTACGTGGGCCAGGTGGTGGGCGTGGACATTCAGGGCGACCAGATCGGCAACATCATCGGCCACGGCTACAACATCTATTACGACGCCGGTCTGGCGGAAAACGCCTACCTGGGCGGGCAAACCTACCTGCTCCAGGAGGGCGGCGTACTGGCGGCCATGGCGCCGGTGCCCGAAGCCCAGACCTGGACCATGCTGTTGGCCGGCCTGGGCCTGGTGGGCCTGCAACTCCGGCGGCGCAACCACAAAGACAACCGGCTGCACGGCTGATCGATCCGCATCCTGCCGCCCCGCCCCGGGGCGGCCCCCACAGGCAGCAACAAATGAAACACAAACCGCCCGGTACGAAGTCGGACTGATACGGGGCTCGCCCATATTCAAGGCACCAGGCACCCCCCGGCCTGGGCCATCCAATCGACAGGAGCCTTCCATGAAAACCCGACTGATGCTTTTGCCCTTCCTCCTCGCCAGTGCCCCCGCCCTGGCCACCATCGCGGCCCCGATCCCCGAGCCCAAAGGCTTGTCCTTGCTGGGTATCGGTGCGGCGGCCCTGACCGTCGCCTATCTGCGCGGCCGTCGCAACAAGTAGGCGCCGGCCATGGATGCCCTGCTGGCCCAGGCTGTGCCCTGGTATCTGGCGGCCCTGGTGGGGGGCTTTGCCCTGGCGGCCCTGGCGGAAACCTGGTGGCCCTGGCGACCGATGAATGGGGCGCTGGCTCCCCGCTGGTCCCTGAACCTGGGGCTCCACGTCTGCAACCAGGGGCTGTTTGCCCTGCTGCTACCCGTCGGTCTGGTGGGTGGGGCATTGCTGGCCCGGGACCGGGGCTGGGGCCTGCTGAACCTGCTGGGCCTGGAGGGCATGGTGGCCATTCTGCTCAGCGTGCTGGCCCTGGACCTGGCCCGCTACCTGATCCATCTGGCCGCCCACCGGGTGGGCTGGCTCTGGCGTCTGCACCGGGTGCACCACAGCGACGAGGCCTACGACTGCACCCTGGCCCTGCGCTTCCACCCCCTGGAAGCCCTGCTGACCGCCGGCGGCATGATCCTGCTGGTGATGGGCCTGGGGCTGTCGCCGCTGGGAGTGTTGATACTGGACGTGGCCGCCATCGCCCTGGGGTTCTTCGCCCACGGCAACCTGGCCCTGCCGCGCCGCCTGGAAACCGCCCTGGGCCGGGTGCTGGTCACCCCGGCCATCCATCGCCTCCACCACTCGGCCGACCCCCGGCAGGCCCGCGCCAATCTGGCCTCGGTGTTTTCCTTCTGGGACCGGCTGTTCGGCACCGCCCTGGCGCCCCAGGCCAGCCGGGATGCGGACCTGGTCTTCGGGCTGGCCAGCCCTTCACCCCGGAGCTTCATCGCACTCTTGTGCATGCCCTGGCATGCACCGTCCGCCATCCAGACCCATGCCCGGATTCACCCAATCCAGTCCGGCAAACCCAGCCGTCTTCCAACATGAACTGACCAGGAGAGGTCCATGCCCATCCAAGCTGCCCGTCAACGCCCGTTACGCCCTCTAACCCTGGCCTGCATGCTGGCACTGGCCCTGCCGGCCCAGGCCGCCCCCGCCTTGAGCGGCCTGGCCGTGGCCGGCCTGAGCCCCGCCTTCGACCCGTCGGTCCATGAGTACGCCATTCCCCGCACCGAGGCCTGCTCCATACCGGTGACGGCCACCCTGCTGGACCCGGCCCACATGCTCTACGTGGCCAACACCCCCACCGCCAGCGGCGCCACCCGCAATGCCTGGGTATGCAGCGGCCAGAACGCCATCGCCGTGGTGGTCTACCAGAACTGGCAGGAAGTGGGCCGCTATACCGTGAACCTGGTGGAAAACCTGCCGGAGCCTGAGCCCACTCCCGATCCGGCTCCTGACCCTACCCCTACCCCAGACCCGACACCCGATCCTGTACCCGGCCCCGAACCCACGCCGACACCCGACCCGGAGCCCACCCCCGCGCCGGACATCCAGGTCATCGAGGCGACCCGATTCCTGGAGCAGGCCACCTTCGGCCCCACGGCGGCTGATATCACTGCCCTGCGCACCCTGGGCCGGGAAGCCTGGCTGGCCCAGCAGTTCCTCATGCCGGAAAGCACCCTGCCGGATGGTTTGAACGCCAGCCAGGTGCGTGCCCGGCTGTTCCAGAACATGGCCACCGGCCCGGACCAGTTGCGCCAGCGCATGATGTTCGCCCTGGGCCAGACCCTGGTGGTATCCGCCAACAAGAACACCAACGGCGAGGAGTTGATTCCCTGGGTGCGGCTGCTGTCCCGCAATGCCTTCGGCAATTACCGCACCCTGCTCAAGGAAGTGACCTTGAGCCCCACCATGGGCAAGTTCCTGGACCTGGCCAACAGCACCAAGGCCACGGCCTCCAGCGCCCCGAATGAGAACTACGCCCGGGAGCTGCTGCAACTGTTCAGTATCGGCCTGTGGGAACTGCATCCGGACGGCAGCCCGGTGCTGGACGGCCAGGGCCAGCCGGTGCCCACCTACGACCAGACCCGCCTGGCGGAGCTCGCCCGGGCCCTCACCGGCTGGACCTATCCCACCCGTCCTGGCGCCACACCCGGCAGTCTGAACTGGGAATACTTCGTGGGCGACATGGAGCCCCGGGACGCCTACCACGACCTGGGCGCAAAAACCCTGCTGGGCGGCCAGGTGCTGCCGGCAGGCCAAACCACGGCGCAGGACCTGGAAGCCGTCATCGACAACGTCTTCCAGCACCCCAACGTGCCCCCCTTCGTGGCCACCCGGCTGATCCGCTCCCTGGTGACCAGCAACCCCAGCCCGGCCTACATCGAGCGGGTGGCCAACGTCTTCATCGACAACGGCCAGGGGGTGCGGGGTGACCTCAAAGCAGTCCTGACGGCCCTGCTCACCGACCCGGAAGCCACCGCCCTGCCGGCGTTGCAGCATGGCCACCTGAAAGACCCGGTGCTGCACGTGCTGAACCTGGGCCGGGCCCTGGGGGCCCAGATCGGCGCCCCGGCTACCTTCCTGTACCTGTTCGGCGACCTGGGGCAACTGGTGCTGATGCCCCCCACCGTGTTCAGCTTCTATTCCCCCCTGGCGGCCCTGCCGGGCCATCCCGACCTCTACGGGCCGGAGTTCCAGATCTACACCCCCACCCTGGCGGTGCAGCGGGCAAACCTGATCTACAGCCTGCTCAACGGCCAGTTGGGATCCGCCTTCAGCGTCAACCTGGCGCCCTTCACGGCCCAGGCGGGCAACCCCGCCGCCCTGGTGGAACAGGTGAACCAGACCCTGTTCCAGGGGCGCATGTCCGAGGGCCTGCGCCAGGCCATCCTGGACGCCACCCTGGCCACCTCCGACGCCACCCAGCGGGCCCTGGGCGCCCTCTACCTGGCGGCCATCTCCAGCGAATACGCGGTGCAGCGCTGAACCGGATCGACGAAAAGGAACCGAGATGAAACCCCTCTCCAATCCCAACCCCCACCGCGCTTCGCGCCGCGACTTCCTTAAACTGAGCGCCAGTCTGGCCACCCTGGGCCTGGCGGGCATGCATCCCGCCCGGGCGGCCCAGGCGGGCGACTACAAGGCCCTGGTCTGCGTCTTCCTCATGGGCGGCAACGATGGCAACAACCTCATCGTCCCACTGGAAGCCGAACGTTACGCGGCCTATCAGGCCCTGCGCGGCGGTCTGGCCCTAACCGGCGCTGAACTGCTGGCCCCCATCGCCGATGCCCAGGGGGAAGCCTATGCCCTGCACCATGGCCTGGCGGAGTTGAACCCTCTTTACGACGCCGGGCACCTGGCCGTGGTGCTCAACACCGGCCTGCTGCACCGGCCCCTGACCCGGGCGGAATATCTGCAAGGCCTGGGCAAACCCGCCAACCTGTTCTCCCACTCGGACCAGACCGTCCAGGCCCAGACCGGCGTACCCACCCCGGACGGTACGGGCTGGGGCGGCCGTCTGCTGGACTGCTTCGGCACGGCGGACAGCCTGGGGGCGGTGTCGGTCGCCTCCCCGTCCCTGTTTCTGCAAGGCCTGGATACCGCCGGCAACGTCATTGCCCCAGGCACCACCCTGAGCCTGTCCGGCATGAGCCTGTGGCCCCAGTCCGCCGCCACCGCCCGGCGCCAGGCGGTGGATGCCATCCTGACCCAGGATGGCGGCAACCCCCTGCGCCAGGCCGCCAACCAGGCCTTCGCCGACGGCCTGCAACTGGCCGCCACCCTGCAAGGGGCGGGCAACCTGCCGCCCCTGTCCACGCCGTTCCCGGGAACATCCATCGGCAACCAGTTGCAGGAGGTGGCCCGCCTGGTACGCCTGCGAGCGCAAATGGGCCCGGGCCGGCAGGTGTTCTTCTGCACCCTGGGCGGCTTTGACACCCATGGCGGCCAGGCATGGCAGCAGTGGTACCTGCTGTCCCAGCTTTCCCAGGCCCTGGCGGCCTTCCACCAGGCCATGCAGGAAACCGGCCTGGCCCAGCAGGTCACCGCCTTCACCCAGTCGGAATTCGGCCGCACCCTGCAACCCAGCGGCAGCGGCTCCGACCACGGTTGGGGCAACCATCAATTGGTGCTGGGCGGGGCGGTGCAGGGCGGCATCCATGGCCAGATGCCGGAATTCGCCCTGGGCGGCCCCGACGATGCCGGCAGCCGGGGGGTGTGGATTCCCACCCTCGCCACCGCCCAGTTCGGCGCCACCCTGGGCCGCTGGTTCGGGGCCTCTGCAGCGGAACTGGCCTGGGCCTTCCCGGGCCTGGGGCAATTCCCTATGGCGGACGTGGGGTTCATGCTGTAAAAATCCTGCGTCCCCCAACCGGGGGTACACCCGCTGATCGCCGCCAACCGGACGCCACAGTTTCCCCCGGGATGGTAGGCAGCATGGGCGCGCCAACGACGCGCCCGACTTCGTTTTATGACCTGCATAACAAATGAGAGGAGCACACCATGGGACTCGCCGAACGCCGCAAGATCAAGGAACTGCAAGACGAGGTATTGCCCGGACGGGTGAAGGAGATCGAGGAAATCTGCGGCAAGCCCATTCCCTATGAAGTGGACTGGGAGAGCCTGGCCGACGACGCTGAAGGCCTGAATTTTCTCGACAACCTATCCTGCCACCGCCTGAACATGGCCCTGCGCACCATCTGCCTGGACGACATGGGCAAGGAAGCGGTGCGGGACAGTCTGAAACTGATCAAGCTGAAGAACGTGGCCGACCCGGCCAGCCGCTTCATCGCCTTCAACGACGGCGGCTGGAAATGCACTGCGCCTATGCCCAGGGCACCGGCGGCATGATCGGCGACGGCGAGATCCGCGACGTGCTGATGGCGAAGCTGTAGCCCCATGTCCGCCCGCTTGCCCCTCCTGCCGGCCCTGGGCATGGCCCTGGGCATGGCCCTGGGGCTGTCCCTGGCGATTCCGGCCCATGGCACGGACCTGGCCGGCACCTGGCGTTTCACCCATGCCCTGCCCGCCCCCTGGGGTGCTCCCCTGGACGGAAGCGCCTCCCTCGGCGGCAAGTCCCTGAGGCTGGCTGCCGGGCGCATGCAGGGGCCGGCCCCCCTGGACTGCGCCTCCCCCGCCCGGCTGGAGGCCACGGCCCAGCCCGCCGAAGGGCTGTTCCAGGGCAGCCTGCCGTCCCCCGCACTCCCCGGGGCCCAGGGCCTGGGGTTCAGCCGCTTTCCCGTGCAGGGCCTGCGGGTGAGCTGCGACAAGGGGGTGTTCGAATTCCATCAGGCCGATGCCGATACCCTGTTGCTGGGCCTGGACAATCGGGTCTGGGTTCTATCCCGGGCGCCGGGGGCCCTGGCCCCGGCCGACAGTCCTGCAGGCCGGGTGCAGGCCTTGCTGGAGCAGCACTTTTCCGGCCCCATGGGGTTTGATGCCGCTACGGCCCAGGCCAAAGCGCCCTTCCTGTCCAAGGCCCTCAACCACCTCATGGCGGCCTACCTGGCCAGACCCCGGGCCCAGGATGAGGTCCCGCCCATCAACGGCGACCCTTACACCGACAGCCAGGAATACCCCACCCGCTTCGCCGTGGGGACCGCCCAGCACCACGCTGGCGGGGCCCGGGTGACGGTGATGCTGGCTGACGGCTGGCGCCGGCACGGCATCACTTATGAACTGGTCCGGGAAAACGGTTCCTGGCAGTTGGATGACCTGGATTACGGCCAGGGGGGCAGGCTCAGGCACGGGTTGCAGCAGTAGCGCCCGACAGGGATCATCGCTGCGACCGGACATACACGCCTGGCCGACAACACATCAGAGAGGTCAATCCAGCCCATGCGCGCCGCAGAAGAACACCACTTTGCCACCCACGACGGCACAGAACTTTTCTACCGCCACTGGCCCGCGCCAGCGGGGATGAGCGGAAACCCGGACCGGGCCCTGGTGCTGCTGCACCGGGGCCACGAGCATTCCGGCCGCCTGCAACACATCGTTGACGAACTGAACCTGGCGGATTTCGCCTGTTTTGCCTGGGACGCCCGGGGCCACGGCCGCTCCCCCGGCGAGCGGGGGGACAGCCCCAGCTTTGCCGCCTCGGTGAAGGATCTGGATGTCTTTACCCGCCATCTGGAACAGATGCACGGCATCCCCCGGCAGAACATGGTGGTGGTGGCCCAGAGCGTGGGCGCCGTGCTGGCCGCCGCCTGGGCCCACGACTACGCGCCGCCGGTGCGGGGCCTGGTGCTCACCGCCCCGGCCTTCAAGGTGAAGCTCTACGTACCCCTGGCCCGGCCGGCCCTGGCCCTGTGGTACCGGCTGCGGGGCAATTTCTTCATCAGCTCCTACGTGAAGGCCAGGTTCCTCACCCACGACCCGGAGCGCATCGCCAGCTACGACGCCGACCCCCTCATCACCCGGAACATCTCCGCGCGGGTGTTGCTGGGCCTATACGACGCTGCGGAGCGGGTAGTGGCCGACGCCCAGGCCATCCGCCTGCCCACCCAGGTGCTGGTGTCCGACAGCGACTGGGTGGTGCACACGGCCCCCCAGGAAGCCTTTTTCAACAACCTGGGTAGCCCGGTGAAGGAGCGCCATGTGCTGCCCGGCTTCTTCCACGACACCCTGGGGGAGAAGGACCGGGAGCAGGCCTTCGCCCACATCCGCGCCTTCATCGGCCGCCTGTTCGCCGCCTCGCCCGACCAGTTGATGCCCCGCCAGCCCCTGCTGGAGGCCCATCGGGCCGGCTACACCCGGGACGAGGAACAGGGTCTGCTCACCCCCCTGCCGGCCCTTTCGGCAAAGAACCTCCAGTTCGCCCTCACCCGCCTGTCCATGACCACCCTGGGCCGCTTGTCTGAAGGCGTCCGGCTGGGTCTGGAAACCGGCTTCGATTCCGGCTCCACCCTGGATTACGTGTATCGCAACCAGGCCCGGGGCGCCCTGGGCCTGGGCCGGATCATTGACCGGGGTTACCTGGACGCGGTGGGCTGGCGGGGCATCCGGGTGCGCAAGCAGCATCTGGGGCAGGCCATTGCCGCCGCCGGGCAGCGGCTGGCCGCAGGGGGCCGGGCGCCCCGCATTCTCGACATCGCCGCCGGCCATGGCCGCTACGTCCTGGACGCCCTGGCGGGCCTCACCACCCCCCCGGAAGCCATCCTGCTGCGGGACTACAGCGACCTGAACGTGCAGGCAGGCCGGGCCTTGATCGCCGAGCGGGGCCTGGGCGCCGTGGCCCGTTTCGAGCAGGGGGACGCCTTCGACGGCGAAGGACTGGCAAGCCTGAAGGACAGCGCCGCCCCCAACCTGGCCATCGTCTCCGGCCTGTACGAACTGTTCTCAGACAACGCGCTGATCACCCGTTCTCTCACCGGCCTGGCCCGGGCAGTGGCGCCCGGCGGCTATCTCCTCTACACCGGCCAGCCCTGGCACCCCCAGGTGGAAATGATCGCCCGCACCCTCACCAGCCACCGGGACCACCAGCCCTGGGTGATGCGCCGCCGCACCCAGGCGGAAATGGACGCCCTGGTGGCGGAAGCCGGCTTCGAGAAGCTGGAACAGTGGACGGATGAATGGGGGATATTCACCGTGTCCCTTGCCAGGCAGGTTTGATTGGGGCGGACGCTGACCCTCTCCCCCAGCCCTTTATGCCCGCACGGGTGCTCCCCCGCTTGCGGGGGAGGGGAGCCTGTCATCGGCCACTTCAGTGAAGGTAGGTACGGCTGGTATCCCATTAGCCCCTCGCCCGCAAGCGGGAGAGGGGTGCGCGGCAGCGCGGGAGAGGGTCATTCACCATGACTGAGCCTCCCCCCCGCCCCTGGCGCCGTGCCCTGGTCTGGCTGCTGTGCCTGGGGCCCTTCTTCTTCGCCAGCTACGGCTTCGCCACCTGGGTCACCAGCCAGCGCTCTGACGTGGGGGTGATCGTCTTCGCCTGGGAACGGCACATCCCCTTCCTGCCCTGGACCATCCTGCCCTATTGGCTCATCGACCTGCTCTACGGCCTGTCCCTGTTCCTGCGCCCTACAAAGGCTGCTCTTGACCGCCACGCCCAGCGCCTGCTGCTGGCCCAGATCGTCGCTGTGGCCTGCTTTCTGCTCTTTCCCCTGCGCTTTTCCGTGGAGCGGCCGGCGGTGGACGGTCTGTTCGGCACCCTGTTCGCCCTGCTGGGTCAGTTCGACAAACCCTTCAACCAGGCCCCCTCCCTGCACATCGCCCTCATGGTGCTGCTGTGGAGCGTCTATCTGAAAGACCTGCCCCGGGCCTGGCGCTGGCCGGTGCATGTCACCTTCGCCCTCATCGGCGTTTCCGTGCTCACCACCTGGCAACACCACTTCATCGACGTGCCCACGGGCCTGCTGCTGGGCTGGGGCTGCCTGTGGCTGCTGCCCGACACCGGCCCCATTCCCCTGGCCGGCCTGGGCCTCAACACGAGCCTGCCCCGTCGAAGGCTGGCTGTGCGCTACGCCCTTGGGGCTGGGGTCTGCGCGCTCCTGGCGGGCCTGGGGGGCGGCTGGCTCTGGCTGCTCTGGCCCGGCCTAGCCCTGGCCCTGGTGGCCGCCGCCTACCTGGCCCTGGGCCCCGGAGCCTTCCAGAAACAGGCCGACGGCCGCCTGAGCGCCGCCGCCCGGGCCCTGTTGGCGCCCTACCTGCTGGGGGCCCGGCTCAACGCCCGGGCCTGGACCTGGCGCCAGCCCCCCGCCGTGGAAATCGCCCCCGGCCTGCTGCTGGGCCCCCTGCCCGGGCCCAATGACCTGGACCGCCCGGGGGCCGCTGCCCTGCTGGACCTGGCGGCTGAGCTGCCCTGGCCATCCAGCGGCCATCCCTACCGCAACGTGCCCCTGCTGGACCTGGTACCCCCCAGCCCGGAACAGATCGACGCCGCCATCCAGGCTCTGGACGAACTACGCCGCCTGACCCCGGGGCCGGTGCTGGTGAGCTGCGCCCTGGGCCTGTCCCGCAGCGCCCTGGTGGTGGCCGCCTGGCTCCTGGCCCAACGCCAAGCCGCCAGCCCGGAAGCAGCCCTGGAACAGGTGCGTCGGCGCAAACCCGCCGTGGTCCTGGGCCCCGCCCACCAGGCTGCGCTGCATGCCTGGTGGCGCCAGGCCAGGGGGACCCCGGCATGACACCCCAGGCCTGGCAGATCCACCTGGCCCTGGGCCTGTGCCGAGGGGGGCGTTTGCTGGTGCTGGCCTCCCTGGTGCTCACGGCCCTGGCGTTTTCCGGCACCTGGCTTTATGGCTCCGCCCCCTCCGTCATTCAACAGTTGCTGGGCAGCCTCGCCGCCCTGATGTTGCTGCCCGTGCTTTACCTGGGCCTGCGCCTGGAAATAGACCGGGGCCTGTTCCAGCGCCTGGCCCAGGCCCAGGACAGCCTGCCGCAAAACCTGGACACCCTGGACACGGCCCTGGCGGAACTGGGCTGGAAACCCACCCCCGCCCGGCCCCGTCCCCTGGCGGACCGGGTAGCCGGCCTGGCCCGGCTGACCAAGGGGCTGGGGGCACTGATCGTCGCCCAACTGCTCATGCTTATCCTCGTAAACTTGGCTGGATGACGGACATCCTGCCGCTCCCCCCGGACGCCCAAACCCTGGTACTGGTCATCCTGGCCACCCTGGGCCTGGGCTCCGCCGTGGCCTGGGTGCTCAAGCGCGCCGTAGCCCGGGGCCGGCCCCACGGGGTCATCGACAACATCGGCCAGCGCATGGGGGCCTGGTGGATCATGGCGGCCCTGCTGGGCAGCGCCTTTCTGCTAGGCAGGCCCGGGGTGGTGCTGCTCTTCGCCGGCGTCGCCATCTTGGCCCTGCATGAATTCCTCACCGCAGGCGGTCCGGCAGGGGGGCGGACCCTGGTGGGCTTGGGCATCGCGTCCGGGGTCGGCTTCGCCCCGGCCCTGCTCTGGCTGGATCTGCCCGGCCACCCGGACCGGGGCGGCTATCTGCTCATGTTCCTGCTCATGGTGAGCCAGTTGGGGGACGTGTTCCAGTACATCTGGGGCAAGCTCTTCGGCCGCCACCCCCTGGCCCCCCGCATCTCGCCCGCCAAGACCCTGGAAGGCCTGGCGGGCGGCCTGGCCAGCGCCGCCGCCCTGGGCGCCGCCCTGGCCTGGATGACCCCCTTCACCCCCTTGCAGGGCGCCGGCATGGCCCTGGGCATCGTCAGCCTGGGCGTAACCGGCGGGCTGCTGCTATCGGCAGAAAAACGCCGCCGGGGCATCAAGGACTGGGGCACCCGCCTGCCCGGCCACGGCGGCATGCTGGACCGGGTGGATTCGGTATTCCTTTCCGCGCCAGGGTTCTATGGCGCCCTGTGGCTGGGGTGGGGGTGAGCTGCCCTGCCGAATTCCGCTTCTTAGGCGCCCTTGCGCAGCCAGACAACCAGCGCCCCCAGCAGCAGCCCGGCCACGGCGCCGCCGATGCCGGTTTTCCAGGCGGCGGACTTGGCTTCTTCGATGAGGTCGTTGGTGAAGACGTTGCCGGACAAGTGCAGGGCGGCCACTTTCCACTGGCCGTCCTCTTTGACGGAGACGGAACTCCAGCGGGAATCCAGGCTGAAGGGGGCCCGGGACACGGGGTGGAAGGTGTCCCGCATGCTGCCGTCGGCCACGGCCACGTCGCCGTAGAAACGGGCGTGGGCGCCGATCTCGGCGGCGGTGGTGTATTTGTCGATGAAGCGGTCCGGGCCTTTCACCATGCGGTGGTAGTAAGCGCGAATCTCATCGTGCCCCCGGGATATCTGGCCGTTGAGCCAGGTGATCGTGGCATCCGGGGTCATCTGGGCCACCATGCGTTCCACGTCCTGGGCGTTGATGGCGTCTTCCATGGCATGGAAGACCGCGATGAGGGCCTGGCGGTCGGCGGCGTGGGGGTCGTTTTCCATGGCCAGGGCGGGGCCGGCGGGCAGGATGGGCAGGGTCAGGACCATCATCAGCGGCAGCAGGCGCATGGGGTTCTCCTAGGATGGGGGCGTTGCGGGGGGGATGGTAGCGCCAAGGACGCTGGCCTGGGGAGTGGGATCAGTAGGTGAACTGCCTACCCCATAAAACCGTCATCCCGCGCAGACGGGGACTTTTCGGATCTTCTCAGACGTATTCCTTCATGGCCCGGCGCCGGCCGGGCTTTTTCTTCATGATCACCACGCCCTTCACCACGGCTTCGATGCTGTCGATGGGGATGTTGGGGTAGAGGGGGTTGAGGGGCTTGAGCATCCAGCCGTCCGGGTGTTTGACCAGCTGGCGGAATATGTAGCGCTCATCCTCGTTTTCCAGGTGTTCCAGGTAGGCGATGACGTAGGAACCGTCCCGGGCCACGCCTTCCGGTTCCACGACGATGATCTCGCCTTCCACGAATTCGGGCAGCATGGATTCCCCCAGCACCATGAGGGCGTAGGGTTCGCCGCTGGCGCAGGAGGATGCCAGGGCGTCCTCGGGGCTCTGGGCGGCTTCCCCGGCCGGTTTCACCGGGATGGGGAAGGGTTTGGGGGTGGGTTTGTCAGACATTACTTTCCTCGCATGAATAACTTGTCCAGGTCCGCCAGGGTGAGCTGGAACCAGGTGGGCCGGCCGTGGTTGCACTGGTCCGCCCGTTCGGTGGCTTCCATGTCCCGCAGCAGGGCGTTCATTTCCGGCAGACTCAGGCGACGGTTGGCCCGCACCGCGCCGTGGCAGGCCAGGGTGGCCAGCAGTTCGTTGCGGCGGGCGGTCAGGGCGCCAGAAATACCGAATTCCCCCACGTCCTTCAACACCTCCCGGGCCAGGGTTTCTCCGTCGGCGTCTTTCAACAGCGCCGGCAGGGCCCGCACCGCCAGGTGGGTGGGGGAGACGGGAGCGATCTCGAAGCCCAGGCCCGCCAGGGCTTCACCCGCTTCTTCCACCACCGCCATTTCCCGGCTGGTGGCGGCGAAGACCACGGGGATGAGCAGGGGCTGGCTGGCCATCTGCCGGGCATCCAGGGCGGTTTTAAGCCGTTCGTAGACGATGCGTTCGTGGGCGGCGTGCATGTCCACCACCACCAGGCCCTTGTGGTTCTGGGCCAGCACGTAGATGCCGGAAAGCTGACCCAGGGCGTAGCCCAGGGGGGGGCCGGATTCCGAGGCGTCGAGTGCCGGGCCGGCTGGTGTAGCAGTCGCCAGGGCCTCGGCCACCACGGCGTAGTAGGCGGCGGGCTCGGCCAGGGGCAAGGCTGGCTGATGGGGCTTGAAGGAGGAACCCGGGCCCAAGGCCGCCCCCGTGCTCAGCCCCGTCCTCTTCACCGTCGCCCCCGGGAAGGCGGGGGCCCAGGACGGCGACTGGATTTCCGCTTCGCCGGGTACGACGGCGTCCCGGGCAACCGTGGCCCCCAAGGCCTCTTCCAGGGCATGGAACACAAACTGGTGGATGCCCCGGGATTCCCGGAAGCGCACTTCCGTCTTGGCCGGATGCACGTTCACGTCCACGGCCTGGGGGGGCAGTTCCAGGAACAGGGCGTAGGCCGGATGGCGGTCGTGGTGGAGCACGTCCCGGTAGGCTTCCCGCACGGCATGGGTGAGCAGCTTGTCGCGCACGAAGCGGCCGTTGACGAACAGATATTGGGCGTCCCGCCCGGCCCGGGAATAGGCCGGCAGGCCCGCCAGGCCATAAAGCCGCAGGCCCCCGGCCTGGGCGTCCAGGGTGCGGGCGGCGGCCGCAAAGTCGTCCCCCAGAATGGCCAGTGCCCGGGCCTGCCAGTCGCTGGCGGGGAAACGCCGGGCCACCCGGCCGTTGTGGCTGAGGGTGAAAGCGCATTGGGGATGGGCCAGGGCGAGGCGGCAGAAGGCATCGTCGCAGTGGCCGTATTCCGTGGCCGGGGTTTTCAGAAATTTGCGCCGGGCGGGGGTGTTGAAGAACAGGTCCCGTACCTCCACCACGGTCCCCGCCGCCAGGGCGGCCGGCTCCGGGGCGCTGATGCGGCCGTCCAGGCCCGCCAGCTTCCAGGCGTGGGCGCCGCTGGCATGGCGGCTGGTGAGGGTCAGGCGGGAAACGGCGGCGATGCTGGCCAGGGCCTCGCCCCGGAAGCCCAGGCTGGCCACGCATTCCAGGTCATCCAGGCTGGCGATCTTGCTGGTGGCGTGGCGGGTCAGGGCCAGGGACAGGTCGTCCCTGGAAATGCCGGCACCATCGTCCGTCACCCGCATGAGGCGGATGCCCCCCTCTTCCAGTTCCACCCGGATGTCCCGGGCGCCGGCATCCAGGCTGTTTTCCAGGATTTCCTTGAGGGCGGAAGCCGGGCGCTCCACCACCTCCCCGGCGGCAATCTGGGAGATGAGCAGGTCCGGCAGGAGGCGGATGCTGGGCGGGAGAGTCGGGGCAAGTTCAGCCATGGGGGCGGATTTTACCCTCCTGCCGGGGCGGACCCTTGAACCAGGGCCTGCTTAATGCTGGGGTAAGAAAACATCTTGAAAGCTTTCCCTCTCCCGCGCTGCCGCGCACCCCTCCCCCGCATGCGGGGGAGGGGCTGGGGGAGAGGGTCAGTCTAGCTTCCTGCGAACATCATCAATTGCGCATCATCATCTTCATCATCATCTGCATCATGTCCAGGCGCTTTTCCAGGTCATCGATGCGGTCTTCCAGGGCCTCGGCCCGGGGGCAACTGTGTTGGCACCCCTGCTTGCCCATCATGCCCTTGCCGTCCCGGTCGCAATGCTTGCCCTTGGCCATCATGCCCATGCCGGGCCCCATGCCGGAGCCCTCGCCTTGCATCATCATGCCCTGCCCCTTGCCGGGGCCCATGCCGGATTTGTCGCACTTCTTGCCCATGCCCATGCCCATGCCGCGGCCGGCGTTGCCCGCCTGAGCCATGTCCTCCAGGGCGGGGGCCGCAGCCGCCGTGGCGGGGGCTGCTTCCAGGGCTGGGGCTTCCTGGGCCGTGGCGGACAAGGGCAAGGCCAGCAGGGACATCAGGGACACGGCCAGCAGGTGACGATTCAAGGTTTTCATTGCGGTCTCCTCGGGGTTGGGCGTCTCCAGTACGGGACGCCGAATATGAACGGATCAGGCAGGTTGGAGCTTAACAAGCCGGGCCAGTTCCCGTCGGGCTGTCTGATCAGGGCTGGCGATAGAGCCAGACGCCGAAGCCGATGCCGAACCAGAACAGGGCCAACAGGGCAGGCATGCCGGCGCAAGCGTAGCCCAGCAGGGGCAGCAGGGCCGCCGACAGGAACAGCAGGGCCCGTACCCCGGCCCAGCGGTTCAGGGCCTGGCGCCCGGCGCCGTGCAGATCGGCCCGGGCCGGGTTGAGCCACACCGGCGCCAGCACCCCCGCCGCCCCCGTCACCAGGGGCATGAGGAAGGCCGGCAGAAAAATGGTGAGGGGGCCCATGGTTTCCTCAGCCCCCTGCCCTGCCCCAGCCGCCCCAGCCAAATCCCCCGCCAGGGCGGCCATAAAACCCAGCACCGCCACGAACAGCACCGGCTCGGCGCCATGAAGGGCCAGGATGCGCGCCCGGTGCAAGCGCCACCAGGCCCAGAGCATGCGCCCCAGCACCCAGGCCCAGCAGGCCCCGCCCAGCCAGGCCAGGGGCAGCCAGGCTGCCTGGCCCCAGGCCACGCCCAGGGCACCGGCCAGGGCCCATTTCAGGTCCAGGCGCAGGCGCTGGGTCGCCCCCGGGTCCGGCTGGCCCGCCGCTGTGGGCATGAGCACCTGCAATGTGCCCACCGCCGTCAGCCCCACAAAACCATACAGGTTCAGATGCAGGTGAAAGGCCCGCAACACCCCATGCCAGTCCGGAAAGAAGGGCAGCATCATCACCGCAATCAGGGCCAGGGCCAGGCAGCCCATGGCCGCCACATACCAGTTCAGGCCCGGATGGGGCCGCCCCAGGGCCCGCCGGCCCCGCTCCAGCATCCAGGCCAGCATCAGCAACACCGCAAGAAAGGCCAGGATGGCGGCCCCGCTGATCCAGGCGTAATCCAGCAGGCCGCCAAAGGCGGCCACGGCCAGGCCCCCCGCAAGGAACATGACCAGGGGCAGGCGCCTCATCCAGGGCCCCGCCCCCCGGGTACGGGCCAGCACCGGCACGAAATGCTGCATGGCGGCGGTGATGAGGGTCATGACCCCCAAGGCCAGGGCAATGTGGGCCCAGAAGGCCGGCGCGGCGGCATAGACCCGGGGCAGGGCCTGGCCGGCCAGCAGGGCGATGAGGGTGGCGGCGATGAGGGCGAGCAGCATGGCGGGATGATCCCACGCCAAGGCATCCATGCCCTTGACTCTGGTCAGGCGCACGGAGCGTGCAGCAGGGCAAAAAATTACCGGCCCTCAGGCCGGCATTCTTGCGCTACGGAACCCGCCAGGATTCAGACGCAGCCCGTAGGCTGGGGCAGGCCGCCGTACTTGGTGATCATCTTCATGGGGCCCCGGGGGAACAGGTCGTAGAGCTTCTGGGCCTTGCGGTCCATGCCGTGCATCTTGGCGAAGTCGCGGATGGGGGGCACGGCCTGGGTTTCACTGAACACTTCCCGGGCGGAGAGGATGTATTGCACATGCTCGTCCGTGAGTTCGAAGTTGTCGTCCAGGCGGGCCAGTTCGTACATGACCTCCTCCGTCCAGATGGAGGGGTCAACCAGATAACCGTTGCCGGTGAGTTCGAGTTCCATGGGAAATCCTGTGGTGTTGAAATTGGGCAGGATTATACCGCGACTGCCCCGCGAATCCGCTCAAAGCCCCATAAACAGTAGGGTTTGCGGCCTGCGCCCCAGGCGGCATGGAGCCGGGAAGGATTACTTGCCCGGCGCCTTGTAGGGCTCGACTTTCTTCGCCACCAGACGGTAGCCGGAATCCCCCATGTCGGTCTTGGAAGAGGCCAGTTCGATCACCCCGTTCACCCACACGGCGTCCATGCCGTCCTTGGGTTTGTAGGGGGTGTCCGCCTGGACGAAGATGATCTGGTTGGCGGGCGGCGGCGGCACGTGGATGCAGGCGCCGAAGTAAGGCACCAGCAGGAATTCCTTCACTTCCTTCTTGCCCCATTCCAGGGGCACCATGAAGCCGGCGATGCGGATGGCTTTGCCGTCGATATCCGGGTTGGCCGGGGCCTCGTTCCACATGCGTTTCAGCCGGTCCATGGCCTCCATGGCCCTGGGGTCCGAATCCTTGAGCTTGTCCAGGTTCAGTTCGGTGATGACTTTCATGGGGTCCCAGGACTTGGGCAGCAGGTCATCCCAACTGGTTTCCTTGTAGGTGGGGCTTGTGGCCTTGGCGGCCGGGGCCAGGCGATCCCCCACCTTGTAGTCGGCTGCCTGGGCAGGCACGATGGAGAGGCCCAGGGCAAGGACCAGGAACACGGGCAGGCGAGGCAAGGCGGACTCCATCGAGGTAGGGACTGGCGCAGTTTGGCAGATTCCGGCGTTTAAAGTTCTGCCTCATCCGCGCCGGGCAGGCACCCGGGCCGCCAGGATGGCCGCCCCCCCCAGCACGGCCACCAGCACCGGGCCGAAGGGCTGGTCCAGGGCCAGGGCCAGAACGAAGGCGGCCACGTAGCAGGCCAGCCCCAGTCCCAGGCTCACCAGGGTGCCCCGGCGCCAGTTTCCGGCCCGGCGAAAGGCCACCCAGGCGGGCAGGAACACCAGGGCGAAGGTGCCCATGAGCCCCAGGGTGGCGGTGCCCACGGCGACGGCCAGGGCCACCAGCAGGTCGAAGCCCAGGTGCCAGTGCCAGGCCGGTAGCCGGTTGGCGGTTTCAAACTGGGGAAACAGGCTGGCCCGCAGCAGGCGGGGGGTGAGCCAGGGCAAGACCACCCCGGCCAGAACCAGGAGCCCCCAGGCCACGGCCAGTTCCCCCCGGCCGGCAAAATACAGTTGCCCGTCCACCAAGGCATGGGCCAGGGCATCCCCCAGGGGGGTGTTGGCGGCGATCAGCAGGGTGGCGGTCCAGCCCAGCAGGATCATGGCGGCGTACAGGCTGTTGCCCTGGCCAGCCCGTGGGGCGAGCCGGAACTTGAGTCCCGCCCCGGCCAGGGCCGCCAGGGGCGCCCCCAGCACCGTGGGCAGGCCGGCGGCCAGGCCCGCCAGGCCGCCGGCCCCGGCCAGATGGGCCAGGCCCAGGGTGGCCAGCCACTCGTCCCGCAGCCGCAGCAGGGGGCCCAGCCAGGCCAGCACCAGCACCAGGGGCAGGCCTGCCAGGAAGGGAATCAGGAACAGGTCATCCATGGCTTACACCGCAGCGGCCACATTCCGGGGCCGGATGGCCACCACCCGGGTGCAGACCCGTTCCAGGAAAGCTGGGTCGTGGCTCACCAGGAGGGTGCCCCGGCGCTGGCGTTCCGCGAGGATTTCCTCTGCCGCCAGATCCACGTGGGCCGGGTCCAGGTTGTTGGTGGGTTCGTCCAGGAGGACCAGGTCCGCGTCCCCGGCCAGGCAGGTCCACAGACACAGCAACTGGTATTCGCCCCCGGAAAGGGCGTCGATGCGGCGGTCCAGACGATCCGCCAGCCGGGGGGGCGGCGTCAGTGCCTGGGCCGCCATGCAGCGCAGCAGGTCATGGCCCGAAAGGGGGGCCTCGGCGGGGCGCACCGGCCGCTGGGGCAGGTGGCGCAGGCCCAGGGCCTGTCCACGCTCCGGGCCACGGATTACCTGGCCGGCAAGGACACGGGCGCTGCCAACGATGCTGTTCAGCAGGGTGCTTTTGCCGGCACCGTTGTCGCCGTACAGGCCCAGCACCTCCCCCCGGTCCAGGCTGAGGCTGCACGGCGCGGTGAGGGGCCGGTCGTAACCGGCCACCACCTCCACCAGTTCCAGCAGACGCTCCGTCATGTCCGGGCCTGGGCCAGGGCGGAGACCCAGGCGTCGATGAGGCGGACATAGGCCTGAAGATCGCCCCCGTCCGGTTCAAGGGGGACCACCCGGGCCGGCCAGCCCAGGGCCTGAGCCAGGCGGGCTGGGCCCTGGGCGGGCTGGTAGGCGTGGTAGAGGATCACACCTCCCTGGCCCTTGAGCTTGCCGGTGAGGGCATTGAGATGGCTGGCGCTGGGAGGCACGCCGGGAACGGGTTCCACATAGCCCAGCACCGGCAGGCCCAGCAGGGCCATCAGGTAGTCGCCGTCCTTGTGATACAGCACGGCACCGGGCGCCCCCTTCGCCTGGGCCTTCCAGCCAGGCAGGCGTTCCGTCAGGGCCTCTGCGAACCGCGCGGCCCGCGCCCGGAACCCAGCCGCCTGGTCAGGTTGCAGCCGGGCCATCCGCTCTCCCAGGGCCTGGGCAATGACCGCCATGCGGGCCGGGTCCATATTTACATGGGGATTACCGGCGGGGTGCACGTCCCCCAGCGCCCTGTCCGCTGCCTGTCCGGATTCCATCAAGGGCACCTGGGCGGCGGCCTCGAAATAGCCCAGGCGGCCCGGTAGGAGCCTGGGATTGGCGGCACCGCGAATGGCCGCCGGCAGCCAGCCCATTTCCAGTTCCGCGCCTACGGCCACCACCAGGTCCGCGTCCCGCAGGGCCCGCATCATGGAAGGTTTGGCCTGAAGCATGTGGGGGTCCCGGTCCGGCGGGGCCAGGACCCTGACCCGCACCCCCTCCCCGCCCACCTCCCGGGCCAGCACCCCCATGCTGGCCGTAGTGGCCACCACGTCCAGAGCCCAGGCCATCTGGGCCAACAGGCTCAGCATCGCCATCAATACGATTCTCATGGTCAGGCTCCTCAGAAGGCGTGGGCGCCGTGGGCACCCAGGCTGTGCTGGTATTGCAGGAAGAACTGGTTCACCTTCTCCGGCGCTCCTTCCACCCACAGGTCGGCGGTGGAGGCTTGCAGGCGCAGGCGGCTGAACTCGCTGAAGTGGTGGGTCAGGGACAGGGTCCAGCGATCAGAGTCGTTGTAGTCCGACAAGGTGCCGGCGGCGCCTTCCACCTTGTTGGTCAGGCCGGTGACGTCATAACGCAGGCCCAGTTGCCAGTTGGGGGCAATGCCGTACACCCCCGCCAGGTACAGGCCATCCTGGGTGAGTTTGCGGGACGTGCCCACGGCCACGGCGGGGTTTTCATGGAAGGCAACGGTCAAGTCCTTTCTTTCCCAGATGTATTCGGCGGAGAGCTTGATGTCCCCCTGGCCATAGGCACCCGGGGCATCGTATTTGTAGACCCAGTCGGTGCCCCACAGCCAGGAATCCCCTTCCAGGGCATGGACGCAGCTGGCAGGAACGGCCGGGTTGCAGGCCCCCAGGCCGTCCTCGTCCGTGTGGTCGTGGATTTCCTGGTGTTGCCTGGCCCGGGCACCCCAGACACCGATTTGCAGGGCATGGTTATCCCCCAGGTCCGGGGCGAACTTGGCAAAGGCGGTGAAAAGCCGGGGACCGGCCTTTTCTCTAGACAGGGTGCCACCGTTTCCGGCGCCCACCGCGCCACCGTCTGCACGATCCGCAGACACTTCCTCTCCGGCGGTGCCGAACACCTGTTCGTTGCTTTGCAGGGCTTCCACCCCCAAGAGGGTGTAGACGCTGCCGGTGCGGGGTGTCCAGGTCAGTTGCAGGCCGGTATCCATGATGCCGTGCTCCCCCAGCAGGGTGCGGTAGGCCAGGTTCTGGTCCACGAAGTCCCAGGTGTGGGGATGCTGGTTGTTCAGGTAGCCCACGCCGGAGAGGAACTTGCCGCCCCGGATCTTCCAGCCCGCCGGCAGGGAACGGGTGTCGAAGTAGGCTTCTTCCACCTCCACGCCGCCACCGGAATCCACGGTGAGCAAGAGGTTGGCGTCGAACCAGGGGTCCACGGTGGCGGAGAAGGCCACTTCGGTGGCCCGCAGGTTGAAGCCCCGCTCCGTCTCGCCGTGGCTGTGGCCTTCGTGGTCGTGGGCGTGGTTGATGCCGTCGATTTCCTCCATGAACCCCATCCCCGCCCCCCTGCGGTTGTCCGTGTAGTAAACGCCGTCCAGGATGACGGACATCTGGGGATTGAAGCCGGAGCCGCTGCTCACCGCCCCCAGGCGGTCCCTGCCGGACTCCCGGGACGCGCTTGACTGGGGTTGGGTTTCAGCCTGGGCCAGGCGGGATTCCATGGCCTTCAGGCGGGCTTCGTATTCGGCCTGGATGGCCGCAAGTTTCTGGTCGAATTCGGCCCGCAGGGCGGCCAGGTCGGCATCGGCGGCGGCCAGGGCGGGCAGGGGAAAGGCACAGGCGATGGCGCCTGCAAGCATGTGGCGTTTGAACATGGTGAATCCTCAAGACGATGGGACGCGGCCTGAGGGCCGCAGGGCTTTGCGAGGGAATTACCAGGTCAAACGGGGTGGATCCCGACTGCGGGTGGTGATGGGAAAGGTCGCGCGCAAGGGCCCGGGCCCGGCTGCACCGGCGAAGGGCGCGGGTTCGAACCCGCTCCAGGCGATCTGCTGGCCGGCCAGTCCAGACCCCATGGGTGCAAAGGCCAGACAAAGTTCGCAGACCACTTCCGGGTCCAGCCCGGCATCATCATGACCGGCAGGGCCGCCGCCGTGGCCAATGCCATGGGCCAGGGCGCCGGCCTGGGCCAGCAGGAAGAACAGGACGAGCAGCAGGCGACGGATCAACATGTGAGCCAACATTTCATACCCGGGGCGTCAGGCCGTCCGCCAGGGACAGCCGATAGGCCCGCCAGCCGGGCAGCAGGCTGGCAGCGGTACCCAGGGCCACCACGGCCCCCAGGAGCTTCAATTCCGCCAGGCCCGGCAGGGCGACGGACAATGCCAGACCGTAGTGGGTCTGGACCCAGGGCCCCAGGACGGCCGCCAGGGCAACCCACAGGGCCGTGCCCGCCAGGGCCGCCACCAGGGTGACGGCCGCCCCTTCGAAGGCCAGCAGGGCCAGGATGTCTCCGGGCCGGGCGCCGACGGAACGGAGTATGGCCAGTTCCCGCCGGCGCTCTCCCAGGCCCGCCAGGATGACCGCCACCAGGCCGGCAAAGCTCACCGCCACCACTAGGGCGGACACCGCCAGCAGGACCCGCTCCGCCACGGCCAGCATGTCCCAGAGCTGGGAGAGTGCCACGCCGGGCAGCACCCCCATGAGGGCTTCGTCCCGGTAGCTGGACACGAAACGCTGCATGGCGAACACCCCGGTCCGGCTTTTCAGGCCCACCAGCACGGCGGTGACGGACTTGGGGGTCAGGTCGAATTTCTGCACCAGTTCCGCCGGAATGGCCAGTCCCGGCAGGGGGGCGCCCCCCTGCCAGTCCAGGTGGATGGCCTCCAGGGATTCCAGGCTGATGTGCAGGGTGCGGTCCACCGGCGTGCCCGTGGGGGCCAGGATGCCCACCACGGTGAAAGGCTTGTCGCCGTGTTCCGTCAGCCCCTCGGTACCCAGGCCATGGGCCAGGGTGAGGCGGTCTCCGGGCTTGTAGCCCAGTTGCCGGGCCACCTCCGCCCCCAGCACCGCCTGGAAAAGGCCGGCGAAGGGCCGCCCCTGGGCCAGCACCAGGGGCTGCTTGTCGCCATAACGGAAATGTTCGAAATAGGCCCCGGTGGTGCCCAGTACCGGAAAGCCCCGGTGGGAATCCCCCAGGGACACGGGAATGGTCCAGGCCACGGCCGGATGGGCAGCCAGGGCCTCCACGCTGTCCCAGCCCAGGTTGTGGGTCGCCTCGCCGATGCGGAACACGCTGTAGAGCAGAAGCTGGAGGGGGCTGGAGCGGGCGCCGACGATGAGGTCGGTGCCGGACACCGCCTGGGCGAAGCCCTCCCGGGCGTCCTGGCGCAAACGCTCTATGCCCAGCAAAAGGGTCACGGACAGGGCGATGGCGATGACTGTCAGGGCCAGGGTGTAACGCCGGTTCCAGGCGCTTTTCACGGCCAGGGGCAGGAGGTGGATCAAATCGGCCCCCCTCCCCCTCGGGGGGAGGGGCTGGGGGAGAGGGAGGGGGTTGAGTCAACCGCTCCGGCCCCCTTCCGCACCTTACCCTCTCCCCGGCCTATATGCCCTTCAGGGTGCTCCCCCGCCTGCGGGGGAGGGAGTGAATTGATCTCGTCCATGTGCACCTGCCGGTCAAAACCAGCAGCCAGGCGCTGATCATGGCTGACGAACAGCAAGGCCGAGCCCGCCGCCGCGCATTCCCGCCGCAGCAGGTCCAGGAAAGCGGCCTGCCTGGCAGCGTCCAGGGCGGAGGTGGGTTCGTCGGCGATGAGGATCTCCGGCCGGCCGATGAGGGCCCGGGCGGCAGCCACCCGTTGTTGCTGGCCTACTGAAAGCCGGGTGGCCTGGCGTCCCCACAAGGTTTCATCCAGGTCCAGATGGGTCAGCAGTGCGGCGGCGGCCTGGCGGAGGTCTTGCCCCCCCTCGCCGGCCCGCTCCTGCCTTCGGAGAGAAAACCGGGTGGGCAACAGCACGTTGTCCAGCACCGACAAATAGGGAATCAGGTTGAACTGCTGGAAGATGATGCCCATGTGGTCCACCCGGAACCGGTCCCGGGCGGCGGCGGAGAGGCTGGAAAGAGTCTGGCCCAGCGCCGTGACCCGGCCCTGCTGGGGCACCAGCACCCCGGCCACCAGGTTCAGTAGCGTGCTCTTGCCGCTGCCGCTCTCCCCCTGGAAGAACACCTGCTCCCCTGCCGCCACCTGGAATTGGTCGATTGCCAGACACACCCCCGCCTCCCCAGGCCAGCGATAAGCCAGGGACTCCAGGACCAGGACGGGGTCAGGGGGGGCAAGACTCATGGCAAGCGGTTAACAGACCTCACCAGCTCAGGAAGCGCATCTTGGCCGTGAGCTTGCGGGCGGACTGGCCCTTGGCGCTCACCACCTGGGCGTCGATGCGCTGCATGCGGGGGAAGGCCCCGGGCAGGCGCACTTCCATGCCGGTGAGCTTGCCAGGCTGGGCGCAGGTGAAGACGAAGTTTCCGTCCAGATCGCCATGGGCCTCGCCGCTTTCCGGGTGGGCGGCGTGTTTGTGGTCTTTGGCATGGGGGGATTCCTTTTCCAGCACCGGGGATTCCAGTTCGACAGACGCCAGTTTGCACCCGGCCGCCGCCGTGGGCACGAACAGCTTGTCCGCCTGCCGCAGGGTCTGGGCCATTTTCGCCACCGCCGACTTTTCCTGGGCGGTGCGGGGCGCGTGCTCGAAACCCAGCAGGGCCTCCAGGGGTGATTCCAGATGCAGGTCGATCCGGCCGCTTTCCACCGCCACTTCCAGTTTGGCCATGCCGTGGACGTGGGCATGATGGTCGTGGTGGTGTTCCCCCGCCGTAGCAATGCCGGGCAAGGCCAGGGAACTGGCCAGCAGATAGGGGGAGAAGCGTGCATTCATGGATAGGCCTCCAGTTGATGGGAATATTGAACTGTAATTTCGCGCAGGCTTATTTCAGGTTTCCGGCAAAGTTTCCTGCCAGCCAGGAAACGGATCTTCCAGGGCGCGCCAGCCGGCTTCCCCCAGGGCCATTTCCGTCTCCGTCAGCAGGCAGGCATCAAAACAGGCACGAAGTTCCTCCGGGTCCATGCGGATGCCGATGAGGACGATCTCCTGGCGGGCACCCCGCACGGAGCGCCCCTGGCGGTCCACCCCTTCCGGCCAGAAGCCGCCGGGGCCATGGTCCCGGGTGGAACCGGCCAGGGACCACACCCCGGCCCACTCGGGCCGGCTGGCGAGCCAGAACCAGCCTTTGGCACGGATCACCCCGAGCCATTCCGTGTGCATCCAGTCCCACAGGCGCTGAGGATGGAAGGGTTTGCGAGCCCGGTACACAAAGCTGGAAATGCCGTATTCCTCGGTTTCCGGCACGTGCTCGCCGCGCATCTCCTTGAGCCAGCCCGGGGCCTGGGCCGCCTGCTCGAAATCGAACAGGCCGGTATCCAGCACACTGGCCAGGTCCACCCGGCCATGGCTGGCCACCTCCAGCTTCGCCCTGGGGTTCAGGGTGTGAAGAATTGAGGCCAGGCGGGCCAGTTCCACCGGGCTCACCAGATCCGCCTTGTTGATGACGATCACGTCGCAGAATTCGACCTGATCCGCCAGCAGGGTGGCCACGGTGCGTTCGTCTTCTTCACCCAGGGATTCGCCCCGGTCGGCCAGCAGGTCTTCACTGGCGTAGTCATCCAGGAAGGAACGGGCGTCCACCACGGTGACCAGGGTGTCCAGCCGGGTCCGCTTCGACAGGGAAACCCCGTTTTCATCTTCGAAGGTGAAGGTTTCCGCCACCGGCAGGGGCTCGGCAATGCCTGTGGATTCGATCACCAGATGATCGAAGCGCCCTTCCCGGGCCAGGCGGGAAACCTCCACCAGCAGGTCTTCCCGCAGGGTGCAGCAGATGCAGCCATTGGTCATTTCCACCAGTTTTTCCTCGGTGCGGGACAGGGCCGCACCCCCGTCCCGCACCAGGGCGGCGTCCACGTTCACCTCGCTCATGTCATTGACAATCACCGCCACCCGGCGGCCTTCCCGGTTGTTCAGGATGTGGTTCAGCAGGGTGGTCTTGCCGGCCCCAAGAAAGCCGGACAGGACGGTGACGGGCAGGCGGGTATCGGCCCCATGGGACATTTCGGATTCCTCACTCAATGACTGTGGTGGGCGAACAGGCTCACCACCTGCACCGTGGCCACCCCGGCAACCATGAGGCCCAGCTGGGCGCTGGCATCCCGGAAGCGGCGATGGCGGTGGAGTTCCGGCACCAGGTCGGCCACGGCGATGTAGATGAAACTGGCGGAGGCCACCACCAGCACGTAGGGCACGGCGCTCTGTACGCCATCCAGGGCGAAATAGCCCCCGATCCCGCCCAGCACCATGGCGCCGCCGGACAAGGCATTGAGGAACAGGGTCCGGACCTTGCCCACCCCCGCCGCCAGCAAGACCATGAAATCGCCTATTTCCTGGGGCAGTTCGTGGGCCAGGACGGCAGCCGTTGTGGCCCAGCCCAGGGCCGGGTCCACCAGGAAGGCGGCGGCGATGAGCACCCCGTCGACGAAGTTATGCAGGCCATCTCCCAGGACGATCATGGCCACCTGGGGCGGATGGCCGCCAAGTCCCAGGCTGTGGGTGTGAACATGGCCCTGGGCATGGGCATGGGCGTGGCCATGGCTATGGTCATGGCGCCAGAGGGCGGCCTTTTCCAGGAAAAAGAACACCATCACCGCCCCCAGCAGCCACTGGCCCGCCTGCTCCGGCTCCAGCCCCAGGTGCACCGCCTCCGGCAACAGGCTGGTGAAGGCAAAGGCCAGCAGTACCCCCACGGCATAGGCCACCATGCGGTCGGCAAAACGGGGCAACCAGGTAAGCGCCAGGGTGGCGGCCAGCAGGACCGACAATACGCCGCCCGCCAGCGTGGCCAACAGAATGAGCAACAGGGTCATGAATAGCGGCGCCTACAGACAGGGATCGGCAGTTGAATGCAACTGGGTTGCACTATAGCTGTCGGCCGGGTTAGTATGCAACCCAGTTGCACGGAATCAATACAAATTCACGATCGGTCAGGGAGACCCATCAACGGTTCCAGACCCGCAGTCGGAACACCGGCCCTGCAGGGTGAGTTCAGCGTGCTCACACACAAACCCCGGCGGCAGGCTAAAGGCGAATACCGGCTGCAACTGATCCAGGCAGAACAACCGGCCACACTGGCTGCAATGGAAATGGGCATGTTCATGGGCCCCCCTGGGGGCATGGCCATCCCGGGACGTGGCATTGAAACGCCAGACCCGGTCCTCGCCGGCAATCTTGTGGGCCAGGGCCTTCTCCACCAGCCAGTCCAGCACCCGGTAAAGCGTCACCCGGTCCAGATCGTTGCCCGCCGCCCGGGCAGCGGCAGCAATCTCTGCGTGGGACAGGGCGGTGGGCGTGGCCAGGAGAATCTCCAGAACCGCCCGGCGGGCGGGGGTGGAACGCTCGCCCACGGTCTGTAACAAGATATCCGCCGGAGTGGGCATGGAAGGGGAATCCGGATATGTCATGCGCAACAGTGTAGCGCCATCTGCCCCCGATGAAAGGGGACTGCATACCGAACGCTATGCGGTGAGCAGGGCTGAAGTCACCTGCAATCCACGGGAGCGGGACTGCGACGTTATGTCACATGGTCACCCGTACGACGCATTTCTAGACTTGCGCATCTTTTTTTACAACGACGCAAGGGAACCGAAATGCAGAAGTCCGTCCTGGCACTCGCCGCCCTCAGCCTGTTTGCCGGCAGCCCTGTAACCCAGGCCGCCGTGACCACTTACAACGTCACCCAGGTATACAACCAGGTGGTTTATAACAACAGCTTCCCGGACTGGGACACGGTGTTTACCGGCAGCTTCACCTATGACGACGCCACTCGGACAGTGAGCGGGCTTAGCGGCATGCTGTCCCAGGCCATGGACGGGGCCCCCGTTCCCGGCGCCTCCAATTGGATCAGTCTGGATAATCAGCTATCCGTCGTTGCCGACGGCACCGATGGTCTGGTGGTCACCGTTTTCAAGAAAGACTCCACGGATGTCTTTGCCGGTGGCGGCTTCGCCAGCACCGGCATGATGGGCAAGGTATACACCTACGGCAACGAAAACGCTTTCGCTTCTATTTACGTGCCCTTGGCCGATCCCAGCCAGGCG
This sequence comes from Pseudomonadota bacterium, assembly GCA_040757575.1. Taxonomy (GTDB): domain Bacteria; phylum Pseudomonadota; class Gammaproteobacteria; order Burkholderiales; family Thiobacillaceae; genus PFJX01. The sequence continues at coordinate 60,729 of JBFLXA010000007.1, forward strand.
CTGACCCAGTCCCAGATCGACAAGCTTGCATATGGAGATTGCACCCCCGCAGCCCTGATGCCCCGCACGGGCTCCGGCACCGTCTGCATGGCCGGATGGGTCTCCTACACCAGTGGCGTTGCCGGCCCTGGCGGCACCATGCAGGGCACCTGGCCCATCACCCAGACCATCACCGCTGCCGTACCCGAACCAGAAACCTATGCCTTCATGCTGGCCGGCCTGGGCCTGGTGGGCGCCGTGGCCCGCCGCCGCAAAGAATCCAACGACTGAGTCAGGGAGAAAACCATGAAAAAAACAATGATCGCCACCGCATTGCTGACCGCCCTTGCTGCCGCCAGCGGCGCCCAGGCTGCCACCTACGACATCACCGCCGTGTGGCACGAGCCCGACACCCAGCCCCGGGACAGCATCTTCATCGGCAGCTTCGACTATGATGCCGCCACCCATGCAGTGAGCAACCTGAAAGGGGTGCTGAGCGAATCCATGACGGGCGACCCCTTCAATGCGGGGCCCAACGGGGACTACGGCATGACCTGGCTGAACCTGAACAACCAGTTGGTCAGCTGGTACGACGCCGCCTTGGGCGGCACCTTCGCAGCCACTTTCCTGAACACCGACACCCGGACGTTCTCAACCATGGCGGGCGGTGATGGCTGGAGTCCCCAGGCAGGCGTGGACATTGGTGGGGTCTATTACGGCTTCCCCAAGGCCAATGCAGGCAACGCCTACGCCCTGATCTTCGTCCCCGATGCTCCCCTGGCGGCCCTGACCCAAGCCCAGTTGAACAAGATCGCCTACGCCGATTGCGCCCCCGGCGGCATGATGGGCGCCGTATGCATGACCGGCACCAGCATCGCCGGCTACGGCGCCATCGGCACCATGAGCGGCTACCCGGTTGCCCAGACGATTACCGCCGCAGTGCCGGAACCCGAGGCCTACGCCATGTTGTTGGCCGGCCTGGGTCTCACGGGCCTGGCCGTGCGGCGGCGCCGACAGCTTGCCTGACCCTTGCAATCCACCGGCGGCACGGGCTCTATCCGGAGTCCGTGCCGTTTGTCGTTTCTGCCTTCCGTCCTTTCTGACTTACACGACAAGCCTGACATGCACCGATACCCCGCTTCATACCGGCTCTCATGCCAGGTAGCCCGCGCCCATATCAGTCTGTACACCCTCGCCGCAGCGGCTTTACTGGTCCCACCAGCCCAGGCGGCCGATGCATCGGCCCCGGCAGAAACCTTACTGGACACCGTGCTGGTCACTGACACCCGGCTGCAAGACCCGCCAGCCGGCGCCCGCCAGCGCAGCAAAGCGGAACTGGCTGGCGCCACGGCCCGTACCAGCGACACCGCCCGTCTATTGGAGAACATCCCCGGCGTCAGTCTCTATGGTGCCGGCGGCATATCCAGCCTGCCCGTTGTCCAGGGCCTGGCGGACGACCGCCTGCGCACCCAGGTGGACGGCATGGACCTGATGACCGCCTGTCCCAACCACATGAACCCGGCCCTGTCCTACATCGACCCATCCCGGGTGGAACGCGTGGAGGTCTACGCCGGCATTGCCCCCGTCAGCCTTGGGGGCGACAGCATCGGCGGCGCCATCCAGGTCAAGGCCGCCCCGCCCCGCTTTGCCGGAGAAGACGAAGGCCTCCTCGCCCTCGGTGAAATCGGCGCCTTCCACCGCAGCAACGGCAAGGCAAAAGGCTACAACGCCAGTCTGGAACTGGCGGGCGAGCAGATCAGCCTGCGCTACGACCAGTCCCTGTCTGAATCAGAAAATTACAGAGCCGGCGCGGATTTCAAACTGCCCGGGCTGTGGCAGATGCTCGGCGAAAACGACATCGATGAAGACGAAGTGGCGGTCAGCGAATATGGCGGTTCTCTCAACCAGGAACTGGGCCTGGGCCTGAAACTGGCGCCGGGCCACCTGCTGCAACTGGGCCTGGGCAAACAAAGCCTGGACTACGAAGGATTTCCCAATCAGCGCATGGACATGGTGGCCAGCAGCCCGGACGCCGGCAACAACTACTTCCTGGAGCGGGACGAGCCTTCCAACGTGAACCGGGTAGCCAACCTGCGCTACACGGGCCAGTTCAGCACCTGGGACCTGGACGCCAGCCTGTTTCACCAGCGTCTGCGCCATCACATGGACATGATCCAGGACCGCTTCTTCGGCATGTACATGCCCATGGACACGGAAGCCACCACGGACGGCGGCATGATCAAGGCCAGCCTATACCTGTCGGACCAGGACATCCTGCGCATCGGTGCCGATTTCCAGCGCTACCGTCTGGACGACTGGTGGCCCCCCATCGGCGTGGCCGGCTCCATGTGCTGCGACGATTTCTGGAACATCCGCGACGGCAAGCGGGACCGGGTGGGCCTGTACGGGGAATGGGAAGCCCAGTGGACCCCCGAGTGGATGAGCCTGCTGGGGCTGCGGGGCGACCGGGTCAAATCCGATGCCGGCGACGTGCAGGGCTACAACGCCACCTACGCCGGGGACGCCGCCCGGTTCAACGCCAAGGATCGCAGCCGCACGGATCACCACCTGGATTTCACCGCCCTGACCCGCTACACCACCAGCGACACCCAGACCCTGGAAGCCGGCCTGGCCCGCAAGACCCGTTCCCCGAACCTGTACGAGCGCTATCCCTGGTCCACCAATTCCATGGCCTGGGTGATGAACAACTTCGTCGGCGACGGCAACGGCTACATCGGCAACCTGGACCTGAAGCCGGAGACCGCCTACACCCTCAGCCTGGGGGCGGACTGGCACGCCCCGGACAAGAAGCGCTGGAACCTGAAGCTGACCGGCCACGCCACCCATGTGAAGGACTTCATCAACGCCGAACGCTGCGACGCCAGCGTCAGCCCCCTGTGCAACAACACGAACAGCACCACCACCAACCGCTTCGTGCTTCTGCAATACGTCAACCACGACGCCCGGCTGGCGGGCATCGACTTGTCCGGCGATCTGTTGCTGGGGGAACCGGAAGGCCTGGGCAGCTTCACCGTGGCCGGCATGGTGAGCTACGTGCGGGGCAAGGACCTGGATACCGGCGACAGCCTGTACCACATCATGCCCCTGAATGGAAAATTCAGCTTGGTCCACACCCTGGGGGGCTGGACCAGCACCGCCGAATGGGTGGTGGTGGCCGCGAAGAAACGGGTCTCGGAAGTACGTAACGAGATCCCCACCGACGGCTACGCCCTGCTTAACCTGCGCACCAGCTACGCCTGGAAGCAGGTGCGCCTGGACCTGGCCGTGGAAAACGTCTTCGACCGCTACTACGTGCAACCCCTGGGCGGCGTGTACATCGGCCAGGGCAACTCCATGTCCGTCAACGCCATTCCCTGGGGCATGGGCCTGCCGGGCATGGGCCGGTCCGTCAACGTAGCGGTGAATGTGAAGTTCTGACGAACAGTCTGACTACAGTCGGGACCATACGCCCGGCTAAACCAGGCGCTCAGGCCAGCAAGGCCGGGGCCTGGGCGGCCAGGGCCCGGCGCTGGCCGCAGGCGTCACCCGCCAGGGCAAAGCCCAGCAGGGCGCCGGCGCCATCCACGAAGCGGTACTGGGCACCGCCCGCGTCATCCCGGTCGGCAATCCAGTCCCCCTCCGCCCCGACCGGAGGGGGGCAGACCACCAGCGGACAGGCGGGGGTCTTCACCGCCACCGGCAAGGCGGGCAAGGACATCCGCGTGGGGGTGCCCGCCAGGGTGGCGGCCAGGGACCGGGCCTGCTGCATGAGGGGCAGCACATAAGGCAGCACCAGGCCCTCCACCTCGACGCAATCCCCCAGGGCATAGATATCGGGGTCACAGGTGGCCAGGGTGCGGTCCACCTGGATGCCCTGCCCCACGGCCAGGCCGGCTGCCTGGGCCAGGGCAGTTTCCGGCTCCAGGCCGATGGCGGACAAGACCCCATCGCCTTCCAGCACCGAACCATCGGCCAGTTTGACCTGCCAGCCGGAGCCCGCCGGGGTGACCGACTTCACCTGGCTGCCGCAATGCCAGGCTACCCCCAGGGCAGCCAGGCTGGTTTGCAGCCGCTGCGAAAGGGCGGCGGGCAGCACCCGGGCCAGGGGCCGTTCGGCGGCTTCCACCAGGGTGACGGCATGGCCGGTGGCCGCCAGGTCATTGGCAAACTCGCAGCCCACCAGGCCTGCCCCCAGAATGATGACCCGGGCCCCCGGCGCCAGCCCCTGGCGGAAACTGGCATAGTCGTCCAGGTGGTTGACGGCAGGCAGGGCCTCGGCGCCGTCCGCCACCAGCCGCCGGGGTCGGGCCCCCAGGGCCAGCACCAGCCGGCTGTAGGCCAGTGGGCCGCAGGCGGTGTCCAGTTGCCGGATTTCCCGGTGAATGGCCTTGACCGGGCAATGGGGCAACACGGTGATGCCCAGTTTTTCCGCCTGCTGGGCAGCGCTGGCCTGCACCAGGGCTTCCGGCGCCTGGCCCTGGGCCAGGGCGTTGGACAGCATGGGTTTGGAATAGAGGGCGCCGCTGTCCGCCGTCACCAGGGTGATGGGCAGGTCCGGCGCCAGCTTGCGCAGTTCCTTGGCCAGGGTGTAGCCCGCCAGGCCGGCGCCGATGATGACCAGGGGGGCGTCCATGATGCTCAGTCCTCGTAGGGCTCGAAGTCTGCCTTGGTGACACCGCAGTCCGGGCAGGCCCAGGTGTCGGGGATGTCTTCCAGGCGGGTGCCGGCGGGAATGCCCTCGTCGGGGATGCCCTTGGCTTCGTCGTAGATGTAATCGCACACCAGGCAGATCCACTTGCGGGTGCCTTGCACGACTTCGGATGGCAGTTCATTGGCCATGTTCATGTCAGGTTTCCTTGTAAGGGTCCAGGGCCGCCAGGATGGAAGTGAAGATGGGGTCCACATCGGCGGCGATGGCATTCAGTTCGGCATTGGCGTAGGGAGCAAAGACTTCCTGGGCAGTGCGGTAGGTGACCGTGGTCTTGTCCCCCGCGTCGTAAATGTAGATGCGCAGGGGAATCTCGATGCCGGCAGGTTTGTGAGCCTTCCATACGCGGATGGCGAAATCCGGGCGGAAGACTTCCAGGATGTGGTCCGCCGGCACGCTGATGCCCCGTTTGGCGGCATTGGCCTGGCCGTTCACATGGGCCACCAAGCCCATGGGCACGGCCTGGACGGCTTCGATGAGCTTGGCCGCTGCCGTGTCGGCATCCAGGGTCACGTTGAAGGTGATCATGACGGGTCCGCTCCCTCAGGCCGCGCAGCAGGCGGGGCTGGATTCCATCTCCGCCAGTTCCTTGCGCAGGTGCTTGGTGGCGGGGGTGACGATGGCGATGAAGTAGGCTTCCCGCAGGCGGCGCTGGGCGGCGTTGTTCTGCAGGTAGCCCTTGGCGCCCAGGTGCAGCATGGCGGCGTTGGCGGCCTTCAAGCTGGCCTCGCCCCCGGCCAGGCGCAGTTCCAGGGTTTCTTTCACGTAGGGGGCACTGCCGTCCTGGTCGATGCGATCCGCCAGGGCATAGGTGGCAGCCCGGGCCTCCAGCAGCACGGCCTCGATGTCTTCCGCCTGGTCGTCCAGGAAGCGGTTGACGTGGGCGTGGGTCTTGTTGGAACGCTTCATCATGGCCACGCAGGCATCAATCAAACCCAGGCCCATGCCCATCTGCAACAGAATGAAGGCGGACTTGGTGCGGTCCCGGAAGGCTTCGAATTCGGCGCCGGGGTGGCAGACCACCTGGGCATCCGGCAGGAAGGCATCCCGGAACTGGCAGGCGAAGGTGTTGGTGCCGTCCATGCCGGTGAAGTGGGGGCTGGGCACCAGGGTCAGGCCCGGGTGGTCGCCATGGACCAGGCCGATGAGCAGACCGGTTTCGCCTTCCACCCGGGCGCCCATATGGAAGTAATGGTCCACGCCGATGTTGGACACCCAGGGCAGGGTGCCGTTGATCATCCAACCCCCTTCCACCTTGGTGGCCTTCAGACGGGCTTCTTCAATGCCGCAGCAGGACTTCATGGAGTTGGACTGGCCCGTGCCACCCAGCTTGGCGCCGGTGGTCACCTGGGGCATGAGATTTTCTTTCAGGGACTCGTTGCCGCTGTTGAGCAGATACCACTGCAGGGCGTACTGGGCCCACACCAGAAAGCCCGTGGAAACGCATTCCTTGGAGACTTCCTCGATGACCTGGATGGCATGCTTCAAGCCCCGGCCGCTGCCGCCCAGGGCGGCGGGCGTCAGGCTGGCAAAGCCTCCCAGTGCGCCCAGCTTGTGCATGAAGTCCTTGGGATACTGGGCGTGGATGTCGATGTCCACGACTTTGGGGGCCAGTTCATCGGCGATGAGTTTGGAAAGCCCGGGCAGCACGTCCTGCGTCCCGGTTTCGGGGAATTTCATGATTTGGGAGGTCATCTCCCGGGCTTGGGTGTTCATGTCCTGTCTCCTGTCTTTGGAGGGGGTATAGGGATGTGTGCTCGGAAACCTGGCCCGGCCTCAGGCCGGGCCCAGGGTTCAGGCCCGGGTTCAGGCCAAATCGACCGTCAGGTTCACGGGGTTGCGCAGGGTGTTGGCCACGGGAGACCAGGCGTTGGAATGGGCCACCAGGTTCTTCAGCTCTTCCTCGCTGGCGTCGCCTTCCAGATGCACTTTCACGCGCACGTCGGTGAAGCCCAGTTTCTTGGCCGGGTCCAGGTCACCCACGCCCCACACGGCGGTAACGTTGATGTCGCCTTCCAGCTCCAGCTCGATCTTGGACAGCTTGATGCCCAGGGCCACGGCGTTGGCGTGAAGTCCCACGGACAGGCAGGACCCCAGGGTGGCCAGCACGGCCTCGGAGGGGTTGGGGGCGGTGTCGTCACCCAGCAGATGGGGCGGCTCGTCGATGACGTGGGCTTCCAGGGTGCGCACATAGGTCAGATTGCGGAACTTACTCTCGCAAACGGTCTTGGCCTTCAGGGTCACCACGTTGGCAGGGTTGGCCTTGCCCTTGGCGGCCAGATTGGCCAGGCCTTCGGCATCGATAGGTTCCAGGACGGTGCCGGCTTTCAGGACGGTGGTCTCAGACATTTCATGCTCCTTAAGAATCAGATCAGGGTTCGGTTTCGGCTCGGCGACCAGGGGGTCGAACGAGAGGCCCATCCGGGTTGATTCCTATAGAGCAACGACCGTGCCAGATTGTTAACCTGTTATATCCATATGATTTATATGTAAATATTGTTTTTACTTTGAATTGTGAACCAAGTAAATGCACAATTAAATTCAATGTGTTTACATTTTGTATAACAATGACTCGTTCCGTTTGAAGCCATTGCGTGAACGAAAGCCCCCCCGTAGGAGCGAGCTTGCTCGCGATTCAACAGGGTTTGGCGAGCAAGCTCGCTCCTACGATTGGGCTTGCACTTCGATAAACCCAGGGCGAACGGGGTCCTGCGTATTTATGCGGCCCGTTCGGGGTGAGCCTGTCGAACCACGTTTTTCGAGGTGCCCTTAAGTTATTGATACGGCACGATGATGTCTAAACCACTCTCTCCCGCGCTGCCGCGCACCCCTCCCCCGCTTGCGGGGGAGGGGCTTCCATAGTAACCCGTAGGTTGGGCTGACTTCAGGAAGCCCAACGTGCCCAACGTCCCTGCGGCGCTCCAATCTTGTTGGGCTTCGTGCCTCAGCCCAACCTACAGGGCCGCCTACTTCCCCGGTACCCCGATCTCCATCACCTTCATGCGGTAGTTGAGCTGCCGCAGGGTGAGGCCCAGGGCCTGGGCGGCGCGGGATTTGTTGCCGCCGCTGGCGGCCAGGGCGTTTTCTATGGCGGCGCGGTCGCTTTCCTGGACGGGGTGGTAGGGGCGCACGGTGGGGGTGCCGGGGGTGGGGACGCTCCCCGGCGCGGTCAGGGCCATGGCGCCGCCCGGGTGCAGGGTGGGTGGCAGGGTGGACGGCATATCGCCCCGCATCAGTTCCTGGCCCTGGCTTTCTGTCTGGAGCACTGCGGTCACTTCCCGTTCGCCGATGGTGGCGCCTTCGGCAAGCAGAATCAGGCGTTCCAGCACGTTGCGCAGTTGGCGGATGTTGCCCGGCCAGGGGTGGTCCGTCAGGCGCTGCATGGCTTCGGGGGTGATGTTGACGTTGCGCTGGTAGCCCTGGTCCAGCTGGTTCAGGTAGTAGCGCACCAGGTGGCGGATGTCTTCGGCCCGCTCCCGCAGGGCGGGCAGGCGCACGGGGATGACGTTGAGGCGGTAGAACAGGTCCAGGCGGAACTTGCCCTGGCTGACCAGCAGTTGCAGGTCCTGGTTGGTGGCGGCAACGATGCGCACGTTGATGGGCACTTCCTTGCGGGCGCCGATGCGCTGGATGGTGTGTTCCTGGAGTACCCGCAGCAGTTTAACCTGCATTGCCAGGGGCAGGTCGCCCACTTCGTCCAGGAACAGGGTGCCGCCGTCAGCTTGTTCGAAGTAGCCGGGGCGGCTGCCGGTGGCGCCGGTGAAGGCGCCCTTTTCATAACCAAACAGTTCCGACTCCACCAGGTTTTCCGGGATGGCGCCGCAGTTCACTTTTACAAAGGGGGCGTCCCGCCGGGGGCTGGAAAGGTGCAGGGCCCGGGCGAAGAGCTCCTTGCCGGTGCCGGATTCTCCCAGCAGCAGCACGGTCACTTCCGTCTGCGCCACCTGCTCGATCTGCTTCAGGGCCCGGCGCAGTTGCAGGGATTCGCCGACGATGCCGAAGGAGCCGTAGGTGGACGAATCCTTGGTCAACGCCCACTTGAGTTCCCGGTTTTCTGATTCCAGCCGGCCAGTGCGTTCGCGGATGAACTGGTTCACCAGGATGACATGGGTGATGAGGGTGGCGGCGATCTTCAGCATTTGCATGTCCCGGGCCAGGGGCCGGGGGCGCTCCCGCAACCGGTGCACCCCCAGCACGCCGATGATGCGTCCGGCCTGTTCCAGGGGCAGGGCGATGAAGGACAGGGTTTCCTGGGGCAGGTTTTCCCGGGCCACGGAGCGGAACAGGAACAGGGGCTCCTCGTCCACGTCCTGGATGATGGCGGTCTGGCCGGCCATCATGACCCGGCCCGTGATGCCCTCTCCCGGCAGGTATCTGCCCCGCTCCATTTCTTCCTTGGTGAGGCCGTAGGCGTGAACGATCCGCAGCTCGCCGGTTTCCGGGTCGGGCAGCACCACCCGGCCCCGGTTCAGCCCCAGGAACTCGGACAGCAGGTGCAGGATTTCCCGCACCACCAGGGCTTCGTCCTGACTTTTGCCCAGGAGCCCCACGGATTCCCGGATGACCAGGAGTTCTTCGTCCACCAGGCTTTCGGGGACGGTACGGGCAGGCATGTTGTCTTCCATAAATAAGAGGCCGGTTTTGACCGGCGCCAAAAATGACAATGCCCACAGATTAACAAATTGTTATCAATATGTAATCAGCCAATTCCATGGCCCCTTGTTTGCGCCTCGAACCCACTTGTGACCGGCTCCTGGAAATGCAATGTCAATAACAGGGCATAAGCCCCAAGCTGGCGCACAAAACCAGTGCATACCCTGCGAAATCCATGGGTCTCCCCCGCATGGATCATGCACCAAATCCTCGCGCCATCCAGGGAAATGACCATTTGTTGACAAATGGCTTAACAAAAACCCCACTTGGCACGATTGCTGCTGAATGTTGACCACATGTCCGTCGAGAGGAGTAGCACCATGTCAGCATTCAAGAACCCCTTCAACGCCAAGATCACCCTGCACCGGGGCTGCACCTGCGGCCAGCATCACAGCCAGGAAGCCCACGACCGGGAAGAAGCCTTGAAGGGCGAGGAAGCCCACTTTGAGCGGGCAGTGGAATCCGCCGTGGTACGTGCCCTGTTCCCCGAAGACCAGACCCGCCGTGCCTTCCTCCAGGCCGTGGGTGCGGGGACTGCCCTGGCCGCCATTTCCGCCTTCTTCCCCCTGGACGCCATGAAGGCCATGGCCGCCGAGGGAGGCCCGCTGGAAAAGTCCGACCTGAAGATCGGCTTCCTGCCCATCACCTGCGCTACCCCCATCGTGGCGGCCGACCCCCTGGGCTTCTACGCCAAGCAGGGGCTGAACGTTTCCCTGATCAAGACCGCCGGCTGGGCGGTGGTGCGGGACAAGACCCTGGCGGGCGAATACGACGCCTCCCACATGCTGTCTCCCATGCCCCTGGCCATCTCCATGGGCCTGGGCGCCCAGGCCACGCCCATGGTGATCCCGGCCATCGAGAACGTGAACGGCAATGCCATCACCCTGGCGATGAAGCACAAGGACAGGCGGGACCCGAAGGACTGGAAAGGCATGACCTTCGCCATTCCCTTCGAATACTCCATGCATAACTTCCTGCTGCGCCACTACCTGGCCGAGCATGGCGTGGACCCGGACAAGGACGTGCAGCTGCGGGTGCTGCCCCCGCCTGACATGGTGGCCAACCTGCGGGCCGGCAGCATCGATGGCTTCATCGTCGCGGAGCCCTTCAACCAGCGGGCCGTGTTCGACGGCGTGGGCTTCATCCACATGCTCACCAGCGAAATCTGGGACAAGCACCCCTGCTGTTCCTTTGCAGCCACCCAGGATTTCGTGAAGAAGAACCCCAATACCTTTGCCGCCCTGTTCCGGGCCATCGTCAACTCAACCATGCACTGCTCCGAGCAGGACAACCGCCTGTCCGTGGCAGAGGCCATCTACGGCCCCAAATACCTGAATCAGCCCAAGACCGTGCTGGAACAGGTGCTCACCGGCCGCTATGCGGACGGCCTGGGCAAGGTGCGCAACGATCCCAACCGCATCGACTTCGACCCCTTCCCCTGGCAGTCCATGGCGGTGTGGATGCTCACCCAGATGCAGCGCTGGGGCTACGTGAAGGGCGACGTGAACTACGCCCGGATCGCCGACCAGGTCTTCCTGGCCACCGACGCCCGCAAGCGCATGGCGGAACTGGGCTACACCGCCCCCAAAGGCAACAGCATGAAGCACTCCATCCTGGGCAAGACCTTCGATCCCTCCCGGGCCAAGGCCTACATGAAGTCCCTGCCCATGACCAAGGGTTGAACCTTCTTTTGATTGTCCCGTAGTCCGCCCCTACCCCACTCCAGGAGACACATCATGTCCATGTTCAAGAACCCCTTCGATTCCCGCATCCGGCTGGGGGGCTGTTCCTGTGGCAAGCACCATAGCCAGGCCGAGCACGACGCCGCCCATGTCCAGGAAAAGCTGGATGACGAAGCCGCCCTGAACCGGGCCGTGGAATCCGCCGTGGTGCGGGCCCTGTTCCCGGTGGATGCCGACCGGCGCAACTTCATCCGCGCAGTGGGGGCGGGCACCGCCCTGGCGGCCATCTCCAGCTTCCTGCCCCTGGATTCCCTGAAGGCCATGGCGGCCGAAAAGGGCCCCCTGGAGAAGAAGGACCTGAAGATCGGGTTCGTGCCCATCACCTGCTCCACCCCCCTCATCATGGCCCACCCCATGGGCTTCTACGCCAAGGAAGGCCTGGATGTGCAGGTCATCAAGACCGCCGGCTGGGCCCTGGTGCGGGACAAGGTGCTGAACAAGGAATACGACGCCTCCCACATGCTCTCCCCCATGCCCATCGCCGCCAGCCTGGGCCTGGGCAGCAAGCCGGACCCCACCTATGTGGCCACCATCCAGAACATCAATGGCCAGGCCATCACCCTGCACCTGAAGCACAAGGACAAGAAGGACGACCCCTCCAAGTGGAAGGGCATGAAGTTCGCCGTGCCTTTCGACTACTCCATGCACAACCTGTTGTTGCGCTACTACCTGGCAGAGCATGGCGTGGACCCGGACAAGGACGTGCAGATTTCCGTGGTGCCCCCGCCGGAGATGGTTGCCAACCTCAGGGCCGGCAACCTGGACGGCTACCTGGGGCCGGAGCCCTTCAACCAGCGGGCCGTATATGAAGGCGTGGGCTTCATCCACATCCTTTCAAAAGACCTTTGGGAAGGCCACCCCTGCTGTGCCTTCGGCGTGACAGGCAAGTTTGTAAAGGAGAACCCCAACACCTTCGCCGCCCTGTTCCGGGCCATCGCCAGCGCCACGGCCTATGCCCACAAGCCCGAAAACCGCAAGGAGATCGTCAAGGCCATCGCCCCGGCGGGCTACCTGAACCAGCCGGAGATCGTGCTGGAACAGGTGATGACCGGACGGTACGCCGACGGCCTGGGCAACATCATCAACGCGCCGGAACGGGCCGACTTCGACCCCTTCCCCTGGAATTCCATGGCGGTGTGGATCCTCACCCAGATGAAGCGCTGGGGCTACATCAAGGGTGACGTGAACTACAAGCAGGTGGCGGAGCAGATTTTCCTCGCCACCGACGCCCGCAAGCGCCTCACGGACATGGGCCTTCCCGCGCCCAAGACCAACTACGCCAAGCACACCATCATGGGCAAGGTGTTCGATCCGGCCCAACCTGATGCTTACCTGAAATCCTTCAAGATCCGGAGGACCTGATCATGATCAAGTCATTGCCTCTACGCTCCACCATCGTATCCCTGCTGATCTTCTTCAGCTTCCTGTTGGTCTGGCACTTGGCCACCCTACCCAAGGAGGCCGCCTTGCAAGGGGTGGATGCCGAGTACGCAGCCCTGATGGGTGGTGCCGTCCAGCAGTCCAACGTGCCGGGTCCCCTGGACGTGGGCCAGACCTTCTGGGAAAAGCTCTCGGACCCCTTCTATGACAACGGCCCCAACGACAAGGGCATCGGCATCCAGCTGGCCTACTCCCTGGGTCGGGTACTGCTGGGCTTCGCCCTGGCGGTGGCGGTGGCCGTGCCCCTGGGCTTCGTCATCGGCATGTCGCCGGTGATGCGGGGGGCCCTGGACCCCTTCATCCAGGTGTTGAAACCCATCTCGCCCCTGGCCTGGATGCCGCTCGCCCTCTACACCATCAAGGATTCGGGCATTTCCTCCATCTTCGTCATCTTCATCTGCTCCATCTGGCCCATGCTCATCAACACGGCCCACGGCGTGGCCACGGTGAAGAAGGACTGGCTGAACGTGGCCAAGACCCTGGAGGTGAATCCCTTCCGCACCGCCATGCAGGTGATCCTGCCCGCCGCCGCGCCCACCATCCTCACCGGCATGCGCATCTCCATGGGCATCGCCTGGCTGGTCATCGTCGCCGCCGAGATGCTGGTGGGGGGCACGGGCATCGGCTACTTCGTGTGGAACGAGTGGAACAACCTCTCTCTGGCCAACGTGATCTTCGCCATCCTCATGATCGGCCTGGTGGGCATGGCCCTGGACATGGTGTTCGGCGGCCTGCTGAAGCTGGTCACCTACCGCGAATAACACTGAAGACAAGGAATCGAATCATGCAACCCTCCTCATTCCTCAAGATTGAAGGCCTGGCCAAGGTTTACCCGGCGGCCTCCGGCGGTAAGCCCCTGACGGTGTTCGAAGACATCCATTTCAGCATCGAAAAAGGCGAGTTCGTCTGCATCATCGGCCACTCCGGCTGCGGCAAGTCCACCATCCTTAACGCCCTGGCGGGGCTGGAGGAATCCTCTGCCGGCGTGGTCATCATGGACGGCCGGGAAGTCTCCGGCCCCAGCCTGGACCGGGGCGTGGTGTTCCAGAGCCACGCGCTGATGCCCTGGATGTCGGTCATGCAGAACATCGCCTTTGCCGTGAAATCCCGCTGGCCGGACTGGAGCAAGGAGCAGGTGCAGGCCCAGTGCCAGAAGTACATCGACCTGGTGCACCTGACGGGCAACGAGCACAAGAAGCCGGCGGAGCTGTCCGGCGGCATGAAGCAGCGGGTAGGCATCGCCCGGGCCTTTTCCATCGAGCCCAAGATGCTGCTCATGGACGAGCCCTTCGGCGCCCTGGACGCATTGACCCGGGGCGTGATCCAGGATGAACTGCTGAATATCTGCGCCGAGACCCGCCAGACCATCTTCATGATCACCCATGACGTGGACGAAGCCATCCTGCTGGCGGACAAGATCGTGCTGATGACCAACGGCCCAGAGGCCAAGATCGCCGAGATCGTGGTCAACACGATGCCCCGGAACCGCAGCAGGCATGACATGCACAAGCACCCCCACTACTACCGGATCCGCAACCACCTGGTGGATTTCCTGGTGAGCCGCTCCAAGCTGCTGCGGGAGGAAACCCCCGCCGGCTACGATGCCAAGCACCCGCCTCAGGTGCGCCCGGGCCTTGAGCCGGACCCGGACACCATCCAGGAGGGCGAGCGGGTGCGCCACCTGCATCACCCCATGCCCGCCGCCGCCTGAACAAGGCCTGACGATTTCCTGACCGATCGGGCTGAGCCAGTCGAAGCCCAAGTTGATTCCCAACCGTTCGGGCTAAGCCAGTCGAAGCCCACGTTTTCCAGGAGTACCACCATGAACCGACTCGACGTTACAGAACTGATCATCACCAAGAAGCTCGAAAAGGGCATCAAGTGGGAGGACATCGCCAAGGCCGTGGGCCAGAGCAAGGAGTGGACCACCGCCGGCTGCCTGGGCCAGATGACCTTCACCGCCGAACAGGCCAAGGCCATCGGCGACATCCTCGACCTGCCCGCCGAAGCCGTGACCCAGCTGCAAGTGGTGCCCTACAAGGGCGCCCTGCCCTCCGCCGTGCCCACGGACCCCCTGATCTACCGTTTCTATGAACTGATCATGGTCTACGGCACCACCATCAAGAGCCTGATCCATGAAGAGTTCGGCGACGGCATCATGAGCGCCATCGACTTCTCCATGGACATCAGCCGCATCCCCGACCCCAAGGGCGACCGGGTGAATATCGTGCTGAACGGCAAATTCCTGCCCTACAAGATGTACTGATGTGCAGCCCCCTTCCCCCACCGGGGGGAAGGGCGGGGGGGATGAGGGAGCCCGGCAGGCGTCCCCATCCCCGCTTGGCCATGCAGTGCAGGTTTCGCTAAGCTAGGCGCGTCCCCATTCATTGAGTCTTGGCACCATGATCCGGCCCCTGGCCTGCCTGCTGCTCCTGACGTGCCTGGCCCCTGCCCTGGCCGCTCGGCCCGCCAGCAACCGCGTCACCTTCCAGTTGGGTACCCTGGCCATCGACCACACCAAGTCCATCGCCGAGATCACCCAGGCCCAAGCCCAGGGGGGCTTCAAGGCCCTGCCCGGCAACGACGTGGGTCTGGGGCTGTACCAGAACCCGGTGAGCACCACCCTGGAAGTGAAGGTGGAAGCTTCAGGCCCCCTGCGCCTGACCACCCTCATCAAGACTGCGCCGGTAATTTACGTGGCCCGGGAGTTCCCCAAGGACAGTTGCGCCTACCAACTGATCCTGAAACACGAGTGGCAGCATTACCTCTACGACCGGGAAGTGCTGCGCCGCATGCCGGACGAGGTACGCGCCCTGACCGTGGATTTGTTCGACACCCCCCGCCCCGCCACCCAGGTAGAACTGGACCGGGCCCGGCAGGTGTTCATGCAGCGCTTCAAGCATGTTTACGAAAGCCTGTCCTTCCCGCTCCACATCCGCATCGACAGCCCGGCGGCCTACGCGGAACTGGCGGCGCAATGCGGCGGAGAAATCGGCAAGCGCCTGGCGGGTAACCCAGCCACCCCCAGCCCTTGACGGAATAAGACAAAACCCGGGCAGGAGCCGGCGTCAGCGGCGGGCGCAGACCAGGCAGGCGTTGTGGAACTGGGGAAAACCCACCTCTTCCAGAGTGGCGATCTCGCCCAGGGACAAGGCCCCGGACAGAGGGCCGGCCCCGCTGGCCGCCTGCAAATGCACAATCTCCCGGGCCGCGTCCTCCGCACCAAAGTGCAAGCGACGACCCGCACAGTAGAAAGCCAGCAGGGGGGATGAGTTGCCTGGCGGATTGACCATGCTGGTCTGGACAATCTGGTCCACGCAATCGCTCTCTTCCAGCCCCGGGGCCCGTAGCAACCACAGTCGGGAATAGGGTGGCACCTCGCCCACACAAAACAGGGAACCGTCTTCGTTGAAGGCCACGGGGATACGCACCAGCACATCCAGGGCGCTGATCAGGCCAAGGGGGTAATGGACGGCATAGTCATAGAAATTCTCGTGGGTGAGATCGATGCCGTACTCCTTGCCCACCATTTCCCGATAGACATCGAAGGCCGGCCGGCCGTTGATGAAGTCCACCCGGTTGCCCGAAGCGGAAGTGGCCATCATCTCTGTCCGGGATACCGGATACCCGTGCTTTGCCACTACGCGGGTCGCCGCCGGCAACACGAAACCCAGCACGCCGTTGCCCACGCAACGGTCCCGGTCGAACAGGCAGGGCATGGGTTGGAAGGTCTCGCTGCCGGCATTGACGCCGCTGTAGCCCACAGACGAACCCAGGTGCATGAACAGTTCCGACAGGCACGTGGCGATGTTGGGCAGCAGGGCATCGAACACCAGGAACACCGTGGGCGTGGCCTCGCCTTGAGGGGACAGGGGTTGGAGATGGGGTTGTACAGACTTCACCAGATCCTGGGTCGCCCCCGGACGCAACATGTCTTCGAGGAGGAAGCTGGCGGGCATGTGGTTGAAACGCAGCACCCAGGCCCCCCGCTGCAAAAAGCCCGTTTCGCTCACCAGGGCGGGGAACACGGCTCCCATCAAGGGCACGTCCAGCGACCGGCAGACCGCCTGGATATCCGGAATCCGGTGCTGCTCCGCCACCGGCAACAACACCCATATGCCCATCTCTGGCCACTGCCCGCGCCAGCCGGCCAGGAGGTCCGGCAAAGTATCGAAATCATCCTGGAGCAGGTGTTGGTCGTCGATCATGTGGACTCACAAGGGGATGACAGAGGCATTCTAGCCTCAGAGCCCGGCCAGGGTTCTGACATGGGCGGCCACGCTGCGGGCCAGGGCAGACAACTCGTAGCCCCCTTCCAGAACGGAAACGATGCGGCCTTGGGCGGAAGCATCCGCGACGGCCATGATCTGTTCAGTGACCCAGACGTAATCCGCTTCCACCAGGCCGAACTGGGCCATGTCGTCTTCACGATGGGAGTCGAACCCGGCTGAAACCAGTACCAGCTGGGGTTTGAAGGCCATCAGGGGGGGCAACATCCGGGCCTCGAAGGCGGTCCGGTACTGCTCGCCCGTGGTGCCGGCCGGCAGGGGCACATTGATGATGTGCGCGTTGCCCGAACCGGCGCCGGAGAAGGGGTAGAAGGGATGCTGGAAGCTGGAGCAGAGCATCACCCGGGGATCTGCGCTGAAGATGGCTTCCGTGCCGTTGCCGTGGTGCACGTCGAAATCCACGATGGCCACCCGTTCCAGGCCGTGGCAGGCCAGGGCATGGGCAGCCGCCACCGCCACGTTGTTGAAGATGCAGAAACCCATGGCCTGGTTTCGGGTGGCATGGTGCCCGGGGGGGCGGCAGGCGACGAAGGCGTTGGCCACCTCCCCCAGCATGACCAGGTCCACGCCATGGATCGCCCCGCCGGCGGCATGGAGGGCCGCTTCCAGGCTATGGGGATTCATGGCCGTGTCGCCATCCAGGTGGACCAGGCCGGTTTGGGGGGAGGCGGCATGGATGGTGGCCACATAATCGGGGTCATGCACCCGTTCCAGTGCTTCCCGTCCTGCTTTTGGGGCATGGCGGTGCACCAAGTAGTCGTAAAGCCGGGCTGCATGGAGATGGTCTTCAATGGCCGTCAGGCGGGCCGGGCTTTCGGGATGCCAGGCCCCCATATCGTGCCGAAGGCAGGCGGCGTGGGTGATGTAGGCGGTATTCATGGGCGCGGGAGATCCTGGCCGAATGATACTTCCCCCTGCTGCGCCATTACACGCCGTGTTGCCCGGCAATCGTCATCATCTTCGGCATGAAGATTGCGTATAACGAGGGCATCCCTTTCAACAGACCTGTGCCCCCATGCCCCAGCACTACCTCCACCCCTTGTTCCGCCCCGGTTCCGTTGCCGTGTTCGGCGCCAGCGACCGGCTTGATTCCGTGGCCGGCGTGATTTTCCGCAACATGCTGGAAGCCGGTTTCACGGGCCCGGTGTACCCCGTCAACCCCAAACGGGAGCAGGTACAGGGCCACACCTGTTATCCCGATGCGGCCAGCCTGCCCACCACACCGGACCTGGCCATCATCGCCACCCCGGCGGCCACCATTCCCGCCCTGCTGGACGACTGCGGCGAACGGGGCATCCGCCACGCCGTGGTGCTGTCCGCCGGCTTCCGGGAGGTGGGGGCCCAGGGCCTGGCCCTGGAAGAAGCCCTGGTGCGTACCGCCCAGGCCCGGGGCGTGCGGGTGTTGGGCCCCAACTGCCTGGGCATCCAGCGGCCGGAAATAGGCCTCAATGCCACCTTCGCCCATGCCAGCGCCCTGCCCGGCGAACTGGCCCTGGTGTCCCAGTCCGGGGCCCTGTGCACCGCCATGCTGGACTGGGCCACGTCCAACGGCATCGGCTTTTCCAGCGTCATTTCCAGCGGCGCCTCGGCAGACCTGGACTTTGGCGAGCTGCTGGATTACCTGGCCTATGATCCGTCCACCAAGGGCATCCTCATGTACATCGAGGGCATCCGCGACGCCCGCCGGTTCATGAGCGCCCTGCGGGCCGTGTCCCGGGTAAAGCCGGTGGTGATGGTGAAGGTGGGACGCCAGGAGGCCGGGTCCCGGGCCGTGGCCTCCCACACGGGTGCCCTGGTGGGTTCCGACGCGGTGTTCGACGCCCTGGTGCGGCGGGCCGGCGTGGTGCGGGTGACCACCATCCTGCAACTGTTCGCCTGCGCCCGGGCCCTGGCCGCCCACTTCCGTCCCACGGGTAACCGCCTGGCCATCGTCACCAACGGCGGCGGCCCCGGCGTCATGGCCACGGACCTGGCGGCGGACCTGGGGGTGCGTCTGGCGGACCTGGCCCCGGCCACCCTGGAAGCCCTCAACGCCGCCCTGCCCCCCACCTGGTCCCACGGCAACCCGGTGGACATCATCGGCGATGCCGGCGCAGACCGGTACCGGGCGGCCCTGGCCGCCTGCCTGGCGGACCCGGGGGTGGACGGGGTGCTGACCATGCTCACCCCCCAGGCCATGACCCGGCCCACGGAAGCCGCCGAGGCGGTGCTGGAGGTGGCCCGGGAAGCCAGCAAGCCGGTGCTGGCCTGCTGGATGGGGGAAAGCCAGGTGGCGGAGGGCCGCAAGCGCTTCAAGGAAGCGGGCCTGCCCTACTTCAGCACGCCGGAGCCGGCGGTGGAGGTGTTCTCCTATCTCTCCACCTTCTACGAAAACCAGCGCCAGCTGATGCAGACGCCGCCGCCCCTCACCCAGCAGGCACCGCCCGACGTGGAAGGGGCGCGGCTGATCATCGAAAGCGCCCTGGCCCAGGGCCGACACCTGTTGAGCGAGGTGGAATCCAAGGCCCTGCTGTCCGCCTTCCACATTCCCGTGGCCCAGACCAGCATCGCCCGGGACCCCACCGAGGCCATGCTCATGGCCCAGCAGATGGGCTTCCCGGTGGCCATGAAGATCAACTCCCCCCAGGTGACCCACAAGTCTGACGTGGGCGGCGTGCGCCTGGGGCTGTCCAACGGGCCGGCCGTGCGGGCCGCCTTCGGCGCGATGATGGCCGAAGTGCGCAAGCACCTGCCCGACGCGCGCCTGGACGGGGTGGTCATCGAACCCATGGCCACCCGCCCCCACGCCCGGGAAGTGCTGGTGGGCGTGGTCACGGACCCGGTGCTGGGCCCGGTGATCGCCTTCGGCGCGGGGGGCGTGGACGTGGAGGCCTTCCAGGACCGGGCCGTATCCCTGCCCCCCCTGAACCGGGAACTGGCCCAGGACCTGATCCGCCGCACCCGGGCGGCCAAGCTGCTGGGAGCCTTCCGCAACCGCCCGCCGGCCAACATGGAGGCCCTGGAGAACATCTTGCTGCGGGTGTCCGAAATGGTTTGCGAACTGCCCTGGATTGCCGAACTGGACATCAACCCCCTGCTGGTGGACGCCCAGGGTGGCCTGGCGGCCGACGCCCGGGTGGTCATAGCCGCCCGCACCCCCGGCGCAGACCGCTACGACCACATGGCCATCCACCCCTACCCCAGCCAGCTGGTCAGCCGCTGGCAACTCCCCGACGGGCTGGACGTGACCATCCGCCCAATCCGCCCGGAAGACGCCCAGATCACCCAGGACTTCGTGCGGGGCCTGTCGGAAGAGGCCAAGTATTTCCGCTTCATGGATGCGGTGCGGGAACTGTCCCCCAGCCAGCTGGCACGGCTGACCGAGATCGACTACGACCGGGAGATGGCCCTGCTGATGGTGGCCCAGATGGAAGGCCGGGAAGTGGAAATGGGCGTGGCCCGCTACGCCACGGACCCGGACCGGACCACTGCGGAATTCGCCCTGGTAGTAGACGACCGCTGGCAGCACCAGGGGGTGGCCCACAAACTCATGAACGCCCTTATCGACGTGGCCCGTTCCCGGGGGGTGAAGACCTTCGAAGGCGAAGTGCTGAAGGCCAACCACAAGATGCTGCACCTGGTGGAAGGACTGGGCTTCCGCATCGACACCCACCCGGAAGACGGCAATCTCAAACGGGTGACCCGAGCCCTGTGACCCCCCGCCCCGGGGTTATGAAGTTTCGGACACTCAAACCGAGGCCAGGGCCTGTTCCAGGTCCGCCAGCAAGTCCTCTGCGTCTTCCAGGCCAACGGAAAGCCGCACCAGGCCTTCGGCGATGAAGTGGCTTGCCCGTTCCTCCGGGGTGTAGGTGGCGTGGGTCATGCTGGCCGGATGCTGGGCCAGGCTTTCCGCGTCCCCCAGGCTCACGGCCCGGGTGAACAGGCCCAGGGCATCCATGAACCGCCGGCCGGCGTCAATGCCGTCTTTCAGTTCAAAGGCCACCATGCCGCCGGGCCGGGCCATCTGGCGCCGGGCCAGGTCGTATTGGGGGAAGCTTTCCAGGCCGGGGTAATGCACCACCGCCACCTTCGGGTGTCCTGCCAGGAAACCGGCCACCCGGGCGGCGCTGTCGCTGTGGCGTTCCATGCGCAGGGCCAGGGTCTTCAGGCCCCGCAGCACCAGAAAGGCATCCTGGGAGGACATCACCGCCCCGGTCATGTCTTTCACTCCCTGAAAGCGCACCTGGTCCAGGACTTCTTTCGGCCCCACCACAGCGCCGGCCAGCAGGTCGCCGTGGCCCCCCAGGTATTTGGTGGCAGAGTGCACGACAAAATCCGCCCCCAGTTCGATGGGACGTTGCAGGTAAGGCGTGCAATAGGTGTTGTCCACCACGGTCACCGCACCGTGGCGCCGGACGATGGCGGCCACGGCGGCGATATCCACCAGGCGCATGTTGGGGTTGGCGGGGCTTTCGAAGAACACCACCTTGGTGGCCGGCGTCAGGGCGGCTTCCAGGTTGGCTGGATCGCTCAGGTCCACGTGAGTGACCTTGACGCCGAATTTTGAGAGGCCGTGGTTGAGGAAGGCAAAGGTGCAGCCGTACAGGGTCTTGTCGGCGATGACCTCGTCCCCGGCTGCCAGCAGGGTCCACAACAGAGATGTGGTGGCCCCCTGGCCGGAAGCCGTCACCACGCAGGCTTCGCCCCCTTCCAGGCTGGCCAGGCGTGCTTCCAGCAGGGCGGTGGTAGGATTGCCCACCCGGGAATAGACAAAGCCTTCCTGGTCCCCGGCGAACCGGGCGCTGCCGTCCGCCGTGGTGGGGAAGGTGTAGGTGGAACTCAGGTAGATGGGGGGATTCAGGGCACCGGGGCCGGCGTAGGCGTCATAGCCCAGATGGATGGCCCGGGTGGAAAATCCCTGGGTTTTGTGGTTATTTGACATGGCAAACCTTGTAGCTGAAAAAAGGGCGGACATGAAGTCCGCCCCGATTGTCCTGGGCTTGATTCGGAATCAGGGATTCAGTGTTCCAGGGATGCCGGCTTGTCCAGGGGCGTATGCCAGTGGTCGTCGTCCGCCGGTTCCGGGTGGAACCAGTTGAGCTTGGCATGCAGGCTCACCACGCTGCCGACGATGATCAGGGTGGGGGGCTTCAGTTCCGCCTGGGCGGCCAGGGCCGGCAGGGTGTCCAGGGTACCGGTGACGGTCTTCTGGTTCAGGGTGGTGCCCTGCTGGACGATGGCCATGGGGGTATCGCCAGGCATGCCGTGCTTCTTCATCTGCTCGCACAGGGTCACCAGACCCTTCAGGCCCATGTAGATGACGATGGTCTGGCGGGGCCGGCAGAGCATGTCCCAGTCCAGGTCCATGGTGCCGTCCTTGAGGTGGCCGGTGACCAGGATGAGGGCCTGGGCGTGGTCCCGGTGGGTGAGCGGGATGCCGGCGTAGGAGGCCACCCCCGCCGCCGCCGTCACCGCCGGCACCACCTGGAAGGGCACGCCATGTTCCCGCAGGGTTTCGATTTCCTCGCCGCCGCGGCCGAAGATGAACGGATCGCCCCCCTTCAGGCGCAACACCCGCTTGCCTTCCTGGGCCAGACGCACCAGCACCATGTTGATCTCGTCCTGGGGCACCGCATGGTTGTCCCGCTCCTTGCCCACGTAGAGCCGGTCCGCGTCCCGGCGGCACATGTCCAGGATGGGGGGCGACACCAGGCGGTCATAGACCACCACGTCCGCCTGCTGCATGAGCCGCAGGGCGCGGAAGGTGAGCAGATCCGGGTTGCCCGGGCCGGCGCCCACCAGATAGACCTCGCCCACGGCGGGGGCGTTTTCCTCGGCCTTCAGCATGGCTTGCAGGCTGGCCTCCGCTTCCTGCTCCCGGCCGGAGAACACCATCTCGGCAATGGGGGACAGGAAGGCCTTTTCCCAGAACTTGCGCCGCTCCGAGGTGGTCTTGAACTTGGCCCGCACCGCCTGCTTGAATCGCCCTGCCAGGGCGGCCAAACGGCCGTAGCCGGCGGGAATGAGGGTTTCCAGGCGGGCCCGCAGCAGGCGGGACAGCACCGGTGCCTCGCCCCCGCTGGACACGGCCACCATGACCGGGGAACGATCGATGATGGAGGGCATGATGAAGGAGCAGACCTCGGGCTTGTCCACCACATTGACGGGGATGTGACGGGCCCGGGCCGCATCGTGGACCGCCTTGTCCAGGCTCTCGTCCTCGCTGGCAGCGAACACCACGTCCATGCCGTCCAAGTGGGCGTCGGTGAAGGCCGACTGGACATGGATCAGCCGGTCGGTGCCGGACAACTCGGCGAAAGCCGGGACCAGGGGTTCAGCGGAAACCGCGGTGACCCAGGCGCCGGCATTGAGCATCAGGGCCGCCTTGCGGGCGGCGGTATCGCCACCGCCCACCACCAGGCCCTTGCGGCCCCGCAGATCGAGAAAAATGGGTAAGTAGTCCATGGTTTTAGTGGGTGAAGGGTGAAGAGACCGCACCTGCGGCGCTCAAGGGAGAAGGGTTAAGGCGCTCGGTTTTACCCTTCCCCCTTCCCCCTTCCCCCTTCACGAATTTCCTCAGCTGCCGCAGCCGCCGGAACCACATCCGCCACCACCGCCGCCGGACCCGCAACCACCGGAGCCACAGCCGCCGCCGGTGCTGGCCTTCATGAACACGAAGCGGGATTCCCCGGGGCTCACTTCGGCAAAGTCGATGGTTACATCGTCCAGCATGGGGGCGGACTGGCTGTTGACCAGCAGAGTCACGCCCCAGGAGTCCACGGCAGCATCGTTGTCCCGCTCGTCATCGAAACCCATGCCGAATTCCAGCATGCCCGCGTCGTTGACGCGGGCGGCAATGCGCAGGGCCATGTTTTCGGCACCGGCGTCCTTCTGGGCTGCACGAACCTGGTCGGCGGCTTCTTTGGTCAAACTGATCATGTTCATTCCTTTCTCAGGTGTGCGTAGGGGTGCACGTTGCGTCACGCGACCTTGCGGGCCGCCTCTTGTTGCAGTCGATGGCCCCGGACCTTATCCAGGAAGGGACCAATCCATCCTTGCGGCCCGCTGCCCCGTCGATGGCAGTAGCTGGCCAGCAAATTCTTGTACACAAAACCATCCTGCCCCGGCTCGATACCTGCGCCCCGCAACACACGGTAGGCATAGGTAAGGCCGGCCGGCAGGTTTTCCAGATGGGAGTAGTGAAATTCGTGGGCCGGAACCGGTGCCGCCTGGGGAGACCAGGGTGAGCTTTCGGTTTCCTCCAATAGGGCATAACCCCGGCCCACAGGCCTTTTGCCCATGACCACGTCGCCCGGCACCACACCCACCATGTCCTGGCGACGTTCGTCCCAGTTCAGGGAACGGGACAGATACATGAGGCCGCCACATTCGGCGTAGACCGGCAGGCCCTGCTCCACGCGCTGACGGATATGGGTCCGCAAGGACTGATTGGCTGCCAGGGCTTCCATGAACATTTCCGGGAAGCCGCCGCCGATCACCAGTCCATCGCAGTCCGGCAAACTGCTGTCCCTCAGGGTGTCCAGGGGCACCAGGGTGGCCCCCGCGTCCCGCAGGGCATCCAGATCCTCCTGGTAATAGAAGCCAAAGGCCCGGTCCTGGGCATAGGCCAGGCGTAAACCCTGGGCTGGGGCAGTCCCCTCCACAGCCGTCAGCCTGGATGCGGTGGATGCCGGGACACCCGCCTTGGCGTTCTCCGCCAGGGCCAGCAGGCCGTCCAGATCCACCTGGGCACCCACCTTGCGGGCGATGGCCTCGATGCGCTGTTCCGCTTCAGCGGATTCATTGCCAGGCATCAGGCCCAGATGACGTTCGACGATGGCCATGTCCTCATCCATGCGCACGGCGCCCAGCACCCGCACCTCCGTGTAGCGTTCCAGGGCAGCCCGCAGTTTGGACTCATGGCGGGGGCCTCCCACCTTGTTGAGGATGACCCCGGCAATGTTCACGTCCCGGTCAAAGGCCTGATAGCCCAGCACCAGGGGCGCCACGCCCCGGGTCATGCCCTGGCAATCCAGCACCAGCACCACCGGGGCCCCCAGCAGTTTGGCCATGGCCCCATTGCTGTCGGTACCTTCCGGGTCCATGCCGTCGTACAGCCCCTTGTTGCCCTCGATCAGGCTGATATCCGCAGAACCAGCCTGACGGCTGAAGAGGTCGCCGATCTCCTCCCGGGACATCATGTGGAAGTCCAGGTTGTAGCTGGGCCGGCCAGAGGCCAGGCCGTGCCAGATGGGGTCGATGTAATCCGGCCCCTTCTTGAAGGCCTGCACCGCCAGGCCCCGGTTTCTC
The DNA here is from genome assembly GCA_040757575.1 of Pseudomonadota bacterium. Taxonomy (GTDB): domain Bacteria; phylum Pseudomonadota; class Gammaproteobacteria; order Burkholderiales; family Thiobacillaceae; genus PFJX01. The sequence continues at coordinate 85,829 of JBFLXA010000007.1, forward strand.
AGGGCACGGCACAAGCCCAGGGAAACCGTGGTTTTCCCTGAGGATTTGTGGGCGGCTGAGATATACAGACGGGGCAAATGGGCCATGGGCGGATTTTAACGTGCAAAAACAAAAAGCCGACTAATTTTGTCGGCTTTTTGTTTTGTTTGCCGCGACGTTGTTCAGTCCGTGCTGCGGCGATCCTGCATGGGGTGGAAATCGTCCTGGGGCAGGAACTTGAACACCCGCACGGCTACAACGGTCAACACGAAGGTGATACCAATTCCACCCATACCCAGCAGCCATTCGTAGATGCTGGGGCTGTACTCAGCCACCACGCCATCATAGAAAGTGCTAGTGACTTCATGCCCCGGGAACATCTGCATGGGGAATGCCTGGCCGCCGATGATGGTGACGTACATCTGGGAAAGTCCCCCTACGATCACCAGCAGAGGCGCCATGAAGCAGAAGCAGATGCGCTGGGCTTCCTTGCTGCGGGGCAGGAACAGCAGGATCAGGGGAACGATGCTGCCAAGGAAAATCTGGCCTACCCAGAAGACCGTGGTGTAGATGCCGCCTTCCAGCAGGATGAAGCGCTCGAACTCCCACTGCTTGGCGAAATACATGTTCGTCAGGTGGAGCACGATGGTGAAGTACAGGGCACCACCGACGAATACTGCCAGCAGGTTCTTCATCCGGCGGCGGATCCCTTCGTCCAGGATCATGTCGTTCCAGCGATACATGGCGGATTGCACCACCATGAAAACCGCCAGGCCGTAGGCGAAGGACATGACGACAAACATCGGTGCCATGAGGGCCGAGTTGTATCCGGCACGGGCAACAATGAAGCCGAAGATGGAACCGGTGGCGGTAGTAAGGGCAAGGCGCCAGAAAAAGGCGGTGTAACCCATGGGTTTGGACCAGGCCTTCAGCTTCCTGTCCATCAGCGTGATCAGGTACAGACCGACAATGGCGAAGAAGCCGTTGTAGAAGATCATGTTCCAGGCAAAGATGGACTTGAAGTTGTAGTACGTCATGGCGACGATCAGTCGGTCAGGACGTCCCAGGTCCAGTACCAGCACTGCCAGGCCCCCGGCCAGCAGGGCCAGGGCCAGCATGCCCGACAAGGGCGCACGCTTCTTGTACACGTCCTTGCCAAACACGGAGCCGATGGAGGCCACGTTCAGGGCGCCGGAAGCGGCAACGATGAGAAACACCGCAAATACGTGGGGCAAGCCCCAGACCACCTGGTTGTTCATGCCCGTGAGGACATGGCCGTGGTGCTCCAGGGTAAAGAAGGCGTACAGGGCGCCGAGAACCACCAGACCGCCCAGGCCCAGCAGGGTCAGGAACAGGCTGGTGCGGCACTCGCCTTGGTTGGTGCAGAACTCTTGTGCCATGTCTTAGATACCTTGATAACGAACGCCGGTGTTGAGACCCAGATCACCCCGTACCTCGGTGCTGTCGCTGGTCTTGAGGGCCTGGGCGATGGCACTGTCGGGATCCTTCAGGTCGCCGAACAGCATGGCCTTGTGGCCGCTGGCGGTGCAAGCCTCGACGCAGGCAGGTTCCTCGCCCCGGTCCACACGCTGCACGCAGAAGGTACAGGACTCCACACATCCCTTGCCCCGGGGGACTTCCGGGTTCTGGTCGGTGAGGGGCTCATGCACGAAGGAGCGCGCCTTGTAGGGACAAGCCATCATGCAGTAGCGGCAACCGATACAGATGTGGCGGTCAACGAGAACAATGCCGTCTTCCCGCTTCATGGATGCACCGGTGGGGCAAACATCCACACAAGGGGGATGCTCGCAGTGCTGGCACAGCATGGGCAGGTTCTGGACATAACCGGTGCGCAGGTCACGAATGTTGACCTTGCGGATCCACTGGCTGTCCTGGGGGCCGGTTTTGCCATCCAGGCCGTTTTCGGTGTTGCACGCAGTGACACAGTCATTGCAGCCATCGCTGCACTTGGTGGTGTCGATCAACATGCCCCAGCGTTGCTTGCTGGATGCAGCCTCTTCCGGGGCGCGGCTATGGGCAATGCCATAGAAAAGCACACCTGGGCCGAGGGTCATGCCGGCTACCAGAGCACCGGCCTTCAGGAAATCACGACGTTCCTGGGTAGGGTTATCCGTGGGTTGGCTCATTTGCTTGCTCCGCTGACGCCAGGATTGGCCGAGGACAGGAGAGGCGACGCAACCGGTTGGCTCCCCACCTGTGCCGGCTTCTTGCCCGGCTTGGTGGCATGGCAGTCCCAGCAGTCCAGCTTGACGCTGGCAAAGCTGTGGCAGGCGGCACAGAAATCTTCCTTGCTGGCGGCCACGCTACCGGTCTTCTCGCTGGCATGGCACTCCACGCAGCCTTTCAGGCTGTGCTTGGTGGTGCGGATGCCTTTGCGCATGGTCTCGTCCCGATGGTGCTTGAGAAAGTCCATGTGATTGCGACGCATGAGTTGCGTGTCTTCCACGCACTTCTCGCCTTTGCCTTTTTCCAGCTTGGGCAGATCCACGCCCGCCGCCGCCTGCATGGAGGGGGCGGCCAGAAGGGCCGCCACCGCCATGAGGACAGCGAGGCGCACCCAGTTGCCCATGGTGCGAATACTCGCCATGCCGTTCTTCCTTTGTCGTTTCGCCGTCTTAGTCACCCATGCCCATGACGATGTAGCCGGTGGGGCACACGTCAGCGCAGATGTGGCAACCGATGCACTTGGTGTAGTCGGTGTCCACGTAGCGGCCGGTGGTGGGGCCATCCTTCTTCTTGACCTTGAACACGGCAGTCTGGGGGCAGTAGATCACGCAGTTGTCGCACTCGAAGCACAGGCCGCAGGACATGCAGCGCTTGGCCTCGTCCACCACCTGTTTCTCATCCAGGGCGTGCAGGCGATCCTCGAAGTTGCCCAGGGCGCCTTCCTTGTCCAGCACGGTGACGCCGCGCTGGTTACGGGGAGTGTGCAGGAAATGGCCCAGGAACATCTCGGTAGAGGGGATCACGTAACGGCCGGAACGGTCCTCGAAGTTGTGCAGGGTGTCCTTCCAGCTGTCGGTACCCCAGGTCTGGCCATGATGCTCCTTGTACTCGTGGCCGGACTCCACCCACTTGCGTACCTGGTCCCAATGGGCCACGTCCACCTTCGGACGCTTGTCGGCTTCTTCGCCCTTCAGGAAGGCATCGATGCCTTCGGCGCAGATACGGGCATGGCCGATGGCGGTGGTCAGCAGATGAGGACGGATCACGTCGCCGGCAACGAAGACGTTTTCCTTACCGGGGAAACGATAGTTCTTGTCGGTCTTGATCAGGCCATTGTTGTTGTTGAAGCCTTCCAGGCCGGTGAAGTCCACAGCCTGGCCGATGGCGGAGACGATCAGGGTGGCGTCGATGTCCCGCTCGGTACCTTCGATGATCTTGGTGTCCTTACCCACCATCTCGAACTCGGCCACGCGCAGGGCCACGGCACGTCCGCTGGCATCCTTCACCACGGCCACCGGGGTCACGCCACCGATGATCTCGATGCCTTCGGCCTTGGCCTGTTCGACTTCGTGCTTGTTGGCGGCCATCTTGTCGATGGTGGCGCGGGAAATCAGCACAACCTCCACACCCTGGCGGGCGGCGATGGACGCGACGTCGTGGGCGGCATGACCGGCCAGCACCATCTCGGGCAGGTCGGAGGTGGAGGCGTTGGTGATCTTGCCCAAACGACGGGCGACGGTTGCCACGTCAATGGATGTATCGCCACCGCCGATGACCACCACCTTGTCGCCCACGTGCTGCAGACGGCCTTCGTTGAAGGCCCGCAGGAAGGCCACGGCAGTGACGCAGTTGGGGGCGTCGGCACCGTCGACCGGCAGGGAACGGCCACCCTGGGCACCCAGGGCAAACAACACGGCGTCGTAATCCTTCTCGATCTGCTCCATGCTGATGTCGGTGCCGATGCGGGTGTTCATCTTGGTCTCGACACCCATGTCGATGATCCGCTTGATCTCGCCGTCCAGCACTTCACGGGGGGTCCGGAAACCCGGAATGCCGTAGCGCATCATGCCACCCAGTTCGGCGTGGTCATCAAAAATGGTGCAGCCATGACCCATGCGGCGCAATTGGTAGGCAGCGGCCAGGCCGGCGGGGCCACCACCGATGATGGCGACCTTCTTGCCGGATTCCTGGGTGGGCTTCTCGAAACCCAGGTTGTTGGCCAGCCCCCAGTTGCCGACGAAGTGCTCGACGGAGTTGATGCCGACGTTCTCTTCCACCTGGTTACGGTTGCAGCCGGATTCGCAGGGAGCGGGACAGACCCGGCCCATGACGGCGGGGAAGGGGTTGGCGCTGGTCATGCGGCGGAAGGCGTATTCCTGCCAGGTGGTTCCTGCGGGCGGCTTCTCGATGCCACGCACGATGTTCAGGTAGCCTCGGATGTCCTCACCGGCGGGACAGGAGCCCTGGCAGGGAGGCGTGGAGTGCACGTACTCGGGGCACTTGTGGGTCCAGCTGGCCTGGAAGATCTTTTCCTGGTTGGAGCGGTAGTTCTCTTCGGTCTCGCCGTCCTTGTAACGACGCCAGCTCTTGCCCTCGGTCTTGGCAACATTCTTGGAAGTGACTGCCATCTTCGCTCTCCTATCGTCAAATTCATCCGGCTGCGGCTCGCAGCCATTCAACACGTCGTACCGGGCGTGGGTCCGCCGCGGCTGTTTGTTACATCAAATCAATCCAGCTTGATGGCGGTGCTCACCAGTTGGTGCACCCCGCCGACCGAGCCCCGGTCGAATCCGTAGTACGGCAAGACCTTGGTGAACTGGGCCTTGCAGATGGCGCAGATCAGGGCAAGGAAGTTCACCCCGTCCTTCTGCACCACGTTGTTGTAAGCGTTCATGCGGGGCAGCGCGCCCTTGACGCGGGCCTCGATGAGGTCGTCGGTCAACATGCCGCCGCCGCCGCCGCAACAGAAGGTAGCCTCACCAATCGTGCCTTCCGGCATGTCGTGGAAGTTGTTGGCCACCGCCTTGATGATGTTGCGTGGGATGGTGAACTGACCACCCGGCTCGTCGCCCATCCTGGAAGCCCGGGCCACGTTGCAGGAATCGTGGAAGGTGATAACCCGGTCGTCGTTCAGGGACTTGTCGAACTTCAACACGCCCTTCTCGATCAGGTCCCAGGTGTATTCGCAGATGTGCATGGGCTGGGGATAGCGCATGTCCAGCTGGTCCTGGAGCTTCTTGGAGAACTCGTCCGCACCGCCCCAGCCGATGCCGGTCAGGGTGTTCCAGTAGGCATAGGCCACCCGCCAGGCATGGCCGCACTCACCGACGATGATGCGCTTGACGCCCAACTCCAAGGCCGCGTCGCGAATGCGCATCGCAACGGTACGCATGGTTTCGTAGTTGCCGTTGAACAGGCCGAAGTTACCCGCCTCGGAGGCATGGCTGGACAGGGTCCAGGACACGCCAGCGGCATGGAATACCTTTGCATAGCCAATCAGGGAGTCCACATGGGGCTCGGAGAAGAAGTCGGCGGAGGGGGTGACCAGCAGGATCTCGGCGCCCTGGACATCCAGGGGCAGCTTCACAGGCACACCGGTATCCGCCTCGATGTCCTCTTCCAGACCTTCCAGGGTGTCTTGCAGGGCGGGACCGGGCAGACCCAGGTTGTTACCGATCTTCTGTACCTTGTTGAGGATCTCGCTGGAGTACTTCTGGCCTACGCCTACGTAGTTAAGGATTTCCCGGCCGGCCATGGTGATCTCGGCGGTGTCGATGCCGTAGGGGCAATAGACGGAACAACGGCGGCACTCGGAGCACTGGTGGTAGTAGTTGTACCACTTGCCCAGGGTTTCCTCGGTGAGGTCCTCGGCACCCACCAGCCAGGGGGCGATCTTGCCCGGCAGGGTGAAGTAGCGACGATAGACCTTGCGCATCAGTTCCTGCCGCGCCACCGGCATGTTGTTGGGATCGGCGGTACCCAGGAAGTAATGGCACTTGTCGGTACAGGCGCCGCAATGCACACAGGCATCCATGAACACGCGCACGGAACGGAACTTTTCCAGCACCTGGCCCATGCGGTCGATGGCCCGCTCTTTCCAGTCGGCAGGCAGCTCATGGGGATACCCCAGGAAGGACTGGGAAGCCTCGGCGGCGATGAACGACTTCAGGTGGGCGGTAGCCCCTTCCCTGATCTTGGGGACATCCGTGTATTCCGTCAGCGTGGGGACTTCAAAATCGGGACCAGCCACGTTTGCTCCTTGTCTCTCTAAGCTTGTTCAGTGATACGCGCTTGACCGGCGTCAGGCCTTGTCACGATCCAGGGCAGCAGCCCAGGGCGCCACATGGCGGCGCTCGCGGGGGTTGTCCACCATGTTGCGCGTGGGACTGAAGAAGATGCCCGGGGCATGCAGCAGCTTGCTGATGGGGAAGATGATCATCAGCAAGGCCACCAGGAAGAGGTGCACCAACAGCACACCATCTTCCGGCACAGGGTGCAGATCGAACGTCATCAGCCCCAGGGCGAAGGCCTTCAGGGCGACGATGTCGGTATGGGACACGAAGGTCATCATCATGCCGGACAGGCCGATGGCGATCAGCAAAGCCAGCATCAGGTGGTCGGAGGGGGTGGAGATGTAACGCACCCGGTCCACCAGGAAACGGCGGGCCCACAGGCCGGCCAGGCCGATGACCATGGCAAAACTGGCGTACTTGCCAAAGGGCTGGATGAATTCAACCACGAACCAGACGGGCTCCTGGAAATAGCGCACATGGCGCAGCAGCACCAGGGCCAGGCCCACATGGAACAGCCAGCCAAACACCCAAATCCATTTGTTGGATTTGAACAGGGATTCGAAGAACACGACCTCGCGGGTCATGCGGAAAGCGACACCGGTACGCGTGGTAGGGGCGGGGGTCGTCGGAATGATCAGAGGGGCCGGGGTGCGGCTGTACTCGTAGATGCGATAGGCGACACCGCCGATCAAAGCCAAAGCGGCGAAGTAGAACAGCCCTGTGAAGAAAATCGTCAACGAAGTCATCCGTTCCTCTGCGATGGCAGATAACGCGCACACGCGGGGCGTGCACGGATAAAACCTGGAAAAGCCCCGGCGGGAACAACCCGCCGGGCGATCAGTTCAAGCCTGGGCTTGCGGGATCAGATGCAGCCGGTGGGCTTGGGCAGGCCACCGATCTTGCAGGCCTGCTTGGCGGGGCCATAGGGGAACAGCTCGTACAGGTACTTGTTGTTGCCCTTGTCCGGACCCAGCTTCTTGCCGATGGCTTTGGTCAGCACGCGGATGGCGGGAGCGATCTGGTACTCGTCGTAGTACTCGCGCAGGAAGTCGATCACTTCCCAGTGGGCTTCGGTCATGTCGACCTTTTCTTCCTTGGCCAGGTACTCGGCCACGTCCCGGTTCCAGTCTGCCAGGTTGGTCAGATAGCCTTCCTCATCCACATCCACATCTTTGCCGGCGATATTTACGGTAGCCATTGCGTTACTCCTCAAGAAAAAATTACAACCAGGATTGGCAGTTGGATTCTTCAGCGACGAGATCCACAAATCCGCCGTAATCCACCAGATTGACGCCTTCGATCACCCGATCAGCCATCCCGCGGGCGGCCAGGTCAGGTTGCAGCGCATAGATGGTCACATCAGCCATGGCCGACTTGACCTTCGCCTCGGCGGCACCGCCCTTCGTGGCAGCGTAAACCGCGTCCTCGATCAGCAGCACCTTGGAGCCCTTTTTAGCATGAGCCAGACAGGTATCCACACTGTTGCGCTCGGAGGGGGACTTGTTAACGATATGCAGCATTTTCGTGTTCTCCGATCAGAAGCTGAGGACCACGTCCTGCTCGTTCATCAGGTCCGCCATCTCGGCGGCGCTCACCACCTGGACATCCACCACCAGGTCATCTTCGCTCAGACCACGGGCTTCCATGGACTCGCGCTCGACGTACAGCTTCTCGATGTCATAGCCTTCCAAGGCCCGGTAGGTCTTGGAGAAACTCTTCATCTCGATGCCGTCGGTGTTGATGTTTTTCATCAGCTGATACACGCCGTCATCCAGGAAGGCCAGGCTCACATCCTGCTCGAAAGCAGCGGAGATCAAAACCACTTCCAGGCTTTCCAGGGCGTAGATGGTGCCGTAGGGGGCCTTGCGGTTCACGAACATGAACTTCTTGATCGCGCCGCCTTCTTCCATATCCATTTCGTCGGACATTTCAAATCCCCTCAATCACCAAAAGTCACCAGGCGATCGCACTGGATGCCGGCTTCAACCAATTGACCCAAGCCAGAGATGCGGAAGGCGGGGGCGATGTTGCTCGCATCCTTGCCCTGACGCTTGGCTTCGTTGTCGTCCATCATGCCGCGACGCTGGGCAGCAGCGATACACACCACCATGTCGATGTTGTGTTCCTGGGCCAGGGCGCTCCAGCGGTTGACAATGTGACGATCGTCCGCCGGCGGCACGGTCAGGCGGGAAGCATTGTTCACGCCGTCATGGTAGAAAAACACGCGAAACACCTCATGCCCCTTGGCGATGGCCGCCTTGGCAAACATGTAGGCCGAATCGGAGGCCTGGTGCTGATACGGCCCCTCATTAACCAAAATACCGAATTTCATTTGAATATCCCTATCTCCGAATATCTGAGTTGAACACGACCCCGGCCAAGCCGGGGTCGCCACATCAGAAGCGGATATGAGCGGAAGCGTTCAGGCTGTTCCGACCACCGCGCCAGTTATCGATGTGATACTTGGTGAAGGGCAGACCAGTCTTCTCGAAGAACGCGGGCCAACCGATACGGTCGATCCAGTCGTTCATGCGCTCCCAGGGACGGCCATCGGCCTTGTAGGTGTCCAGGATCTTCTTGACCACGGTGCCAACTTCGGGCCAACGGGGAGCGTTGTTGGGCAGGCCGGCAGCCACCAGCTTGTGGAAGGTGGGACGGGAACGGGCATTGGAGTTCTTGCCGCCAACCCAGATCGCGATCTTGGAATGCTCGGGATCGTTGATCTGCATGGGGGGGCAGGGAGGGAAGCAGGCACCGCAGCAGATGCATTTCTTCTCGTCCACTTCCAGGGAGGGCTTGCCGTTCACCAGGGCGGGACGGATGGCCGCCACGGGGCAACGGGCCACGACGGAAGGACGCTCGCAGACGTTGGCAACCAGATCGTGGTTGATCTTGGGCGGCTTGGTGTGCTGCACGATGATGGCGATGTCAGCCTGGCCGCCGCAGTTGATCTCGCAGCAGGAGGTGGACAACTTGACCCGGTTGGGCATCTCGCACTTGACGAAGTCGTCGTACAACTCGTCCATCAGGGCCTTCACCACGCCGGAAGCGTCGGTGCCGGGGATGTCGCAGTGCAGCCAGCCCTGGGTGTGGGCCACCATGGACACGGAGTTGGCGGTACCACCAACAGGGAAACCGTTGTCGGTCAGGGCCTTGATGAGGGGCTCGACCTTGGACTGGTCGGTGACCATGTATTCGATATTGGAACGGGTGGTGAAACGCACGTAGCCGTCGGCGAACTGGTCGGCGATGTCAGCCAGCTTGCGCACGGTGTAGTGGTCCATCTGACGCTGGGTACCGGCTTTGACGGTCCAGATTTCATCACCATTCTCGGCGCGGTGATACAGCACGCCGGGCTTGGGGTGAGAGTGGTACACCCACTTGCCGTAGTTGTTCTTCATTACGGGGTGCATGTAGGGCATCGGATCCGGTGCGCCGGATTCGATGGTCTCGTGAGTCCTTTCAGCCATACTTCTCTCCAACTTATAGAGTTTGGAAACTATCACCCGGACGACCGGCACCCGCCGGCCATCCGGTCAAAGACAACGATCAGGCAGCAGCCTTACGCTCGAACCACTTCTCGGCTTCCTCGTCCCAGCCGTCGGTACGGACGTAGGGGTTGGTACGGGGATGGATGATCATGTTGGGATCCACATCGATATCCAGGCCCTCGAGGAAGTTCACCAGACCGATACGCTCGATCATCTCGCCGGTACGCTCGTGCTCCAGCGCGTTTTCGGCGAAGAAGTCCAGGATGTTGCGGGACAGGTCGTTCAGCTTCTCGAAATCCTCGTCGGATTCCATCTTCATGAACGGGATCACCACGGTACCCATGGAGGCGCCGATCTTCAGCACACCCTTGCCACCCACCAGGATGGTCACGCCCTTGTCCTTGCCGGGCAGCAGGGCGCCAGGCATGACGTTCAGGCAGTGCATGCAGCGCACGCAGTTGTGGTTGTCGATCTCCAGGCAGTTGCTGTCGGAGACGGCCACCTTGGTGATGCCTTCGCCGGCGGCAGCACCGTCGTTCTTCACCAGACGGATGGCGCGGGTGGGGCACATGGAGACGACCATGTTGGTCAGGTCTTCCACGCTGTGGGCGGCCATCCAGTCGCGGGCGATCTTCTCGTCGGCGCGGATGTTGTCACGCCAGGTGCCGATGGTGGCCATGTCGGAACGCTGGATGGCGTTGACGCAGTCGTTGGGGCAGCCGGAGAACTTGAACTTGAACTTGTACGGCAGGGAAGGCCGGTGCATGTCGTCCAGGTTATTGTTGATGACGGTGCGCAGGGCGCGGGCTTCGTCATAGCAGGACATTTCGCAACGGGCGGCACCCACGCAGGACATGGAGGTCCGCAGGGCGGGACCGGCACCACCCAGGTCGAAGCCCATTTCGTTGAACTTGTCGAAGGAACGCTGCACGTCTTCGGTCTTGATGCCCTGGAACATGATGTCGCCGGACTGGCCGTGGAAGGCGATCAGGCCGGAACCACCGGTTTCCAGCCAGGCGTCGCACATTTCACGCAGCAGGTTGGAGGTGTAGTGCATGCCGGCGGGAGGCTGGATGCGCAGGGTGTGGAACTCGGCAGCCTCGGGGAAGATGGGCTTGTGGTTCTCGTCCTTCAGCTCGGTGAAACGGGGGATCACGCCACCGCCGTAACCCACCACACCTACGGTACCGCCCTTCCAGTAGCCGAAACGGGTTTTGTAAGAGGTTTCCAGCTGACCCATCAGGTCAACGGACATGTCGTTATCTTTTGCCAGGCGCTTCAGACCGGTCACGAAGGAAGGCCAGGGGCCTTTTTCCAGTTCGTCCAGGTTCGGCGTGTCGTGCATCTGCTTAGCCATCTGTGTTTCTCCTTAAGTCTCGAACACGGTGTCGTCACAACGCTATCTCTCTTTCCGGCAGCACGTTTCACCTGCACGGAACAAGTGCCACCATATTAGGGAGCGCTTATCCTCGCCACCATCATTCCGATGGAGTAAGCAGGTATTTCACTCGGGTAATCCCATACCTACCCGATCGGGTAGGTATGGGACCCCTAAGCCGGGAATACCAATACCTGAGCAAAAATGTCAGATTATTGGCATATCAAGACGTACTCATGGATTATGGACCAGATCACCCCTATCACGAAATTCAGAAATCCTTATGGCAACCAGGAAATCGAGTTGCAGGAGGTACGATTCGAGGCGGGTGGCACGCCCATGATGCGCTTGCGTATCCGGGAGCGGGGCGCCCGTTTCACCATCTTCGACATCGACCCGGTGACTGCCCGGTATTGGGCCGAGGAAATGTCAAAGTGGGCCACCCCCCTGGCGGACGCGGTCCCGCCCGCTGTCCCTGACAACGGAAGCTGATCCATGCGACTTTTCAACCCCGAGTGGGAAGCCATCAAGGAATTCGAACATACCGCCAAGGTACGGGACGCCCAGTTCGACCTGGCGGGCAGCGAGCTTGCCGAAGACCATGGCCAGGTCCTGTTCGACAGCCTCACCCGTATGGCCCCCTGGCTGGCCGGGTCTGACGAAATCGGCATCCACCCCATCCATGGCGCTGCCAGCGGCCGGGGCACCCTGGTCATCAACCGGCGCGCCAAACTTGTCTTGCGCCTGCCCCTGGCCCTGCTGGATGCCGCAAAGGACCTCTGCGGGCAGAGCATCGACCTGGGATGCGGGCCGATCCGCATCGGGGACTTGAAAATCAAACCCCTGCAACCATTTGGCTATCTGTACGCCCCCTTCGTGGACATGGGAGCCGCAGATGAAGGCCGTTTTCTTGAACTGGCTGGGGCCCAGCTCGAGAAAATGGGCGTACAGGCCGGACTCATTCCCGGCAAGCCGCGTAAAATGCTTGTCCCTGATGGTGAAGTGGTGGGCTACAGCCTGATGTTGCATGACGTGACACTGGCCAATTCCATCCTCATCCAGGAACAGGGGCTGGGGTGGAACAGGCTGAAAGGCTGCGGCCTCTTCGTGCCCCACAAATCGATTAAGGAAGTGACGGCAGGCTGACCTTCAGCCGGTCGTTTGTTGTTTCAACTCGTGTCTCAACTTGTGCAAAGGAGAAAACAATGGGTTACACCGTGAACGGCGAAGAGCTGGAAGTCGACGAAGAAGGCTTTCTGGTCGAGGCCAACTTCAGTGACGACGTGGTGCCTGTCATCGCCGAATCCGAAAAGCTCACCCTGACCGACCTGCACTGGCAGGTGGTCAAGTTCATGCGCGAGCGTTACCAGGAAGATGGTCACACCCCCAACTTCCGCAACATGGTGGCCATGCTGACCGAGGAAGACGACAGCCAGGACTGGAAAAAAGTGCTGTACGAACTGTTCCCCAACCAGCCCAACCGCCAGGCTTCCAAGGTGGCCGGCCTGCCCAAGCCCTTCGGCAAGGGCGGCTACTGATATAGCCGAGAGCTGAGAACCGAGAGTCGAGCAGCCCCCGGGGCTTCGACTCTCCACTCTCCACTTTCCACTAACGGCGTTCGATGTTCTCCAATACCCTCGTCACCACTGAAGACCTGGCCAAGCATCTGGATGACCCCCAGTGGATCGTCTTTGACTGCCGCTTCACCCTGACCGACCCGGAGGGGGGCCGCCAGCTCTACACCAAGAACCACATCCCCGGCGCCCATTACGTGCACCTGGATGATGATTTGTCCGCGCCCGTCACCGAATCCACCGGCCGGCACCCCCTTCCCACCCCCGAGACCTTCGCCGAGAAACTCTGTGCCTGGGGAGTAGGCGTCAACAAGCAAGTGGTGGTGTACGACGACAGCTTCGGCTCCATGGCCGTGCGCATGTGGTGGATGCTTCGCTGGCTGGGCCACCCTGGCGTCGCCCTGCTGGATGGCGGCTTCCCCAAATGGCAGCGGGAACAGCGCCCCCTGACCGCTGAAGTGCCTGAGCTGCACAAGGCCAACTGCGCCTGCCTGCCGGAACCTTCCCAGGTGGTCGACGTGGCTGACGTGATGCGCGCCAGCCAGACGGGCGACGCCCTGATCATCGACGCCAGGCCGGACCGCCGCTTCACCGGCGAATATGAGCCCCTGGACCCGGTAGCCGGCCACATTCCAGGCTCCATCAACTGGTCCTTCGAAGAAAACCTGGACATCGACGGCACCTACCTGCCCCCCGAGGCCCTGCGTGAAAACTACCAGGCCCTGCTCAAGGGCCGCGCTCCCTGGCAGGTGATCCATTCTTGCGGCTCCGGCGTCACCGCCTGCCACAACCTGCTGGCCATGGAAATCGCCGGACTGCCCGGCTCCCGCCTCTATCCCGGTTCCTGGAGCGAATGGATCCGGGACCCGAACCGCCCCATTGCCACTGGAGAAGCCTGACCATGGTCAAACCCGTACGCGTCCGCACCACCTGGTTCAAGCAGGACGGCGAACGCCCGGTGGACGACGTCGCCAGCGTGCTGGCAGCCACCAGCTGGCGCCTGGCCGACAAGGCCGTGGACAACCTGTCCAAGGCAGACTACGACATCGTCACCCCCCAGCGGGGCTTTCGCATCATCGCCGAACTGGCCTGCTTCCTGGTCCACTACGCCGACCGGCTGGTGTACGGCCGGGTGGACGAAGCCAAGCGGCTGGAAATCGTTTCCGCCACAGGCATCCGGGTCGCGGAGATCATGGAAGACAACATCCTGGATTTCACCGGCGGCCAGAAAGACCCGGACTACGACTACAAGCAGGGCTTCATCGACCTGCTGAACACCCGCATGGCCGATTACTCCGAATTCGAGTTCCCCACGGACAAGGCCAGCTTCCAGGCCCTGCGCTTCCTGTCCCTGCAAATCCGCGACGTCATGGACAACACGGACAAGAGCTGGATTCAGGACCAGCTCATGGACATTGAAGTGCCGGAAATGATGGGCACCATGAAGAAGTCCGTGGACGGCTTCTACCCGCCCCCCGACGCCGCGGAATGATTCCTGCGGACAGCCCCTTCCACCCCGACAACGCCGAGGGCTATGCCGCCTGGCGGGCCGCCAAACTGGCGGACTACCCCACCCGGGCCGCAGACCTGATTGTCCCCGTACAGAATCCCGCCCGCCTCACCCCGGTGGAATACGACGCCCTCTGGCGCTGCATCGCCAAGACCAACATGGTGGTCTACGCCACCGCCATAGGCGAAGCGGAAGACAAGTCCGTGCCTCGGGACATCGCCGCCCAGTTCGGCCTGGCCCACCTGGACGCCAACTGGCTGGCCGACGAAGACGGCATCTCCAGCCTCACCCCCCGGGACGAGGACACCAGCAGCGACGACGAACGCAAACCCGGCGCGGACCCAGGCAAGCGGGGCGACTATATCCCCTACACCCACCACCGCATCCGCTGGCACACTGACGGCTATTACAACCCGCCGGAACGGCGCATCTTCGCCATGGGCCTGCACTGTGTGCGCCAGGCGGACGAAGGCGGCGAGAACGATCTCTACGACCACGAACTGGCCTACATGGCCCTGCGGGACGCCAATCCGGACCACATCCGGGCCCTGATGGCCGAAGACGCCATGACCATTCCCGCCCGGGTGGACGAAATGGGCGTGGCCCGGGAAGACGAAACCGGCCCCGCCCTGCTGGTGGACCAGGGCCAGCTCCACCTGCGCTACACCGCCCGCACCAAAAGCATCGCCTGGAAACAGGACACCGCCACCCAGGCAGCCCTGGCCACCCTGGAGTCCATCCTGGCAAGCCAGCCCTTCGGCATGTTCACCCTGCGTCTGGAACCCGGCATGGGCCTGCTCTGCAACAACGTGCTCCACACCCGCTCCGGCTTCGCCGACCGCCCCGGCCACCGGCGCCTGCTCTACCGGGCCCGGTATCACGACCACCTGCGCGACCTGCGCGATTGAACTTTATTTTCGACCGTTAACGCTCAGCCCCGCTTGCCGTCCAGCCCCGGGGTGAGCTTGTGTTCTACCGCGAACACTGCTGCTTCCACCCGGGAGGACAGGTTGAGCTT
Organism: Pseudomonadota bacterium; assembly: GCA_040757575.1. GTDB lineage: Bacteria > Pseudomonadota > Gammaproteobacteria > Burkholderiales > Thiobacillaceae > PFJX01. The sequence continues at coordinate 101,039 of JBFLXA010000007.1, forward strand.
GGCGAGGATGTGGCGGACGTGGAGTTTCACCGTGTCGTAGCTGATCTCCAGTTCCCGGGCGATGGCCTTGTTGCTTTCGCCCCGGGCCAGGTGGGCGAGGATTTCCCTTTCCCGCTGGGTGAGGGTCTCCAGCAGGGGCACGGCGTTGTTGCCCTTGTTGTCCAGCAGCTTGACCAGTTTGGCGGTCATGGCCGGGGCCACCACGGTTTCACCCCGGGCGGCGCGGACGATGGCATCCACCACTTCGTCCGGTTCCATGCTTTTCAGCAGGTAGCCGTTGGCGCCGGAGCGCAGGGCCCGGGCAAGATCTTCTTCCGCTTCGCTCACGGTGAGCATGAGCACCGGCAGGGTGAAGCCGTCGGCACGTAGCTCCTGCATGATGTTGATGCCGTCGGCAGGCCCCAGGTTCAGGTCCAGCAGCAACACGTCCGGGCGGTGCTGACGCAGCAGGCCGGGGACTTCTTCCGGGTTGCCGGTGATGGCCGCCACGCTGATAGCCCCTTCCCGCTCCAGCAGCTCCGCCAGGCCCTTGCGGAACAGGGTGTGGTCGTCCACCAGGATGATGCGGGAGACAGCAGCGGTCATGTCTTTTCCTCTACCGCGTGGCGGGACGGGAAGGCCAGGCGCACGATGGTGCCGCCGGCAGGGCGGCTTTCGATGGACAGCTTGCCGTTCAGCTTGGCGGCCCGCTCCCGCATGATGGTGAGGCCGAAGCTCTTGCCGATGTTGGAGGTGACGTTGTGCTGCAGGCCTACGCCATCGTCGGCCACGTTCACCACGTATTCGTCGTTCTGCAGGTCCAGAGTGACCACCACGTGACGTGCCCGGGCGTGTTTGCAGATGTTGTAGAGGGATTCCTGGATGATGTGATAGACCTGCACCTCATCCTCGGGGGAGAGCACCACGTCCTGGGCCACGTTGAGGAAGTCCACGTCGGCGTTGGCCTTCTTGCTGAAACTTTCCGCCAACTCCTGGAGGGCGGGCACCAGGCCACGGGGATCGATGCGGTCCCGGAACTGGGTGATGAGGTTGCGCAGTTCTGAATAGGCCATGTCCACCGCTTCTTCCACGTCGGAGAGATAGCGGTTGGTCTTGGCCTCGTCCCCGTCCGCCAGGGCTTCGTTCAGCACCGACAGGCGCATCTTGGCATAGGCCAGGGTCTGGGCCAGGGAGTCGTGGATCTGGTTGGCCAGCATGGTGCGCTCGTTCATCAGGGAGATGCGCATGTTCTCCCGGGTGAGGCGGCTGTTTTCCAGGGCCATGCCCAGGTGTTCGCTGATGGAGTTGAACAGGTAGCGGATGTCGTCCGGCAGGGGCTCCACGTTGTCCATGAAAAGGTTGTAGACCCCCAGCACCTTGCCCTTGTGACGCATGGGCACGGCATAGACCGTGCGGCAATGCTGGGCGTAGTACAGATGGCGCACCTGCATCTGGCAGACCTCCATGACCCCTTCGAACTGGGCCGTGTGGGTCAGGGTGGCCTTGCCGCAGATGCCGCATTCCAGGGGCACGTAGCGTTCCTTTTCCACCAGGGCGGGGGCCAGGCCGATGGAGCCGGCCAGGCGCAGATGGGCGCCATCGGCGGTCAGCACCCGCACCGCGCCGGCCTTGGCGCCGGAAATGCGCACCATGATCTCCAGGAAGCGCATGAGCATCTGTTCCGTGTTGGCGTCGGAGTTCATGCTGCTGGCGATTTCCGCCAGCACTTCAATCACCGGCAGACGGTCGCCTCCCCGAGGCAGGGAGACCTCTGTCGGTGCGGGACGGTGGATGCTGCTGAGGGGAATGTTCTGGACGTCCACGGAAATATGCCTGGCGCCTGGCGGCGTTTCTGCGGGAAGGCCCCGCATCTTAAGGAATGCCCCCACCCGGGGCAACGATTCCCTGGCGGACCTAGAACCTTTGTGCCTGCTTGTTGCGCGCGAGGGGCGGGTTTTTCTCGAAATACCGTTTGATGCCATCCACGATGGCACTGGCCATCTTGTCCTGATAGGCCTCGTCATTGAGGCGCTTTTCCTCATCCGGGTTGGAGATGAAGGCGGTCTCCACCAGGATGGAGGGAATGTCCGGCGCCTTCAACACGGCAAAGCCCGCCTGTTCCACATGGGGCTTGTGCAACTGGTTGATCTCGCCAAGCTGGTCCAGCACCGCCCGGCCCAGTTTCAGGCTATCCGCTATCTGGGCAGTCTGGGACAAGTCGATGAGGGTCTGCTTGAGGTAGACATCCTTTACGTCGATATTCACCCCGCCGATCAGATCCGCGTCGTTTTCCCGCTTGGCCAGCCATTTGGCAGCCGCAGAAGTGGCACCCTTTTCAGACAGGGCAAACACGGATGATCCCCGGGCATGGGGCTTGATGAAGGCATCAGCGTGTATGGACAGGAACAGGTCTGCCTGCACCCGCCGGGCCTTGTTGACCCGCTCGTGGAGGGGAATGAAATAGTCCCCGTCCCGGGTCAGGTGGGCGCGCATGTTGGGCTGCTTGTCGATCATGGCCTTCAGACGCTTGGCGATGGACAGGGTGATGTCCTTCTCCCGGGAGCCCTTGGCGCCGATGGCCCCCGGATCTTCACCGCCATGCCCCGGATCAATGGCCACGGTGACAAGGCGGATGAAACGAGGCTCGGCGGGTTTCTGCGCTACTCGGGGGGCCTGGGCAGTGTTTTCCACCCCACCACCCGCAGCCGCAGCGGCTTCCCCGGCGACCTCAGGGCGGCCGGTTGCCACCTCCGGCGCTGGGGCTGTAGCCTGCCGGGCCTCGGGCTGGGGGGGCACCGGCCGCCCCTCGGCCTGGGCGATGGCCTGCTCCACCTGTTCTTCCAGTTTCGCCCCGTTGGCCGGGTAAAGATCCATCACCACCCGGTGGCCGTAATTGGCCATGGGCTTCAGGGAAAACACCTGGGGGGTCACTTCCGTCTTCAGTTCCACCACCAGGCGGGTGACGCCCGGCCGGTTGCGGGCCGCCCGCACGTTGGCAATGTAGGGATCATTGGCGGCCACCTTGTCGGCAATAGCGGCGAGCACGGCCTCGGCATCCACTCCTTCCAGGTCCAGCACCATACGGTCCGGCCCCTTGAGGGTAAAGGCCTTGTAGCGCACCTCCGCGTCGAACTCCAGGGCCACCCGGCTGTATTCCAGGGAAGGCCAGACCCGCGCCGCACTGACCGTGGCGGCCTGGGCGACCCAATGCATGGCCAGGGCAACAATACAGATCAGGCCGACAATTCCGCGACGCATCGCTTCCCCTTCTCCGTCATTCCGGCCACCGTAGCGATCCGGCCGTCCTCTTCAAATCCCAGATGGATTCGCACATCCGGGGGCGGCAACTGACCATGGGCCTTTTCTGGCCATTCCACCAGGCACAGGCTGGTGTCGTTGAAGTATTCGCGGAAGCCCGCGTCTTCCCATTCATCCGGATCTGCAATCCGATACAAATCAAAGTGATAGAGATTAAACCGCGACAAAGGATAAAGTTCAACCAGAGTATAGGTCGGGCTTTTGACTCTGCCCATGAAACCCAGGCCCCGGAGCAATCCCCGGGCCAGGGTTGTCTTGCCCGCGCCCAGGTCTCCCAGCAGCCATACAGACATGCCCGGCTCCACGCCGTTGCCCAGCCGGGCACCAAAGGCCAGGGTGGCTGCTTCATCGGCCAGCCGGAACACCGCGCTATCATCCCCGCCATGCGTCATGATCTGGACCCTTCCGCCCTACAGGCCTTGAAACCCACCGTGGGACAGTGGGCGCGGGAACTGGGTTTCGCAGACCTGGGGTTTTCGGCAGCGAACCTGGACGGGGCGGAAGAACAACTCATGGCTTGGCTGGATGCGGGCTATCACGGCGACATGGATTATATGGCCCGCCACGGCGCCAACCGGGCCCGACCTGCCGAACTGGTACCCGGCACCCACAGCATCCTGACCCTGCGCATGAACTACCTGCCGGGCCAGGCCGCCGACCTCGAGCGGCTGGCCAGCCCCGACCAGGCCTGCGTGGCCCGCTATGCCCTGGGCCGGGACTATCACAAGCTGGTGCGCAATCATCTGCAAAAGCTGGCCGATCGGCTTGCCGCCCATCTGGGCCCCTTCCAGTACCGGGCCTTTTCCGACAGCGCCCCGGTCATGGAAGTGGACATCGCCCGCCGCACCCGCCTGGGCTGGAGGGGCAAGCACACACTCCTGCTCACCCGCCAGGGCTCCTGGTTTTTCCTGGGTGAGCTGTTCACCGACCTGCCTTTCCCCGCCGACCCGCCCCATACGAGTCACTGCGGCGACTGCCAGGCCTGCATCGACATCTGCCCCACCCGGGCCATTCTGGCCCCCTACCGGCTGGATGCCCGGCGTTGCATCTCCTACCTCACCATCGAACACCCGGGCAGCATTCCCGTCGAACTGCGCCCGCTGATGGGCAACCGCATCTACGGATGCGACGATTGCCAGCTGGTTTGCCCCTGGAACCGGTTTGCCCAGAATCAAACCCGAACCCACCCGGATTTCCTGCCCCGCAACAGCCTGGACAACGCCACCCTGCTGGAACTGTTCGCCTGGAACGAAAGCGAGTTTCAACACCGGCTGGAAGGCTCCCCAATCCGCCGCATCGGTCACGAGCGCTGGCTGAGGAACCTGGCCGTCGGCCTGGGCAATGCTCCGCCCAATGCTGAAATCGCCCGGGCGCTCCAAGCCCGCCTGGACCACCCATCGGCAATTGTGCGGGAGCATTTACAATGGGCGCTTTCCCGTCACCCCCTTCCCTCATGAGCCCACATCTGGACCCCCGCAGCCCCATCGGCGTCTTCGATTCCGGCGTTGGGGGCCTTACGGTCGTCCGCGCCCTCATGGAGCGGCTGCCCTTCGAGTCCATCTATTACTTCGGCGACACCGCCAGGGTGCCTTACGGGGTCAAGTCGGTGCAGACCATCGCCCACTACACCACCCAGATCACCGAATTCCTCCTGGAAAAGCAGGTCAAGTTGCTCATCATCGCCTGCAACACCATGGCTGCGGTTTCCGCCCAGGTGGTGCGGGACCTTTCCCCCACCCCGGTGCTGGACGTCATCGAAGCGGGCGCCCTGGCAGCCCTGGCGGCTACGAACAACAAGCGCATCGGCGTCATCGGCACCCCCACCACCATCAACAGCAACGCCTACGCCCAGGCCATCCACGCCATCGAACCCGACGCCCGCCTCACCTCCCAGGCCTGCGCCCTGTTCGTGCCCCTGGTGGAGGAAGGCTGGCTGGAACACCCCGTCACCCGCCTTACCGCTCAGGAATACCTGCGCCCGGTGCTGGCCGAAGACGTGGACACCCTGGTGCTGGGCTGCACCCACTACCCCCTCATCAAACCCCTCATCCAGGAAGTGGCCGGCCCCGGCATCCGCCTGGTGGATTCCGCCAATGCCATGGCAGACCGGGCCGCCGCCCTGCTTACGGATCGCAACCTGCATCACCCTCGCACCACCCCACCGGAATACCGATTCTGGGTCACGGACGTACCCCTGCGATTCCAGACCATCGGCGAGCGCTTCCTGGGCCGCACCCTGAGCAACGTCCATGTAGCCAGCCTCTAAGCGAGACACCTTGACCAAGGTCATGCCAGGCGCCGACACGCCTGGCTAGCATGGGCGCACCACTTTCGAAAGGACGCCCATGAAACACCTGCTCTCCCTGCCCCTGGTAATTGCCCTGCTTGCCAACACCCCTGCCCTGGCCGATGAGGCCCTGGTGGCCAAGAACAAATGCACCACCTGCCATGCCATGGACAAGAAGATGATGGGTCCCACCTGGAAAGACATCGCTGCTAGGCACAAGGGCCAGGCGAGTGCCCAGGCCAGCCTGGTCCAGGCCATCGTCAGCGGCAGCAAAGGCAAGTACGGGAAAATCCCCATGCCCCCGCAACCCAAGGCCAAGGTGGATGCGGAAGCCATTGCAAAATGGATTGCGGGCCTGTGAAACGCTGAAAAAAATGACGCGGCCCCGGGCCGCGCCTGATCTGGCGGAAGCGGTGAGATTCGAACTCACGGTAGGTTTCCCTACGCTGGTTTTCAAGACCAGTGCCTTAAACCGCTCGGCCACGCTTCCAGAGCTGGTGCCGACTATCTGACTCGAACAGATGACCTACCGCTTACAAGGCGGTTGCTCTACCAACTGAGCTAAGCCGGCGGAACTTACTTGATGACCCGCAACTGGGGCCGACCCTTGGGAGGCTGGGGGCCGGGCCCTTCGCTGTCCCCATTATCTGCCTGGGCGGGTTGTACCTGGGCGGGGACTGACCTGTCCCCGCCTTCCTGGACAGGAGCCGACGCGTCCAGGGCCATTTCTGCGAAGCCCATGCCCTGACCGGTTTCCCGGGCGTAGATGGACAAAACGTTGCCCACTGGCACTTCAATAGTGTGGGCAACACCGCCGAAACGGGCGGAAAAACTCACCCACTCGTTGTCCATGTGCATGTTGCGCACGGCGCTGGGCCCGATGTTAAGGACGATCATGCCGTCTTTGACAAAGCCCTGAGGCACTCGGGTGCGACTGTCTACACGCACAGAGAGGTAGGGGGTATAGCCGCTGTCCACGCACCACTCGTAAAGAGCGCGCAGAAAATAGGGCTGTTGCGGCAGGGCACTCATGACAGACGCTTACTTCCGCATGGCCTTTTCAACGGGCGTCAGGGCTTCTATGAAGGCCGGACGGGCGAAGAGGCGCTCGGCATATTTCAGGACCGGCATACCTTGCTTGGGCAACTGGATGCCGTAGTGCTCCAGGCGCCACAACAGGGGGGCGATGGCCACATCCAGCATGGAGTAATCCTCCCCGAGCATGTACTTCTGCTTGGCGAAGATGGGCGCAATCTGTGTCAGGTTGTCCCGCACGATGAGACGGGCCTTCTCCGCCACCTTGGGGGTGCCGTGCTCCAGGTCGCGCACGTGGGAGAACAGATCGCCCTCGAAGTTGTGCAGGAACAGACGCGCCCGGGCCCGCATGACCGGGTCAGCGGGCATCAGCTGGGGGTGGGGGAAACGCTCGTCGATGTACTCGTTGATGATGTTCGACTCATACAGGGTCAGGTCCCGCTCCACCAGGATAGGCACCTGGTTGTAGGGGTTCATGGCGGCGATATCGTCGGGCTTCTCGTGGAGATCGATGTCCTTGATCTCGAAATCCATGCCCTTTTCGTACAGAACGATACGGCAACGCTGGCTAAAGGGGCAGGCAGTACCCGAATACAAAATCATCATGGCTTAATGTCCTTGGCAGCTCAGTGCACGTCTTTCCAGAATTCCCGCTTCAGATAGAAGGCCACCACGTAGAAGATGCCGAGGAACAGCAAAACTGCCAGACCGACGTTTTTACGTTGCGCCTGGGCGGGTTCCCCCATCCAGGCCAGGTAGTTCACCAGATCCCCCACCAGGGCGTCGTATTCCGCCTGGGTGATCTTGCCGGGTTTGGCCAGGACCAGGTGGTCGACAACCTCATGGGGCTTGCCATCTTCGCCTTGCACGGTGTGCATGACTGGCACCAGATGCCCTTGCAGGTCCTGCAACACGTGGGGCATGCCCACCTTGTCGAACACCAGGTTGTTCCAGCCGGTGGGGCGGGTGTCATCCCGGTAGAAGCTGCGCAGATAGGTGTAGACCCAGTCCGGCCCCCGGGAACGGGATATGACGGTGAGGTCGGGCGGCGCGGCCCCGAACCATTCCTTGGCTTCCTTGGGGCGCATGGCGATCTTCATCAGTTCGCCCGGCTTTTCCGCCGCAAACAGCAGGTTGTCCTTGATCTGGACTTCCGTCAGGCCGATATCTTCCATGCGGTTGTAACGCATGTAGTTGGCGCTGTGGCAGTTCAGGCAGTAGTTCACGAATACCGCCGCACCCCGCTGGAGGGATTCCTGGTCCTTGACGTTGACCGGGGCCTTGTCCAGATGCAGGCCGGCGGAAGAGGCCAGGGCCACGGCGGGCAGGGCCAGAAACGCGAAGAAGAGGTTTTTTGCGAAACGCATGGAATTCGATTTCATTTGTCGGTCACCCTTTCCGGAACCGGCTTGCAGACGTCGTTCTTGGTGTACCAGGGCATCAGGAAGAAGAATGCGAAGTAGATCACCGAGAAGATCTGGGACAGCAGCGTGTAGAGCGGCGTCACCGGCAGGATGCCGAGGATGCCCAGGCCGATGAAGGCGATCACGAACAGGGTCAGGGCGATCTTGAACTTGGGCCCGCGATAACGGATGGATTTCACCGGCGACCGGTCCAGCCAGGGCAGCAGGAAGAAGATCAGCACCGCAACGCCCATGGCTGCCACACCCGGGAACTGGGAGCCGAACATGGGGGGCACGGCCCGCAGGATGGCGTAGTAGGGAGTGAAGTACCACACCGGGGCGATGTGCTCGGGGGTCTTGAAGGGGTCAGCGGGGATGAAGTTGTTGGCCTCCAGGAAATAGCCACCCATTTCCGGGGCAAAGAACACCACGGCGGTGAACACGATCAGGAAGACCACCACACCCAGGATGTCCTTGACGGTGTAGTAGGGGTGGAAGGGGATGCCGTCCAGGGGATGGCCGTCCTCGCCCTTCAGCTTCTTGATTTCCACGCCGTCCGGGTTGTTGGAGCCCACTTCATGGAGAGCCACCAGGTGGGCCACCACCAGGCCCAGCAGCACCAGGGGGAAGGCGATCACGTGGAAGGCAAAGAAGCGGTTCAGGGTCGCATCGGAAACCACATAGTCACCGCGAATCCATTCGGACAGGTCAGGGCCGATGAAAGGCACGGCACCGAACAGGTTGACGATCACCTGGGCACCCCAGAAGGACATCTGGCCCCAGGGGAGGAGGTAGCCGAAGAAGGCCTCGCCCATGAGCACCAGATAGATGATCACACCGAAGATCCAGATCAGTTCCCGGGGTTTGCGATAGGAACCGTACAACAGGCCCCTGAACATGTGCAGGTAGACCACCACGAAGAACGCGGAGGCGCCGGTGGAGTGCATGTAGCGGATCAGCCAGCCCCACTCCACATCCCGCATGATGTATTCGACGGACGCAAAAGCCAGATCAGCATCCGGCTTGTAGTGCATGGTCAGGAAGATGCCGGTGACAATCTGGATCACCAGCACCAGCAGGGCCAGTGAGCCGAAGAAGTACCAGAAGTTGAAGTTCCTTGGCGCGTAATACTCGGACAGATGCGCCTTGTAGGAGGCGGTGAGCGGAAAACGCTCATCCACCCAGTTCAAGAGTTTTTCCATGGTTAGTGTCGTCCCCTAGTGAATCAGGCAGCCTGGTCTTCGCCAATCAGTACCTTGCTTTCGGTCAGATACTTGTGGGGCGGAATAACCAGATTGGTCGGTGCCGGCGAACCGTTGTACACCCGGGCGGCCAGGTCGAAGCGGGAACCGTGGCAAGGGCAGAACCAGCCACCGTTCCAGTCGGGCCCCAGGTCGGCCGGGGCCACTTCCTTGCGGTAGGTGGGGGAGCAGCCCAGATGGGTGCAGATACCCACGACCACCATGTATTGAGGATTGATGGAGCGGGTCGGATTCTTGCAGTAGTCCGGCTGCTGGGAAGCCACTTCGGAGGCAGGGTCCGTCAGCTTGCTGTCGTTCTTGCTCAAGGCGGCCAGCATCTCCGGGGTGCGGTTCACCACCCAAACCGGCTTGCCTCGCCATTCCACGGTCAACATCATGCCGGGCTCGATCTTGGCGAGATCCACTTCCACCGGCGCACCGGCGGCCTTGGCCCGGGCGCTGGGCATCATGCTGATGACAAAGGGAATGGCCGTACCGGCGGCCGCCACGCCGCCCACCGCGCCGGTCATGTTGACCAGAAAGCGGCGCTTGGAGGCATCAATGCTCATGTTGCTCATACAAGTTCCTGCCTGAGGAAGAGGAAATGGGACAGGGAAGGCAACAAACCGGATATTCCGGTCCAGTACGCGCCTCGGCCCTAAAAACTTCGGCATTTTACAGACAAAACAAGGTCGACTTAAAGCCCGGGGTTATCTCATCAGGTGCCGCGACCGGATCACCCCCAGGGTTACGCCCCTCATCCTGCTAGAATCCGCCGCATTGACTTAGGACCCCCATGCACAAGGCCTGGCTCATCTTTGCCCAAATCATTGCCGCCCTGGCCATTGTGGCGGCCGCCCTGCTGGCACTGGACAGGATCATCCCCGGCCTGCTGCCCTTTGCCGGCAATGCTGTCACCTTCCAGGAAGTGGCCGGCGAAACCGCCATCCCCGCCGCAACTGGCAGCTACGCCCAGGCCGCAGCCAGATCCCGCCCCTCGGTGGTCAACATATTCACCAGCAAGCAGGTACGGATGCAGCGCAGCCCGTACATGGACGACCCCATCCTGCGCCGCTTCTTCGGTGACCGACTCAATGCCGACAACCACCCCCAACAGGTATCCAGCCTGGGATCGGGGGTCATTGTCAGCCAGGACGGCTACATCCTCACCAACCACCACGTCATCGAAGCCGCCGACGAGATCCAGCTCGCCCTGGCAGACGGTACCGTCCTGGATGCGAAGCTGGTGGGCACGGACCCGGAAACCGATCTGGCTGTACTTAAGGTGGAACACACTGGCCTGGATGCCATAGCCTTTGCCTCCCGGGACACCCTGAGGGTCGGCGATGTGGTGCTGGCCATCGGCAATCCCTTCGGCGTGGGCCAGACCGTCACCATGGGTATTGTGTCGGCCCTGGGGCGCAGCCATCTGGGCATCAACACCTTCGAGAACTACATACAGACCGACGCAGCCATCAACCCGGGCAACTCCGGCGGTGCCCTGGTAGACAGTGAAGGTCATCTGGTGGGGGTCAACACAGCCATCTTCTCCCGCACCGGAGGCAACCTGGGCATCGGCTTTGCCATCCCGGTCTCCATCGTGCGCCAGGTCATGGAGCAGATCATCCAGCATGGCGCTGTCACCCGGGGCTGGGTCGGCATCGAGGTCCAGGAGATCACCCCGGAACAGGCGGAAACTTCCGGCATGAAGACTCTGGACGGCGCCCTGATCGCCGGCGTGTTGCGGGGTGGCCCGGCCGACCGGAGCGGTATCCGCCCCGGTGACGTCCTGGTGGCGGTGAACGGCAAGCAAGTCAAGGATTCTTCTTCCCTGCTTGGACTGATTGCTGCCCTGCCCCCGGGACAGAAAGCCACCCTGGAACTGATCCGGGGGAAAATCCCCCTACGCCTGGCCGTAACCATCGACAAACGCCCCAATATGCGCCGCAGCGACCCCGAATAACCAGCCAGGCTACATGGTTATACCCTCTGGCTTGCAGTTGGCAGGCTAAAGTTTCCCGCCATACCGTCGATAAATTCCGCTGAGATGACCGGCCCGGATTCCAACCCAGGTCCAGGCCGCCCCATACACAAGAGACGGATGCCCTAACCCATGCAGGTCGTGATCGTTGATGACAACCCGGTAAACCTGAAGCTCATGGAGAGCCTGGTCAAACGGGCCGGGGATTACTCCCCTCTGGTATTCCAGGATTCCGCCCAGGGCCTGGACTGGTGCCTGAACAACCTGCCGGACCTGTTGATCGTCGATTACATGATGCCGGCCCCCGATGGCCTGGAATTCATCCGCCGTTTCCGGGAAAAGCCCGCCAATGCGGATATCCCCGTGTTGATGATCACCGCAGACCACGAAAAGGAAACCCGTTACAAGGCCCTGGAGTCCGGAGCAAACGATTTCCTCACCAAGCCCATAGACAACGCGGAATTCCGGGCCCGCATGCGCAACATGCTGGCCCTGCGCCGTAGCCAACGGGCTCTGGAAGACCGGGCTGCCTGGCTGGCGGAGAAGGTCGCCGAGGCCACGGAAGTCATCCTGGACCGGGAGCGGGAAATGATTGTGCGCCTGTCCCGTGCGGCAGAATTCCGGGACCCGGAAACCGGCGCCCACATCCAGCGCATGTCCAACTATTCCCGCCTGATAGCGGAGCAGATGGGGCTATCCGACACCGAGCAAGAAGTGATCCTGCGGGCCGCCCCCATGCACGACGTGGGCAAGATCGCCATTCCGGACCACATCCTGCTCAAACCCGGCCGCCTCGACCCGGACGAGCTGGTCATCATGCGAACCCACGCGGAAAGGGGCTATGAAATCCTGCGCGGCAGCAAGTCTGATCTGCTGGACATCGCGGCCCTCATAGCCTGGACCCACCACGAGAAATGGGATGGCACCGGTTACCCCCGGGGCCTGAAGGGTGAGGAAATACACCTCTACGGCCGTATTGTCGCTGTGGCGGACGTATTCGACGCTCTAACCACGGAACGCCCCTACAAACAGGCCTGGGAAATCGAGCGCGCCTGCGCCTTCCTCCAGGAACAGACGGGTACCCACTTCGATCCCCGTTGCATCGAGGCTTTCATGACACGCCTGGATGACGCCCTCATCATCCGTGATCGCTTCCAGGATGACGAACCCCACGTGGCCCATCTGGTGGATTGACCATGGCACGGATACTGGTACTGGCCCACCTGGCACTTATGCTCTTGCTGGGCGCAAACCCATCCCAGGCATCCAAAGCGGTCTACACCCTGGCGGTGGTCCCACAGTTCACCACCGTGGACATCGCCCAGCGCTGGACACCACTATTGGACCGTATCGCCCAGGAGACGGGCGTGAGGTTCCAGATCCGCACCAGCCACGACATCCCATCTTTCGAAAGCGAATTCCTGAACGGCATTCCTGATTTCGTATTTCTTAACCCCTACCACATGGTCATGGCGGCAAAAGCACAGAGCTATGTGCCCTTGATACGAAGCCGCCGCAACTTGTCCGGCATCCTGGTGGTGGGCAAAAACTCGCCCGTCACCCGAGTCGCCGATCTGGACGGCGCCACGATTGCCTTTCCTGCACCCAATGCGTTTGGCGCTTCCCTTTACATGCGCGCCCTTCTGAGCGAACAGGAGAAGCTGGTCTACACCGCCAACTATGTGGGTACCCATCAGAACACCTACCGCCATGTCATCTTTGGCGATGCCCAGGCCGGAGGTGGGGTGGCAAGCACCCTGGAAAGCGAATCTCCCGGGGTGCGGGAGCAATTGCGCGTGCTCTACCACACACCGGAAGCACCCTCCCATCCCCTGGCCGCCCACCCCCGGGTGCCGAAGGCGGTCATACGGGCCGTCGTGACGGCCCTGCAACGCATGGATCACGATGCTGCAGGCCGTGCCCTCCTCAAGCAGGTAGAGCTAGAAGGCGCCGTGGCCGCCCATTACGATCGGGATTACGCACCTTTGGAAAAACTGAATCTGGAACGCTACGTCGTCCGCAGGCAACGGTAATCCATGCCTCGCCTGCCCTCGCGGAATCCATCCAACCCCCTGCGCCGTTTCACGGTACAACTTGCCGTCTTTGTCTCCCTGATGCTGGTGCTGGGGATCGGCGGATTCACTGCCTACCACACCCTGGAACAACTGGCATGGCAGGAGCGCAAGCTGATACAGGACACGGAACGACTGCTGGGCAATCTGGCCCCCACGGCAGCCGACCATATCCTCACCCGGGACTACGGGGCCCTGGAGCGACTGCTGACCCTGTCAGCCAACCAACCGGAAATTCGCGCCCTGCGGGTCATCAACCCCAACCGGCAAGCCATCACCCAGATCCAGCATCCCCCTGGACAGCCCCCCTCCGTGCTGTTCGACTTCCTTTCCCTTCAGCCACCTCCGCCGGACGCGCCCCATACCGAGTGGCAGGACGCCGCCGGTCGCCCCCTGGCCGGGAGCAGATTCAGCCACGCGGCAGAAAGACTGGTGGTCTGGCACGCCCTGGCTCCCCTGGGATACCCAGGCCATCTCCAGGCCGAAGTCAGCACCGCAGACCTCAAGTCCCAGTTGCTGGGACTGGTCTGGAATGGCGCCATTGTCGCCATACTGTCCAGTGCCATCAGCGTCGCGCTGCTGTTGCTCTACCTAAGGGGCCCGGTAACCCGTATCCGCCAGGCAAGCCAGTTCGCCGCCCAGCTAACCCGCCATCATGGCGAACAACTGCCCGCCTACCAGGGCCCCGAGGAAATCGAGGCCCTGATCAACGCCCTCAACAAGACTTCCATCTGGCTGTACACCAAGGAAATGTCTGTCAGCGCGGCCAATCAGCGCCTGGAAGCCGTGTTCGGCAACATTTCCGACGCCCTCGTCACCCTGAACGCCGATGGCATGGTGGAAAGCGCCAACCCGGCGGCGGAGGCCCTGTTCCAGTTGGGGGCCAGCGGCCTTGTGGGGCTCCTGGCCCACCAGATCCTGCCAGCCTGGACCACCCTCGCCCCGGGGGCGGAAGGGGGACAGACCCATGTGGAAACCACCGCCCGACGCCAGGATGGCTCCGAATTTCCCGTGGACCTCACCCTGAACAGCTTCATCCTCAACGGCATGCCCTACCGCATTGCCGTGCTGCGGGACATCTCGGAACGCAAGCTGGCGGAAACCCGACTGCGGCAGACCACCACCCGGCTGTCGGCCCTCATCGAAAACCTCCAGGCCGGTATCCTGCTGGAAGACGAGCGCCGCCGCGTGGTCCTGGCCAATGACGCCTTCTGCCGCCACTTCCGCCTTCCCCTCAACCCGGAAGAGCTGACCGGCCAGCCCGTTTCCTGGGTCTACGACCGCATCATGGCCGCCTTTTCCGACCCAAAGGCTGCCATGGCACGCATCATTGCGATCCAGACGGCCCGACGTCCCGTGGCTGGAGAAGAACTCCGCCTCAAGGATGACCGGGTCATGGAGCGGGATTTCGTGCCCATGCAATCCGGCGGCGTCTTCGTGGGCCACCTATGGCAATACCGGGACATCACCCTGCGCAAGCAGAACGAGGAAGCCCTGCGCCAGGCCAAGGAAACTGCCGAAGCGGCCAACCGCATGAAGAGCGAATTCCTGGCCAACATGAGCCACGAAATCCGCACTCCCATGAACGGCGTCATCGGTATGACAGAACTGGCCCTGGATACCGAGCTGAGCGCTGAGCAGCGGGAATACCTGGGGCTGGTGAAGAGTTCAGCCAACCACCTGCTGTCCGTCATCAACGACATCCTGGACTATTCCAAGATCGAAGCCGGAAAACTGGATCTCTCTCCCCTGAGCTTCGACCCCCTGCCCTTCCTCCAGGAAACCCTGCGCACCCTGGAAATGCGAGCCCAGGAGAAGGGTTTGACCTTGACCCTGGTTCAGGGACCGGATCTGCCCAAACACATCACCGCAGACCCCAACCGCCTGCGCCAGATCCTGGTGAACCTAATCGGCAACGCCATCAAGTTCACCCATACCGGCGGCATCACGCTCCATGCGGACCGGGAGCACTGCGATAGCTCAGACTGCCTGCATCTCTGCGTCGAGGATACAGGCATCGGCATTCCCCAGGACAAGCTGGGCAGCATTTTCGAGGCATTCACCCAGGCCGATGGCTCCATCACCCGAAAATACGGGGGTACAGGCCTGGGCCTGACCATCTCCAACCGTCTGGCCGAGCTCATGGGGGGCCGGCTTTGGGTCGAAAGCGAGGAAAATCAGGGCACCCGGTTCCATCTCAGCCTCCGCAACGACCCCGCCACCGAATATCCCCCGGAAGATCCGCAATCTTCCGGAGGCATCCTGCCGGCAGAAGTCGGCCAGCCCTCCAGCCGCTCCGTTCTGCGGGTTTTGCTGGCAGAAGACAATCCCGTCAACCAGAAACTGGCCCAGACCTTGCTGGGCAAGCTGGGACACCAGGCCACTGTGGCCGAAGACGGCCAGGTGGCCCTGGACCTGTACCAGGCGGCCCGGGAAAGCCAGCAACCCTACGACCTGATCCTGATGGACGTCATGATGCCCAACATGGACGGCCTGACTTGCATGGCCCTGATCCGGGAGGCGGAAAACCGCGCGGGTCACCCACCCACCCCCATCATCGCCCTCACCGCCCACGCCATGCAGGGGGACCGGGAAAGGTTCCTGGAAGCCGGCGCGGACGGCTACGTGGCCAAACCCATCAAATTCGACGAACTGAAGCAGGAAATCACCCGCCTCACCCAACCTGAAGCACTATCCGGCACAGACACTTAGGAGCGCGACATGAAAGGCATGGTCTTTACGGAATTCATGGACTTGGTGGAAACCCACTGGTCTCTGGATATGGTGGACACCCTCATCAGTGATTCCGGTGTGGCCTCCGGCGGCGCCTACACCGCCGTGGGCACCTACCCCCACGAGGAAATCGTCGCCCTGGTCCAGTCCCTTTCCAGACAGACCGGCCTCCCGGTGCCGGAACTGATCCGCACCTTCGGCCAGCATCTGTTCAAGCGTTTCAGCCAGCTCTACCCTCGATTTTTCGAAGGTGTGGAAGGCAGCTTCGCTTTTCTCTCCGGCATAGAAGACATCATCCATGCCGAAGTACGCAAGCTCTATCCCGACGCGGAGCTGCCCACCTTCGAGGTGGAACAGTCCCCCGGACGAATGGTGCTCACCTATATCTCGAACCACCCTTTCCCGGACCTGGCCCAGGGTCTGATCGAAGGCTGCATCGCCCACTACGGGGAAAACATCCATGTCACCCGGGAGGCTGCCGACGGCATCCCGGGCGCCCAGGCCCGCTTCGTCCTTGACCGCCAGGACTGAGATGAGCGACGAAGCTCCACCCGAGTCCGTCTGGCGGCAGCGCTTCGACCGGGAACGCAAGGCCCGCAAACAGGCAGAACTGATCCTGGAAGAAAAATCTCTGGAACTGTTCCAGAGCAACCAGAGCCTGCGCCGCCTGGCCACGGAACTGGACCAGATGGTGAAAAGCCGCACTGACGAGCTCAGCCGCGCCCTGGCGGATGCCGAGCGGCAGAAACAGGAACTGGCCAAGCTGAACGAAAACATACGCGCCCAGCAGGAAGAACTCATCCGCGCCAACCAGAATGCGGAATCCGCCAACCGCATGAAGAGCGAATTTCTGGCCAACATGAGCCACGAAATCCGCACCCCCATGAACGGCGTCATCGGCATGGTGGATCTGGCCCTGGACACGGAACTGAGTCGGGAACAAAGGGAGTATTTGAATCTGGTGAAGTCTTCCGCCGAGCACCTGCTCACCGTCATCAACGACATCCTGGATTTCTCCAAGATCGAGGCGGGCAAGCTGGACCTCCAGGAAACCGAATTCGACCTCATCGACCTGATTGGCGAAACCCTCAAGACCCTGGCCCCCCGGGTGGCCCTGAAGGAACTGGAACTGACCTATGACCTGGGGTATGAAATCCCTCGTTTCGTGGCCGGGGACCCCGCCCGTCTGCGGCAGATATTCCTCAACCTCCTGGGCAATGCGATCAAGTTCACGGAACGGGGAGAAGTAGGCCTTCAGGTGGCCGGCTGCCATGCCGGTCCAGCCCCAGGAAACGGCTTGTGCCTGGAATTCGTGGTCCATGACACGGGCATCGGCATTCCCGCCGACAAGCATGCCCACATCTTCTCGGCCTTTTCCCAGGCCGACGGCCAGGTCACCCGCAAGTACGGTGGTACCGGCCTGGGCCTGTCCATCACCAAACAGCTCATCGAGATGATGGGCGGACAAATACGCGTGGAAAGTGAACCGGGCCAGGGTGCCCGCTTCATCTTCCAGGTCTGGCTACGCCGGGCAGATGCACCGGAAGAAGTGGCCCGCCAGGAAGCCCGTTACCAGGAAATACCCATCCTGGTTGTGGACGACACGCCCACCAACCTGCACGTGCTGTCCCTGATGCTGGAGCGGCTCCAGGTTCAGCACCACGACCAGGCAGAATCAGGCCAGCAGGCCCTGGACATGATCCGCCAGGCCCGGGCTGCAGGCACCCCATACCGGCTGGTGCTGCTGGATGCACGCATGCCGGACATGGATGGCTTCGCCCTGGCAGAAACCCTTCGATCCGACCCCTGGCACAACGACACCGCCGTACTCATGCTCACCTCGGCCGGCATGCGGGGGGACGGTCTGCGCTGCAAGGAACTGGGCCTGGAGGCCTACCTCACCAAGCCCGTCACCCTCATGGAACTGCGCTCCGCCATGGAAGCAGCCCTGGATCGCACTCCGGACGACGCCGTCATCACCCGACACCGCCTGAGGGAGACCCAAGCCATGCCCCCCACCCCCCAGCTCCACATCCTTCTGGCAGAAGACAATGTGGTCAACCAGAAACTGGCCGTGAAGCTGCTGGAAAAGCAGCAGCACCAGGTCACCGTGGCGGACAACGGTTTACTGGCCGTGAAAGCCTGGCAGGAAGCTGCTGCCAGCGCCGCGCCCTATGACCTCATTCTCATGGACATGATGATGCCGGAGATGGACGGCCTGGAAGCCACCCGCAGAGTGCGGGAACTGGAACAGGGGACAGGTGCCCGCACCCCCATCATCGCCATGACTGCCAACGCCATGCAGGGAGACCGGGAACGTTGTCTGGAAGCCGGCATGGACGGCTATGTTTCCAAGCCGGTGAAGCCGGAAAGTCTGTTCGGTGAAATCCAGCGGGTCATCACCCAGGACGGGCCCCGGGAGACAGTCCCTTCCAACCCCGCAGATGAAACAAGCACGGAGGCCATCTTCGACAGGGCTGACGCCCTGTCCCGCATTGCGGATGATGAGGAGCTGCTGGCCACTCTGATCGAGATGTTCCGTAACGATGCGCCTGCATATCTGGCGGAAATCGAGTCCGCGTTGAACGGCGGCGACCAGTCCCGCCTTATCCGGGGCGCACATACACTTAAAGGCGTGCTCGCCACATTTTCCGCCCGCCGCGCCGAAGCGCTGACCCGGACCATTGAAGAGCATGCGAAGGCCGGAGACATCAACACCTGCGGCACCCACCTGCCTGCCCTCAAGCGCGAACTGGATGCTTTCCTGAAAGTACTGGGTTAATCCCGCCCCGTAGGAGCCTAAAACCGGCTCCGCCGGGCGGTGTGCCATCCACCCGGGGGTAAATCCATTAGGCAGCCGTGTTTACCCGACTCAATGAAGACCGGGAGCCGCCCCTTCCACCGGGAAGCCGGACTGCATTTCCGCTGGCGTGGCGGTACGCACGGACACCACAGTGGCCGCCACGATGCAGTTCTTTCCAGCCAGGGGGTTGTTGCCGTCCAGGGTCACTTCCCCGTCCTTGATTTCCACCACCCGGAAGGTGAGGAGATCGCCGGCATCGTTCTGCATTTCCGCCTGGGCCCCCACGCTGCGCAGCATGGGCGGCAGGTTTTCCAGCAGGTCCGTGACGATCAGGTCCGGGTCCGGGTGGCCGAAGCCCTCGTCGGGCGGCACGGTGGCTTCCACCTTGTCCCCCTCCCGCTTGCCTTCCAGTGCCCGTTCCACGGCGGCAAACAGGCCGCTGTTGGCACCATGGACGTAGCCCGTGGGCATGTCCTGCTGGCCGAAGATGTTGCCGTGCTCGTCCAGCACCGAATAGGTGATGTACACCACCTTGCCGTGGCCGATGACTTCTTCGCTCATGTTCTACTCCAATTCAGGGGGCGGCAGTCTAGCAGCCCCTCAAGCCAATGATTTCACTTCGACCTGCACCGCCACCTCGGTGGGGCCGTCCACGGGCCAGGTCAGGGTCAGTTCCACCGCCTGCATGATCTTTTCAAAGCCGGCCTCGGACTGGGATACCGTGAAGTGGGGCTGGGCCTTGATGCGGGCCGGGGCCGTGGTGGTGACCACCAGGGCCCCCTTGAGGAAATGGTCTTCCAGATCCACCCGTATCAGGTCGTTCCAGGTGAAGGACTGGCCGAAGCCGCCGGGGATTTCCCCGTTTACCACGTAGCGGCCGGCAGGCCCGTCGCAGCAGGGCATGGCCAGGTTCAGGCGGGTGGTGAGCCGTCCGCCGCTGGATTCCGCCCGGGGCGCCACCTTCAGGGCCACCTGCACCCGGTTGTCCTTCACGGCGTAGATCTTGGCCAACCGGGTGGCGTTTTCCATCTCGCCGGCCTGGCCCAGGCACAGCACGGCGTTGCCCTGCACCACCTGGCTCTGGTACACCACCGGCAGCTTGGCTGTGAAGTCGGTGTAGGTTTCCACGAACAGGCCCCGGCTGCGGCTGTCCGGCACCAGGTCAGACTCCTGGATGTCGTGCTTGAAACGCACGATGTCGTGGGCGGAGGCGATGCCCTCCCCGTCATGCTCCCGGGCGGCGGTGGCGCCGGCCCGGGCCTTGTCGTGGTAGTGCTCTTCGTAGCGGCGCAGGGTGTCGCCGAAATTCTGGGCCAGGGGGTAGCTGGACAGTTCTATGAGGGCCGCGTCTGCGTCCGGCTTCACCACCGCCTGGAGGCTCAGGCTTTTCAGGAACACCTCCTGCACCCCGTCCAGGTCCAGGTCGCCGGTGCTGGCCTCGGGCCGTTCCTGGAGGGCGTCCAGGCGCCGTTCCAGTTGCAGGATGCCGTTCCACACCGCCCGCCGCAGGTGGGGCAGGTACAGGCCGCCGAACAGGCCGTGCCAGTAGGCGTCGTTGGCCTGGGCCTCGTGCAGCAGTTGCACCAGGTCCTGGCGAATCTGGTCTTCCGGCAAGCGGGCCAGCCTTGCAGACAGACTCAGCATGCGCTTGTGCATCCAGTTGGATTCCGGGTAGCGGCTGAAGAAGTTCTTCCAGATGCCCCCCCGCAGGAAGGGCCGGTCCTGGTCCAGACGGCCTTCGTCCTGGGCGCCGTGCACCAGTTCGCTGTAACGGCGGGCGGCGGCGGCGGGCAGGGTCCACTCCCCCATCTCGCTGTAGGACACGGTGGGCAGGTAGGCCACGCCCCGGGTGGCGGATTCCCGGTGGTGGTCGGCGAAATGCCGGCTCTGGATGACCTTGGAGGCCAACACCCCTTCGATGAACTGCTTCAGCCACTGCTTGCCGTAGACCCAGTCATAGGTTTCCGGCCAGATGCCAAACTTCTCGATGTCATCGAAATAGATGGCGGCGGGCTGGCCTTCGTCCCTGGCCAGGGTTTCGATGTAGGCCACGGCTTCCGCAGCAGGGGAGAAGGGCAGGCGGTAACGCAGTTGTTCGGAAATGGGGTAGAGGTCCAGCACCCGGCCGTCCTCTTCGGTGGTGAAGTAGCCGTCCAGCTTGTCCCGGGGGGTACCGGCGCAAAGGAAGTGGTAGTCGTCCACCATCACGTACCGGATGCCGGAATCCGCCAGGGCTGGGATCACCGTGGCCTC
The DNA here is from genome assembly GCA_040757575.1 of Pseudomonadota bacterium. Lineage (GTDB taxonomy): Bacteria > Pseudomonadota > Gammaproteobacteria > Burkholderiales > Thiobacillaceae > PFJX01. Next base: position 122,144 of record JBFLXA010000007.1, read on the forward strand.
CCAGACCCGCTCCGTGAGCCAGGCCCCCTGGGGACGATGCAGGAAATATTGCTCCAGCCGGTCCGACATGGCCGCCAGCTGGCTCATCCGGTCCCGATTTGGAATCACCGCCAGCACCGGCTCCATGTCCCCGGCGCCGAAGAACTCCACCTGGCCCCGGTCCGCCATCGCCCGTAACAGGGCCATGTCTTCCGGATGGTTCACCATCAGCCATTCCAGCAACCAGCCGGAGGAATGGAGGGCGAAGCGGAAATCCGGGTACTGGTAAACGGTTTCCAGGAAGGGCTTGTAGCAACGCTGGTGGGCGTCTTCCAGCACCTCGGGGAAGTTGCCTACGGGCTGGTGGGCGTGGACGCCGAACAACAGGGAAACAGATGCGGTCATGACTACTCGGGGAAACGGGGCAAGATGGCACCATTATCCCCGAAGCCCCTGCCTGTGTGGGCTACAGTTCAGCGCTGTCCGTCATGAATCGCCCCTCAAGCCCCCCCGCTCCGTGGGGACGATGGAATCTCCCCTGTTCAGGGGAGGAAATTGTGCGTAGGGTGAAGGTATACAACCGCTCACAGTCAGACTTTCGGCCATGTCAGCCAAACCCGCACCGGTCCGCAAAGTCCAGGACCCTCTCCTCGAGAAGCCCCACTCCCATGACCTGGCCCCTCCCGTGGTCGGCATCGGCTGTTCGGCAGGGGGCCTGGAAGCCCTGGAAAAATTTCTCGGGCACGTGCCTGCCCAATGCGGACTGGCCTTTGTCATCGTCCAGCACCTGGACCCGCAGCACGCCAGCGCCTTGCCGGAACTGCTCCAGAAACAGACGGCCATGCCCGTCGTCGAAGCAGGGGACGACATGGTCGTGGAAGCTGACCGGGTCTACGTCATTCCGCCCAACAAGGACCTGTCCCTCCTGCACGGGAAATTGCATCTGCTTGAGCCCATCTCCCCCCGGGGCCTGCGGCTGCCCATCGATTTCTTCCTGCGCTCCCTGGCAGAAGACTGCAAGGAACGGGCCATCGGGGTAGTGCTTTCTGGCATGGGCTCGGACGGCGTGTTCGGCCTGCGGGCCATCAAGGAAATGGCGGGCCTCACCCTGGTCCAGGAGCCGGCCAGCGCCCAGGCCGACAGCATGCCCCGCAGTGCCATCGAAGCCGGCGTGGCAGACATCGTCGCACCCGCCGAGGCACTGCCCGGGCGCATAGTGGAATACCTCCGGCATCCATCCTGCGAATTTCGCCTTCAGCCACCTCCGCAAGCCGACCTGCTCAGCGCCCTGGACAAGGTGGTCATCCTTCTGCGGGACCGCAGTGGCAACGATTTCTCCCTGTACAAGACCAATACGCTCCATCGACGCATCGAACGGCGCATGGCTGTCCACCAGATCACTCAGTTGGACGACTATGTGCACCTGTTACGAAACAACCCTGCCGAACTGGACCTGCTCTTCAAGGAGTTGCTCATCGGCGTCACCAATTTCTTCCGCGACCCCGAAGTCTGGGGTTATCTGAAAAACGATGCCCTGCCGGACCTTCTGGCCCGGCACCCAGACGGCAAGGCCTTGCGCGCCTGGGTGGCCGCCTGCTCCACCGGCGAAGAGGCCTATTCACTGGCGATCGTCTTCCGGGAAGCCATGGAACAACTCAAGCCGGAAGGGCGCTTCAACCTGCAGATCTACGCCACCGACCTGGACCCGGAAGCCATCGAGCGCGCCCGCAAGGGTGTTTATCCGGAGAACATCGCGGCAGATGTGACTCCGGAGCGGCTGGGCCGCTTCTTCGTCCCCGAAGAGGGCGGCGGCTACCGCATCCGAAAGGACATCCGGGAGATGGTGGTCTTCGCCACCCAGAATGTCATCTCCGACCCCCCTTTCACCAAGCTCGACATCCTCACCTGCCGCAACCTGCTGATCTACTTTGGCGCCCGGCTGCAGAAAAACCTGCTGCCCTTGTTCCACTACGCGCTGAACCCGGGCGGACTGCTCCTGCTGGGCAGCGCGGAAACCATCGGCAACTACAGCAACCTGTTTGAACCCCTCAACAACAAGGCCCGCGTATTCCGGCGACAGGATGAGACCCGGGCAGTCATGGATATGGCCTTTCCCGGCCGGCAGATGCCCGCGCAATCCCTGGGCGAGGAATTCCCCCTAGCAGAAGCCCCGGACAACCTGGGCCAACTCACCGACCAGCTTATTCAACAGCAGTTCGCCCCTGCCGCCGTGTTGGTGAACGCCGAGGGCGACATTCTTTATATCAGCGGTCGCACGGGTAAATACCTGGAGCCCGCCGCCGGAAGAACCAACATGAACCTCCACGCCATGGCCCGGGAAGGCTTGCGGGAGGCCCTGGTGGGCGTGATTTTCAAAGCTCTGAAGGAGCCTCAGCAGCCCATCCTGCTGAAAAGCTTGCGGGTGGGCAACAACGGCGGCACCCAGATCGTCGATGTCACCGTACAGGCCATCGACAAGCCCGAAGCCCTGCGCGGGCGGGTGATCGTGGTGTTCCGCGACATGCCCGCGCCGCCCTCGCGCCGCAAATCAGCCAAGACCCCCATCCCGGAAGCCCAGAACATCCTCATGCAGGAACTGCAACAGACCCGGGAGGCCTTGCAGATCACCCACGAGGAGATGCAGACCACGGTGGAGGAGCTCAAGTCCAGCAACGAGGAACTGCAATCCACCAACGAGGAATTGCAGTCCACCAACGAAGAACTTACCACCTCGAAGGAGGAGTTGCAGTCCCTCAACGAGGAGTTGCAAACGGTGAATGCCGAACTGCAATCCAAGGTGGACGATCTCACCTGGGTGCGCAACGACATGACGAACCTGCTCAACAGCACGGAAATCGCCACGGTCTTCCTTGACAACGACATGCGCTTGCGACGCTTCACAACCCACGCCACCAAGATTTTCAAGCTCATACCCGGCGACGTGGGCCGCCCCCTTTCCCACGTGGTGACCGACCTGGACTACCCGAACCTGAAGGACGACGCCCTCGATGTCCTGCGCACCCTGGTGTTCCAGGAAAAAGTCGCCGCCACCCACGACGGCAGGTGGTATCGGGTACGGGTCATGCCCTACCGCACCCAGGACAACGTGATCGACGGAGTGGTGATCACCTTCATCGACATCACCGAGATCAAGCAACTGGAAGCAGCACTCCTGCAACGTGGAGACCATGATGACAAAGTCTAGCGACCCCGGTCCCGAAGACCTGCGCCAGCAAGCCGAGGCGCGCTTGCAAAGCCGGCCTGGGGCGATGGCTGCCTCCGACGCGAATGTCAGGCGGCTGATGCACGAATTGCAGGTCCACCAGATCGAACTGGAAATGCAGAACGACGCCCTGCGCCAGATTCAGTCAGACATGCAGGATGCCCTGAAGCGCTATGCGGACCTGAACGATCATCTTGAGGAAACCATCGCCACCCGCACCGCCGACCTGGCCCTGGCCCGAGAAGCGGCCGAGTCTGCCAACCGGGCAAAAAGCGCCTTTCTGGCCAACATGAGCCACGAGTTGCGCACCCCCATGAACGCCATCATGGGCCTGAGCGACCTGGCCCTGCGGCGGTCCACGGACCCCAAACAGCAGGATCAGCTGAACAAGATCATCCGGGCCTCCCGCAGCCTGCTCTCCATCATCAACGACATCCTGGACATCTCGAAGATCGAGGCCGAGCGGATGACGCTGGACCAGGTAGATTTCCGGCTCAAGGACGTATTGCACCATCTCCACGCACTCATCAGCCTTGACGCAGCCAATAAGGGCCTGGGACTGAGCGTAAAGCTGCCGGCAGAGGTCGGCAGCATGAACTTGCTGGGCGACCCCATGCGCCTGGGGCAAATCCTGCTCAACCTGGCCAGTAACGCCATCAAGTTCACCGCGTCCGGGACCATCACCATCAATATCGCCTGCCTTGAAGAAAGCCCGGACAGGGTCATGCTGCGTTTCGAGGTCACGGATACCGGCATAGGCATCACCGCAGAAAACCAGCAGCGCCTGTTCCAGGCGTTCGAACAACTGGACAACTCCCACACGCGAAAATATGGCGGCACCGGCCTGGGCCTGGCCATCAGCAAACGGCTCGTGCGCCTGATGGGGGGTGACATCGGCGTCAACAGTGCGCCGGGGACCGGCAGCACCTTCTGGTTCACCGTCCGCCTGGGCAAGGGCCATGCCGACCTCGGACCCCCTCCTGCAGGCCCGGAAACCAACGCCGAGGCGGAATTAAAGGCCCGCCATGCCCACGCCCGCATCCTGTTGGCGGAAGACGAACCCATCAACCGCGAAGTCCTCCAGGGCTTGCTCGAGGACGCGGGCTTGCAGATAGTTACAGCCGATGACGGCATGGAGGCCATCGACAAAGCAGCCCACCAGGCGTTTGACCTGATCCTGATGGACATACAGATGCCCCGGCTGAACGGCATCGAGGCCACGATCGCGATTCGGAACATGCCGGAGCACAGGCACACGCCCATCATCGCCCTGACTGCAAACGCATTCAACGAAGACCGCCAGACTTGCCTGGAAGCGGGCATGGACGACCACCTGGGCAAACCTGTGGAGCCGGGAAAACTCTTCAATACCCTGTTGAAATGGTTGTCCGCCCAGCGGGATATGGCAGGGCACTAACCTGAGGCCCCATGAATGGCGTGCCGCTCCCAAACCAACCCTCGCCTTTGAACACAAGCTGGCTCACCGCCGCCTTATCGGCCCCCAGGGCCCCTAAGGCCTGGATGGTGCAGGCTTTATTCCCCCCGCACCCGCCTATGCCCCCCGGCGCATGACGCCGCCTGCCTCGGCGGGGCCACCCCCCCGGCACAGGGGATGGGACAGGTAATCCGGAGGCGGCAGTTCCAGGGTCTCGTAGAGGCGGCGCAGCTTCTGGCGGTAGACCCGGTCGAAGCTTTCCACCGCATCCCCGGGGTTGTAGTCGCCGAACCACCAGAACCAGTCGGAACTTTCGCAGCTCATCAGCAGGGGCTCGGCCAGGGCCTGGCGTTCAGGCGGCGCGGCATCGAAGACGGCCTTGGCGGCCACCAGCCAGTCCCAGGCCCGGTTCTTGGCGGCATCCCCCATCCAGGTGCTGAAGTCCCCGTAGACCCAGCTGCCGGCCACCAGGTGGGGCAGTTCCTGGATGGACTGGGGGTTCATCTCCAGATAGTCACGGAAGGTGGTGGTGCAGACGGTGCCCAGCCGGGTCAGCTCCTCGTACAGGCCGGAGAGGAAGAAATAGCCGTTGTAGGGGTAGTACTCCCAGGCGTTTTCACCGTCCAGGATGATGCTCACCACCGGGTTGGCGGCATGGGCATGGCGGCGCACCTCGTCCAGGGCGTGGACGAAGTGGCGCACGGCGTCGGCACCGAACCAACCCTTGTATTCGAAGCCGATGAGATCCGACAGATGGTCGTCCCGGAAGAACAGGGCGGTTTGCGTGTCCGGTAGCCGGTAGGGCCGGCACAGCCAGGCCGCCTTGTTGTCCAGGTTGCGCTGGGCGGCGGCCAGGCTGTGGCGCAGCACGCCCTCTCCCGTGGCGGCCCAGGCGACGCCTTCGGCATCCAGGGCTGCCACGGCGCCGTCCGACACCCCGCCCTCGGCAGGCCAGAAGCCCGTGGGCAGTTGGCCGAAATGCCGCTGGTGGTCCCCCTGGGCGGCCTGGATATGGCGCCGGGCCCGTTCCGCCCCCCCCGGATAGGCCACTGCCTCCGGCAGCGGGGAGTCCGGCCGGGCGTCCCGGGCAGCGCCGAAATCCAGCAGCAGGGGCAGGATGGGGTGGCTGTGGGGGGTGGCCGACAACTCGATCTGGCCCCGTTCTGCCAGGGAGCGGTAGCGGGGCAGCAGGCTGGAGATGACTTCGCCGTAGAGGTCGAACAGGGATCGCCGGTCTTCCAGGCTGAAGCCTTCGCCCTTTTCCATCAGGGCCAGCAACTGGGGCCGGCTACGACGCAGGGTTTCGCCGGTCCAGGCCAGGTGGTACCAGGTCACCAGATCCGCCAGGTAGTGGCCGGACAGGTAGGCCAGGCCGGCTTCCCCGCTCTCCGCCACCATCTTCCAGAGGGTGTAGAGGCGCCGGTAGGCCGGGAAAGGCTCCAGCATGGTGGCGTGGTTGAGCTTGAAGCACTGTTCGATCAGGGCCCGCTTGGCCTTGCCGGACAGTTTGCCCAGCTGGGGGTCGATGAGCCGGGCCAGCAACGGGTCCCGGATGCCTTCGGGCCCCTCGGCAGAATTGAACTGGGCCGAGTAATCGTCCAGCTGGGCCGTGAGGGTGGGCACGAAATTGACCACGCAATGCATCTCCGGCACGGCCTCCAGATGGGCGGCCATGTCGGCGTAATCCTTCACGGCATGGAGGTAGGTCCAGGGCAGTTGGTATTGCCCGTCCGCATCGCGGTAGTCAGGCTGGTGGAAATGCCAGCAAAGAACAAGATGGAGCATGGAAGTCGGCAGAAGGCAGTCGGGAGTCAGCAGGCACCATTCTGCCAACTACTGACTGCCAACTGCCCGCTTTTATTAACGGAAATGATGAATGAACTGCCCCAGCATTTCCGGGGTGACCAGGGTGATGCCCTTGTCGGTCACATGGAAGTGCTTTTCGTCTTCCACGCGATTGACGCCGATGCTCATGCCCGGGGGGATGATGCAGCCCTTGTCGATGACCACCTGCTTGAGCACGGCCCCCTCCCCCACCCGCACGTCCGGCAGCACCACGGCCTCTTCCAGGTAGGCGCCTTCCTTGACGTGGACGTTGGAGAACAGCACGGAACGCCGCACCGTGGCACCGCTGATGATGCAGCCGCCGGAGACCATGGAATCCACCGCCTTGCCCCGGCGGTGGTCTTCGTCGAACACGAACTTGGCCGGCGGCAACTGCTCCTGGTAGGTCCAGATGGGCCAGGCCTTGTCATACAGGTTCAACTCCGGGGTCACCCGGGCCAGGTCCAGGTTGGCTTCCCAGTAGGCGTCCACCGTCCCCACGTCCCGCCAGTAGGCCGGTTCGTCATCCTCATGGACGCAGCTTTCGGCAAAGCTGTGGGCGTAGACCCGGTAGCCGGCATCAATGAGGTGGGGAATGATGTTCTTGCCGAAATCGTGCTCGGACTTGTTGTCGTCCGCGTCCCGCATCAACTGTTCGTACAGGAAGCCCGCGTTGAACACGTAGATGCCCATGGAACAGAGGGAGACGTCGGGATTGCCGGGCATGGAAGGCGGATTGGCGGGCTTTTCCTCAAAGTCGGTGACCCGGCCCTCATCGTCCGTGGCCATGACGCCAAAGGCAGAGGCTTCGCCGATGGGCACTTCCAGGCAGGCCACGGTCATGTCCGCCTCGTTGCGCACGTGGCTGGCCACCATCTCGCCGTAGTCCATCTTGTAGATGTGGTCCCCCGCCAGGATGAGCACGTATTCCGGCTTGTGCACCCGCAGGATGTCCAGGTTCTGGTAGACGGCGTCCGCCGTGCCCTTGTACCAGGAATCCTCGCTTACCCGCTGCTGGGCAGGCAGGATGTCGACGAATTCGTTGAACTCGCCCCGCAGGAAACCCCAGCCCCGCTGGATGTGCTTGATAAGGCTGTGGGATTTGTACTGGGTGATCACCGACATGCGCCGAATGCCCGAGTTCATGCAATTGGACATGGGGAAATCGATGATGCGGAACTTGCCGCCGAAGGGCACTGCCGGCTTGGCACGCCAGTCGGTCAACTGCTTGAGTCGGCTGCCGCGCCCACCGGCGAGGATCAGGGCAATGGTGTTCTTGGTCAGCAGGCTGACGAAACGCGGGGCTTCCTTGGCCACGTATATCCCCTCTTCATAGCAACATAATCAATAGTACCTAGGGAGCATATCCCAGGCACATCTTCTATAAAAACACGTAAAAAATTAACGATGTATTTGTCCTGAATTTTACGCCCATTAGAATGACAGGCATATTCACCTGCCATCCCCAACCCGAACCCGTACCTATCTCTCCTTCCAGACAGGCAAGCGGCTTCATTCTTGCTTACTCTACCCTGTCACCGCGAAAGCGCCTTGCTCGAGTTCAAATTATGCCCAACGCCCTTGAACGCCTGATTACTGCCCGCCACCACGACCCGTTTGAGCTGCTGGGGCTGCATACCAGCCAGAACGGGCCAGTGGTTCGGGTATTCCGCCCCAATGCGGAGCAGGTCAACCTGTTGCTGCCCCAGGGCGAAGCCCCCATGACCCTCACCGACCCCGCCGGCATTTTCGAATGGCAGGGCACGCCCCCCCGCCCCTGGCAACTGCGCATTACGGAAGGCGGGGAAAGCTTCGAGATCACCGACCCCTACGCCTTCGGGCCCACCCTGTCGGACCAGGAGATGTACCTGTTCAACGAAGGCCGGCTGCTGGAATCCTGGCGCACCTTCGGCGCCCAGACCATGACCGTGGATGGGGTGGGCGGAGTGCGGTTTGCCGTCTGGGCCCCCAATGCGGAACGGGTGTCCGTTGTGGGCAACTTCAACAACTGGGATGGCCGGGTGCACGCCATGCGCAGCCGGGGGGGCTCCGGCCTCTGGGAAATCTTCATCCCCGGCCTGCACCCCGGCGATCTCTACAAGATCGAACTTCGCAACCGGGATACGGGCCAGGTAATGGTGAAAAGCGACCCCTTCGCCCAGGGCTTTGAACTGCGCCCCGGCACGGCGGCCGTGGTCACCCGGCCCACCGGCCATGTCTGGCGCGATGGCGCCTGGATGCAGGAAAGAGCGGGCCGGGACTGGCTCCACGCCCCCATGAACGTGTACGAGCTTCATGCCGGCTCCTGGCGCCGCCATACAGACGGCCGTTTCTTCACTTGGATGGAGCTGACCGACAGTCTGATTCCCTACCTCAGCGAGCTGGGTTACACCCACATCGAGCTGATGCCCGTCACCGAGCACCCCCTGGACGAATCCTGGGGCTACCAGACCACGGGCTATTTCGCCCCCTCCTCCCGTTTCGGCAGTGCCGACGAGCTGCGGGCCTTCGTGGACGCCTGCCACCAGGCCGGCATCGGCGTGCTGCTGGACTGGGTGCCCGGCCACTTCCCCATGGACCGCTGGGCCCTGGCCCGTTACGACGGCACCGCCCTCTACGAGCACGAAGACCCCCGTCTGGGGGTGCACCAGGACTGGGGCACCCACATCTTCAACTACGGCCGGGCCGAGGTAAAAGGCTTCCTGCTGGCTTCCGCCCACTACTGGATGGACCAGTTCCACCTGGACGGCCTGCGGGTGGATGCGGTGGCCTCCATCCTGTACCTGGACTACTCCCGCAAGCAGGGCGAATGGCTGCCCAACAAGTACGGCGGCCGGGAAAACCTGGAGGCCATCAGTTTCCTGCGGGACATGAACGCCATGGTCCACGAGCGCTTCCCCGGCGCGCTGACCATCGCCGAGGAATCCACCGCCTGGCCCATGGTCTCCCGGCCGGTCTACCTGGGAGGCCTGGGCTTCTCCATGAAATGGAACATGGGCTGGATGAACGACACCCTGGCCTACATGAGCCAGGACCCGGTCTACCGGCGCTACCACCACGACAAGCTCACCTTCGGCCAGCTCTACGCCTATTCCGAAAACTTCGTGCTGCCCTTCTCCCACGACGAGGTGGTGCATGGCAAAGGCTCCCTGCTGGGCAAGATGCCCGGCGACGCCTGGCAGAAGTTCGCCAACCTGCGCCTCTTGCTCACCTACCAGATGACCGCCCCCGGCAAGAAGCTCAACTTCATGGGCAACGAATTCGGCCAGGGCCGGGAATGGTCGGAGAAATGGGAACTGGACTGGAGCCTGCTGGACATCCACTGGCACGCTGGCGTGAAGTCCGCCCTCAAGGACCTGAACCACCTCTACCGGGACATTCCCGCCCTGCATGAACTGGACTTCGACCCCGCCGGCTTCCAGTGGGTGGACTGCCACGACGCGGACCAGTCCGTCCTCGTCTTCCTGCGCCGGGACAAACACGGCCGGGCCGTCATCATTGCCCTCAACTTCACCCCCGTGCCCCGGGAAGGCTACCGCATCGGTTGTCCCGCCGCCGGCTTCTGGCGGGAGATATTCAACTCCGACTCCGATTTCTACGGCGGCGGCAACCAGGGCAACGGCGCCGGCCTGATGAGCGAAGACCTGTCCTGGATGGGCTTCGGCCAATCCCTGGTGCTCACCCTGCCCCCCCTGGCGGGGGTGATCCTGGCCCAGGATTAAGCCTCCGGCATGCCCATCACCAGCCATCTGCTGCGCCCCCACAACCGCCAGGAGATCCCCCTGGAGGCCGTATCCGAGCGCATCGCTGAAGGCCAGGGCCTGGTCTGGCTGGAGTTACGGGATCTGGACACTCCCAGCATCAAACACCTGGAACGGGAGCTGAACCTCCACGAGCTGGCGGTGGAAGATGCACTCTCCGCCCACCAGCGCCCCAAGGTGGAGGATTACCCCGGCGGCCTGTTCGTGGTGCTCCACACCGCCCGCTGGTGGAACGACCGCATCGACTACGGCGAAACCCACGTGTTCTGCGGCCCCGGCTACCTGGCCAGCATCCGCCATGACCCGGGCCCCGGCTATGGCCGGGTCCAGGAACGTCTGGCTGCCCTGGGCAGGCCCATCTCCGCCGGCCTGGCCCTGTACGTCCTGCTGGACCACATCGTCGACGAAATGCGCCCCCTGGTAAGCCGCCTGGAAGAACGTCACGCCGACCTGGAAACCCGGGTCTTCGATGAAGGCTTTTCCCAGGCCACCCTGCGGCGCCTGTTCGACACCAAACGTGAAATCCTCAAGCTGCTGGCCACAGTGCAGCCCATCCCGGAAATCTGCGTGGACCTCATCCGCCTGCACCACCAGATCATCGACAAGGACCTCCGGGCCTACTTTCGGGACGTGGAAGACCACGCCATCCGGCTTGTGCAGGCCCTGGACCGGCTGCGGGCCATGATCGGCGACGCCATGCAGCTTTCCCTGGCCACCGCCGCCATGGAACAAAGCGACTCGGTGCAGAAACTGGCCGGCTGGGGCGCCATCTTCGCCATTCCCACCCTGGTGTTCAGCCTCTACGGCATGAACTTCAAGACCATGCCGGAACTGGACTGGAGTTGGGGCTACCCCTTCACCCTGGCCGCCACGTTGGCTGCCTGCTGGTGGCTGTACCTGCGCCTGAAACGCAGGGGCTGGATATGACGCTTCACCCAGGCATCGATACGCTGCGCATCAAACACCTCCCCACCACCCAGTGATTCCCCAAGTCTTTCTACCCACCACCATGCCCGACCTGACCCGCTCCCCCACCTGGACCGCCCTGAAAACCGAACGCAAGGCCTGGAACACGCTCCACCTGCGGGACCTGTTCAAGAAGGACAAGCAGCGTTTCGAACGCTTTTCCCTCCGCCTGGAGGACGCCGACGACAGCCTGTTGCTGGACTACTCCAAGAACCTCATCCGGCCCCAGACCCTGAAATTGCTGGTCAAACTGGCCAGGGAAGCCGGCGTGGAAGCCTTCCGGGACGCCATGGTCAGTGGCGAGAAGATCAACCTCACCGAAGGCCGGGCCGTGCTCCACACCGCCCTGCGCAACCGTTCCGACCAGCCGGTCCTGGTGGACGGCCGGGACGTGATGCCGGACGTGCGCGCCGTGCTGGCCCGCATCCGCGCCTTTGCCGACAAGGTGCGCACCGGCAAGTGGAAGGGCGCCACCGGCAAGCCCATCACCGACGTGGTCAACATCGGCATCGGCGGCTCCGACCTGGGCCCCGCCATGGCCTGCCTGGCCCTCAAGCCCTACGGCGGCAACATCCGCGCCCACTTCGCCTCCAACGTGGACCCCAGCCACCTCCACGACATCCTGGAAGACCTGGACCCGGCCACCACCCTGTTCATCGTCGCCTCCAAGACCTTCACCACCCAGGAAACCCTGCTCAACGCCCAGGCCGCCCGGGCCTGGCTCCTAGACAATCTCCCCTCGCCCGCAAGCGGGAGAGGGGTGGGGGGAGAGGGAAATACAGTCGCCAAACACTTCGTCGCCGTCTCCACCAACGAGGCCGCGGTCAAGGCGTTCGGCATCGACCCCGCCAACATGTTCGGCTTCTGGGACTGGGTAGGAGGCCGCTACTCCCTCTGGTCCGCCATCGGCCTGCCCATCGCCCTCTACATCGGCATGGACGCCTTCGAAGACCTGCTGGCCGGCGCCCACGACATGGACCAGCACTTCCGCACCGCCCCCCTGGACGCCAACATGCCGGTGATCCTGGCCCTGCTGGGCCTCTGGTACAACAACTTCTGGGACGCCCAGGCCTACGCCGTGCTGCCCTACGAACAGCGTCTGGCCCGCTTCCCCGCCTACCTGCAGCAACTGGACATGGAATCCAACGGCAAGGGCGTGATGCGGGACGGCAAGCCGGTCAAGGTCTCCAGCGGCCCCATCGTCTTCGGCGAACCCGGCACCAACGGCCAGCACGCCTTCTACCAGCTCATCCACCAGGGCACCAAGCTCATCCCCTGCGACTTCCTGGCGGGGCGGGAATCCCACAACGACATCAGCGGCATGCACGCCGTGCTGCTGTCCAACTTCCTCGCCCAGCCCGAAGCCCTCATGCGCGGCAAGACCGCCAAGGAAGTGGAAACCGAACTGGCCGCCGCCGGCATGCCCAAGCGGGAAGCCCTGGCCCTGATTCCCCACAAGGTCTTCCCCGGCAACCGCCCCAGCAACGCCCTCGTCTACCGCAAGCTCACCCCCCGCACCCTGGGCCGCCTCATCGCCCTCTATGAACACAAGGTCTTCGTCCAGGGCGCCCTCTGGGGCGTGAACAGCTACGACCAATGGGGCGTGGAACTGGGCAAGCAACTGGCCAAGGTCATCCTGCCGGAACTGACCGGCCAGGCCACGGGCACCCATGACGCCTCCACGGCGGGGTTGATCGGGCATTTGCGGGAGGGGTAACCCCTTTACGTGAGAAACTTCAGCGACAAAGAGGCACCTCGAAAACCCAGTCATTCCCGCGCCGGCGGGAATCCAGATCGTTGAATTTACTGGGTCCCCGCCTGAGCGGGGACGGCGAATTCAGGGTTTTTCGAGGTACCCAAAGATAATTTCGGCCGCTATGTACGGCTGAATACAGGCTCACCTAGCGAGCCTCTGGCATGCCATGCTGCACGCGCAATGAAGTACAACCCCTGGGGCTCAATCCCAGGTAATTTTCAATTGCCAGCCTTGGGAGGGTGGCGGATGGAATACATAGCTCATGTCAAACGTGCCAAAAATGGAGATTGGGAGCCACCTCACGTTCTGGAGCAGCATCTACGGGCAGTTGCAGAGTTGGCTTCGGGTTTTGCTGTCCCATTCTCGGGTAATGATTGGGCACATATGGCCGGCCTGTGGCACGACCTGGGCAAGTATCGACCCCGGTTTCAGCAATACATTCGCCAAGCCAGCGGCTTTGAACCTGATGCCCATATCAAAGGCGAAGCGGGCAAAGCACCCCATTCCACAGCCGGAGCGGTGCTTGCATGCAGGCATTTTGGTAATGCCGGCCGGGTTCTTGCCTACCTCATAGCCGGTCACCATGCCGGCCTCTACGACTGGCATTCTGAAAATGACAGCCTGCAATACCGGCTGGAGCAACCCGACAGCCAGCAAGAACTGGATGAATCCCTTGCCAGCGAGCCACCCGGCAACATTCTCGATCCGGGCGATTTCAAACCAGACCTGAAATCCGTTCCCGGCCTGGGCAAGGGATTCGCGCTCTGGGTGCGTATGCTGTTTTCCTGTCTGGTCGATGCAGACTTTCTGGACACGGAACGCTACATGGATAGCGAACGCCATGGGCTGCGCAATCAATGGCCCACGCTCCAGGAGCTTGTGCCCTTGTTTGATCGCCACATGACAAACCTGTCGGCCAAGGCATCAGCCACGGAAGTCAATCTGCTGCGTGCTGCCATCCTCGGTCAGTGCCAAGCCAAAGCCAAAGAACCCCCTGGCCTGTTCTCGCTGACTGTCCCCACCGGCGGCGGTAAAACCCTATCCAGCATGGCCTTCGCACTCGAACACGCCGCCCGGTACAGCAAGCGACGGATCATCTACGTCATCCCTTACACCAGCATCATCGAACAGACCGCCGACATCTTCCGCAGCATCTTCGGCGAAGCCGTCATCGAGCATCACAGCAACGCCGAATCCGATCCCAACCAGGAAAACTCACAAAGCCGGCTGGCCTGCGAAAACTGGGATGCGCCCATCGTCGTCACCACCAACGTCCAGTTCTTCGAATCCCTGTTCGCCGCGAAAACCTCCCGTTGCCGCAAGCTGCACAACATCGTCGGCAGCATCGTGGTGCTGGATGAAGCGCAACTGCTGCCGCCGGAGTTCCTGCAACCGATCCTCGACGTGCTCAACCTCCTCGCCGCCCACTACGGCGTTACCGTCGTGCTTTCCACGGCCACCCAACCGGCCCTGGCCTCGCGGGCATACTTCGATGCCAGCCAGAACCTGCGGGGCCTCGACAACGTACGGGAGATCATTGCCGACCCGGATGACCTCTACCGCCGGCTCGAACGGGTAAATGTCCGTCTGCCCGACGACTGGCACACCTCCACCGACTGGGACACGCTGGCGCAAGCACTGACCACCCACGAATCCGTGCTCGCCATCGTCAACCGCCGCCAGGATGCCCGCGAACTCTGGCAACGCATGCCCGAAGGCACATTGCATCTGTCCGCCCTGATGTGCGGCGCCCATCGCTCCCAAGTGATTGCCAGAATCAAGGCACGCCTGAAGGCCGGCATCCCCACCCGGGTGATCAGCACCCAATTGGTGGAAGCCGGCGTGGATGTGGATTTCCCCGTGGTCTACCGAGCCCTGGCCGGGCTCGATTCCATCGCCCAGGCGGCCGGGCGTTGCAACCGGGAAGGGAAACTCGGCAAGGGTGAAGTAATCATTTTCATCCCACCTAAACCCGCTCCCCCCGGCTTGCTGCGCAAAGGCGAGGACGCCTGCCGGAACGTATTGCATGCGCACACGGGCAACCCGCTGGACCGATCCCTCTTCGGCCAATATTTCGAGCGGCTTTACCACGCCTGTGACCTGGATGAACACGGCATTGCCGATCTGCTCAAGGTCGATGGCCAAACCCTGGCGGTCAACTTCCGCACCGCCGCCGAGCGCTTCCGCCTGATCCAGGACGAGGACAGCGTGCCGGTGATCGTGCGCTACCGGGGAGAAGGGAGCGAAGCGGAGAAATGGATCGCCACGCTACGCAAACAAGGCCCGGAACGCTGGCTGATGCGCAAGCTCCAGCGATACACGGTAAGCATTCATCGGCGTAACGCCGACAGACTGCTTCGCCAAGGCGACATCGAAGAAGTGATACCGGGACTTTATGTCCAGGCCAGCGACTGGCTCTACCACACTGACCTGGGTTTCAATCCGGATGGCACACCCCCTACACCGACAAGCACCATCATATGAGGAGGGATATGAAATCCTATTGCCTGGAACTCTCCGGCCCCTGGGCCTGCTTCACCCGCCCGGAAATGAAAGTGGAGCGCGTCAGCTATGACGTCATGACCCCCTCCGCCGCCCGGGCCTGTTTCGAAGCCATATTGTGGAAGCCGGCTATCCGCTGGCATGTCCGCAAGATCGAAGTGCTCAAACCCATCCGCTGGATCAATCTTCGGCGTAATGAGGTGGCCACGGTCGTCTCAACCCGCAACGTGGAAACCGCGATGAAAAACGGCACAGGCGACCTGGCCCTCTACATCGAGGACGACCGCCAGCAGCGGGCCGGCCTTTTCCTGCGTGACGTGGCCTACCGCGTCCACGCCGATCTGGAATTCCTGCGCGAACGCGACCCGGAAGCCAGCGCCACGAAGTACCAGGAAATGTTCGAGCGCCGGGCCGGCAAAGGGCAGTGCGTCAACCAGCCCTACCTGGGCTGCCGGGAATTCGCCGCCGCCTTCCGGCTGGTCAACCGCCTAGAAGACGAACACGAGCCCATCGCCGAAACCCGGGACCTGGGCTTCATGCTCCACGACCTGGACTTCACCAAGCCAGACGACCCGCAGCCCCGCTTCTTCCGCGCCCTGCTGCAAGACGGCGCCGTCCAGGTTCCGGCCTGGGACAGCGAGGAGGTACGGGGATGATTCTGCAAGCGCTGAACCGCTACTACGAACGTTCCGAAGACATGCCCCGCGAAGGCTGGGTGCGGCGTGGCGTGGATTACGTCCTGGTGCTGGATGACCAAGGCCAATGCATCAACATCGAATCGATAGGCGAGCTGAAGAAGGGCAAGACCGTACCGAGGGACTTGCTGGTGCCCGCTATCGGCAAGCAGGCCATGAAGCACACCAACAGCGGGGCCGACGCCAACCTGCTTTGGGACAACGCCAGCTTCGTCCTGGGCACAGGCAACAAAGGCGCGGGGAAACTTGCCAGCTTCATTGCCACCCTTCGGGAATGGTTGGGCTCGACCCAGGACCAGGGCATTCAAGCCATCGTCCGGTTCTGTACGCAAACACAATCCAACCCCGATTCCGTAATCGCACTGATCGAGCGCTTCCAACTCCAGGAGGTCTTCGAGAAACGCGACCCAATCCTGGTTTTCCGGTTCGCATCCGACGTCGAATACGTCCATACCCGGCCTGGAGTAAGAGCAGCCTACGAAGCCGCGCTCGTCAATGCCCAGTCCGGCAGCCCGCTTCGAGGCAACTGTCTGGTGAGCGGGGAAACCCACGTGCCCCTGGCCCCGAATGAGTCCGTCATCAAAGGGGTATGGGGTGGACAGCCAGCCGGCTGCAACATCGTTTCATTCAATGCACGCGCATTCGAGTCCTATGGCAAACGGGAGCGCAATGGAGAAAATGCCCCCATCAGCCAACGCGCCTCTTTCGCCTACACGACGGCTCTGAACCATCTATTGGCATCCAGGCAGCGTGTACAGGTCGGCGACACCTCGACCGTCTTCTGGGCCGAAGAACCACACGACCTGGAGTCCGCTCTACCAGACTTGTTCGGCGAGCCCCCCAAGGACGATCCGAACCGGGGCACGGACGCCCTCAAAGCCCTCTACGCCGCCGTGCAGTCGGGCAAGTTCACGGTGGGCGACGCCCAGGCCCGCTTCCATGTCCTGGGCCTCGCCCCCAACGCAGCGCGCATCGCCATCCGCTTCTGGGAAACCGCGCCCGCCATCGAACTGGCCCAGCGTATCCGGCAGCACTTCGAGGACATCCGCATCGTGCACGCACCCCACGAATCGGAACATCTGTCCCTGTTCCGTTTGCTGACCGGCCTGGCTGTTTTGAACAAGGCGGACAACATCCCGCCCAACCTGGGCGGCGAGGTGATGCGCGCCATCCTGGAAGGCCTGCCCTACCCCACGCCGATGCTCAACCTGGCGGTACAGCGGTGCAAAGCCGAGCAGGCCAGGAAAGACCAAAACGGGAAACCCGCTCCCAATGTCAGTTACGCCCGCGCAGCGGCCATCAAAGCCTGCCTGAATAGAGCCATCCGTTATCGCAACACCAATGAGAGGGAGTACCAAACCATGCTTGACCCTTCCAATACCAACCCCGGCTATTTGCTCGGTCGGCTTTTTGCCACCCTTGAACGCATTCAAGAAGACGCCGCCGGCGGTCCGGGAAAGCTCAATGCCACCATTCGAGACCGATACTACGGCGCAGCCTCCAGCACGCCCGCTGCGGTCTTTTCCACTTTATTGAGGCTGGAAAAACACCATCTCGGCAAGCTGCCCCAGGGCCTGGCCATCGTTCGTGAGCGCCTCGTGGGCGAAATCATGGACGGCTTTGATGCTGGCACTTTCCCGCCCCGCCACTTGCCCATGCAAGACCAAGCCCGCTTTGCTCTCGGGTACTACCACCAGCGCCAAGACTTCTTCACCAAATCCAAATCCGAACCCACCACCGACAACCAGGAGGAATCCTAATGAGCCTGACCAACCGCTATGACTTCGTGCTGCTGTTCGACGTGAAGGACGGCAATCCCAACGGCGACCCGGATGCTGGCAACCTGCCGCGCCTGGATGCGGAAAGCGGCCATGGCCTGGTGACCGATGTCTCGCTGAAACGCAAAGTACGCAATTTCGTTGCCCTGGCCCACGACCAGACCGAGCGGGACCCGGAGCCCGGCGAGAAACGCTACGAAATCTACGTGCGGGAGAAAGCCATCCTCAACCTCCAGCACCAACGCGCCTATTCGGCCCTCAAGCTGGACGAGCCGGCCCAGGAATCCGAAACCGAGGAAAGCGGCAAAAAACCCGGCAAAGAGAAAAAACGCAAAGGCGGCGGCGACGATGTGGGCAAGGCCCGCGCATGGATGTGCCAGAACTTCTTTGATGTGCGCACCTTCGGCGCAGTCATGTCCACCGGCATCAACTGCGGCCAGGTGCGCGGCCCGGTGCAACTCACCTTCGCCCGCTCCATCGACCCCATCATCGCCCAGGAACATTCCATCACCCGCATGGCCGTCGCCACCGAGGCCGAAGCGGAAAAACAGGACGGGGACAACCGCACCATGGGCCGCAAGCACACCGTACCCTATGGCCTCTACATGGCCCACGGTTTCGTGTCGTCCTTCCTCGCCAAGCAAACCGGCTTCGGCGAAGACGATCTCAACCTGCTCTGGCAGGCCCTGGGCCAGATGTTCGAGCACGACCGCTCTGCCGCCCGGGGCGAGATGGCGACGCGCGGCCTGTATGTCTTCAAGCACGACTCCGAACTGGGCAACGCCCCGGCCCATGCCCTGTTTGAGCGTATCCGGGCCAATAAACGCGAAGGAATGGAGGTGCCGCGCGGCTTCGAGGACTACGAGGTGATGGCCGACGAGGCCGGGATGCCGGCCGGCGTGACGCTGACCCGGCTGTACTAGGCCCTACCGCCGCCCGGCCCAATACCCGGGTCGGCGGCTGTGACTGGCAATGGCCAGGATGCGAAGGGTGTCCGCCTGCAAGCGGTACACGACTGAATAAGGATAGCGATGCACGACAAGGCTTCGCGTGTCATGGTTGTCTGGTGTTCCCATAGCCGGATGTTCGCCCAACAAGCGCAAGGCACGATCGACTTCATTCCGGAAGTCCCTGGCCTGCCACGGCCCCGCCTTATCTGCGTACCAAGTGGCGGCCTCGATCAGTTCCTGCCGGGCTTCGGGGTTGAAGGTACTCCTCAACGCTCTTCCCGTTTCGCGAGCATGGCGTCGATCTCCCTGAACACTTCCTCGGCGGGAATCCACTGCGTCCGTCCGGCATCCATCTCTGCCACCCGCCGGGCGATCTCCTCATCCCATGCCTTGGCGATTTCCTCTGGCGTTCCCTCCGGTTCGCCATCCAGGCTGGCCAACAACCGGTGGATCAGCTCTCCACGCTCCTCGGGGGGGAGCTTCTTGGCCTGGGCTTCCAGTTCGTCAAGCATCGCGCCCATGGGAATCTCCAATGAATCAAACAGATAGGCTCATGGTAGCAGCATGCCTATGAACGAGACAGACCCCATCCCTCTCTCCGCCCTACAGCACTGGGCCTACTGCCCCCGCCAGTGCGGTCTCATCCATCTGGAGCAGGCCTTTGAGGACAACCTCCACACAGCCCGGGGCCAGGCGGTGCACCACTTGGTGGACGAACCCGGCTACGAGATGAAGGCCGGAGTGAAGGTGGAGCGGGCCCTGCCCCTGTGGTCGGACCGGTTGAATCTCATTGGCAAGGCAGACCTGGTGGAGTTTCACCCCGATGGCAGTGTTTACCCAGTGGAGTTCAAACACGGCCGCAAGCGCCAGAAGATCCACGACGACCTCCAACTCGCCGCCCAAGCCCTATGCCTGGAAGACATGCTGGGCCGCCCCGTGCCCAAGGGCGCCATCTACCACGCCACCAGCCGGCGCCGACGAGAGGTGATCATCACACCTAATCTTCGGCAGCTTGTAGAGGACACGGCCAACGCCATCCGCACCATGCTGGGCACCGGCGTGCTGCCGGCACCTGCCAATGACTGGCGCTGTAAGGAATGCTCGCTGAAAGACCTTTGCCAGCCCGAAGCCCTGGCAGACCCTGCACGCCAACACAGGCTGTACGGCACCCTCTTCACCGTCTCGGAAGACGACTGACGTGTACACCCTGCTCAACACCCTCTACGTCATGACGCCCCTGGCCTACGCCCACCTGGAAAACGCCACCGTGCGCATCGACGTGGAGCATGAAAAACGCCTGCAAGTCCCCCTGCACCACATTGGCGGGCTGGTCTGTTTCGGCAACGTCATGGTGTCGCCGGCCCTCATGCACCGCCTGGCAGACGAAGGCAAAAGCCTGGTGCTGCTGGAAGACAACGGCCGCTTCAAGGCCAGGCTGGAAGGCCCCGTGTCCGGCAACATCCTCCTGCGCCAGGCCCAGCACAAACTGGCCGCCACCCCGGAATTCGCCCTGGAAACGGCCCGCGCCATCATCGCCGGTAAGCTCAAGAACAGCCGCTCCGTGCTCCTGCGCGGCGCCCGGGAAACCATGGATGGCGACGAAGCCGCTACCCTGGGCCGAGCCGCCGACAACCTGGCCGCCTCCCTGCGGGCCCTCCCGCAAGCCCAAGACCTGGACACCCTGCGGGGCGTGGAAGGCGAAGCCGCCCGGGGCTATTTTGCCGCCCTCAACCTGGTGGTCAAACCCCAGGCCCGGGCCGATTTCCAACTGGACGGCCGCACCCGCCGCCCGCCCCTGGATCGTTTCAACGCCCTCATCTCCTTCCTGTACGCCATGCTCATGAACGACTGCCGCTCCGCCCTGGAAAGCGTGGGGCTGGACCCGCAACTGGGCTTCCTCCACGCTGTGCGCCCCGGCCGTGCCGCCCTGGCCCTGGACCTGCAAGAGGAATTCCGCGCCATCCTGGCGGACCGTCTGGCCCTCACCCTCATCAACCGGGGCCAGGTCACTGCGGCAGACTTCGACCAACGTGAAGGCGGCGCCGTCATGCTCAACGACAAAGGCCGGCGCAAGGTGGTCGCCGCCTGGCAGGAACGCAAGCAGGAAGAAGTCACCCATCCCCTGGCGGAGGCCAAGATGCCCCTGGCCATTCTCCCCTTCATCCAGGCCCGCTTCATGGCCCGAGCCCTGCGGGGCGAAATGGAAGGCTACCTGCCCTATCTGGCCAAATAACCTTGCCACTGCAAAGGCCCGCCATGCTCATCATCGTCACCTACGACGTCTCCACCGAAACCAAGGAAGGCCGGCGGCGCCTGAGACGCGTGGCCAAGGTCTGCGAAAGCATGGGCCAGCGGGTGCAGAAATCCGTATTCGAATGCCAGGTCAACGACATGCAATACGAACAACTGGTACGGTCGCTCCTGGCGGAGATAAACGACCAGGAAGACAACCTGCGCTTCTACCGAATTACCGAACCCACCGAAATCCGGGTCAAGGAATACGGCACCTTCCGCTCCGTGGACTTCGAAGGCACGCTAATCGCATGACCCCTATCCCTGTTCCACCGCGCGAACCACGAGCACCAGCCAAACCGCCGGGTGTTCGCGCAGAGAACAACCCTCTGATCTTTAACAACTTGGACCCTATGAACCGCCTGATTGCTGGCCACGCCCTTGTCCCATCAGGGGAGTTCGCGCAATCATCGGCAAATCCGCAATTCGAACAACCCGTTGGAAGCGCGGAGCATCGCCCGGCCTCACGGCCGGGCGCGGATTGAAAC
>JBFLXA010000007.1:143892-163326 GCA_040757575.1 Pseudomonadota bacterium
GCATCGCCCGGCCTCACGGCCGGGCGCGGATTGAAACATTGACCTGGCGCAGCAGATCGACACCATGCCCAAGCATCGCCCGGCCTCACGGCCGGGCGCGGATTGAAACCCGCGCAACGGCAAGACCGGCGATGCCTACCAGGGCATCGCCCGGCCTCACGGCCGGGCGCGGATTGAAACTGGGAAATCGAAGACGGCTTCAAGAAGCTGCTGGCGCATCGCCCGGCCTCACGGCCGGGCGCGGATTGAAACAAGGGCGACCATGGCACCCCCCTTGGCATCATGCGCATCGCCCGGCCTCACGGCCGGGCGCGGATTGAAACTTTAATTCGCCATAAGCCATTGACGGTGCGGTTAGCGCATCGCCCGGCCTCACGGCCGGGCGCGGATTGAAACATCGGGAGCCTCCATCAACTCTCCCAGGCGATCAAGCATCGCCCGGCCTCACGGCCGGGCGCGGATTGAAACCCAATATCCAGCTTGTACGCACCGCCCGTATAACGCATCGCCCGGCCTCACGGCCGGGCGCGGATTGAAACATCACATGGGAGTACCCGAGTAGGCCGGCCAGGCTGCATCGCCCGGCCTCACGGCCGGGCGCGGATTGAAACCGGTCGGCTTCTCCAGCCCGTAGGCGGCCCATGCGCATCGCCCGGCCTCACGGCCGGGCGCGGATTGAAACTTGTGTGCATCCATTCCCCACACAAGCATCCAAGGCATCGCCCGGCCTCACGGCCGGGCGCGGATTGAAACGAGCGCGGGGCGCGGGCAATCAGGATCAATACATGCATCGCCCGGCCTCACGGCCGGGCGCGGATTGAAACACCGTGACCGGAGAGAGCGCCCCGGCCAGCCCGGAGCATCGCCCGGCCTCACGGCCGGGCGCGGATTGAAACTCCTCGGCCCGGGTGCTCATGGGGCCGATGAGGCGGGCATCGCCCGGCCTCACGGCCGGGCGCGGATTGAAACGGTTGACATCGAAGCCAATCACAATCGGCATAAAGCATCGCCCGGCCTCACGGCCGGGCGCGGATTGAAACGTTCTTCGGGTGTCATCGGTTTCCTTTCTGGCGGCATCGCCCGGCCTCACGGCCGGGCGCGGATTGAAACTAGGTGTCGCCTGCATTCCAATCGTGCCTTGCATTGCATCGCCCGGCCTCACGGCCGGGCGCGGATTGAAACGAGCGCCTGCACGGTGAGGACCAGAGGCTGGTGGCGCATCGCCCGGCCTCACGGCCGGGCGCGGATTGAAACGACCTGTTCTTCTGCTGTCCCCATCCCATGCTGGGCATCGCCCGGCCTCACGGCCGGGCGCGGATTGAAACATGGCCCGGGCGGCGGCCTGGAATGCGCCTGGCAGGGCATCGCCCGGCCTCACGGCCGGGCGCGGATTGAAACTGCTTGTTCTTGGCCACCGTGGTGGCGGCTTCGTGCATCGCCCGGCCTCACGGCCGGGCGCGGATTGAAACCCGGGCCAAATGAGGGACGCGGCGCGGCGCTGCGGCATCGCCCGGCCTCACGGCCGGGCGCGGATTGAAACATCTGCAAGCGAACAAAGGTCATCGACACCATGGGGCATCGCCCGGCCTCACGGCCGGGCGCGGATTGAAACGCGGCCAGGCTCACCAGATCGCCGTCAAGCTGGGGCATCGCCCGGCCTCACGGCCGGGCGCGGATTGAAACAGGTGGTGCAACAGGTTTTCAGAACACCAGTACTGCATCGCCCGGCCTCACGGCCGGGCGCGGATTGAAACCTTGTTGAGTTCGTCCTTGGTGCGGATGTAGCTAGCATCGCCCGGCCTCACGGCCGGGCGCGGATTGAAACATGGTGTGCTCCTTGGTTATGGCCTTGGCCGTGCCAGCATCGCCCGGCCTCACGGCCGGGCGCGGATTGAAACTGCCCGCCCAGGAAGCCTACTGGCGCGCCCAGCCCGCATCGCCCGGCCTCACGGCCGGGCGCGGATTGAAACTGAACGTGTTGCTGCGCCACTTTGCCCACGGCATGGCATCGCCCGGCCTCACGGCCGGGCGCGGATTGAAACAGCTGGCCAGCTTCTTGCAGGCGCACCCACTCGGGCATCGCCCGGCCTCACGGCCGGGCGCGGATTGAAACAACCTACGGGGCGGGGCTGGGGCTAATTCGGCAGGCATCGCCCGGCCTCACGGCCGGGCGCGGATTGAAACCGCCACAGAAATCCCGGTAAGCGAAATCCAGCCAGGCATCGCCCGGCCTCACGGCCGGGCGCGGATTGAAACGCTGGCACTTGGCATGTAACGGTTGAGGCATGCCGCATCGCCCGGCCTCACGGCCGGGCGCGGATTGAAACCAGTCCTCTGGCTCCTGGCTCGTGGTGTCGTCTGGCATCGCCCGGCCTCACGGCCGGGCGCGGATTGAAACACCATCGGCACCGGCTCTGGCGAACCCTACGGCCGCATCGCCCGGCCTCACGGCCGGGCGCGGATTGAAACTATTTTGGGCGGGGGTCAAACTGCGCAAAATAACGCATCGCCCGGCCTCACGGCCGGGCGCGGATTGAAACCGGCGCCCCCTGGTTCCTCCTGGATACCAGCCGGGCATCGCCCGGCCTCACGGCCGGGCGCGGATTGAAACTTTCGCCGCGCGTAGGGGTCGGCGGAATCATGGTGGCATCGCCCGGCCTCACGGCCGGGCGCGGATTGAAACGTTTTGCGCAAGCATTTTTTTGCTTTTTTTTCGCGCATCGCCCGGCCTCACGGCCGGGCGCGGATTGAAACAACCTGTCCACACTTGGCGCTCATGGCGGCCTGCTGGCATCGCCCGGCCTCACGGCCGGGCGCGGATTGAAACCACGCGGCCCCAGCGCAGGCGCTGGCTGCGGGGGGCATCGCCCGGCCTCACGGCCGGGCGCGGATTGAAACTGGAAAGCCGCCTTGAAGCCGGCCGCCAGGCCGGGCATCGCCCGGCCTCACGGCCGGGCGCGGATTGAAACCTGATACCTGACCCGGTTTCATTCCGCACCCCCGACGCATCGCCCGGCCTCACGGCCGGGCGCGGATTGAAACCACCCATACAAGGCAGACGGCCGGGAGAATGCAGGGCATCGCCCGGCCTCACGGCCGGGCGCGGATTGAAACTTGGCATTTCGCCGCGTTGGTATCCGGCACCCCTACGCATCGCCCGGCCTCACGGCCGGGCGCGGATTGAAACCCGCCTCCGTGCGCCAGGGGCAAAGCGCCCTGGCCGCATCGCCCGGCCTCACGGCCGGGCGCGGATTGAAACCGTTCGTCCACACATCATCGATGCTCCAGCCGAACGCATCGCCCGGCCTCACGGCCGGGCGCGGATTGAAACCTGGCCAGCCTGGACCCGGCCGGAACTCAATTCCGGCATCGCCCGGCCTCACGGCCGGGCGCGGATTGAAACATCACCCGTTACCTGGCCCTGGAGGCCCTGGCCTGGCATCGCCCGGCCTCACGGCCGGGCGCGGATTGAAACATCTTCCCCGTTGACAGGTTGCATATTGCCTCCTGCATCGCCCGGCCTCACGGCCGGGCGCGGATTGAAACATCAACGCCACCCAGAAGCGCCCGGACGACCCGCTGCATCGCCCGGCCTCACGGCCGGGCGCGGATTGAAACAGCACCTTCAGGGTCTGCACGGAAAGGTCGTGGGGCATCGCCCGGCCTCACGGCCGGGCGCGGATTGAAACCGCATGGCATCAGGGGATGACATCGCCTATATGTCGCATCGCCCGGCCTCACGGCCGGGCGCGGATTGAAACATCCAGCGGGGCAAGTATGGACAACGGGGCGTTTGCATCGCCCGGCCTCACGGCCGGGCGCGGATTGAAACCCGCGCCGCCCGCGCCGCCGCCACGCCCTGTAGCGCATCGCCCGGCCTCACGGCCGGGCGCGGATTGAAACGCGCCTGGTCCGGGTTGTCCCCCAGGAAATACCGGCATCGCCCGGCCTCACGGCCGGGCGCGGATTGAAACCCGTTACCCTTGGAGACCTCGAAACCCAGGGCCCCAGGCATCGCCCGGCCTCACGGCCGGGCGCGGATTGAAACATAGGCATGGATTAACCCTCCACAACCAGAATATCGCATCGCCCGGCCTCACGGCCGGGCGCGGATTGAAACAAGCTCCCGGGCCTGGTGTCGCCGCAAGGCCCGCGCATCGCCCGGCCTCACGGCCGGGCGCGGATTGAAACGCTTTTGCCGGCTATCGCTTGATGAAACGGCCGGGCATCGCCCGGCCTCACGGCCGGGCGCGGATTGAAACAGAACCGGGGGGCGGGAAATATCTACGTCAACCTGGCATCGCCCGGCCTCACGGCCGGGCGCGGATTGAAACAGCATTGACGACGCGCCCACGGCCGACCCCCGGCCCGGCATCGCCCGGCCTCACGGCCGGGCGCGGATTGAAACGACTCCGCTCTTTGACAAAAACCCGTAGTACTTCGCATCGCCCGGCCTCACGGCCGGGCGCGGATTGAAACGGGACGATGGCGTCTGTCCTGTACTCCAGGCCCTGGCATCGCCCGGCCTCACGGCCGGGCGCGGATTGAAACCTTCTGGCGTTGCCGTTTCTTCTCGCGGGCCTTGGCATCGCCCGGCCTCACGGCCGGGCGCGGATTGAAACGTTTTCCACTCGCGCCCCTTGTTACCCCATCGCGGCATCGCCCGGCCTCACGGCCGGGCGCGGATTGAAACCCCTGCGGAGGTCGCAACCCGGCTAGGGATCGGGGCATCGCCCGGCCTCACGGCCGGGCGCGGATTGAAACCGTGTTTGCGGGTGGTCTCCAGCATGAATGCATCGCATCGCCCGGCCTCACGGCCGGGCGCGGATTGAAACAGCGTGGCCTGAAGCTGCTGCACGTCCACCCCGGCGCATCGCCCGGCCTCACGGCCGGGCGCGGATTGAAACGTCCAGGCGTCCGCTGGCATCGTCAAGGCTCTTCAGCATCGCCCGGCCTCACGGCCGGGCGCGGATTGAAACAACCTAGCCACGGCACTGAAAGCGGTTGCCGGCGGCATCGCCCGGCCTCACGGCCGGGCGCGGATTGAAACCCCGCTGGTGGATTGACAACGAATCGTGTTGCACGCATCGCCCGGCCTCACGGCCGGGCGCGGATTGAAACTCGTGGCCTTCCTGGGGGCGCTGTGGCTTATCTTGCATCGCCCGGCCTCACGGCCGGGCGCGGATTGAAACACCTGGCCCTGACGGCCCAGGCGCCACCCTGTCGGGGCATCGCCCGGCCTCACGGCCGGGCGCGGATTGAAACTCTTTGTGGGCAGCGCGGTACCAACGGCGACGAGCGCATCGCCCGGCCTCACGGCCGGGCGCGGATTGAAACATCAAAAAACCCACGCTCGACAATAGATAGGCATAGCATCGCCCGGCCTCACGGCCGGGCGCGGATTGAAACTGGATGGGGTAGGCCAGCCACTTGAGCACCCATTGCATCGCCCGGCCTCACGGCCGGGCGCGGATTGAAACCAAAAGCGCGACCCGGACAAGCTGGTGGGCATTGCGCATCGCCCGGCCTCACGGCCGGGCGCGGATTGAAACTGAGCAGTGCCGAAGCAGATGTTATAGGCGTGCTGGCATCGCCCGGCCTCACGGCCGGGCGCGGATTGAAACTCTGACCCTGGCTCATGCCCCCAGGACAAGACCGGCATCGCCCGGCCTCACGGCCGGGCGCGGATTGAAACCATTACCTCGTCTGATTACCCTGCCATTGCCTGCGCATCGCCCGGCCTCACGGCCGGGCGCGGATTGAAACTGGAGATAGACAGCACCGGAAACCTTACCGCCACGCATCGCCCGGCCTCACGGCCGGGCGCGGATTGAAACAGCGTGGTGCATCCGGCGTCGGCGTAGTTGTTGAGCATCGCCCGGCCTCACGGCCGGGCGCGGATTGAAACACCACCGCCGCCAACATTCCAGGCCTGGCCATTGGGCATCGCCCGGCCTCACGGCCGGGCGCGGATTGAAACAGCCAAACATCAGCCAGGCGGGCGGCTTCCTGGCGCATCGCCCGGCCTCACGGCCGGGCGCGGATTGAAACGCCTTCACAGATGGCCACAGCAACGTCCGTGCGGGCATCGCCCGGCCTCACGGCCGGGCGCGGATTGAAACGTCCATCTTCATCGGTAGCCTCCCGGCTATGCAAGCATCGCCCGGCCTCACGGCCGGGCGCGGATTGAAACTCTTTTGCCGGCGAACCCCGCCACGTAGGGCTGGCCGCGCATCGCCCGGCCTCACGGCCGGGCGCGGATTGAAACTCCTGCGGAGGTTGCCACTCGGCTGGGGATCGGGTGCATCGCCCGGCCTCACGGCCGGGCGCGGATTGAAACACGACTGACAAGGATGGCAAGCCCCGTCCCTACCCGCATCGCCCGGCCTCACGGCCGGGCGCGGATTGAAACTCTCCGCATCGCTCCCCGCGAGATCGTCCCCCAGGGCATCGCCCGGCCTCACGGCCGGGCGCGGATCAAGCCCCCCTATTCCAGAAATAACTGCAGCAAGTCGTTCAGAAACCGCCTCCCCTGGGGGGCGGGCGCCAGCCTGTGCAAATCCCTGTGTATCAGCCCCATGGCCTGGGCCTGTTCTAGGCCCGGGGCCAGGGCGCTAGGGGCCAGGCCGGTGCGGGCGGTGAAGAGATCCAGTTCAAAGCCTTCGTTGAGGCGCAGGGCGTTCATCATGAATTCGAATACCCGGTCGGCCCGGTCCAGGCTTCGGGTTTCGGCCAGGGGCGTCTGGCCCTGTTCCAGGGCTTCCATGTAGGCCC
Organism: Pseudomonadota bacterium; assembly: GCA_040757575.1. Classification (GTDB taxonomy): domain Bacteria; phylum Pseudomonadota; class Gammaproteobacteria; order Burkholderiales; family Thiobacillaceae; genus PFJX01. Next base: position 150,667 of record JBFLXA010000007.1, read on the forward strand.
GGGGGTGCTTGGTCCGGGACTGGCGCTCCACGCGGTCATGGAAGCTGAGTTTGCCGTGGGCGCCGGCGCCGATGCCCAGGTAGTCGCCGAAGGTCCAGTAGTTGAGGTTGTGGCGGCATTGCTGGCCAGGCCGGGCGAAGGCGGAGGTTTCGTAGTGGCCGTAGCCGGCGGCAGCCAGGGTTTCCTCCACCTGGGCCTGCATGTCGGCGGCCAGGTCGTCGTCCGGCAGTGGGGGCGGGGCAGCGGCGAAGGGGGTGTTGGGTTCCAGGGTGAGGTGGTAGGCGCTGATGTGGCCCGGGCCCAGGGCGAGGGCACTTTCCAGGTCCGCCTGGAGCTGGTCCGGGGACTGGCCCGGCAGGGCGTACATCAGGTCCAGGTTGACCCGTTCGAATTCGGCTACGGCGAGTTCTGCCGCCGCCCGGGCTTCCCGGTCGTCATGGATGCGGCCCAGGGCCTTGAGGTGGTCCCGATTGAAGCTTTGTATGCCCAGGGAGAGTCGGTTGATGCCTGCGGCCCGGTAGGCCCGGAACCGGGCTGCCTCGAAGGTGCCCGGGTTGGCTTCCAGGGTGATCTCCGCCAGCGGGGAGACCTTGAGCAGGGTACGGATCTGGGTCAGCAGCCGGTCCAGGCCTTCGGCGGTGAACAGGCTGGGGGTGCCGCCACCGAAGAAGATGCTGCTGACTTCCCGGCCCCAGACCTGGGGGACGGATTGCTCCAGGTCCCGGACCAGGGCGTCGATGTAGCGGGCTTCGGGGATGCCTTCTTCCCGCACGCCGTGGGAGTTGAAGTCGCAATAGGGGCATTTCTTCACGCACCAGGGAATGTGCACGTAAAGCCCCAGGGGGGGCGGCGCCTCCAGCCGGCCGTCCAGCAGGGCCGGCGTCGCGATCTGCATGGGCGAATCAGGCCCCCAGGGCCTTGAGTTTGGCGGCCAGTTCCCTCAGGGCCTGGCCCCGGTGGCTGAGACCGTTCTTGGTGTCCATGTCCAGCTCGGCGCCGGTCTTGCCGAATTCCGGTACCAGGAAGTAGGGGTCGTAGCCGAAGCCGCCGTCGCCTCGGGGGGTGTCGATGATCTCGCCGTGCCAGCGGCCTTCACCGATCAGGGGCTGGGGGTCGTCGGCGTAGCGCACGTAGACGATGACGCAGTAGTAATGGGCCTTGCGGTTGGCCTGGCCTTGCAGGGCCTCGATGAGCTTCTGGTTGTTGCGCTCGTCGCTTTTGGGTTCGCCGGCGTAGCGGGCGGAATAGACCCCCGGGGCGCCGTTGAGGGCGTCCACGCAGATGCCAGAGTCGTCCGCCAGTGCGGGCAGGCCGGTGTGGGCGGAGGCGTGACGGGCCTTGGCGATGCAGTTTTCGATAAAGGTGACGTGGGGCTCCGGACATTCCGGTACGCCGAAGTTGCCCTGGGGTTGGGCTTCCAGGCCCAGGGGTTCCAGGATGCGGGCAATTTCCCGCAGCTTGCCGGCGTTGTTGGAGGCGATGACGACTTTTTTCATGGGGGCACCCTATTCCGCCAGAACGGCCCGCTGGGCGGCCATGAGTTCGCCGATGCCCTTTTGCGCCAGGTCTAGCAGCTGGTTGAGTTCGGCCCGGGTGAAGGCCGCGCCTTCCGCCGTGCCCTGCACTTCGATGAGTCCGTCTGGATTGCCGTCGTGGCCCAGCATGACCACGTTCATGTCCGTGTCGCAGGCCACGTCTTCGGCATAGTCCAGGTCCAGTACCGGGGTGCCGTTCCACACGCCCACGGAGACGGCGGCCGCCTGGGCGCCCATGACGTTGGCGGGCAGCTTGCCTTCCTTGACCAGCCATTCCAGGGCATCGTGCACCGCCACCCAGGCACCGGTGATGCTGGCGGTTCGTGTGCCGCCATCGGCCTGGAGCACGTCGCAATCTACGTGGATGGTGCGTTCGCCCAGCTTTCCCAGATCCACCGCAGCCCGTAATGATCGGCCGATGAGCCGCTGGATTTCCTGGGTGCGACCGGACTGCTTGCCCTTGGCGGCTTCCCGGTCGCCCCGGGTGTGGGTGGCCCGGGGCAGCATGCCGTATTCGGCGGTGAGCCAGCCGGCGCCGCTGCCCTTGACGTGGAAGGGCACCTTTTCCAGCACGCTGGCGGTGCACAGCACCTTGGTGTCACCGCAGGCCACCAGCACGCTGCCTTCGGCGTGCTTGGTGTAGCGGCGGGTGATGGAGACGGGGCGCAGTTGGTCAGCCGCGCGTCCCGAGGGGCGTTGCAGATCGGTCATCGTAAGCCTTCAGAGGTTTTTGCCGTATTTCGCGATGGCGGCCTGGATCTCGGCCATGGCCTGGTCCAGCTCCATGTCCTTCACTTCCGGCGCGCCTTTCAGGCTCAGCTTGTTGAGCTGGGTGGTAAAGCCATCCAGACTGAGGTCGTTTTCCTGGATCAGTTCTTCCGCCTGGAAGTGCTCTTCGCCGTAGCGCATGGCCACCACAGACAGGTTATCGCAGTCCGCTCCGCCGCGGAATTCCGCGTGGTCCATCATGTTCTTGACAGCCTTCTCCAGGGGATAGGCCCGCAGGGTGGAGAACATCTCTTCGCTGGACAGTTCCGGCCAGACGCCATCGGTGCACAGCAGCAGGGTGTCTCCCGGGTGCAGCCTGGTGACGGGACTGAGTTCGATATCCGGCAGGGCGAAGCCGCCGACGGAGTTGTAGAGCTTGTTGCGGTCCGGGTGGATGCGCATGTCCTCTTCCTTGATGACGCCATCGTCCACCAGTTGCTGCACGGCGGAATGGTCCCGGGTGCGGGTGAGGAAGCCATGCCGGTTGAAGTGATATAGCCTGGAATCGCCCACGTGGGCCCAGCAGGCCATGCCTTTCTGTACCACGCAGACGACGGAGGTGGTGCGAGGCGGCTCCGGCAGACGCTTGCGCATGGCGTATTCGTTCACCGCGTCGTGGGCTGCATAGACCGAATCCAGCAGGAAAGTGGGCAGGTCGCCCAGGCTGGGATTCGCGCGGGCCTTGAACAGGCCGATGATGACCTGGGTAGTGAGCTGGGCCGCCACTTCGCCCCGCACGTGCCCGCCCATACCATCGCACAGCACCATCACCAGTGCATCCGAAGTATAGGCATAGGCTACCCGATCCTCGTTGTAGGTGCGGCCGCCCTTGCGGCTGGCCTGGTAGACAACGTATTTCATAGGCGAGGGCTCACAGTTCCCGGGTCAGCCGCTCACGCAGCTGGGCGAAGAAGGAGGGTTTGTGGGTGCGGGATGCATCCGCCATGGCGGCCAGACGCTTTTGCACGCTGTAGACGCTTTGCGGCCGGTCTGTATAGGTCAGGTGCAGCATGTCGTCCACCAGAGCCAGCAGGGGTTTGGAATACAGGCCCGCATGAGTCTTGCCCAGAGACAACAGGGCGTCCTTCTCGGCTCGCTGGTCAGCGGGGGGCGGCGGCCCCTTGGCGATGCAGGCATACATGCTGGCACCAATGCTGTAGATGTCCGTCCAGGGGCCGATGGGATCCCGCTGGTTATATTGTTCAGGGGCGGCAAAACCCGGCGTGTACATGGCGGAGGCCATGTGCATGTCGTGGCTCAGGGCCTGGCGGGCGGCGCCGAAGTCGATCAGCACCGGCGAACCGTCGGAGCGGATGTAGATGTTTGAGGGCTTGATATCCAGATGCAGCAGCTTGTGGGAATGCACCTCACGCAAACCGTTCAGCAGCTGGATGAACACGGCCCGGATGAAGGTTTCCCGCATGGGCTCCTTGAGCTTGGTGATATGGCGTTGCAGGGTCTTGCCCCGCTCGTACTTCATCACCATGTAGACCGTTTCGTTGGCGCGGAAGAAATTGGTCACGCTCACCACGTTGGGATGCCGCAGGCTGGCCAGGGCACGGCCTTCGTCGAAGAAACACTTCATCCCGTAGCGGAAGGAGTTCTGGAACTCCGCAGAAATGGGCACCACGCAACCGGTCTCATCTCGGGTAACCACACCACCGGGCAGGTATTCCTTGATGGCCACCGGTACCCCGTCCATGTCGTAGGCCAGATACACCAGCGAAAACCCGCCCCCACCGATACGCTGGTCGATCACGTACTCGCCCAGGTGGAACCCTCGGGGTAGGGGTGAAGTGGTTTGGACTGCCATGGTGGCGGGAAGTATTGTCAGGGGTTGCTGGTAAGATGGGACGGCAAAAGCACAGCCACGGTGCGTAAGTCTAATTTCATTGATTACATGTCCGCTACAAAGAAAACACCTTCTACCCCCCTGCAAAGCATGACCGGCTACGCTGTGGAGACCCGGGACGTGCCTGCAGCCCAGTTGATACTGGAACTGCGGGCCGTGAACTCCCGTTTTCTGGATCTGAGCTTCCGCATGGGGGACGATATCCGTTCCCTGGAACCCCTGCTCCGGGAGCGCATCGGACAGGCTGTGCAACGCGGCAAACTGGAATGCCGTATCAACCTGGCCCCGAAACAGGACACTTCCCAGGGCGGCATGCTCAACCCGGCCTTACTTGAACAGGTCGAGCGGCTGGCCAGGGTTGCCCTGGCCCATTTCCCAGATGCGCGCCCCCTATCCGTGGCGGAGATTTTGCGCTGGCCCGGCATGCTGGGAGACACCGGCATGGATGTGGAAACCCTGCAAAAAGCGGCCCTGGATGCCCTCGATTCTGCCCTGGCCCAATTCCGCGAAAGCCGCGCACGGGAAGGCGCCAAAATCAAAGCCATGCTGCAGGAGCGGGTCGAAGCCATGCGTAGCCACGTGGCAATACTGCGGCCCCGCACTCCGGAAATCGTCGCCGCCTACCGGGAAAAATTGGCCAAACGCCTGGAAGAATTGCTGCCCTCCCCCGACCCGGACCGCATACACCAAGAGGTGGCACTGTTCGCCCAGAAGATAGACGTGGACGAGGAACTGGACCGGCTGCTCACCCACTTGACTGAAGTGGAACGGGTCCTGACGGCTGGCGGCAGCGTGGGCAAGCGGCTGGATTTCCTGATGCAGGAACTGAACCGGGAAGCCAACACCCTGGGCTCGAAATCCGTCTCCCTGGAATTCACCCAGAGTGCGGTGGAACTCAAGGTACTCATCGAGCAAATGCGCGAACAAATCCAGAATCTGGAGTAAGTGTTCATCAGGCTCTTATCTTTTGAGACATGCACGAGCTCGTTTGAAGATAATCCCCATTTTCTTTCTATAAGAGCACGCTCGCTCAACATCTTTCTTTATCATCACGGGCAACTCTTTACGAAAAACAGGGTCGCCATTCCGACTAAGCCCCATACCATCATTGAACACAGCAATCACTCTGTCTACCCAAAGCGATTTTAAATCCGGGTACTTGAAACAACGTATATTCATATCCCAGTCAGCCCAGATCGGGTAGCGTAGATTGTACCCCCCAAGTCGCTCGAAAACCTCCCTCCTGTAAAATATGGACTGATGACAAATATTTCCCTGGAATAGTAATTTATCTAAAGCCCAAGGCCCCGCATGTCGTTTTCCAGTGGTTTTTTTTACAACATCTCCATACACAAAATCCAGCGAACCACCATTGAAATAATTTTCCAAATCTCCGAAGACCTTCGAATCAAACAATACGTCGTCTGCGCCTATAAAATATAACCAGGCCCCACTTGATTTCGAAATTCCCTTATTCATGGCATCGTAGACCCCCTCATCTTTTGCGGACAAAACATGCACACCCGCCCCTATCCGACCTTCATAACCTCTTGCAAGCGCAACTGTATCGTCGGTAGACCCACCATCCATCAGCCATACATCAAAGTTCCTGAATGACTGCGACTCCAATGATTGCAAACACTTATCGATGTGTTTTTCAGCATTGAAGGTAGGAACAATCACAGATATTAGTGGCATGATTCACCCTGATCTTTTTTCTGCTCAACAAATGTCTGGACAGCTTATCATCGTTTCCGCTCCTTCCGGCGCGGGTAAATCCAGCCTGGTAAAGGCCTGGCTGGAACAGGATGCTTCAATCGACCTCTCGGTGTCTTACACCACTCGTGCGCCAAGGCCCGGGGAGGTGGATGGCGTGAATTACCACTTCGTGGATCGGGATACCTTCTCGGCCATGCTTGGCCGGGGGGAGTTTCTGGAAAGCGCGGAAATCTACGGCAACTTCTACGGCACATCCCAGCCCTGGATTGAGGGAGAGATGGCCAAGGGCCGGGATATCCTGCTGGAAATCGACTGGCAGGGCGCCGCCCAGGTGCGCAAGCTTATGCCCCAGGCAGAAAGCATTTTCATCCTGCCGCCGTCCATCGACGAGCTGCGGCGTCGCCTTGAAGGCAGAGGCACGGACAGCGCGGAGGTGATCGAGCGGCGCATGGCCATGGCCCGGGAAGAGATATCCCATGCCCTGGAGGCGGACTATATGGTCGTTAACGATGTTTTCGAGACAGCCCTGGCGGACCTGATGGCCATCGCCCGGGCCCGACGCCTGCGCATGGACGTGCAAGCCGTACGCCAGGTGGCGCTGATGTCCAGCCTGTTGAACGACTGAGGCCGCTTTTCAGGTGGGCTCAACCAAAGTGGCAGATGTAATGGTAAGGCTCGCCGCTCACTTCGATATCGAAGGATGAGTTGGCGGGAATGCTGAAGGATTCGCCCGCCTGGCTGGTCTTCCAGTCTTCTCCCTTGAGGCGATAACGGCAGGCCCCTGCCACGCATTCCATGATCTCCGGGGCGCCGGTGTTGAACGTCAGGCTGGCGGGCAACACCACGCCCACGCTCTTCTTGCTGCCGTCGGCGAACTGGACGGTATGGGAAACGCACTTGCCGTCGAAGTAGACATTGGCTTTGGTGATGACGCTGACGTTGTCGAACTGGGACATTTCAAACCTTCCAGTAATTGAGCATGAGGACAATGGCGAGAATGCTGGCCACGCTGACCACCAGGATGCCGTACAGCACCCGGGCGGCCACCGGGCTCAACTTATTGCTGCGTACGAGTTGGCGGATGATGAACAGCTTGAACAGCACCAAGCCTGATAATCCGGCCCAAAGCCCAAACTTTGCCAGCTGGGCTTCGGTGTAACCAAACAGGGTGCCGGGCACCGGCAAGCTTATTTCCTGCGGACGTCGAGCTTGGCAGCGATACGCATGCGCAGCGCGTTGAGCTTGATGAAGCCGCCCGCATCCTTCTGGTCGTAGGCGCCGGCATCGTCTTCGAAGGTGGCGATGGTGGAATCGAACAGGGAATCCGTCTTCGAGTCCCGGCCCACGACGATGACGTTGCCCTTGTACAGCTTGAGGCGCACGAAGCCGTTCACGTTCTGCTGGGTGTGGTCGATGAGCACCTGCAGGGCGCGGCGTTCGGGACTCCACCAGTAGCCGTTGTAGATCAGGCTGGCGTAGCGGGGCATCAGGTCGTCCTTGAGGTGGGCGACTTCCCGGTCCAGGGTGATGGATTCGATGGCCCGGTGGGCCTTGAGCAGGATGGTGCCGCCGGGGGTTTCGTAGCAACCCCGGGACTTCATGCCCACGTAGCGGTTTTCCACCAGGTCCAGGCGGCCGATGCCATGCTTGCCCCCCAGACGATTCAGTTCGGCCAGCACTTCATGGGCTTTCATGGGCTGGCCGTTGATGGCTACCACGTCGCCCTTTGTGTAATCCAGGGTGATGTATTCCGGGGCATCCGGTGCCTTTTCCGGGGAGACCGTCCAGCGCCACATGTCTTCCTCGGCCTCGGCATTGGGGTCTTCCAGATGGCGGCCTTCATAGCTGATATGCAGCAGGTTGGCGTCCATCGAATAGGGCGAGCCACCCTGGCGGTGCTTCATGTCGATGGGAATGCCATGCTTTTCTGCGTAATTGATCAGCTTTTCCCGGCTGAGCAAATCCCATTCCCGCCAGGGGGCAATCACCTTGATGTCCGGCTTGAGGGCATAGGCCCCCAGTTCGAAGCGAACCTGGTCGTTGCCCTTGCCGGTGGCGCCATGGCAGATGGCATCCGCACCAGTGGCGTTGACGATCTCGATGAGACGCTTGGCGATGAGGGGCCGGGCGATGGAAGTGCCCAGCAGGTATTCACCTTCGTAGACGGTATTGGCCCGGAACATGGGGAAGACGAAGTCCCGCACGAATTCCTCCCGCAGGTCGTCGATGAATATCTGTTCCGGTTTGATGCCGAACTTCAGGGCCTTGGCCCGGGCAGGTTCCAGTTCTTCCCCCTGGCCCAGGTCGGCGGTGAAAGTCACCACTTCACATTGATAGGTGTCCTGCAGCCATTTCAGGATCACGGAGGTATCCAGGCCACCGGAATAGGCCAAAACAACTTTTTTGATGTCACTCATGATGTCTCACCGACAGTTGGTTCAGTGGGCTGCCCCGTCTACCGCCACCACCTCGCCCGGGTAGTTCCCCACCCGCAAGGCACGCAGATCGGTCTGCTGGGAAGCGCGTTCAATCTCGATCCCCACCACCCGGCCATCCTCGCTCATGTTCAGCACCACGCCGGCATGGGCTTCCCAGGCATGGGCAGGGTTCTCGGGGGAGAGCTCAATGTAGAGGGAATCCATGTCCTTGAAATAAGCGATGTTCATGCATGCTCCTCCAAACTGCCCAGCAACAGGTATTCCATCAAGGCTTTCTGGGTATGCAACCGGTTCTCCGCCTCGTCCCAGACCACGCTCTGGGGGCCGTCGATGACCTCTGCCGCAACTTCCTCGCCTCGATGGGCAGGCAGGCAATGCATGAAAAGGGCGTCCCGGGCCGCCACCTTCATCATTTCGCCATCCACCTGCCAATCGGCGAATGCCTTCATGCGCTCGGCGTTTTCCGCTTCGAAGCCCATGCTGGTCCACACGTCGGTGGTCACCAGATCGGCTCCCCGGCAGGCATCCATCGGGTCGGCAAAGGCTTCGTAATGGTCGGTGCCGAACAAGCCGGCCCGTTCGGGCTCTACCTCGTAGCCGGGGGGCGTGGACACGTGCACGTTGAAATCCAGTATCTCTGCCGCCTGGAGCCAGGTGTTGCACATGTTGTTGGAATCCCCCACCCAGGCTACTGTCTTGCCCCGGATATCACCCCGGTGCTCGATGAAGGTGAAAATGTCCGCCAGGATCTGGCAGGGGTGGTATTCGTTGGTCAGACCGTTGATCACCGGCACCCGGGAATGGGCGGCAAAACGCTCAATGATCTCTTGCTCGTAGGTGCGGATCATGACGATGTCCACCATGCGAGAGATGACCTCCGCCGCATCTTCCACCGGCTCACCCCGTCCAAGCTGGGTGTCCCGGGTGTTCAGGTAGATGGCCGCGCCCCCCAGTTGGTGCATGCCGGCTTCGAAGGAAAGCCGGGTGCGGGTGGAGCTTTTCTCGAAAATCATGGCCAGTGTGCGGTCCACAAGGGGGTGGTAGGGCTGGTAGTGCTTGAAGCGCTCCTTGATTACCCGGCTGCGGCGGAAAAGGTAATCCAGTTCCTCACGGCTCAAGTCCTTGAACTGGAGGAAGTGCTTGATGGGGCGCGTCATGTCCTTACCCCAGGAAAGCGCGGATCAGTGCCGCCAGCTTTCCAGTGAGCACCTCGGCATCCGCCCGGGTCATGACCAGGGGCGGCAGCAGCCGCACCACGGTGTCATGGGTCACGTTGATGAGCAGCTTCTCCGCTAGAGCATGTTTGACCAGCTCCGCGCAGGGCCGATCCAGTTCAATGCCGATCATCAGCCCTTGGCCGCGAATATCCCGCACGCCAGCCACGCCGGTCAGGCGCTGGGCCAGATCACTGCGGATGAAGGCGCCGAGATCAGCCGCATGCTGCAACAAGCCATCCGTTGCCATGACATCCAGGGTGGTCAGGGCGGCCGTGCAGGCCAGAGGCCCGCCCCCAAAGGTGGAACCGTGCTTGCCGGGGGTGAACACCTGGGCGGCAATGCCCCGGGCCAGACAGGCGCCGATGGGTACGCCCGAGCCCAGGCCTTTTGCCAGGGTCATCACGTCCGGCAGGATGTCCGTGTGCTGAAAGGCAAACCAGGTGCCAGTGCGACCAATGCCGGTCTGTACTTCGTCCAGCATCAACAGCCAGCCATTGGCATCGCAGATATCCCGCAAGCCCCGCAGATAACCGGCTTCGGGAATGTTCACGCCGCCTTCACCCTGAAACGGCTCCACCAGTACAGCGACGATATTGGCCTGATCGGACAGCTTTGCCACGGCATCCACGTCGCCGAAAGGCACCCGCACGAAACCGGTCACCAGGGGCTCGAAGCCCGCCTGGACCTTGCGGTTGCCTGTCGCCGATAGCGTAGCCATGGTACGGCCGTGGAAGCTCTGTTCCATGACCACGATGGCCGGGTTTTCCACACCTTTGCCGTGGCCATACAGGCGGGCAATCTTGATGGCGGCCTCATTGGCCTCCGCACCAGAGTTGCAGAAAAAGGCCCGCTCCAGGCCTGACAGGCGACACAGGCTGTCAGCCAGGCGTTCCTGCTCAGGGATGCGGTAAATGTTGGAGGTGTGGATCAGACGGGCAGCCTGATCACACAGAGCCTTCGCCAGTCTGGGGTGTCCATGGCCAAGGCCATTCACGGCCACGCCTGCCAGGGCATCCAGGTATTTGTCGCCATTTTCGGCGTAAAGCCAAGCGCCGTCGCCTTTCACGAAGGCCACGGGTTGCCGGGCATAGGTCTGCATCAAGGTATCGGACATTTCACATCCTGCCGCGCTGAAAAACAGACGGCGGCAGAGGTTTGTACCTCAGATGCCGCCGTGCGGAAAGCTTGGAACAATACCACTAAATCAGCGTGTTAAATACACTCGCCCCCTTTTTCTGCTCCCCCTAAAATCTCTGCCACCAACGCCAGCAACGCCCGCGCCTTATGTTGCCCCCCTGATTCTCTTGACTCCTGCCCGTAACACAAGCCTGATAGAGACACCCCATCGGAAAGAATCCACAAATGCTGTGGATATCTCTGTTGATAATTTGGGTAAAACCTCTTCCATCCACAGCCATTCAATACGTTACCCGCACTGATGCATCCTTGACCACCCCAAGCATCTTCAATAAATCAAACAGTTATACAGGCAGGCATATAAATCAGTGACATGCGCGCACTTCTTTGAGATCGACATCCATCTGTGGATATAACTCGCACTCCGAGCTACGGCCTACCATGCCCCAGCCCCCTCCCTGCGGGGCCTTCTATCCCATGACTGACACTTCCACCCCGATCCTGAGCATCAGTGACCTCAATCGCCTCGCCCGGCTCAGCCTGGAAACCCAGCTCACATCCTGCTGGGTATGCGGAGAAGTATCAAACATGGTACGGGCAAGCTCCGGCCATTGGTATTTCACGCTTAAAGACAAGCACGCAAGTGCCCGCTGCGTCATGTTCAAGCAACGCAATCAGTTCGTGGAATGGCGGGTTACGGATGGAGAACAAGTGGAACTGCGGGCCCAGCCTTCCCTGTATGAAGCTCGCGGCGAGTTTCAGCTCATTGTGGATGCCGTACGAAAAGCCGGACTAGGGGCCTTGTTTGAAGCCTTCATGCGCTTGAAAGAGAAATTACAGCGTGAAGGCCTGTTTGAACCCTCCAGAAAGCGCCCTCTACCCAGAAATCCCCGCCGCATAGGCATCATCACCTCTCCGCGAGGCGCCGCCATTCACGACGCACTGGCCACGCTTTCCCGTCGCTGGCCATTAGCTCACGTGACCTTGTACCCCTGTCTTGTTCAGGGAGACAGCGCAGTGGATTCCATCAGAAGTGCACTAAGACTTGCAGCCGAAGACCCGCTCAATCAGATACTGCTGATCATCAGGGGTGGAGGCAGCCTCGAAGACCTATGGGCATACAATGACGAAAAGCTCGCCCGCGATATCGCCCATTGCCCTGTTCCAGTCATCACCGGCATCGGCCATGAAACGGATTTCACCATCGCCGATTTCACAGCAGATGCCCGCGCACCTACCCCTACTGCTGCCGCCAGCCTGGCGACGGCCGACATTGCCGACATAGCGAACCAGATCAGCTCGCTCTCGGATAAACTGAATCAAGAGTCCAAAAGGCTATTGGATGCCGGCTGGCAGAAACTCGACATTCTGCAAAAACAGATTCACCACCCCAGGGAGAAACTCGCTGAGCAGCTTCGTCAGCTAGGCATTCTCGAGCAAAGGACTCATCGTGCTTTGCAGCATCAGATTGAGCGGAATCAGCATCGGTGGGCAAACCTGGACATCAGACTCAAGCCTGGAAGCGTACCGATTTACCCGCTTCACAAAGAAATTCACGGCCTGGTTGCCCGGTTGCATATGGCAATGCAACGAGGACGGGAACAGTCCCGCTGGCGCTACCAAAAGGCCGTGGCTCAACTGGATTCACTCAACCCTGCTCAGGTCCTGCAGCGCGGTTTCAGCATTGTCCGCACGTCTGATGGTCACGTGGTTAGCAGTACTGCACACCTCAAACAGCAGCAGAAACTGAATATTGAACTGGCCTCAGGAGGCTTGTTGGCAGAAATAACTGAAATAATCGGACCGAACTCTGACTAGAGGCGCCCGGGAGCCAAACTAGCCATAAGCCATGGGCTCTTGATGCTCACGTTTCACAAAAGGCAACGCCCACCTGTGTGGTGGGCGTTGTGTAGGGGAGTCTGGCGATGACCTACTTTCGCGAGCGCGGGCTCACTATCATTGGCGCTGGGGCGTTTCACGGTCCTGTTCGGGAT
>JBFLXA010000008.1:0-146438 GCA_040757575.1 Pseudomonadota bacterium
GCAGGGTGACGTTGCGGCCCTGGGCCCAGCGGCCCTCGGTGCCAGTGACCCGGCCACTGCGGGCCCAGTCGTCGCCGGTGATGCGGGCACCATCGTCCCGGCCTTCGCCGGTGATGCTGCGGGCCGGTGCTTCCTGAGCCGGCGCAGCAGCGGAGAAGGGACCGAAGCCGATGTGGCTGTCATCGCGGTAACGGAACTCGGGGGTGCCAGACACCAGGCCGGAGGCCATGTTCACCGGACCGGTGATCCGTCCGGCGCCGCCGTAGCCGGTGCCGGTGATGCGGCCGAAGGATTCCCGGGCCGGAGAGGAAACGCTGAAGGATTCCGGCCGGGGTTCGGCAGCCCGCATGCTCATGGCCATGGCCTGGGGACGGCCCGGAGGCTGGAAGCGGGGATGGGCCTGGAGCGAACTCGCGGGGGTCGCCGTCGCGTCGGGCTGATAACCGCCCATCACCTGCTCGCTGGCGGCATAAGGCGTGCCGCTGATGGCCAGGTGGCTACCCGGCTCATCGCCGGTCACCCTGCCGCCCCGCCCCAAAGGCGTGCCGGATACAGTCTGACCATAGAGGGTATGCGTCACATCCACCTTGGCGGCGGCAGGCACGGGTGCGCTGGCGCAGACGGCACTGCCGACCTGCTCGATCCCGGTGACGCGCTGGCACCCGCCGTGCTCGTCACCCGACAGCTTTGGGAAGTTGCTGCCCGCCATCACTCCGGTCATGGGGCGACCCGCCAGGGTACGGGCTTCCCGCACCTTGGCCGGCGCTTCGCCCCGGGTTGCACCCCGCTCGTATTGGGAACCGGTGATCCGCCCTTCGGCCCGGGGCTCGTTGCCCGTGACCTTGCCGGTGCGCTCCACCAGGTTGCCGGTGATGCGCTGGCCCGTCTGGCTGGCAGCCTCGCCCACCTTGGCCGGACCCGGTTCCGGGCGGGTGCTGCACACACTCTGGAACTGCTCGGTGGACAGGTATTCGGTGCCGGAGATGGCCCGGCAGGAACCGGCCTCGTCACCGGTCACCTTGATGGAACGGCCCACCTCGATGCCGGACACGGGGCGGCCGGCAATCGTATGGGTGAGGGCCACCTTGCTGGGTCCGTTGATGGTCAAGCGGGAAATGCCAGCGTCGTTGTACTGGGAGCCGGTGATGCCCCGCTTGGCTCCAGCTTCGGCGCCGGTGACGGATACCGCCCGGGCTTCGTCGCTGCCGGTGACAGCCAGGCCCTTGCGGGCGGTCATGCCCATGGGGGCTTTTTCCGGACGATCCGTCATGCCCTTGCCGGCGCAGAACTCGGCGAAGTTTTCGCTGCCCAGGTATTCGGTGCCGGTGACGGGCTTGCAGGTGCCCGCCTCGCCGCCGGTGACCGTAACGCTGCGGCGCACCTCGGTGCCGCTCACGATCTGGCCCCGGCCGGTGGCGCTGGCGCCCACCTTGGCCGGCGCGGGGGCCGGCTTGGCGGCGCAGAAGCCCTCGAACTGCTCGCTGCCGATGTACTCGGTGCCGGTGATGCTGCGGCAGGTGCCGGGCTCGTTGCCGGTGACCTTCACCGTGCGCTCCACCTGGGTACCGGTCACGGTCTGGCCGGACAGGGTGGTACCGGCTTCCACCTTGGCAGGGGCTTCCGCCTGGGGCCGCACCCGGCCCGAGGGGCGGGCGGGAGGCGCGTCGCCCCGACCCTTCAGGCTTTGCTCCAGGCGGCGCTGGCGGGCTTCGGCCTGGCCGCTTCCGTTGGCACCCTGGGGCACGTTGCCGGGGCGGGCCGTCGGCTTGATGGCGGCCTTGCCCTGGGAGGACAGTGCCTGTCGACGCTGGCGGCAATAGTCCCGCATACTGGTTTCGTTGGCATCTGCTAGGGCCAGGGCAGCGGCCGGGGCCTGTTCCACCACGGCGCAGGCGATATCCAGGGCCACTTCCTCGACTGGCGCCGGCGCGGCCTGGGGTTCGGCGGCGGCTGTCATGGTGCTGGCAGTCGCCCCCGTGGACGTGGGCGTAACAGCTCGCTGGCTTGCGGCCACACTCTGCCGGGTCACCAGGCCGATGCCTTTCTTACCGGTCTGGGACAGCATGGCCCGCCGGGCCCGGGCCAGTTCCTTGCCACTCAAGCCCGCCAGGGCATCGGGTTCCGCAGTCAGATCAGACATGTTGTTTCCTCTTGCGTGGTTTGTTTCGAAGGCGCCTCGGCCGATCAGCCGGGTCGCCAGACGGTTCAAACTCTAGTGAGGAACAACAATGAACAAAAGTTAATTGTTGTTATAAGATGCATATACATTTGTATATTCATTGGAGGCCACCATGCGCCTGCGCAATGTCACCCTGCACCAATTGCGCCTTTTCCGCAGCCTGGGCACCCACCTTTCCTTCACCCGGGTGGCGGAGGAACTGCACCTGACCCAGCCTGCCGTCTCCATCCAGATCAAGCGTCTGGAGGAAAGCGTGGGCCTGCCCCTGGTGGAGCACATGGGCAAGAAGCTGTATCTCACGGACGCCGGGCGGGAATTGTTCGAGGCCTGCCGGGACGTGCTGGAGCGCCTGCGGGTCCTGGGGGAGGACATGACCGGCCTGGAGGAAGGGGTGCGGGGCCCCCTGAACCTGGCGGCCATCACCACCGCCAAGTATTTCATGCCCCACCTGTTGGGCCACTTCCTGCGGGATTATCCGGCGGTGGAACCCCGTCTTACCATCACCAACCAGTCCCGTGTGGTAGAGCGCCTGGACAACAACCTGGACGACCTGGTCATCATGGGCACCGTGCCGGAAAACATGGACCTGGAAGCGGAATTCTTCCTGGACAACCCCCTGGTGGTGGTGGCCCCCGCCAACCACCCGCTGGTGGGGCAGAAGCATATCCCCCTTGCCCGTATCGCCGAGGAGCGCTTTCTATCCCGGGAGGCCGGCTCCGGAACCCGTCAGGCCCGTACCCGACTGTTCGCCCAGCACGGGCTGGCAGCCAACACCTACATGGAACTGGGCAGCAGCGAAGCCATCAAGCAGGCGGTGATGGCGGGACTGGGCATTTCGGTCCTGTCCCGCCACAACCTGGCCCTGGAACTGGAATCCGGCCGACTGGCGATCCTGGATGTGGAGCACTTTCCCCTGGTGCGCCAGTGGTACGCCGTGCACCTGAAGGGCAAGAAGCTGTCCCACACCACCCGTCGCTTCCTGGATTTTCTGCTCCAGGACGGGGCCCGGATCTGGCAGGAGAGCCAGCCCCATATCCCCTCGCCAGACGACAAACACAGCTAGGGCCGCCGGCCCGGTGCCGGCAGACCTCACTTCAGGCCGCCTTCAGATATCGCTCCTTCGCAGCACGGGCCTGCTCTGCCTCTTCCTTGCTATAGGCCCTGCCGGACCACAGCATGTTGTAGGCCAGTTCCTCGTTGCCGTTCTCGCATAGTTCCAGCACCTTGGCGAACAGGGGCTGGAAGGTCTCGGAGCGGTGAGAGCGCTCGTGATCCTCGAAGGACTGCCAGAAGGTGACGATCAGGGCTTCCCGGCCTTTGAGGGGGCTCTCCACTGCCTGGCCGATGGTGGAACCCTCGTTGGACACCTGCCCGGAATTGAGGGCGACGAAGCCGCCGACGAATCCGGTATCGGAGTGGTAGGTTTTCACGTTCTCGCACAACTCCGCCACCCGCATTTCCAGGTCATCGGAGGAAAACTCGGGCTTGAGGATGACCCGGTTGATGGTGACCACACCGTCGCTGTTGAAGCCATTGATCAGGGACATGACAAACTCCTCATAAGTAATTAAGCATTTGCTGATGTTTGCGCCGTTCAAAAACGCCGGTGTAACGCGGCGTTGTTAATAACTTAGTAATTTTGTCGGGTATTTCAAGGTCCAGTTTCCTGGATTTATGCCCACAGACTCAAAGGGGGATCGTTGACCAGTGCCCTCAGGATGTCGCTACGGGTGATGATGCCCACCAGTTCCCCCCGGTCACTCACCACCGGCATGCCGCCCAGGTGCTGTTCCAGCAGTACCCGGGCCACACGACGGATATCCGCCACCGGGTCCGCGCTCACCACGGGGCTGACCATCAGGTCCGCCACGGTCTGGGGCATTACATCCCGGACCTGCCCCTGGTCCACGTTGATGACAGTGAGCAGATCCTCCACGGATACCTGGCCCACCAGACGGGATACCCCGTCCAGGACCGGAGCCTGGCCATAACCCCGTCCCACCAAGGCCTGCCAGGCCCGCTCCACGCCCTCATCGGGGTGTAGTGTGAACACCTCCCGGCTCATCAACTGGAATACGTGCAGCACAGGCCCCCGTTCCGGCCCAAGGGCCAGCATCTGCCGATAGGCCTGGGCTGCCTGGCCATAGGCAGCGCTTCCATGCCGGCCTCCGGCTGCAACACCGGCATCGCCACGGCCTTGCTCCTGGCGCCGCCGCAATCGCAACTCCGGCCCCAGTTCTTCGCCTTCCCGGCCCACGCCCCGGCTGTGGCGGGCCCGCTGTAGGCCGGGAATGGCGAGGAATTCCTCCAGAGTGCCCCGGAAGGTCTGACCAGTGACGCCATGGACGGAAAACATGCTGGTCTCCTAACCGATACGGCGCCAGTAGCGCCAGGCCAGAACCCCCAGGGTCAGGGCCAGCAGGGGCAGGACATAGCCCCCCATCACCCCGCTGAACCCGGCCAGGGCATCGTGTCGGGTGGCGGACAGCACCAGATACAGGGTGTAACTGGCGTACAGGGCGATGAATACGCCCCCTTCCCAGCGGTCGATGCGGTTGCCCGTGAAGAAGATGGGCAGGCAGGCCACGGCCACTGCCACCATGACGGGCATATCGAAGGCCAGCATGGAAGGCGCCACGGTCAGTGCCCCGGGGGCCACGCTGGCGGACAGGCCAAGCACCGCGAGGATGTTGAAGATGTTGCTACCCACCACGTTGCCCACGGCGATGTCCCGCTGGCCTCGCACCGCCGCCAGGATGGAGGTGGCCACCTCCGGCAGGGAGGTGCCGGCGGCAACGATGGTGAGGCCGATGACCAGCTCGCTGACCCCCAGGTAGCGCGCGAAGCCCACCGCAGCCTCCACCAGCCAGCGGGCCCCCAGCACCAGCAGGGCCAGTCCGGCGAGGATGAACAGCACCTGCACGCCCCAATGGCCGGCCCAGCCTTCCCGCTCCTGCGGGACGGCCTCGGCGGTCATTGCGGCGGACGCGTCCCCATCAAGGGGCGGGCCATCGAAGGCCTGGGCGTATTCCGCCTCCACGGCCCGCCGGGTGGTCGCCGTCTCCCGCCGACTCTGGCGAATGAGCAGCGCCGTATAACCTACCGCCAGGCCGAACAGCAGCATGCCTTCCCAGCGGTTGATGCCCCCGTCGGCAGCCAGGGCCCAGAGCAAAAGGGACACGCCGATCATCACTGGCACCTCCTGGCGGATCACCTGCTGGTGCACCACCAGTGGCACGATCAAGGCGGACAGTCCCAGGATGAGCAGCACGTTGAAGATGTTGCTACCCACCACGTTGCCCAGCGCCAGGTCCACCTGGCCCGACCAGGCGGACTGGACCGACACCGCCATCTCCGGGGCGCTGGTGCCGAAGGCCACCACGGTGAGGCCCACCACCAGGGGAGAGATGCCGATGGCCAGGGCCAGCCGGGATGCCCCCCGCACCAGGAGTTCCGCTCCTGCTACCAGAGCCAACAGGCCCAGGAGAAACCAGGTCATGCCCATCCCTTCTCTTCTAGTGATTGATGGCCGGCGGGCCTCATACATCCCGGCCCTGCCCGCCACCTTCTCATGGCCGCTCGTCCAGCAATGGCGCCCGCCGGCGGCCCAGGGTCATGGTGACCCAGTAGCCGCTTACCAGGGCCAGTATCAGAACGCCCAGGCCAATCAGGGTCATGGGCTCATACTTGTCGGGCTCCAGGATGATGATCTTGCGCGCCAGGGCAATCAACGCCACGGTGAAGATCACCGTCAGCTCAATCTTGCCTTCGGCGTAGTAATTCTTGATGGTCTCCAGCAACTCTATGCCGATCAACACCAGCAGAAAGAACCCGAACAGTTCCAGGAGCTCATCGATTTCCAGAATCAGCACCGGCGGCGAGATCACGTCCTGCACCAGAATCCAGGCCAGTTCCCCCACCGACAGCAGGATCACCACTGTCATCATCAGGATGAGGGCGGCGACGATGAATCGCTCGAATTTTTTCAGGGACTGGATCATGGGCTTGCCTTCACTGTCTCAACACTGCGTTCAGTTCCAGCCCGGCCAGGTGACGAACAGCCCGGGACAGGTAGAGCAGAACTCCGGCCATCAGCAACACGGCAGGCAGGGCGATCATAGGGTAGCTCAACAAGGTCAGGTGCCCCAGTTCCTCATTGAAGGCGGCCGAACCCGCCGGGCTGGTGACTATCCAGGTGGCGAGCACATAGTTCATGATCGCCGAGAAGGCGAAGGAGGCGGCGAGCATCCAGGTGGCAGCGCGCAGGCGGGCCTCGAATGCGGGCAGGTTGCCCCGTTCGGCCAGGGCCGCGTCGATCTTTCCGGTGTCCAGCAGCAGGGGGCTGTAGAGCAGCACCCGCACCAGCGGGGCCCGCGTGAGCGCGGAACCAGCGACGATCAGGCCCAGCACGGCGGGAATCGCTGCCTCCTTCACCGCCAGCCACCGGGTATCCAGTTCCAGCAGGCCGATGCCGCCAGTGAGCAGCAGGCTGACGACGCCCAGCCCGGCGAACAGGCTGAAACTGCGGCTGCGGACCAGTTCCCGCAGACCCCAGGAAAGCGGAAATGCCAGCGCCAGGATCAGCGCGCCCGCCGCTCCCAGGCGTTCTGGCGCGGAGAGCTGCATGAGAATGAGCGAGGGGATAAGCAGGGTAACGGCGATTTCCAGCAAAGGAGAGCGGCTCGGGGGTGTATTCATGGCGGAACTCCGTGCGAAAGTCTTCATCGCAAGGTCGTTTCTAGGTGGACGCTGATGCGGCTGCGGGGTTTCTGGGCGATGGTCAGCAGAAAGTCCTCCCCGGCCCGGGTGTAAGCGTGGCGTTCGGCATCCTGATTCGCGGACTGCACGGACTGGGAGAAGCCCCGGCTGGAGAATCCCCGGGTGTAGTGGTCCAGCACCGCCGCGTAATCGGCCTTGCCTTCATACTCCACCACCACCTGCCTGCCTTCCCGATGCCAGTGGGTGCGCACCAGCCCCGGGTAACGCGCTACCGGGCCAAGGTCCGTGCCCGAAACGTCCCGGGGCGGACGGTCCTCCGCCTTCAGCACGGGCACCAGGACGCCCAACTGGTCACGCAAAGGCTCGCCCACGCCAGGAGCGACCTGTTCCAGCACCTGCTGGGCGGAATCCGGCACCACCCCCCCTGCGGTTCCCATCCAGTCCCGGGCCTGGCCCAGGAACCAGCCCAGCAGGGCCACTACGGTCCAGGCGGCCATGACAAAAAACACAACAAGGCCCACCGCCAGGGCGAACCAGGTGCCTCGCCGCACCTGAAAAAGGCGCGGCGCGAACTGGGCGGCGGCGGCCAGGATTCCAAGCTTGTTCATGACTGGACTCCCACGAAGCAAATAGACAGGCCTTTTCGTTGGGCCTCGGGCCATACCAGGGGAAACAGGAAGATCAACATCAGAGGGACCCTTTCTGATTGATGGGCAGGCCTATTCCACAGTAGGCGTGACAGTGGGCCCGAAGCGGCGCAAACGCGCCAGACGCCGGTCCAGGGTGCGGCCGGCGCGATCGGCGGCGCGATCGATGGCCCGGTAGAGGTCTGTCTCCACATCCTCCACCACCACCGTAAGGGCGGCTTTCAGCCGAAGTTCGATCAGACAGCGCTTATCAGCGCCACCCCGGGGCCCGTTGATATCTCCCAGCCGCACCGCGACCCGGCGAATGGCCGGCCCGGCGTGGCTGATGGCATAGGCCAGGCGATTCTTGACGTACTCCCCAAGCCCGGGGGTAAGCGTGAAACCTTGACACTGGATGTCCATCTGCATGACTGCGTCCTTTGGTTACGTGCAGGAGTCGTCATGCTAGCCCCGTGTCGATTAACGTATATTCGAATTAACTGCATTTAATGATCGAGATTTTCGATTATTTAACCCCCGGGAGCCCTCCATGCTCAATTTCAAGCACCTGCATTACTTCTACACCGTGGCCAAGACCGGGGCCGTGAACCGGGCGGCGGAAAAGCTCCATCTCACGCCCCAGACCCTGTCCGGCCAACTGGGGCAGTTTGAAGACCGGCTTGGAGTGAGCCTGTTCCGGCGGGTCGGCCGGCGGCTGGAACTGACTGAAACCGGCCGGCTTGTGCTGTCCTATGCGGAAGAACTTTTCCAGGTCAGCACGGAACTGGAACAGGCCCTGCGGGACAGCCGGGAGCCCCAGGCCTTTCCCTTTCGGGTGGGCATTTCCGACATGGTGCCCAAATCCGTCGCCTACCAGATGCTGGCCCCGGCCCTGGGCCTGGAAGAGCCGGTGCAACTGCTGTGCCAGGAAGACCGCCTGGAACGTCTGCTAGGCGAACTGGGCCTGCACCGCCTGGACATGATCCTCACCGACCGGCCCATGCCGCCGGGCCTGGACATCCGGGGCTACAGCCACCCCCTGGTGGACTGCGGCGTAGCCTTCTTCGCCCGCAGCGACTTGGCCGCCCGGCTGACGGGGGATTTCCCCGGCTGCCTGCACGGGGCCCCCGTGCTGCTGCCGGGCCCGGACAGCGCCCTGCGAGGCCCCCTGCTGCGCTGGCTGGAACGCCAGGACATCCTGCCCCGGCGGGTGGGGGAATTCGGCGACAGCGCCTTGATGAAATCCTTCGGCAAGGCGGGGATCGGGGTCTTTCCCGCCCCCGCCATCACGGCGGCAGAGGTGATGGCCCAGTACAACGTGGTGCAGGTGGGGGAAACCCAGGCGCTCCAGGAGCGCTTCTTC
The DNA here is from genome assembly GCA_040757575.1 of Pseudomonadota bacterium. Classification (GTDB taxonomy): domain Bacteria; phylum Pseudomonadota; class Gammaproteobacteria; order Burkholderiales; family Thiobacillaceae; genus PFJX01. The sequence goes on from JBFLXA010000008.1 coordinate 8,888, forward strand.
GCCATTTCCGTGGAACGGCGCATCAGTCATCCCGCCGTGCTGGCAGTCACCCAGGCAGCTCGAGCCCTGAATACCCAGGCGTGAAACGCCACCCCGAGAGGGCTTCAGCCCAGACGGACCATCTCTTCCACCTCGAAGCCCAGCACCAGCAGCCAGGCAAACATGGCAATGCCCACGGCAGCGGCAGCAATGTCCTTGATGACAGCAATCTTCTCGCTGTAGCGGGGTTCGACGAAATCGCACAGGGCCTCAATGGCGCTGTTGAAGATTTCCGCCACCAGTACGAAGGCCGTGGCCAGAAGGATCAGCAGGCTATCCACCCACTCCCGCAGGAACAGCGCAGCGATGAGCACGGGCACGGAGGCCGCCAGCTTCCAGGTGACGCTGAAATCGTAGAGAACGGCATAGCGCAGGCCAGAATAGACCGTGCGAAGCTTGCGCAGGGGATGGTAGCCCGGTTCCCCCGTGCCCAGGAATTTATTGCGCATGGATCACGCCTCCGCCCGACTCTGCTTTGAAAACAGGAGGTAGAGGCCACTGACCCAGAGCGTAGCTGCCAGGGCCCCGGCCAGCACGTCCGTGGGGAAATGGACCTGCAAATGGATACGGGACCAGCCCACCAGCAGGGCCGCCAAGGCCAGCAGAGGCCAGACCCAAAGCCGGCGCCGCTCCGCCAGGATCGCGAGGGCCAAGGTCATCGCTACGACCTGGAGGGTGTGGGCACTAGGGTAGGAAGCGTCTGCCGGCAAGGGGATCAGCATGGGAAAAAGGTCCGGCCTTGGGCGGTCGATCCAGGGTTTGATGCCATGGGCCAGGGCGATGGCCCCCAGCAGGGCGGCCATCAGGAATGCGGCCTCGACACGCCGGCCGCCGCGCCACAAGGCCAGAGCCAGAACGCCGGCCAGGGGGAGCAGCAGCCATACCGACCCCAGCCAGGTGATGCCCTGCATGAACAGGTCCAGGCCCGGCTGGGCCTGGCCATGGGCCAGGCGCAAGCCGGCTTCATCCAGTCCGGTGAGGACACAGTGTCCTGCCGGGCAAAGGATCAGGCCACCCCAGGCAGGGAGCAGGAAAGCCAACAACAGACTGAACACCGCCAGCTTCATGACTCGCTCCTGTGTTTCGGCCCCAGGCCGGGCAGCGGAGCGCTGCTGAAAGCCAGGGCCGGCCGGGCTTAGTCGTCCTCACCCAGCTCCGGGTTCCAGCCCTTGCTCCTGGCCAGGGCCATGGCCTTTTCATAGAGCTCCACGTGCCTCTGGCGCAGGTCATCAGGCAGTCGGCTGGGCAGGCTGCCGTACTTGTCCCACTCGTCCTGGACCTTGTCCATGAGCATCTGCATGCGGCCCATTTCCCAGCCGGTGCAGTCCTCGGTCTCGGGAATGAAACCGAACAGCCAGCCGTCCAGGACGATGCGGCCCAATTGGGTCATGCCATGCTTGTCGTTGCTGAAACCGACGTATTTGTTGTCGCTCATGCTGGGGTCCGGTTGAGTTTCTGTCTGGGGGGCGGGACGGGTGACCAACCCCGCCTGCTCCATGGCTGACATGAGTCCACAGGATTTCATGTCAGTTCCGCACGGCCGTTCCGATGGAACTGACCTCCCCCCTGGGGGGAAACGAGCGTAGCGATTCTGGGGGTCGTTTCATGTCAGCGGGTCAGGCCAGCGTAAAGCAATGGGAGCTTCTCGGGAAGCCGCTGCACGTGATCCACCACCATGTAGTTCTTTTGCCCGAAGATGCGGCTGACGTAGTTGTCGGCCCGGGGGTCCAGGCTCATGCAGTAGGTGGTGACGCCGAACTTGGCCACTTCCTCCACCGCCTTCTTGGTGTCGTAGCGCAGGTATTGGGGATCACGCACGTCGATGTCGGCCGGTTCACCGTCGGTGATGACGATGAGCAGCTTCTTGGCGGAACGCTGCAATTTCAGGTGGTGGCCGGCGTGGCGGATGGCGGAGCCCATGCGGGTGGACAGCTGGCCGGTCATGCCGGCCAGCCGGGCCTTGGGCTCTTCATCCCAGGACTGGTCGAAGTCCTTGAAGCGGTAGTACTCCACGTCGTGGCGGCCATCGGAGCAGAAGCCGTGGATGGCGAAGGGGTCGCCCACCTTGCTGATGGCGTCACTGAGCAGCACGCAGGCCCGGCGGGTGAGGTCCAGCACCGAGTATTCCTGGCCATGGACGATTTCATTGGTCGATTCGGACAAATCCAGCAACACCAGGATGGAGAAGTCCCGGGTCTTGCGCACGCTGCGCATCATGATGCGCGGGTCCGGCTGGTTGCCCAGGCGGATGTCGGTGAAGCTGGCGATGGCAGCGTTGATGTCGATCTCGTCGCCGTCCTCCAGCTTGCGGATGCGCTGCACGCCCTGGGGCTGCATGGCGTCCAGCAGGAACTTCATGCGGTGGATTTCCCGCTTGTACTGGCTGGTGATGTCGTTGATGAGCTGGATGTCGCCCAGCTTGCCGCGCTTTTCCAGCACCGTGGTCCAGGCCGGGCGCTCCAGCTGGATCTGGTAGTCCCATTCGGAATAGTGGAAGGGGTCGGAGACGGGCTCCTTGCCTTCCAGGGAGTTGATGCTGACGCCTTCCTGGTCAAGGATAAATTCGGTGGGCAGCACCCAGATTTCCTGGGCGTCATCGGTGGCCAGTTCGTTGTCCACCTCGTTCACCATCTCCATGAGGCTGACGTACTTGCGCACCTGCTTCACCGACTCGTAGCCGGCGGCGGCGGCCTTGTCGAAATCGAACTCCTCGAATTGCCAGAAGTAGCGGTTGTCGTCCCGGTAGGGCGCCGTGAGCACGTCCTTGCGGGGGTTGAAGGGGATGTTCTTGTCCTTGAAGCTGTGGGCCAGGGTGACGCCGATGTCCCAGGACACCTGGTTGTCCACCAGCCGGTTGTCGGCCACGGCCTGGGCGAAGAGGGCTCGGCCTTCCTTGATCCAGGCGTCGTCGTCCTGGTAGGTCTCGTCCAGCAGGGCCCGGGCCAGGCGGTCCAGATAGTCGCCCATGGTCACGTTCTGCTGTGGAGTGGCGATGTGGAGCTTGGCCCACATGGCCTTCAGGCCCGGGAAGCGGCGGATGGAGAGCGTTTCCACCCGGGCGTCCTCGATGACGGAAATCACAGCCATCTGCATGGGGTTCAGGGCCTCGGCGGAGATGGGCTGGCGGGTTTCCACCACGTGAGCCGCGCAGTGGGCGGCGGTAGCTCGGTAGAGCTCCAGGCCGGAAACCGGCTCATGGCCTTCCGGCGCGAAGTCGTCGAAGGCGTCCGGCAGATGCAGCAGGTAGTCCTCGATGTAGGGCTTCAGGCCTTCCCGGGTCTCGTAGTCGCCAGCGGTGGGGCGCATGAAGAAATCCCGGGCCCAAAGGGCGCGCATGTACATGTTGATGCGCCGCTGCACGTCCACCAGCAGGGTGCCCTTGCGCTCCTTCTGGAGCATGGCCAGGGATTCCTTGCTCTCCAGGCCGAAGTATTTGATCTGCTCTTCGTAGTTGGTGCGGTGGGCGTGAGCACCCCACAGGGCCCAGCGACGCAGGCCACCCAGGGTGAGGTTCTGGAACAGCACTTCCAGCTTGTCCAGCATGGGGCGTACGCCCCGGGGCGCCTGGGCAATGAGGGTATTGAGGAATTGCAGGTACTTGCGGAACAGTTCCGCGTCCCCCAGACGGTTGGCAGCGGTGGGTGCCGTGGCCAACAGCAGTTCGATCACCGCGCCCGAGGTCTTGGAAGCCAGCATCAGGGAGGCAGTGGCCAGATCCGCCACCACGTCCTCCCCCACTTCCTTGGCCACCATGGGCGCCTGTTCGGTCCAGGTTTCCACCAGGGAATCCCCCCGGCCCAAGCCACGGATGGCGGAGACACCTTTGAGGTAGTTATCCAGGCCACGGGGGGACAACACCTTGGTGGCCTCATGCCAGTTGGCGTTGAGGGCCGTGCGACTGTGCTCGGAAAGGGATTCGAGCAGTTCGGCGTAGTCTTCTAGTTGGATGGACATGACTAGCTCCGGGAAACGGGAAATGGGAAACGGGAAACGTGGAACGGCACGGGTTTACGCGTTTCACGTTTCCCCTGAGGCCGTTGGGCGAGTCCCATTTCCCGCATTAAAAGAACGTACTCACCGCCGCATCCAGCGCATCCCGCATGTCGGGGTCGTCGGTGATGGGCCGCACCAGGGCCACGCGGCAGGCGGCCATGGGCGCCACACCCTTGGCGATCAGGCTGCCGGCGTAGATCAGCATGCGGGTGGACAAGCCCTCGTCCAGTCCGTGGCCCTTCAGGTTGCGACTGCGCTCGGCGATGGACACCAGTTTGCCGGCGATGCCCGCATCGACGCCGGATTCATGGGCCACGATCTCAGTTTCGATGGCGTGTTCCGGGTAGGTGAAGTCCAGGCCGCCAAAACGCTGTTTGGTGGACTGCTTCAGATCCTTCATCAGGGACTGGTAGCCCGGGTTGTAGCTGATGACGATCTGGAAATCCGGGTGGGCGTTGACCAGTTCGCCTTTCTTTTCCAGGGGCAGAACCCGGCGGTTATCGGTCAGCGGGTGGATCACCACGGTGGTGTCCTGGCGGGCTTCCACCACTTCGTCCAGGTAGCAGATAGCGCCGTGGCGGGCGGCGATGGCCAGGGGGCCATCCTGCCACTCGGTGCCGGAGGCGGACAGCAGGAAGCGGCCCACCAGGTCGGAGGCAGTCATGTCCTCGTTGCAGGCGACGGTGATCAGGGGCTTGCCCAGCTTGTGGGCCATGTATTCCACGAAGCGGGTCTTGCCGCAGCCGGTGGGGCCCTTGAGCATCATGGGCATGCGCACGGAGTAGGCGGCTTCGAACAGAGCCACTTCGTCGGCCACGGGCCGGTAATAGGGCTCTTTGGTGATGCGGTATTGGTCAACGATGTTGCTCATGGTCACAGCCTCTTTTTTAGTCGTGAGTAGAGAGTGGAGAGTGAAGGGTACGCCCAGGATTCAGGGGCCCTTGGCTCTCGGCTCTAAAACAAAAACCCCGCCTCGCTTTCGCGCGGCGGGGTTTGGTACTGCTATCCGCCGCGCGGTTTAAACGGTCTTGCCGCGGTAGATCACCATGGCAGCGCCCTGGGACTGGGCGAAGTTGTCATAACCCACCAGTCGAACGTGGTTGTTCGGGTTGGCTTTGTGACAGGCTTCGGCTTCGCCGAGGATGCGGTCGATGTCGGTCTCGCCGAACATGGGCAGCTTCCACATGTACCAGTAGTTGTCCATCAGGTGCTCGGGCTCGGTGTGCTCGATGGCGGGGTTCCAGCCCTTCTTCACGATGTACTCGACCTGCTGCTTGATCTGGTCCGCAGTCATGGCGGGCAGGTAGGAGAAGGTTTCGAACTTGCGGCTGGAGGGATCGTTCAGCCGGCTCTTGTAATCCATCATTTCAGACATTTATTGCTCCTGTTAGTCGCAGTGAGGGGTGAGGTATGAGGCGGGGGGAAGCGCGATACGCTTCACCACTCAGTCCTCACGCCTTACGGTCATTACTTGTGGGCCACGTCCAGCTTGTCGACGGTGTCGAACTCGAACTTGATCTCTTTCCAGGTTTCCATGGCGATCTTCAGTTCGGGGCTGTTCTTGGCAGCAGCTTCCAGGACGGCCTTGCCTTCCTTCTCGATGGCCACGCCGCGGTTGCGGGCTTCCACGCAGGCTTCCAGGGCGACCCGGTTGGCGGCGGCGCCAGCGGCGTTGCCCCAGGGGTGACCCAGGGTGCCACCACCGAATTGCAGCACGGAATCGTCACCGAAGATGGTCACCAGGGCGGGCATGTGCCACACGTGGATACCACCGGAAGCGACGGCGAAGGCGCCGGGCATGGAGCCCCAGTCCTGGTCGAAGAAGATGCCGCGGCTGCGGTCTTCCTTGATGTAGGGCTCGCGCAGGATGTCGATCCAGCCCAGGGTGGAGGCCCGGTCGCCTTCCAGCTTGCCCACGACGGTGCCGGTGTGCAGGTGGTCACCGCCGGACAGACGCAGGATCTTGGTCAGCACGCGGAAGTGGATACCGTGGTGGGGGTTGCGGTCCAGCACGGCGTGCATGGCGCGGTGGATGTGCAGCAGCATGCCGTTGTCGCGACACCAGTTGGCCAGGCCCGTGTTGGCGCAGAAACCGCCGGTGATGTAGTCGTGCATGATGATGGGGGCGCCGATTTCCTTGGCGTATTCGGCCCGCTTGTACATCTCTTCCGGGGTGGGGGCGGTCACGTTCAGGTAGTGGCCCTTGCGCTCGCCGGTTTCACGCTCGGCCTTGTTGATGGCTTCCATCACAAAGTCGAAACGCTGACGCCACCGCATGAAGGGCTGGCTGTTGACGTTCTCGTCGTCCTTGGTGAAATCCAGGCCACCGCGCAGGCACTCGTACACGGCGCGACCGTAGTTCTTGGCGGACAGACCCAGCTTGGGCTTGATGGTGCAGCCCAGCAGGGGACGGCCGTACTTGTTCATGATGTCGCGCTCGACCTGGATACCCATGGGCGGGCCGCCGCAGGTCTTCACGTAGGCGATGGGGAAGCGCACGTCTTCCAGACGCAGGGCGCGCACGGCCTTGAAGCCGAACACGTTACCCACCAAGGAGGTGAACACGTTCACCACGGAGCCCTCTTCGAACAGGTCGATGGGGTAGGCGATGAAGGCGTAGAAGCAGGTGTCGTCGCCAGGCACGTCCTCGATGGCGTAGGCGCGGCCCTTGTAGTAGTCCAGGTCGGTCAGCAGGTCGGTCCACACCGTGGTCCAGGTGCCAGTGGAGGACTCGGCGGCCACAGCGGCGGCGGCTTCTTCACGGTCCACACCAGCTTGGGGGGTAATCTTGAAACAGGCCAGGATGTCGGTATCCAGGGGGGTGTACTCGGGCATCCAGTAGGTCTGGCGGTACTCTTTCACGCCAGCGTTGTAGGTCTTCACAGCCATGTATCGCTCCTTGCAAGGATGTTTGGTTGATACGCCGGAGCGGGATTTCCGTACCGGGGTGGGGCGCATCTTGATCTCGTGACAACATAAATAACAGTCACGATTTTCTATTTTGTTGATAGATTTATATCTATACACACTCATGGACCGAGAGGACGCCCATGCGTCACCACACCACTTTCCGCCAACTGGAGATATTCGAGGCCATTGCCCGACTGGGCAGCTTCACCCGAGCATCGGAAGAGCTTTTTCTGACCCAGCCCACGGTCTCCATGCAGATGAAAAAGCTGACGGACATCGTCGGCACCCCCCTGGTGGAACAGGTGGGCAAAAAGGTGCTGCTGACGGAAGACGGCCGGGAACTGGCCCAGGCCAGCCGGGAGATTTTTGCCATTCTGGACCGGTTTGCCATGTCGGTGGCACAGCGCCGGGGGCTGGAAAAGGGCCGTCTGAAACTCATGGCCATCACCACCGCATCCTATTTCGCACCTCGCCTGCTGGGAGAATTCGCCCGCCAGCACCCGGGCATTGAAGTGAGCCTGCGGGTGACCAACCGGGAACAGGTGCTGGCCAGCATGGCCGAAAATCTGGACGACCTATATCTACTGGGCACCCCCCCTGAAGAGTTCGATGTGGTGACCATTCCCATCATGGACAACCCGATTGTGGTGCTGGCTGCCCCGGACCACCCTCTGGCCGGGCAGAAAAAAATCTCCCTGGAGGAACTTGCCCGGGAACCCTGGATCATGCGGGAGGCAGGTTCCGGCACGCGCAAGGCCATCGAACGCCTGTTTCAGGCCCACGGCCTGGAGATACAGCCCCGCCTGGAACTGGGCAGCAACGAAGCCATCAAGCAGGCCATCCTGTCGGGTCTGGGTATTTCCGCACTTTCCTGCCATGCACTTACGCTGCACCACCCGGGCCAGTTCGCCGTGCTGAATGCAGAGCACTTCCCCATCCAGCGCCACTGGTATGCGGTGCACCCGGCCAGCCGGCAGATGTCCATCGTCGCCCGGGCCTTCCTGGATTTCCTGCTGGGCCAGCAGGAACGTTCCGCCTGCTCCACCAGTCGGGAGCAGGATTGCTGCAGCGCCAACTGCACCGGATAAGCACTACCCCGGGCGGGGCTTTCCCAGGTGTTCCACCGCCCAGACGGCCGCCTCCACCCGGGAGCGCAAACCCAGCTTGCGCAGGATGTGCTTGACGTGGACCTTGACGGTGCCTTCGGTGATATCCAGTTCCTTGCCGATCAGCTTGTTGCTCATGCCCCCGGCAATACGCTCCAAGATACGTTCTTCCTGCTCCGTGAGGCCTGCTTCCGCCGCATGCCGGGGGCGGTTGTGCTGGCGCAGCGCCCGGGCCAGCAGGTAGGTAAGGGCTTCCGATACCATGACCCGCCCGCTGGCGGCAGCTTCGATGCTTTCCACCATGCGTTCCGGCTCCATGTCCTTGAGAAGGTAGCCATCCGCCCCCGTGCGCAGGGCGGTCACCAAGTCTTCGGCCAGATCGGAAACAGTAACCATCACAACCCGGGTGTCCGGCGAAATCGACTTGGCCACCTTGAGCACCTCGATGCCGCTCATGTCCTTCATGTTCATGTCCAGCAACATGAGGTCCGGACGCACACGTCGCAACTGATCCAGACCTTCGCGGCCATTGGCTGCCTCGCCCACCAGCCGGAACTGGCCGGAGGTTCCCAGCAACTGGATCAGGCCCCGCCTGAACAGCGGGTGGTCATCCACGATGAGAACGCTACAGGTATCTGTTGTCATGAAACCTCCGCTTGATGCAGCGCCCTGGCCAGAGGAAAGCGCAGCCTGAGCTGCGTCCCGCCTTCGGGGCGGTCCATGATATCCAGCCGACCATCCAGGCCTTGGGCCCGTTCGCCCATGATAGTCAGGCCGTAGTGGAAATGTTCAGTGCCTGCTCCAGACTGGGTGCGTGTTACCCCCAATCCATCGTCTTCGACCTCCACCGTCACGACCCCCCCCTGGTGAGACAGCGAAACCCATGCCTGGCGGGCCTGGGCATGGCGAATTACGTTGGATAATGCCTCCCTGACGATCTGCAACACGTGGATTTCCTGGTTGGGCGTCAGCCGGCATTCCTCCAGATGGATATCCAGATTAATGGGCACCCCTCCCCGACCGGCATATTCCTCCACGGCCGCCGTTAAAAGGGTCATGAAATCACTTTCCATGCGCAGGCGGAATGTGGCCAGCAATTCCCGCAACTGGCGGTAGGCTGCATTGATGCCCTCCCGCAAATCTCTGAGCACTGCGGCTGCTGCATCGGCCCGGCCCGGGTCAGCCAGCAGAGGTTGCATGAGACTGGCCTGGATCTTCATGTAGGAGAGGGACTGGGCAATGGAGTCATGCAGTTCCCGGGCGATGGTGGAGCGCTCTTCCTGGAGGGCCAGCAGGCGTTCCTGCTCCACCTTGCGACTCATGCCCAGGGCAATGCCCATGTGCCGCACCAGGGCCTCCACGAGCTGCTCCTGCCAGGCTTCCAGTTGTTGGTCGCCGGGCAGGGCCAGGCGTATCACGCCATAGACGCCATCCAGGTCCCGCAGGGGCAAGTTGAGCAGCTTTCCCCGGGGCCCTGGCTGGTAATCCAGGACCCCGTCGCCGGCCATGACCTTGGCAAGACATTCGGCACAGCCCGCCTCGCCCCGGTTGTCACAGTGCTCCATGCTGGAGGCCAGCAGGGTGGCCGGCCCGCCATGTTTTGCCCGAAGACAGGCTTGACTGCCCTCCAGGCCAAGCAGGGCGTCAAGATCCGCCAGGACTGCCCGGTAGGTTTCCGGCGCCGTGGGCGCCCGGTGCAACAGGGAAATTGCGTGGTAGAGCAAGGCAAGGCTGCGGTTGCTGCGGGTCAGGGCGGCGGTCTTTTCCTGCACCCGGGCCTCCAGGTTGCGGTGGGACTGGGATACCGCTTCCGCCATGGTATTGAACGCCTGGCCCACCCGCCCCAGTTCATCCTGGTCCACATGCAGGGCCCGGGCGGAAAAATCGCCCCCCGCAACCCGGGACGCTCCCGCCACCAAGCCGTCCAGAGGTTGAATCACGCGACGATGCACGAGATATAGCCCCATCAAGGCGACCAGCACCATGAACCCCAGTGCCCCCAGCAAGGTGGCACGCAACTGGCGTATCCGGCGCTCGGTGTCCTCTTCCAGCCGGGCGACCATGTCGTTGATCTGGTCCACGAAAGCATCGATGTGCAACATCAGGGCATTGTGGACTTCTACCGGCGCCCGGGCGCCCGGCCGGGCCAGATCGGCCAGCAGGGGTTTGAGCTGGCCGATCCAGGTCCGGGTCACCTGTTCATAGGCTTGCATGGCCGCGCCCTCCTGATCCCGCCGCAGCACCCCCAGCAGGGCGTCGTGCTTCAGGGTGGCTTCAAAGTGCACCAGCGCCTCCCGCAACACGTAAGGGTCGGACACATTATTCTCCGCGTCGGACAACACGATGCTGCCCATGCGGTGACTCAGCCGTCGCAGGCTGCCCGCCACGTTGATGGCGCTGCCGCTGCCCTGGACCCGTTCCGCCACCAGGGTCGCAAGCATCATGCCCCCCACCCCAATGGCCGTCAGGGACAGGATGGTGGCCGCAAGCCACAACATGATGGAACGCTTGATCAGTGCATCCGCGATGCTTCCCATCCGGTCTCCAATGGCGTGGCGCCCCCCGGCACCGGGGAGGGAGAGATATCACTTATGAATCCGTTTGCCTACACGCCCCAATCACTCCACATAATTTTCATTTGTTTTCAGAAACTTAACGGAATACCACACTACCACTTTAGTGGTATTCCAAGGAAAATCATCAGGTATTTCCTGCCTTTAAAACCCCTAAACCCATCCCTAGACTTGACCTCAATCAAGTTACAAACCGGCTCACTGGAGCGTGTCATGGGTACTTCAAGGCAACATTACATTCCCGAAATGCTGGCCCATCACGACCTGTTTCGATGCCTGTCGGTAAACCAATTAGCGGCCATTGCGGAAGGGGCGCAGGAACGGGAGGTCAGCCGGGGAGAATTCCTCTACCAGAAGGGCGAGTCCCCGGCCGGTGTCAGTCTGGTCATTGCCGGGCAGATCAAGTTGGTGCTCACCAATCCTGCGGGGATGGAGACCATCGTACTCATGGCAGGCCCCGGTGAAACCTTTGGCGAAGAAGCGGTGTTTCCAGGCCGTTGTGCCCCCGTCAACGCTCAGGCCAACAAGGAGAGCCTGCTGATAACCCTCAAGCGGGGTGCCATCATGGACATGGCCCTGCATTGCCCGGAGTTCTCCAGCACATTGATGGCCCGCATGGGGCGGCGTGTATGCCAATTGATCGAGAACCTGGAAACCTGTGTACAGCGCAGCAGCACTCAGCGCGTTGCCCACTTCCTCAGCCAGCGGGCCCCCGAGGAGGCCGGAAGCTACCAGGTGGAACTGGACATGAACAAATCCACCATCGCTTCCCACCTCAATCTGGCGCCGGAAACCTTTTCCCGGGTACTGAACCGACTGAGCAAAGAAGGCCTCATCGACCTCAAAGGCCGCCACATCATGCTGCGCAATGTGCACTCACTACGCAGCTACGCCGGCTGAAGCCGGCATCCGCATCAGGCGTTGAGAAGTCCCCGCGCAAGAAGATCATCGATCTCCCGTTCCGCCTGAGCCCAGTCTTCGGCGGCATCGCCGCCCTGGAAGCCACGCCGTTCCGCAATGTAATAAGCCGCCACTTCAATGTAGTGGCTACGCTGCTCCAGCGTAACCGGGTGTGCGGTCGTGGCCTTGGCGCTTGCCTTGCGGGGCTTGGCGGTGGCTGAGACTTTGGCTTTGGCTGGTGCAGCCTTCTCAACCACTGCCTTGGGCTTCTTCTCCGCCGTAGGCTTGGCGGCCGCCTTGTCCTTTGCGCTTGCAGCGGCTTTTGCCGGGGCTTTTGCAGGGGCCTTAGGCGGTTTTTTCGCTGTCGTGCTGGCAGCAGCTTTGGTAGAAACTTTCGCAGAGGCGGTGTTCTTGACAGTGGTCCCTTCAGCGGCAACCGCCGATTTCTTGGGCTTGGTGGTGGTCATGCATATGCTCCATGAGGCACGTTTGAACCAGTCGGGGACTCGCACCTTGCAGGCGGGTGACGAACCTCCCCTCTCTCAGGAGGTTTATAGCCCCTCGCCAGGGTTTTTGCACCATATAACGCATGCAGACGAGACGCCATAAATCCGCCGGGGAGGGAGGTTGGGGGCTGGGGATGTCAGCTTTGTGACATGAGGGCTGCGCCCACACTGAAAGTTGCCCTTCCTGGCCCTTACTTCGTAAGCGCCAGGAAAAGCTCGGGCTTGGACTTTTAGCTCCGGCCGGCACTCCGTGCCTTAACTTGCTGCCGCAAGTTAGCCTGCGCTGAAAGTTGCCCTTCCTGGCCCTTACTTCGTAAGCGCCAGGAAAAGCTCGGGCAACTTTTCCGGTAGTCGTTGGATGTTGTCTATTACGGTGTACTGGCGGCCGAAGATGTCGCTGACGTATTCGTCGGCTTTCGGGTCCAGGTTGATGCAGTAGGTGAAGATGCCCTGCTCGTCCAGTTCCCGCACGGCGCGGCGGGTGTCTTCGATGAGCAGGCGTTCGTCCTGGGTGTCCACGTCGGCGGGCTGGCCGTCGGTGAGCACCAGCAGGAGCTTCTTGTCCGCCGGGCGGGCCTTGAGGTAATGGGCAGCGTGACGCAGGGCGGCGCCCATGCGGGTGGACCAGCCGGCTTCCATGGCCGCAAGGCGGGATTTCACGTCATCACTGAAGCCTTCGCCATAACCCTTGATGTGCATGAAGCGTACGTCGTGGCGGGTGTTGGAATGGAAGCCGGCGATGGCGAAGGGGTCCCCCAGCCGCTCCACCGCCCAGGCCAGCAGGGTGACCGCTTCCTGGCTGAGTTCCAGGATGGTCTGCTCGGAACCGGCCACTTTTTCATTGAGGGATTCCGACAGGTCCAGCAGCAGGGACACGGCGATGTTGCGGCCGCTGGTGCGGTGGTTCATGTTGATGCGGGGGTCCGGGGTGGCACCGCCTTTGAAATCGATGAGGGAGCGGATGGCCACGTCCAGGTCCAGCTCGCTGCCCTCTTCCTGGTAGCGGATGCGTACCTTGTCCTGGGGCTTCAGCAGGTCGAGGATGCGCTTCAGTCGCTTGGCCAGGGCGTCGTGCTTTTGCAGCAACCGGTCGATGTCGCTGCCCCGGCCCTTGGGATGCAGGTGTTCGTAGAGGCTTACCCAGTCCGGGCGATAGGTCTGGCTGTGGTAATCCCATTCCGGGTAGTGGCGGGGCGGCAGCGCCTGGACCTCGGCTTCCTTCTTTTTTGATTTGTCCGGATCGTCGAAGAAATCCTCGTCGTCGCTGTCTTCGATGAACTGCCACATGTGGCGGTTGTCGTCCCGGTAGTCAATCACGGTGTCATCGAACCAAACCTTGGCGAACTGGTCGCTGGGGCGCCGGCTGCGGGCCACGTAGGAGAGGGCCAGTTCTGCCATGGCCGGACTGCTGGCTGGGCCGTCGGCGAGGGCGGCGTGGAACCTGCCGACGAATTCGTTGAGCAGGGCATCTCGGTAGCCGTGCTCCGGGTCCAGCAGGGCGCGGGACAGCATGGCCAGCCGATGGCGCAGGCAGGAGGTGGTCTCCGGGTCGCAGGCGCCTTCCACCGGTTGCGGGTGCAAGGCCAGGAAGATGCGGCGCAGGCCGGGATAATCCCGGCACAGCAGGGTTTCCACCCGGCAGTCTTCGAAAAACTCCACCGCCATGCGCTGGAAGGGGCTCCAGTTGTCGGCGATCTGGGCCGTGGTCCAGCGCCGGTGGCCTACCATGTGGGCCAGGGTGGCCCGGTAGCGATCCAGCCCGGAGATGACACCTGGAGTGCGCGTAGGAGCAGGCGTGAAGTCGTCATAGACATCGGGGATGCGCATGCCCAGCTTGTCGTAATAGGGGATGGGCTTTCTGATTTCGTCGAAGGCCGTGGAATAGGGCACCAGTTGTTCTGCGTCTGCCCACAGCCCCCGCAGGTAGAGGTCCAGCTTGCGCTCCACGTCTACGAACAGCACCCCGTGGCGTTCCCGCTGCATGACCGCACGGCTGTCGGCGGACTTGAGGGCGAAGTATTCCTCCTGCCGCTCCGGGTGGTTGGGATAGTTGCGGATGCCGTATTCCACCCAGTTCTTCACCCCGGCCAGGGAAAGCTGGTCCAGCAGGCGCGGCGCCTGCTCGAAGAACAGGGGCAGGCCCGGGCTGGGAAAGGTGGTGTGGTGGCCGTGGATGGAACCGGTGGTGCGGGCCATCAGGTCAGCGGCGATTTGCAGGTAGTGTTGCAACTGCTCCCGGGTATGCAGCCGGCGGGCTACGGGGGCCAGGGTCTGGATGAAGGGGGCGATGGCCTTGCCGTTGGGGGACTTCTGCATCTTCATGACGAAGGCCATGACATCGGGCAGCGTCGCTTCTTTCCCCAGGGCACTGACCACGCCGGGCCATTCCTCCAGGAACACCAGCATGGGCTCCACCCCCCGGCCCAGCTTGCCCAGCAGCCGGGCGGCCTCCAGGTAATGGGGCAGCTCCTCGCGGCTGAGCACCGCCAGGGCTTCCGCCATGACGTCCTCGAACACGTTCTCCACCTGCTTGAAGCGGGTGTCCAACTGGGCCCAGTAGGCCTTCATGAGGGGGTGCTGGTATTCGGTTTCGGTCATGGTCAGATTCCTCCCCTCCCCCGATGGGATAGGGAGGACTTCACGCGAAGGTCGTATCGATGGCGTGGTCCAGGGTCTCCCGGATGTCCGCGTCGTCAGTGATGGGCCGCACCAGGGACATCTGGCAGGCTTCCACCGGGTTCACCCCATCCTTGATGAGGGTGGCGGCGTAGACCAGCAGGCGGGTGGAAATGCCCTCGTCCAGGCCGTGGCCCTTCAGGTTGCGGGCGGTCTGGCCGATCTTCACCAGCTTGCCGGCCAGGGCTTCGTCCAGGCCCGTTTCCCTGGCCAGGATGGTGGTTTCCAAAGCGGCGTCCGGATAGTCGAAGTCAAAGGCGGTGAAGCGTTGCTTGGTGGACTGCTTCAGGTCCTTCAACAGGGACTGGTAGCCCGGGTTGTAGCTGATGACCAGCTGGAAGTCGGGATGGGCTTCGATGAGCTCGCCTTTCTTGTCCAGGGGCAGGGTGCGCCGGTGGTCAGTGAGGGGGTGGATGACCACCGTGGTGTCCTGGCGGGCTTCGACGATCTCGTCCAGGTAGCAGATGGCGCCGATGCGGGCGGCGGTGGTCAGGGGGCCGTCCAGCCAGCGGGTTCCGTTGGCTTCCAGCAGGTAACGGCCCACCAGGTCGCTGGCGGTCATGTCTTCGTTGCAGGCCACGGTGATGAGGGGCTTGCCCAGCTTCCAGGCCATGTGTTCCACGAACCGGGACTTGCCGCAGCCGGTGGGGCCCTTGACCATCACCGGCAGACGGTTGCGGTAGGCGGCCTCGAACAGGGCGACTTCGTTGCCCTGGGCCTGGTAGTAGGGTTCCTTGCGGACCTTGTACTGATCTTTATCGATGTTCATGGCAGGCTCCGGTACAGAAGGGATGCGCAGGGGCGAGCTTGCTCGCGAACAGCGCGGCTCGTCGCAAGCAAGCTCGCTCCTACACATAGGGCGGGTTCCCGGGGGAACCCGCTCCGACAGGGTCTTGCAAGTAAAAACGCCCCCAGGGAACCGGGGGCGTTTTTCTGCTTCAGCGTGGGTGAACTTTGCTTACTTGTGCACGCCCAGCTTCTCGCGCCAGCCGGGGAACAGCTTGTCGGCGTCCTTGGGGAAGGACTCGAAGGCCCGGGCGAATTCCTTGTGCTCCTTGGCCCACTCGATGGGGTCGGCACCGGCCTTCCAGCACTCGTAGGACTGGCGCAGGGAGATGGCGCCGGCGGCCGGGGAGTCGATGTGGCCGTAGGAGCCGCCACCGGCGGTGTTGATCACGTTGCCGTGGCCCAGGTTTTCGAAGAAGCCGGGCAGGCGCAGGGCGTTCATGCCACCGGAGATGATGGGGGTGGTGGGCTTCATGCCGTACCACTTCTGGAAGTAGACCGGGCCCTGGCACTCGTCGCGCTCGATCATGTAGGCGATATTGCGGTCGTCGCCTTCGCCTTCCATCTTGCCGTAGCCCATGGTGCCGACGTGGATGCCGGAGGCACCCTGCAGGCGGCTCATCTTGGCCAGCACGAAGGCAGTGTAGCCGCGCTTGGCGCTGGGGGAGGTGACGGCGCCGTGGCCGGCACGGTGGTAGTGCAGGTACTGGCCGGGGTACTGGCGGCGGGCGGTGGTCACCATGCCGGGGCCGCCCACGTAGCCGTCCACCAGGAAGGCCAGCTTGTCGGCGTCGGGGCCGAACACTTCCAGGCCGTAGTCGGCCCGGGCGCACATTTCGTAGTGGTCGTCGGCGGTGATGTTCATGGAGAACAGCTTGGCCTGGCCGGTTTCGTCCTGGGCGCGCTTCATGGCGTCGTACACCAGGGGCAGCACTTTCTTCAGGGGGCAGAAGGTCTGGTTGCCCTGGGGTTCATCGTTCTTGATGAAGTCGCCGCCCAGCCAGAACTGGTAGGCCGCCTTGGCGAAGGGCTCGGGACGCAGGCCCAGCTTGGGCTTGATGATGGTGCCGGCGATGTAGCCGCCGTTCTGCACGGGGCGATCCAGGATGCGCCACAGGTTGGAGATGTCGGTGGCGGGGCCGTCGAACATCTGGATGCAGCGCTTGGGCACGTAGAAGTCGATCATCTTGGCGTGCTCGATGTCGCCCATGCCCTGGTTGTTGCCGATGGCCAGGGTCAGGAAGGAAACCAGCATGAAGCGGCCGTCAGTGACGTTGCGGTCGAACAACTCGATCGGGTAAGCGATCCGCATGTCCTCGGTGGCTTCGTCGATGAAATACACAAGCGCGTCCACGCCCTTGGTGAAGTCATCGGTAGTGGAGACTTCCACGTTGGTGCCGGTGGAGGACTCGGCAGCGAAGTGGGCGGCGGCTTCCAGGTAGCCATAACCCGCCTTGGGCTTCATCTTGTAGGCCACCAGGATGTGCTTTTCGCCCTTGATCAGGTCCTCTTCCTTGAGGGACAGGTCGGAATAACGTGCGGATTGATCCATGCTTATCTCCAGTAAAGTGGGGAAGTCCCGTGCGAGTCGGCGGACTATACGCAGGACGGTGCATAAGAAATATTCAGAGGTTCTTATCCTTTCTATAACAAAACCCTTATGTGACCTGGGGTATGCCTTGTGCTTCAATCCCTAACCGGGTTTCCCCCCCATTCGCCCCGCGAGGTCGCCATGTTCCATCCCACACTGCGCCAGCTTCAGGTTTTCGAGGCCGTGGCAAGGCACCGCTCCTTTTCCCGGGCGGCAGAGGAACTTCACCTGTCCCAGCCCGGGGTATCCATGCAGGTCAAGCAACTGGGCGACATGGCCGGCCTGCCCCTGGTTGAACAGATTGGCAAAAAGATCTTCCTCACCGAAGCAGGCCAGCTGGTCTACCAATGCTGCCAGAGCGTGGCCCAGCAAATCGGTGGCCTGGAAGAACGTCTGGCCCAGATGAAGGGCCTGGGCTCGGGAGAACTTAAAATTTCCGCCGTCAGCACAACGAAATACTTCGCCCCCCGGCTGCTGGCCGCGTTTTCCCAGCGGCATCCGCAACTCAGCGTACGTCTGGATGTGGGCAACCGGGAAAAGCTGCTGGCAGCACTGGCGGAAAACGACGTGGACCTGGTCATCATGGGAAAACCCCCGGAGGGGCTGGACCTGGAAGCCCATGCGTTCATGGACAACCCCCTGGTGATCATCGCCCCGCCCGACCACCCCCTGGCACGAAAGAGAAAACTTCCTGCTGTGAAACTGGAAGGGGAAATTTTCATCATGCGGGAGCCCGGCTCCGGCACCCGGGCCGCCACGGAACGGTTTTTTGCCGAGCACCACGCGGTACTCACGCCGGGCATGGAGATGAATAGCAACATCGCCATCCAGCAGGCGGTGGAAGCCGGCCTGGGCCTGGGCCTGGTGTCCCGCCACACCCTGGGCACGGAACTCAAGCTGGGGCGGCTGGTGGTGCTGGATGTGGAAGACACACCCATCATCCGCCACTGGTACATTGTGCACCGGCCGGGCAAGCGTTTTTCCTCTGCCGCCCTGAGCTTCATCGATTTCATCCGCAGCGATGCCGCCCAGCTGATGGCGGCGGATTGAACCTGGAAACATCAAGGGGTGGGGCCCCGGCCTTCGGGCTTTGCGATAATCGCTCCTCAATCGCCACCGCCAGCGGAATCCATCAATGACCCCCCAAGATCTCGCCTACGCCGTCGAGGCCGTCGAACTGTGCCTGGACTTCGCCCATCCGGCCGATGGACGGCTGTCCGCCTTCTTCCGCCACTACCCAAAACTGGGGGGGCGGGAGCGGGGCCTGGTGGCGGAAACCGCCTATGGCGTGCTGCGCCGCCTGCGTACCCTGGAATACCTGGCGGCCGGTGAAGGGGGCAAGGCCCCCACGCCCCGGCGCCTGGTGCTGGCCTGGCTGGCCCGCTTTGGCGGCCACAACCTGCGGGAACTGGAGCCCCTGGTGGGCAAGAGCCGCAAGGACCTGGAATGGTTAAGAACTATGAAGAGCCAGGACCTGGGGGCCTTGAGCCCGGCCCAGACCCTGGACCTGCCGGACTGGTTACATGAACGCCTGGCGGCCCGCTACGGCAACGACCTGCCGGCGCTCATGGCCGCCCTGAACACCGCAGCCCCCCTGGACCTGCGCATCAACCCGGCCAAGACCAGCCGCGAAGATGCCCAGGCTGCCCTCACCCGGGACAGTCTGGAGGCCGACCCCACGCCCTATTCCCCCCTGGGCCTGCGCATGCGGGGCAAGCCCGCCCTGCAAAAACACCCCCTGTTCCTGGATGGCAGCCTGGAAGTCCAGGACGAAGGCAGCCAGCTGCTGGGCCTCTTGCTGGCCCCCAGGCGGGGGGAAATGGTCTGCGACTTCTGCGCCGGCGCCGGCGGCAAGACCCTCCTGCTGGGGGCCCTGATGCGCAATGCCGGAAGGCTGTACGCCTTTGATGTATCCGAAAAGCGTCTGGCCCGGCTGAAACCCCGCCTCGCCCGCTCCGGCCTGTCCAACATCCAGGCCCAGGTCATTACCAATGAACGGGATGCAAAAGTGAAGCGGCTGGCGGGCAAGTTCGACCGGGTGCTGGTGGATGCCCCATGTTCCGGCCTGGGCACCCTGCGCCGCAACCCGGACCTGAAATGGCGGCAAAGCCCCGAGTCCGTGACGGAGCTGACGGCCAAGCAGGCGGCCATTCTGGAATCTGCCAGCCGGCTGGTGAAGCACGGCGGACGCCTGGTCTACGCCACGTGCAGCCTGCTGCCGGAAGAAAACGAAGCCATCGTCGAAGGTTTCCTGGTCGGCCATCAGGAATTCCGCCTGCTGCCCGCCGGCGAAGTGCTGGCCAGCCAGCGCATTCCCCTGGAAATGGGCCCCTATCTGCGTCTGGACCCGGCCCGCCACGGCACCGACGGCTTCTTTGCCGCTGTGCTGGAACGGCAGGCCTGATGACCTGGCCGACCTACCCGCCCGGCAGGTGCCGGGCGCTGGCCTTGTGCCTGGGTCTGCTGCTGTTACCCGGCGCCCAGGCCGGCGAGCCCCTGACCCTGACAGCCCAGGGGGATATCCAGGTGGCCTTCTCCCCTGGCGACGATGCCGGCGCCCTGGTGGTAACGGCCATCCGGCAGGCCCGGAGACAGATTCTGGTGCAGGCCTACAGTTTCACCCACAAGGACATCGCCACGGCACTGATCGAAGCCCGGGGCAGGGGCCTGGAGGTAGCCATACTGGCAGACCGGCAGCAGGCCGACACCCAGAAGAACAGCGTCCTGCCCTATCTGGTTAAGAGTGGGGTTACCGTCTGGCTGGACGGGGAACATGCCGCCGCCCATGACAAGGTCATGGTCATCGATGCCGACACACCCCAGGCAGTGGTCATCACTGGCAGCTTCAATTTCACCCATGCCGCCCAGTTCAGAAACAGCGAAAACCTGCTGGTCCTGCGGGGCAATCCCCTCCTGGCCCGGGCCTATGCGGCCAACTGGCGTCTCCACCGCACCCACGGTATCAAGCTCATGCACTGAGGAGAAAGCCCGGAAAACATTAGCCATTCATTAAATACGGCGAGTCCCTACAGATTTTTCCTGGGTTGCCGAAATGGGCGGAAAACCACGGCCCGTTTTCCATGACAGACCCCCCTGCCCTTTCCCAGTCTGTTCATCCCCAGCGTACCCGCACAGGGGCGATGCCGCCGTTGTATGCCCACGCCACGTGGCTGTTCTCTCTGCTGCTGATCGGAATCTTCTGTCTCCAGGCCTACGAGGACTGGCGCAACATCCATGTCCAGCAGCTTACCGAGGCCCGCCGTTCCGCCCGCTTCGTCACCCAAAGCCTGGTGCGGGAGTTGGAGGAACAGCGGCGCATGATGAGCGTCTTCGCCCGCCTGCATCAGGACGAGATCCAGGATCTGATCGACCACCCCGACAGCGCCGCTCCACTCCAGGCTCTCCGGCAGGCCCTCCAGGGCTTTTATCCCACAGCATTTGCAGTCACCCTGGCAGACCGGCATGGAACTCCCCTGGTGGATGACTTCGACGGCCTGATCGGCGATGTTTGCCGGGCCAACATCAGCTATTTTTCCAGCCACGGGCAAGACCAGCCCATATTCATCCACCCCCATCCCGAGGTATATCACTACGACCTCATGGTGGCCCAGCAGGGACATATCTTTTTCGTCAGCCTGCGGCCGGACAACCTCACCCGGCTGCTGAGGGAAA
The DNA here is from genome assembly GCA_040757575.1 of Pseudomonadota bacterium. Lineage (GTDB taxonomy): Bacteria > Pseudomonadota > Gammaproteobacteria > Burkholderiales > Thiobacillaceae > PFJX01. The sequence continues at coordinate 29,640 of JBFLXA010000008.1, forward strand.
ACGCCGCCCTGGGGCAAAGTCTGTTCCTCATCAAGGAAGGGACCCGGCTCATTGAACTGGGGGCCCAGGGGCCTCGCTCCAGCCTGAGACGGGACATCCACCTCACGGAGAAGGAAGAGGCCGCCCTGTTGCTGCGCCTGCCGGTAGCCGGAACTCTCTGGCGCCTGGTGGTTCTGCCCGACGAGTCCATGATCGCCGGGCAGCAGCGCAAAATCCTGATCTCCCTGGGGGCCCGCTCCATTGGCATCCTGATTCTCACTGCCGTGATGCTCTGGCTGCTTGGCAAGGAAGCAAAACGCCGGCTGCATGCAGAAAACCATGCCCGGGATCTGGTCGTGCTCTCCAATACAGACGCCCTGACCGGGCTACCCAACCGGCGGGCCCTGGACGACTACCTGGCCCGGGAATGCACCGCCATGGAACGCAGCGGCCACCCCCTTACGGTGATGATGCTGGATATCGACCACTTCAAGCTCTTCAACGACACTCTGGGGCATCCCCAAGGAGATCAGGCCCTGCGGGCCGTCGCCCAGGCCCTGTCAAGCGTCGCCTCCCGGCCTCGGGACATGGTGGGGCGCTATGGCGGCGAGGAGTTCCTCATCATCCTGCCCGACACCCCCTGTCATGCCGCCCCCCACCTGGCAGACTCAATACACCAGGCTGTGGAAGCCCAGGCCATGGCCCACCCCTCCGCCCCCACCGCACCCCGGGTCACCGTAAGCATCGGCCTGGTCTGCGCCAGCCGAGATACCCACCATTCCCCCGCCCGGCTGGTCACAGAGGCCGACCAGGCCCTCTATGCCGCCAAGCAGGAGGGCCGGAACACCACCCGCATCTTCCAGCCCGGCATGGGTATGCCTCCCGCCAAGCCTGGTCGTATTGAAGACAGCTATTAACTGATAGCCAACACAGGGGTAGAGTGGACACTTCCGCGTTTTCCGGAGCCCCCCATGGATATCCTGCTCCACGGCCTCATTGAACTGCCCTGGTGGGGTTACGTGCTGGTCACGCTGGCCCTCACCCACATCACCATCGCAGGCGTCACAATCTTCCTGCACCGCTGCCAGGCCCACCGGTCCCTGGAACTTCACCCCCTGCCCGCCCATTTCTTCCGCTTCTGGCTATGGCTGACCACGGGCATGGTCACCAAGGCCTGGGCCGCCATCCACCGCAAGCATCACGCCAAATGTGAAACCCCCGACGACCCCCACAGCCCCCAGGTGCTGGGCCTGGGCAAGGTGTTGTGGGAAGGCGCAGAACTCTACAAGGCCGAGGCCGGTAACGCCGAAACTTTGGCCCGCTACGGCCTGGGCACCCCGGACGACTGGCTGGAACGTCGGCTCTACACTCCCCACGCCAGCAAGGGCATTGTCCTGATGCTGGTGATGGATCTGCTGCTGTTCGGGCCCATCGGCCTCACCATCTGGGCCGTGCAAATGATCTGGATTCCCTTCTTCGCAGCCGGAGTCATCAACGGCGTGGGCCATTACTGGGGTTACCGCAACTTCGCCTGCGAAGACGCCAGCACCAATATCGTCCCCTGGGGCATCCTCATCGGTGGCGAGGAACTGCATAACAACCACCATGCCTACGGCAGCTCCGCCAAGCTTTCCAACCGCTGGTATGAGTTCGACATCGGCTGGCTCTACATCCGCACCCTGGAAATCCTGGGGCTGGCCCGGGTCAACAAGGTGGCCCCCAAGGTCCGCTGGGGAGAGATCAAGCACTTCTGCGATGCCGAACTGCTTCACGCCATCATCACCCACCGCTACGACGTCCTCACCCGCTACGGACGGGCCATCCGCAACACCACCCGCCAAGAACTGGCCCGGCTGGGGTCCGGCATGCCGGACAGGAAGCAGGTGTTGCGCTGGCTAAACCTGGACAAGGCGGACCTTAGAGGCGATGAAAGGGATCGCCTCGCCCAGGTGCTGGACCACAGCGAAGCCCTGAAGAAGCTCTACCAGATGCGCCAGGAACTGGCCGCCCTCTGGCAGCGCTCCACCCTGCCCCGGGATCAGCAGATCTTCCAGCTACAGGACTGGTGCCGCAAGGCAGAAGAAAGCGGCATCGATGCGCTCGCCCGCTTCTCCCTCAAGCTGCGCAGCTACGCCTGACCCGTCAGGGAGTGTCATCCCTTGACGGCCCTCCCACTGCCCCCGTGGCCTGCTGCTCACGCAGTTGCTCCGCCAGGGCCCGGGCGGCATCCCGTTTGGATTCTGCATACTGACGCAGGGCCGCCAAGGTCTGGGCCGACGGGGCGGACGGGTCCAGATGCACCCGGCTGAGTTGCTCGAAACTGGCCTCATAGGAGGCGGTGATGCGGGAATCGATCTGCCCGGCCAGTTCATCAAAGCTCAGTTCCCCCTGGCGGGCGCGGCCCATGAGTTGCTGCCACTGGGCATTCAGGCGGTTGTCCGCCCCCATGAAGGCACGGATTTCCAGCCGAGCCCGTTGCTCTTCGCTCCACAGGTAGGGGGGGGCAGGCAGGTGGGTGACCACCCCGCCGACCACCGCCAGAAAAACGCCCCCCGCAAGGTTGGGCAGGCGCCGGGCAACCGGCGGTTCGGGCCGGGCCAGGTAAAGTCCCAGCAGCACGCCCCCCACAAGCCCACCCACGTGGGCATGGTTGTCGATGCCCTTGATGAATATCCCCAGGGCAATGGCCAGGGCAGAAAACAGGAACGCGCCCCAGAACAGGCGTTTGAACTCCCCCGGGTTACGGCTTTTCCGCTCCAGCCACAGGTGGCTCATGAAGGCACCGTAGATCCCGAAAATGGCGCCCGACGCCCCGGCGGAAACGGCCTTGTCCCCCTGGGCCATGAGGGAAACCAGGTTGCCCAGCAAACCGGCCCCAATATAGAGGAGCAAAAAACGCCGGGGACCATACATACGCTCCACCAGACGCCCCCCATCCCACAGGGAAAGCATGTTCATGCCCAGGTGCAGCACCCCGAAGTGCAGGAACATGGCCGATCCCAGGCGCCACCATTCGCCATCCTGGGTGGCCGGGCCGAAATTGGCCCCCCAGGCCAGCGGAACACCGTTATCCACATGCCAAAGCCCTGCGCCATGCCAGAGCATGCCCAGGAAGACCAGGCAGTTGATGACGATGAGCAGGTAAGTCACAGGCGTTCGACGCGGTGGATCAGATAAAGGATCGGCTGAGAAGGGATCTGCAGAACCGGCAGGCCAGCGAATAGTGCCATGGCCTGGGACCCGCCGGCACGGTCCGGGTTCACCCACCTCCTTCCCCCACGTCCTGGAAGAGATTTTTCCTTCCGGGCTTGAAAAGGCCTGGGGCCATCCCTACTATTAGCACTCGATTGGGTTGAGTGCTAACACCCCATTCCACACCCCCCTTTTCACACGGATTTCTTATGGAGGAAAACTATGAAAATCCGTCCGTTGCACGACCGCGTCATCGTCAAGCGCATGGAAGAAGAGCGCAAAACCGCTTCCGGCATCGTCATCCCCGACACCGCCGCCGAAAAACCTGATCAGGGCGAAGTCGTGGCCGTGGGCCCCGGCAAGCGTGACGACAGCGGCAAGCTGATCGCCATGGACCTGAAAGTGGGCGATCGCGTCCTGTTTGGCAAATACGCCGGCCAGACCGTGAAGGTCGATGGCAATGAACTCCTCGTCATGCGCGAGGAAGACATCATGGGCGTCGTCGAGAAGTAATTCTCCGCCCCTAAACTGATCAGAATTCAAGGAGTTATACACAATGGCAGCTAAAGACGTACGTTTCGGCGACGCCGCCCGTCACCGCATGGTGGCCGGCGTCAATATCCTGGCCAACGCCGTTAAAGTGACCCTGGGCCCCAAGGGCCGCAACGTGGTGCTGGACCGCAGCTTCGGCGCCCCCACCGTGACCAAGGACGGCGTGTCCGTGGCCAAGGAGATCGAGCTGAAGGACAAGTTCGAGAACATGGGCGCCCAGATGGTGAAGGAAGTCGCTTCCAAGACCTCCGACGTGGCCGGTGACGGCACCACCACCGCCACCGTGTTGGCACAAAGCATCGTCAACGAAGGCATGAAGTTCGTCGCCGCCGGCATGAACCCCATGGACCTGAAGCGGGGCATCGACAAAGCCGTCGTGACCCTGACCGAAGAACTGAAGGCCATCTCCAAACCCTGCACCACCAACAAGGAAATCGCCCAGGTGGGTTCCATTTCCGCCAACTCCGACTCCAGCATCGGCGACATCATCGCCAGCGCCATGGACAAGGTGGGCAAGGAAGGCGTGATCACCGTGGAAGACGGCTCCGGCCTGGAGAACGAGCTGGACGTGGTGGAAGGCATGCAGTTCGACCGGGGCTACCTGTCTCCCTACTTCATCAACAACGCCGACAAGCAGATGGCCATCATGGATGACCCGTTCATCCTGCTGCACGACAAGAAGATCTCCAACATCCGCGATCTGCTGCCCGTGCTGGAACAGGTTGCCAAGGCCGGCAAGCCCCTCCTGATCATCGCCGAAGACATCGACGGCGAAGCCCTGGCCACCCTGGTGGTGAACAACATCCGTGGCATCCTGAAAACCGTGGCCGTGAAGGCCCCCGGATTCGGCGACCGTCGCAAGGCGATGCTGGAAGACATGGCCATCCTGACCGGCGGCACCGTGATCGCCGAGGAAGTGGGACTGTCCCTGGAGAAGGCCACCCTGAACGACCTGGGCCGCGCCAAGCGGGTCGAGATCGGCAAGGAAAACTCCACCATCATCGACGGCGCCGGGTCCACCGACGCCATCAAGGACCGCATCACCCAGATCAACAAGCAGATCGAAGCCGTGACCTCCGACTACGACAAGGAGAAGCTGCAGGAACGCAAGGCCAAGCTGGCCGGCGGTGTGGCCGTGATCAAGGTGGGTGCCGCTACCGAAGTCGAGATGAAAGAGAAGAAGGCCCGCGTGGAAGACGCCCTGCACGCCACCCGCGCTGCGGTTGAAGAAGGCATCGTCCCCGGCGGCGGCGTGGCTCTGCTGCGTGCCCGTTCCAAGATCGTGAAGCTGAAAGGCGACAATCACGACCAGGACGCCGGCATCAAGATCGTGCTGCGCGCCATCGAGCAGCCCCTGCGGGAAATCGTGCGCAACTGCGGCGAAGAAGATTCCGTGGTGGTGAACAAGGTACTGGGCGGCAAGGGCAACTACGGCTACAACGCCGCCACCGGCGAGTACGGCGACATGATGGAAATGGGTGTGCTGGACCCCACCAAGGTCACCCGCACAGCCCTGCAGAACGCCGCTTCCGTGGCTAGCCTGATGCTCACCACCGACTGCATGGTGGCCGAGATGCCCGAGGACAAGAAGGGCGGCGCCCCTGACATGAACCCCGGCATGGGCGGCATGGGCGACATGGGCTTCTAAGCCTTTACCACCCCAGAAAAAACCCCGCTTCGGCGGGGTTTTTTTCTTGTCTGGCCACGCCCCGTTTAATCCGCCAAGGCTGCCTCGGCAGTGTATTTGAGTACTTTTGTGATGCCGATAGGCGCCCCCAACGTGCCCCAGTCTTCCGGGTAATACCCCTCCGCCACCCGGGCCGGCAGACTGGACCACTTGTAGTCCATTGCCTTTTCGGCCAAGCCGTGGCGCACCGGGTCATAGTGGATGAAATCCAGGTAGTGCTTCAGGTCCGGCTTGTCCACCGGCAAGGTGCACCGGTTGCCATGTTCCCAGATGGCGGACTCCCCCCACTCGGGTTGCAGCTTGCGCCAGTCCCGCTGAGTGGCCGCGCGCAGATGGTTGACGATGGCCGAGGGTTCGTTGCCCGCCGGCGTGAAGAACAACCAGTGCATGTGGTCGTCCAACAAGACATAAGCGGCGATGTTGAGCCGGAACTGATGTTTGGTTTCGTGCATCTTGCTCAACAAAAGCCGTTTGGCCTCGGCACTGGACAACAGGGTTTCCCGGTTGCGGGTGTACAAGGAGGCAAAGATGAATTGTTCAGGGGTACTCGAAGGCATGGGTAAGCCACTCAATCCAGGTGTCGAAATTTTGACACCCGATTTCATCTTAGGCTATTTACCTTTCGGGTGAGAGCCCTATATCCAAAGCACTATGCCACGGCGCACGGCGATGGTGGGTCCAGCCGGTATAATCATGCCGCCATTATTGTTTTACCGCCATGACCACTTATTCCAGCCCAAAATCCCAGCTATCCGCTTTGTTTCAAGCCGCTGTAACCCAGGTCGCACCAGACTTGGCCGTGACCGTGGAACTGGAGCGTCCCAAACAGGCCAGCCACGGTGACTTTGCCTGCAACGTGGCCATGCAACTGGCCAAGCCCCTGAAACGCAACCCCCGGGAACTGGCCCAGGCCATCCTCGACGCCCTGCCCGCCTCCGACCTGGTGGCCCGTACGGAAATCGCCGGGCCGGGCTTCATCAACGTGGTGCTCCATGCCTCCGCCTGGCAGTCCCTGGCGGCCCAGGTGCTGAAAGCCGGCGACGCCTACGGTTGCGGGGATATGGGCAAGGGCGAGAAGATCCAGGTGGAATTCGTCTCCGCCAACCCCACGGGCCCACTACATGTGGGCCACGGCCGGGGAGCCGCCTTCGGCGCCAGCCTGGCCAACGTGCTGGCCCTGGGCGGCTACCAGGTGCATCGGGAGTATTACGTCAACGACGCCGGCCGGCAGATGGATATCCTGGCCCTGTCCACCTGGCTGCGCTACCTGGAACTGTGCAACGAGTTCGTCCCCTTCCCGGGCAATGCCTACCAGGGGGGCTATGTACGCACCATGGCGGAAAGCATCTTCGCCCTGCACGGCGACCGCTACAAACGCGCCGCCGGCGAGGTGCTGGCCCGGGTGCCCGATGCCGCCACGGACCCGGAAGGCCATCTGGATGGCCTGATAAGCAACGCCAAGGCCCTGCTGGGCCCCGACTACGCCTACGTGCACGGCGCCGCCCTGGAAGAACAACTGGGCGACTGCCGCAACGACCTGACGGAATTCGGCGTCACCTTCGACACCTGGTTCTCAGAGAAGACCCTGCACGAATCCGGCCTCATTGACCGGGCCGTGGAGGCCCTGCGCAAACAAGGCCATCTGTACGAACAGGACGGCGCCCTGTGGTTCCGTTCCACCGCCTTCGGCGACGAGAAAGACCGGGTGGTACGCCGGGACAACGGCATCTACACCTACTTTGCCGCCGACATCGCCTACCACCTGAACAAGTTCGAACGGGGCTTTGCCCGGGTCATCGACGTATGGGGCGCAGACCACCACGGCTACATCCCCCGGGTGAAGGGCGCTCTGACCGCCGCCGGTCAGGACGCGGATCGCCTCATGGTGGCCCTGGTGCAGTTTGCCGTGCTGTATCGCAACGGCCAGAAGGCCTCCATGTCCACCCGGGCCGGCGAATACGTGACCCTGCGGGACCTGCGGGCCGAAGTGGGCAACGATGCTGCCCGCTTCTTCTACGTGCTGCGTAAGTCCGACCAGCACCTGGATTTCGACCTGGACCTGGCCAAGAGCCAGAGCAACGACAACCCGGTGTATTACATCCAGTATGCCCATGCCCGCATTTCCAGCGTGCTCAGCGCCTGGGACGGCAACGTGGAAGACCTGCTGGACGCCAACACCACCCTTCTCTCTCAGCCCCAGGAACTCACCCTGCTGCGCCGCCTGGCAGAGTACCCGGAGGTCATCGCTGCCGCCGGACGGGAGTTTTCCCCCCACCTGCTGGCCTATTACCTGAAGGACCTGGCCGCAGACCTGCACGGACTCTACGTGGCCTGCAAATTCATCGTCGACGACGAGGAACTCAAGCAGGCCCGCCTGTTGCTGATCGCCGCCACCCGCCAGGTGCTGCGCCACGGCCTGGCAGCCCTGGGCGTATCCGCACCGGAGAAAATGTAAAACCATGGCCCGCAGGGAAGGTCGGGGCCCCCGCCGCGAAGAACGGCCCAGCCCCAAAGGAGGGGGCCTGTTCACCGGACTGGTGATCGGTCTGACCGTGGGCCTGGTCACGGCGGCAGGCGTGGCCTGGTACATCAACATGAGCGACTGGGGCAAACCCGGCCAAAGGGAAGAGGCGGGAAGCCAGCCCGCTGCCCTTGCCCCGATCGAACCCGCCCCTGCGCCACGCCTCCAGGCCCAGCCGCCTGCCAGCCCCGCTCCGGTCGCAGCCCGCCCCCAGCCAGCACCCGTCCGAAAACCTCCGCCGCCTCACCCCGTAGCGGCCAAGTCCACCGAAAAAACCTCGCAAAAACCCCCTGCGCCTCCCGCCAAGGAACCCGTCAAATACACTTTCTACGGCATCCTGCCCGGGGACAAACCCGCCCAGCCCGTAGCCCCCCCCCCTCCAAAAGACGTTTGGTGGCTGCAGATCGCTGCCCTCAGCGACGTGGCCAAGGCAGAACACATCCGTGTCCAGCTGACCCGGCTGAAGCTGGCGGCCCGGGTGCAAAAAATCGACAGCAAGGGTCAACTCCTCTACCGCATCCGCGTTGGTCCCTATACCCGTGAAGACGATGCCTTCGGCGACCTGGATGTCCTGACCGAGAACAATTTCTTCGCCCGCCTGATCAAAGAACCCGTCGACCCCAAATAGGAGCCCTTATGAAAAAGCTGACTGCCCTGCTGCGCCCCCTGATGCTGGCCCTGCCCCTGCTCCTGCCCCCCGGCACCGCCCTGGCCCTGGACGCCGGCATCGACTACGCCGTCCTGGCCCCCGCCCAGCGCACGGCGGTCAAACCCAACCAGGTGGAAGTGCTGGAATTCTTCTGGTACCGCTGCCCCCACTGCTACCAACTGGAACCGGACCTGGTGACCTGGTCCAAAAAGCTCCCCAAGAACGTGGTCCTCACCCGCGTGCCCGGCATTCTCAACGACAGCTGGGTACCCCTCACCAAGGCCTATTACGCCCTGGAAGCCCTGGGACTGGCAGAAAAGCTCCATGGCGCCGTCTTCCACGCCATCCACGAACAGGGCATGGACCTGAACAACCCCAACACTTTCTTCGACTGGGCCGTCACCAAGGGCGTAGACCGGAAGCAACTCGAATCCGCCTACAACTCTTTCGGCGTCAACAACAAGGTCATGCGCGCCAAGCAACTGACCCAGGCCTACAAGCTCACCGGCGTCCCCGCCTTCGCAGTCAACGGCAAGTACACCACCTCGGCCTACATGACCGGCAGCCATGCGAAACTGTTCGAAGTGCTGGACGGCCTGGTGGCCAAGGAATCCAAGGCCAAGCGCTAAGCGCCTGACCCCGCCCGGATGGTGAAATAGGTAGACACAAGGGACTTAAAATCCCTCGGCTTCGGCCGTACCGGTTCGATTCCGGTTCCGGGCACCAGTATTCATGGGGGCAATGGTCTACCCTTCTGGCTCGCCTCCTCAAGGCGAGGCCGACTTGCAGTATCCACACTGGCTGAATAAGGCTGGAAATCGATGACTTTGTGATTCTGATGGCGATTGTCTGACACGAATCACTACTCGCCCAAACCCAGTGCACTACGCCCCGACACAGTGCGGACCAGCAGCCGGTACCTCGATATCCCATTGATTTATATAGCCTTACACCCCTGGCACAGCCATTGCTTTTATCCAACCAGGTCATAAAAGCCTAAGCGATCTTGGACAACGGCGTCCTTCCCTTCGGGGTCGGATGCCGTTTTTTTTGCCTAGAGGATTAACAAATGGCGCGGATGAAACTGGTACTGGTGGGCAACGGCATGGCGGGTGTGCGCACCCTGGAGGAACTGCTGAAGGCCGCGCCGGAGCAGTACGAAATTACGGTGTTCGGCGACGAGCCCCATCCCAACTACAACCGCATCATGCTGTCTCCCGTGCTGGCGGGAGAACAGACGGTGGAGCAGATCGTGCTCAACAGCCGGGACTGGTATGCCACCCACGGCATCACCCTGCACACGGGCAAGCGGGTGGTGAAGATCGACCGGGTGAACCGGTTTGTGGAGGCGGATGACGGTACCCGGGCAGAGTACGACCGGCTGCTGCTGGCCACCGGCTCCAAGCCTTTCATCCTGCCCGTGCCGGGCGCGGACCTGGAAGGCGTGGTGGGATTCCGGGACATCGCAGATGTGGACGCCATGATCCGGGCTTCGTCCCAATACAAACATGCGGTGGTCATCGGCGGCGGACTCCTGGGCCTGGAGGCGGCCAACGGCCTGAAGCTGCGGGGCATGGAAGTGTCCGTGGTGCACATCGCCCCCTGGCTGCTGGAGCGGCAGATGGACGAGCCGGCAGCGCGGCTGTTGCAGAAGAGCCTGGAAGAGAAGGGCTTGCAGTTTCTGCTGGAGAAGCAGACGGCGGAGATTCTTTCTAGCCCCTCTCCCGCAAGCGGGGGAGGGGTTGGGGAGGGTGGCAATGCGCGGGTTCGGGCTGTGCGCTTCAAGGACGGTTCGGAGGTACCCGCAGACCTGGTGGTGATGGCCGTAGGCATTCGCCCCAACACGGCCCTGGGGGAATCCGCCGGCCTGCACTGCAACCGGGGCCTGGTGGTGAACGACACCCTGCAGAGCATTACCGATCCGCGCATTTATGCCGTGGGCGAGTGCGTGAGCCACCGAGGCATCGCCTATGGCCTGGTGGCGCCCCTGTTCGAGCAGGCCAAGGTGTGCGCCAACCATCTGGCAGAACACGGCGTGGCCCGCTACCAGGGGTCCATGACCTCCACCAAACTCAAGGTGACGGGCATTGATCTGTTCTCCGCCGGCCAGTTCATGGGGGGCGAGGGGTATGAGGAGATCGTGTTCCAGGACCCGGGCCGGGGGGCCTACAAGAAGCTGGTGCTCAAGGACAACAAGCTGGCGGGGGCCTGTCTGTATGGCGATACCCTGGACGGGGCCTGGTATTTCGAGCTGATGCGGGACGGCACCGACGTGTCCGATTATCGGGACAAGCTGCTGTTCGGCCGTCACCACATCGGTGACAGTGGCGCGGGGGGCGGCGACGAGAAGGCCCGGGTGCTGTCCCTGCCGGACACGGCGGAAATCTGCGGCTGCAACGGCGTGTGCAAGGGCGACATCACCCAGGCCATCCGGGACAAGAAGCTCTTCACCCTGGACGAGGTGCGGGCCCACACCAAGGCGTCGGCCTCCTGCGGGTCCTGCACCGGCCTGGTGGAAACCCTGCTGGCGGCCACCGTGGGGGGGGACTATTCCACCGCGCCTTCCAAGAAGCCCCTGTGCCACTGCACGGACCACACCCACGACGAAATCCGCGCTGCCATCCGCGACCAGCAACTCAAGACCATGCCGGCCACCATGCAGGCCCTGGGCTGGAAGACCCCGGACGGCTGCAACAAATGCCGGCCGGCCCTCAACTATTACCTGCTATGCGCCTGGCCCACGGAATACCTGGACGACGCCCAGTCCCGCTTCATCAACGAGCGGGCCCACGGCAACATCCAGAAGGACGGCAGTTTCTCGGTGGTGCCCCGCATGTTCGGCGGCCTGTGCACGCCTGCCGATCTGCGCGCCATCGCCGACGTGGCAGACAAGTTCCAGGTGCCGGAGATGAAGGTCACCGGCGGCCAGCGCATCGACCTGTTCGGGGTGAAGAAGGAAGACCTGCCGGCCATGTGGAAGGACCTGTCAGACGCAGGCTTCGTATCCGGCCACGCCTACGGCAAGGCCCTGCGCACGGTGAAGACCTGCGTGGGTGCCAAATGGTGCCGCTTCGGCACCCAGGATTCCACGGGACTGGGGGTGAAGCTGGAAGAGCTGACCTGGGGCTCCTGGATGCCCCACAAGTTCAAGCTGGCGGTAAGCGGCTGCCCCCGAAATTGTGCCGAGGCCACCATCAAGGACTTTGGCGTGGTCTGCGTGGATTCCGGCTATGAACTTCACGTGGGCGGCAACGGCGGCATCAAGGTGCGGGTGACGGACCTCTTGTGCCGGGTGGAGACCGAGGCACAGGTGATGGAGTACTGCGCCGCCTTCACCCAGCTCTACCGGGAGGAAGCCCACTACCTGGAACGCACCGCCCCCTGGGTGGAGCGGGTGGGCCTGGCCCACATCAAGGCCCGGGTGGTGGAAGACGAGGCCTCGCGCCGTGCCCTGGCGGAACGCTTTGCCCTCTCCCAGAAGCCCGCCCAGGTGGACCCGTGGAAGGAACGTACCGCAGGCGAGTTGAAGAAGGAATTCACGCCTATTGCGGTGCTGGCTTAGGCGCCTCCCCGCAAGCGGGGGAGAGGGTCAGGCCGCACCCGAAAAGCTTTCCCTCTCCCCAACCCCTCTCCCGCTTGCGGGCGAGGGGCTTAAAAAGGATTGGACATGAAAATGAACGAACACTGGATCGAAATCGGCACCGTGGAAGACATTCCCCGCCAGGGGGCCCGGGTTGTAAAAACCCTGGCCGGCGACATTGCCCTGTTCCGCACGGTGGACAACGACGTCTTCGCCCTCCAGGACAAGTGCCCCCACAAGGGCGGGCCCCTGTCCCAGGGCATCGTCTCCGGCAAGCGGGTGGCCTGCCCCCTGCACGACTGGAAGATCAATCTGGACACGGGCCTTGCTCAGGCCCCGGACGAGGGCTGCGCGGCCCGCTACCCGGTGCGGGTACAGGACGGCCGGGTGAGCCTGTCCCTGACGCCGGATGAAGGTTGCCCCAATGCATGAGCGTCATTCCCGCCCCGGCGGGAATCCAGACGGGTTGCACCGAGCCCCCGCCCGCGCGGGGACTACAGGATGACTTTCACCTACCCATGAAGCCCATATCCACCACCTGCCCTTACTGCGGCGTCGGCTGCGGCGTGCTGGTCACCCCCTCCGGAGAGGGGTTTACCGTGCGCGGCGACCCGGACCACCCGGCCAACCGGGGCCGCCTGTGCTCCAAAGGGGCAGCCCTGGCGGACACCCTGGGGCTGGATGACCGGCTGCTGCATCCGCGCATCGACGGCCGGCAGATGGACTGGGATACGGCCCTGGACAGGGTGGCAGAGGGCTTCCGCCGGGTCATCGCGAAACATGGTCCCGACGCGGTGGCCTTCTACGTATCCGGCCAGTTGCTCACCGAGGATTACTACGCCGCCAACAAGCTGATGAAGGGCTGCATCGGCAGCGGCAACATCGACACCAATTCACGCCTGTGCATGTCCTCCGCCGTGGCGGCCCACAAGCGGGCCTTCGGCAGCGACACAGTGCCCGGCTGCTACGAGGACCTGGAGCTGGCGGACCTCATCATCCTGGTGGGCTCCAATGCCGCCTGGACCCACCCGGTGGTGTACCAGCGCATCGTCGCCGCCAAGAAGGCCCGGCCGGGAATGCAGATCGTGGTCATCGATCCCCGCCGCACTGCCACCGCCGACATCGCCGACCTGTTCCTGCCCCTGGTCCCGGGGGCGGACGCCTGGCTGTGGAATGGCCTGCTGCATCACCTGAAGCGGGAAGACGCTGTGGACTGGGCCTGGCTGGAAGCCCACGTGGAAGGCTTCGGCGCGGCCTTCGCTGCGGTCTCCGGCCTGACCCTGCCGGAGGTGGCCCGCCAGTGCGGCCTGACGGAAGCCGAGGTGGCCGCCTTCTTCCGCCTTTTCACCACCACGCCCCGCACCGTCTCCCTGTTCTCCCAGGGCATCAACCAGTCTTCCAGCGGCGTGGACAAGGGCAATGCCCTGATCAACTGCCACCTGGCCACGGGCCGGGTGGGCAAGCCCGGCGCCAGCCCCTTTTCCCTCACCGGCCAGCCCAACGCCATGGGCGGCCGGGAGGTGGGAGGCCTGGCCAACCAGCTGGCCAACCACATGGATTTCGCCCCGGCGGACGTGGACCGGGTGGCCCGTTTCTGGGGCTTGCCCCAGACCGCTCCCCGGCCCGGCCTTAAGGCGGTGGACCTGTTCCAGGCCGTGGGGGAAGGCCGCATCAAGGCCCTGTGGATCATGGCCACCAACCCGGTGGTGAGCATGCCGGATGCGGACGCCGTGGCGGTGGCCCTGAAGCATTGCGAATTCGTGGTGGTGTCCGACGTGACCGCCAGTACTGACACCGCCCGCCTGGCCCACGTGCTGCTGCCTGCCGCCGCCTGGGGGGAAAAGGACGGCACCGTCACCAACTCCGAGCGCCGCATCTCCCGCCAGCGGGCCTTCATGCCCCTGCCCGGCGAAGCCCGCCCCGACTGGTGGATCATTGGCGAAGTGGCCCGGCGCATGGGTTTTGGCGCCCAGTTTCCCTACCGGGGCCCCGCGGATCTGTTCGCCGAACACGCAGCACTGTCCGGCTTTGAAAACGGCGGCAGCCGGGACTTCGATCTCAGCGCCATCCTGACTTCCCTCCCCTCCCCCGCCGGGAAAAATGGTGCCCCCGCCCTCCTCTCACCCCCAGCCCCTCCTCCGGCGAGAGAAGGGCCAAGACCAGACTTCACAGATATCTACACCACCCTGCAGCCCTTCCAGTGGCCCCTCACCCACACCGGCGGCACCCCCCGACTGTTCGCCGACGGCCGCTTCTTCACCCACAGCGGCAAGGCCCGCATGGTGGCTGTGACCCCCCGTCCGCCCGCCCTGGCCACGGCCGCAGGGCTGCCCTTCGTGTTCAACACCGGCCGGGTGCGGGACCAGTGGCACACTATGACCCGCACCGCCAAGGCCCCCCGGCTGCTGGCCCATATCGACGAGCCCTTCCTGAGCCTGCACCCGGACGACGCCCGCCGCATCGGCCTGACGGAAGGCGGCCTGGCCCGGATAAGTCAGGGTCTGTCTTACAGTCCCCATGGCACGCCGCCAGAATACCGGGCCCGGGTACGCCTGGATGCGGGCCAGCGGCCCGGCTCGGTGTTCGCCCCCATCCACTGGAATGGTCGTTTCAGCGCCCGGGCCCGGGTAGGCACGCTGATCCCCGCCAGTGTGGACCCCATTTCCGGCCAACCGGAGTTCAAACACGCGCCGGTGGCCGTGGCAGCCCTGCCCCTCGCCTGGCACGGCTTTCTCGTCACCCGGGATGGTTTTCCCCTGGCGTCCTTTGCAAGGCAGCCGATCTACTGGAGCCAGATTCCCGGGCAACATTGCCACCGCCTGGAATTGGCCGACGACCAGCCCCCGGCCGCCTGGCTGGATCAGGCTCGCCAAGCTCTGGGTATGGACCAGGACTGGATGGCCCTGCAGGATCCGGGTGCCGGCCGATACCGGGGTGCGCTAATGGACGGAGACCGGCTCCTGGCGGTGTATTTCATCGAACCGAAAACCGCGGGTCTGCCTCCCCGGCACTGGCTGGAGTCCCTGTTCGCCAAACCGGCCCTCAGCGTGGAGGAACGCACCGCCCTGCTGCTGGGGCGTCCCAGCCGGGCGGTGCCGGAATCCGGGCCCGTGGTGTGCGCCTGCTTTGGCGTCGGACGGGCGGACATCCAGGCCGCCATTGCCGCCGGCGCCGACTCGGTGGAAGCCCTGGGTATACAGTTAAAGGCTGGCGGCAACTGCGGCTCCTGCATTCCGGAGTTGCGGCAGTTGCTGGCCCAGGCCGCCCCGGCTATCGTTGCCCCTCCCGCAACCCCTTTGAGAGGCCAGCAATGCGCGTCAAAGACATCATGAGCCGCAACGTCCGTACCGTGACCCCGGATGCTTCGCTGATGGAAGTCTCCTCCATCATGTGTCTCTATCGCCTCTCCGGCCTACCCGTGGTGCAGGACGGCAAGCTGGTGGGCTTCATCGCCGAGAAAGACTTGCTGGCCCGTTCCTTCCCCACCCTGGGGGACTTCGCCAATGGCATGCAGGCCAACTTCGAAGAGATGGAATCCGAATACAAGGACGTCGTAACCCAGAAAGTAGCCGACGTGATGGCCACCCGGGTGATCAGCGTCTCGCCGGACATGCCTGCCATGCAGGCCGCCGCCACCATGGTGCGCAACCATTTCCGCCGCATCCCCGTGGCCGACGGCGACACCCTGCTGGGCATGGTCTCCCTGGGGGACGTGCACAAGGCCCTGTTTCACGCCCACGTTTCCCGACGATAAACCCCCGTCGGGGGATTTCCCCTGCCTGAACCCCGCCTCATGGAATCCCCTGCACCTCCCTCCGCCCCAGAACTCCGCGTCATGGTGGTAGACGGCGATGTGGAACGCAGCCGCCAGTTGCGGGGTGCCCTGACCCTGGCGGGCTACCACGTGGTGGCGGAGTTGAAGGAATCCCTGGCCTTGCCGGATGCGGTGCGGGGACTGAAACCCCATATCGTCATCGTCGCCGCAGATTCCCCGGACCGGGACACCCTGGAACACATCAGCGTCACCACCCGGGACGCCCCCCGGCCCGTGGTGATGTTCACCCAGGACGGGGCCAGCGAAAGCATCCGCGCCGCCGTCCAGGCGGGGGTCTCCGCCTACGTGGTGGACGGCCTGGCCCCGGACCGGCTCAAGTCCATCCTGGACGTGGCCTGCGCCCGCTTCGAGGCCCACCAGGCCCTGGCGGACCGGCTGGCGGATACCGAACGGCAACTGGCGGAGCGCAAACAGATCGAAAAGGCCAAGGGCCTGCTGATGAAAAAGCGGGGCCTGTCGGAAGAGGCCGCCTTCAAGGAACTGCGCAACCTGGCCATGCAGACCGGCAAACCCCTGGGAGAAGTGGCGGACACCCTCATCGCCGCCGCCCACCTGCTTTGAGGCGATCAGGAGGTAGAAGCTGGCTGGTCATCCGGTTATCTCCCCGATGGACCGTTTGTACAATAGAAAGAAGCCGCAAACCCGGCATCATCCTCAATCGATCGGCCAGCCTTCTGTAGGGCCTGGCAACTGTTTCGTCCAACCCTTCTCCAAGCGAGATATCCAGCCCCATCTTCATGCCCAGAACTCACACATCTCCCCGCTCCCGCCATCGACTCCGTGCCTTAGCCTGGTGCCTGCTGCTGGGCCTGGCCCCCGCCTGCCAGGCCAATACCCTGGCCCTGCCTCCCGCGCACCCCGTCACGGAGTTTCCCGTCTGGCTCGACGGACTTCGCCAGGAGGCCCTGGCCCGGGGAGTAAGCTCCGAGTTGCTGGACGCGGCCCTGGGCAACGCCGCCCCCATACCCCGGGTACTGGAACTGGACCAGCGGCAGCCGGAATTCACCGACACCTTCCTCAACTACCTGGACCGCCGGGTCACGGAAGAACGCGTGGAAACAGGGCGCAAACTCCTGCGCCAGCACGCCGCCCTGTTGAAGCAGGTCTACCGGCGTTACGGCATTCCGCCCCATGTGCTGGTGGCCTTCTGGGGCCTGGAGACCCACTACGGCACCGTGCTGGGCAGCCACCCCGTCCCCGCCGCCCTGGCCACCCTGGCCTGGGACACCCGCCGGGCTGCCTTCTTCAGAGCCCAGTTGCTGGATGCCCTGGACATCCTCCAGGCCGGCCACATTGCGCCGGAGGCCATGAAAGGCTCCTGGGCCGGGGCCATGGGCCATCTCCAGTTCATGCCCTCCACCTTCCAGGCCTATGCAGTGGACGGCGACGGCGACGGCCGCAAGGATCTCTGGAACTCCCTTCCGGACGCCTTCGGCTCTGGCGCCCACTACTTGCACAAACTGGGCTGGAAGAACGGCGAATCCTGGGGCCGGGAAGTGCATCTGCCGGAAGGCTTCGACTGGAGCCAGGCAGCCCTGGGGCTTAAGAAACCCCTCGCCGCCTGGCGTGCCCTGGGGGTCACCCGGGCAGATGGAAAACCCCTGCCCCGGATGAAAAAGATGAGCGGCAGCATCCTCCTGCCCCAGGGCCACGCCGGGCCGGCCTTCCTGGTCTACGACAACTTCGACGCCATCCTTACCTGGAACCGCTCAGTCAACTACGCCCTGGCGGTGGGCCTGCTGGCGGACCAGCTGGTCGGCCTGCCGCCCCTGCGCAACGGCCGGGATGCGGACAACAGGCCTATCCCCCGGGAAGAGGCCCAGGCCCTGCAGGCCCAACTCAACCAGCTAGGCCTATACAGCGGGCCCCTGGACGGTGTACTGGGCTCCGGCACCAAGGCGGCCATCCGGGCCTACCAGCGCCAGGCAGGCCTGCCCCCGGACGGCTACCCGTCTCTGAGCCTGCTGGAACATATGCGCCAGGTTCCAGTTACGCCCCCAACCCCGTAAGAAACGGGGCGAGCGAATTTCGCGTTACTGGCAGACCTGCTGGAGATTGAAGGACAGCAGGTCGGTCCGGTTCAGGCCTTCCATACCCAGGTCCACCATGTCGTGAAGCAGCTTGATGGTGGGTGGGGTCACGCCGATGACCTCCGTGGGGCATTTGAAAGACACCACCACCAGGGGCTTCTCGCCAGTGGGATACACCTTTTTCACCGTCGGCAGGATGCTGCGGCCACTTTCCGGCAGCAGGGGAATGCCGGCCCCCAGCCCGCTGAACACCCGGCCAAGATCGACCGGCGGCACCACCGCACCGGGATCAGGTGCGGCCTGGATGGGGCCAAATACCTGTCTTGCCACGGGGGGCACTGGACGAGGCAGATAGGGGTTCTCGGCGCCACTGGCAAAGCGCGGGTTGCCGGTCCAGACGGGTACCGAAAACACTGGCGGGGAGGTTACGACGGGGCCTGGTGCGGGGGCAGGAGCAGCGCCCACCAACGCCGGAGATATAACCGGACTGGCAGGGATCATTCGCAATTCAGTACTCAAGGCCAGGGCCATGCCTTGGGAAGTAACCCACACAGGCCGGGGCACCTGGGCTATCAGTCGCTTGGACGACTGGGCCAGCTTCGCCCGGGCCTTGCCTGCACCCGGCTGACTGGCAGACCAAACCTGCGGGGCGCAGGACAAGCTGCTCACCAGCAGGGCAATCAGAGGGAAATATCTCGGACGGAGGTTCATGTTCTGCCTTCTCACGGCGTTCGGACCCCGGAGAGCGCCTCTCCGTGCCAGACCAACCATTTCAATGACACGGGACAATAGCAACCTCATCCCCTCACCCCCAGCATCTGGCTTTGCAAAAGCTTTATCCGGAGTCTCTGCGTGGCGGGCCTGCCTCGTTTCCTCCCCGGCGGCTCAACATCAGTGCATCCACGCACCAAATCCGCTCATTCCGCCTCAGGAGCATCCTCCCTAAAAGCCGCCAAGAACCTCAAGAAACAACTTTATATTCAATTGCTTATAAATTTTACGTACAGCTGGCATGACTCCTGCTGAACAAGCAGCGAACGATCTTTGATCGGGTCTCAGCCATGTAGCACCAAGGTCGGTGCTTTGAGGACAACGGCGTCCCTCCATGCATGCAATGCATTGGTCGGACGCCATTTTTTTTGGCTGGGCCCCGCACGGTTTAACGCAACACAAACCCAGGAGAAGTGAAATGAAACGTAGGCAAGCTCTGAAAACCGCCCTGTTGACCCCCCTGGCCCTGGCTATGGCACTGACTGGCAGCGTCCATGCTGCCGTGGGCGCCCCCGAGAAGCCCGACCTAAAATTCGGTTTCATCAAACTGACGGACATGGCCCCCCTGGCCATCGCCTACGAAAAGCGGTTCTTCGAAGATGAGGGCCTGTACGTCACCCTGGAGGCCCAGGCCAACTGGAAAGTACTGCTGGACCGGGTCATCACCGGTGAACTGGACGGCGCCCACATGCTGGCGGGCCAACCCCTGGGCGCCACCATCGGCTACGGCACCAAGGCCGACATCATCACCGCTTTCTCCATGGACCTGAACGGCAACGGCATCACCGTCTCCAAGCCGGTCTGGGAAGCGATGAAGAAGAACATATCCAAGGGTGCTGACGGCAAGCCTGTGCACCCGGTGAAGGCAGACGCGCTTAAGCCCGTCATCGACGCCTACAAGGCCCAGGGCAAGCCCTTCAAGATGGGCATGGTATTCCCCGTCTCCACCCACAACTACGAACTGCGCTACTGGCTGGCGGCCGGCGGCATCCATCCCGGCTATTACGCCCCGGACAAGGGCGACACCAGCGGCCAGATCAAGGCCGACGCCTTCCTCTCCGTCACCCCGCCGCCCCAGATGCCCGCCACCCTGGAAGCAGGTACCATCGACGGCTATTGCGTGGGCGAACCCTGGAACCAGCAGGCGGTGTTCAAGGGCATCGGCGTGCCGGTCATCACCGACTACGAAATCTGGAAGAACAACCCGGAGAAGGTATTCGGCGTCTCCAAGGCCTGGGCTGACAAGTACCCCAACACCCACATCCGCACGGTGAAAGCCATGATCCGCGCCGCAAAGTGGCTGGACGAGAACAACAACGCCAACCGCGTCGCCGCCTCCCGCATCCTGGCCAAGCCCAACTACGTGGGCGCCGACGTGGACGTCATCGACAACTCCATGACTGGCACCTTCGAGTACGAAAAGGGCGACAAGCGCCCGGTGCCGGACTTCAACGTGTTCTTCCGCTACAACGCCACCTATCCCTACTACTCGGACGCCGTCTGGTACCTGACCCAGATGCGCCGCTGGGGCCAGATCGCCGAGTACAAACCTGACAGCTGGTATATGGATGTCGCCAGGAAGGTGTACCGGCCTGACATCTACGCGGCTGCCGCCAAGGAGTTGATTGCCGAAGGCAAGCTGAAGGCCAGCGACTTCCCTGACTTCGCCAAAGAGTCTGGCTTCAAGCCGCCCCAGAAGGAGTTCATTGACGGCATCACTTACGACGGCAGGAAACCCAACGCCTATCTGGACAAGTTCAAGATCGGCCTGAAGGGCAAAGCGAAACCGTAACTGAATACCCTCATGCCCGCCTGAGCGGGCATGAGAAAAAAAACAGACGTAAAGGAAACACCATGAACGCCACCCTCTCGAACCTCCGCCGGAACCCTGCCAGCCTGATCCCTAACGGCGCCCAGGCCAAACAGCTCGCCATGGGGCTTCTGCTGCCGGTACTCGGCATACTGTTATTCCTGTTTGTCTGGCACAACATCGCCCAGCTCATTGACACCTCTCTGGGTAAATTTCCGGGGCCTGCCCAGGTGTGGGAACAGGCCAACAATCTGGTGGCCGAGCATAATGAAGAGCGCCTGCGGGCTACAGAGTTTTACCAACGCCAACAGGAGCGTAACGCCGAGGCCCTGGCTGCCGACCCGGGCGCCCAGGTGACGATCCGCCCCTACACCGGCAAACGCACGTTCCTGGACCAGATCTTCACCAGTCTGTACACAGTGATGGCCGGCTTCCTGCTGGCTTCCCTCATCGCCATTCCATTGGGCATCCTCATCGGCCTGAACGAATCGGTCTACGCCGTGTTCAACCCCCTGATCCAGCTCTTCAAGCCCGTTTCTCCCCTGGCCTGGCTACCCCTGGTGACCATGGTGGTGAGCGCGGTGTATGTATCCAACGACCCCGCATTCTCCAAGTCCTTTCTCAACTCCATGTTCACCGTGCTGCTTTGCTGTCTGTGGCCCACGGTGGTGAACACGGCGGTGGGTGTTGCCAACGTGAGCCGCGACCTGCTGAACGTGAGCAAGGTGCTTAGCCTGCCCCCCCTCACCCATACCTTCAAGATCGTGCTGCCCTCAGCCCTGCCACTCATGTTCACAGGCCTGCGCCTGTCCCTTGGCATCGCCTGGATGGTGCTCATCGCCGCCGAGATGCTGGCCCAGAACCCGGGCCTGGGTAAGTTCGTATGGGACGAGTTCCAGAATGGCAGTTCCAATTCCCTGGGCCGGATCATGGTTGCCGTACTGGTCATCGGCTTCATCGGCTTTCTGCTGGACCGCAGCATGTTGTACCTGCAGCGCACGGTGAGCTGGGACAAGAACGCAGTCCTGCGCTGACCCTTTGCCGCCCATCGCCGAATAAAGGAAATCCAGAAATGAATGCCTATCTGCAACTGTCAGAAGTCAGCATCGACTTTCCCACCCCCAGGGGCCCTTTCCGGGCGCTGAACAAGGTGAGCCTGAATATCTCCAAAGGGGAGTTCGTCACCCTCATCGGCCACTCCGGCTGCGGCAAATCCACGGTGCTGAACATCGTCGCCGGCCTGCACCAGGCCACCGAAGGCGGCGTATTGCTGGAAAACAAGGAGGTCAACGTGCCGGGCCCAGAACGGGCTGTGGTGTTCCAGAACCACTCCCTGCTGCCCTGGCTCACCGCCTATGAAAACGTGGAACTGGCCGTGAAACGGGTTTTCAAGGGCAACAAGACCAAGTCAGAGATGCGTGAGTGGATCGTGCACAACCTGGAACTGGTGCACATGGCCCACGCCATGGACAAGCGTCCGGACGAAATCTCCGGCGGCATGAAGCAGCGGGTAGGCATCGCCCGAGCCCTGGCCATGGAGCCCAAGGTGCTGCTCATGGACGAACCCTTCGGCGCCCTGGACGCCCTGACTCGCGCCCATCTGCAGGACTCCCTCATGGAGATCCACGCCGATCTGGGCAACACGGTGATCATGATCACCCACGACGTGGACGAGGCTGTGCTGTTATCGGACCGCATCGTCATGATGACCAACGGCCCTGCCGCCACCATCGGCGAAATACTGGAAATCGACTTGCCCCGACCCCGCGACCGGGTGGCACTGGCGGACGATGCCCGCTATAACCACTTCCGCAGGGAAGTCCTCGCCTTCCTGTATGAACGGCAACGCAAGGTGGAGGACTTCGGCGCGGCAAAAAAATCCCGGGACCGGGCGGCTGAGCAATCGGCAACCCGGTCCGCACTGGCGGGCTAGGCCATACACTTGATGAAAACAGGATCGGTGGGGACATGCATACAGCAGCCAAAGCAAAGCAGAAGTCCGGTGGCACTGTCATCCGGGTTGGTTTCATCCCTCTGACGGATTGCGCCCCCCTGGCCATGGCCGTGGCCAAGGGTTTCGACCGCAAGCATGGCATCGAGATCGTGCTGTCCCGGGAAGCCTCCTGGGCATCCATCCGGGACAAGCTGCTCACAGGCCAGCTGGACGCGGCCCACACCCTCTACGGCCTGGTGTACGGGGTGCAGATGGGCATCGGCGGCCCCCGCCAGGACATGGCCGTGCTCATGACCCTGAACCGCAACGGCCAGGCCATCACCCTGGCCAACCGGCTCCATGGCCTGGGGGTAAAGGATGGTCCCAGCCTGGCCCGCCATATCCGGGAATGCAACCGCCGCCACACCTTCGCCCAGACCTTTCCCACCGGCACCCATGCCCTGTGGCTGTATTACTGGCTGGCCAGCCACGGGGTGCACCCCTTCCGGGACATCAACAACGTGGTGGTGCCGCCGCCCCAGATGACAGGCCACCTGGCGGTGGGCAACATGGACGGCTTTTGCGCCGGCGAACCCTGGAACGCCCTGGCCATCAAGGAGAAAGCCGGTTTCACCGTGGCCACCAGCCAGGACATCTGGCCCGACCATCCGGAAAAGGTGCTGGCATGTAGCCGCAGTTTCGCCGACCGGCAGCCGGACCAGGCCCGGGCCCTGATCATGGCCGTGCTGGAGGCCGCCCGCTATCTGGACACGGTCCGGGGCCGCAACGAAGCCGCCCAGTTGCTGGCGGGCGCGGATTTCATCAACGTCCCCGTGGACCTGATCGAGGGACGTTTGCAAGGACATTACCAGGACGGCCTGGGACGGGCCTGGCAGGACCCCCACGCCATGACCTTCTTCCAGGACGGCCAGGTGGGTTTGCCCTGGCTGTCGGACGGCATGTGGTTCCTGACCCAGCACTACCGCTGGGGCATGCTGGCGGAACACCCGGACTACCTGGGGGTGGCCCGGCAGGTGCAGCGTCTGGACCTTTACCGGCAGGCGGCGGACCAGGTGGGCATCGCCACCCCGGCGGACACCCACCGCAGTTCACGCCTGATGGATGGCCGCCTCTGGGACGGCTCCGACCCGGCCGGTTACGCCGCCGGTTTCGTTCTCCAGGGCAACGGTTACCGGGAAGCCGCCTGAACTGGCCAGGGCCGGGAAGCCCGCGCCGAAAGATGCGCACCAAAAGAGGGCCTCGACATCCTTTTGTTTTGCTTTTTCATCCCCCCCGTTGCGTATAAAATGCGCAGCTTTCCCCGGCACCCCTCCCCTCTATCCCGTCATGCGGATCGGCCCCCACCTGCTCAAGAACAACCTGATCGTCGCCCCCATGGCAGGCGTCACCGATCGGCCGTTCCGCCAGCTGTGCAAGAAGATGGGCGCGGGCATGGCGGTGTCGGAGATGGTGACCTCCAACTCCCTGTTGTACGGTTCGGCCAAGACCCAGCGCCGGGCCAACCATGAGGGCGAGGTGGAGCCCGTTTCCGTGCAGATCGCCGGCAGCGTGCCGGAGATGATGGCCGAGGCCGCGAAGTACAACACCGACCGGGGCGCGGCCATCATCGACATCAACATGGGCTGCCCGGCCAAGAAGGTGTGCAACGTCATGGCCGGCTCTGCCCTGTTGCAGGACGAGCCCCTGGTAGGCCGCATCCTGGAAGCCGTGGTGCAAGCGGTACCGGAGCATCCGGTGACCCTGAAGATTCGCACCGGCTGGGACCGGGAACACAAGAACGCCCTCAGCATCCTGCACATCGCCCAGGAATCCGGCATCCAGGCTCTGGCCATCCACGGCCGTACCCGGGCCTGCGGCTACCACGGCAATGCGGAGTACGACACCATCAAGGCGGTCAAGGCGGCGGCGAAGATTCCGGTCATCGCCAACGGTGACATCACCACGCCGGAAAAGGCCCGTTTCGTGCTGGCCTACACCGGCGCCGACGCGGTCATGATCGGCCGGGCCGCCCAGGGCCGCCCCTGGCTGTTCCGGGAGATCGGCCACTTCCTGGCCACGGGTGAGAAGCTGCCCACGCCGGAAGTGGCGGAGATTCACCAGGTGCTGCTGGAACACCTGGACGACCTGTACCGCTTCTACGGCGAAGTGGCCGGGGCCCGCATGGCCCGCAAGCACATCGCCTGGTACACCCGGGGGCTGGCGGATTCCGCCACCTTCCGCCACGGCATGAACCAGCTCCAGACCACCCGGGAGCAACTGGAGGCGGTCAACGACTTCTTCTGGCGTACGCGGGAGCGCAGCGCACGTCTGGTGTACCTGGACGACCCCGGCGGGGGCCACCAGGAAGCCGCCTGAAACAGCAGCTCAAACAGCAGTTCAAATATCAGATAAATGACAAGGAAGTTGGATGGAGCAGCACATCAATGAAAGCGAACTGGCCCTTTGCGTGCGCCGGGAGCTGGACCAGTATTTCAAGGACCTGGACGGCGAATCCCCCACGGGGATCTACGACATGGTCCTGAACTGCGTGGAAAAACCCGTGCTGGAACTGATCCTGGACCGGGCCGGCAGCAACCAGAGCCGGGCCGCAGAATGGCTGGGCATCAACCGCAACACCCTGCGCAAGAAGATGCAGCAACACGGCATCAAGTAAACCGGTGATGAGTGATGGGGGATGGGGAATGAGATAACCCCAGCCTCCTCGTTAGCCCCTCATCCCCCTTCCCCCATTCCCCATCCCCACTCTCAAAATGAAACGCGCCCTCCTCTCCGTATCCGACAAGACCGGTCTCATCGATTTCGCCCGTGCCCTGGCTGACCAGGGTGTGGAACTCCTCTCCACCGGCGGCACCGCCAAGGCCATCCGCGACGCGGGCATCGCGGTGAAAGACGTGTCCGAGTTCACCGGCTTTCCCGAAATGCTGGATGGCCGGGTGAAGACCCTGCATCCCCGGGTTCACGCCGGCATCCTGTCGGTGCGCAGCAACCCGGACCACGTAGCCACCATGGCCGAGCATGGCCTGGAGTACATCGACCTGGTGTGCGTGAACCTGTATCCCTTCGTGCAGACGGTGTCCAAGCCCCACACCCTGGAGGACGCCATCGAGAACATCGACATCGGCGGCCCGGCCATGGTGCGTTCCAGCGCCAAGAACTATAAGCACGTGGCCATTGTCACCGACCCGGCGGACTACGCCTCTCTGGTAGACGAGATGAAAGCCAACGGCGGCAAGCTCGCCGACGCCACCCGCTTCACCCTGGCGAAGAAGGCCTTCACCCACACGGCCCAGTACGACGGCCACATCAGCAACTACCTGACCTCCCTGACCGCCGACGGCGGCAAGGAACAGTTCGGCGAGAAACTGACCCTGCAATACAGCCGGGCCCAGACCTGCCGCTACGGCGAAAACCCCCACCAGAACGGGGCCTTCTACGTGGAAGCCGGGGCCCCCGTGGGTACCATCGCTTCCGCCCGGCAGATCCAGGGCAAGGAACTGTCCTACAACAACATCGCCGACACCGATGCCGCCCTGGAATGCGTGAAGCTGTTCGACGCCGCTCCCGCCTGCGTCATCGTCAAACACGCCAACCCCTGCGGCGTGGCCTATGGTGCCAGCCTTCTGGAGGCCTACAACCGGGCCTATCAGACGGACCCGGAGTCGGCCTTCGGCGGCATCATCGCCTTCAACGGCCGCCTGGATGGCGAAACGGCGAAGACCATCGTCGAACGCCAGTTCGTGGAAGTCATCATCGCCCCGGAGGTGAGCCCGGAAGCCAGCGAGGCCGTGGCTGCCAAGAAGAACGTGCGCCTGCTGGAATGCGGCGCCTGGAGCGGTGCCCTGGCGCAGATGGACATGAAGCGGGTGGCCGGCGGCCTGCTGGTCCAGGATGCCGACGTGCTGCTGCACGGCGAGCTCAAGGTGGTGACCAAGCGGGCCCCCACGGAACAGGAAATGGCCGACCTGCTGTTCGCCTGGCGGGTGGCCAAGTTCGTCAAATCCAACGCCATCGTCTACGCCCGGGACAAGATGACCATCGGCGTGGGCGCCGGCCAGATGAGCCGGGTCAACTCCGCCCGCATCGCCGCCATCAAGGCCGAGCATGCCGGCCTGGAGGTGCCTGGTTCTGTGATGGCTTCTGACGCCTTCTTCCCCTTCCGGGACGGCCTGGACAACGCCGCCGCCGCCGGCATCAAGGCGGTGATCCAGCCCGGCGGCTCCATGCGGGACGAGGAAGTCATCGCCGCCGCCGATGAACACGGCATCGCCATGGTCTTCACCGGCGTACGTCATTTCCGACACTGATCCGGACGAGATACGTGAAATGGGAAACGGGAAACGTCAACCCCGCATGATGGGTGCTTGTCGCGTTTCCCGTTTCTCGTTTCCCTTTTCCCCAATTCAACTCCCGAGACAAACATGAATCTGTTGGTAATCGGTTCAGGTGGGCGCGAACACGCCCTGGCATGGCGCCTCAAGCAAAGCCCCCGGGTGCACAAGGTGTTCGTCGCCCCCGGCAACGGCGGCACAGCCCGGGAAGAAGACATCGAGAACGTGCCGGTCACGGCCATTCCCGATCTGGTCGCCTTCGCCCGGGACAATGACATCGCCTTTACCGTGGTGGGGCCGGAAGCCCCCCTGGCGGCCGGGGTGGTGGACGCCTTCCGGGCGGCCGGTCTGAAGATATTCGGCCCCCTCCAGGCGGCCGCCCAGCTGGAATCCTCCAAGGACTTCGCCAAGCAGTTCATGGCCCGGCACGGCATTCCCACGGCGAAATTCGGCACCTTCACCGATGCCGCCGCCGCCCATGCCTACATCGATGCCCAGGGCGCGCCCATCGTCGTCAAGGCCGACGGCCTGGCGGCGGGCAAGGGCGTGGTGGTAGCCACCACCACCGAGGAAGCCCACGTTGCCGTGGACGCCATGCTCAGCGGCAACAGCATGGGCGATGCCGGCCACCAGGTGGTAATCGAGGAATGCCTGGTGGGGGAAGAAGCCAGCTTCATCGTCATGGTGGATGGCGAGCATATCCTGCCCATGGCCACCAGCCAGGACCACAAGCGGCTGCTGGACAACGACGCCGGCCCCAACACCGGAGGCATGGGAGCCTACTCCCCCGCCCCGGTGGTGACCCCGGAGATCCACGCCAAGGTCATGCGGGAAGTGATCAAGCCCGTGGTGGCCGGGATGAAGGCGGAAGGCACGCCCTACACCGGCTTTCTCTACGCCGGGCTGATGATCGCCCCGGACGGCAAGCTGGGCACCCTGGAATTCAACTGCCGTTTCGGCGACCCGGAAACCCAGCCCATCATGTTGCGACTGAAGTCCGATTTCGCCACCCTGGTGGAAGCGGCCATCGAAGGACGCCTGGACCAGGTGGAAGCGGAATGGGACCGGCGCTGCGCCCTGGGCGTGGTACTGGCCGCCGCCGGCTATCCGGAAAGCCCACGCAAGGGCGATGCCATCACCGGCCTGGACCAGCGGGGGGACGATTTCCACATCTTCCACGCCGGCACGACCCAGGAAGGGGACCAGGTGGTCACCGCCGGAGGCCGGGTACTGTGCGTCACGGCCCTGGGGGACACGGTGAAGATGGCCCAGGCCCGGGCCTATGAGGTGGCCGCCGGCATCGGCTTCGCAGGCCGGCAGATGCGAACCGACATCGGCTGGCGGGCCATCCAGCGCAAGAAAAGCAAATAGAAATAGCCCCTGCCATGCACCCGGCCACCCAGGAATGGCTTGCCCTGCAGGGCCAGTTCGAGGCCTATGAGCGTCCGGCGCTGGGGCTCAAGCTGGCGGCTGTCCTGGTGCTGCTGCTGGGCTTCATCGCCCCATTCTCCCAGTCTGTTCCCCTTGGCGCCCAGCTCGCCCTGATCGGCGTGCTCTGGCTACAGGAAGGCATCCTGCGCACCTTCCAGGCCCGCCTGGGGGCCCGGCTGGAATACCTGGAGCAAGGCCTGGGCCGGGGCGCCCTGGCGGAGACCGATGCCTGCCAGTTGCACACCGCCTGGCGCCAGTCCCGCCCCGGCACCCTGGGCCTGGTGGGGGAATATCTGCGCAGCGCCCTGCGCCCCACCGTGGCCTACCCCTACCCGGTGCTCATGGCCCTGGCCCTCTGGCTGGACTGAGGCATGAGGGGCGGCCATCCGGTTCCTGCACGGCGACTGCGGGCTTTCCTGACCCGGGGGGGCGTCATTGCCTATGCCACCGAATCCTGCTTCGGCCTGGGCTGCGATCCCCGCAACCCCCTGGCGGTACGCCGCCTGCTGGCCCTGAAACGCCGCCCCCAGGCCAAGGGCCTCATCCTCATCGGCAGTGACGCCCGGCAATTCCGCCGCTTCCTGGCCCCCCTGCCTGCCTCACTGAGCCAGCAACTGGGCACCTGGTGGCCCGGCCCCACTACCCTGTTGCTGCCCACGTCCCGCCATTGCCCCCCCTGGGTTCGGGGCCAGCACGCCAAGCTGGCCGTGCGGGTCACCGCCCACCCGGACGCCCGCCGCCTGTGCCATGACCTGGACATGGCCCTGGTTTCCACCAGCGCCAACCTGGCGGGCCGTCGCTCCCTGAAGAGCTGGCGGGCCTGCCAGCAGACCTTCGGCCGGCGGGTCTGGGTCCTGCCTGGACGCATCGGCAAACGCAAACGGCCCTCCACCATCCTGGACCCCCTGGACGGGGGCATCCTGAGGCCCTGATCCCCCGGTAGAATCCCGCAAAACCTGCTGAGCCCCACCATGGACACCCAACGCGTCAAGGCATTCCTCATCAACCTGCAAGAACTCATCGTGCAACGGCTGGAGCAGGTGGACGGCACCCCTTTCCGCCGGGATGCCTGGGAGCGGCCCGAGGGGGGCGGGGGGATTTCCCGCCTGGTCGAGGAAGGCAATGTGCTGGAGCGGGGCGGGGTGAACTTCTCCCATGTCATGGGCGCAAAGCTGCCCCCCTCCGCCAGCGCCCACCGGCCGGAACTGGCTGGCCGCCGCTGGGAGGCCATGGGGGTTTCCCTGGTGATGCACCCCCGCAACCCTTATGCCCCCACCACCCACATGAACGTGCGCTTCTTTGTCGCGGAAAAGGCGGGGGAGGCGCCGGTATGGTGGTTCGGCGGCGGCATGGACATGACGCCCTATTACGGCTTCGAGGAAGACGCGGTGCATTTCCACACCCTGTGCCGCAAATCCCTGGAGCCCTTCGGCGCCGACTACTATCCCCGCTTCAAGAAATGGTGCGACGAGTACTTTTTCCTGAAACACCGCAACGAGCCCCGGGGCATCGGCGGCATTTTCTTCGACGACCTGTCCTCCCCCCCCTCACCCACAAGCGGGGGAGGGGCCGGGGGAGCGGGTAAGACATCGGCAGACGCCGATGCCTTCGAGCACTGCTTCAACCTGCTGGAAAGCGTCGGTGACCACTTTCTGCCTGCCTACGTGCCCATTCTGGAACGTCGCGCCGACACCCCCTACGGCGAGCGGGAACGGGACTTCCAGCTTTACCGCCGAGGCCGTTACGTGGAATTCAACCTGGTGTTCGACCGGGGCACCCTGTTCGGCCTGCAATCCGGCGGGCGTACCGAATCCATCCTCATGTCCATGCCACCCCTGGTGAAATGGCGTTATGACTGGCACCCCGAAGCCGGCAGCGAAGAAGCCCGGTTGTACAACGACTTTCTCCGTCCCCGGGACTGGCTGACCGCAGATAGCCCCGCTCCATGAGCAGCGCCGACATCGTCAAACGCCGCCTGCGGCGGCTGTGGTTGTGGCCGCTGCTGATGGTCCTGCTGCTGGCCGCAGCGGTATTCGCCGCTTATGAACTCATCGCCTCGCCCCTGCAGGCGATGGTGCTGGCCGGCTACGGAAAACGGCTGACCTTCCAGTTGCAGGAGGGCCGCAATGCCACGCCGCCCCCATCCCCTACCGGCCCCTATGACGTGCGCCTGGGCTATCCCGAACTGCCCCGTTTCATTACCCGGCTCGAAGAACAGGGTTTCGAAGTGACTCATCAGGCCCGGGTCTCCGCCGACATGGCGCGGATTGCCGACTTCGGCCTGTTCATGCCCTATGCGGAGAAGTCCGTCGCCGGCCTGGAATTGCTGGATTGCAGTCGCGCGCCCCTCAAGACCCTGCGCTTTCCCGCCCGCACCTATACGGATTTCACTGCCGTGCCCCCCGTAGTGGCCAACACCCTGTTGTTCATCGAAAACCGGGAATTGCTGGACCCCAACCACCCCCAGCGCAACCCGGCGGTGGAATGGGATAGGCTGGGTGCCGCCGTGCTGGAGAAGATCCTCCAGACCATCGACCCGTCCCGCAACGTGCCCGGGGGCTCCACCCTGGCCACCCAGATCGAGAAATACCGCCATTCCCCGGATGGACTGACCCTTACCGCCGGCGACAAGCTGCGCCAGATGGCCTCGGCCTCCCTGCGGGCCTATCTGGACGGGGAAGACACCCTGGCCACCCGGCGGCGCATCGTGCTGGATTACCTGAATACCGTGCCTCTAGCCGCCGCCCCGGGGTTCGGCGAGGTCAACGGCGTCGGAGATGGCCTGGCTGCCTGGTTCGGGCTGGATTTCGACAAGATCAACGGACTGCTGCGCAACCCGGCCCCCACGGCGGAAGCCGCCAGGGCTTACAAACACGTGCTGGCGCTGCTGATCTCCCAGCGCAAGCCCTCCTATTACCTGATCAACGGCCGCTCCCAGCTGGAAGTCCAGGCCAACACCCACCTGCGCCTGCTGGCCAGCATGGGCATCATCACCCCTCAGTTCCGGGATGTGGCCCTGGACCAGCGCATCGTATTCAACACAGGCAAGGCCCACAAGGAAACCGCCTCCTTCGCCGACCGCAAGGCCACCAGCACCCTGCGGGTGGAACTGATGAATCGCCTGGGCGTGCCCCGTCTGTATGAAGTGGACCGGCTGGACCTGACCGCCCGGGCCACCCTGCACGGCCCCACCCAGTACGCAGTGTCCGATTTCCTCCAGCGCCTGTCGGACCCCATCGTGGTTGATGCCGCCGACCTCTACGGCCCCTATCTGCTGGCGCCAGAAAACGACCTGACCAAACCCATATACAGCTTCACCCTTTACGAGAACACGGTCGACGGCGCCCTGCTGCGGGTTCAGGCGGACAACCTGAACCAGCCCTTCGACATCAACAAGGGGGCCAAGCTGGACATGGGCTCCTCCGCCAAGCTCCGCACCCTCATTACCTACCTGCAAGTGGTGGCGGAACTGCATCAACAGTACTCCGCCCTGCCCCGGGCCCAGTTACTCAAAGCCCGGGCCGCCGACAAGGATCTGTTATTGCAGTGGGTATTGAATTACCTGGTCCACGCCGAGGACAAATCCCTGCACACCATGCTGCGGGCCGCCATGTCGCGCCAATATTCCGCCAGCCCGGAAGAAAGCTTCTTCACCGGCGGCGGCGTGCACCGGTTTGCCAACTTCAAGCGGGACGACGACGGCAAGGTCATGGACCTTTGGGAAGCGACGCGCAATTCCGTGAACCTGCCCTTCATCCGCCTCATGCGGGATATCGTGCGCCACTTCATGTACCGGGATCCGAAAGGCGCGGCCCAGATTCTGAGCGATCCCTCTGACCCCAGGCGGGACCAGTATCTGAAGCGTTTCGCCGACCAGGAGGGACGCGCCTTCCTGGTCCGCTTCCACAAGAAATACAAGGGACTAGGCGCCCAGGAGGCCAGCGCCGCCCTGCTCAACCACCTGACCGCCAACCCCAAGCGCCTGGCGGCCGTATACCGTTACCTGGAACCCCAGGCGGACATCGCAGCCTTCACCACTCGCCTGAAAAGCCGTCTGGGCAACCCGGGCGCCTTCGACGAAGGGGATTTCAAATACCTGTACGAAACCTATGGGCCGGACAAATTCTCTCTCTCGGACCGGGGCTACATCGCCCAGGTCCATCCCCTGGAACTCTGGCTGGTGGCCTACCTGCGTGCCCATCCCGGCGCCACTTGGGACAACATCGTGGAAGCCAGCCGGGACGAGCGCATCCAGGTGTATGACTGGCTGATCAACACCAGCCGCAAGAACGCCCAGGACATCCGCATCCACTCCCTGCTGGAAATCGAAGCCTTCCAGGAAGTGCACAAACGCTGGCGCATGCTGGGCTACCCCTTTGGCAGCCTGGTGCCCTCCTACGCCACGGCCATTGGTTCTTCCGCAGACCGGCCCGCCGCACTGGCGGAACTCATGGGGGTCATCGCCAACGATGGGGTCAAACTGCCCGCCATCACCACCCTGGGTCTGGAATTCGCCGCCGGCACCCCCTATCACACCATCATGAAACGCAAGGCGCCGAAAGGCGAACGCATCTTTCCCGCCAGCATTGCCCAGGTCATCAAGGAAGCGCTCGCCAACGTGGTCCAGGAGGGTACGGCCCGACGCCTTAAAGGCAGCTTCCCACTGGGCAACGGCGAATTCCTGGCCCTGGGAGGCAAGACCGGCACGGGAGACCACCGCTTCGAGGTGTACGCCGCCAACGGCACGGTGCTGGAATCCAAGGTGATGAACCGCACCGCCACCTTCGCCTTCTATATGGGCGAACGCTTTTTCGGCGTCATGACCGTTTTTGTGCCCGGCGAGGCGGCGGCGGACTACCACTTCACCAGTGGCCTGGCTGTACAGATAGTCAAGATCCTTGAACCCGCCCTGCGTCCCCTACTGTTGGGCAACGGCGCACCGGAGCCCGGCTGGGAAGAGCTGGTGCGGGAGTTCGAGGGCGAAGCCGGCACGCCAGCCCCATCTCCGCCCCCTGCTGCTGCCAGCAAGGCTTTGCCCCCCAAACCCCGTCCTGGCCCGGCTCCTGCCCCAGCCACCGCTCCGCCCGCTGGCGTTACGCCGGCCGAGGAGCCCCCACCTGCACCGCCCCCGCCCCAAGTGGACAAACCAGACCCGCCACCGCCTCCCCAGGCCCCCCATCCAGAGCCCAAGAAGGACAAACCCCCAGGCCCCTGGTCCCCGGCGGCAGGCTCTGGTTTCCAGTTTTTCTGAAATCAGTGTGCGGAGCGAAGGTCTGGTCTGGCTCGTTCAGACTAAAAATGCCGCACAACGCGGCATTTTCGGTACGGCCGGCAAGAAACCGGGCTAGTGGGCGGGCCGCTTGATGAAGTTGACCACCTTGGCGTCGCTGGGCGGGCCCTTGCGTACACCGCTGGCGCAGGACACGCCTTCGGTTTCCATGACAAAGCCCTCTGCTTCGTGCAACAGGTTGATGACGTCCACGAAGAAGCGCTCCTTGGCCATGGCCAGGGCGGTACGGCCGCCGTCGTTGGCAGCCTTCACGTCGGCGCCGGCGTCCAGCAACACCTGGCAGACCGCCGCCTCTCCGGCGCCAGCAGCCAGCATCAGGGGGGTGAGGCCGTAGAAGATGCGCTGGTTGACGTTGGCGCCCGCATCCACCAGGGCCTGGACCACTGGCGCGAAGCCACAGTCCAGTTCGTGGTTGTAGGCGGCCTTGAAAACGGGGGTCCAGCCCTGGCCGTCCAGGGCGTTGGCATCTGCGCCAGCCGCCAGCAAGGCCTGAACTACGTCCAGGTGGCCGTGGAAGGCGGCCAGATGCAGGGCCGTGCTGCCGTCAGCATCGGTGCCATGGATATCGGCCCCGGCGGCGAGCAGGGACTGGACTTGCTGCAGGTCGCCGATCTGGGCGGCACTTTGAAGCGTAGAGGACATGACGGACTCCGGTCGGAAAATTAATTCCCGATAATTCTACTCAACTATTATCCGGCTGCAAGTCCGGCCTCCACGCCGGCGGCATAGCCCCCCTGGAGAATGTGGGCATCGAAGCCCCGCTGAGCCAGCAGGAAAGCTGCCGTTGCGGAATGGCGGCCGTCATCGCAATAGATGACAAAGGGCCGGGTCCGGTCCAGTTGAGCCGCAGCCTGGCGCAAAAGAAAAAGGGGCACGTGCAGGGCACCGGCCAGGGCGCCCGCCAGGAATGCATCCCGCTCCCGCACATCCAGCAACAGGGCCCCCTGGCCGATAAGCCTACGGGCCTGTTGAATGGCCAGCCCCTTGACCAGGGCCGCACCCAACAACTGGTGGAAGTCCCGGGCTTCCAGTGCCATGAGCTGGCCCGCCTCCAGCATGGTGATGGTGGCGTTGCGGGGCGCCCCGGAGAGCAGGGCCTCTTCGCCGAAACAGTGGCCTGGCCCGGCCTCCGCCAGGGTGACTTCCAGCCCAGTGGAGGAGGTGCGTGTAATGCGGGCCTTGCCGCTACGCAGCAGATAGAAGACCTCGCCGGGCTCTCCCTGGCGGATCACCACCTGGCCGGCCTGGACAGGCTGTGGCCGGAAGCGCTCCAGCAAGCCCTGGTAATGGCTGGCGGGCACCCGGCTGAAGGCCGGATTGGAGAGCAGTTCCAGCATCCACTGGGGGTCGTCCGCCTCCAGTTCCGTAACCTGGTAACTGTCGATGCCGGGCAGGCCGAGTCCGTCGTCTTGCATCAGGTGTCTCCTACAGCCCCAGCTGGTCCCACAAGGCGTCCACCCGGGCTTTCACCGCATCCGTCATGCGGATGGGGGTACCCCATTCCCGGGTGGTTTCACCAGGCCACTTGTTGGTGGCGTCGATGCCCATCTTGCTGCCCAGGCCGGACACCGGGCTGGCGAAATCCAGATAGTCGATGGGGGTGTTTTCCACCAGCAGGGTGTCCCGAGCCGGGTCCACCCGGGTGGTGAGGGCCCACATCACGTCGTTCCAGTCCCGCACGTTCACGTCCTCGTCGGTGACCAGGATGAACTTGGTGTACATGAACTGGCGCAGGAAGCTCCATACCCCGAACATGACCCGCTTGGCGTGGCCCGGGTACTGCTTCTTCATGCTGACCACCGCCATGCGGTAGGAACAGCCTTCCGGCGGCAGGTAGAAATCCGTGATCTCGGGGAACTGCTTTTGCAACAGGGGCACGAACACCTCGTTCAGGGCCACTCCCAGGATGGCGGGCTCGTCCGGCGGCTTGCCGGTATAGGTGCTGTGGTAGATGGGATCCCGGCGCATCGTCATGCGTTCCACGGTGAAAACCGGGAAGGTTTCCTGTTCGTTGTAGTAGCCGGTGTGGTCGCCATAGGGCCCTTCAAGCGCCGTTTCCCCCGGGTGGATGACCCCTTCCAGGACGATCTCTGCGCTGGCGGGCACTTGCAGATCCGAGCCCAGGCAGGGGGTCACTTCGGTCTTGGCCCCCCGCAGCAAGCCGGCGAACTGGTATTCCGACAGGCTGTCCGGCACCGGCGTCACGGCCCCCAGAATGGTGGCCGGGTCTGCCCCCAGGGCCACGGCGATGGGGAAGGGATGGCCCGGGTTTGCGGCCTGGAATTCGCGGAAATCCAGGGCGCCGCCCCGGTGGGCCAGCCAGCGCATGATGAGTTTATTGGGGCCCAGGACCTGTTGCCGGTAAATGCCCAGGTTCTGGCGGAGCTTGTGGGGCCCCTTGGTCACCACCAGGCCCCAGGTGATCAGGGGTGCCACGTCCCCGGGCCAGCAGTGCTGTATGGGCAGGCGGGAAAGATCCACGTCCTTGCCCTCCCACACCACCTCCTGGCAGGGGGCGGAACGCACGGTCCTGGGGGACATGTTCATGACCTGCTTCAGCACCGGCCACTTTTCCCAGGCGTCCTTCAGGCCCTTGGGGGGCTCCGGTTCTTTCAGGTAGGCCAGGAGCTTGCCGATCTCGCGCAGCCTTGCCGGGTCTTCCTCCCCCATGCCCAGAGCCACCCTTTTGACCGTACCGAACAAATTGGCCAGCACGGGGATCCTGGAACCCTTGGGGTTTTCGAACAGCAGGGCCGGACCACCGGCCCGCAGCACCCGGTCGCCGATCTCGGTCATCTCCAGGACCGGGTCTATCTCCTGGGTGATGCGCTTCAGCTCGCCCCGGGCTTCCAGTTGGGCGATGAAGTCCCTCAGATCCGCATAGCGCATGGGGCCGTGAACCTCTTACTCGCCTTCGACGAACTGGAACTTGTCGTCCTTGACCTTGAAGGTGCCCAGCTTCTCGCCCAGGTTGTCGGGTTTTTCCTCGAACTCCTGCAGGCGACAGGACTGGGTGCTGACGGCAAATACCCGACCGTCGGCCTTGAGCAGGAAAATGGGTTCCGGGTATTCGTCCGGTGCCCGGTAGAGGGCGTAGTCCGCGTCTTCGGGGATCTCCTTGATGTCGCCACCGCCATTGCATTCCGGCATGCGCACGGCGATGACGCTCACATCCACGGTGGATTGCCAGGGGAAGGTCTGGTTGCGCACCAGGGTGATGGCGTGGTCCCGGGCCCCCAGGGAATAGGAGGCGGTGTCCTGGAAACATCCCGCCAGCAGGGGCAGGCAGGCGATCGGCAATAACCAGCGCTTCATGGCAGGACTCCTCTTCATGGGGTGGCGACAGATATGCGCCCGGGGCTCACTCAAGCCCCTGGCTGGAAAGATATTCCTCGTAGGTGCCTTCGTATACCACGTGGCTGCCATCGGTCTTCAACTCGACTATCTTGTTGGCCAGGGAATCGACGAACTGGCGGTCATGGGAGACGAACACCAGGGTGCCGGTGAACTGGTCCAGGCCGTTGTTCAGGGATTCGATGGATTCCATGTCCAGGTGGTTGGTGGGTTCGTCCATGAGCAGCACGTTCTTGCGTTGCAGCATGAGCTTGCCGAACAGCATGCGTCCCTGCTCGCCGCCGGAGATGACCCGCACGGCCTTCTTCACTTCGTCGCCCTTGAACAGCAGGCGGCCCAGGGTACCCCGCAGCAGGGTTTCCGCGTCGTCCCCTTCGTAGCCCCCTTCCCGCACGTAGCCGCTGATCCAGTCGGTCAGGGACAGGTCTGAATCGAAGTCGGCGGAATGGTCCTGGGCAAAGTAGCCCAATTGGGCCTTTTCCGCCCATTTGATCTGGCCCTTCTGGGGCTGGAGTTCCCCCACCAGCAGCTTCAGGAGTGTGGTCTTGCCGACGCCGTTTTCGCCGATGATGGCCACCCGGTCACCCGCAGCGATGTGCAGGTTCAGGTTGCTGATGACCGGCACGCCCGCCTCATAGGCGAAGTTCAGGCCCTCCACTTCGCAGGCCTGGCGGTGGAGTTTTTCTTTCTCGTCGTATTCGAAACGGATCCAGGGGTACTGGCGGGAGGAAGGCTTCACGTCCTCGGGCTTGATCTTGTCGATGAGCTTCAGGCGGCTGGTGGCCTGCTTGGCCTTGGACTTGTTGGCCGAGAAGCGACGCACGAAATCCTGCAATTCCGCCACCCGTTCCTTGGCC
This sequence comes from Pseudomonadota bacterium, assembly GCA_040757575.1. GTDB lineage: Bacteria > Pseudomonadota > Gammaproteobacteria > Burkholderiales > Thiobacillaceae > PFJX01. Next base: position 67,460 of record JBFLXA010000008.1, read on the forward strand.
TTGGCGTTGGCGGCCTGGAGCCGCTCCCGGGCCAGGGTGGAGGCCTCCATGTAGTCGTCGTAGTTGCCGGGATAGACCTTTAGGGTCTGGTAGTCCAGGTCCGCCATATGGGTGCACACCTGGTTCAGGAAGTGGCGGTCGTGGGAGATGATGATCATGGTAGAGTTACGGGCGTTGAGCACGTTTTCCAGCCAGCGGATGGTGTTGATGTCCAGGTTGTTGGTGGGTTCGTCCAGCAACAGGATGTCCGGGTTGGCGAACAATACCTGGGCCAGCAGCACCCGCAATTTCCAGCCGGGGGCCACCTCACGCATGGGGCCGTTGTGCTTGTCCGAGGGAATGTCCAGTCCCAGCAGCAGTTCGCCGGCCCGGGCCTCGGCATCGTAGCCCCCCAGTTCGCCGAACTTGGTCTCCAGATCGGCGGCCCGCATGTAGTCTTCCTCGGTGGCCTCCGGGTTCATGTAGATGGCGTCTTTTTCCTGCATGCAGGCCCACATGTCGGCATGGCCCATCAACACCACGTCCAGCACCCGTACGTCCTCGAAGGCGAACTGGTCCTGGCGCAGGAAGGCCATGCGCTCGTGGGGGTCGATGGCCACGTTGCCGGCGGAAGGCTCCAGCACCCCGGCCAGTATCTTCATGAACGTGGATTTGCCGCAGCCGTTGGCGCCTATGAGGCCGTAGCGGTTGCCGTCGCCGAACTTGACGTTGACGTTTTCAAATAGGGGCTTGGCCCCGAACTGGATGGTGAGGTTGGAAACGGTAAGCATGGGGAAACCTGTGAAAATCAGCCTGGGATTTTACCCGGTTAGTGACATGCAACCGCCAAACCTTACCCCCTGGCGTGCCAGAGAGCCGCCCCGCCCCTCATGCCTCCGGGTCTGGCTCCGGCTCTCCTTCCCTCCAGACGCACACGCCGTTTCCCCCCTCGCGTTTCGCTATGAGCTGGGCCCGTTCCGCCTGTTCCAGGATTTCCTCGATGAAGAAGACGGGGTCCAGAGCCACGACCCCGAAGGAACTGGTGAGGGTGACCGGCTGCTTCTGCACGGTGAAAGAGGTGTTGGCCAGTTCTTCCCGTAGCCGGTTGATCATGGTGGCTGCGGCTTCCAGGCTGGTATTGGGCATACAGAACAGGAATTCCTCGCCCTTGATGCGGAACAGGGTGTCGTAGCCCCGTAGGCGTGCCTTGAAGAACTGGGCCACGGCCTGAATGAGTTCATCGCCCCCTTGCTGGCCCAGCTGGGCATTGAGGCGGGCGAAGTTGTCCAGGTCCGCATAACACAATGTGCAGGGCAGCCGGGTGCGCTGGATGCGTTCCACTTCTTCTGCCAGGCGCAGTTGCACGGCCTGGCGGTTCCAGACCCCGGTGAGCTTGTCCACCGCCCCCATGCGCTCCATCAGGCGTTGTTCCAGTTGACGCAACAATTGGCGGAACCGGGCAGAGACTGCCATCAGGGCATCGTAGTCATCCGGCGCGATGGTTTCACCCCGCTGGCGGCTGTCCAGCAGATGCCGGGCGATGCCATGCAGGGATTCATGGGCCACCGCAATGGCATCGAAACCGGGTTCTGCCCCCAGACTACCCTTGGCGGGACCATGGAACCAGGCGCCGAAGGCGCAGCGCAGGTGGGCGTCCGGCATCAGGTCGACCGGGTCTGGCGGTCCACCACAGATCAACTGACGGTTCAGGCGCGCCATCCATTTGGCATGGTCGCCAAGGGCCCGGTCCAGTTCCTGGAGACGGGCGACGAGGTCGGCATGGGCGAGGGGCTTCAAGATTGTTCTCCGGGAAAGAGGGCGGGATGCCGTGCTGATGGCCGGTCGAGGAAATAGCCCTGGGCCTTGTCCACCCCCAATTTGGCCAGCAGGTTCAGCGTCGCTTCGTCTTCCACGCATTCTGCGACGGTGGTCTTGCCCAGGCCCCGGGCCACTTCCACCATGCCCCGTACGAATACTTGGTTGTCATGGTCATGGGGCAGGTTGCGGATGAACATACCATCCAGTTTGATAGTGTCCACGCGGATATGTTTCAAGTAGGCGAAGGAGGCAAAACCTGCACCGAAATCGTCCAGACAGACGGTGCAGCCCGCCTGTTTCAGGGCCTCAATGAAACGCTCCGCGTCGGTGAGGTCGGACACGGCAGCGGTTTCCGTTATTTCGATGATCAGCCGTTCCGGCGCCAGGTGGAATTCCCGCAACAGGTCTACGATGTACGCTGGCAGGCTGGGGTCGTCGAAGGAACGGCCAGAGATGTTGACGGCGATGTTCGGCGCCGCCGGATTGCCCGCCAGCAGCCCCACGGCCTGGCGCAACACCCAGCGGTCGATTTCCAGGATCTTGTTGCTTTTTTCCGCCACGGGGATGAACAGGCCCGGGGACACCAGGTCTCCCGTGTCCTCGTCCCGCAAGCGGATCAGGGCTTCCAGGTGGGCCAGTTGCCGGCTCTTGCTGTGGTAGACCCCCTGGAAGTGCAGCTCGAACAGGTTGTTCTCCAGGGCCCGGGCCAGCCGGTCGTTCCATGACAGCCGGTTGAGCATTTCCGGTGTGTTGTCCAGATCCTGGCGGTAGAGCCGCCAGGCATTCTTGCCTGCCTGCTTGGCTTGGTACATGGCCGCATCGGCCCGCACCACCAGTTGTTCCTGGTCGGCGGCGTGGTCTGGGTAGAGTGCGATGCCCAGACTGGAGGAAATATGCAGCGTCTTGCCCTCGAAACGGAAGGGAATCTGGGCGATGGCCCGCACGATACGTTCCGCCAGGGCCTGGGTCTGACGGGTGTCTGAGTTTGGCATCAACACAGCAAATTCGTCGCCCCCCAGGCGGAACAGCATCTCGTGGCGACGAGTCAGGCCTGAAACCTCCCCAGCCACCCTGATCAGCATGGCATCGCCCGCCTTGTGACCGAAATGGTCATTGATAGCCTTGAATTCATCCAGGTCGAAATAGAGCAGAGCTGCCGGTTTCTGATTGCGCTCCGACTCCGCCACCATGCGTTCCAGTTCCATCTGGAAACGATGCCGGTTGAACAGCCCGGTTAGGGAATCCCGCTCCGCCAGGTACAGAAGCTGTTCAGCAGTCTGTCGCTCACTGGTGATGTCTTCAAAGATCCATAGATGGCCTAGGAAATGCTGGTCCCTGTCAAACACCGGAAAACTGAGGTGGTTGACGACCCGGCCATCCTTGACGGGGATCTCGAAGGGTTCGGTTTCCTCCCTTGAGGTGAGAGCTTCCCGGGCGTGGATCAGGAAGGCCTCCGGGTGTTGCAGGCGGTAGCCGCTGCCACTCAGCACCTCCCAGGCCAGGGAACCCTTGAGGTCCCCTAGCGCCGGCATCTGCCAGATACGGTCGAAGGCGGGGTTGTGGTAGACCACCCGGCCATCTCCCCCCACGAACAGGATGCCCAGGTTCATGGCCGACAACAGGGCCATCAGACGGGCCTGTTCCGCTTCAGTGGCTGCCAGGTAGTCCAGCGCCTTGCGTTCCGAGGCCTTCAGTTCCGAGATGTCCCGCAGGCTGGCCCGCACCCCCAGAAACTGGTTATCAGTGTTGAATATGGGATGCCAGTTCACTGCAATCCAGAATAGGGAACCGTCCTTGCGCATCATGCGGAACTGGTAGCCCTCTCCCGTGGAACCCCGCAAGGCTTCAGCAAAACGCTGTTGGGCCTGGGCCCGGTCTTCTTCCACCACCAGGCAAATGGGAAACCCCGGCATATCCATGCACTCTTCCTGGGTGTAACCCGTCATACGCAGTATGGAGGGGTTGATCCAGATGACCTGGGAAGCGGGGTCGATCCAAAGTTCCAGATCGTAGGTGAAGTTGGCGATGGCATAGAAACGCTGTTCGTTGTCGCGCAGTTCGGACAACCTCGCCAGCAGTTGACGGGACATGGCCTGGAAAGCCTTGGAAAGCTGACCCACCTCATCCTGGCCAGCGGGGGGCAGGCTTGCACTGAAATCCCCTTCCGCAAGGGCATGGCTGGCCTGGGTGAGCTGGGCCAGCCTGCGCGTCAGGCCATAGCCCAGCAGGGCGAACATGGGAATGGTCAGGCCCATCACGACCAAGCCCATGACCAGCCCGGTACGCAGGATGTAATCCCGGGTTTCGCCCAGGTAAGAGGTGTCGATGCCATAACGCAGCTGGCCGTAGTTCACCCCCACCAGGCGGATATCCATGAGCGTATCGAATATATGATCCGCCGGATCGTCCACAAACTCGGTATTGAGGGCTGGCAGGGCCTGGGATGGCGTCAGGCCGGAACTGGCCACCCGGGCACCGTTCCGGTCCAGCAGCACCAGGTAGGCGAAATTTCGGGCATTGCGGGATTCATCGAGAATACCTTGCAGTTCGCTGTAGTCCCGCTGCATCAAAGGGCCACTCAAAGCGGCATTGATGAGGGGCACCATGGCCTCGGCCTGCTGCCGGGCACGAATTTCCAGTTCGCTGCCTGCCTGGGCGATGATCCAGGTCAACATGCTCACCAGCATGACCACTTCCACCAGGGCCCCTGCCAGGGTGAGCTTGATCCATAAAGGCCAGCGAAGTTGACGCCAGAACAAGAGGGAGCTCACTGACCCAGGCCCTTTCTGGTCTCCTTGAGGTAGGCATCCACGCGCCTGAGCTGTTTTTCTTCGGCGGGCACGAAACGGCTGAAGGCAATGCCCTTGAGGAAATCCTGGCCTGCCTTGGCACTCGCAAAGTCCAGCAACAATTCCTTGAGCTTCCTGGCCTCGACAGCTGGAAGCTCCGGCCTGGCCAGACCGACAAACGCCGGGATGTCAGTGATGCGGGCCTCAGTCCTGATGCGGCCGCGCAAGGCTTCCGGCACCTGCTTGAGCCCATGGGTGGTCGTCACGCCAGCCATGGCGAGCCCCTCGGCAACCGCCTTAACCACGCTGGCATGGTTGCTGTATGCCATGACGGAATAGTCCCGTCCGGCCTCCAGGCCCTGGCTTTCCAGATGGGCCAGGACAGCCAGCACCGTCACCGCCAGGGGGTCGATGACCGCCAGGCGCTGGTGTTTCATCCTCTCGATGGGAATGAGGGGTCTATCCAAATTGCTTACCAGCAGGGCATCGTTATCGGGCCGGAACTGGATCAGAGGCTGGAAGCCCTTGTCTTTCTGGGCCAGGCGGGCGAAATGGGCGGGAATGATGGCCAGGTCGAACTCACCCCGCAGGGTGCGGACGTAATACTCGGCAAAGTCGACGGCACTTTCCACGTAGACCGGCTTGCCCAACCGGGTTTCCAGATGAGCGCGCAGGGGTTCGAAGCGCTCCGCCAGGGTGCGCATGCTATGGATGGGATGGACACCGATGATGAACGCTTCTCCCCGGGCCAGACCGGAAAAAAGGATCAACAGACAGATCAGCAGCCCACGGACCATCATGCCTCCAGCAGGGTCTTGACCAGGACCTTGGAGCGCCGCTGCCAGTTGTACAACGCCTTGCGCGGCGTCGGCAGATCCTCCGGGGAGGCCAGGCGGAAGCCCCGCTCGATGAACCAGTGGGCCGTGCGGGTAGTGAGCACGAACAACTCGTTCAGGCCCTGTTCCCTGGCGGCTTCTTCAACGGCTTCAAGAAGCGCATCGCCCCGGCCGGCCCGGCGGAAATCCGGGTTGACCGCCAGACAGGCCATTTCCGCCGCTTGGGTTTCGGCAAACGGGTACAGGGCCACGCAGCCGACGATGCGACCGTCCAGTTCATCCACGAAGAACTGTTCCACCTCCTGCTCCAGACGCTCCCGGGAACGGCGCACCAGCACGCCTTCCTGTTCCAGGGGCTCAATGATGGACAGGATGCCGCCCACGTCCTCTATCTTCGCCGGGCGCACATTCTCCACCGCCTCCCGGGAAATCATGGTGCCCACCCCCTCGTGGGTGAAGAGTTCCACAAGCAATGCCCCGTCCCTGGCCCGCTCCAGCAGGTGGGCCCGGCGCACGCCTTGCCGGCAGGCCCGCACTGCGTGGGGCAAATACAGCTTGAGATCCCCTTCTGGCAGCGATTTGAGTAGCCGCTGGGCTGCCGCCACGGTGAGCTGGTGGATGAGCTGGCCCTTGGCATCCTGGCAGCCCCCCCGGTCCAGCAGGAAAATGAGCTTGTCCGCCTTGAGGGCCACGGCAGCGGTGGTGGCCACTTCTTCCAGGGCCAGGTTGAAGACTTCCCCCGTGGGCGAGTAGCCCAGGGGGGAGAGCAGCACGATCTCGCCGGCCGCCAGCCGGGCGTTGATGGCCTGGTCCGCGATCCGGCGCACCTCGCCGGTGAATTGAAGATCCACCCCTTCAAGCACCCCCACGGGCCGGGCAGTGACAAAATTTCCCGATGCAACTCGGATTTCCGCACCGGCCATGGGAGTGTTGGGCAAGCCCACCGAGAGCATGCTTTCGATGTCCACCCGCACGGAGCCCACCGCGTCCTTCACCAGTTCCAGGGTATCCGCATCGGTGACCCGCAAGCCGTCCACGTACTGGGGTTCGTCCCCCTGGGCCGCCAGCCGCTCCTCCACCTGGGGGCGCACGCCATGGACCAGCACCAGGCGCACACCCAGGCTGTTGAGCAGGTTGAAATCGTAGATCAGGCTGGCAAAGCCCCCGTCCGCCAGGGCATCGCCGCCAAAGGCCACTACGAAGGTCTTGCCCCGGAAGGCATGAATGTAGGGCGCGGCAGCACGAAACCACTGCACAAAGGTGTTCGCTTCCGCCTCACCCAGCTTCGCCATGACACCAATCCCCTATATATATAAGCAACAGATACGGGGGGTTAACGGACATTCCTGCTGAAACTTAAGTCTGGGGGCAGGTACGCGGCTTTCTCAGGGTACGGACTGGGCCTGGCGGAAATCTCCCCACAGGGCCTGCATGGCCGCCAGGGCCGCCAGTGCGGCGGTTTCCGTACGCAGAATGCGGGGCCCCATGCGTACGCCCATGAAGCCCGAAGCCCGGGCCGCCGCCCGTTCCGCCGGGTCGAACCCGCCTTCAGGCCCGGCCAGCAGGATGATTTCGCGACCGGGCCGGGGCAGATCCCCCAGGGCCACTTCCGCCTCCGGGTCCAGCATGAGGCCCAGACCGCCTAGCCCCGTCAGACCCCGACGCCAGACATCGAAATCCAGTATGGGCCGTACCTCCGGCACCAAATTGCGGCCGCATTGTTCACAGGCCGATACCACCACCGCCTGCCAATGGGCCCGGCGCTTCTCCTGCTTATCTCCGGCAAGCCGCACGATGGTGCGCCGCATGCTGAGGGGTTGCAGGGCGATCACCCCCAGTTCCACGGATTTCTGCACGGTGAGATCCATGCGCTCGCCGCTGGAAATGCCCTGGGCCAGGACCACCCGCAGGGGAGATTCCCGCTCCGGCGTATGGCGGGCCAGGAGGCGCACGGCGGTCTGCCCCCCGGTCAGCAACACCCCCTCATATTCATGGCCATCGCCATTGAACAGGGTCACCGTCTCCCCCTCCCGCAACCGCAGGGCCCCCACCGCATGGCGCGCCACCCCGTCCGGCAGGGTCACCACCCGGTTGGGGTGCAGGGGGAGGGGGCAATGAAATCGGGCCATGGCAAGTCGAGGAGAGGAAACAGGTCGGATGTTATTATCCCGGCGTTGGTAACGAGCGGGAGACTGACCGTGGTTCGCATGGAAACCCCGGTGTGTGATTTCGGCTGGAAGGCAGTGAATTTTTCCCTACCCGGCGTGGATGGCAAGCGGTATTCCCTTCAGGACGTAGCGGGTCCAAACGGACTGCTGGTGATGTTCATCTGCAATCATTGCCCCTACGTCAAGGCTGTCATCCGCCGTATCGTCCGGGACGTGAACGATCTCCAGTCCCTGGGCATCGGCGCCATTGCCATCATGTCCAACGACCCGGCCGAGTACCCCGAAGACAGCTTCGAGCACATGCAGGCCCTGGCCCGGGAACTGGCCTTCCCCATGCCTTACGTGCTGGATGCCAGCCAGCAGGTGGCCCAGGCCTACGGCGCGGTCTGCACCCCGGATTTCTTTGGCTTCAATCGGGACATGGAACTGCAATACCGGGGACGCCTGGATGAATCCCGCAAGGAAACGGCTCCCGAAGGCGTACGCCGGGACCTGTTCGAGGCGATGAAACAGGTGGCGGAAACCCAGCACGGCCCTGCCGAGCAGATTCCCAGCATGGGGTGTTCCATCAAGTGGCGGACCTGAAGACCCTCCTTGACCAGGTCGTCATCGCCTGCCGGGAAGTGGGGCGGGATGAAGTGATGCCCCGCTACCTGAAGGTGGCCCACGAACGCAAGGTGGACGGCAGCCTGCTCACGGAAGCGGACGTGGCCGCCCAGACCGCATTGTTCAAGCGCCTGCGTGCCATCGCCCCCTACCCGGTGCTGGGGGAGGAAATGACCGAAGCCGAGCAACGGGCCGCCTGGGACATGGAGGCAGAAGGCCTCTGGTGCGTGGACCCCATCGATGGCACCAGCAACTTCGTCAACGGCCTGCCTTTCTTTGCCATTTCCGTCGCCCTGGTGCGCAACAAGCGCAGTGTCCTCGGCGTGGTCTACGATCCGGGTGCAGATGAGGCCTTCTACGCCACGGAAGGGGGCGGCGCCTTCCTGAACGGCGAACGCCTGCCCCTGAAAGCCCCGCCGGCAGAACTTCGGCGCTGCATGGCTGCCGTGGATTTCAAGCGGATCGACCGGCAACTGGGAGGCCGCATCGCCAGCGAGCACCCCTTCGGATCACAACGCAATCTAGGCGCGAGCACCCTGGACTGGTGTTACGTCGCCGCCGGCCGCATGCACGTTTACATGCACGGCGGCCAGAAACTCTGGGATTACGCTGCGGGTTGCCTCATTCTACGGGAGGCAGGAGGCGCCTCCTGTACCCTGAACGGCACCCCGTTCACTGGCGAAAACCCCTGGAACCGTTCCGTCCTGGCGGCCTTGACCCCAGAGTTGCTGATCCAGTGGAAAAGCTGGGTGTTTCAGGAAGCGACCAGCGCCTGAGTCTGTCCCCCATCCGGTACACCTGATTGCGAACCCCGAACTCCAAATTCCATAAAAGCGACCCAAAAGCACATAAAAACATTTTAAGCGCCAGCTTCTACGCACCGGTTTCCGCATCAATTGCGGGTCCGGGGCGGATTATGCCTCCCGAACACAGGTTATACGGGCTCGCATCACCTTGCTCTGCCCTGGCCCCTGGGACATAATCGATGCTTTCTGCCCAAATCGGGCCAAAAAACGGTTTTTTCTTCGAGGAATCAACAACATGGCAACACGCACCGACCTCGCGAACGCCATCCGCGCCCTGGCGATGGATGCTGTCGAAAAGGCAAAATCTGGTCACCCCGGCGCCCCCATGGGCATGGCGGAAATCTCCGAGGTGGTCTGGAATCACCACATGCGCCACAACCCGGCCAACCCCAAGTGGCCCGACCGGGACCGCTTCGTGCTGTCCAACGGCCACGGCTCCATGTTGATCTATTCCCTGCTGCACCTGACCGGCTATGACGTCACCATCGACGACATCAAGCAGTTCCGTCAGTTGCACTCCCGTACCCCGGGCCACCCGGAATACGGCTACACCCCCGGCGTGGAAACCACCACCGGCCCCCTGGGCCAGGGCATCACCAACGCCGTGGGCATGGCCCTGGCGGAAAAGCTGCTGGCCGCCGAGTTCAACAAGCCCGGTCATGACATCGTCAACCACCACACCTATGTGTTCATGGGCGACGGCTGCATGATGGAAGGCATCTCCCACGAAGCCTGCGCCCTGGCTGGCACCTGGAAGCTGAACAAGCTGATCGCCGTGTGGGACGACAACGGCATCTCCATCGACGGCCACACTGACGGCTGGTTCACCGAAGATGTCTGCGGCCGCTTCGAGGCCTACGGCTGGAACGTGGTGCGCAATGTCGACGGTCACGACTTCTTCGCCATCGAGGACGCCGTGCAGAAGGCCAAGCAGTCGGCCGACAAGCCCACCTTGATCCAGGCCAAGACCATCATCGGCAAGGGCGCGCCCAACAAGCAGGGCTCCCACGACGTGCATGGCGCTGCCCTCGGTCACGAGGAACTGGCGGCTGCCCGCGAGCACATGGGTTGGCACCACGAGCCCTTCGTGATCCCCAAGGACGTCTACGAGGGTTGGGACGCCAAGACCAAGGGCGAAGGGCTGGAGAAGCTGTGGAACAACAAGTTCGCCGAGTACGAGAAGGCCTTCCCGGCCGAGGCCGCCGAATTCAAGCGCCGCATGGCCGGCGACCTGCCCGCCGACTGGAGCGAGCGCGTCGCCGCCGCCTTGAAGACCACCCTGGACAAGGCCGAGACCGTGGCCACCCGCAAGGCCAGCCAGCTGGCCATCGAGCGCCTGGTCTCCACCCTGCCCGAGCGGGTGGGCGGTTCCGCCGACCTGACCGGTTCCAACCTGACCAACTGGCCCAACTGCCAGCCCATCCACCGCCACGAGAAAGCCAACTACATCTCCTACGGCGTGCGCGAGTTCGGCATGAGCCACATCATGAACGGCATGGCGCTGCACGGGGGCCTGTTCCCCTTCGGCGGCACCTTCCTGATGTTCTCGGAATACGCCCGCAATGCCCTGCGCATGTCTGCGCTGATGAAACAGCGCGTGGTCTACGTGTTCACCCACGACTCCATCGGTCTGGGCGAGGATGGGCCCACCCACCAGCCCGTGGAACAGACCGCCACCCTGCGCATGATCCCCAACATGTCCGTCTGGCGTCCCTGCGACACCACCGAGACCCTGGTGGCCTGGGCTGCCGGCGTGGAGAAGAAGGACGGTCCCACCAGCCTGATTCTGTCCCGCCAGAACCTGCCCTTCATTCAGCGTTCTGAAGCCCAGATCGCCGACATCGCCAAGGGCGGCTACGTGCTGTCTGACGCCGCCGATGCCAAGGTGACCTTCATCGCCACCGGTTCCGAAGTGGAACTGGCCATGAAGGCCCAGGAGGCCCTGAAGGCCGAAGGCATCGCCGCCCGCGTGGTCTCCATGCCCTGCACCAACACCTTCGACAAGCAGGATGCCGGCTACAAGGCCGCCGTCCTGGGCAGCGGCAAGCGCGTGGCCATCGAAGCCGGTGTCACCGACGCCTGGTGGAAGTACGTGGGCCTGGATGGCGCCGTGATCGGCCTGGACCGCTTCGGCGAGTCCGCCCCTGCCGGCCTGCTGTTCAAGGAATTCGGCTTCACCGTCGAGAACGTGGTCGCCAAGACCAAGGCGGTACTTTGATCTAGCGCTCGGGCGGCTTCCCGCCGCCTGAAGCAGCACTGTTTTCTAAACAACAAGGAGCAACAAACATGGCTATCAAAGTTGGTATCAACGGTTTTGGCCGTATCGGCCGCATGGTTTTCCGTGCCATCGCCAAGGATTTCCCCAATCTGGAAGTGGTCGCCATCAACGACCTGCTGGAACCCGACTACCTGTGCTACATGCTGAAGTACGACTCCGTGCACGGCCGTTTCAACGGCACCGTCGCGGTTGACGGTTCCAACATGGTGGTGAATGGCAAGACCATCCGCCTGACCGCCGAGAAGGACCCCGCCAACCTGAAGTGGAACGAAGTGGGCGCGGACATCGTCATCGACTGCACGGGCTTCTTCCTGACCACCGAGTCCTGCCAGGCCCACATTGCCGCCGGCGCCAAGAAGGTGGTCCAGTCCGCCCCCGCCAAGGACGACACCCCGATGTTCGTGTACGGCGTGAACCACGACACCTACGCCGGCCAGACCATCGTCTCTGCCGCCTCTTGCACCACCAACTGCCTGGCCCCCGTGGCCAAGGTGCTGAACGACAACTGGGGTATCAAGCGCGGCCTGATGACCACCGTGCACGCTGCCACTGCCACCCAGAAAACCGTGGACGGCCCCTCCAAGAAGGATTGGCGCGGCGGTCGTGGCATCCTGGAAAACATCATCCCCTCCTCCACCGGCGCTGCCAAGGCCGTGGGCAAGGTGCTGCCCGAGCTGAACAAGAAGCTCACCGGCATGGCCTTCCGCGTCCCCACCTCTGACGTCTCCGTGGTGGATCTGACCGTGGAGTTGAACAAGGAAGCCGCCTACGCCGACATCTGCGCCGCCATGAAGGCCGCCTCTGAAGGTTCCATGAAGGGCGTGTTGGGTTACACCGACGAGAAGGTGGTCTCCACCGACTTCGTGGGCAACTCCGCTCCCTCCACCTTCGACGCCGAAGCCGGCATCGCCCTCGACGGCACCTTCGTCAAGGTCGTGTCCTGGTACGACAACGAGTACGGCTACACCTGCAACATGCTCCGGCTGGTGGAGCACGTCGCCAAGTAACAGACTGCGGGAAACGGGAAATGAGTAACGGGAAACGCAACATCGCCCCCGTATTCACGTTTCCCGTTTCCCGTTTCCCCCTACCTCTGAGCTGTAAGCAATAGGTCACCCTATTCCTTACCGCTTAACTCTCCAAGGAGCACCACAATGGCCAAATTCCTCCGCATGACCGACCTGGACCTCAAGGGCAAGCGCGTCTTCATCCGCGCCGACCTGAACGTGCCCGTGAAGGAAGGCAAGGTCACTTCCGACGCCCGCATCACTGCTTCCATGCCCACCATCGAGCATGCCCTGAAGGCCGGCGCCAAGGTCATGGTCACTTCCCACCTGGGCCGCCCCACCGAGGGTGAGTGGACCCCCGAGGTGTCCCTCCAGCCCGTGGCCGACGTCATGTCCGCCAAGCTGGGCAAGCCCGTGCGCCTGATCAAGGACTGGGTGGATGGCGGCTTCGACGTGGCCGAAGGTGAAGTGGTCCTGCTGGAAAACTGCCGCGTCAACAAGGGCGAGAAGAAAAACGTGGAAGACACCGCGAAGAAGTACGCCGCCCTGTGTGACGTCTTCGTCATGGATGCCTTCGGCACCGCCCACCGGGCCGAGGCCTCCACCTACGGCATCGCCCAGTTTGCCCCCACCGCCTGTGCCGGCATGCTGGTTTCCGAGGAACTGGAAGCCCTGGCCAAGGCCCTGGCAGCCCCAGCCCGGCCCATGGTGGCCATCGTCGGCGGCTCCAAGGTGTCCACCAAGCTCACCGTGCTGGAAGCCCTGTCCGAGAAGTGCGACCAGCTGGTGGTGGGCGGCGGCATCGCCAACACCTTCCTGGCAGCCACCGGCAAGAACGTCGGCAAGTCCCTGTGTGAAAACGACCTGATCCCCACCGCCCAGGCCCTCATCGAGAAGATGAGCAAGCGTGGCGCCACCATCCCCATCGCCGTGGACGTGGTGGTGGGCAAGCAGTTCGACGCCAACGAACCCGCCGTGGGCAAGGACGCCGGTGCCGTGGCCGACGACGAAATGATCTTCGACATCGGACCCAAGTCCGCCCAGGAACTGGTGGACATCATCATGAAGGCCGGCACCGTGGTGTGGAACGGCCCCGTGGGCGTATTCGAGTTCGACCAGTTCGGCGAAGGCACCAAGGCCATCGCCAAGGCCATCGCCGAGACCAAGGCCTTTACCCTGGCGGGTGGTGGCGACACCATCGCCGCCATCCAGAAGTACGACATCTACGACAAGGTGTCCTACATCTCCACCGCTGGCGGCGCCTTCCTGGAATACCTGGAGGGCAAGGTCCTGCCCGCCGTGGACATCCTGGAAAAACGGGCTGCTGGCTAACAGCCGTGAGGCGAGAGGGGTGAGGCGCGAGGCGATACCTGCCGATTGTCCACGCCTCACGCCTTCCGCCTAACGCCTCACGGAATTCATATGCTACGTAGAACCAAGATTGTGGCCACCCTGGGCCCCGCCTGCACGGACCCCAAGGTACTGGACAAGATGATGGAAGCCGGGGTGGACGTGGTTCGCCTCAACTTCTCCCACGGCACCCCCGAAGAACACCAGCAGCGTTGCGAATTGGTACGCTCCCTGGCCAAGACCCGGGCCCGGGCCGTAGGCGTGCTGGTGGACCTGCAGGGCCCCAAGATCCGCATCGGCAAATTCAAGGATGGCAAGATCACCCTGAAGCCCGGCGACAAGTTCATCCTGGATGCCGACTGCAAGCTGGGTGACCAGGAACGGGTGGGCCTGGACTACAAGGAACTGGTCAAGGATGTCGCCCGGGGCGCCACCCTGCTGCTGGACGACGGCCGCCTGGAAATGTGGGTGGAAGACGTCCAGGGCAACGAGGTCCATTGCAAGGTGGTCCAGGGGGGGGTGCTGTCCAACAACAAGGGCATCAACCGCAAGGGGGGTGGCCTTTCCGCCGCCGCCCTGACGGAAAAGGACATCGAGGACATCAAGACTGCCGCCCTCATCAAGGCAGACTACCTGGCCGTGTCCTTCCCCCGCTCAGCAGCCGACATCCAGCAGGCCCGGGACATCCTCCGGGCCGCCGGTGGCAAGGCCTGGATCGTCGCCAAGATCGAACGGGCAGAGGCCATTGAAGCCCTGGACGACATCATCGACGCCACGGACGCCATCATGGTGGCCCGGGGCGACCTGGGCGTTGAAGTGGGGGACGCCGCCGTTCCCGCACTGCAAAAGCGCATGATCCGCATGGCCCGGGAGAAGAACAAGCTGGTGATCACCGCCACCCAGATGATGGAATCCATGATCACCAGCCCCATCCCCACCCGGGCGGAAGTTTCCGACGTGGCCAACGCCGTGCTGGACGGCACCGATGCTGTCATGCTGTCCGCCGAGACCGCCGCCGGCCAGTACCCGGTAGAAGCCATCCAGGCCATGGACCGGGTCTGCCTGGAAGCGGAAAAGGAAATGGAGCCCACCTTCGGCAACAAATTGCTGGACCGGGGCTTCCTGCGCACCGACGAAGCCATCGCCATGTCCGCCGCCTTTACCGCCCTGCATCTGAACATCAAGGCCATCGCCGCCATGACACAGTCCGGCTCCACCGCCCTGTGGATGAGCCGCATGTCCACCAACGTGCCCATCTACGCCTTGACGCCCGAGGTGGAGACCCGTAGAAAGGTGACCCTGTTCCGGGGTGTTTATCCGGTCAATTTCCGGCCCGCCAAGAACGAACGCGACGTCCTTCTGTCCGAGGCAGAAGACGAGTTGCGCCGTCGGGGTGCAGTGCGGGATGGCGACCTGATCCTCCTGACCATCGGCGAACCCATCGGCAAGCCGGGTGGCACCAACACCCTGAAAATCGTACGCGTCGGCGAGCGCAAAAAAGCGTAAGCCCTGAACCTATTATTTCTTTAAGGAGAAACAACAGATGGCTCTGATTTCCCTGCGTCAACTGCTGGACCATGCCGCCGAGCACGGCTATGGCCTGCCCGCCTTCAACGTCAACAATATGGAACAGGTCCAGGCCATCATGCAGGCCGCTGCCGCCGTGGACAGCCCGGTGATCCTGCAAGGTTCCGCCGGCGCCCGCTCCTATGCTGGCGAGCCCTTCCTGCGCCACCTGATCCTGGCCGCCCTGGAACAGTATCCCCAGATCCCCGTGTGCATGCACCAGGACCACGGTGCCAGCCCCGACGTCTGCTTCCGTTCCATCCAGTCCGGCTTCAGCTCCGTGATGATGGACGGCTCCCTGATGGCCGACGGCAAGACCCCCTCCAGCTACGAATACAACGTCGACACCACCCGCAAGGTGGCCGAACTGGCCCATGCCTGCGGCGTGTCCGTTGAAGGCGAACTGGGCTGCCTGGGTTCCCTGGAAACCGGCAAGATGGGCGAGGAAGACGGCCACGGTGCCGAGGGCGAGCTGGACCACTCCATGCTGCTGACCGACCCGGACGAAGCTGCAGACTTTGTCTCCAAGACCAAGGTGGACGCCCTGGCCATTGCCATCGGCACCTCCCACGGCGCCTACAAGTTCACCCAGAAGCCCACCGGCAAGGTGCTGCGCATCGACCGCGTCAAGGAAATCCACCAGCGCATCCCCAACGTGCACCTGGTGATGCACGGATCCTCCTCCGTGCCGGAAGACTGGCTCGCCATCATCAACAGCTACGGCGGCGACATGGGCCAGACCTATGGCGTGCCCGTGGAAGAGATCGTGGAAGGCATCAAGAACGGCGTGCGCAAGGTGAACATCGATACCGACCTGCGCATGGCCTCCACCGGAGCCATTCGCAAGCACCTGGCCGAAAACAAGGCCAACTTCGACCCCCGCAAGTTCTTCAAGGACGCCACCAAGGCCATGAGCGGCATCTGCAAGGCCCGCTACGAAGCCTTCGGTTCCGCCGGCATGGCCAGCAAGATGGGCAAGATCTTCAACCTGGACGAGATGCACCAGCGCTACGCCAAGGGTGAGCTGGATCCCAAGATCAACTAAGTCGCCTACTGGTTTGAACTCTGTTGACAGCGGCCCCGAGTGGGCCGCTTTTTGTTTCCTTTCAGGAGCCCGACCGGTCCATGACCCTAGCCAAGCCACGTCAAGCCCGTAAACGGGTTTTGCTCGCCCTGTCTAGCGGCAAGCTGGCACGGGAGGTACAGCAGGCGGCCGTGCGTGCCTGCGTGCATTTCCGAACGCCGGTGGATATTCTGCTGACTGACGTGCTCAGCCCGGATTCCAGGCTTCCGGCCCCCCTCATGCTGCGCCTGGAGCACAGCGGCCTGGATTACCGGTTTGCCCAGACGGAGCAGAACCTGTCCCGGGCCATCCGCAATTACCTGGCCCGGGGCCGCGCCCCCAGCACTGTCATCGTCACCGAATCCAAGCTACTGGATAGCGTCTGCATGGAGGCCATCCAGACCGGACAGCATGAACTCGTCGACCTATCCCAACCCTTCAAACCGGTCTCGCCGGACAAGGCAGACAACGGACATTCACACCCCAGCCACCTGCTGCTCGCATGAACGACGCCCTCTACGAATCCCACATCAGTTCCCTGCCCCTTATCCACAAGGGCAAGGTCCGCGACATCTATGCTATCGATGACCAGCGCATGCTGATCGTCACCACCGATCGGCTTTCAGCCTTCGACGTCGTCATGCCCACCCCCATTCCCGGCAAGGGGAAGGTGCTCACGGCGGTGGCCGATTTCTGGTTTGACCGCCTGGCGTCCATCCTGCCCAACCAGTTGACGGGAGAGCGTCCCGAGGACTTCGTCACCCCCCAGGAGCAAGACCAGGTTCGGGGGCGCGCCGTGGTGGTCAAGCGCCTCAAGGCCCTGCCAGTGGAAGCCATCGTACGGGGCTACCTGGTGGGGTCCGGCTGGGCGGATTACCAGAAGACGGGGCGGGTCTGCGGCATTGATTTACCCGCCGGCCTGCAACAGGCCGGTAAATTGCCCGAACCCCTCTTCACTCCCTCCACCAAGGCAGCGGTGGGGGAACACGACGAGAACATCGACTACGCCCAGTGCGAACAACTGCTGGGTCCGGACCTGGCCGCCCGGGTCCGGGACGCCGCCATTGGCCTGTACAAGGCGGCAGCAGACTACGCCCTCACCAAGGGCATCATCATCGCCGACACCAAGTTCGAGTTCGGCCTGGACGCCAACGGCACCCTCACCCTCATCGATGAGGTGCTGACCCCGGATTCCTCCCGTTTCTGGCCCCTGGACGAATACCGGGTGGGCAGCAACCCACCCAGCTTCGACAAGCAGTACGTGCGGGACTGGCTCTCCGCCTCCGGCTGGAACAAACAGCCCCCAGGTCCGGCACTGCCCCCCGACGTGGTGGCCAAGACGGCAGAAAAATACGCCGAAGCCCTGCGCCGCCTCACCACATAAATTCGGGCTTTGCCCGCCCCTAGGAGCCTGCCGGACTTTGGAATCGTCGGCTGCAAACCGCCCCAACCGGTCCATTTTTTGCCGCTTTCTTGGGCAATAGTTCGACCATTACCCGGCAAATCGCCAACAACTGTCCTCGGCGGGGAGAATTTTCGCTTTCGACGATCAAAGTCCGGCAGGCTCCTGGCCTATACTCCGGGCCGGGAGTCGGCCAGACAGTCGCCGTGTCTACGGACATGGAGGAAAGTCCGGGCTCCATAGGGCAGGGTGCCAGGTAACGCCTGGGCGCTATAAGTCGGGACATCGTCCCGGCCCAAGGCGACGGAAAGTGCAACAGAAACATACCGCCGATGGTTCAGCAATGAACACAGGCAAGGGTGAAATCGTGCGGTAAGAGCGCACGGCCCCGCTGGCAACAGCGGTGGCGGGCAAACCCCACCCGGAGCAAGGCCAAATAGGCAGACACGCCCTCCGGGGCACCGGCGGCCCGCCGGAGTCTGCGGGTAGGCTGCTTGAGGCGGCGAGTGATCGTCGTCCCAGATGAATGACTGTCCACGACAGAACCCGGCTTATCGGCCGACTCCCCCTCATCACTTCTCCCCCTCAAGGGGCTGGCCACCCTTGGCCTCCACTTCACCCCACTACTTAAAGTTCAACTTTAAGTTAATGGGCTACATGCCCATTTCAATTGACTTTTTAGGCACACCGGTGAAACGCGTAAGTCTTTGAAGTCATTGAATTTTTTTTCCAACTTCAGCTTGACCGTGGGAATCAGTGTTCATATAGTGGGAGGGAGTGGGAAATCGTGTGATCTGGTGGTACATCGTGGATCACAAAAAGGGGTGTGAGGAGACATGTTCAGAGGTTCGACCCAGCTGGCCTTGGACGGGAAAGGACGTTTGTCCATCCCGGCCAAATACCGTGAGCGCCTGATGGCGCGTTGCGGTGGTCATCTCATGCTGACGGCGGACCCAACCAACGGCTGCCTCCTGCTCTACCCCTACCCGGAATGGGAAATCATCGAACGTCAGATCAATGCCCTGCCGGGCATGGACCCGGTCACCCGCCAGTTGAAGATGCTGGTGGTGGGGTCTGCGGAAGAGCTGGAGATGGATTCTGCCGGCCGCATCCTGGTACCGCCCATGCTGCGCAAGTACGCCCGGCTGGATAAGGATGTGGTGCTGGTGGGGCAGGACAAGAAATTCGCCCTGTGGAGCGAGGCTGCCTGGCTGAGCCTATTCGAGCAGGCCGCCCAGTTGCCTGAAATGCTGAACGAAGCTGCTCGCAACGGCAGTCTGCCCGAGGAGTTGAAAGGCTTCTCGCTTTAAGGGTGGTGGCAGTGGACAAGGCGTCAACCCACGTCACCGTCCTGCTGGAGGAAGCGGTGGCGGCATTGAACATCCGGCCGGACGGCGTCTACGTGGACGCCACCTTCGGCCGGGGGGGGCATAGCCGGGCGATCCTGGCGCGGTTGGGGCCCGCCGGACGGCTGTTGGCCCTGGACCGGGACCCGGCGGCGGTGGCAGCCGGTGCGTTGCTGACGGACGAGCGGTTCCGTCTGATCCACGCGGCCTTTTCGGCCCTGGGGCAGGCGGTGCAGGAACAAGGTCTTAACCAGGTGGACGGTGTGCTGTTCGACCTGGGGGTGTCCAGTCCCCAACTGGACGAGGCGGCGCGGGGTTTCAGTTTCCGTTTTGACGCCCCGCTGGATATGCGCATGGACACCACCCGGGGCATGACAGCCGCCGAGTGGTTGAACCAGGCATCTGAAGAGGAGATTGCAAAGGTTGTCCGGGACTATGGCGAAGAGCGGTTTGCTCGGCAGGTTGCGCGAGCGGTTGTTAAGACAAGGGCCGAAACGCCCCTGGCGACAACCCGTCAGCTTGCCACGCTGGTCGCAGGCGCCGTGCGCACCCGGGAAAGGGGCCAGGATCCGGCCACCCGCACCTTTCAGGCTGTGCGGATTTTCGTTAACCGGGAGCTTGAAGAGATTGAACAGACGCTCCCGCAAGCCGTGTCGCTCTTGAAACCGGGAGGGCGACTGGCCGTGATCAGCTTCCATTCCCTCGAAGACCGTCTGGTCAAACACTTCATGCGCGCTGAGTCTGCCGGGGAACAACTGCCGCCGGAAATCCCCGTCACCGCCGACGCCCTT
This sequence comes from Pseudomonadota bacterium, assembly GCA_040757575.1. GTDB lineage: Bacteria > Pseudomonadota > Gammaproteobacteria > Burkholderiales > Thiobacillaceae > PFJX01. The sequence goes on from JBFLXA010000008.1 coordinate 87,265, forward strand.
CGTGCCGGCCGTCTGCGCCTGGTGGGCAAGGCCATCCGTCCGGGGGACGACGAATGCCGGGCCAACCCTCGTGCCCGCAGCGCCACCTTGCGGGTGGCGGAGCGCACTGGCAGTGGATTGGAGGCGCCATGGTCAAGCTGAACCTGATGTTGCTCCTGGTGCTGCTGGTCTGCGCCCTTGCCGTCGTCTCAGCGCGCCATCAGGCGCGCAAATTCTTTGTGGAACTTCAGGCCGAGCAGGCCCGGGCCAGGGAACTGGACATCGAATGGGGCCGCCTGCAACTGGAGATCTCAACCTGGCTGATGCACAACCGGGTGGAGGAAGTGGCCCGGGGGCGGTTGAGCATGGCCGTGCCAGACCCGCGCCGGGTATATGTGCTGGAAGGGGGCAGACAGTGAAACCCCGCCGAGCCCAGAACACCCACGCCCAGGACCATCCCCTGCTGCGCCTGGATCTCCAGCGCTGGCGCCAACGCCTGACCCTGGGGCTGCTGTTCGCCGGCTTTGCAGCCCTGTCCGCCCGGGCAGTCTATCTCCAGGTCTGGAATGACGAGTTCCTGGAAGGCGAAGGGGAGAAGCGTTCCCAGCGGGTCATTCCCATCCCAGCCTACCGGGGCATGATCACCGACCGCCGGGGCGAACCCCTGGCAGTCAGCACCCCCGTGGAGTCCATCTGGGCCAACCCCCGGGAAGCCAACCCGACACCGGCCCAGATCCAGGCCCTGGCCAGCATCCTGGAAAAGAACCCGGATCAGGTACGCCGCCAGCTCACGGACAAGAGCCGGGCCTTCGTCTACATCGAACGTCTTGTGGAGCCCCACAAGGCAGAGCAAGCCAAGGCCCTGGACATCGTCGGCCTGTACGCCAAACAGGAATACCGCCGCTACTACCCCGCTGGCGAAGTGGCCGCCCACATGCTGGGCATCACCAACGTGGAAGACCAGGGCCAGGAAGGCCTGGAGCTTGCCTACCAGACATGGCTCACCGGGGAACCCGGATCAGAGCGGGTCATCAAGGACCGGCGCGGCAATGCGGTGGAACGCCTGGAGCGGCTGAAAGCCCCCAAACCCGGCCGCGATCTGGCCCTGTCTCTCAATCAGCACATCCAGTACCTGGCCTACCGGGAACTGGCTGCCGCAGTGAATGAACACGAGGCCCGGGCCGGGGCGGTGGTAGTGCTGGACGCCCGCACCGGTGAAATCCTGGCCCTGGCGAACACCCCCAGTTTCAACCCCAACAGCCGCTCCACCTTCTCGCCCGAACGGCTGCGCAACCGGGCGGTGACGGACGTGTTCGAGCCTGGCTCCACCATGAAACCCCTGCTGGTGGCCGCCGCACTGGAAGCCGGCGTGGTCAAGCCGGAAACCGTCATCGACACCGGGCCGGGATGGATGCAGATCGGTGACAAGCGAGTCACCGACGTACACGCCAAGGGGGTGATGACCGTCACCCAGGCCTTGCAGGTCTCCAGCAACGTGGCCGTGGCCAAGATCGCCCTGGAAATGCGCAGCGAAGACTACTGGAACCTGCTCAGCCAGGCAGGTCTGGGCAGTCCGCCCAAGTCCGGCTTGCCGGGGGAGGTGGGGGGACGGCTACGCCCCTATGCCACCTGGCGTCCCATCGAGAAAGCCACCATGGCCTACGGCCACGGCGTCTCCGTGAGCCTGCTGCAACTGGCCCACGCCTACACCGCCTTTGCCAACGACGGCGTCATGCCCCAGCTCACCGCCCTGCGCCGGGAAGGCCAGGCCATCGGCAACCGGGTCATGGCCCCGGCCACGGCCCGCTCCGTGCTGTCCATGCTGGAAACCGTCACCCAGAACGGCGGCACCGCCCCCCAGGCCCGGGTGGTGGGCTACCGGGTGGCAGGCAAGACCGGCACCGCCCACAAGCTCATCGGCGGCAGCTATGCCCCGGACAAATACATCAGCTCCTTTGTAGGCCTGGCCCCCGCTTCGGACCCGCGCCTGGTGGTGGCCGTGATGGTGGACGAACCCAGCACCAAAGCCTACTACGGCGGCCTGGTGGCAGCCCCGGTGTTTTCGAAGGTGATGGCCGGCGCCCTGCGCTTCATGGCCGTACCGCCGGACGCCCCCTTCGACCAGTTCAGTGCGCCCCCTGGGGCCGCGCCTGTGGTGCCGGAGGCGGTATGAGCATCGGCCGGGAAACGGGAAACGGGAAACGCGAAACCTGGGACGCCACGCAATTGGCTGAAGCCCTACGCAGCATTGCCCCCACTGCCCGTGGAATCACGGCGGACAGCCGCCGCGTGGAGCGGGGCGATGTGTTCCTGGCCTTCCCGGGCGGGGTACATGATGGCCGTACCCACATTGCCCATGCCCTCCAGGCCGGTGCCGCCGCCGTAGCCTGGGAACCGGACGGCTTCGCCTGGGACCCCACTTGGCAGGTGCCCCATCTGCCCGTGGCTGACCTCAAGGGCAAGGCTGCCGGTCTGGCCGCCGCCTGGTACGGCCAGCCCTCCGAGGCCCTGTGGATGACCGGCATCACCGGCACCAACGGCAAGACCTCCGTCTCCCACTGGCTGGCCCAGGCCTTCACCCATATGGGCCGCAATACCGCCGCCGTGGGCACCCTGGGCAATGGCTTCCCCGGCAGCATGACCGCAGCCACCCATACCACCCCAGACGCGGTATCGCTCCAGGGCCTATTGGCCCACTACAGGAATGCCGGCGCCACCGGCGTGGCCATGGAGGTCTCCTCTCACGGCCTGGACCAGGGCCGGGTGGCCAGCGTAGCCTTTGACGTGGCCGTGCTCACCAACCTGTCCCGGGATCATCTGGACTACCACGGCACCATGGAAGCCTATGCCGAAGCCAAGGCCCGCCTGTTCCACTGGCCCGGCCTCAAGGCCGCCGTAGTGAACGCCGACGACGATCTAGGGGCCGCCCTGGCCAGGGAGGTGAAAGACGCCCGGGTCATCAGCTACGGTTTGAAGGCCGGCGACCTGCGGGCCCAGATCCAGGCAGACCGCCTGGGCCTGAAACTGGAGATCGTCTCCCCCTGGGGCAAGGGCCGGCTGGATAGTCCACTGCTGGGGCAATTCAATGCCTACAACCTGCTGGCCGCCCTGGGAGCCCTGCTGGCGGCTGACATCCCCATGGCCGATGCCCTGGCCGCCCTGGCCACCGTGGCCCCCGCCGCCGGGCGCATGCAGACCGTGTCCGGCTTTGCCGGCAAGCCCACGGTCATCGTCGATTTCGCACACACCCCGGACGCCCTGGAAAAGGTGCTGGCCGCCCTCAAACCCCTGACCACCGGCAGGCTGATCTGCGTCTTTGGCTGCGGCGGCGGCCGGGACACGGGCAAGCGGCCCCTCATGGGCGCGGCGGTAGCGGCGGGTGCGGACCAGGCCATCGTCACCAGCGACAACCCCCGCAATGAAGACCCGGCCCACATCGTCCGCGACATCCTCGCCGGCATGCCGGCGGGCGAGGCGGTCAACCAAAGCGTCATCCTGGACCGGCGCGAAGCCATCCACACCGCCATCTCCCAGGCGGACCCCGAAGACATCGTCCTGCTGGCCGGCAAGGGCCACGAGGATTACCAGGAGATCCACGGCGTGAAACGCCCCTTTTCCGACCTGGCCGAAGCCCAGGCCGCCCTCAGCCAGTGGAGCCGGGCATGAGACTGCATGAAGCTGCCCAGGCCATCGGCGCCACTCCGGCAGGCGAGGACGTGGAATTCACCCGGGTGGAAACCGACACCCGCAAACTCACCCCTGGCTGCCTGTACGTGGCCCTCAAGGGCGCCAACTTCGACGGCCACGCCTTCGTGGCCAAGGCCATGGAGCAAGGCGCGGCAGCCGTGATGGTGGCGGACGCCTCCCCCCTCACGCCGCACCCCTCACTGCGTGTCGACGACACGCGCCTCGCCCTGGGTCGTCTGGCCGCCTGGCACCGCAGCCGCATGCCCGCGCGGCTGGCTGCCATCACCGGCAGCAACGGCAAGACCACGGTGAAGGAGATGCTGGCCTCCATCTGCGCCGCCGATGCAGGTGAATCTGCCGTCCTGGCCACCGCCGGCAATCTCAACAATGACATCGGCATGCCCCTGACCCTGTTGAACCTCACCCCGGCCCACCGCTATGCGGTCATCGAGATGGGCATGAACCATGCCGGTGAATTGTCCTATCTCACCCGCCTGGCCCAGCCGGATGTGGCTCTGGTGAACAATGCCCTGCGGGCCCATCTGGGCTTCTTCGACGGCGTGGAGGCCATCGCCCGGGCCAAGGGGGAGATCTACGAAGGCCTGAAGCCAGACGGGGTGGCCATCATCAATGCCGACGATCCCCATGCGGGTATGTGGCGGGGGTTGAATGGGGATCGCCAGATCATGAGTTTTGGCTGCGACGCCCAGGCGGATGTCAGGATTGGGGATGGATATCCCTCTCTGGTGCTTCACTCCCCGGCCGGCACAATCGAAACCACCCTGCAAGTGCCTGGCGAACACAATCGCCGCAATGCTGCCGCTGCCGCCACCGTTGCCCTGGCCCTGGGCATTTCCCCAGCAACCATCGCCCGGGGGCTGTCCGCCTACTCGGGCACCAAGGGCCGTCTGCAAGTTCACCCGTGTCTGATGGGGGCAACCCTCATCGACGACACCTACAACGCCAATCCGGATTCCGTGCTGGCCGCCATCGGCGTGCTGGCGGCCCGGCCCGGCACCCGCATCCTGGTCCTGGGCGACATGGGTGAACTGGGCCCCACCGCGCCGGCCCTGCACCGGGAGGTAGGGGAGAAGGCAAAGGCCGCAGGCATCCAACGTCTGCTGTGTCTGGGAGAACTGTCTGTGAACACAGCCCAGGGGTTCGGCGCCGGCGGCATGCACTTCGAGCGCATCGAGGAACTGCTGGCAGAAGTGGAACAGGCCCTGGGGACCGATGTAACCGTGCTGGTGAAGGGTTCCCGCTTCATGCAGATGGAACGGGTGGTGCAGTCCTTTGCGGAGAAAGGGATGTGCCCCCAGGCTTCGCTGCCCCCCGAGGGGGCGCATTGCCCGCCTCAGGGCGGCCTTACGGAGGGCAACATATGCTCCTGATGCTCGCCCAGTGGATCGGCCACGACATCCGCCTGTTCAACGTCTTCAACTACATCACCCTGCGGGCAGTGCTGGCGGCCCTGACCGCCCTGATCATCTCCTTCATCGTCGGCCCCTGGATGATCCGCAAGCTCACCACCCTGAAGGTGGGCCAGCCCGTGCGGGACGACGGCCCCCAGACCCATCTGGTAAAGGCAGGCACCCCGACCATGGGGGGCGCCCTGATTCTGTCCGCCATTGCCGTCACCACCCTGCTTTGGGCGGACCTGTCCAACCGCTACGTGTGGATCGCCCTGCTCACCCTGGTGGGCTTCGGCGCCATCGGCTGGGTCGACGACTGGCGCAAGGTGGTGGAGAAGAACCCCCGGGGGCTGCCTTCCCGCTGGAAGTATTTCTGGCAGTCGGTCATCGCCCTGATCATCGCCGCCTGGCTGGCCTGGTCCGCCCATCTGCCGGCCCAAACCGAACTGATCGTGCCCTTCTTCAAGCAGATCGTCATGCCATTGGGCACCATCGGCTTCGTGGTGCTGGCCTATTTCGTCATCGTCGGCACAAGCAACGCGGTGAACCTGACGGACGGCGCCGATGGCCTGGCCATTCTACCCACCGTCATGGTGGCCGGCGCCCTGTCGGTATTCGCCTACGTGGCCGGCCATGCCGTGTTCTCCAAGTACCTGGGCCTGCCTTTCATTCCCGGGGCCGGGGAACTGGTGGTGTTCTGCGCCGCCATGGTGGGCGCCGGCCTGGCCTTCCTCTGGTTCAACGCCTACCCCGCCGAGGTGTTCATGGGCGACGTGGGCGCCCTGGCCCTGGGGGCCGCCCTGGGGGTGGTGGCGGTCATCGTCCGCCAGGAGATCGTGCTGTTCATCATGGGCGGCGTGTTCGTGGCCGAAGCCATCTCCGTCATGGTGCAGGTGGGATCCTTCAAGTTGCGGGGCAAACGGGTGTTCCTCATGGCCCCCATCCACCACCACTTCGAAAAGAAGGGCTGGAAGGAAACGCAGGTAGTGGTCCGCTTCTGGATCATCAGCATGATGTTGGTGCTGGTGGGCCTTTCAACGCTGAAGCTGCGGTGATCGGATCATGAATCGGCGCGCATCCAATTACTCCGGCACCCGGGCACTGGTGGTGGGCCTGGGGGATACCGGCGCGTCCTGCGTGCGCTGGCTGGTGGAGCACGATGCCACGGTACGGGGCACTGATACCCGGGCCGAGCCGCCCCACGCCCAGCGCTTGCGGGAAGCCTTTCCGGAGGTCCCCTTGAGCCTGGGGGGCTTCAATCCGGAAGATTTCGACTGGGCGGAACTGATCGTGGTGAGCCCCGGCGTGGCCTTGGCCACCCCCATCGTGGCGGCGGCTGTGGCGGCCGGCAAGGACGTGGTGGGGGATGTGGAACTGTTCGCCCGTGCCATCCGGGGCACCCACAGCAAGGTCATCGCCATCACCGGCAGCAACGGCAAGAGCACGGTCACCGCCCTGGCCGGCCACCTGTGCGCCGCCTATGGCCTGGATACCGTGGTGGCCGGCAACATCGGCCTGCCGGTACTGGAAGCCCTGGAAGAGCGGGAAAGCCAGGACCGTGTGCCCGATGTCTGGGTGCTGGAATTGTCCAGCTTCCAGCTGGAGACCACCCGTAGCCTGGAAGCCGACGTGGCCACGGTGCTGAACATCTCCCAGGACCACATGGACCGCTACGCCGACCTGGCCGACTACGCCGCCGCCAAGGAACGGATCTTCGGCGTGGAGACGGATCAGGGCCGGGCCAAGGCCTCCTGCATCCAGGTGCTGAACCGGGACGACCCCCGGGTGATGGCCATGGCCCGGACCGGCCACACCCAGTGGAGTTTCGGCCTGCTCCACGGCCGGGGCGGGGAAGAGACAGAGGGTGAAGGCATGACCGGGCACTTCAGCCTGATCACCCGCAAGGAACGCCTGTGGATGGCGGAAGCCGGGGAAGGTCTGCTGCCCGTGGACAAGCTGCCCATCGCCGGCCTGCACAACGCGGCCAACGCCATGGCGGCCCTGGCCCTGTGCCGGGGCATCGGTCTGGACTACGACGGCCTCATTCCCGCCCTGAAGACCTTCGAAGGCCTGCCCCACCGGGTCCAACGGGTCACCGAACTGGCAGGCCGCACCTTCTACGACGACTCCAAGGGCACCAATGTGGGCGCCACCGTGGCAGCCCTGAAGGGCTTCACCACTCCCGTGGTGCTGATCGCCGGCGGCGACGGCAAGGGCCAGGATTTCTCCCCCATGAAGGACGCCGTGGGCAACGTGCGTGCCCTGGTCCTCATCGGCCGGGACGCCTCCCTCATCGAAGCCGCCGTGGCCGGCGCCTGCCCCGTGTTGCGGGCGGATACCCTGGAAGCCGCCGTGGAACTGGCCTATGCCCAGTCCCGGGCGGGAGACGCCATCCTGCTCTCCCCCGCCTGCGCCAGCTGGGACATGTTCCGCAATTACGAACATCGGGCCGAAGTCTTCATCGCCGCCGCAGAGACCCTGGTGGCCCGGCATGAACAACGCAGCGACTCCGTTTCCGGAGGCGGCCATGTTTCATAACGCCGCCCTGAAACGTAGCGCCCTCACCCCCTACGACTGGGGGCTGGTGTTCGCCACCCTGGCCCTCCTGAGCCTGGGGCTGATCATGGTCTATTCCGCCTCCATCGCCATCGCCGAAGCCAAGAGCGTGGACCAGCGAGCCTCCTTCTACCTGATCCGCCACAGCATGTATCTGGTGGTGGGCCTGGGCCTGGGCTACGCCGCCTTCCAGGTGCCCACCGGCGTCTGGCAGAAAGTGGCGCCGGGCTTTTTCGTCGCCTGCGCCGTGCTGCTCATGCTGGTACTGGTGCCCTTCATCGGCAAGGAGGTCTACGGTGCCCGGCGCTGGATACCTCTGGGCCCTCTGGGAAACCTGCAACCCTCGGAACTGATGAAGCTGGCCACCATCCTCTACGCCGCCGACTACACGGTGCGAAAGGCCGCCTTCATGAAAAGCCTGCAGAAAGGCTTCCTGCCCCTGTTCCTGGCCATGGCCGGCCTGGGCGGGCTGTTGCTGATGGAACCGGACTTCGGTGCCTTCGTGGTCATCGTCGCCATCGCCCTGGCCATCCTGTTCCTGGGGGGGTTCAACGCCCGCCTGTTCTTCGGCCTGTCCTTCCTGCTCGGCATCAGCTTCGTGCTCATGGTGGTCACTTCCGAATACCGCTACCAGCGGGTATTGGGCTATCTGGACCCCTGGAAGGACCCCTACGGCTCCGGCTACCAGCTCATCCATTCCCTCATCGCCCTGGGCCGGGGCCAGGTCACGGGGGTGGGCCTGGGAGACAGCATCGAAAAACTCTTCTACCTGCCCGAGGCCTACACCGACTTCCTGCTGGCGGTGATCGGCGAGGAATTGGGGCTCATCGGCGTCATGACGGTCATCCTGCTGTTCGCCTGGCTTACCTGGCGGGCCTTCTCCATCGGCTGGCAGGCCAGCCTCATGGGCCGCAACTTCCAGGCCCTGGCCGCCCAGGGCGTGGGGGTGTGGATCGGCGTGCAGGGCTTCATCAACATGGGCGTGAACCTGGGCCTGCTGCCCACAAAGGGCCTCACCCTGCCCCTGATGAGCTACGGCGGCTCCGGCATCGTCGCCAACTGCCTGGCCCTGGCCTTGCTGCTGCGTATCGACCACGAGAATAGATGTCTGATGAAGGGTAAACGAACATGAAACCGGGAATGGGGAATGGGGAATGGGGAATGGGGAGCGGTACGCCGGCTTCTTCCCATTCCCCATCCCCCATCACTCACCCCCCCCGCTGCCTCCTCGTCATGGCCGGCGGCACAGGCGGCCATGTCATGCCCGCCCTGGCGGTGGCTGAACATTTGCGTGCCGAGGGCTGGAGGGTGGTGTGGCTTGGCACCCAGGCGGGCATGGAAGCCCGTATCGCCGTGGAAAAGGGCTTTGAGATGGCCTGGGTGAAGGTGGCGGGGGTAAGGGGCAAGGGACTGCTGACCAAGTTGCTGCTGCCCATGAACCTGTTGCTGGCCTTCTGGCAGGCGACCCGGCACATTTTCCGGGAACGTCCCGACGCCGCCCTGGGCCTGGGCGGCTACGTGGCCTTTCCCGGAGGCATGATGGCCTCCCTGCTGGGCAAGCCCCTGGTAATCCACGAGCAGAACGCCATCGCCGGCCTCACCAATCGGGTGCTGTCCAAGGTGGCGGACCGGGTGCTGCTGGGACTGCCCCTGGCGGCCGGGGATGCGGCCCTGGGCAACAAGACGGAATGGGTGGGCAACCCGGTGCGCCCGGAAATCGCCGCCCTGCCGGTGCCGGGAGAGCGGCTGACCGGGCGGCAAGGCCCCCTGCGCCTGCTGGTGGTGGGCGGCAGCCTGGGGGCAACGGCCCTCAACGAGCGGGTGCCCGAGGCACTGGCCCGCATACCCGCCGAGCAGCGCCCCCTGGTACGCCATCAGTCCGGTCGCAAGCATCTGGAAGCCTTGCAGGCCAACTACCGGTCTGCCGGCGTGGAAGCGGAATGCCTGGATTTCATTGCCGACATGGCCGAGGCCTACGCCTGGGCAGACGTGGTGATCTGCCGGGCGGGCGCCCTGACGGTGGCAGAAATCGCCGCCAGCGGTTCCGCAGCCCTGTTCGTGCCTTACCCCCACGCCGTGGACGACCACCAGACCGCAAACGCCCGCTTCCTGGCAGATGCAGGAGCCGCCTGGATGACGGCCCAGGCGGCCCTGACCCCCGGCCAGCTGGCGGACTGGTTCCAGGGCCTGAACCGGGCGGAGCTGATCGAACGGGCCGACAAGGCCCGTTCCCTGGCCAAACCGGACGCCACCCGCCGGGTTGCCGAGGTGGTGAAGGAGATGACGCAATGAACCTCGTTAAGGGTAAAGGGTTAAGGGTGAAGGGTGCCGCACCGGTAGCCACCCCCACCCTTCCCCCTTCCCCCTTCCCCCTTCACGCCTTCAGAGGCCGCCCATGAAACACAAGGTCCGCCACATCCATTTCGTGGGCATCGGCGGCGCCGGCATGAGCGGCATCGCCGAGGTGCTCATCAACCTGGGATACCAGGTGTCCGGCTCCGATGCGGCCAGCAATGCCGTGACCCGCCGGCTGACGGCCATGGGTGCCCGGGTGTACCAGGGCCATGCCGAGGCCCATGCCGCAGGGGCCGACGTGGTGGTGATCTCCAGCGTCATCACCGAGGACAACCCGGAAGTCAAAGCCGCCCGGGCGGCCCGTATCCCCGTGGTGGCCCGAGCCATGATGCTGGCGGAGCTGATGCGATTCAAGCAGGGCATCGCCATTGCCGGCACCCACGGCAAGACCACCACCACCAGCCTGGTAGCCAGCGTGCTGAACGAAGCGGGCTGCGACCCCACCTTCGTGATCGGCGGAAAGCTCCTGGCGGCGGACGCCAACGCCAAGCTAGGCAAGGGCGAGTACCTGGTGGCGGAGGCAGACGAGTCCGATGCCTCCTTCCTGCACCTCTCGCCGGTGATCAGCGTGGTGACCAATATCGACGCCGACCACATGGACACCTACGGCCATGATTTCGGCCGCCTCAAGGATGCGTTTGTGGAATTCCTGCACCGGCTGCCCTTCTGGGGCATGGCGGTGGTGTGCGCCGACGACCCGGTGGTGCGGGAACTGCTGCCCCGCATCGACAAGCCGGTGATGACCTACGGCACGACGGAGGATTGCAGCTTCCAGGCCATCGACATCCGGGCCGTGGATGGCGGCATGGCGTTCACCGCCCTGCGCAACGGGGAACGTTCCCCCATCGACATCCGCCTGAACCTGCCGGGCATGCACAACGTGCTCAACGCCCTGGCGGCCATCGCCATCGCCTGGGAACTGGGGCTGCCGGACACGGCCGTGCAGCGGGCTCTGGAAAACTTCCGCGGCGTGGGCCGGCGCTTCCAGCGCTACGGCGACCTGCCCCTGGCCAGCGGCGGCCATTACACCCTGGTGGACGATTACGGCCACCACCCGGTGGAGATGCAGGCCACCCTGGCCGCTGCCCGGGGTGCCTTCCCGGGGCGCCGTCTGGTGCTGGCCTTCCAGCCCCACCGCTATACCCGCACCCGGGACCTGTTCGAGGATTTCGTGCGGGTGCTGTCCCAGGCGGACGCGGTATTGCTCACCGAGGTCTACGCCGCCAGCGAGGCCTCCATCGTCGCCGCCGACGGCCGCAGCCTGGCCCGGGCCCTGCGGGTGGCGGGCAAGGTGGAGCCGGTATTTGTGGAAGACGTCAACGCATTGCCCGCCGCAGTGGCGGATTTCGCCCGGGACGGGGACGTGGTGCTGGTGATGGGGGCCGGCTCCATCGGCCAGATCCCGGCAAAACTTGTGGAGGCCTGCAAGGCATGAATATGGATGCCCCGGACCTGCAAACCGCCGAAACCCCGGTCACGGGATTGGAAACCCGGGCCGCCATGGCCGGCTACACCAGCTGGCGGGTGGGGGGGCCGGCTGACCGGCTTTACCATCCCGCCGACCTGGAAGACCTCTGCGCCTTCCTCAAGACCCTGCCCCCCGACGAACCGGTGCATTTCATCGGCCTGGGCAGCAATCTGCTGGTGCGGGACGGCGGCATCCGGGGCACGGTGATCCACATGCACGCCGCCCTCGCCAACCTGCGCCTGGAAGACCGGCGTCTGACCCGCCGCCAGGACGAAAAGCCCGGCCGCATGGGGGTGATCTATGCCGAAGCCGGCGTGGCCAGCCCCAAGCTGGCCCGTTTTGCCGCCAGCCACGATCTGGTGGACGCGGAGTTCCTGGCCGGCATTCCCGGTACCGTGGGCGGCGCCCTGGCCATGAACGCCGGCTGCTACGGCCACGAGACCTGGTCCTACGTGAGCCAGGTACTCACCGTGAACCGTCGCGGCGAAACCCTGAAGCGCACCCCCAAGGAATACCGGGTGGCCTATCGCCATGTGGAAGGCAACGCCCCCCGGGACGAATGGTTCGTGGCCGCCTGGTTCATCTTCCCCCGGGGCGACGGCCAGGCCAGCCGGGAGGAGATCAAGCGACTGCTGGCCCGCCGCCAGGCCAGCCAGCCCCTCAACCAGCCCAATGCCGGATCCGTGTTCCGCAACCCCCCCGGCGACCATGCCGCCCGGTTGATCGAAAGCTGCGGTCTCAAGGGCCTGCGCATCGGCAACGCCCAGGTGTCGGAAAAGCACGCCAATTTCATCGTCAACCTGGGCCAGGCCACAGCCGCCGACATCGAAACCCTGATTGAAACGGTCCAGGCCCGGGTGGCCGAACAGACCGGGATCACCCTGCAAAGGGAAGTACGCATCCTGGGAGACAAGGCATGAATCCCACTCCCCTGACCGCCAGACAAGATCACCGGACCGACACACGCCTGTCCGAAGCCCCCTATCCATGGGCGATGCTCCCATCCTTCCCACGAGCCCCCGTATGACGCCTCACCCTTCTACCCTCCCCCCTCACGCCTACGGCAAGGTCGCCGTACTGTTCGGCGGCACCTCCGCCGAGCGGGAGGTCTCCCTCAAGAGTGGCAACGCCGTGCTGGCAGCCCTGCAAAGCCGGGGCGTGGACGCCCACGCCTACGACCCGGCGGAGAAGCCCCTGCATCTGCTGAAGGCGGAGGGCTTCCAGCGGGCCTTTGTCATCCTCCATGGCCGAGGGGGCGAGGACGGCACAGTCCAGGGGGAACTGGAACTCCTGGGGGTGCCCTACACCGGTAGCGGCGTCATGGCCTCGGCCCTGGGCATGGATAAGTGGCGCACCAAGCTGGTCTGGAAGGGGGCCGGCCTGCCGGTGCCTGACTACGCCCTGCTCGACGACAGCACGGACCTGGCTGCCGTGGAACGGCAACTGGGCCTGCCCCTGTTCGTGAAGCCCGCCAACGAAGGCTCCAGCGTGGGCATCAGCAAGGTGAAGGTCCCCGGTGAGCTGGCCAGTGCCTATGCCCATGCCATAAAACACGACAAGCTGGTCCTGGCGGAACGTTTCCTGGGGGGCGGCGAGTACACCGTAGCCATTCTCGGCGAAGGCGTGGAAATGCGTGCCCTGCCCCCCATCCGCATTGTGCCCACCACGGAGTTCTATGACTTCGAGGCCAAGTATTTCCGCGACGACACCCGCTACCTGTGCCCCTGCGGCCTGCCGCCGGACCAGGAGGCGCGGATGCAGGCCCTGGCCCTGAAGGCCTTCCAGGTGCTGGGCTGCCGGGGTTGGGGCCGGGTGGACGTGCTGGTGGACGAGGATGGCACCCCCGGCGGCACCCCCTACCTGCTGGAGATCAACACCGCGCCGGGCATGACCGACCACAGCCTGGTGCCCATGGCGGCCCGGGCGGCAGGTATCGAGTTTCCCGACCTGTGCCTGAAAGTCCTGGAGATGGCCCATGTGGGATAACCCCACGGCCCTCAACCGCCTGTCCCGCCTGATCCTGGCGGCCACCGCCCTGTTCGTCCTCTGGGTGGCGGGCCGGGCCCTGCTGGAGATGAGCTTCCCCTTCCGCCAGGTGACGGTGGAAGGCAGCCGCCATGACAGCACCCGGGTGGGGGCCGAGGCCATGGTATCGAGAATGCGGGGTGGATTCTTCTCCATGGATCTGACGGCCGTGCAGGCGGACTTTCTCACCTTGCCCTGGGTGCGCCGGGCGGATGTGCACCGGGTGTGGCCCGGCCGGCTGGTGGTAACCCTGGAAGAGCACCAGGCCTTCGCCGCCTGGAATGACCAGGCGAGCATGAACAGCCATGGCGAGATTTTTGCCGTGGAACCGGCTGCCGGCCTGCCCCGGCTCTATGCCCCGGAAGGCATGGAAAAGCTGGTGTTCCGGCGCTACGACGAGTTCAACCGCATCGTGGCCCCCCTGGATACCCGCGTGGAGCAGGTGGTGGTCAGCGCCCGGCAGTCCTGGCGGGTGCGCCTGGGAGGCGGCATATCCGTGGAGCTGGGGCGGGAACGGATCAACGAACGCCTGAGCCGTTTCGCCCAGGTTTATCCCCAGGCCGTGGCGGCCGTCGGGCCCATCCATCGTGTGGACATGCGTTATCCCAACGGCTTCGCCGCCCAGGTGGAATCCGCCGCCGCCCCCTCCGTCAGCGCTGCAAACAAGGCTAGCAAGGCATGAAACAGATTCGCGAAAACAAGGACCTCATCGTCGGCCTGGACATCGGCACCTCGAAGATCGTGGCGCTGGTGGGCGAAGTACCCCCGGAAGGCGGGTTGTCCATCATCGGTATGGGCCAGGCGCCTTCCCGAGGCCTGAAGAAGGGCGTGGTGGTGAACATCGAATCCACCGTCTCAGCCATCCAGCGGGCACTGGAAGAGGCCGAGCTGATGGCCAACTGCAAGATCACCCAGGTGTATACCGGCATCGCCGGCAGCCACATCAAGGCCCAGAACTCCAGCGGCATGCTGCCCATACGGGACCGGGAAGTGAGCCAGGCGGACGTGGACCGGGTGGTGGAAATCGCCCGGGCCCTGAACATCCCCGCCGACCAACAGATACTCCACGTGCTGCCCCAGGAATTCATCATCGACGGCCAGGACGGGGTGCGGGAGCCCCTGGGCATGTCCGGGGTGCGCCTGGAAGTAAAGGTGCACATCGTCACCGGCGCCGTGTCCGCCGCCCAGAACATCGTCAAGTGCGTGCGCCGCTGCGGCCTGGAGGTGAGCGACCTGGTGCTGCAACCCCTGGCTTCCAGCCATGCGGTGCTCAACGACGACGAGAAGGACCTGGGGGTGTGCATCGTCGACATCGGCGGCGGCACCACGGACATCGCCGTTTTCACCCGGGGCGCCATCCAGCATGTGGCGGTGATTCCCGTGGCCGGCGACCAGATCACCAACGACATCGCCATGACCCTGCGCACCCCCACCCGGGAGGCGGAGGACCTGAAGATCCAGCACGGCATCGCCCTGCGCCAGCTGGCCGCCCGGGACGACATGATCGAGGTGCCCGGCATCGGCGAGCGGGGCCCCCGCATGCTGTCGAAACAGCTTTTGTCGGAAGTCATCGAGCCCCGGGTGGAAGAACTGTTCAGCCTGGTGCAGGCGGAACTGCGCCGCTCCGGCTTTGAAGAACAGATCTCGTCGGGCCTGGTGCTCACCGGGGGTACCAGCCTCATGAAGGGCATGGTGGAACTGGCAGAAGAGGTGTTCCACATGCCGGTGCGCATCGGCATTCCCGAATACACCGGCGGGCTCTCAGAGCGGGTACGCAACCCCCGCTATGCCACCGGTGTGGGGCTCCTGCTGGCGGGTCTGGAGAAGCATGAAATCGACCAGGCCGCCCGTATCCAGGGGGCCAGTTTCAAACAGATCTTCGAACGCATGAAGGCCTGGTTTCAACAGAATTTCTGATCGGCCCGGAGGTGCGCCTCCGATCCGTTTTTCGCGCGTGTAGTACTTGTTTAGCCAAGGAGGGATGAAAAATGTTGTTTGAACTGGAAGAAATGCAAAGTCAGGACGCCGTGATCAAGGTCATCGGCGTGGGCGGTTGCGGCGGCAACGCCGTGGACCACATGATCAAGAAGGGCATGACGGGGGTGGAATTCATCGCCATCAACACCGACTCCCAGGCCCTGAAGCGCAATGCCGCGCAAATCCAGCTGCAGATCGGCAATTCCGCCACGAAGGGATTGGGCGCGGGCGGCAAGCCGGAAGTGGGCCGCGAAGCCGCCCTGGAAGACCGGGAACGGATCGCCGAACTCATCGACGGCGCCGACATGTTGTTCATCGCCGCCGGCATGGGCGGCGGCACCGGCACTGGCGCCGCCCCGATCGTCGCCGAAGTGGCCAAGGACCTGGGCATCCTGGCCGTGGCCGTGGTGACCAAGCCCTTCAAGTTCGAACAGGCGAAGCGGGAACGGGCTGCCGAACTGGGTCTGAAATCCCTGTCCGAGCACGTTGACAGCCTTATCGTCATCCCCAACGAGAAGCTGATCCAGGTGCTGGGCGGCAAGACCAAGCTGACCGACGCCTTCGTGGCCGCCAACGACGTGCTGCACAGCGCCGTGTCCGGCATCGCCGAGATCATCAGCAACCCGGGCCTCATCAACGTGGACTTCGCCGACGTGAAGACCGTGATGAGCGAAGTGGGCATGGCCATGATGGGCTCCGCCGCCGCCACCGGCGAAAACCGCGCAGCCGAGGCCGCCAAGGCCGCCGTGGCCAGCCCCCTGCTGGAGAACGTGGACCTGAAGGGCGCTCGCGGCGTGCTGGTGAATATCACCGCCAACGACAGCCTGACCCTGGAGGAATACTACGAGGTGATGAACACCATCCAGGGCTTCGCCGCCGAGGAAGCCACGGTCATCGTCGGCACCTCCCTGGATGAGTCCCTGGAAGACGGCCTGCGGGTCACCATGGTGGCCACCGGTCTGGGCAACCCCGTGCGGGCCGCAAAGCCGAAGCCGGAAATCACCCTGGTGCAGCCCCCGGTCTACCAGCAGGCCACGGGGACCCACGACGCTGTGCCCATGGCGGGATTCGAAGACAATTACGACGCTCCCACCATCATGCGCAACCGTCGCAGCCACCAGGCAGCCGTGGAAGTGGCCCAGTCCGCCGGCATCGACACCCTGGACATTCCCGCCTTCCTGCGCAAGCAGGCAGACTAACGGGGAACTCCGGGGCAGCGCATGGAAGGACATCCCTGACAGGATGGCCGGGCTTCAACGCGCGGAGCCTTTGCGTCCCATGCAACACCCCCGGTAACGGGTGCATGGAATGTCCTGCCCGAACAGGCGACCCTCCTGCCTGTTCGGGTAGCATTCTTCTCCAGTTTCAGGAGTGGCCATGATCAACCAGCGCACCATCAAGACCAAGGTCCGAACCACCGGGGTCGGGCTGCATACCGGTGCTCGGGTAACCCTCAACCTGCGCCCCGCCCCTGCCGACACAGGCATCATCTTTCAGCGGGTGGATCTCGCAGGCAAACCCGCCTTTCCCGTGACCCCGGAAAGCGTGGTGGACACCCGGCTTTGCTCGGCCCTGGAAGGCAATGGCGCCCGCATCGCTACCGTGGAACACCTCATGTCCGCCCTGGCGGGCCTGGGCATCGACAACCTGTTCATTGAAATCGACGGTCCGGAAGTCCCCATCCTGGATGGTTCCTCCGCGCCCTTCGTCTATCTCCTGCAATCCGCCGGCATCGACCTGCTGCCCAGCGCGAAACGATTCATCCGGGTGAAAAGCCTGGTTCGCGTCGAAGAAGGGGACAAATGGGCGGAATTCCGACCCTATGAAGGCATCAGCCTCGATTTCCGCATCGATTTCGATCACCCCCTGTTTCGCAACACCTCCCGGGACATCAGCATCGACTTCAGTCGCCAGTCCTATGTCCAGGAAATCAGCCGGGCCCGCACCTTCGGTTTCGCCCGGGATGTGGAATACCTCCGCAGCCACGCCCTGGCCCAGGGCGGCACCCTGGACAACGCCATCGTCCTCGACGATTTCAAGGTGCTGAACAGCGATGGCCTGCGTTATGTGGACGAGTTCGTCAAACACAAGGCCCTGGATGCTGTCGGTGATCTTTACCTGACAGGCCACCCCATCCTGGGGGCGTTCTCTGCCTACAAATCTGGTCATGGCCTTAACAACAAATTGTTACGCACCCTGATGGCCACACCGGACACCTGGGAATGGGTGCAGTTTCCGGAGGGCAGCCCCCTGCCACCGGGTACCCGGGATATCTTCCCCAGCGCCACACCCTTGACATGAGTCGGGGCCTGATCCGGGGTCAGGCATTTCCAAGACAACAAAAAAGGCGCCTTAGCGCCTTTTTTGTTGTCTGGGCCCAGGTTACCGGGTTACCGCGAGACCGTCGTCAATCAAGCGCGGGGTCAGGAAGATCAACAGTTCCGACTTGTCGTTGGTCTTGCTGTTTGATTTGAACAGATGACCCAATACGGGGATGTCGCCCAGCAGGGGCACCTTGGTGGTGTCATCCCGTACTGTCTGCTCGAAGATGCCACCCAGAATGGCGGTTTCACCATTGTTCACGCGGACCTGGGTCTTCACCCGCTTGACGTTGATGGCCGGGCCGGCGGTCGTCGTCACTCCCTGGGCGTCCTTCTGGACTTCCACGTTCAGGATGACCGCGTCATTGTTGAGCACTTGGGGGGCAACCAGCAGACACAGGAGGGCATCCTTGAACTGGGTCTGGGTGCCGTTGGTGCTCACGGTCTGATAAGGAATCTGGGTGCCCTGCAGAATCACAGCCGGCTTCAGGTTGGTGGTGACCACCCGGGGGTTGGAAACGATCTTGCCCCGGTTATCCGCCTCCAGGGCCTGCAACTCCAGGGACAGCATGGTATTGGCCGCAGCATTCAGAATGGTCAATCCCAAGGAGCTGGCCCCTGCCACGCCTGCGGCATCGGGCAATTGAACGTTAAACCCCGTCTGGCTTGAAACCGCTGTGCCGGTCGCCAGTCCACGGGAAGCGGAACCGGAGGAGGAAAGTCCTACCGTGCCCCCGTTCACATTGCCGGCGCTATGCAGGCCAAGACGCACCCCCAGGTCACGGCCGAATGTGTCATCGGCCACGACAATCCGTGCCTCGATCATCACCTGGCGCATGGGCACGTCGATCTGTTTCAGCACTTCCTCCACGGCAGCGTGCTTGTCCAGGACGTCTGTAACGATCAAGGTATTGGTGGTCAGATCGTGGGAAGCCCCGCCCCGAGTGGAAAGCACCCGGTTGATATTGGTGGACGTACGGGTCTGATCGGTATTGGTGGTCGTACTGGCGCCATCGGAGCTACCGGATGTATCAATAGCCTGGATGCCCTGGGAGCTGGGGGAACAGGTTGCATCGCTGTCCGAAGTATTGTTGCTGCGCCGGGAGCCCCCTGCCAGCATGACCATGGCGTCGTCCGCACGCACATAGTTGAGTTTGTAGCTGCGGGTAACCAGGGGTTCCAGGTCTTCCACGGCCTTTTTGGCCTCCAGTTCGGCCTTTTCCCGGGCCGTCAATTCATCCCGGGGGGCAACCCAGATGACATTGCCGGATACCCGTTTGTCCAGTCCCTTGGAACGCATGATGATGTCCAGGGCCTGGTCCCAGGGCACGTCCTTCAGGCGTAGGGAAACACTGCCGTTCACCGTATCGCTGGCGATGATGTTCAAGCCGGTGAAGTCGGCGATGACCTGCAACACGGACCGCACATCCACGTTCTGGAAATTGAGGGAGAGTTTCTCGCCACTGTATTGAGGTTTGTCCGACTGGAGCGTGGGATCCTCCAGATTGCGGACTTCGAGGATGAACTGATCACCAGTCTGGTAGGCGTAGTAATCCCATTTGCCACGGGGGGTCACCACCATGCGGGTGGATTTGTCCCGGGCGAAGGTCTCGATCAATTGGGCGGGCGTGGCAAAATCGGCCACGTCCAGCCTGCGTTGCAGGGCGGTGGGCAGGGAGGTGTTCAGGAAATCCACCTGGATGCTCTTGCCCTTGTGCTGGATGTCGATGCCTGTGCCCGGGTTGGACAGGGAGACGACTACGCGGCCTTCACCGTTCTTGCCCCGCTGGAACTCCACATCACGCACGCTCACCCCGGAACCTGCGGTGGCGGCTGCCGGGAAGGCGGGAACCGAGGCTTCCTTGGCGCCCTCTCCCCCCCCTGCCAGCACGGCATAGAGCACATTCTTGTCCTGGCGCAATTCATACTGGGCCGGGCCCGCCAGGGTGAACACCAGCCGGGTGCGGCCGGCAGACTCCACCGCCTGGTAGCTCTTCAGTGCACCGCCACCCACGTTCTCGGTGCGGCGCCCCATGCTGTTGGCCATATCGGGGAAATCCAGCACCAACCGGTAGGGATTGCTGGTGGTGAAGGCCACGGGTTCCGCACCGAGGACTTCCTTGAACTGCACCTTGACCACCTGGCTGTTGTTCTTGCCTTGGGAAACACTCACCCCCAGCAAACCGTTCTGAGCCGCCAGGGCCAGGGTGGAAAGGGCCCCAAGGACTCCACCGAAGAGGATGGAGAGACCGAATCTGGATTTCTTCATGGACAGAATCTTCACGAAATTCATGACATTTACTCCTGGAGGGCCACGGAGGCCTTGGAATCCACCCAGTCGCCCGTGCCATCCTGGACCGACTCGACGAGTTCAACACCTGTCTGGGTAATCGCTGTGACCAAACCAAAGTTCTGGCCCAGGTAGTCGCCTTTCCTGACTCGGTACAAGGCATTCTCAGGCGTGCGGATGAGCGCATAGGTCTGCCCCCCTTTGGACAGGGTGCCCACCATTTTCAACGCATCCAGGGGAAAGCCTTCCAGAGGACCCCGGGGACGGCTCATATCGGGTTGCCGTCCACCGCCCCCGCCGGCTGATTTCATACTGCGCAAGAGGAAGGGGTCTGGCAATGCCGCCGCGTCGAAAACCGTTGTTTCCACAGGCTTGATGGGGGGCATGGGCTCCAGGGCAGGCTGACGTCCCTTTCCGGCTTCATCCATGAACAGTTTAAGGTCGTCAAAACCCTTCTGGCCGCAACCGGACAGGAGCAGAACACCGAGCAGGAGCACGCGCTTCATGATTTTTTCTTGGCCTTCTTCGCTGCCGCCATCTCTTCGTCATCGAGATAACGATAGGTCTGCACCCGGGCATCCATCACAAGGCGCCCTGATTTCTCCGGAACGAGGCTCACATCGTGCAGGGTGACAATCCGGGGCAGGCCTGCCACATCGCTCACGAAACTGCCTATCTCATGGTAGGTACCTGTGACTTTGATGCTGACAGGCAATGTGGCGTAAAAATCCGCTGGCACTTCCGTCCCCGGGCGGAACAACTGGAAGTCCAGCCCGCGCCCGACCCCCACCTGGTTGATATCGGTCAGGAGGGCATCCATTTCCGAGCGGTTCGGCAACTGGCGCAGCATGGAACCGAGGGAGCGCTCGATTTCCCCCAGACGACTTTTGTAGGTTTCATAGTGATAGGCCTGGGTCTTCTTGGAAGTGTACGTGTCCTTGAGGGTCAGTTCCTCCTGCTGGGCAGCCTCCAGATTTTTCATGGCGTCGGCCCAGACCAGATACCAGCCCAGAGCGACGATGCCGACGAACATGAGTATCGACAACACCACCTTGACGGGGGCCGGCGCCCCGGCGATGTCCTTGAGATCGAGGTTGTTGATGTCAGACCAGTTCATCCCTGTCCTCCCGGAGCGGCAGGCTTCTTGGGTTCATCCTCTGTATCCTTGCGGCGTTCCACCTGAACCTTGAGTGAAAACTCGTTCATTCGGGCAGCCCCGACCTGGGCAGCCTTGACTTCCACCAGCAGGGGAGCCAGGAAGAAATCGGATGCATCCAGGGCGCGCATGAATGTGGACACCCGGGCACTGGATTGGGCGAATCCGGAAATGGAAAACTCATCACCGGTCTGCTTGACCGCGCGAAGATAAAGCCCCTCGGGCACTTCCCGGGCGAGGGCATCGAATAGGCGAACCGACTCACCCCGGTTGGCCTGCAGGGATTCAACCACCTCCTTGCGCGCCAGCAGATCCTGGGTCTTTTCCTTGAGTTGCTTGATTTCCGCGATCTGCTTGTCGAGCTTGGCGATCTCATCCCGCAGGAATGCGTTTCTCGCCTGCTGGACACTCTGCTGATTGGATATCCAGGCCTGTCCAAGGGCCACCACCGCCACCCCCGCCACGGCGGATGCGATGGCCATGATGGCAAACATGCGCTGCATGCGGGCCCGCCGCATCTGGCGGTGGGGCAGGAGATTGATGCGGATCGAGGTCATGCCGGATCGAACCTTCTCAGCGCCAGGCCACAGGCCACGAACAGGGCAGGGGCGTCCAGGGCAAGCTGGCGGGCGCGCACGTTGGAGGAGACCGCCATTTTGGCGAAGGGATTCGCGATCAGGGTGCTGGTCTGGGTCTTGCCATGCACCACGTCGTCCAGTCCGGGGATTGACGCACAGCCTCCCACCAGCAGGATGTGATCCACCTTCTGGTAGGAGGTCGCCGCAAAAAACATTTGCAGGGCCCGGCCGATTTCCTGGGCGATGGAGTCGATGAAGGGTTGCAGGACTTCGGATTCATAACGTTCCGGCAACAACCCCTTGCGTTTTGCGTCCTCGGCCTCTTCAAAGGACATGTCGAAACGGCGCGTGATCTCATTGGTCAGCATGCCGCCACCGAGGGCATGCTCACGCTGGTACACCAGTTGATTGTCGTGCAGGACACTGAAATGGGTGGTCTGCTCACCAATATCCACTACAGCCACCGTCTGGCCCTGCCCCCCCTCCGGCAACTGGAAGGCCACCTGCTCGTAGGCCGTGAGTGTGGCGAAGGCATCCACATCCATTATCTTTGGGCTGAGACCGACTGCTTCCGCCACGGCTACCCGCTCCTCGACCCGCTCCTTGCGGGTGACTACCAGTAGGGCATCGTTCTCGGAGGGATTTTTCGGATTCGGACCCAGAATCTGGTAGTCCAGGCTGACCTCATCAAGGGGGAAAGAGGCCATCTGATTTGCATCTGCCGCCACCTGGGCCTCGATTTCGGCCTCTGTAGCCCCGCCCGGCAGGAGGATTTTTTTGGTGATCACGGCGGAGGAGGGCAAGGCAAGCACTGCGTCCCGGGTCTTGGTTTCCAGTTTGCGTAGAGCCTCGCGCATGGCCGCCTCGACAAGCTCGACCTTCGCGATCGCCCCGTCCACCACGGCCTCCTTGGGCAACGGCACGATGGAATAGCGCTCTACCCGGCGTACGCCCTTACCACTCTCGCCCAGCTCAAGCATTTTGACGGCCGATGAGCTAACATCAATCCCGATCAAGGGACGCGAGCCCTGGCCAAAAAGCGCGAGTTCCAAATAACGTCTCCCAACCCGATCCGGGCAACATTTAATAATGTGGATTAAATCCTAGCAACAAGTGGGTTAATCTGCACAACATTTTTTGTCAACTCGTTCCCAAATCTTTTCATGACACGCTGGTGGCACTACCTGCTCGGCACCCTTGCCGTGTTGACTGTTTCTTCCGTTGCGGTGGCGGCCCTTGCCGTGGCCATCGTCTATCCCAACCTGCCCGACCTGGACAGCCTGACGGATTACCGCCCCAAGCAACCCCTGCGCATATACACCCAGGACGGCGCGCTGATCAGCGAATTCGGCGAGGAACGCCGAAGTGTCGTGCGCCTGAAGGACACCCCAAAATCCCTGCGACAAGCCATCCTGGCGGCGGAGGATGAACGTTTCTACCAGCATGGTGGCGTAGACACCCTGGGGGTGTTGCGGGCAGCGCTGTCCAACATCGCCTCGGGGGGCGCGAGAGAAGGCGCCTCCACCATCACCATGCAGGTGGCCCGTAATTTCCTTCTGAGTTCGGAAAAAACCTTCAGCAGAAAAATCAAGGAAGCCCTCCTTGCCTTCAAGATCGAACACGCACTCTCCAAGGACGAAATCCTGGAGCTCTACATCAACCATATCTATCTGGGCCAACGGGCTTATGGTTTCGCAGCCGCCGCCCAGATCTATTACGGCAAACCCCTGAAGAACTTGAGCATCGCCGAGTCCGCCATGCTGGCGGGACTGCCCAAAGCCCCCTCGGCCTACAACCCGGTGGTGAATCCCAAGCGCGCCCAAGCCCGTCAGATATATGTACTGGGGCGGATGAAAACCCTGGGCTACATTTCCGAGAACGAATACGAGATAGCCCGCAACCAGCGCATGCGGCTGAAATACTCCCCCCGGGTATTCGAAGTCGACGCACCCCATGTGGCCGAACTAGTACGGCAGCGCATGCAGCAGAAATATGGCGACAGCATCTACGTGAGCGGTATGCAGGTCTATACAACCCTGCTGATGGCGGACCAGCGCGCGGCCCTGGAGGGTGCGAAGCGAGCGGTGGTGGAATTCCACCGGCGCCGGGGCTACGCCGGCCCGGAAGGACAAATACCGCTTCCCAAGGAGACGGAGGCCCTTGACCAGGCCATCGAGGACGCCCTACTGGAGCGGGAGGAATCCAACGGCTTGATACCCGGCGTGGTCGTTGCCGTAGGCAAAAAGGCCATGACGGTTCGATTACGTTCCGGCGAGAACGTGGAACTTGGCCCCGGCGAACTCAAATATGCCGACAAATATCTATCCGGCAAGGTATCCAGATCCCTGCGTCTGGGACCGGGCAGCATCGTACGTGTGGCCCGTCTGGGTGCCGACGCCCCGTGGCAACTGACCTACCTGCCCCAGGTGGAAGTGGGGTTCGTGGCCCTGTCGCCCGACACCGGTGCTGTCCGGGCACTGGTAGGCGGCTTCGATTTCACCCGCAACCAGTACAACCACGTGACCCAGGCCTGGCGTCAGCCCGGCTCCAGTTTCAAGCCCTTTGTATATTCTGCCGCCCTGGAACGGGGCGTGACCCCTGCAACCCTGTTCGATGACGCCCCCATCACCATCGACCCTGCCGAAACCGGCGGCGTGCCCTGGGAACCCAAAAACTATGACGGCACCATGGACGGCCCCACAACACTGAGAAACGCCCTCACCCGGTCAAAAAACCTGGTATCGATACGGGCATTGCAGGCTGCCACACCGGCCTTCGCCCTTGAACACATCCGCAAGTTCGGCTTCGACATGAACCACATTCCGCCCTATCTCACCATGGCGCTGGGGGCGGGAGAAGTGACCCCCCTCAGCCTGGCGGCCGGCTATGCCGTCTTCGCGAACGGGGGCGGCCGCATCACCCCCTGGCATTTGTTGAAGGTGACCGACAAGAACGGCCGAGTGCTGGAATCATTCACGCCGCCGGGAAGAACCCAGGTCATCGACCCCAGGAACGCTTTCAGCATGGCCAGCATGATGCAGGACGTCATCCGCCGCGGCACCGCCACCGGCGCCATGAAGCTGGGCAGGAGTGACCTGGCAGGCAAGACCGGCACCACGAATGATCACCGGGACACCTGGTTCGCCGGCTTCCACGCCACCCGGGTGGCCGTCGCCTGGATGGGCTACGACAAACCCCGTCCCCTGGGTCGCAGCGAAACAGGGGGCACCACGGCGCTGCCCATGTGGGTGGAATACATGGGCGCCGCACTGAAAGGCGTGCCTGAAACCCCCTTTGCACCGGCGCCCGGGCTCGTCGTCCACCACATCGACCCTGCCACCGGCAATACCGTAGCCGACGGCCAGGGGGTCGTCGAATATTTCTACCAGGAATTTTCCCCCGGTTCCCTGACTGAGCCGGGGCCCATGCTTCCGGGCGCGCAGCCCCCCGAGCTCCCTTCCGCACCGGACAATGTCCCGTCACAGCCCTGACCCTTCTAACCGCAGTGCCCAGCTACGGGCCCGGATTGCCGATGTGGCCGCGCGACTGATCATGGAACATGGAATCGGCGATTACAGTCACGCCAAACGCAAGGCCGCCCGGCAACTCGGGCTTCCTGAAGGCGTCAGCCTGCCCAGCAACGAGGAAATTGATCAGGCCATGATCGAACGGGGCAACCTGTTCGAACCGGAAGACCAGGCCGCCCTCTTGCAGCAACTTCGCCACCAAGCCTATGAAGTGATGCAGGTGTTTCAGAAGTTTTCGCCCCGGCTGACGGGGGGGCTGGCCGTGGGGGCTGCGTCCGAGCATAGCATCATTGAACTGGACATCCTGGCCGAATCCAGCAAGGAATTCGAGCAGTTTCTCATCAACCAGAACATCGAATTCAAGGTCCAGGACCGGAATGGCCAGATGGCCTATCTGGTCTACGCCCAACCGGCCGACGTGCTCGTAAGACTGGTGGAACATGGAGGCCGGTCAGGCATAGGCGGGGGCAAACCCCATCTCACCCTGGAAAAGCTCGACAACCTGCTGGCGGACGAAAAATAGCCTGGACACTCGACAGGGAAATTGCCCGTTACACTATGGCCTGAGTCCACAGCATGCCTGCCAGACCCTGTCCTAGATGATCCGCTTCTTCAGACACTACATCCCCCTCAGCCTGCTGCTGCTGACCGGCGCGGAATTCCTCCTTTTCTATTTCATCGCACAGTTCTCCGGGCAGCATTACGGTTCCGCCAGTTCTTTGCCGGCGGACATTGCCGCTTACAAGCCCTGGCTCTTCGCCGCGCTGTTCAGCCTGCTGAACTCCATGTTCGGTCTCTATGACTGGGAATGGACCACCGGGCTGCGCAGCCTGCTAGTACGCATCATCGGCAGCATGCTGGTGGGCGCCTTGCTTGTGGCCGCCGGCGCCAGTCTGCTGCCTGCCCTCTTTCCTTCGGGAGCCGAATTCATCGGCAGCATGTCCCTGGTGGGGTTCAGCGCCATCCTCATCCGGTTGGCCTTCATGGAATGGGGCAAGACCAACTCCTTCAAAAAGCGTGTGCTGGTGGTGGGCACCGGCAGCCGGGCCGCAAAAATTGAGGAAATCGCCAATGCCGGGGAATTGCAGGGCATCCATGTGCTGGGTTACCTGCCCCTGGGCACCACCCACCATTACGTGCCCCATGAACGGCTCGTCCAGGCAGAAGGCCGCCTGTTCGACATCGCCACCCAGCAGGGCGCCTCCACGCTCATCGTCGCCGTGCGGGAACGCCGGGGCGGCGGTCTGCCCATCAACGACCTGCTGGAATGCAAGCTGCGAGGCATCGAAATCCTGGACCTGCCCGCATTTTTCGAACAGCAGACGGGCATCCTGCCCCTGGAATCCACCAACGCCAGCTGGATGATCTTCTCCGAAGGCTTCAGCCAGGGCTCGTCCAGGGACGTGGTGAAACGCATCTTCGACCTGCTGATAAGCGGCAGTTTCCTGCTGATGATGCTCCCGCTAATGCTGGTGACCGCCCTGCTGATACGCCTGGAAAGTCGGGGACCGGTGTTCTACACCCAGGAAAGGGTCGGCCAGTTCGGCCAGTCCTTCACCATTTACAAGTTCCGCAGCATGCGCACTGATGCGGAAAAACATGGCGCAGTCTGGGCCCGCCAGAACGACGACCGCACGACCCGGGTGGGGCGTTTCATCCGGCGTACCCGCATCGACGAGCTGCCCCAGATACTGAACGTGTTTCTCGGCCACATGAGCTTTGTCGGCCCGCGGCCGGAACGCCCGGTCTTCGTCAACGACCTGGCAGAGCAGATCCCCTATTACCACGCCCGTCACAGCGTCAAACCCGGCATCACCGGCTGGGCTCAGGTCAAATTCCCCTACGGGGCAAGCGTCGAGGACGCCATGCACAAGCTCCAGTACGACCTCTACTATGTCAAAAACCACAGCCTGTTCCTGGATTTGATGATCCTGCTGCAAACCGCCCAGGTCGTGGTGCTGGGCAAAGGCGTACGCTAACGTGGGTGATCCGGGCCTGGTAGCTTTCAGCTACGGCCTGGCCGCCCTGGCCTTTTTGTTGCTGGGACTGGCCTCCCGGGGACGGGATGGCCCCCCCGGAGTGCCCGGCGTCGCCCTGCCGGCCCTCGCCAGCGTCCTCTGGGCTGCCATCCTGGCTACCGAATCCACCCATGAAGCTGGACGGGAACTGGCGGGCCTGGCTGAAGTAGGCCGCAACCTGGTCTGGCTCTGGTACCTCTGGCGCAACCTGCGGGCCTTGCGGGCCAAGGGCGCCGACCAGGACCCCCTTGCCTTCCTGGGCAAACCCCTGGCCTGGCTGGCAGCGCTGGCCGGCCTCTCCCAGGCGGCCATGCTGCTGTTTCCCATGCCCTTCCTCAGCTATTGGGCCAGCGCCGTCATTCCGGCCATTCTCGCCGTGGCCGGCCTGGTACTGGTGGAACAGCTCTACCGCAACTCCGCCCCCCAGGAACGCTGGGCCATCAAGTACCTGTGCCTGGCCCTGGGGGGCATGTTCATCGTCGATTTTTACCTCTACTCAGAGGCCATGCTCTTTGCCGCCTACGATCTGGCCGCCTGGAGCGCCCGGGGCCTGATCAACGCCCTGCTGGTGCCCCTGATCTGGGTGTCCCTCAAGCGCCGCATCCAGACCGACCTGAAGGTGGCCATTTCCCATCGCATGGCCTTCCACACGGTGAGTCTGTTGGGCACCGGGGTCTACCTCATCCTCATGGCGGCGGCGGGTTACTACATCCGCCTGGTGGGGGGAGACTGGGGGCGCATCTTCCAGACCGTGTTCCTGTTCGGTGCCGTAGCCGTCCTCATCCTGGCAGTATCGTCGGGCACGGTCAGGGCCCGCCTACGGGTATTTCTGTCCAAACATTTTTTCCGCTACCGCTATGACTATCGGGAGGAATGGCTCCGTTTCACCTCCTTGCTTACAGAAGGCGAACCAGGCAGCCAACTCCATGAAAGAGCCCTCCAGGCCATGGCCCGTCTGGTGGAAAGCAACGGTGCCGGCCTGTGGCTGCGGCAGGAAAGCGGGGTCTATACCCGGGTGGCTGAATGGAATCTAGGCGCCGTCGAGGGTCAGGTTGCGGTAGCCGACCCCTTCCCCGTGTTCATGGAAAACCGCAACTGGGTACTGGACCTGGACGAAGTACGCGCCCAGCCAGACATGCTCGAAGACGCCACCCTGCCTGACTGGCTCAAGGACAACAAGGATGCCTGGCTCACCGTGCCCCTGCTCTGGCACGAACGCATGCTGGGGTTCATGGTCCTGGCCCCCTCCCTGGGCAAGGTCGGCTTCAACTGGGAAGTCAGCGACCTGCTCAAGACCGCCGCCCGCCAGGCGGCGGCTCACCTGGCCCAGGCCCAGGCTGCCGAGGCCCTGACTGTCGCCCGCCAGTTCGAGTCCTTTAACCGGGCCGCCGCCTTCGTGGTGCATGACATCAAGAATCTGGTGGCCCAGTTGTCCCTGTTGCTGGCCAATGCCGAGAAACACAAACATAAGCCCGAATTCCAGGAAGACATGCTGGCCACCATAGAGAGCTCCGTGGCTCGCATGAACCGCATGCTCACCAAGCTGCGGGACGAACCGGCCCCGTCCCGCAGCGCAAACCTCGATCTGGATGCGGTGCTGGAGGAAGTCATGCACAGCAAGCGAGCCTACAGCCTGAAGCCCAGCCTGCATATCGAAACCCCCGGACTCAGGGTGCGAGGCGAACAGGAAAAGCTGACCCGGGTGCTGGGGCATGTGGTGCAAAACGCCATAGAGGCCACCCCATACACCGGTAAGGTGGGTGTTACACTCCGCCGGCAAAATGAGTGGGGAGTGATTGAGGTGGAGGATACCGGGGCTGGCATGGATGAAGCGTTCATTCGCGAACGCCTGTTCCGGCCTTTTGCCTCCACCAAGGGCACAGGCATGGGCATTGGCGCCTATGAGTGCCGGGAATACATCCAGGAACTGGGCGGCGAAGTACAGGTTTCCAGCCGCCCGGGCCAGGGCACCCGGTTTACCGTCCTGCTGCCCCTGATAATCGAGGAGCAGCAGCAAACATGACCGACAAGGCACCCAAAATCCTACTGGTGGAGGACGACATAGGCCTCCAGAAACAGATCAAATGGAGCCTGGACGACTACGAAGTCGTGGCCGTGGGGGACCGGGAAGACGCCCTGAACCAAATTCGCCGCTTCGAGCCCGCTGTGGTACTGCTGGACCTGGGCCTGCCCCCCGACCCGGACGGCGCCACGGAAGGCCTGGCGGCCCTGCAACAGATCCTGCAACTGGCGCCGGGCACCAAGATCATCGTCGTCACTGGCAACCAGGACCGCACCAACGCCATCAAGGCCATCGGCATGGGGGCCTTCGACTTCTACCACAAACCCTTCGAGGACCAGGTGCTCAAGCTGGTCATCGCCCGGGCCTTCAAGGTCTATGAACTGGAACAGGAAAACCGGGCCCTCTCCGCCCGGGCCCGGGCCGAACCACTGCAAGGGCTCATCACCAGCGACCCGGAAATGCTCCGGGTCTGCCGCATGATCGAAAAAGTGGCACCCAGCGATGCCTCCGTCCTCCTGCTGGGAGAATCCGGCACCGGCAAGGAAGTCCTGGCCCGGGGCCTGCACGAACTGTCTCCCCGGGTGAAACAACGGTTCGTCGCCATCAACTGCGCGGCCATCCCGGAAAACCTTCTGGAGTCCGAACTGTTCGGCTATGAAAAGGGCGCCTTTACCGGCGCTGCCAAACAGACCATCGGCAAGATCGAATATGCCGACAAGGGCACCCTGTTCCTGGACGAAATCGGCGACCTGCCCATGCCCCTCCAGGCAAAGCTGCTGCGTTTCCTGCAAGAGCGGGTCATCGAGCGGCTGGGCGGACGAGGGGAAATCCCCGTGGATGTCCGGGTCGTAGCCGCCACCCACCAGCATCTTTCCAACCTCATCAAGGAAGGCCGCTTCCGGGAAGACCTGTTCTACCGCCTCTCGGAGATCAGCGTGAACATCCCCCCGCTGCGGGAACGCCACGGGGACAAGACCCTTCTGGCCCACGCCTTCATGGAGCGCTTCAACCAGAGCCAGAAACGCAATTTGCGTGGTATCGCCCCCGACGCCCTGCAGGCCATCGAAGCCCACCCCTGGCCCGGCAACGTACGGGAAATGGAAAACACCCTGAAGCGTGCCGTCATCATGGCCGACGGCGCCCAGATCACCTGCGAAGACCTGGGCCTTGCCCCCGCCAGCGCGGAAGATGCTCAACCCCTCAACCTGCGCCAGATCCGGGACGAGGCAGAACGCAACGCCGTCACCCGGGCCATCGCCCGCAGCAACGGAAACATCGCCCAGGCAGCGGAATTGCTGGGGGTGTCCCGCCCCACGCTGTATGACCTCATGGGCCGGTTTGGGCTGAAATAACGCCCCCTCCCCCATGGACATGCTATCGCGGCATACCCCATCCCGGCCCGGCCTTAGCCCCGGGATGGGGCCGTCCCCATCATCACTTATCAACCGGACACGAAATCATGGCCCGATCTCGTCGTAAACGCTCCAACGCCCTCAGTCGCCTGACCCCCCACCTGCCCAAGCTCGCCCTTGCCTTGGCCGTGACAGCCGCCCTTGGGGGCGGTGCCTATTTCGCCACCCGGCAATCCCCCCAGGATTTCCTGGAAAAAGGCACTGCCTTGTACCAGGCTGGAGACCTGAAAGCGGCGGAAATCCAATTGAAAAATGCGGTCCAGGCCATGCCAGACAACGCCGAGGCCCGGGCTAGGCTGGGCCAACTGCATTTTGCCAAGGGTGACCTGCAAAGCGCAGAAAAGGAACTGAAGAAAGCGCGAGAACTGGGCCTGACCACCCCCCAGACCCTCATCCTGTACGCCCGCACCCTGCTGACGCTAGGCGAGGCAAAGCGCCTGCTGGAGGAAATCCCCCCCCCGGCAGAAACCCTGGACGCGGAAACCCGGGCCGCCACCTTCGCCTTTCGCGCCCGGGCCCAGTTGATACTCAAGGAACAGGACGCGACCCAGGAAAGCCTTGCACAAGCGGACGCCCAGGTCAGTGACCATCCGGAAACCCTGATAACCCGGGCCTTACTGGCCGTGGCTGCTGACAAGGCGGCAGATGCACTGCCTCTGACACAGAAAGCTATCGGCAAGGCGCCGGATCGCTCCGACTTCTGGCAATTGCAGGGCGACCTGTACCGCAAATTGGACCAGCCAGGCCCCGCCCAGGAGGCTTACTCCAAGGCCATCCAACTTGAGGCGGCCAATATTCGCGCCCGCCTATCCCGTGCCCAGTTATTGATAGATGGTCCGGAGTTCGACAAGGCCAGTCCCGATGTGGAGGAAGTTCTCAAACGCTCACCCAACGACGTGATGGGGCGTTACTTCAAGGCCTACATCGCCTTCCGGCATGGAAAACTCGCCGATGCCAACGCCCTGCTCCAGGACATCCTGCGCAATGTGCCGGATTTCCTGCCCGGCCACCTGCTGGCCGGCGCCACCAGTGTAGGCCTGGGCAACAAGGAAGCCGCCCGCTTCCACCTGGACAAGGTACTGGCCGCATCCCCCTCCCACCCCCTGGCCCGCAAGCTCATGGCATCCACCCTGGCGGACCTGGGCGACCTGGACAAGGCGGAAACCCTGCTGGCCAGCTTTGGCAGTCAGGTGGATGACCCCCAATTGAATGTCATGCAAGGCCAGATTGCCTTGCGCCAGGGTAACTTCAGTGAAGCCATCAAGCTCCTGGAACAGGTCTCCGACCCGAATCTGCGCGATGCCCGCTATTACACCGAACTGGCTGCCGGCCACATGGGCACGGGTGACACTGCCGGCGCAGTGCAGGCACTGACCAAGGCATCTGAACTCGATCAGGCCTCCTCTCGTCCCGAGCTGATGCTGGTGATGACCCATCTGCGGGAAAAACGCTATGCCGATGCCTTGCAGATCATCGAAAAAATGGCCCGGGAGAAACCGGACGATCCGATGGTCTACAACTTGCGCGGCGGTATTTTCCTGAGCCAGGAGAACATCCCCCAGGCAAAAGTCCAGTTCGAAAAGGCCCTTTCGCTCAAACCCGACTTTTTCCCTGCTGCCCACAATCTGGTCCTGATCGACCTGCGGGACAAAAACATCCAGTCCGCCCGAAACCGGATGCAGCAGGTGCTAAAGCACGACCCCCGCTCCAGCCGGGCCTGGCAAACACTGGCCTCCCTGGATGCCCGGCAGGGCAACGAAGCGGCCTATCTGAGCAACCTGGAAAAAGCCAAGCAAGCCGATGAAAAAGCCCCCCAGCCCCGCATGGAACTGGTGCGCTACTGGCTGGGCAAGAATGAAGCCGGCAAGGCCCTGGTGGAGGCGCGCAGCGCCCTGGACGCAACCGGGCTGGCGGACTTCAATGAACACATTGGCCTCGCCCAGGCCGCCCAGGGGGACCATGGCAGTGCCCTGGCCACCTACACAAAATGGGCTGAGACCCATCCCAGAAACCCCGTTGCCCACTTCCGCCTGGCCCAAGAGCAGCAAGCGGCAAAGGACAAGCCTGCCGCCCTCAAATCCCTGGACCGGGCCCTGGCGCTGAAACCTGACTTTCCCGAAGCCACCATCAGCAAGGCACTCCTGCTGGGACAGACCGGGCGCACGGCCGAAGGGCTGAGCCTTGCCCGGGCCATGCAAACCAAAGCGCCGAAATCCCCTCTAGGCTATCTGGCCGAAGCGGAAGTTCTGTTCGGTGACAAACAGTATGCTGCCGCCGGCAAACTATTTGCCCAAAGTGCCCGTCTGGCAGACAACACAGCCGCCATCGTGCGCGCCCATCACGCCTACACCCTGGCCGGTCAGCCAGAAGAAGGCCAGAAACTCCTGAGCCAGTGGCTGGTTGCGCATCCCACTGATGGCCTGGTGCGGCATGAATACGCCCTCTCCCTGCTGAATACCCGTCAATACCGGGAATCCGCCGAGCAATACCGGCAACTGACCCGGACCAGCCCCAGGGACAAGGTGGCCCACAACAACCTGGCCTGGCTGCTGGGTGAACTGCAGGACAAGGACGCCATCTCCGTCGCGGAACAGGCCCTCAAGCTTGACCCCGACAGCCCCGCTACCCTGGACACCCTGGGCTGGATTCTGGTCAACATGGGGGATGCCAAGAAAGGGTTGCAGCTTCTGGAAAAGGCCCATGGAAAAGCCCCTGCGGCAGCGGAAATCCACTGGCACCTGGCCTCTGCCCTGGTTCGGACAGGGGACCGTGGCCGTGCCCGGCAGGAGCTCGAAAAGCTCATATACAGCGGCCAGAATTTCAACCAGAAAGAAGAAGCCAAGCGCCTGCTTGAGTCTCTGCAATAGACCCCGCAAGATTACCTACATTCATTGCCTCATGCCCGGGGAGTTCCGACCTTGAAAGCCTCTCGCCATTTCACCGCATCCTGCCTCTCGGCCCTCATCCTGGCGGCAGCCCTGTCCGGCTGTGGAAAAAGCCCGGAGGCCCATTTCGAGCAAGGCAAGGCACTGTTCGACAAAGGCGACAGCCAGGGGGCGATCCTGGAGTTGAAAAACGTGCTTCAGGAAGCCCCTGGCCACAATGAAGCCCGCCTGATGCTGGGATTGACCTATCTGGCGGTGGAAGACTACGTCGACGCAATCAAGGAACTGGAACGGGCCATGCAATCCGGCGTTGCGCCGGACAGGGTCCTGCCCTCCCTGGCAAGGGCCTATTTGCGCATGTCCCAGCCCCAGAAAGTCCTGGACCTGGGCATCCCACCCGGCACGCTCAACAGGACAGATCTTGCCACCCTCCAGGCGATTCGCGCCGAGGCCATGGAGGACTTGGGCAAGAAGGCGGAAGCCCAGACCGCCATCCGCGCAGCAGAGGAGGTGGAGGGCGACAACCCGGATCTGCTTGTACTCAAGGCACGCAAGGCCATCCAGGCCCACAACCTGGATGAAGCCAAGAAATACATCTATGGCGCATTGTTACGAAACCCCGGTTTCGTGCACGCTTATTACGTCAAAGCCAGCATCGAGGAAACAGAAGAGCGTTTTGCTGACGCCATACAGACTTACAAGGAGGCGCTGAAGCACGATCCCAAGGCTTTCCGCGCCCACCTGGCCATGGCCCACGCTGAACTCCGTCAGGGCAAGCTGGATGCCAGCGAAAAAGCCATGCTGGCCGCCGAGAAATCCGCGCCCAATCACCCTCTAGTACGTCATGGACGGGGGGTGCTGGAACTCAGTCGAGGCAACGCCAAGGCCGCCGAAGAAGCACTGCTCATGAGCCTGCGCGCAGCGCCGGACCATATTCCCAGCAAGCTGGCCCTGGCCATGGCCCATCTTGGCCAGGGCCAGAACGAACAGAGCATCAAACTGGCCCAGTTCGTACTGGCGCAAACCCCGGACGACCCGGTGGCCAGACGGGTCCTTGCTGCCAGCCAGCTCCAATCCGGCGCCCCTCAGGATGCCTTGTCCACCCTGGTCCCCCTGCTGAACACGGGGTCCCCCGACAGCAAGCTGTTGCAGCTGGCCGGTAGCGCCCATTTGCGCAACCAGGCCTATGAGCAGGCCTTGGAGGCCCTCAAGAAGGCGGAGGAACTGGATCCGGAAAACCCCATCATCAAGCAACAAAAAGCCATCAGCCAGATGGGCATGGGCCAGGAGAGCCTGGCCCGCGCCACCCTGGAACAGGCTGTCGCCACCAGTCCGGAAGCCGGCCGGGCTGAACTGGCCCTCATTGGCCTGTATCTGCTGCGCGGGGAATACGATACGGCCCTGGCAGCCATCGCCGCCCTGGAAAAGAAAATGCCTGCCTCGCCCCTGCCCCATGAACTTCGGGCAACGGCACTGATGGGCAAACAGGATCAAGCCGGCGCGAGAAAGGCCCTGGAATCGGCCCTGTCAAAAGACCCGAAATATTTCCCCGCAGTCGCGAAACTGGCCCGCGTCGACATGTCGGAGGGCAAAACCGATGCGGCGGAGAAACGTTTCAATGAATTCCTTTCCAGGGAAAAGGATCACCTGCCCGCCCTGCTTTCCCTGGCAGGACTGGCCCAGCACCGAAATCAACCGCAAGTGGCAGAAGACTTGCTGCAACGCGCCATCAAGGCCCACCCCCAGGCCGTGCCCCCCCGCTCCATGCTGATCGCCCACCATCTCAGCCAGGGTCAAAACGCCAAGGCGCTCCAGATTGCCCAGGCTGCCGTCAACGAGCAACCTGACGCCCCGCTTGCCCTGGAGTTGCTGGGAACCACCCAACTGGCTGCCGGAGATACCACTGCTGCCACAGCCACCTACGAGCAATTGGTGCGGAAGGCTCCCCAGTCGCCGCAGGCCCACCTGCGTCTGGGCCTAGCCTACATGGCCGCCCAGGCGCCGGCAAAAGCCCGGGCCAGTCTGGACCAGGCGGTAAAACTGGACCCGAAATTTGCCGCCGCCATGGACGCCCAGGCGCGCCTGGCCATGAAATCGAAGGCCTTTGAGCAGGCCCTGCAATGGACTCGCCGCATACAGAACTCCCACCCCCAGTCCGCCCTGGGCTTCGAGCGGGAAGGCGATGTACTCATGGCCCTCCAACGCTATCAACAGGCGGCCAAAGCCTATCAATTCGCCGTGGGCAAACACACCGGCGGACCTGTCCTGGTGAAACTCCATGCCGCCCTGATCAGGACGGGAGATGAACGCGCGGCCCTTGCCAAGGTTGAAGAATGGACCAAGGCCCACCCAGACGACCTGAATGCCCGTGCCTTCCTGGCTGGCCAGTTGGTTCTTGCAGGCCAGTCAAGCCGTGCCATCGGTCTCTATGAATCTATCCTGAGAAAAAACCCGAATCACGTCCTGGCCCTCAACGAACTGGCGCTGCTTTATCAGGCCGGCAATGATGCACGGGCCCGCCCGACGGCCGAACATCTGCTTAAGCTGGAACCAAACAACCCGGTAGTGCTGGATACCGTGGGCTGGATATTTGCGCAGCAGGGACTACTGCCCCAGGCCTTGCCTCTGCTCAAGACAGCTGCCGCCAAGTCCCCAACGCTGCCCACGGTGCACTACCATTACGGCGCAGCTCTGGCGAAGGCGGGGAAAGGCGCGGAGGCACGCAAGGCCCTGGAGGCCGCTCTGGCCATGAACCTGCCCTTCGACGAGAAGGACGTGGCTGCCAGCCTCTTGAAGACCCTGCGCTGAGCCCTTGGACCTCCGTCGACCAGTTGCCCGCCGATGACCGTCCCCACTCCCCTCGCCCTGCTCTGGCTGGATGCCCGCCTGGCGCTACGGAACATCCTGCGCCAGCCCCGGCGCAGCCTGACGGCCATTGCCGCCATCGGCTTCGGCATCATCTCCCTGATGCTGGCAGCGGGATATATCGAGTGGTCCTACTGGTCCATCCGGGAGGAATCCACCACGAACCAGATCGGCCACATCCAGATCACGCGGCCAGGCTACCACCAGGACGGCCTGTCAGACCCTTTTTCCTATCTCTTGCCAGGTGCGCTGCCTGGCCTGGAGAAACTCGCTGCACTGCCTCAGGTCAAGCACGTCTCTCCCCGACTGGCGTTCAACGGATTGATCAGCCACGGGGAAAACACCCTTTCCTTCATCGGAGAGGGCATTGATCCGGACAAAGACCCCTACTCCCGAAACATCCTGGTGGTGGAGGGGCAGTTGCTTGCGGCCGACGATCCCCGGGGCATCGTGCTGGGCGCGGGCCTGGCCGCCAACCTTGGGGTAAAAACCGGCGACACCATCGTCCTGTTGTCCAACGCGGCTTCCGGGGGGTTCAATGCGGTGGAGGGAAAAGTCCGCGGGCTGATTTCCACATCCATGAAGGATTTCGACGACAACATGCTGCGTGTCGACATCGGCCTGGCCCGGCAACTCCTCCGTACCGAGGGGGCCCATCTCTGGGTCACGACCCTGAAGGAAACGGAACAGACCGAGAGGGTCATGGATAACCTGGCAGGCACAACCTGGTTTGCGGGCCTCGAAGTCACCCCTTGGAACCGCCTTGCTGACTATTACAACAAGACCGTGGAACTGTTTTCCCGCCAGGTGGCCGTGGTCAACATCATCATCGGCGTGATCATCGTCCTGGGCATCAGTAACACCATGACCATGAGCGTCATGGAGCGTACCCGGGAAATCGGTACCGCAATGGCTCTGGGCTTGCGGCGGCGGCGAATCATGAGCCTGTTCCTCATAGAGGGCACACTGTTGGGGCTGCTGGCCGGACTGCTGGGCGTTCTGCTGGGCTACCTCCTGGCGCAGTTCATCTCTCATATTGGCATTCCCATGCCGCCGGCCCCCGGCATGTCCCGAGGCTACACGGGCCATATCATCATCACTCCGGGCATTGCCCTGGACGCCCTGCTCCTGGCCGTATCAACCACGCTGCTGGCCAGTGTCTATCCCGCCTGGCGGGCATCGCGCATGATCATCGTGGACGCTCTGCGCCACAACCGCTGAGAGACCAACAGCATGTGGAAGCTTGCCATCCGAAACGTCCTGCGCCACAAGGCCCGCACGGGCATGACCCTGCTGGCCATCGTCGCTGGCGTGGTGGCCCTCATCCTCAGCGGGGGCTTTGTCCAGGATATCTATACCCAACTGGGAGAGGTGCTGATCCGCTCCCAATCCGGCCACATGCAAGTGGCCCGGGAAGGCTACTTTGAACGAGGCGCCCGCAGCCCGGAAAAATACGTCATTGAAGAGCCGGATCCCCTCGTGGGCCAGATCCGCGCGCTGCCGCAGGTTGATGATGTCATGGGGCGTCTCTATTTCTCCGGCATGCTCAACAACGGCCGCTCAGATCAGCCCATTATCGGCGAGGGCATCGAACCCGACCGGGAAGCCCGTCTGGGCACCAGCCTGGTCATCGCCTCCGGCCGGCAACTCCGGGACGATGACGTGCACGGCATGATGCTGGGTCATGGCCTGGCCCGGGCCCTGAAGCTGAAGGTGGGAGACTGGGCCAGCGTGGTGATCAACACCCATGATGGCGCACTGAACAGTCTGGAGTTCGAGGTCGTTGGCACGTTCCAGACCTTTTCCAAGGATTATGACGCCCACGCGGTGCGCATTCCCCTGGCAGCAGCCCAGGAACTGCTCGTCTCGCCGGGGGTGAACACCCTGGTTGTCTCCCTGAAAGACACGGCCGACACCGATGCTGTGCTCGCTGCACTGTCTTCAGGGTTTACTCCGGCAGGTCTGGAGGTCAACTCCTGGCTGAAACTGAACGAGTTCTACACCAGTACAGTTGAAATGTACGACGCCCAATTCGGGGTTTTGCGCATCATCATCCTGCTCATGGTGCTGTTGTCGGTGGCCAACAGCGTCAACATGAGCGTGTTCGAACGGGTGGGTGAATTCGGCACAATGATGGCCCTGGGTAACCGGGCCCGGCGGGTTTTCGCCCTGATCCTGGCGGAAAACGCGATCCTAGGGGCGGTCGGCGCTGTCGTGGGCACCGTGGTAGGCATACTTCTGGCACTGGCCATTTCCGCCGTGGGGATTCCCATGCCCCCGCCCCCCAATGCCGACCTGCCCTACACCGCACGCATCAGCATCGTGCCGGCAGCGATTCTTGGCGCCTTCCTGGTGGGCATCATCGCCACCGTTTTGGCCGCAGTGCTCCCCGCTGCAAAAGTACGCAAGATCCCGGTGGTGGATGCCTTGCGCCAGAATGTCTGAGGCCCCCCGGCCAGCCTGCCCCCAGGCCGCCGGAACTACCAGTTGAAGCCTTGAATTCCCAGCCGGCCGCTGCCTGCCCAAGACTGCAAGAGTCCCTC
The DNA here is from genome assembly GCA_040757575.1 of Pseudomonadota bacterium. Lineage (GTDB taxonomy): Bacteria > Pseudomonadota > Gammaproteobacteria > Burkholderiales > Thiobacillaceae > PFJX01. Next base: position 126,342 of record JBFLXA010000008.1, read on the forward strand.
AGAAATCGTATCGGATTTCCGCGTAGGCCCGGTCCTGCTGGTCAAACTGGCCGAAGAAGCCCGTGGCCGGCCCGCCGAAGATGTCCACCCCGAAACTGAGTTTCCAGTTGGGCTGGAAACCCCATACCATTTTCGGCCGGACCATCCAGTCGGTTCGGTTCAGGCTGCGCATCAACAACAACTCGGCCCGCCAGTTGTGCGGGAGTTCCCGGGTGACGTAGAGCGAAGCGCCGTTTTCCACTGCATCCGGCAGCACGGCCGCCTCATGGTCAAAGATGCGGCTCTGGAAGAACTGCACATTCAGTCGGGTATCCACGTCCGGGTTGAAGTCCAGCCCCACGGCCCAGTCCAGCATGGGCTGCTTCACGGCTTCGCCAGTGGTGGTCAGATTGAGGCGTCGTCCCCGGGTGTAGACCGCTTCCGCCTTCAGCACCATGGGCCCCAGGTCCTTCGCCAGGCTACCGCCTGCCTGCCAGATGCGGTCGTGGCGAGGCCGGTAGGTATTGGGGGCCACCAGATGGTACGAGGCCTGGGCATTCATGCTGGTGTAGACGAAGCCAGAAAGGTCCCAGCCGTCCTTCAGACGGCTGATGCGGGCGCCGAAGTTGGAGTGTTCCAGGCTGGTGCCGGGCTTGTCTTCCGACAGGAAAACCGGCACTCCCGGCACGGGCGGATACGCATAGAAATCTCCCCCATACCCCGGCTTGGTGAAATCGGCCGGCTTGCCAATCTCGTCATAACTCGGGAAGGGGATCCAGAGCACTTCAGCATGGATGTCGTCACCAAAATACTCCATCCGCGCTGCCCATTGGGGGATGCGCATGACGTGGAAGTCCTGCAGGATAAATTCCCGCATGTCCTTGGCCGACACCACGTCCGCCAGGAACATGCCCACCATCTCCCCCCAGACGATGTGCTGACGTCCCATGCGCCATTCCCAGTCGCCCAAGGAAAAGTCCACATAGGTTTCCCTTATCTGGAAGTCAGTGCGTTGGTCACGGCGCACCCGGGACTGATAGTGGTTGTCCCAATCGTAGGCGGCGTTGTAATCCACCCGGCCGGAAAGCTTCCATTTTGCTCCGCCATCGAATTTCCCCTGGGTCCCCAGTTCCAGCCGCCCCATGGCCTTGGACCAGTGGGCAGGGCTGGCGTAGGTGCGCGCCAGTTCTGTCTGGAAAAACCCTCGTAGCGGGCCTGGAGCCTGGGCAGGCTTTGCGCTTGCTGCTGCCGGCGCCATGGGTTCAGCAGGGGGTGGCGCGTCGGCCAAATCGAACAGGGCATCCTTGCTGGCGGGCACCACCGGGCCCGATGTGGCCGTTTCTGGCGCAGCCTCCACAGACTTATTCACCGCCTCCCGCTTCTCTTCCACCGGATCTGCGAACAACGCATCCTTCGTCAGCGGCAGGGGCTCCGGGACCGGCTCTGCTGCCGGGGACAGCACGGTTTCCTTTTCCGGTGCCAGATCAAATAATGCGTCCAGGCTTTGCGGTGCCTGCTCCGCCCCCCATACCCCAACCGGCATGCCGGTGAGCAAGGCGCTCATCAATAAGGAATAACGCTGTTTCATTGCCCCCCTCCTGCCATTTCGGGACGGGGACGTGTGGTTCTGATGCCTCTCCATTTCTCGTTCACCTTCACGGCCAGCATGGCCAGATTACCGTCTTCAATACGCACGAGCCGATCAGCCATGGCCATGACCCGGCGGTCGTGGGTGGAAAAGATGAAGGTCGTGCCCAACTGGCGGTTGATTTCCTTCATCAGGGCCAGAATGCCTTCGCCGGTCTTGCTGTCCAGGTTGGCGGTAGGCTCATCCGCCAGTACGATGCGGGGGTGGATAGCCAGGGCCCGGGCGATGGCCACCCGCTGGCGCTGGCCGCCGCTCAACTGGTTGGGGGTATGGTCCGCGTATTTTTCCAGCCCCACCACGGAAAGGTAGCGGCGCACCCGCTTTCGGCGTTCCTTGGGGCTCAGCTCTGGCAATTGCAGCAGGGGGTATTCCACGTTCTCTGCGGCCGTCAGGACAGGAAACAGGTTGAAGGTCTGGAAGATGAAGCCCGTGGTTCGGGCCCTCAGGTCTGCCAGGCCATCAGGAGACAAGCCCGTGACTTCCTTGTCATCCAGGAACACCTTCCCGGACGTTGGTGTGTCTATGCAACCGATGATATTGAGCAGCGTGGTCTTGCCGCTGCCGGAGGGCCCGGCAATGGCCAGGAACACGCCTTCCTCAAAAGAGAGTGTGATATCGTGAAGCGCGACCACCTTCTGATCGCCCAGCTGATATTCCTTGGTGACGCCTTCCACGCGGACAAGACTCATGCAATGGCTTCCGTTCCAGGCTGATTCAAACTAGGACCGATTACTATGTTCCCGAACATGTTCAGAGGGCTTCTGCCCCTTCTATTTACCGGCTTCCTCACCGCCAGCCCCCTAGCATCCGCAGATCCGGACATCACGACCGAGGACGACGACAGGGCGCGCGTCATCCTGAGCAAGTCCGACGAAATCCGTTTTCCGGCGGAGGGTTTCCAGGTCGACGTCGACATCACCAGTTCCAGCCCCTGGCAGTCCACCGAGACCCGCAAGTACCGGGTTTTGTCCAAGGGCAATGAGAATACCATCGTCATGATACTGGAACCCGCATCTGAGCGGGGTCAGATCATGCTGATGCGGGGACGGGACCTGTGGATATTCATGCCCGATGTCTCCCAACCCATCCGCCTTGGACTGGCCCAGCGACTCACAGGCGAAGTGGCAAACGGCGACATCGCTCGCGCCAACTTCGCCGGCGATTACACGCCGAAACTCCTGCGCAACGAAACCATCAATGGCGAATCCCACCACGTGCTGGAACTTTCCGCAGTAGACAGGGGCGTCACTTACCACCGGGTCCTCCTCTGGGTGAACGCGGCCAACCATCGTCCCCACAAGGCCGAGTTCTACTCCCTGTCTAAGCGGCTGATGAAAACAGCCACCTACGAGGATTTCAGGACCATGGCCGGCCGCATACGGCCAACCCGGCTGGTGATGGAAGACGCCCTCAAGCCCGGCGAAAAATCCGTACTGGCTTATCACAGCATGCGTCTGCGCGACCTGCCGGACAAGGTATTCACCAAGGAATACCTCAAGAAACTGCAATAAATCTGCCCAGTCCGGACCATCAATCCGTAGCGCAAAACCACTTGAAAAGGGCCGGATTCTCCGCCGACACCCGGGCTTCCAGCTTTCTCAAGTCCGCCAGATAGACGGCTACAGGCCCGTAATAGTCCACTTCCGGCCCAATCGGCGTGAAATCGAAGCCGTAACGTCCCAATAGTCTTGCCAGGGAACGCTCCATGGCCGCATACCAATAGCGCACGCCGTTCGCCCGACTATAGGCGAACATGGCCCGATACAAGCCCAGTACGATGATGGGATGCCCACCCCGCTTGGCAGCGATGTCTGCGGGCACAGGGGTGTCAGCATCATTGATGCCTATCCAGTTATCCTCCCGGCGCCGGCGGTACGCCTTGCTCACCACCAGGCGGGAAATTTCCTGAGCCTCCTCCGGGGGCGGCAACTCAAGTCCTGGCGCAATGGGGCAATGGGTCTGAAAGGGATAACCCAGCTCGGGGGAATGCCGTACCAGGCGCACAGAGCCGGCAAGTTCACCCTGGCGATCATGGGCACTGAAATGTTCCGCATGCCCGTCATATTCGTCCTGTTCAAAGGACTGGGGGTAATCTTCTGCGGAAAGGAAGCCTCGCTCGAGACAGTAAACCTGATAACGCAGGCGAAACGTCTCGAACAAGTGTTCCGAAGAAGCGTCCACGCGGTGAAACTCAAAGTAACACTGCTGGCCGAAGAGGCTTTGGTAATCCATTATCCAGCCGTTTGCTTCAACAGGCGAATCCTAGCATGGGGCTATGACACAATCGCATCACTCTGTACGGGAGCCTGCCGGCCATGTTTGCCCCCTTTCTCAGAAAAATCATTCTTGCCCACCTGTCCAGACAGCCCTATGACAAGGGGCTGGAACGTTCCCGCCAGGCAGCGCTGGCTCAGTTCAGACGGGCCAGCAAGTTGCCCGGTTATCACTCCCTGTTGAGGGAAGCGGGTATCGACCCCCAGGAAATTCGCTCCTGGACGGATTTTCCCCGGCTCCCACTGCTGGGTAAGGACAACACCTTCCTGCGGTTTCCCCTCGAATCCCTGTGCATGCCCGGCACCCTGGATCATTTGGCAGGCGTGCTTACCAGTTCAGGCCAGAGCGGCAAGTTCGCTTTTGGCCTGACCACCCGTCGTCAAAGCCGGAAATCCACATTCCTGATCGACCTGGCCCTGGAGGCCACTTTCCAGGTGGACCGCTATAAAACCTTGTTGATCAACGCGCTCCCCATGGGCGTGGGTTTTGCCTCCAATGCCGTCACTGTGGCGGAAACCAGCGTGCGGGAAGACATGGTTTTGGCACTGGCAGACAAGTTCGGCCCCCACTTCGAACAGATCATCCTGGTGACCGATCCACTGTTCTTGAAATTACTTTGCGATACCAGCCGGGACCGGGGCTTCGACTGGCATCGGTTCCGGGTCCACGCCATCATCGGCGAGGAAACCATCGGCGAACACTATCGCAGCTATGTGGGAAACATCCTGGGCACGGACCCGGACAATCCGGACGGCCCCATCCTCGGCGCATCCATGGGCGCAGGTGAACTGGGCCTTAACCTGTTTTTCGAAACACCCCAGACCATCGCCTTGAGGCGTACCCTGCATAAGGACGCCGCGTTGCGAAGACATTTCCTGGGGGAAGACCTGGAACCCGAGCAGATTCCCATGCTCTTTACCTACAGTACCACGCAAATCCTGGTGGAATGCCTACCCCAGGCGGGGCTACCGGATGGATTCGGACAACTGACCCTGACCCCTCTTGCCACCGATGCGCCGTTGCCCCTGCTGCGTTATCAAACAGGCGACCTGGCGCGGGTCTCCTCCCCCGACATCCTGAATACCCGATTGGCCCAGGCGGAACACCCCCTGTTACGACGATGGCACATGCCAGTTGTGGCCCTGCGGGGCCGGGACAGCGAAGAATGCGGTGCCCTGAACGTCAGCCAGATAAAGGACTGCCTGTATCGGGACACCGGGCTTGCCGACACACTGACCGGCGCCTTCCGCTGGGAACCCGGATCGCCCGGCGCATTGCATGTGCAGTTACGCCCCGGGATGCAGACCACAGACATCGACTCGAGAATCCGGGCAGTGTTGCCGGTCGCCGCCCAGACGCTCCAGGTCGTACCCTGGCCCCATGAGCACTTCCCCTTCGGGATGAAACTGGATTACGAGCGCAAGTTCAAATATCTGTGATACAGGCATAAAAAAAGAGCGGGCCCGAAGGCCCGCTCTTTCGGATCAGCCTAGCCGAGATTAGGCAGCGCGGCGACGGGCGGCAGCCAGACCCAGCAGGCCCAGACCCAGCAGGGCCAGGGAAGCGGGTTCCGGAACCTGCACATAGCCCTTCACCTGACCGGCGGAGGTCACGGACCAACCCAGGGCGGAAGCCTGGCCGTTGGCGTCGTTGAAGGTCACGTCCAGGAACAGGTCACGGGTGTTGCCAGCGGTGTCGAACAGGCTGTCGGTGTCCAGCATCCAGGCCCAGTCACCACCCACCACGTCCAAGTAACCGGAACCAGCCCCTTGCAGGGAACCATCGTTATAAGTAGACACATAGCTAACAGGTGCGCCATTAATGGCAGAACCAGCAAAAACAGCGTCCAGCAGCAAGGTGCCGCCGGTGATGCCGTTGTAGTCATAGGTGCCAGTACGGCCGGCAGGGCCCTGGTTGGCGTTGTAATCAGAAGCGTTGGAGAACAGCTTCATCCAGCCGCCGTTGGAGCCAGCGATCACAGTATTCACACCGAAACCAGCCGGAGTGACATACACTTCTTCGTCAACCAGACCACCGAACATGCCGGTCAGGAACTGACCGCCCTGGCCTTTCACGTAGACACTGCTGTTGTCAGAAATCTTGGTGATGGACTGGATGGAGAAGACGCCCCAGGTGTCCTCGGAGCCCACTGCACCAGCGGCGTGGGAAATGGCAGCAGCGTCACAGGCAGCAGCGCTGGCGCAAGCGGGGGAACCCACGGGATAGCCAGTGGTGCCGGCATCGTAGTTGTCGAAGTTGAACTTGAAGTCACCAGCGGAGAAGGTGATGGCGGAGGCGGGGGCGCTCACTACAGCAGCAGTCATCGCCAGGGCCAGGGAGAGCTTGTTGAACTTGGTCATTTCTGACTCCTAAAAATTTATTGATCGGAACCACAAAACTGCACGCAGTCCTATAAGCAGAAGCCGTGCCAGTTTTTTTAAAACGTTACAAGTTGTTGTTTTTTATGGTTATTTTTTTATACCTCCGCATGCCAGGCCGGCACACAAAGCCCCGCTGTAAAGATTTCCGACGTTCACGCACGCTTACCAATCAGCCATTGCGTGCGTTTACCGTCCTTGGCGATGGCTTTGTAAAATTGCCATCAATTCTGGCAAAACTTGTCTGTAGAATCAGGCTGATGGACGATATTCACAGCCTGCGCTACGCCGTCTACTGCAAGGAAAAAGGCTTCCTGGATGCCCGGAAATACCCGGATGGCAAGGAATACGATCTCTTTGACGATTATTCCGTGCACTTCGCGGCCTACAACCAGCACCGGGATCTGGTGGGAACGGTGCGGTTGGTCATTCCCACCGGGGAACAGGCATTTCCCTTCATGGATTTCTGTACGCCCTTGCCCGGAGTCACTTTGCCGCCCAAAGGGGTTTCTGCAGAAATCTCGCGTCTGATCATCCCCCCAGAGGCCCGGGAACAACCCGAGAAGGACGTGCTGAGTTTCACCTCCACCCTGTCCCGCTTGTTCAAAGGCAAGCCCACCACCAGCGCCCATGAATACACCCGGGTTTCCCCCGTGGCCCACCACACCACTTCTCCCCGCATCCTGTTTGGCCTGTTCCGCAAGATGTACCGCTACAGCAAGGAACATGGCATCGAATACTGGTACGCCAGCATGGAGCGCCCCCTGGAACGCATGCTGCGCCGTTACCACTTCACATTCGACCGCATCAGCGAGCCAGTGGATTACTACGGGCCCGTGTCGCTCTATCTGGGCACACTTAGCCGGATCGAACAGGACCTCGGCAAGCACAACCCGGAATTGCTCACCTGGTTTCAAAAAAGCCGTGGCTCTGCGCAGCCGGTGGAGGCGTGAGTTCCCCCCTGCCATGACGCCATGAAACATCCTCTACTCACCCCCGAGGACAGCGAACGCTACCGGGTCACCCATCCCCACACCATAGAGCGCATCCTGCGGGAGACGATGGAATCCAAGTCCATCGTCTCCCTCTACACGGACCATGGGCAGGATTTCATCCTGTCCTCCATCGTCGGGCTGGACACGCACAGCGGCACCATGACCCTGGAACAGGGCGTGGACCGGGCGTTCAACAACAAACTCACCGCAGCTGGTCAGATCATCTGTGCCACCACCCAAGACCAGGTACCGATCCAGTTCAGTTGCGCGGGCATCACGCCGATCACCCGTGAGAAAGAAGCACTATTCCAGGTCGCCGTGCCCAAAGACCTGTTGCGCCTGCAACGCAGGGACGCCTATCGACTGGCCACCTCGGTCATCAACCCGGTGAAATGTCTCATCAACACCGGCGCGTCCTTCCTGGAAGCCATTGTTGTGGACATCAGCATCGGCGGAGTGGGCATCCTGGCCTATGAGGGCATCAACCTGCTGAAGACCGGTGAGACCTACCATGGTTGTCGCATCGAGCTGCCGGGCTCCGGCACCTTCGCCGTGAGCTTGAACGTGTGCACCACCTTCGACGTGGAACTGAAGAACGGCCGCCTTACCCACCGGGCCGGCTGCCAGTTCATGGACCTGCCCCCCAGCGTGGAAACGGAAATCCAGCGTTACATCATCCGCGTGGAGCGGGAGCGCCGGGCCCGGTATACCTAGGCTTTACTTCCCCTCGGCGAGCCACTTCGCCACGTCCAGAGAGAAGTAGCTCAGCACCCCGTCCGCGCCGGCACGCTTGAAGCCCAGCAGGCTTTCCAGCACGCAGGCCCGCTCGTCGATCCAGCCGTTCTGGCCGGCGGCCTTGAGCATGGCGTACTCGCCGCTCACCTGGTAGACGTAGGTGGGGGCCTTGTAGGTCTCCTTCACCCGGCGCACGATGTCCAGATAGGGCATGCCGGGCTTGATCATCACCATGTCGGCGCCTTCCTGGAGGTCCAGGCCCACTTCCCACAAGGCTTCATCGGTGTTGGCCGGGTCCATCTGGTAGGTGTACTTGTTGCCCTTGCCCAGGTTGCCGGCGGAGCCCACCGCGTCCCGGAAGGGGCCGTAGAAGCTGGAGGCATACTTGGCAGAATAGGCCAGGATGCGGGTGTGGATGAAGCCTGCGGCGTCCAGGGTTTCCCGCACGGCATGGATGCGGCCGTCCATCATGTCGGAGGGGGCCACAACGTCGGCCCCGGCGGCGGCGTGGGTTTCCGCCTGGCGGGTGAGCACGGCGATGGTCTCGTCATTGAGCACGTAGCCCCGGGGGTCGTTGGGGTCGATGAGTCCGTCCTGGCCGTGGCTGGTGTAGGGGTCCAGGGCGATGTCGGTGATGATGCCCAATTCCGGGAAACGGGCCTTCAGGGCCTGCACCGCCCGGGGCACCAGGCCGGCCGGGTTGTAGGCCTCGGCGGCATCCAGGCTTTTCAGGCTGGCGTCCACAACGGGGAACAGGGCCAGGGCCGGCACGCCGAATCTCAGGCAGTCTTCCGCCACCCCGAAGAGCCGGTCCAGACTCATGCGCTGCACCCCCGGCATGGAGGCCACGTCCTCCACCCGGTTTTCGCCGTCCAGCACGAACACCGGCAGGATCAGGTCCGCGGCGGTCAGCGCCGTCTCACGCATCAGGCGGCGGGAAAAGTCATCGCGGCGCATGCGGCGCATGCGCTTATTGGGAAACCGGGACAAATCAAACATCACGCATCACTCCAATTACCGGAACAGAAATACCAGGCCGAACCCGGCGATTACAGGGAACCATTCCCCCTGGCCCCCGGTCAATTTTGTAGACGAGTTGCTTCCTTTCGTCTCCCGCTTTTCTCCCTGAGCGGGCGCCTTAACGCAAGGTTAAGGCCACTTCTACCCGGCTGCCTTCCCTTCAGCCGGGTTTTTTTTGGGTACGTCCAGCCACTTGCGCATCACCGCCTCCGCCTCTTCCACGCCGACCTTTTTCAGACTGGAGAAAAGCTGCACCGTGGCCTCCAGCCCCGCATCCTGCAAGGCCTTGCGCACCTGGGCCAGGGTCTGCTGGGCCGGCCCCCGGGACAGTTTGTCACTCTTGGAAAGAAGCACATGAACCGGCTTTTGCATCTGCCGGAACCACTCCAGCAGGGACCAGTCCAGCTCGGTGAGGGGATGGCGAATGTCCATGATCAGCACCAGGCCCTTCAGGTGGGCACTATGGGCCAGATAGCCGCCGATGAGCCCCTGCCATTGCATCTGCTGTTCCTTGGGGGCCTTGGCGAACCCGTAGCCGGGCAGGTCCACCAGGAAACGCCCTTCGGCGATACGAAAAAAGTTCAGCAGCTGGGTACGCCCGGGTAATTTACTGACGAATGCCAGGCGCTTGTGGTTGCACAAGGTGTTGATGGCGCTGGATTTGCCGGCGTTCGAGCGGCCGGCGAAGGCCACTTCAGCCAGGCTGTCCTGGGGCAAATCCCGGGGGTGGGCGACGGAGATATGAAAAACGGCGTTTAGCACGGCTGGCACTCAAAGGATCAGGCCGTTACAATGCCGCGATTTTCCCTTGCTGTCATTCTGGATATATAGGAGCGTTTCATGAAAGCCCTCGCGCTGCTCACAGGCCTGCTGATCTCTGCCGTAGGCTTTGCCTCTCCCGCTTTCGCCAAGGGCGATGCCGCCAAAGCCCAGAAGATCGTCGACGGCGTTTGCGCCGCATGCCACAGCGCCGACGGCAACAGCACCAACCCCATCTACCCCTCCCTGGCCGGCCAGCACCCCGAGTACATCGCCAAGCAGCTCACCGAGTTCCGCTCCGGTGCCCGCCGCAACGCCACCATGGCTCCCAACGCAGCCAAGTTGTCCGATGACGACATCCTGAACCTGGCCGCCCACTACAGCGCCCAGCCCCCCAAGACCCGGCAGGCCAAGGATGCCGAACTGGCTGCCGAAGGCAGGAAACTCTTCATGGGCGGCAACCAGGGCAGCGGCGTCCCCGCCTGCTCCGCCTGCCACGGCCCTGCCGGCGCTGGCATTCCAGTCCAGTTCCCCCGTCTGGCCAACCAGCACAGCAAGTACGTGCTGTCCCAACTGAAGAACTTCCGCAGCGGCGACCGGGCCAATGACGGCGGCAAGATGATGCAGGTCATCGCCCGCAAGATGACCGACCAGGAAATGAAGGCCGTGGCCGAGTACATCTCCGGCCTGCACTAAGCCTTTATTCCGCCGAAGCGGCCCGCCTCGTGCGGGCCGTTTTCATTTCGCGCCCCCTTTCTCCCCTCTTCCCCTCCCTGCCTCCCGTCCATGAGCCACGACAACCTCAATGACCTCAATCCGCAGCAGCGGGAGGCTGTCAAATATCTCGACGGCCCCCTGCTGGTGCTGGCCGGGGCCGGTTCGGGCAAGACCCGGGTCATCACCCGCAAGATCGCCTATCTGGTGAACAGTTGCGACATCGAGGCCCGGCATATCGCCGCCATCACTTTCACCAACAAGGCGGCCCGGGAAATGCGGGAACGGGTGGGTGAACTGCTGCCGGGCAAGGCGGGGCACGGCCTGACGGTCTCCACCTTCCATTCCCTGGGCCTGCACATCCTACGGGCAGAGGCCAGGCGTCTGGGCTACAAGCCCCGCTTTTCCATCCTGGACGCGGCCGACGCCAACGGCATTCTTTCCGAGATTCTGAAAAACCCGGACAAATCCAGCCTGCGCCAGGCGGCGTCCATCATTTCCAACTGGAAAAACGCTCTGCTGAACCCCGCCGAAGCCCTGGCCGTGGTGGAGGACGAGGCCCAGCGCCAGGTGGCGGTGGCCTACCAGGCCTACCAGGACACCCTGCGGGCCTACCAGGCCATGGATTTCGACGATCTCATCCGCCTGCCAGTGGAACTGTTTCACCAGCACCCGGACGCGCTGAGCACCTGGCAGGGGCGCCTGCGTTACCTGCTAGTGGACGAATACCAGGACACCAACGGCGCCCAGTACGAACTCATGAAGCTGTTGGCAGGCCCCATGGGCCGCTTCACAGCCGTGGGCGACGACGACCAGGCCATCTACGCCTGGCGGGGGGCGGATGTGGAAAACCTGCGCCGCCTTGGCCAGGACTGGCCCCGGCTGAAGATCATCCCCCTCACCCAGAACTACCGTTCCAGCCAGCGCATCCTCAAGGCGGCCAACAGCGTCATCCGCAACAACCCCCGCCTTCACGAGAAAAACCTGTGGAGCGAACTGGGCCTGGGCGACCACATCGAGATCGTCCAATGCCGGGACGACCGCCACGAAGCCGAATCCGTGGCCCTGCGCATCTCGGCCCACAAGTTCGAACACCGTACCCATTTTTCCGACTATGCAGTGCTCTACCGGGGCAACCACCAGGCCCGACTGGTGGAAGAAGCCCTGCGGGAACACAAGATTCCCTATCAACTCTCCGGCGGCCAGTCTTTCTTCGACCGGGCGGAAATCAAGGATCTCACCGCCTATCTGCGCCTCATTGCCAACCAGGACGACGACCCGGCCTTCATCCGCGCCGCCACTACCCCCCGGCGGGGTATCGGCGCCGGCACCCTGGAAAAACTGGGGGAGCACGCTGGAAAGCGCCAGGTCAGCCTGTTCGAGGCTGCTTTTGAAGAAGGCTTCCAGACCCAGATGCCCGCCCGGCAACTGGAGCCCCTGGTCGAGTTCTGCGACTTCATCAACCGCCTGGCATTCCGGGCCGACAAGGAACCCGCCGGCCGCCTGCTGGAAGAGCTGCTGGCCGCGATTCACTACGAGGAATGGCTGTACAACAACGAGGACGACCGGGCCGCCAGGATCAAGTGGGAAAACGTGCGGGACTTCGTGGACTGGCTGACCAAGAAGGGGGAAGAAGACGAGAAAACCCTTAACGAACTGACCCAGACCGTCAGCCTCATGAACCTGCTGGAAGGCCGTAGTGACCAGGAGGTGGACGCCGTACGCCTATCCACGCTCCACGCGGCAAAAGGCCTAGAATACCCCCACGTATTCCTCATCGGCGTGGAAGAGGAAATCCTCCCCCACCGGGAATGCCTGGAAGGCCCCCGGCTGGAAGAAGAACGCCGCCTCATGTACGTGGGCATCACCCGGGCCCGGCGGGGCCTGGTTATCAGCCATTGCGCCAAACGCAAGAAGGGAGGCGAGAACGTGAGTTGCGAGCCTTCCCGCTTCCTGGCGGAGATGGACGGCAGTGACGTGAAGCGGGCCGGTGCCCCGGCCGCCGACCCCAACGCCGCCAAAGCGGAAGGCCAGCGGCGCCTGTCCGCCCTCAAGGCCATGCTGGGCAGCCCCAAATAAAAACGCCGCCCCCAGGCGGCGTCATGGGCACAACCCCGGCTTACTTCTTGGCAGCAGCCATGGCCACCCGGGCCTGGTCGATCATGTAATCCACCGCCAGCTTGGTGTCTTCATCGCTCAGCTTGGCATTGCCGCCTTTGGCGGGGCCGCCAAAGGTGCCCTGGATGGCATTGCCGTAGAGCACGTCCCGGCTCTTCTTCAGCAATTCGCCCCAGGCCTTGGTGTCATTCAATTTCTGCGCGCCGGTCAGACCGGTATCGTGGCAATAGGCACAGTCGGCGGCATACACCACCTTGCCCCGGGCAAGCTCGGCAGCGGTGGGCACCTTGTCCTTGCGCAGGGCCGCTTCAAATTTAGCGCCGGCCGCGTTGGTCATGTGCACCATGCCACGGGCAACTTCCAGATCAGAGAGATCGGGCTCACCGCCCCGGGCGGGCATGGAACGGATGCCGGACAGGGCGTGTCCCAGCAGGGTTTCGTAGCCTTGGGAAATCCGGGAGGCCCAGTCCCCGGCGCTCTTGAACTTTGGAGAACCCAGGGCGCCGGATTCGTGGCAGTTGGCGCAAACCTGGTTGTAAACCTGCTCGCCGGTCATTTCGATTTTCGGAGCATTGGGGTCCACCGCGGCAAACTTGCCGACAGGAGCGATTCTGGCCTGCACCACTTCGTCTGCGACGGGGGCGGCATCTTCGCCGCCCATACGTCCCTGAATACCCAGGAACAACATGACGATCATGAAAATCGTCAGACCGGGGGCGAACAAGCCACCCAAGGTGGCCAGCAGGAATTCCTTAGGCGTGGTTTTGGTCATCTCGTGATGGTCAGCCATGGCGCGTCTCTCAGACGAATCAGTTGCAAAAACCTGCTGATTATACGGTCATATGACTGACCAGCGTGAAGTGCTGTGCTATTCTTCGCGTCCCAAGCGCCCGTAGCTCAGCTGGATAGAGTACTGCCCTCCGAAGGCAGGGGTCGTGCGTTCGAATCGCGCCGGGCGCGCCATCTTCTTGTTTATAAAATGGCATAGGCACCATACAGGTGCCTTTCCAGTGCCCAAAGCCGGTGCTTGCGACATTCAATGCACGCTCGCTCATGCGGTTCTGGGGGGCGTCTGATTCGGCTGGCAACACTTGCACATGCTTCCCTCCATAGCAGCCGGTCAGGCATTTATGGCCCCATCACATACCCAGCGTCCCTCCCCGTGGCTGATATCGTCCCTTGGACAGTCGGGGTAAACAGTCAACCTGAATACTGCGCTTTTGGCGGTTGCTGGGTGCTTGGGCGGCGAAGGAGGCCTCGACCATCACGACCACCCCGCGCTTTCAATATCGCTTTGTCGAAAAGCTGAGCCAGAAAGCATAAAGCCCAGCCGTAAGGGCTGGGCTTTATGCTTGATACTTGGTGGTGATGGGCAGAATCGAACTGCCGACCTGTGGGTTATGAATCCACCGCTCTAACCGTCTGAGCTACATCACCGCACTGCAAAGAGCCGCGGATTATCCGCAGCACCCCCTTCTATGTCAATGAATACAAGCAACTAGGGCAGCAGGATGGTGGCGCTCTGGCCCGGCATGGCGCCTTTGTGGCGCGGAATTGCCACCTCCAGGCGATATTTGCCATCCATCTGGTGGACAACGCCTGTGATGCGCCCATGGACACGCTGCCCGGCCACCTGTACCTCGGCCTTGCCCCCTGGCACCAGGCCAGCGGCTTCGGAGGACTTCAGGCTTGCCTGGGCCAGGATTTCATCGGCCCGGACCACGGTGAACAGGGGGTTGGGCTGGCAGGGGGTGGCGGCCACCAGGCCAGGCTCTGCCATCCGGTTGAGAACCAGGGCGTTGAACGGGGCCCGCAGTTCCGACTGGCCAAGTTGATGGCGGGCCCGCTGCAGCCGGGCCTCGGCTCCGGTCAGGGCAGCTTGGGAGCGGTCGAAGCGCAATTGGGCCGCATCCAGTTCGGTGGTGGAGGAAACGGTGCGGGCGTAGAGTTCCTTGACCCGGTCCAGGTCCCGCTGAGCGTCGGCCAGATCCTGGGCGAGGCGATCCACCTCGGCCTTGGCATCCGCCACCCCTGCCTTGAAGGGGATGGGGTCCAGAGCTGCCATTAGGGCGCCTTTTTCAAGCACCTGTCCAGCCAGGGCCGGCACCTGTTCCACCACCCCAGTGACCGGCATGGCAAGGGTGACGCGACCGGACCAATCCAGCACGGCGGCATGCTCAGCCGCATGGACCAGCGCCACTTGCGTACAGGCCATCAGGACCAGGGGGGCCATCCATAGGGTGGGTTTCATGGGGCTTCCTTTATATTCACATCAGCCAGGGGTGTTCCCAGCAGGGCTTCTAGCCTTGCCCAGGCCAGGGCCAGCCGGTATTCCGTTGCCCGCCGCCCGATCTGGGCCACCTGGGTTTCTGCCATGCTGGTGCCCAGATTGGTCTTCAGTTCCATTTCGTATTCGGCCCGGGCCTTTTCCAAGGCGATGTCCCGATACTGGGCGTTCACCTGGGCCCGTTGCCGCTCACCATCCAGCAGGTACTGGATTTCTTCCCAGACAGCCTTCATGGATTCCCTCAGTTGCATCACAGCCTTGTCCCGCTGGGCCATGATCTCAGTGATGCGGGCCTGTTCCCGGGCCACATTGGCATCCACCCGATCCCCCTGCCAGAGGGGCAACACGAAGTTGAGGCCGGCGCGCACGTCGTCCCGGGTGCTGGATTCCCGTTTCCAGTAGGCGGCTTCGGCCTCGAAGTCCACGCTGGGCCGGTAGGCGCTGCGGGCAGCATCGCGCCGTCCCTGGGTGGCCACCAGCAGGCTATCCTGGGCTTTGAGGGCCGGGTTATGGGCAATGGCATGGCGCAGCAACACGTCGAAATCTGGCAGCTTGCGGTTGTTGTCCGCCAGGGGAGGATCCTGCAACTCCTCCGCCACGGATTCGGACCGGTTCATGGCGTGGGCCAGTTGCAGACGCTTTTCCCGCAGCTTGCGCAGTGTGTCGTTGCGCTTGGCACGGGCATCCTGATAGCGGGCTTCCAGTTCGGACAGTTTCCATTGAGCAATCTGTCCCTGGGCGAGGCGATCCTTGTTGTTGTCCCAGTCCACGTAGGCCACGGCCAGGAATTCCTGGTCGGCGTTGTATTGCATTTCCGCCAGGAGGACGTCGAAGTAGCGGGCCATGAGGGTGAGCCGGCGCTGGGCCTGAACATCCAGGGTTTGCAGACTGCGGGCTTCCGCCTCGGCCCTGGCTGCCCCGGTACCCAATTCCACGAGGCCACCGTCGTACAGGTTTTTGCGGGCCAGCAGCCGGGCCTGGTGGTCCGGGTGGAAATGGTCGTTGTAGAACTCGTTGCGCCCCGTGCGCAGGGTACCTTCCAGGGTCAGCCGGAAGTCATCCAGGCTTGCTGCCAGGCGGCTTTCCGCTTCAGCCACCTGAGCCCGGGCGCGTGCTTGGTCCATGTCCGGGTGGGGCGCATCCGCCAGGGCCAGTACAGACTCCAGGGATAGCTTAGGCGGATCCGCCGCCGGGACGGCGGAGGCAAGCAAAACCAGCAGGGCCGCCCCTGCAAGGCCCCTGGCAAGCGCCGTCCTCATCGAGCGGGCTGCTGTCGTTTATAAACGTTGAAAGGGGTGGACTTGTACACCCCATCCACCACATATCGCCCCAGCATCAGGAATTCATCGACTGTCTGGGTCGCGCCGGTAAAACGGGTAGCCACGTTGCCGTCCAGGTCGAAGAACAGGAAGGTGGGCGTGGCCCGGGCCCGGTTCTCCAAGGCAAAAGCCTTCTCTGTGGTGTCCTTGCCTTTGAAGTCCGTCATGGACGTATCCCCTTTCACGTCCATGGCGTAGATGAGGAAGTGCTTGCGGTACCAGTCCTGGACAGCCGACTGGTTGAGCACTGTAGCCTTCATACGGGAGCAGAAAGGGCAGTCTTCCATCTCGAACATGATCAGCACACCCTGCTTGCCTTCCTGCCGTGCCACCTCCAGCTCTTCCTTGAAATCACCCAGCTTGGGCATGAAGAAGTGGGTGTGGGGATCGCGAACCTCGGCGCTGGCGGCAAGGGAGAGAAGGGACAGGAACAGGCTCAGTAAAATGGATCTAAGCATGGGGTCATTTCTTCTTGGTGATGTAGCTTTCAACCGCCTGCCGCGTGAGCGCACCCACGTTGTAGGCGACCATCTTGCCCTGGGGATTGTAGAGATAGGTGGTGGGCAACCCGGACAGCTTGCCGATCTGGGCTGCCGTCTTGCGGTCCCCGAGGATGACGGGGTAACTCACCATCATCTGGTCAGCGAATTCCAGCACGGTCTTCGGGTCCGAGTAATCCATGGCGATGCCCAGAACCACCAAGTTGTTTTTCTTGTTCTCGTGGAGGGCGTTGAGGTCGGGAATCTCTTCCAGACAGGGGGGACACCAGGTGGCCCAGAAATTCACCAGCACCCATTTGCCCTTGTACTTGCCCAGGGTATGAGTCTTGCCCTGGCTGTCCACCAGTGTGAAGGCCTGGGCGGCCCCGGTCCACAGTAGTGCGGCCAGGGCAAGCGTCAACATTCTCATCATGTGTGTCTGTTTGTTAGTGGCGTCAACGTTGCGATTGAGACAGGAATACACGTGTGCGGTTCAGGGTTGGTGCAAAAATACCTCCGTCCCTGCTCCCTTCCGTCGTGAGGGAAATCACACGCAACGGTGGGCAGTGGTTACAATCCGGGCACAAAACCATAGCAGGAGCGGAGCAGGCAGCCATGCAACCCAGATATGTCCTCCCGACCCGGGAACCGGGACGGAATATAAACCTGGAGACAAAGCCCAAACAAGTTGAGCTTTGGCTGGCCAACCTGCCGCTTTCCACACCCACGGAAGCCGCTGAGGCCGTGCTGGACTATCTCTCCCAGCTGAACAGGGTTGACCTCTCCCATGACGCCCGGCTCAAACTGATGGATCGGGTGGGTACCGTGCTGGACGATGTGGTGGCCAGCCTTTACGAGCAGTACAACGCCGTCACCCTGCCTTTGCCCGCCAAACAGCAACGCCATGCGGAACTGGCCCAGCAACTGCTGGCGGAAACTGCCACGGCCTACAAGATTCTTCTGCTGGAATGGCTGAAGCGGCGTTTTCATCTGTTTGGCGGCAACCCGGTGCCCCTATACCTGCAACGTATCCTGCTCTCCCTCCAGGCGGTCATCGAGGTGGGCTACGAAACCCACCAGCCCATTCCGGAAGGGGTGTGGATCGACCTTCACCAGACCTACAACTATGCCCTGCGCAACGGGATGAAGGACGTCATTCCCGAAGGCGGCAGCAAGATGCTGTCTCTGGAACAGATCTACAAGGCCACCCTGCTCATGGCCCTGGCCGATCCCTACCATTTTCCCCAGTCCGAACTGCCCTGGGCCAAGGACATCATCGCCCGTTTCTCCAACCTGGCAACCCTCTTCCCCGCCGACGAGGATACCAAGGGACAAGCGGGCCTGTTCATTGTCGACGTGAGCACCGACGACACGCCCAAGCCCCTCGCCCGGGAAGCCCATCCGATGAATCCCCGCTGGGATCTGGTGTTGAACACCACGGCCCTGGCAAAACACCTAGCCCTGCTGACCACCCAGTTGAGCACTGCCGAAGACCGGACCAACCTGGGACTGCCCGATGCAGCGGCTGACCCTGCCTACACTTCCATGCTCAAGCGCCTGCGCCTGAACTGGGGGGCATCCATTCATCGACAGTCCCAGCGCAGGCGCCACCAGCAGGGCAAGGAAGTCGATGTATGCATCGGTTTCAAGGCCATGCATCGCCTGCTTTCCCCTGCGGCGGCGAACGAAACCATCCACTATGGCTTCGTGGACAACGACCCGGCGCCCGTGGTGCTCAAGTGCCGCACGGTGAACGACAGCATGGGCGGCCTGGCCCTGAGCCGCATCTCCAACAGCCCAATGCAGATCCGCGTCGGCGACATCGCCGGTGTACGTCAGGGCAATGGCGCCTGGGGCATAGGCATCGTCCGCTGGTTCCGTGTGCCCAAGAAAGGGGAAGTCTCTTTCGGCATCCAGTTGCTGGCCCCCCAGGCCCTGGCTGTACAAATCCGTCGCAAGGACACGGGCCGTCAGTGGCCCGGGCTCATGCTGCATCCCAGTGCCCTCTCTCACCAACCGCCTATGCTGGCCGCAATGCCAGGCTGCTTCGCACCCAACCTGGCTGTGGAGGTTCGTCCACCCAAGGGCGGCACCACCCTGGCCATGCAGGTGGACAAACGGCTGGAATCGTCGCCCAGCATGGATCTGCTGCGCTTCCATATGGACACGCCAATCCCCGCCGTGACCCACTGACCGATACGGCCCCAGCGGTCGTCAACGGGCGGCCGGTGGCACCAGGGTGGTGGAAGAGGGAGGCGGCGGTTCGGTCAATGCGATCTCGCGCACCGGCCCCTCCACCTCGTTCAGGATCAGCACGTTCACCCGCCGGTTGCGGGTGCGACCTTCCGGCGTAGCGTTGGTATCCACGGGCCGGTTGTCAGCGTAGCCGATGGCCACCATACGCCCCGCCGGCACGCCCATCTCAGTGAACAGGCGCACCACGCTACCCGCCCGGGCGGATGAGAGTTCCCAGTTCGACGGATAGGCGGGGCTGTTGATCGGGATATTGTCAGTATGGCCCTCAACCTGGATGGGATTGTCCGTCGTCACCAGCACCTGGGCCACGGCGGACAAGGCCTCCACTGATTGCCCGGCAAGAACCGCATCACCGCTCCGGAACAGGGTACTGGCATTGATCTCCACGGTAACGCCCTTGGGAGACTGGGTGACCCGCACCTGGCCACTCTTGATGAGGGGCTGCATGGCCTCCAGCACGTTTTTCGCAACCTTCTTCATCGACTCGGTGGCCTCCTGAGTCTGCCCCTGCTGGCCCGGTGGCTGAACCGCCGCCTTGCCCACCGGTTTGCCGGTACCCTGCATGACCTCGGGATACCGGGTTTCCATCTGGATCATCTTGTCCGAGGTCTGGGGCTGTTGAAAAGCACTGACCAGGGAGTCGGAGAGAACACGATATTTACCCTCGTTGATGGACGAGATGGCATACATAACCACGAAAAAGGCGAATAACAGGGTGATGAAATCCGCGTAGGAAACCAGCCACCGTTCGTGATTCTCGTGTTCCTCCTGGGGTTTCTTGCGCGCCATGGCAGTGAGTAGGTAACGGTCACCCGGACGCATTGGACAGTCTGGTGCAGGCAAATTGCGTCATAAAAGGTAACCCTGCAACTTGGCGTCGATGATGCGCTTCCGGGGTTTTGGCTTCGGCCGGCACTTCGTGCCTTAACCGCCTTTGGCGGTTAGC
The DNA here is from genome assembly GCA_040757575.1 of Pseudomonadota bacterium. GTDB lineage: Bacteria > Pseudomonadota > Gammaproteobacteria > Burkholderiales > Thiobacillaceae > PFJX01. Next base: position 146,249 of record JBFLXA010000008.1, read on the forward strand.
CTGCGCCGAAACCCGCGCACGGGACGATGTGCCCATCGCAGCCCCGGTGGTCATGACAGGTAGCCCTGCAACTTGGCGTCGATGATGCGCTTCCGGGGTTTTGGCTTCGGCCGGCACTTCGTGCCTTAACCGCCTTTGGCGGTTAGCCTGCGCCGAAACCCGCGCACGGGACGATGTGCCCATCGCAGCC
>JBFLXA010000009.1:0-123573 GCA_040757575.1 Pseudomonadota bacterium
GTGAAGGGTGAAGGGTGAAGGGTGAAGGGTGAAGGGTGAAGGGTGAAGGGTGAAGGGTGAAGGGTGAAGGGTGAAGGGTGAAGGGTGAAGGGTGAAGGGTGAAGGGTGAAGGGTGAAGGGTGAAGGGGGCGCGCTTTTACCCTTCCCCCTTGAGCGCCAAAGGCGCGGACCCTTCCCCCTTCACTGATTCACTCCGGCTGGATTTCTACCAGCACCTGGTCCGGGGTGACGGTTTCACCCTTGGCCACGTGCACGGCGATCACGGTACCCGCTACCGGAGCCTGAATCTCGTTTTCCATTTTCATGGCTTCGATGACCAGGACGCCATCGCCGGCCTTCACCTTGTCGCCGGCTTTCACCTTGACCTCGACAATGGTGCCGGGCATGGCGGTGGTGACGCAGCCGGCGTGAGTAGGGCGGGGGCGGGACTTGGAGGCACCGCCGCTATTCGCCGGTTTCTTGCTGCCTACGCTGCGGGCGGCACCGGGGGAAACCTCCACCTCGTCCAGGGCTTCCAGCACCACTTCTTCCGCCACTCCGTCCACATGGACGTAGAAGGGGCGGTGGGTGTCGCCCCCCTGGCCGGTTCCCTTGATGCGGATGTGGTAGGTCTCGCCATGGAGGGTGACGTTGAATTCCGTGGGGGCGTAGATGGCCGGACTGGCCTGGGCTTCCTTGGCGTCCCGGGGTAGCAGGGGTTCAGGCATCAGGGAGCCGGCAGCCCGTTCCTGGAGGAAGGTGCGGCCGATGTCCGGGAACATGGCATAGGTGAGCACATCCTCGTCGGATTTTGCCAGGCCTTCGGCTTCCAGCCGCAGCTTGTCCAGTTCGTCTGAGAGCAGGTCGGCAGGGCGGCAGGTGATGACTTCCTGGTTGCCTACCGCCAGCTTTTTGACTTCCTCGTTTACCGTTCCCGGCGCCTTGCCGTAACGGCCAAGGAGGTAGTTCTTCACTTCGTTGGTGACGGATTTGTAGCGGCCGCCAGTGAGCACGTTGAGCACCGCCTGGGTGCCGACGATCTGGGAGGTGGGGGTGACCAGAGGCGGGTAGCCCAGGTCTTCCCGCACCCGGGGGATTTCTGCCATGACGTCGTTGATGCGGTCCAGGGCGCCCTGTTCCTTCAACTGGTTATTGAGGTTGGAGATCATGCCGCCGGGCACCTGGGAAATGAGGATGCGGGTGTCCACCATTTGCCCTGTGGTGTCCATCTCGAACTGCCAATACTTCTTACGTATTTCCCGGAAGTAGGCGGCGATCTCCTGCAAAAGGGGCAGAGACAGGCCTGTGTCGTACTCGCTGCCCTGGAGGGCGGCCACCAGGCTTTCCGTGGTGGCGTGGCTGGCTCCCTCGGAAAAGGCGGAGTTGCAGCAGTCGATGATGTCGACGCCCGCTTCCACGGCCTTCAGGTGCACCAGGGAGGACAGGCCGGCAGTGGCGTGGCTGTGGGTGTTCACTGGCAGGTTTGTGGCCTCCTTGATGGCCTTCACCAGGTCGAACGCGACGTAGGGGGTGAGCAGGCCGGCCATGTCCTTGATGGCGATGGAGTCCACGCCCATGTTTGCAAGTTCCCGGGCCATGGCCACGAAATAGGGGATGTCGTGCACCGGGCTGACTGTGTAGGAAATGGCGCCCTGGGCGTGTTTTCCCGCCGCCTTCACGGCTTCGATGGAGACCCGCATGTTGCGGGTGTCGTTCATGGCGTCGAAGACCCGGAATACGTCCACGCCGTTGTTGGCGGCCTTTTCCACGAAGGCCCGGGCCACGTCGTCGGCGTAGTGTCGGTAGCCCAGCAGGTTCTGGCCCCGCAGCAGCATGTTGATGCGGGTGTTGGGCAGGGCTTTGCGCAGCTTCTTCAGGCGCTCCCAGGGGTCTTCCTTCAAAAAGCGCACGCAGGCGTCGAAGGTGGCGCCGCCCCAGGCTTCCAGAGACCAGAACCCCACCTGGTCCAGCTTGCCGCAGATGGGCAGCATGTCTTCGGTACGCATACGGGTGGCGATTAGGGACTGGTGGCCGTCCCGCAGGACCAGATCGGTGACGTGTACTTTTGCCATGGCGAATTCTCTCGGTTACAGGCCCAGGTGTGCGGCAATGGCGGCCGACAGGGCGGCTGCCACATGTTCACGGGGATGTTTGACGGGATAGTCCAGAAGTTCCGGATGAGCTTCCACGAAGCCGGTGTTGAAGCGGCCCGAACGGAATTCCGGATTCTTAAGTATCTCGTGGTAGTAGGGGATGGTCGTTTTCACGCCATACACCGCCATGTCGTCCAGGGAGCGGCGTCCCCGCTCGATGACCCCTTCCCAGGTGAGGGCCCAGACATTCAGCTTGGCGCACATGGAATCGAAATAGGGGGGGATGGTGTAACCGGAATAGATGGCGCCATCGATGCGCACCCCGGGCCCCCCCGGTGCGTAGTAGCGGGTGATGCGACCGAAACTGGGCAGGAAGCCGTTCTTGGGGTCTTCCGCATTGATGCGGAATTCCATGGCGAAACCCCGGTGACGGATATCTTCCTGCTTGTATTGCAGGGGAAGGCCGTCGGCGATGCGGATCTGCTCCTGGACGATGTCGATGCCGGTAATCTGCTCGGTGACGCAATGCTCTACCTGGAGGCGGGTGTTCATCTCCATGAAGTAGAACTGGTTGTCTGCATCCAGCAGGAATTCCACCGTGCCCGCATTCACGTAGCCCACGGCCTTGGCGGCACGCACTGCCAGCTTGCCTATGTACTCCCGCTGGGCCTCGGTGAGCTGGGGGGAGGGGGCGATCTCGATGAGCTTCTGGTTGCGGCGCTGGATGGAGCAATCCCGTTCGTAGAGGTGGATGCAGTTGCCATGGCTGTCGCCGATGATTTGCACCTCGATGTGTTTGGGGTTCACCACGCACTTTTCCACGAAGACTTCCGGCTTGCCGAAGGCCTTGGTGGCCTCGGAAACCACCCTTTCGTAATTGCGTAGAAGCTCCTCTTCGGAATCACAACGCCGGATGCCCCGGCCACCGCCGCCGTTGGTGGCCTTCAGCATCACCGGATAACCGATCTTGCTGGCCAGGGAACGGGCTTCCTCCACATTTTCCAGGTTGTGGTCTGACCCGGGGGTGACGGGGATGCCTGCCTTGATCATGGCCTGGCGGGCGGCGATCTTGTCCCCCATCTGGGCAATGACCTTGGGGGTGGGGCCGATGAATTTGACGCCCCGGCGGGCGCAGACTTCGGCCAGGACGGGGTTTTCAGAGAGGAAGCCATAACCCGGGTGCAGTGCGTCGCAACCGGATGCCACCGCCAGGTTGACGATGTTGTGGGCGTTCAGGTAACCCAGCACGGGGTCGGAGCCGATGTTGTAGGACTCGTCCGCTTTCTTGACGTGGAGGGCATGGCGATCCGCGTCGGTATAGATGGCAACCGACTTGATGCCCATTTCCCGGCAGGCCCGGACGATGCGCACGGCAATTTCACCTCGGTTGGCGATGAGTATCTTCTTGATCACGCTCCGGCCTTCTTAAATGAGCTCTGGAAGGGCATTTTCTTTGACAAAACAAGCTTCAAAGCATATCATTGCCGGCTTATGTCTGCACGGCAAACCATTGATAGCATGCAATTCGCCCGGCGCGCAGAGCAGCTCTCTGGGGTGCTGGGTGCCGAGGATTTGCCCAGGCTTGCGGCCCAATTGTCGCCGGATTGCCCGGATGTGCAATACCGGCTGCAAGGTGGCATGCAGGCAGGCCGTCCGGTCATCGGGTTGGAAGTGCAGGCCCGGGTCCGGTTGATTTGCCAGCGGTGTCTTGGCGAGTATGTCGAGTCTCTGGAACTGGTCCGGGAATACCCGGTGGCCCGGGATGAGGCGGAACTGGCCCGCTGGGAGCGGGATGTCCCCCTGCTGGATGCCCTGGTGGCAGACCCGAAGCAAGGGGTGGCCGAGTTGGTTGAAGATGAGATTTTGTTGAGCCTGCCGTTGGTGCCGCGTCATCCAGACGACGCGTGTGTTCCGGTCGGGCAGGTTCAAGCGCAGTAAGGTTTAACGGAAAGCCCCAAGGAGAACGAGATGGCTGTTCAGCAAAACAAGAAATCCCCGTCCAAGCGCGGCATGCACCGCGCCCACGACTTCCTCAACAACCCCTCCACCGCCGTGGAACCCACCACGGGTGAGGTGCATCTGCGCCATCACATCAGCCCCAATGGTTTCTACCGGGGCCGCAAAGTGGTTGCCAGCAAGTCTGACAACGGCTGATCCAGCCCCTTGCGTCTCGCTCTGGCCCTGATATTCCCGGTGTGGCCAGGGCGGGTCGGTCTGTCCCGATGCGATATTTTCAGGCCAGCGCGCGTTGCCCGCTGGCCTGAAGCATTTTCCTTATCCGCAGCGCGTTACAGAATTGCCAATCCATGCGCGAACTGACCATCGCCATTGATGCCATGGGGGGAGATCACGGCCCCCACGTCACCGTCAAGGCCGCCCTCCACATCCTGCATACCCACGATGATCTCAACGTCGTGCTCGTGGGCCTCGAAGACGCCATCCTGGCCGAATTGAAGGCCCATCGCGCCAAGGTGGGTCCCCGGCTGCGCATCCATCACGCCAGCGAAGTGGTGACCATGGACGACCCCCTCAGCGTCGCCTTGCGGGTGAAGAAGGATTCGTCCATGCGCGTGACGGCAGAACTGGTGAAACGCGGCGAGGCCGATGCGGGGGTCTCCGCCGGCAATACGGGGGCGCTCATGGCCGTCTCCCGGTTCGTGCTGAAGACCCTGCCCGGCATCGACCGCCCTGCCATCGCTTCAGTGCTCCCCTCCCGCAAGGAGCGGACCTACATGCTGGACCTGGGGGCCAACGTGGATTGTGGTCCTGAGCATCTGCTCCAGTTCAGCATCATGGGGGCAGCCCTGGTGGGTGCCATGGAGCACAAGGAGCGGCCCAGCATCGGCCTGCTCAACATCGGCGAGGAAGACATCAAGGGCAATGACGTGGTTAAGCAGGCCGCAGAACTCATCCGGGGCAGTGGCCTGAATTTCTATGGCAACGTGGAAGGGGATGACATCTTCAAGGGCACCGTGGATGTGGTCGTGTGCGATGGCTTCGTCGGCAACGTGGCCCTCAAAGCCACGGAGGGCCTTGCCAAACTCATTTCCGAGCAGTTGCGGGGTGCCTTCAGGAAAAACCTGTTCACGCGTTTGGGAGGTCTCCTGGCCATGCCGGTCCTGCAGGCCTTCAAGCACAAGCTGGACCCGCGCCGCTACAACGGTGCCAGCCTACTGGGCCTCAATGGGATCATCATCAAGAGCCACGGCTCGGCCGATGTCTTCGCCTTCGAGCAGGCCATCATCAAGGCCATCGAGGAAGTACGCGGCGGACTTCTGCGGCGCATCGCGGACCAGGTCGGCAACCATCACGCCCTGAACAATGCAGAAGGAGAGAGTGAATGAGCCAGCCCCCATCCCAGGTCCGCTACGCGCGCATCATCGGCACTGGAAGCTATCTGCCGGCCCGGGTGCTGACTAACACGGATCTGGAAAAAATGGTGGAAACCACCAGCGACTGGATCCTGGAGCGCACGGGGATCCAGGAGCGGCACATGGCCGCCGAAGGCGAACTCACCAGCGACCTGGCCCTGAAGGCCGCCGAACGAGCCCTGGAGGCCGCCGGTATCGAGGCGGCCGATCTGGATCTCATCGTCGTCGCCACCACCACGGCGGACCGGATTTTCCCAAGCACGGCCTGCATCCTCCAGGCCAAGCTGGGAGTGGGCAACGGTTGCCCCGCCTTTGACGTGCAGGCGGTTTGCAGCGGTTTTGTCTATGCGGTGTCCGTGGCCAACAACTTCATCCGTGCCGGCCAGGCCCGCAATGCCCTGGTGGTGGGGGCCGAAACCCTGTCCCGCATCACCGACTGGACCGACCGGAGCAACTGCATACTCTGGGGAGACGGGGCCGGTGCCGTGGTGCTCCAGGCCTCCGATGAGCCAGGGATCATTGCCACCCACCTCCATGCCGACGGCCGCTATCAGGATCTGCTGTTTGTCGATGGTGGCGTTTCCCTCAAGACGGAGGGAGCCTGCCATATGCGCATGTCCGGCAATGCCGTATTCAAGATGGCGGTGAACACCCTGGACGCCATTGTTGACGAGACACTGGAGGCCAACGGCCTGCAGAAATCCGACATCGACTGGCTGGTGCCCCATCAGGCCAATATCCGCATCATCCAGGCCACGGCCAAGAAACTGGGGATGGGTCTGGAGCGGGTCATCGTCACCGTGGACCGCCATGGCAACACGTCTGCGGCCTCCATTCCCCTGGCCCTGGATACCGGGGTGCGGGAGGGCAAGATCAAGCCCGGTGAAACCGTGCTCATGGAAGCCTTTGGCGGCGGTTTCACCTGGGGTTCGGTGCTGTTGAAATTCTAGCCGGGCATCAGATTCGGGGTGACGACTGAATCGCGTGGCCCCTGGGTACTGCTGTCGGCGTTCATCACGGAGTTGACTCGATGAAATTTGCGTTTGTGTTTAGCTTCGGCATAACGCCCGCTATGCGGGCATTAGCCTGCACTGAAAACTCATGGAGCAAACGATGAAGTTTGCATTTGTTTTTCCCGGCCAGGGCTCCCAGTCCGTCGGCATGATGTCAGCCTACGGCGAAGGCGTTCGGGATACTTTCCGTGAGGCCTCGGATGCCCTGGGGCTGGACCTCTGGAACATGGTGGCCGAAGGCCCCGCCGATGTCTTGAACCAGACGGTGAATACCCAGCCGGCCATGCTGGCGGCGGGTGTGGCCGTCTGGCGCCTTTGGCAGCAGACAGGGGGCGCCCAGCCGGCCCTGATGGCAGGCCATAGCCTGGGGGAATACACCGCCCTGACCTGTGCAGGTGCCCTGGATTTTGCCGATGCGGTGCGTCTGGTCCGTTTGCGGGCCGAGGCCATGCAGTCCGCCGTGCCCGAAGGCGTAGGGGCCATGGCTGCGGTGCTGGGGCTGGAGGATGAAGCCGTGCGGGCCCTGTGTGCCGAGGCCGCCCAGGGCGAGGTGCTGGAAGCGGTCAACTTCAATTCTCCCGGCCAGGTGGTGATCGCTGGCAACAAGGCGGCGGTGGACCGGGGTTGTGCCCTGGCCAAGGAAAGGGGTGCCAAGCGGGCCCTGCCCCTGCCTGTGTCCGTGCCTTCCCACTGCGCCCTGATGCGCCCTGCGGCGGATAAACTGGCGGCCGCCCTGGTGGATATCGAGATAAGGACCCCGGTGGTGCCCGTGCTGCACAATGCGGACGTGGTGTCCCACGCCGACCCGGCCGCCATTCGTGATGCCCTGGCGCGCCAGCTCTACATGCCCGTGCGCTGGGTGGAAACGGTCAAGGCCCTGGGGGCCCAAGGTGTGTCCCTGATGGCCGAGTGCGGTCCCGGCAAGGTGCTGACTGGTTTAAACAAGCGCATTCTGGATAATGTGCCCACCCTGGCGATGGTAGATGCCGCCAGCCTGGCGGATGTGCTGGCCAAGAGCCGGACCTGAAGAACAGCAAGGAGAACGAGGATGGAAGGACGTGTAGCCCTGGTGACCGGGGCCAGCCGAGGGATCGGCAAGGCAATTTTGCATGCTCTGGGCCGGGCGGGTGCCACTGTGGTCGGTACCGCCACCAGCGAATCCGGTGCTGCAGCCATCTCCCAGGATCTGGCCGCAGCCGGGTTGAAGGGTGAGGGCATGATGCTGAACGTGACCGATGGTACCCAAGTGGAGGCAGCCATCGAGGCAATCCTGGTCCGGCATGGACGTATCGACATCCTGGTCAACAATGCCGGCATTACCCGGGACAACCTGCTCATGCGCATGAAGGACGACGAGTGGGGCGACATCCTGGATACCAACCTGACCTCCGTGTTCCGTCTGTCCAAGGCGGTGCTGCGACCCATGATGAAGGCCCGTTTCGGTCGCATCGTCAGCATCGCCTCCGTGGTGGGTGCATCTGGCAACGCCGGTCAGACCAATTACGCAGCGGCCAAGGCCGGCATGATCGGCTTTTCCAAGTCCCTGGCCCAGGAAGTGGGTAGCCGGGGTATTACCGTCAACTGTGTGGCGCCGGGCTTTATCGACACCGACATGACGCGGGCCTTACCCGAGGCGGCACGGGCAAAGTTGCTCGAGCGCATTCCCCTGGGCAAACTGGGAAGTGCGGAGGATATTGCCAGTGCCGTGGTATTCCTGGCGTCGGACGGTGCAGGCTATGTCACGGGCAGCACTTTGCACGTGAACGGCGGCATGTACATGGATTGAATTTCTGCACGCGGGGAGACAGGTCCCGCCGGGGCCCTTTTTTTGGTAGAATCCCCCCGCTTTTTTTCCCCTCACCCTTTGGGAGTAGTAGCAAATGAGCGATATCGAAGCGCGTGTCAAAAAGATCGTTGCCGAACAGCTGGGCGCCAATGAAGCCGACGTCAAGCTGGAGTCTTCTTTCGTGGACGACCTGGGCGCGGATTCTCTGGACACGGTGGAACTGGTGATGGCCCTGGAAGAGGAATTCGAGTGCGAGATTCCCGACGAAGAGGCTGAGAAGATCACGACCGTTCAGCAGGCTGTTGATTACGTCAACGCTCACAAGCAGTAAGGTCTTCTGCGGCGCCTTTCAGGGTGTGATCACACCCGGCTGGCGCCGTTGTATTTTTCAGGCTCGGGAATCCGGCATTGTGCATTCCTTGCTGCCCCTGGCCTGACCGGGCCTGATCCAGGTAAATTCCGAGACAATTCAGCTGAGGTAAGCCCTCATGTCCAAGCGTAGAGTCGTGATAACCGGCCTGGGCGTCGTGTCCCCCGTGGGCAACACCCTGGATGCAGCCTGGGCCAACCTCCTGGCGGGCAAATCCGGCATCACCCGGATATCCCGTTTCGATCCTTCCAATTTTGCCTCCCAGGTGGCCGGCGAAGTGAAGGACTTCGACGTTGCCCAATACCTGTCCGCCAAGGAAGCACGGCGCATGGATGTGTTCATCCATTACGGCCTGGCGGCAGGCATCCAGGCGGTGCGGGACTCGGGACTGGAAGTGACCGATGCAAACCGGGAACGTATTGGCGTGAATATCGGTTCCGGCATCGGTGGCCTGCCCATGATTGAGGACACCCATACCACCTACATCGAGTCTGGCGGCCCCCGCAAGATTTCCCCCTTCTTCATCCCGGGCACCATCATCAACATGATCTCGGGCAACCTGTCCATCATGTTCGGCTTGAAGGGGCCCAACCTGGCCGTGGTTACTGCTTGCACCACCGGTTTGCATGCCATAGGCATGTCTGCCCGCACCATCGCCTACGGCGATGCGGACGTGATGGTCTGTGGCGGTGCCGAATCCACGGTCTGCCCCCTGGCAGTGGGGGGTTTCTCCGCCGCCAAGGCCCTGTCCACACGCAACGACGATCCTGCCACTGCCAGCCGTCCCTGGGACATGGGCCGGGACGGCTTCGTGCTGGGGGAGGGCGCTGGCGTGCTGGTGCTGGAGGAGTACGAGCATGCCAAGGCCCGGGGCGCGCGCATCTATGCCGAACTGGCCGGCTTCGGCATGAGCGGTGACGCTTACCACATGACCGCGCCGGACACAGACGGCCCCCGGCGTTCCATGTTGAACGCCATGAAGGATGCGGGCATCAATCCGGACCAGGTGGATTACATCAACGCCCACGGCACTTCCACCCCCCTGGGGGACAAGAACGAAACCGAGGCCATCAAACTGGCCTTTGGCGACGCCGCCCGCAAGTTGGTGGTGAACTCCACCAAGTCCATGACCGGACACCTGCTGGGTGGGGCGGGTGGGCTGGAGTCTGTTTTCACCTCTCTGGCCGTGCATCACCAGATCTCGCCGCCAACCATCAACATCTTCGAGCAGGACCCGGAGTGTGACTTGGACTACTGCGCTAACCAGGCCCGGCCCATGAAGATCGAATACGCCCTGAAGAACAACTTCGGTTTCGGCGGCACCAACGGCAGCCTGATCTTCCGCAAGATCTGAGGCCGTGGGGTCTGGCCCGGAGCCCCACAGCCAGCATCTGGTCAACGGCCGGCCGGAATCCCGGCTGGCAGTGCTGGACAGGGGCCTTACCTATGGAGACGGCGTATTCCGTACCCTGCGCATACGGCAGGGTGCGCCCCGCTGGTGGACCGAGCAATGGGCCGCCCTGGTGGCAGATGGGGCCAGGCTTGGCATAGACGTGCCGCCAGAATGCCTCTGGCTCGCGGACCTGGGCTGCCTGGACCTGCCCAAGGACGGCGTAGCTCGCCTCACGGTGACCCGGGGAACAGGTCACCGGGGTTACCGGGCAGTGGGCCTGTCCGACCCCACGCGCATCATTTCAGTATGGGCGGCACCGCCCCTGGCGGACGGACCGGCCAGCATAGAGGCCCGGCTCTGCGATTTGCGTCTGAGTCATCAGCCTGCCCTGGCGGGCATCAAACATCTAAACAGGCTGGAGAACGTGATGGCCCGCCGGGAGTGGAATGCCTCCCACATTCAGGAAGGCATACTCCTGGACCAGGCGGGCAATCTGGTGTCCGGCGTCATGAGCAATCTGTTCCTGCGCCGGGGTGATACCCTGCTGACACCTGCCCTGGATCATTGTGGTGTGGCAGGCGTGACCCGGGCCCGGCTCATGGCCTTGGCGCCGAAGGCCGGATACCGGGTGGAGGAGACCAGGCTGGACCTGCCTGCCCTGCTGGAGGCCGAGGAAGTGATGTTCACCAACAGCGTGTTCGTGCTCTGGCATCTGGCCCGCCTTGGGGACCGAGCATGGCCCGAGCCGGTGGCCAGCCACCGCCTCTGGAAACTGCTCAATGCGTAGACTGCGATTACTCCTTACCCTGGCATTCCTCGTTTTTCTGGGCGGGGCGGGGGGCCTTGCCTGGTACGCAGCCACACCTATGGATACAGGCGCGGGCTATCCCCTGTCTTTTTCCATTACCAAGGGCAGCAGCATCAGGACGGCGGCGGCGGACATGGCCCGGGCCGGGGTGCTGGATCACCCTGCCCTGTTTGTCCTGCTGGCCCGGGCCAAGGGTCAGGCAGAAGCCATCAAGGCGGGCAGCTATGGCCTGATGGAAGCCCCCACGCCCCTGGAGTTGTTGCGCAAGATCACCCAGGGGGAGACGTTGCTGGGCAAAGTCACCTTCATCGAAGGCTGGAGTTTCCGGGAGTTACGCCAGGCCCTGGATGCCCGGGAAGACCTGCGCCACGACAGCGCCGGCATGACCGATGCCGAATTGCTGGCCGCCATCGGTGCCACTGTGAGTCATCCGGAAGGCTGGTTCTTCCCGGATACCTATTTCTATGACCACGGCAGTTCCGATCTGGCCCTGTACAAGCGCGCCCATGAAGCCATGCGGGCAGCCCTGGAGGAGAACTGGACCCAGCGGGCCCCGGGGCTGCCCTATAAATCCCCCGAAGAGGTGCTGACCATGGCCTCCATCATTGAAAAGGAAACCGGGGCTCCAGATGAGCGGCCGATGATCGCCGCCGTGTTCATCAACCGCCTGCGCATCGGCATGCGCCTGCAAACCGATCCCACGGTCATCTACGGCCTGGGCAGTCGGTTCGACGGCAACCTGCGGCGGGTGGACCTGGAAACGGACACGCCCTACAACACCTATACCCGGGCCGGCCTGCCTCCTACACCCATCGCCCTGCCCGGGCGGGCGGCCATCGAGGCGGCCCTGAATCCGGCTCCCAGCCGGGCCCTGTATTTCGTGGCCATGGGCAATGGTCGACATGTGTTTTCCAGCAACCTGGACGAGCATAATCGGGCAGTCTACCGCTACCAGAAAAGGAATTAGGGTCCCCATGGCGCACGCAGAGATCGGTACCTTGTGATGTCCGGCCTGTTCATCACCCTGGAAGGCGTGGATGGTGCTGGCAAGAGCAGCCACCTGGCCTGGCTGGCGGACTGGTTCACCGGCCGGGGCCGGCAGGTGCGGCTGACCCGGGAACCGGGGGGCACCCCCGTGGGCGAACGCCTGCGGGAGTTGGTGTTGCACGAAGCCATGCACCCGGAAACCGAAGCCCTGGTGATGTTCGCTGCCCGTCGGGAGCACATCGAGCAGGTTATCCGCCCGGGCCTGGCGGCGGGCGAGGTGGTCATTTCCGACCGTTTCACCGATGCCAGCTTTGCCTACCAGTGCGGCGGCCGGGGCCTGGATACAGCCCGGCTGGAAGTGCTGGAGTCCTGGGTACAGGACGGTTTGCAGCCCCATCTGACCTTTCTGTTCGACGTGCCCACGGAGGTGGCGGCCGCCCGGCTGGCCCAGGCCCGGGAACCGGACCGGTTCGAACGGGAGCGGGCCGATTTCCATGCCCGGGTGCGGGCAGCCTATCTGGACAGGGCCCGGGCCCATCCCCGGCGGATCCGCGTCATAGACAGCAGTCTGCCTCTGGAGGAAGTCCGTCGGGCCCTGCAGGTGGAACTGGATACCCTGGCTTGATGCATCCCTGGAACCAGGCCCATTTCACCCGCCTCATGGCGGACCGGAGCCGCTTGCCCCATGCCCTGCTGCTGCATGGTCCCGCCGGCGTGGGCAAGCTGGAACTGTCCCGGGCCCTGGCCCAGGGCTTGCTGTGCGAGCAGCCCGGACCCCAGGGCCAGGCTTGCGGTGTGTGCGATGCCTGCAACTGGTTCGAACAGGGCAACCACCCGGATTTCCGTCTACTACAACCTGGCGAGGCGGAGGCCGAGAGTGCTGGGGATGAGCCAGCCACGGGCGCGGAAAGCGGCAAGGTGGTCAAACGAGCCCTGCCCATCATCAAAGTGGATAGCGTACGGACCCTGACCCGTTTTACCCAATTGAGCACCCACCGGGGCGGCTGGCGGGTGGCCATCATAGAGCCGGCGGAGGCCATGAACGGCGAAGCCGCCAATGCCCTGCTGAAAACCCTGGAAGAACCGCCGGCAGGGGTCTTGCTCATCCTGGTCACCCATCGGATCGGGCGTCTGCTGCCCACGGTCCTGTCCCGCTGCCGCAAGATTCATGTGGGACTGCCCGGCACGGCCGAAGCCCTGGCATGGCTGGAGTCGGCGGGCCTGGCAAACGCTGCCCCCCTGCTTGCCGAAGCCGGCGGTGCCCCCCTGGTGGCCATGGCCTATGGGGAGGATGAACACATCAGCCTGCGGGACGAATTCCTGGATCAACTGGCCTCCGGCCCGGCCCTGGACGCGTGCAGCCTGGCCCAGGGACTCAAAGGCAACCACGACAGGGTCTGGGGCTGGCTGTTGCGCTGGGTGCTGGACCTGATGAACCAGCGCCTGGCCGGGCAGCCCCGCTATTTCGTTCTCCGCAGCCGGCAGACGGCGGGCCTTGCCGAGAAGCTGGATCTGGCCGCCCTGCTGCATTTCCACAGGGAACTGCTGGAAGCGGGGCGCTGGCTGCGCCATCCGTTGAACAGCCAGTTGTTGATAGAATCCTGGCTCGTTCGTTATCTCCAGCTCACAGGGGGCCGTGCATGAGTGAGGATCTGAAGCAGGCAACGGGCCGGGCCGGCATGTTGTCCCTGGCCATCAAGGAGCGTTCCGCCCTGTTTGCCGCCTACATGCCGTTCCTGAAACATGGGGGCCTGTTCATTCCCACCAACCGCCCGTACCAGATGGGGGATCAGGTCTACATGCTCATCACCCTCATGGAAGACACCACCAAGATGCCCATTTCCGGCAAGGTGGTATGGATCACGCCGGCGGGTTCCCAGGGCAACCGCCAGCAGGGCATCGGCGTGCAGTTCGACAACAACGACAACTCCGCCAGCGTGCGGGGCAAGATCGAAGGCATCCTGGGCAATGCCATGAAGTCCACGCGTCAGACCCATACGATGTAAGCCAGTTGCCAGTCGTTCGCCAGTCGCAGCACCCTATGTTCATCGATTCCCACTGCCATATCGATTTCCCTGATTTTGCCGAGGGCGTGGCGCCCTTGCTGGAGCACATGCGGGAGGCCGCAGTGAGCCATGCCCTGTGCATTTCGGTGAATCTGGAGAACTTTCCCCGGGTACTGGCGGTGGCGGAGGCCCATGAAAACGTATTCGCTTCCGTAGGGGTGCATCCCGACCACGATGACGGCCGGGAACCGGATGTCGCAGAACTGGTGGCCCTGGCAGCCCACCCCAGGGTGGTGGCCATCGGCGAGACGGGCCTGGATTACTACCGCATGGCCCGGGAGGACGTGGACTGGCAACGCCTGCGTTTTCGCACCCACATCCGGGCCGCCCGCCAGGCGGGCAAGCCCCTGGTGATTCATACCCGCAACGCGGCGGTGGACACCCTGGCCATCATGGCGGAGGAGGGGGCCGGCGAGGCGGGGGGGGTGATGCATTGCTTCACCGAGAGCCAGGCGGTGGCGGACGCGGCCCTGGAACAGGGCTTTTATATCTCATTTTCCGGCATCGTCACCTTCAAGAATGCCCGGGACCTGAAGGAGGTGGCCCGCCAGGTGCCCCTGGATCGGCTGCTCATCGAAACCGATGCCCCATACCTTGCGCCGGTTCCTCACCGGGGCAAGCGCAATGAACCTGCCTACGTGCGCCACGTGGCCGAGGAGATCGCCACGCTGCGGGGGATTGCCCTGGAAGAGGTGGCGGCCGCGTCCACGGCCAATTTTTTCCGGCTTTTCAAGGCAGCCCGGCCCCTTCAGTGACCGGGCTCCAGTGGCTCAGTGTGAGTTGCAGGCTGCGTGTGTTGTTCCATTCGTTCACGTCCAGACGGTAGACCGCCTGGATCCGCTCCGGTAGAGGCGTTTCCTGGTTGAACAGGATGGCTTCGGCATCAAAGCCTGGGCCCGCCAACCGCAGCTTGAGGTGTTTTGCACCCACCAGGCGCTGGGTTTGCACCCGGAAAAGGCCATGAAAACAGGGGGCGGGAAAGCCCTGTCCCCAAACTGCACCCCGCAGGGCCTCGGCGTTATCCAGGTTCACCTCGCTGGGCACCAGTTCGCCGTCTGTCTCCAGTGTGCGGGTGAGGTCCGCCTCGCTCAGGCTGGCACGGGCCACGGTCTCGAACAGGTCGGCAAACCGGTCGAATTCCTCCCGCCGCAGGGTCAAGCCTGCGGCGGCGGCATGGCCACCGAATTTCAATATCAGCCCTGGGGCCAGGCGGTCTACCCGGTCCAGGGCATCCCGCAGGTGCAGGCCGGGGATGGAACGTCCGGAACCCCGCAGCAGGCCGTCGCCGCCATCGGCAAAGATCAGGGTGGGACGGTGGTGACGTTCCTTCAGCCGGGAGGCCAGCAGGCCCACCACGCCCTGGTGCCAGGCCGGGTCGTACAAGCAAAGGCTGGCCCCGTCCGCCACCTGTATGTCTGCCAGCAGGGCCAGGGCCTGGTCCTGCATGTCTGCTTCGATGTCCCGCCGCTCCCGGTTCAGACGGTCCAGTTCGCTGGCCAGGGCCAGGGCCCGGCCCGGGTCTGTGGCGAGCAGGCATTCGATGCCCAGGCTCATGTCCGCCAGCCGGCCGGCGGCATTGAGCCGGGGTCCGGCCACGAATCCCAGGTCCTCGGCGCAGACACGCTCCAGTTTGCGGCCACCCACCTGGAACAGGGCCCGGATGCCGGGGCGTGCCTGCCCCCGCTGCATGCGCGCCAGTCCTTGGGCCACCAGCAGCCGGTTGTTTGCATCCAGGGGTACCACGTCCGCAACAGTGCCAAGGGCCACCAGGTCCAGCAGATTCCCCAGGTTGGGCTCCGGATGGCCGGCAAAGGCTCCACGGTGGCGGAGTTCTGCCCGCAAGGCCATGAGCACGTAGAACATGACGCCGACCCCAGCCAGGTTTTTGCTGGGGAAGGGGCAACCGGGCTGGTTTGGGTTGACGATGAGGGCCTCCGGCAGGGTTTCTCCCGGCAGGTGATGGTCCGTCACCAGCACCTCCATGCCCAGGCGACGGGCCGCGTCCACGCCGGCATGGGCGGCGATGCCGTTATCCACCGTCACCAGCAGCCGGGGTTTGCGGGCCGAGGCCAGGGCCACGATTTCCGGTGACAGCCCGTAGCCGTACTCGAAGCGGTTGGGTACCAGAAACTCCACCTGGGCCCCCAGGGCCCGAAGCCCGGCCACGGCGACGCTGGTGGCCGTGGCGCCATCTGCATCGTAGTCGCCGATCACCAGCATGGGCTCCCGGCGCTGGATGGCATCGGCCAGGCGGTAGGCGGCGGCTTCGCAATTCAGCAGCCGGGAAAAAGGCAGCAGTTCGTCCAGACGCTGGCGAAGGTCTTCCGGGCCCTGCACCGACCGGGCCGCGAAAAGCCGGGCAAGGAAGGGGGTGAGGCCCGCCTGCTGGAGGCGATCCGCTGCTTTTGCGTCGGCCGGTCGAATTCTGATATTGAGCATGCCAAATTTTAGCTGTCAGTCGGACCGGATATTTCCGGTTTCCTGGATAATTGCGGCCATGAAATTTCTGTTTTGCCTCGTATTCTTTCTGGGCCTATCAGTAGCTGGACCGGCGAGTTCCGAGAACGCCCCTGCCGAGCCAGCGCTGGAGAAGGTCCGCTTGCAGCTCAAGTGGCTGCATCAGTTCCAGTTCGCTGGCTTCTATGCTGCCCTGTCCCAGGGCTATTACAGGGAAGCGGGCCTTGATGTGGAACTGCTGGAGATCCGTGCCCACGAATCGGCGGTGGAAGTGGTCAGTCGTGGGGATGCCGAGTATGGCCTGCATGGTTCCGACCTGGTGGTGGAACGGGCCAAGGGACGTCCCGTCAAGGCCCTGGCAGCCATCTTCCAGCATTCCCCCATGGTGCTCCTTGCCCGCCGCGACAGGGGCATCGATTCCCTCCACGATCTTGCCAACAGGCGCCTGCTCCTGGGGCCGGACGCAGCGGAGCTGGTGGCCTATCTGAAGAGCGAAAACGTGCCCTATCAGGCAGTGCGCAGCCATCAGAGCTTTGGCCTGAAGGCGCTTATCGACGGTGAGGTTGACGCCATGCCCGGCTATTCCACAGACGAAGTGTATCTGCTGGAGGCGGCGGGTATTCCCTACAGCCAGTTTTCGCCCAGATCAGCGGGTATCGACTTTTATGGCGATATCCTGTTCACCAGCGAAAAGGAGGCCCGGCTGCATCCGGAACGGGTGCGCAGGTTCGTGGAAGCCAGCTTGCGGGGCTGGTATTACGCGCTTTCCCATCGGGAAGAAATCGCCCGACTGATCCACGATCAATACAGCCAGCGCCATGAACTGGCCCACTTGGCTTTCGAGGCGGAGCAGATACGCCGCCTGATGACTCCGGAGCTGGTGGAGATCGGCCACATGAATCCGGGTCGCTGGCGGCACATTGCGGACACCTACGCCGAGCTCGGCATGATGCCTGCCGGTTATGACCTGGTGGATTTCCTGCCTCCGGAGGCGCCGGGGGAGACGGACTACAAGTCCCTTTACCCTATCCTGGCGGCGGGGGTCGCCTTACTGGGCTTGGCCGCGTGGTTCAGCATATACCTGTCACGTCTGAACGTGGCTCTGCGCCGGGAGGTTAAGGAGCGTCAGCGACTCCAGGAAGACCTGGAGCGACTGGTGAATACGGATGCCCTCACAGGCCTGCCCAGCCGACGGTACTTCATGGATCAGCTCTCCAGGGAACTGGCCCGCCGCCACCGTTACAACCACCCCCTCAGCCTGCTCATGCTGGACCTGGACAATTTCAAGCAGATCAACGACCAGTGGGGCCATGCCGGTGGCGACGAAGCCCTGCGGGCCTTTGCAGATGCGGTGCAATGCTGCCTGCGCACCCAGGACATTGCCGGGCGAATTGGTGGCGAAGAATTCGCCATCTTCCTGCCGGAAACCGGCGAAAACGTGGCCCGCCCCGTGGCGGAGCGGATCCGGGCCCGCATGGCCCAGGCCCCCATCATGTCCGCCGACGGCAAGCTTAACCAGGTCACCGTCAGCATCGGCGTGGCCCAGGCCGAAGACGGGGATGACCTGACGCAACTCATGCGGCGTGCCGACCGTGCCCTCTATGCCGCCAAGCGGGGCGGACGCAACCGGGTGGTGTCCTACCGGGACATCGCCGGGGAAAACCGGGCAGCGGGCTGAACGGCAGCCGCTAGCTGATCTTCACGACGATGTCGTGCAGGGTGTTGGCGCAGTGGGCCATGCGGCCGGCGGCCCGGTCCAGGTGCTGGTAGATCTCCCGCCGCTTCAGCATGTTCAGGTAATCCTCCCCCTGGAACAGCTCCGCCAGGGCGCGGCGATAGAGTTTTTCCACGGAACGGCCCGCCTTGCGGGCGGCGTCGGCAAACTGGGCACCTTCCGCCGGCGTCTGGGCCAGCTTGGCAAACCCCGCTGCCAGTTCCTGGCAGCCGGTACGCAGGGCAGAAGCCATTTCGTAGGTGTAACGGTCCGGCGTGACGTTCAGGGCGTGCATCTCGTTCACGCAGTCCTTGCAGTAGTTGACGATCTCGTCCAGGTCCATGATGGCCCGGTAGATGTCTTCCCGGTCCATCTGGGTGGCGAAGGCCTCGTTCAGGGTATGGAGGTTCTTGACCTTGATGGCATCCGCCTCGTGTTCATCCCGGCGGATGAGCTTGCCGATTTCCATGTCCCCGGTGCCCATGAAATCCACCAGCAGATTCACTGTGTGGGTCACCTGATGGGCCTGCTCGTGCAGCAGGGTGAAGAAATCCGGTGCCTTGGGAAAAAAGCGGTCCAGGACCCGGTGTACGACGGAAACGGTTTTCTCTGCCATTAGGACACCTTGCGCAGTAAGGCCTGGCCCAGGGCCAGGATGACCGCCGCCACGAAGGCGGACGCAGGAAGCGTGATGATCCAGGTTTTCACGATTTCCCCGGCTTTTGCCCAGCGCACTTCCCGGGGCCGTTCCGAGGCGCCGATGCCCATGACCGAGGAAGCCACCACGTGGGTGGTGGATACCGGGGCCCCACCCAGGGAGGCGGCAAAGATCACCAGGCCGGAGGTGAGTTGGGAATTCAGGGCATGCAGGGGGCGCACCTTGTAGATGGCGAAGCCCAGGGTACGGACGATGCGCCAGCCACCGGACATGATGCCCAGGGTTAGGGCCGTGGCGCAGGCCAGCATGACCCAGAAGGGCACCTGGAATTCGGGGATGAAGCCCCCCATCAGCAGCACCAGGGTGAGGATGCCCATGCTTTTCTGGGCATCGTTGGCACCGTGGGAAAAGGCCAGGCCCGCGGCGGTGAAGTACTGGGCCCAGCGCAGGCGCTGGTTGAGCCGTGGGTGGGCGGCGCGGAACAGCAGACTGAACAAACGATGGAGCAGAAAACCGATCCAAAAGCCCACCAAGGGCGACAGCACCAGGGCCAGCAAGACTTTGGTCACCCCTGTGAGATGGCCGTTCACCAGCAGTTCCCTGAAACCCCAGACCACGTGCTCCGCATCCACCGCCAGGACCACCGCGCCGATCAGCCCGCCCACCAGGGCATGGGAGGAAGAAGAGGGAATGCCTTTCCACCAGGTGAAGAGGTTCCAGACAATGGCTCCCGCCAGGCCGCTCACCAGGACGGACAGGGACAGTTCCGCCGGCAGGTCGGACAGATCGATGAACTTGCCGATGGTGTTGGCCACCGCCGTCCCCCCAAGCAGGGGGCCCAGGAACTCGAAGGTGCCGACGATCAGCACCGCCTGGGCCGGTTGCATGGCCCGAGAGGCGATCACCGTGGCGACGATGTTGGCCGCATCATGGAACCCGTTGGTGAAATCGAACACCAGGACGATGAAAATGGCCAGCAGGGTGAGCATCAGGAGCAGATCCATGACGGGATTGTGACACCACATGCCCTTACCGTGAGTGTCATCTTCAGGAGCGCGCAGCCTTGGGCCGCGAGGCCTGCCTGCCGGCCCGGTTTTCTCTCTACAATCCGGTCATTGCCAAACCGAGATCAGGCCATGACCAAGCTGGTGGAAATCACGACCCCCGAGCTGTCGGAATCCGTACAGTCCGGTTCCTTGCTGGAATGGCGCAAGGCCGTGGGAGACCCGGTGGCCCGGGATGAAGTGCTGGCCGACCTGGAAACGGACAAGGTGATCCTGGAGGTGGCCGCGCCGGCAGACGGCATTCTGGCAGAGATCCGGGTGCCGGCAGGCAGCGAGGTGAAAGCTGGTGATGTGCTGGCCCTGGTCCAGGTGGGGGAGGGGAGCGCCAGCCTGCCGCCGCCCCAGGTAAAAGCTGCCGTCAGTGGCCCCGCAGCGCCTGTTGCTTCCCCCACTCTGCACAGCCGCCCCGACGAGGCTTTCCTGCCCCCCCGCCTGCGAGGCAAGGGCGCTCAGGCCCCGCTTGCGCAGGCTGCGGCCCCTGCGTCGGCAGCGGCACCCCGGCCCAGCCCGGGATCCGGCCCCCTTTCCGCCCCGACTCCCGTTGCTGAACGGGTGACGCCGACCCGTAATCGGGCCGAGGCGACAACCCGGGAAACCCGGCGCGAACCCATGACCCGCCTGCGCCAGCGCATTGCCGAACGGCTCAAGGAAGCCCAGAACACGGCGGCCATGCTCACCACCTTCAACGAGGTGAACATGCAGCCGGTGATGGATCTGCGCAAACGCTACCAGGAACGCTTCCAGAAGGAACACGGGGTCAAGCTGGGCTTCATGTCCTTTTTCACCAAGGCCGTCTGTCAGGCCCTGAAGAACTATCCCCTGGTAAATGCCCGCATCGATGGCCGGGATGTGGTCTACCACGACTATTACGACGTGGGTGTGGCGGTCAGTTCGGAACGGGGCCTGGTGGTGCCCGTGCTGCGGAATGCGGATCGCATGGGTTTTGCCGAGATCGAGCAGCGCATCGCCGACTTCGCCCGCCGGGCCAACAGCCTGGAATTGACCCTGGAAGAACTGGAAGGGGGTACGTTCACCATATCCAACGGCGGTGTGTTCGGCTCCCTGTTGTCCACTCCCATCCTCAATCCGCCCCAGTCCGGCGTGCTGGGTCTCCACAAGATACAGGAACGGCCGGTGGCAGAGGCGGGCCAGGTGGTGATCCGGCCTATGATGTACGTGGCCTTGAGCTACGACCACCGCCTCATCGATGGCCGTGAAGCGGTGAGCTTCCTGCGGGAGATGAAGGACGCCATGGAAGATCCCACCAGCCTGCTTCTGGATCTTTGATCGTCCCGTTGGCGCCGGATCATCCTCTGGCGCCGTTTCCCGACAGGCTGCCAGCGTGGGACTGTCTTGATGAGCAGTGGCTTGAAAGTGCGCACATCGGCCATACCCATTTAGGGAATCCAGCCTACAAATAAGCCCATGAGCGAAGACACCACCCCCATCGAAGGCGAGATCGTGGACCCGGGCGAGGAAGCCGGTGCCAGCCCTTCCCCGGTTTTTACGCCCAATCTGCCGGCCCAGACCCTGCCGGCCACCATCTATTTGTTGCCCCTGACGGAGAAACCATTCTTCCCGGCCCAGACCCTGCCCCTGATCATGAACGAGGGGCCCTGGCTGGAGACGGTAAAGCGCATCGGTGATGCCGGACATCATCTGGTGGGTCTGGTCTGCGTCCACGGTGACTCCTCAGACGATGCCCGGCCGGAGGATTTCTATGGTGTGGGCACCCTGGTGCGCATGCACCATCCCATGCGTTCCGAGGGCAAGATCCAGTTCATCGCCGAAGGCATCACCCGCTTCAAGGTGAAGGAATGGCTCTCCCCCAAGCCTCCTTACTTCGCCCGGGTGGATTATCCGGCCGAGCCCCGTCAGGCCAACTCCGGCGAGGAGGAAATCAAGGCCTACGCCCTGGCCATTATCAATGCGATCAAGGAGTTGCTGCCCCTCAATCCCCTGTATTCCGAAGAACTGAAGTTCTTCCTCAATCGGTTTTCCCCCAACGAGCCGGCCCAGTTGACGGATTTCGCTGCCAGTCTCACCACCGCCCCCAAGGAAAAACTCCAGGAAGTGCTGGAGGCCCTGAACCTGCGCAAGCGCATGCAGAAGGTGCTGGTGCTGATCAAGAAAGAACTGGAAGTCGCCAAGCTCCAGACCCAGATCCGCGCCAAGGTGGAAGAGAAGATGACCCAGCAGCAGCGGGAATTCTTCCTGCGGGAGCAGTTGAAGGCCATCCAGAAAGAGCTGGGAATCGCGAAAGACGACCGCACCGTGGACCTGGAGCTGTACCAGGACCGCTTGAAGAAGCTGAAGCTGCCGCCCCACGCCGAAAAGAAGATCGGCGACGAGATGACCAAGCTTTCCGGCCTGGAACATGGCTCGC
This sequence comes from Pseudomonadota bacterium, assembly GCA_040757575.1. Classification (GTDB taxonomy): domain Bacteria; phylum Pseudomonadota; class Gammaproteobacteria; order Burkholderiales; family Thiobacillaceae; genus PFJX01. Next base: position 22,146 of record JBFLXA010000009.1, read on the forward strand.
CGGAATACACGGTGACCCGCAACTACCTGGACTGGCTCACCAGCCTGCCCTGGGGCAAGTACACCAGGGACAAGCTGGATCTCGCCCGGGCCCGCAAGATACTGGATGCGGACCACGACGGCCTGGACGACGTGAAGGAGCGCATCATCGAGTTCCTCGCCGTGGGGGCCATGAAAGGCGAAGTGGCCGGCTCCATCCTGCTGCTGGTGGGGCCGCCCGGGGTGGGCAAGACGTCGATTGGCAAATCCGTGGCCCGGGCCCTGGGACGCAAGTTCTATCGTTTCTCCGTGGGGGGCATGCGGGACGAGGCGGAAATCAAGGGCCACCGGCGCACCTACATCGGTGCCCTGCCAGGCAAGTTCATCCAGGCCATCAAGGAAGTGGAATCCCAGAACCCGGTGATCATGCTGGACGAGGTGGACAAGATCGGCGCCAGCTACCAGGGGGACCCGGCCTCGGCCCTGCTGGAGGTACTGGACCCGGAACAGAACGGCGAATTCCTGGACCACTACCTGGACGTGCGCTTCGACCTGTCCAAGACCCTGTTCATCTGCACCGCCAACCAGCTTGACACCATCCCCGCCCCCTTGCTGGACCGCATGGAGACCATCCGGCTATCCGGCTATCTCATGGAAGAAAAGGTGGCCATCGCCCGTCACCACCTGTGGCCCAAGCAACTGAAAAAATCCGGTCTCAAGCGGGGCCAGGTAAGCATCACCACAGCCGCCATCCGCAAGATTATCGAGGGCTATGCCCGGGAAGCGGGGGTGCGGCAACTGGAAATGAACCTGGGCAAGGTCATCCGCAAGTCCGTGGTGAAGATCGTCCGCCAGGAAGCGGACAAGCTCCAGGTTTCCACGGACAACCTGGACGACTTTCTCACCGATCCGCCCTACATCCAGGAAAAGCCCCAGACCGGCGTGGGGGTCATCACCGGCCTGGCCTGGACCCCCCTGGGCGGGGCCACCCTCACCATCGAGGCCACCAAGGTCCACACCCACAACCGGGGCTTCAAGCTCACCGGCCAACTGGGGGATGTGATGAAGGAATCCGCCGAGATCGCCTACAGCTACATCAGCAGTCACCTGAAGCCCTACAAGGCAGACGTGAAGTTCTTCGACGAGGCCTTTGTCCATCTCCACGTGCCCGAAGGTGCCACCCCCAAGGATGGGCCGTCTGCCGGCATCACCATGGCCACGGCCCTCTTGTCCCTGGCCCGCAACGCCAAGATAGATCGGCCCCTGGCCATGACCGGAGAACTCACCCTCACCGGCCAGGTGCTGCCCGTGGGCGGCATCCGGGAAAAGGTCATTGCCGCCAAGCGGGTTGGCATCCACGAACTGATCCTGCCTGCCGCCAACAAACCTGACTTCGAGCGTCTGCCGGATTACGTCAAGGACGGTCTCTCCGCCCATTTCGTGAAGCATTACCGGGACGTGGCCAAGCTGGTGTTTTCAGACTGATGCCCATGTTCCAACCCAGCGGGGGTCTGGTCTACCACCTGCGGGCCTGGGCACATCAAACCCGGCTATGGGCGCCTTGCCACCGGCAGGTCAGGGCCTGGCTGGCGGACTGGCTGCCTGATGCCGACCACTTGGTGCTGGTAGGCCCCAGCGGTGGCTACGCGCTCGACCGCGCTTTCCTGGAGAGGTTTGACCGGGTGTCGGTGCTGGAGCCGGATGCCCTGGCGCGTCTGGTGTTCAAGCGGCGATTCCCCCATAAAGGCCTGGAGTTTCGGCCGGATACGGCATTGTCGTCGCCCGGGGGTTTCGCCTGGCTTGCCCGGACCTTTCCCGATGCTGCCTTCCTGTTCTGCAACCTGTTGGGGCAGACGCTGGTGGGGCAGGGCGCCAGCTTTGACCGCAATGCCTGGCTGGCCGAACTGGTGCCCGCCCTGGCAGGGCGCGCCTGGGCAAGCTGGCACGATGTGGCCTCTACACGCCGGCCACCGGATAGCACGGATGTTTTCGTCCAGGCTAGGGCAAACCTGGACAGGGTGCTGGCCCACTACTGGCATGGGGGTGAACTGCTCATTCAGGATCACGACTGTGCCGCCCTGGCCCCTGATCTGCCCCGCCAATACACCCATTGGTCCCTGCGGCCCGGGCACTATCACCTAGTGGAGTGGGTTCAAGGCCCGGGGGGGACAGTTGGAAGGTGAAGGAGCGCGCGCCCTGGTCTACAAGGGGTTTGGGACCTAGGACCTACACGCCCTGGCTTGGGTTGAAATGGAAAAGGCCCGCATAGCTGCGGGCCTTCCTGTATCTGGCTCCCCGACCTGGGCTCGAACCAGGGACACACGGATTAACAGTCCGTTGCTCTACCGACTGAGCTATCGGGGAATCGAGAGACCGCGATCTTACTGATGAGGCTGTTTTCGGTCAACAGAAAAATGGTGCGATGGACTGTTGATCTGCGGCTCCTGGGCGGTCAGGCCAAGGCGGCGGCGATGCGTTCTATGGATTTCTGGAGGTTGTCCATGGAGGTGGCGAAGGAGAGGCGGATGCAGCCTTCGGCGCCGAAGGCGGAGCCGGGCACCAGGGCGACGCCGAATTCCAGCAGGCGGTTGGCCAGGGCCAGGTCGGTGGCTTCGGGCAGTTTGCCTTCGGCGTGGAGCTTGGCGATGGCGGCGCTGACGTTGGGGAAGGCATAGAAGGCGCCGCCGCTGTCCACGCAGTGCACGCCGGGGAGGGCGTTGAGAGCGTCCACCACGTAGCGGTGGCGTTTGCGGAATTCGGTGAGCATGGGCTTGACGCAGTCCAGGCCGCCGTTGAGGGCGGTTTCCGCTGCCACTTGGGAGATGGAGGTGGGATTGGAAGTGCTTTGGGACTGGATGTTGTCCATGGCGGCGATGATGTCAGCCGGGCCGGCGGCGTAGCCGATGCGCCAGCCAGTCATGGCGTAGGCCTTGGAGACGCCGTTGAGCACCAGGGTGCGGTCGTAGAGGTCCGGGCAGGCGTTGAGGAGATTGGCGTAGGCGCCGTCTTCCATGAGGATGTGTTCGTACATGTCGTCACTGGCCACCAGGACGTGGGGGTGGCGGCGCAGGACTTCGCCCAGGGCCGCCAGTTCGTCCTTGCTGTAGACCGCGCCGCTGGGGTTGCTGGGGCTGTTGATGACCAGTAGCTTGGTGCGGGGGGTGATGCTGGCTTCCAGTTGGGCGGGGGTGATCTTGAAGCCCTGGTCGATGCCGGCTTCGACGATGACCGGTTTGCCTTCCGCCAGCAGCACCATGTCCGGGTAGGAGACCCAGTAGGGGGCGGGGATGATGACTTCGTCGCCGGGATTCAGCAGGGCCTGGGCCAGGTTGTAGAAGCTTTGCTTGCCGCCGCAGGAAACCAGCACCTGGCTGGGGGTGTAAGTGAGGCCGTTTTCCCGCTGGAACTTGTCGCACACGGCCTTTTTCAGGCTGGGGGTGCCGCCCACGGCGGTGTACTTGGTGAAGCCGTTGTGGATGGCGGCGATACCTGCATCCTTGATGTGCAGGGGGGTATCGAAGTCAGGTTCGCCCACGCCCAGGTTGATGATGTCCTTGCCTTCGGCCCGCATCTTGTTGGCTTTAGCGGCGACGGCCAGGGTGGGGGAGGGCTTGATGCTGCGGACGCGGTTGGAGAGTTCCAAGATGGGGCTCGCTGGGGTTGTGTGGGTGGGGCGGGGTATGAGGGGGGCAGGGGAGTATGATCAGCCAAATTTGCGCGCGATTTTAACGTGGCAGTCAGCTTCCCAAACAGTCCTTTCCTTCTCCATCAACCCTTCGAGCCGGCGGGGGATCAGCCCGTGGCGATCCAGCAACTGGTGGAGGGCGTGGGGGCGGGCATGCGCTACCAGACTCTGCTGGGGGTGACGGGCTCCGGCAAGACCTACACCATGGCCAACGTCATCGCCCGGCTGGGCCGGCCGGCTTTTGTGATGGCGCCCAATAAGACCCTGGCGGCCCAGCTTTATGCCGAGTTCCGGGAGTTCTTTCCGGACAACGCGGTGGAGTATTTCGTTTCCTATTACGACTACTACCAACCCGAGGCCTATGTGCCCTCCCGGGATCTGTTCATCGAGAAGGATTCCAGCATCAACGAGCACATCGAACAGATGCGGCTGTCGGCCACCAAGGCCCTGCTGGAGCGGCGGGATTGCGTCATCGTCGCCACCGTGTCGGCCATTTACGGTATTGGCGATCCGGCGGACTACCACGACATGGTGCTGCACATGCGGGTGGGAGACCGCATGGACCAGCGTTTCCTGCTGCGCCGCCTAGCGGAGATGCAGTACACCCGCAACGAACTGGAGTTCAAGCGGGGGGTGTTTCGGGTGAAGGGGGACACCATCGACATCTTCCCGGCGGAACATGCGGAAACTGCGGTACGGGTGAGTCTGTTCGACGATGAACTGGAATCCCTGTCCCTGTTCGACCCCCTCACGGGCCAGGTGATGCACAAGGCCACACGCTTCACGGTGTTTCCCTCCAGCCATTACGTCACCCCCAGGGAGAACACCCTGCGGGCGGTGGAAGCCATCAAGCTGGAACTGGCGGAGCGCATCGAGTTCTTCAGCAGGAACGACAAGCTGGTGGAGGCCCAGCGCATCGAGCAGCGCACCCGCTTCGACCTGGAGATGATGGCCGAGCTGGGGTTTTGCAAAGGAATCGAAAACTATTCCCGGCACCTCACCGGCCGCCAGCCCGGGGACCCGCCCCCCACCCTGATCGACTACCTGCCGGAAGACGCGGTGATGTTCCTGGACGAATCCCACGTCACCGTGCCCCAGGTGGGCGGCATGTACAAAGGCGACCGGGCCCGCAAGGAAAACCTGGTGAATTACGGTTTCCGCCTGCCGTCGGCCCTGGACAACAGGCCCCTGCGTTTCGACGAGTTCGAACGTATCATGCGTCAATGCGTCTTCGTCTCAGCCACCCCGGGGCCCTACGAGGTGAAGCACCAGCAACAGGTGGTGGAGCAGGTGGTGCGGCCCACGGGCCTGGTGGACCCGGAGATCATTATCCGGCCAGTTACCACCCAGGTGGATGACCTGATGAGCGAGATCAACCTGCGGGTGAAGGCAGGTGAACGGGTGATGGTCACCACCCTCACCAAACGCATGTCGGAACAGCTCACTGAGTACTTTGCCGACCATGGCATCAAGGTGCGCTACCTGCATTCCGACATCGACACCGTGGAACGGGTAGAAATTATCCGTGACCTGCGCCTGGGGGTTTTTGATGTGCTAATTGGCATTAACTTGCTTCGGGAAGGCCTTGATATTCCGGAAGTTTCCCTCGTTGCCATTCTGGATGCGGACAAGGAGGGCTTCCTGCGCTCCGAACGTTCCCTGATCCAGACCATCGGTCGGGCGGCCCGGCATTTGCACGGTACTGCCATTCTTTACGCAGACAGGATCACCGATTCCATGCGTCGGGCCATGGATGAAACCGAACGCCGGCGCAGCAAGCAGATGGCCTTCAATGCCGAGCACGGCATCGTCCCTAAAGGAGTCAGCAAGCGAATCAAGGACATCATAGACGGGGTGTACGACGCCCAAGCAGGGCAAAAGGAGCTGGCTGCTGCCCAGTCCCGGGCAAAGTACCAGGCCTTGAGCGAGAAGGATCTGGCCAGGGAGATCAAGCGGCTTGAGAAGGATATGCTGGCCGCCGCCAAGAATCTGGAATTCGAAAAGGCCGCAGAAATCCGGGACCAGATGCACACCCTCAAACAACAGTTGTTCGGGGTGGTAGATGGGGACCCGGAGGCTTGAGAAGACGCCGATTTATCCCGGTATCAACATCCCTGCGCGGATCAATAACATTGAAAAATCAATATTTTGCATACGATTGTTTGCAAAAAAGACGAATTCGTTCATGCCGCCTTAATTTTTTCCGGGGGGCGCCGATAAACCCCACAGATGGCTTAGTTATGGAGACCCTGTGGCGCTGATTTCCTACAAGGGGAATGAACTCGTCGTGAATTACGGCGAACTACGAGCCCTGGTGGTGGACGACTACCCGGGGATGCGCAGCGCCCTGAAGCTGACCCTGTCCAACTTTGGTGTCACCCGCATCGATCTGGCTGCCAGTGCCACGGAGGTCCTGTTCAAGGTTCAGAACAATCGCTATGACCTGATCCTGTGTGACTTCAACCTGGGGGAGGGGCGGGACGGGCAACAGTTGCTGGAAGAGCTCCGCCACCGGGGTCTTATCTCCCTCGAGGCCGTGTTTGTCATGGTGACGGCGGAGTCAGGCTACGAGAAGGTGGTGGCCACGGCGGAACTGGCGCCCGACGACTACCTCATCAAGCCTTTCAGTGCCGAACTCATGCGTAACCGCCTGGATAACATCCTGCTAAAAAAGCTCACCTTCAGCCAAGTCTATCGCCATTACGAAAACCACGAGCTGGAAGAAGCCATTCTGGGTTGTGACGAGATCATCCAAACCAGGCCGAAATACCTGGTGGATGCCCTGCGTTTCAAGGGCGAATTGCTCAATGCCATGGGGCGTTTTGACCAGGCCGAGGCCCTCTACCGCCAAATCATCGAAATGCGGGCCATACCCTGGGCCCGGCTGGGCATGGCCCGGGCACTGCACAGTCAGAAAAAGGAAGCGGAGGCCGAGGAGATTTTACGCGACGTATTGGACCAATCGCCGGAGGTGGTGGCTGCCTACGACCTGCTTTCAGAGGTTTGTCTCGCCCGTAAAGACGCGGCTGGCGCCCAGCAGGCCTTGGAACGGGGCGTAGCCGTCTCCGCCAAGACTGTCCGCCGCCAGCAGAAGCTGGGCGAACTGGCCTTCGACAATGGCGACCTCGCCACCGCCAAGGAAGCCTATGCCAACGCCCTGGAAAAGGGGCGTAATTCCATCTTTGTCACTCCTGCGGATTACGGCCATTTGTGCCGGGTTCAGGTGGAGCAGGGGGACATGGCTGGGGCCATGGACACCTTGAGAAAGGGCCGGAATGTGTTGCAGGCCAGTCCGGAGGGCCAGTTTGTCAGTGCGGTGGTGCGTGGCATCGTGCATAGCAAGTCCGGCAACAAGGAAGAAGCTGAGCGGGCCATGGACGAGGCCGCCCGCCTCAGCCAGGAAGGTGCCCGGACCAATGAGCGCTTCATGCTGGACTACGCCGATGCCTGCATGAGCAGCGGACGCCATGAGGAGGCGGATGCCATTGTCCGGGAAGTGGCCCGCAACGCCCATGACAGCGAATCCCTGCTGGCCAAGGCCAAGCGCATTTATTCTCAGGCGGGACGTACCGCAGCGGGCGATGCCCTGCTTTCGGAAGCGACGTCCAAGGTCCGCAGCCTGAATAACGATGCTGTGATCCTGGCGCACAAGGGGGACTACGGCACGGCTATGGAAAAGATGCAGGCTGCTTGCGAGGAAGCCCCGCAAAACCCCCGGATTCTGATGAACACCATCTGGATCATGTTGAAGTACATGGAAACGGCTGGCATGGAGCACCACCTGTTGGAACAGGTCATTGCGCATCTGGACGACGCCGAGCGTCTGGCGCCGGGCCATGCACGGCTTGCCACCCTGCGCGCCCAGTTGCGGGATGTGGAAGCCCGCTTTGGCATCCGCCGCAAATAAGCTTTCCGGGAAACGCCATGAATAGCACTGATCTCTACGCCGCCCTGATGCACGAATTCAAAAACCATCTGGGTTTGTTGGGCATGACCATAGACAGCATTCCCGTGAATGGTGATGCCGAGCATGATCGGTTGGTGGATGAGGCCCGCCTGCTCTGTCAGCGGGTCATCGATCGCTTGCAACAGGCCCTGCTGTTCTACAAGGCCCAGCAGCAGGCCATCGTGCCCACGGTCGAAGCCTATTCTCCCCTGGATGTGGTGCAGAGTCTGGCGGATACCGCCGCCAGCCTGGCTCGCAGCAGATTGCAGGTGGAAGTCCAGACCGGCGCCGATGTGCCCGCCCTCTGGTTCTTCGACCGTACCCTGGTGGAAATGGCCCTGTTGAACGCCCTGCACAACTCCCTGGGCTATGCCAAGAGCCGCATCCGGCTGAGCTTGGCGAAGGTGGACGATGGTCTGGAAATCTCCGTCCTGGATGATTCCGATGGCTACCCCGAGCATGTCCTGCAGGCCTTTGCCGAGCATCAGCCCTACCGGGCTACAGGTACCGGACTGGGGTTGCAGTTCGCGCAAATCGTTGCAGAAACCCATGAAAATCGTGGCAGGCGGGGGAGAGTGTTGCTCAGCAACGATGGCGGTGCCCTGTTTCGCCTGCGCCTGCCCTGAGTACGGGTAAGCCTTCCTGTCCGCATTTCGTGTCCTTATAGCGGCCCTCGCCGCCCCCATCGGCGGAATTCCCCCTCACACGCACGCCTGACTCCGGCTTTGGCCGGGAAACGTGGCAGGGACTGCCCCGGCCATTGCCTGGCCATGGGGACTGAGCCGAATGGCTTATGCCGCTGGCCCTGCCCATCAAGCCCCCGGTAACAAAACCTGCGTAGCTTGCCTGTCACCCTGGGCTGGCCCGTGTCGCCCAGAAAAACCCAATTCAAGCCCGAACCCAGTTTTTGCGGAGACCGCCATGTTTCAATCCCCTCGTCCTCTAGCCTTGTTGCCCCTGCTTGTGGCAGCGACCCTCCAGGCAGGTCTGGCCCAGGCGGAAGTCGTTCGCTTTGCCACCTTCAACGCGTCCCTGAACAGGGATGTGTCCGGCCAGTTATTGTCCGATCTTGGCAACCCGGCGGGTGCCAATTTCAGCACCACGGTGGGCAAGCGCATCCAGCAGGCCCACAACGTGGCCGAGATCCTGCAACGGGTGAATGCGGACGTGCTGCTGGTCAACGAGTTCGACTTTGACCAGAACGGCGTGGCCGGTTCCTCTTCCGCGGCCAGCCCCCTTGGATATTCCAGCCAGGCGGCCCAGCTTTTCCAGAATAACTTCCTGTCTGCTGCCCACGGCAATGGGGTGCGCGGCGTGACCAGCGGCATCCAGTATGCCTACCGCTACACCCCCACCACCAACACCGGCATCGCCTCGGGTTTCGACCTCAACAACAACGGCACGGTGGCCGGCGGGGATGATGCCTTTGGCTTCGGTAATTTTGCCGGCCAGTACGGCTTCACCATCTATTCCAAGTACGAAATCGTCAACGTGCGCAGTTTCCAGAACTTCCTCTGGAAAGACATGCCCGGCAACCTGCTGACCAACGACCCCACCGCAGGGGCCGACAACCTGGCCAACTACTACAGCCCCGCAGAGATCAACGCCCTGCGCCTGTCCTCAAAGAACCACGTGGATGTGACCGTGCGCATCAATGGCCAGGACGTCCACTTCCTCACGGCCCATCCCACGCCCCCCACCTTTGACGGTACCGAGGACAAGAACGGCAAGCGCAATGCGGACGAAATCCGCTTCTGGGCCGACTACATCCAGGGCGAGGGCTTCATGTATGACGACCAGGGGGGCACGGGGGGCCTGGCGGTTGGTGCCAGGTTTGTCATCGCCGGCGACTACAACGCCGACCCCAATGACGGTGATTCCTTCGCCGGTGCCATCCACCAGCTGCTGGGCAATCCCCTGGTCAACACCAGCGTGACCCCGGAAAGCGCCGGTGGCATCCAGGCGGCCACGGATCCCCACAACAACGGTACCGCCAACGATAGCCACATTGGTGATCCCAAAAACGATACCGCCGATTTCAGCGATTTCGCCCCCGGCAACCTGCGGGTGGATTACGTGCTGCCCTCCGCCAACATGAACATCGTCGACAGCGGCGTGTTCTGGCCCACGGACAGCGACCAGACCGACACCAACAACACCGGCGAGATGTTCGACCTGGTGGGCACGTATCGCAACCAGAACCTCTACGCCAACCTGCCCAGCTCCGACCACAAGGCAGTGTGGGCCGACGTGGAGATTTCTCCCGTACCCGAACCCGAAACCTACGCCCTCATGCTGGCCGGCCTGGCCCTAGTGGGATTCGCCGCCCGCCGCCGCGCTGCCTGAACCTGACCAACCCGACTTTCAAGGACACTGAAGATGAAATCCTCCGCACTCCTCTGCGCCCTGGCCCTTGCCCTGGGTGCTTCCGCCGCCCAGGCAGCCAGCGTCGAAGCCTTTGACAACCGCACCATCCAGCCGACAGGTGCCCGCACCGGCACCAGCGGTGTCAATTTTTTCAACATTGAAGGCAGCGACAATGGCAATTACGCTTCCTATGGAGTGGCCCGGTTTGACCTCTCCGCCCTCAAGGCCGGTTTCGATGCCACCTATGGCGTCGGCCTGTGGGTGGTGGACAGCATTGCCCTGGAGCTGACCCAGTCCAATGCCGGTTTCACAACCGATGGTGGCGTGAATGTCTATTTCAGCGATATCGACGCCCCTGCCATCAGCGACATGGCGCTGAAATATGACTTCACCGGCGACTTTGCCGATGCCACCCATATCGTCGGCTATGCCTTCTCCGAAATTGCTACCGGCACCGTGGAGAGCCACAACCTTTTCAACCGTGCCAAGGGCAATACCGCCGGTGGCCTGGCCCTGGCCGCCGACATCCTGACGGACTACACGGTCACCCTGGCCCTGGTGGATGCCGATAACAGCGTGGCCGCTACCTATGCCGGCTACAGCAACAGCACTTATGCCGGTCCCACCCTGGTGGTGAATGTCTCCGCCGTGCCCGAGCCCGAGAGCTATGCCCTGATGCTCGCCGGTCTGGGCCTGGTGGGCGCCATCGCCCGCCGTCGCGCCCGGGGCTGATCAGGGCCCCTGCCGTGCATGCGCGTCGCCGCGTCCACCTGCGCCTGTGGCGCAGGGCGCGTTGAAATCTCTTTAAATTTTCAAGGACAACCGAAATGAAAAAGCATCTACTCGCAACCGCCCTGGCTGGCCTGTTTGTGGCTGGCGCCGCCTCTGTCGCCACGGCCGGCGTTAGCCCCGCCTGCACTGGCAACATCTTCATGTACACCGTGGACACCGGCGTGGCAGATCGCCTGGCCGGCGGCAGCTGCATCAACGACCTGATCCTGGATACGCCCAATACCTGGGGCAGCCATGGCCAGTTCGTCAGCCATGTCACCAAGCTGACCCTGAACCTGCAAAAGCAGCGGGCCATCACTGCCCGGGAGCGGGTGGCCCTGCAAAAGGCGGCGGCCCAGTCCAGCGTGGGCAAGAGCATTACCGTCAAGCTCATCGCCTTCAATGATTTCCATGGCTACATCAAACCGGGCGAGGGCTCCAGCAGCAACCCCGGTGTGGCCCGCTTTGCCACCCGCATCAACGAATTGAAAGCGCAGAACGCCCTGAACGCCGTGGTTTCCGCCGGTGACATGATCGGCGCCAGCCCTCTGACCTCGGCCCTGTTCCACGACGAACCCACCATCGAAGCCTTCAACCGTATCGGCATCGACTTCAATGCGGTTGGCAACCACGAATTCGACGAAGGCAAGGCCGAGCTGCTGCGCATGCAGCACGGCGGCAACCATCCCAGCGACGCCAATTCCGGCCTGGGTCTGGTGGCTGACCTGGAGCAGGGCGAGTTTGCCGGCGCCGAATTCAATTTCCTGGCGGCCAACGTGGCCGAGACCAGCACCGGAAAAACCATCTTCCCTGGCTATGGCGTGAAAAGCTTCCTGGGCAACAAGGTGGCCTTCATCGGCATGACCCTGGAAGGCACCCCCACCATCGTCACGCCCTCCGGTGTGGCCGGCCTGACCTTCAGTGACGAAGCCGATACCGTCAACGCCCTGGTGCCCAAGCTGAAAGCCCAAGGCATTGAAAGCATCGTAGTGCTGGTGCACGAAGGTGGTTTTGCCGCCGGCGGTATCAACGGCTGCTCCGGCCCCTCCGGTCCCATCGTCGATATCGTCAACCGTCTGGACGAGGAAGTGGATCTGGTCATCACCGGCCACACCCATCAGGCCTACAACTGCCTCATCAACAACAAGTCCGGCAAGCCGGTACGGGTAACCTCCGGCGGCCAGTACGCCCGCAACCTGACGGATATCGACGTCACCATCGACACCAAGACCCGGGACGTGATCAGCGTCGTGGCCAACAACCTGACCACCGGCACCGGCAGCACCACTGCGGAGGATCCCTATCTGACGGAGCTGGTCAACCACTATGACGGCCTTTCTGCCGGCCCCCGGGCCCGGGTCATCGGCCACATCGCCAGCAGCCTGTACCGGTCCAACAACAGCGCCGGCGAATCTGTCATGGGGGATGTGATCGCCGACGCGCAACTGGGTGCTACCGATGACGCCGGGTTTGGCGAGGCCGTGGCTGCCTTCATGAACCCGGGCGGTATCCGCTCCGACCTGCTCTACAGCGTACCCGGCAAGAACGACGGTGACGTCACCTATGGCGAAGCCTTCACCGTCCAGCCCTTCGGCAATTCCCTGGTGACCATGACCCTGACCGGCGAGCAGATCGATGCGCTGCTGGAGCAGCAGTTCACCGGCTGTACTCCGGACCTGGCCCCCGCCTATTTCAATCTACCCGCCGGAGAGAACGGCCAGCCCTTCAATCGCATCCTGCAGGTTTCCAACGGCTTTACCTACACCTGGGATGCCCAGGGCGCCGGTTGCCACAAGGTGGATATCACCAGCATCAAGATCAATGGCGTGGCCATCAATCCGGCTTCCAGCTATCGCGTCACCGTCAACAGCTTCATGGCAGACGGTGGCGACGAGTTCTACGTGCTGAAAAACGGCACTGACCGTCTGGGTGGCGCCCAGGACCTGGATGCCCTGGAAGCCTGGTTCACCGAGAAGGGCAGCATCGACCCCGCCATCTATCCCGGTGCCCAGGCCCGCATTAAGCGCGTCAACTGATTCCAGCCCTTTACTTGAGTATTTGGAGCCATCATGAAATCCATTTTTACCCTCAGCGCTCTGGCCCTGGCCAGCCTGATGTCCGTCAACGCCCAGGCGGTGTCCTGGAGCCTGTCCGGCGAATCCGTCACTGGTACCCGTCTGGGTGTCGCCTCTTTGAACGACGTGGGTGACGCCGCCTTCGGCCCCATTGACAGTGATCTGGCCGAAGTCATCCCCACCACCAGCGTTTACATGGCCGGTTTCGACGGCTTCACCGCAGTACAGGGCGGTAACAGCATCGACGTGGCCATGAGCCATTCCGCTGTCGCGGAGAGCAGCTACCTGGGGGACACCAGCACCGCCTACCTGGAACTCTTGACCAGTGCCAGCCTAGACAACGCCTTCATCGTCGACGCCAACGTGGCTCTGGATGCCGCCGCCACCGCGCCTGTCCGCTACCTGAGCCAGTCTTTCACCCTGATGGCTGACGCGGGTGAATCCGTGGGCATGCAGGCCTTGGTGACCATCGGTCTCTATGCCGACCACGAGGAGGAAAGCACGCCAGGCATCATGGCCAGCGCCTTTTCAAGCTACCAGGTCTTCCTGAACGGAAATCTGCTGGATGCCGACAGCTTTACCGGCTTCGGGTCAGTCAATGGCGAGTTCCAGTTTGACGCCCTGATCGGCGACACCATCACCCTCCAGGCCGTCAATGAATCTGCTTTCAGCGCCTCTGGCCTGATGTTGAACCCGGGGGATGCGCCCCATGCCCTGGTGGACGGCGAATTTCGCGCTTCGCTCCAGGTTGCTGCCGTGCCGGAACCCGAGGCTTATGCCTTGATGCTGGCCGGCCTGGGCCTGGTCGGCCTTGCCGTGCGTCGCAAGCAAAACACTGCCCGCTAAGCGGTCCGAACCTTTTTATCAGTTACAGGAAATACAGACATGCACAAGACCCTGATTGCCCTGGCCATGGTGGCGATGAGCGCCCAGGCCAATGCCCTGACCACCGGTGACCTGGCCTTCACCTCTTTCAACGCCGATGACGACGGCTGGGCAGTGGTGTCCTTTGTGGACATTGCCGCCAACACCAACATCTACTTCAGCGACAACGAGTGGAACGGCACCGCCTTCAACGACAGCAACGAACACGCTCTGGTCTGGAACACCGGCGCCGCAACCATCAGTGCCGGTACCGTGGTGGTGTTTACCGAGATCGACGGCACCCCCGAGGTGATCAGCGCATCGGTGGGCAGCCTGGCACTGGCGCCCAATGGCGGCAGCAACCTCGGCTTTGCCAAGTCCAACGAAACCGTGTATGCCTTCCTGGGCACGGATGGCGTCACCCCCACGACTTTCCTGACCGCCATCACCACCCAGGCCGACACGCCGGATCTCGTCACCAACGCCGGCTTGACCCTGGGCGTGAACGCCACCGCCCTTGTGAATGACGCAGACTTCGGGGAATACACCGGTGTCCGGGCCGGGGAGACCACTTTGGCCGCATACAAGTCCTTCGTTTACGACAACGCCAACTGGAACGACGTGGGCAGTGGCGAGTTCACCGGCGCCGCCCTGAATGGCACCGCCTTTACCGTGGCTGCCGTCCCGGAACCCGGAACCTACGCTCTGTTGCTGGCCGGCCTGGGCCTGGTGGGCCTGCGCATGCGTCGCTTCAACAGCCGTGCGGGCCACTTGGTCTGAACAGCCTGATCGCTCCCCCCGAGCCCAAGGCCCCCGGCTAACGACGACTAGGCACCTCAATCCGGGAGAACGCGCGTGAGGCCGATAAAAGCCTGGGCGTTGCCGGCTAACCGGCCGGGGTGGGCAAACTGAAACAGCTGGCGCGTACTCCGCGCCAGCTGTTTCTTTTTTGGGGTGCCTTGTGTTGTGGTGGGAGGTGAAGGAGGGTCAGTAGTCCCACTTCACCCCGCCTAGGGTTGGATATCAGGCCGGGGTGACCAGGGTTTCGTCCAGTTCCCGGGCGCCGGGGGCTTCCGTGAAGGCGAGCTGGATTTCTCCAGCCTCATCCACATCCACGGTGACTTCGCCGCCGTTGGCCAGCTTTCCGAACAACAGTTCGTCCGCCAGGGCCTTGCGGATGGTGTCCTGGATCAGCCGGGCCATGGGACGGGCGCCCATGAGGGGATCGAAGCCCTTTCCGGCCAGCCATTTGCGCAGGGCGTCGGTGAAGTGGACTTCCACCTTCTTGGCGTGGAGCTGTTCTTCCAGTTGCAGCAGGAACTTGTCCACCACCCGCAGGATGATCTCTTCGGTGAGGGGGGCGAAGGAGATGGTGGCGTCCAGGCGGTTGCGGAATTCGGGGCTGAACAGGCGCTTGATTTCCGCCTGCTCGTCGCCGGCCGTTTTTGTCTTGGTGAAGCCGATGCTGGTCTTGTTGATGGCCTCGGCGCCGGCGTTGGTGGTCATGATGATGACCACGTTGCGGAAGTCGGCCTTGCGGCCGTTGTTGTCCGTCAGGGTGCCGTGGTCCATCACCTGGAGCAGCACGTTGAAGATATCCGGGTGGGCTTTCTCGATCTCGTCCAGCAGTAGCACAGCGTAGGGGTGCTTGGTGATGGCTTCGGTGAGCAGGCCGCCCTGTTCGAACCCCACGTAGCCGGGGGGCGCGCCGATGAGCCGGGAGACGGCATGTCGTTCCATGTATTCCGACATGTCGAAGCGGATGAGTTCCACCCCCAGGGTGTAGGCCAGTTGTCGGGCCACTTCCGTCTTGCCCACGCCGGTGGGGCCGGAGAACAGGAAGGAGCCGATGGGTTTGGTGGGGTTGCCCAGGCCGGAGCGGGACATCTTGATGGCCGTGGCCAGGGCGTGGATGGCGTTGTCCTGGCCGAACACCACGGCCTTCAAGTCCCGGTCCAGCTTCTTGAGGGCATTGCGCTCGTCGTTGGCCACGGTCTTTGCGGGGATACGGGCGATCTTGGCGACGATGTCCTCGATCTCCTTCTGGGTGATCATGCGCTTCTGCTTGCTCTTGGGCTGGATGCGCTGGGCGGCACCGGCTTCGTCGATGACGTCGATGGCCTTGTCCGGCAGGTGGCGATCATTGATGTAGCGGGCAGAAAGCTCGGCGGCAGTGGACAGGGCCCCCTGGGTGTACTTGACGTTGTGATGGGCCTCGAAACGGGATTTGAGGCCCTTGAGGATGGCCACGGTTTCTTCCACGGAGGGTTCCTTCACGTCCACTTTCTGGAAACGGCGTGAAAGGGCGTGGTCTTTTTCGAAGATGCCCCGGAACTCGGTGTAGGTGGTGGCGCCGATGCAGCGCAACTGGCCGGAGGAAAGGGCGGGTTTCAGCAGGTTGGAGGCGTCCAGGGTGCCGCCGGAAGCGGCGCCGGCACCGATGAGGGTGTGGATCTCGTCGATGAACAGGACAGCCTTGGGGTTGCTGGAAAGCTGCTTGATGACGGCTTTCAGGCGTTGTTCGAAATCCCCCCGGTATTTGGTACCGGCCAGCAGGGCGCCCATGTCCAGGGCGTACACCGTGGCGCCTTCCAGCACGTCGGGCACGTCATTCATGATGATCCGGCGGGCCAGGCCTTCGGCGATGGCGGTCTTGCCCACGCCGGCTTCGCCCACCAGCAGTGGATTGTTCTTGCGGCGCCGGCACAGGGTCTGGATGACCCGTTCCAGTTCGTAGTCCCGGCCGATGAGGGGGTCGATCTTCCCTGCCAGGGCCTGGGCGTTGAGGTTGACGGTGAAGGAATCCAGGGGCGAGGCGGCCTTGTCCTCGCCTTCGGCCGCTTCAGACGCAGGTTCGGATCGGGGCGTGGGGCTGGCTTCCTGGGGGGTCTTGGCGATGCCGTGGGAGATGTAATTCACCACGTCCAGCCGGGTCATGCCCTGCTGGGTGAGGAAGTGCAGGGCGTGGGAATCCTTTTCGCCGAAGATGGCCACCAGCACGTTGGCGCCGGTGACTTCCTTCTTGCCGGAAGACTGCACATGCAGGATGGCTCGCTGGATCACCCGCTGGAAACCCAGGGTGGGCTGGGTATCCACCTCGCTTTCGCCGGGCACGGTGGGTGTATGGCGCTCGATGAAATCTCCCAGCTTCTTGCGCAGGTCGTCCACGTTGGCGGCGCAGGCCCGCAGCACTTCAGCGGCGGAGGGGTTGTCCAGCATGGCCAGCAACAGGTGTTCCACGGTGATGAACTCGTGGCGCTTCTGCCGGGCTTCCATGAAGGCCATGTGCAGACTGACTTCCAATTCCTGGGCAATCATCGATCTTCCTCCATCACGCACTGCAACGGATGCTGGTGACTCCGGGCGAACCCCATGACCTGGTTGACCTTGGTTTCGGCCAGATCCTTGGGGTACACCCCGGCGACGCCGGAACCCTCGTTATGAACTTTGAGCATCACGACTGTGGCGCGTTCGCGGTCCAGGTAAAAAAACGTTTCCAGCACCATCACCACGAATTCCATGGGCGTGTAATCGTCATTCAGCAACAAAACTTTAAATAGCGGCGGGGGTTCCGCCGGGATGAGTTCGGTGCTGGACGAAGCGTCTTCTTGGTGCCTGACGGCCATGGAAACACGGTGAGGAATTAATAACAGACAAGGCCATTGTGACGGCCATTTGCCATTTTTCAAGCGATTGACGAGGGGGGGACGGGCAGGTAAAAGTCTAAGTCTGTCGCAAACGCCATTACCCCTTTTGTGTGCATGGATGCCGGTGTTGCCAGCTCCAGGGGGTTATGGCAGTGCCTGGTCCGGACAAAGTGCCGTAGGGGCCTGGTTTTTCCGCCTTTTCATGTGGGGCCCCTGTGCTATACGTCAATCTAGGCGTTGGCGTTGGAGCGACAAATGGACACTTGCCCGAAGGTACGGCCTGTCGAGCCTTCCTCGGCAGGGAAACTCTCCCCGGAGTCCCTTCCCCATTTATTGGCGGGGTTGCATCGCCAGCGGGAGGAGCTGGGCCCCATCGCCGACGAACTGCTGGAGTTGCTGCACGGCATGGGTGCGGAGGAAACGTCAAAGATGGTCATCCGCCAAAGGAATGGCTGACATTCGGGCACCTCTGAAACCCCTGCATGCGTCGTCCCGGCGAAGGCGGGGCTCCAGTGAATCCAACGATCTGGATTCCGGCCTGTGCGGGAATGACAGGTTTTTCCTGGCAACTGGGTTGCTGGGAGCAGGTCGGCGGCTTGGCTGCTGAAGGTCAGGCGCCATTGATGAGGCCACGAACAGCGGCGATGACCTCCGAAGCGGTCAGACCTACTGGCCCTGTGCCTGTTGCCACTAGTTGGTCGGCCGCCCTGCCGTGGAGCCAGACCCCCAGCAGGGCTGCATCGTCCAGGGACAGCCCCTGGGCGGTCAATGCTGCGATCAGCCCGGCCAGTACATCTCCCATGCCCGGCGCCGCCAGGCCCGGGTTACCACTGGTGTTGCGCCAGAGGCTGCCGTCCCGGCTCCGCACTAGGCTGCCGTGGCCTTTCAGCACCACGCTGGCGCCATAGCTCTGTGCCAGGGCCTGGAGGGCTTCCGGCCGCCGGGACTGGACCTGATCCGTGGTTTGGCCCAGCAGCCGGGCAGCTTCGCCGGGGTGGGGAGTCAGCAGGGTAGGGTGGGGGCGTTGTCGCAACATATCCGCCAGGGCCCGATCAGCCGCCAGCAAATTCAGGGCGTCCGCGTCCAGCGCCAGGGGGTAGGGCACGGTCAGGGCCTGGACCAGCCAGTCCCGGGCGGCCCCAGATTGGCCCAGACCCGGGCCCGCCACCAGGCAGGCCGGGCGGGGCAGATCCAGCACCCGGGCGGGGCCGGCGACCATCAGTTCCGGCGTGGCCGGGTCCCAGGCAATGCGTTCGTCCAGTACCCCTACATAGACCCGCCCGGCCCCCGCCAGCAGGGCGGCCCGGGCGGCCAGGAAGGCAGCGCCCGCCATGCCCGGGGCGCCACCCAGTATGCCTACTGCGCCAAAGTCGCCCTTATGGCAGTCCGGCTGCCGGACACGCAGACAAGCAGGCAGTGTGTCCGCACGCAAATCACGGAATGGGGCGCTTGCGTTCATGGTTTTCTAACCCGGATCAAAGGCCTATATACACATTACAGCCCAGTGGAAGGAGCCTGTCATGGAAGCTGCCCATTATCTACACCTGACCCCGGGAGGCGCGACCCTCACCAATTGCGATCTGGACGCCAACTGCGCGCCCCTGGATTGTGATGCGGTGATGGAGGAATTTGGCGCGATGCTGAAGAAGAGCGACGATGGCCGGGATTTTCTGGCCCATTACTGCGGCTACCAGTACATGGAGAAGTTGCAAGCTGCCGGGGAATCTGAAGAATAGCGGCATTCACTCTGATATGGGGACCGGTATTGTCCGGTCCTTTTTTTGGCTTGATCCATGACGAAAACGCAAAAAAAGATTCTGGTGGTAGACGACGACGCCCTGATGAGGGAACTGTTGAAAGCGATCCTGAAAGATGAAGGTTTCAATGTGGTGGGAGAGGCCAAGGATGGCCAGGCCGCCCTGGCCCAGTTGGAAAAGCTGGGCCCGGAACTGGTCTGCCTGGACGTGAACATGCCGGGCATGTCCGGCCTGGATGTGCTGAAGGCCATCCAGAAGGCGGCACCATCCACCCGGGTGGTGATGATCACGGGTGACGCTTCCATGACCACTGTACGGGAGGCCGTCAGCTACGGTGCTGCCGGTTACATCATCAAGCCTTTCAACCAGGTGCGGGTGGGACAGGCCGTACGCGCCGCCCTTAGCGCGCCCAGCGATTCGCCTTTTAGTTGATTCGCCATCCAGCGGGGCCATCCTCCGGTTGACACGCCGGGGATGGCACGCAGTCCGGCTACGGTTTGGGCGCGGCATTCGGCTAAAATTGCCGACTTTCCCATGCAGCGGATCGGCATATCCCCATGTCCAGAGCTCAAACCGGCGTCAAAGCTTCAGCCCATTCCTTTGCCCGCGTCCTGTTTCTGGCGGGGGCACCGGCCCTCTCCGAGTTCCGCATCGCCAAGCTGCTGGCAGCCTTGAAGCCCCAGGGGGTGAAGGCGCTGGAGGCCCGGTTCCGGTACTTCGTGGAGGTGTCTGCGGACCTGCCCGAGACTGACCTGGCTTTCCTGGGGGAACTGCTCCACGCCACCCCCCACATGCCCGTGACCCCGGCGGTGCTGGTGACGCCCCGCCTGGGCACGGTGTCTCCCTGGTCCTCCAAGGCCACGGACATCGCCGTGAACTGCGGTCTGGCCGGGGTGGTTCGCATCGAGCGGGGTGTGAGCTGGCAGATCACCCTGAAAAAGGGCCGCAGCCTGGACCTGGCCGCCGTGCTGCCTTTCCTCCACGACCGCATGACCGAGAGCGTGCTGCTGGACGAAGCCGAGGCGGAAAAACTCTTTCACCACGTGGAGGCCCCCCCCTTCAAGACCGTGGACGTGCTCAAGGGCGGGGTGAAGGCGGGCAAACGGGCCCTGGCCAAGGCCAACAAGGAGTGGGGCCTGGCCCTGTCGGACGACGAGATCGACTATCTGGTGGAGAACTTCACCCAGGCCGGACGGAACCCCACGGACGTGGAGTTGATGATGTTCGCCCAGGCCAACTCGGAACACTGCCGCCACAAGATCTTCAACGCCAACTGGGTCATCGACGGCAAGCAGCAGGACGAATCCCTGTTCGGGATGATCCGCCACACCCACAAGCTGCGGCCCCAGGGCACCCTGTCCGCCTATTCCGACAACGCTTCGGTCATCGAAGGGGCCACCATCGGCCGCTTCTACCCGGATGCCAAGGGGGTGTACGGCTTCCACACCGAGCCCACCCACATCCTCATGAAGGTGGAGACCCACAACCACCCCACCGCCATTTCCCCCTTCCCGGGGGCGGCCACCGGTTCCGGTGGCGAAATCCGCGACGAGGGCGCCACGGGCCAGGGTTCCAAGCCCAAGGCGGGGCTGTGCGGTTTCAGCGTCTCCAACCTGCGCATCCCCGGCGCCGAGCAGCCCTGGGAGAAAGACCACGGCAAACCCGGCCGTATCGTCTCCGCCCTGGACATCATGATCGAAGGCCCCCTGGGAGCCGCCGCCTTCAACAACGAATTCGGCCGGCCCAATCTCACGGGCTATTTCCGCACCTTCGAGATGGACACCCCGGACGGCCAGGTGCGGGGCTATCACAAGCCCATCATGCTTGCCGGGGGCGTGGGCAACATCCGTGAAGACCACATCCATAAGCAGAATTTCAAGCCCGGCACCCTGCTGATCCAGCTGGGAGGCCCGGGTCTGCTCATCGGTCTGGGGGGCGGAGCCGCTTCCAGCATGGGGGCGGGCACCAACGCCGAATCCCTGGATTTCGACTCCGTGCAGCGGGGCAACCCGGAAATACAGCGCCGGGCCCAGGAGGTCATCGACCGCTGCTGGCAACTGGGGGCGGACAATCCCATCCTATCCATCCACGACGTGGGCGCCGGGGGCATTTCCAACGCCATGCCGGAACTGGCCCACGGCGCCGGCCTGGGTGCCAGCTTCCAGTTGCGGGACGTGCCCAGCCTGGAGCCGGGTATGAGCCCGAAGGAGATCTGGAGCAACGAGGCCCAGGAACGCTACGTGCTGGCCATCGGCCCCGAATCCCTGACCCTGTTCCAGGCCATCTGCGAACGGGAGCGCTGCCCCTTCGCCGTAGTGGGCAAGGCGACGAAGAAGAACCAGCTCGTAGTTGTAGACCGTCTGTTCAAGAACAAGCCCGTGGACATGCCCATGGACGTGCTGCTGGGCAAGCCGCCGAAGATGACCCGCAAGGTGGCCCACGTGGCCCCGGTGCTCAAGCCCTTCACCGCCGAAGGCCTGAACCTGGACGAGGCGGCTTACCGGGTGCTGCGCCACCCCGCCGTGGCCAACAAGACCTTCCTCATCACCATCGGTGACCGCACCGTGGGGGGCTACACCGCCCGGGATCAGTTCGTGGGCCCCTGGCAGATACCCGTGGCGGACGTGGCCGTCACCACCCTGGGCTACGACACCTATCTGGGGGAGGCCATGGCCCTGGGGGAACGCACCCCCGTGGCCCTCATCGACGCCCCCGCCTCGGGGCGCATGGCCATCGGCGAGGCCATCACCAACCTGGCGGCGGCCAGCGTGGGCGATATTTCCGACATCCGCCTGTCTGCCAACTGGATGTGCGCCGCCGGCCACCCGGGGGAAGACGCGGCCCTGTACGACACGGTGAAGGCGGTGGGCAAGGAACTGTGCCCGGCCCTGGGCATCAGCATTCCCGTGGGCAAGGATTCCATGTCCATGGCCACACGCTGGGAGGATGAATCCGGCAAGAAAGCCGTGGTGGCGCCTCTGTCCCTCATCGTCACCGCCTTCGCCCCTGTGACGGATGCCCGGGCCACCCTCACGCCCCAGTTACGCACCGATTGCGGCCCCACGGACCTGATCCTGGTGGACCTGGGCCGGGGTAGCAACCGCCTGGGCGGGAGCATCCTCGGCCAGGTCTTCGGCGAACTGGGTAATGCGTGTCCGGACCTGGAAGAGCCGGAGCGCCTGAAACGCTTCTTCGCCCTGATCCAGATCCTCAATCGCCAGGGCAAGCTGCTGGCCTACCACGACCGCTCCGACGGGGGACTGTTCGCCACCGTGGCGGAGATGGCCTTCGCCGGCCGCTGCGGCGTGGACCTGGATGTGGACGAACTCCGCTATCACCGTATCCACGACGACATCATGCTGGATGTGGAAGATGCCCCGGAACCCAACGAGCCCTATACCTCCCGCTTGTTCGGCATCCTCTTCAACGAGGAACTGGGGGCGGTGATCCAGGTGCGCCGCCAGGATACGGCGGACATCATCAACGCCTTCATCGACGCCGACCTGCGGGACGAGTGCTACATCATCGGCCAGCCCAACCGGAAAGACCGGCTGCGCATCCTTCGGGAAGGCAAGCCGGTGTTCGACGAGAAGCGGGCGGACCTGCTGGCCGTCTGGAGCGAGACCACCTGGCGTATGCAGCGCCTGCGGGACAATCCCGCCTGCGCCGACGAGGAATTCAAGGGCCTGACGGACAAGAAGAATCCCGGCCTGCATGTGAAACTGAGCTTTGATCCGGAAGTGCATGTCGCTGCACCCTACGTGAAGACCAGGCGCGTCCAGCCCAAGGTCGCCATCCTGCGGGAACAGGGTGTCAACGGCGAGGTGGAGATGGCCGCCGCCTTCCATCGGGCCGGCTTCACCCCCGTGGACGTGCACATGAGCGACATCCTAGCCGGCCGGGTGAAGCTCAAGGACTTCAAGGGCCTGGCGGCCTGTGGCGGCTTCAGTTACGGCGATGTGCTGGGAGCCGGGGGCGGATGGGCCGCGTCCATCCTCCACAACCCCAGGGCCCGGGACGAATTCCAGGCCTTCTTCAACCGTGAAGACAGCTTTGCACTGGGAGTATGCAACGGCTGCCAGATGATGAGCCGCCTGAAGGACATCATTCCCGGCGCGGAACACTGGCCCCGTTTCGAACGCAACCTGTCGGAACAGTTCGAGGCCCGCTTCGTCATGGTGGAAGTGCCCGACAGCCCTTCCATCCTGTTCGACGGCATGGCCGGCTCCCGCATGCCGGTTGTCGTGGCCCACGGCGAGGGACGGGCGGTGTTCGCCAGCAAGGATCAGCGCAAGACTGCGGAGGTCTGCCTGCGCTACGTGGACAACCAGGGCCGCAAGACCGAAACCTACCCCTGCAACCCCAACGGGTCCCCCAAGGGAATCACCGGCCTCACCACCCCGGATGGTCGCTTCACCATCATGATGCCCCACCCGGAACGGGTCTTCCGGGCCGTGCAGCATTCCTGGCGGCCGGATGACTGGAGCGAGAATGCATGGCAGGAAGACGGCCCCTGGCTGCGCCTGTTCCGCAACGCGCGCAAGTGGGTGGGTTGAACTGCGGGCCGAAGCTAAGACTACAGGCGCCTCAGAACATCTCCATGCCGCCATCCTGCCTGGGAGGGGGCAGTAGGCCATCCGACAACAGGGACTGGTAGTCCCGGACCTGGTTGCGGCCCTGTTCCTTGGCGTAGTAAAGGGCCTGGTCTGCCTCCCGGAGAGCAAGGCTGGCGGGGCGCAGCGTGCAGTCGATGTGGCTGTAGCCGATGCTAACGGTCACACGGCCCACCTGGGGAAAAGCGTGGGTTTCCACGTTGCGGCGAATGCGTTCCAGGACGGCCCGTGCGTTTTCCCGGCTGGTGTCGTTGAGCAGCACAAGGAATTCTTCGCCCCCGTAGCGGAACGACATGTCCGTGTCCCGCAGGCTTTCCCGCAGGATGTTGGCGAAAATCAGCAGGACCTCGTCGCCGATGAGATGACCGTGCTCGTCGTTGATGCGCTTGAAGTGATCCAGATCCAGCAAAGCCAGATATTCGCCCCGGCCAGTGCGATCCTCCTCGCGCCGGCTGTTGAGCTGGGCCTGGGTGATTTCTTCCAGCCTGGCCTCCAGACGTTTGCGGTTGTAAAGACCCGTCAGTGTGTCTTTCTCGCTGTCGAACAGGAGCCGGGTGAAATTCATGTACACCTGGGCCATGCCCTGGGCCAGGCGGGTGTCTATCTCGTCCCACTCACCCCTCCAGAGCAGGAGGACCCGCCTGGGGTATGGCTCCCCTGCGGTCAGGTTGAAGAGTTGGTAATGCACCCCCGCCTGAACCAGGGCACAACTTTCCTCGTCTTCAGGCATCTCCCGAGCCAACTGCAGCAGCTGGGACGGCAGTTCACGTTCCGGGTGGTTGGCGTGGATGATGCGATAAGCGCCGTCCGTGGTGAATTCGAGTACCTGGCAGGCTACGTCCTCCAGCATTTCTTCCAGGGCATGGAACAGGCTGTTTTCCAGGGATCGCTGGTCCCGTTGTTCCGTGAGAACGACGATGGATTCCAGGACTTCGTGGATGAGTTCGGGGCTCGTGTGTTCCATCAACTTGAAGCGAATCAGAGCAGGGGAATGAGGCACAGGGGCAGCCACCAGGGCAGTGCCCGTTCTAGGGTGAAGGCCAGGGGGGCGCTGGGGGGGCTGACGGCACCTTCTTCTCCCAGGGCTGTGACCCGCAGGTGGTAGGTGCCCGGGAGCATTTCTTGCAGGGAGGCGCGGGTGAGCTCAGTTTCCAGACTGAGCACCGGTTTGCTGAAATCGGTGGTGGCGGCTACTTCCATCCGGTAGCGGGGAGCCTGTCCCTGCCAGGAAACCGTGGGCGGGGTTGCGCCAGCATCCACTCTAACGTCCCGGGGCGGGGCGGGGGGCAGGATGACTACGTATTGGCCGCTCCAGCTGCCGGCTTGGCCGTCGGCTTCCTGGCTGCGTACCCGCCAGAGGTATTTGCCGGGTTCCAGGTCGGCGGACACGGCGGTGTCCTTGGCCTGCTTGCTGGCCACCACCTGGTCGTTGCGGCCAATTTCGATCCCATAACCGTCTGCACCTTTTACTGGGCTCCAGGCGAAATGGGCCTTGCCATCCTCTGCCCGGCTCTGGCTATCTGTGGGGGGCTGGGGCAGGGGTTTGACCAGGAAGGCCCGATGGGGGCTGAACAGATGGGGCTGGCCCGTTTCGTCCAGACTTGCCACCCGCCAGTGCCATTCCCCCTCCGGCAGCGTTTCCTGGTGCCGTACCACGGGGGGCAGGCGGCGCTCGATGACGCCATTGTCGAATTCCGGAGTGGGGGAGACCTGGAGCAGGTACCCCCCGGCGTCAGGCACGGCGGTCCAGGTAAAATCCGCCTGGTGCTGATAGAGCCGTTCTCCCAGGGCGGGGGCGATGGGCACCGGGGGCAAGGGATGCACGTCAACTTCAAAAGCGTGGACGCTTTCCAGGCCCTCCAGGCCGTTGGCATCAATGCCCCGGGCCCGCAGGTAATAACTGCCATCCGGCAGGCCTTCATCCCACTGGGCCATGGGGCCAGTGAACACGCCATCCAGCAGCACGCTGTCGAACCCCTCATCTCCCGCCACTCGGGCGCGCCAGGCAACAGACCCTTCCTGGGGAGGCTTGCTGAACTGGAGGGGCAGCCGCTGGATGCGGGGTGGCATGGCGCTGATGTTGGGGGCGGTCAGCAATGCCCGGGGTTTTACCGGCGGCTTGCCGGCCTCGGTGAATGTGCCGAAACCGGCATTCACGTCCACGGCCTGGCCTTTGGCGGCGACGGCGACAATGCCTTCCGTCACTTCGTTGCTCATCTGCCGGCCATCTTCCGTGACGCTGACCCGGAAGGCGGTGCCCCGCAGGCCGGCCACTGCCACTGGGGTCTTCACCTGGAACCCGCCGGCAGGCTGAGTCTGTTTTGCCGCGCGGGCCTCCAGACGGCCGCTTTCCAGTTTCAGCTCCGTGGCGATCATGCCGGTCTTGCCATAGGCCGACAGGCGGCCGAACCCCAGGCGGCTGGCGGCCTGCTGGGTGAGGGTGGTGCCATCGGCAAAACGGTAGCTGACGCTGCTGCGGGGACCGGTGACTACGGTTTCGCCGCCGTTCAACTGGCTGCCGGCTGCCAGGGGCTGGAAGCGTTTGTCGGCGCCCTGGACCCGCACGTTGCCGTTCACGGCTGTGACGGTTACCGGGGCCGGCGTGACCTTGAGCAGAGACACGGGTATGCGCAGTCGGAAGCCGGCGGGCATCTTTCTGGGGATTTCCACCTGGTTCTCTGCCTGGACCTTGGGCCAGTCGGCGGGGTTCTTAAGGTACTGCTTGCCGATACCGATGAGGGTGTCTCCGGGTACCGTGAGGTACTGCCAGTCCGCCGCCTGGGCAGGCAGGGTCAGGAAGAGGGCAAGCAGCGGCAGGAAGGCAAGGGAAGGAACAGGCATGTGGGACTCTCTTACGGTAACCTACGGCTCAACTATAACGTTCGCTCGAGAGGATGGGTTAACCCATGTATATAGGCACGCCCCTGAGCCCTACCGCCACCCGTGTCATGTTGCTGGGCGCCGGCGAGTTGGGCAAGGAAGTGATCATCGCCCTGCAACGGCTGGGGGTGGAAGTGGTGGCGGTGGACCGCTACGACAACGCCCCGGGGCAGCAGGTGGCCCACCGGGCCCAGACCATCGACATGAGCGATGGTAACGTCCTGGCCCGGCTGATCGATTCGGAAAAACCCCATCTGGTGGTGCCGGAAATCGAGGCCATTGCCACGGAAACCCTGATGGAACTTGAGGCCGCGGGTATCTGCAAGGTCATTCCCACGGCCCGGGCCGCTCACCTGACGATGAACCGGGAGGGTATCCGCCGTTTGGCCGCCGAGGAACTTAAGCTGCCCACCTCGCCCTACACTTTCGCCGATTCCCTCAAAGCCCTGCGGGCGGCGGTGGAGGGCCAGGGCGGTATCGGTCTGCCCTGTGTGGTTAAACCCGTCATGTCCTCTTCCGGCAAGGGCCAGAGCAAGGTGGACAACGCCGAGGACCTGGCCGGCGCCTGGCACTATGCCGCCAGTGCTGGCCGGGTGGATAAAGGGCGGGTCATCGTCGAGGGCTTTATCGACTTCGATTACGAGATCACCCTGCTTACGGTCCGGACAAAAGGCCCGGATGGCGTCGTAGAAACACACTTCTGCGACCCCATCGGCCATGTGCAGGTGAAAGGGGACTACGTGGAAAGCTGGCAGCCCCAGCCCATGTCCGACAAGGCCCTGGTAGAGGCCCGACGCATTGCCAAGGTGGTGACCGACAATTTGGGGGGGCTGGGCCTGTTTGGCGTGGAATGCTTCGTGAAAGGGGACAAGGTGTGGTTCTCGGAAGTAAGCCCCCGGCCCCACGATACCGGCATGGTCACCCTGGCTACCCAGCGTCAGAGCGAATTCGAACTCCATGCCCGGGCCATCCTGGGCCTGCCGGTGGACACCGGGCTACGTAACCCGGGGGCCTCCGCCGTCATCTATGGGGGCGTGGAAGCAGAGGGTGTACGTTTCGAGGGCGTGGATGAAGCCCTGCGGGTACCGGGCAGTGACCTGCGTCTGTTCGGCAAGCCCCAGGCCTTTTTCAGGCGCCGCATGGGGGTGGCCCTGGCCGAAGGCGCGAGTACCGACGAAGCCCGGTGCCGGGCCCGGGAAGCAGCCTCGAAAGTGCGGCCTGTGGCTACCTGAACCATGCTCCAGCTCCTGGTCCGCTCCCTGGTCACGCTCCTGCTGTTCGGTGCATGGGAGGCCTGGGTGCCGGGTCTGGCCCAGGCAGAGGGGCGGGCGGTCCGGGTAGGCATCTATGACAACCCGCCCAAGCTGCTTGCCGGGGCGGATGGCCAGCCTTCCGGCATCCTGGGGGATCTGCTGGTGGCGGTGGCCCGCCAGGAAGGCTGGACCCTGATCCCCGTTCCCTGCCGTTGGGAAGCCTGTCTGGAGGGTCTGGAGGCCGGCCGCATCGACTTGCTGCCGGATGTGGCAATAACACCGGAACGGGCCTCAAGATGGGACTTTCATCAGACGCCTGCCTTGCACAGCTGGTCGGCCCTGTATGTACCGGTTTCCTCCGGGACCCTTGCCCTGCATGAGTTTCGGGGCAAGCGCATTGCCGTGCTGGCCGGCTCCGTGCAGCAGGATTATCTGCGCCAGCTTTTCGTCGGGTTCGGTGTGCCCACGACCCTGGTACCGGTGGTCTCTTTTGATGAGGGCTTCGCCGCCGTGGCCCGGGGCGCTGCCGACGCCGTGGCCACGAACCATTTCTACGGGGAGCGGAATGCCTCCCGCTTCCGGCTGAAGTCCAGCGCGGTCGTTTTTCTGCCCTCCGGGCTGTACTACGTCACCCGGCCGGGGGCCAACGGGGACCTGCTGGCGGCCCTTGACCGGCATCTCCGGGATTGGCAGGCGGAGGAGGGCTCGCCCTATTACCAGTCCCTGGACAACTGGATGGCTTCGCCCCCAGCCACGGTGTGGCCTGTCTGGTGGGGCTGGGCCGTCGCAGGAGGCGTGAGCGCCATCCTGGTGGTCCTGCTCTTCAATGCCTATCTGCGCCGGCAGGTGCGGCGCCAGACCGCACTGCTGGAGGACGACATCCGCCAGTTGCAGCGTGCGGAAGACGAACTGGCCAGGCAACATGACCTGTTCCAGACGCTGATTCGCACCATTCCGGATCTGGTCTGGCTGAAGGATCCGGAGGGTGTCTACCTGGCCTGCAACCCTCGCTTTGAAACCCTTTATGGCGCCACTGAGCAAGACATCCGGGGCAAGACCGACTATGACTTCGTCGACCGGGAACAGGCGGATTTCTTCCGAAGCCATGACCGGGCTGCAGTGGCGGCGGGGCACCCCACCCAGAACGAGGAATGGCTGACCTTTGCGGCGGATGGTTACCGGGGCTTGTTCGAGACCACCAAGACGCCCATGCGTGATGCCCGGGGTCAACTTATTGGTGTCCTGGGCATTGCCCACGACATCACCCGGCGCATGGAAACCGAGGCGGCCCTGCGCAACAGTGAAGAACACCTGAAGGAAGCCCAGGCCCTGGCACACCTGGGAGACTGGAGCCTGGATCTGGTAAGTGGGACTGCGGTGTGGTCCGACGAGGAGTTCCGCCTGCTGGGCCATGAACCGGGCGCCATTACGCCCACCGGGGAACACTTCCTTAATGCTGTTCATCCGGAAGACCGGGAACTGGTCCAGGCGGCCATGCAGCGTGCCATGGACCCGATTGAG
This sequence comes from Pseudomonadota bacterium, assembly GCA_040757575.1. GTDB lineage: Bacteria > Pseudomonadota > Gammaproteobacteria > Burkholderiales > Thiobacillaceae > PFJX01. The sequence continues at coordinate 51,503 of JBFLXA010000009.1, forward strand.
CGCCGCCCTTATCACGTGGTGCATCGAGTACTCCTGCCCGGGGGCGAGCGCATTGTGGAGGAACTGGGCAAGGTCAGCTTCGATGAGGGAGGTAAGCCGGCGCGCATGTTCGGCACCACCATGGACATCACCGACCGGAAACGTATCGAAAACCAGATCGAGCACCTGGCCTACCACGATCCGCTCACCAGCCTGCCCAACCGGGCCCTGTTCCTGGACCGCCTGCACCAGGCCCTGGCCGCCAGCCAGCGGGGCCAGAGATTCGGTGCGGTGATGTTCGTGGACCTGGACCAGTTCAAGCGCATCAACGACCTCCATGGCCATTCCATCGGCGACCGGGTGCTCCAGGCGGTGGCCCAGCGCCTGCGGCATGTATTGCGTCAGGAGGACACCGTGGCCCGCTTTGGCGGCGACGAGTTCGTCATCCTGCTGCCGGAACTGGCCTCGGAGCTGGAAGGGGCCGCCACTGTGGCCCTGGCAGTGGCGGAAAAGGTCCGTGCTGCCCTGGAGCAGCCCACGCAGCTTGAGGACAAGGACTTCATCGCCACGGCTAGCATTGGCATTTCCCTGTTCCCGAAGGCGGGGGAGACCTTGGAAGACCTGATCCGGGAAGCGGACATCGCCATGTACCGGGCCAAGGAAGGGGGACGCAATGCCCTGCGCTTTTTCGAGCAGGACATGGAGGCCCACCTGGCAGAACGCTACGCCCTGGAGCAAGACCTGCGGGCGGCCCTCAAAACCGGTGGCCTGGTGCTGTACCTGCAATCCCAGGTGGATGTCCATGGCCAGGTGCTGGGGGCCGAAGCCCTGGTGCGCTGGCAGCATCCCGGTCGGGGCTTGCTGTTCCCGGACGCCTTCATTCCCCTGGCGGAGGAATCCGGCCTGATCGTCCCCATGGGGGAATGGGTGTTGCAGGCGGCCTGCACCCTGCTGGCCAGCCTCCAGGCCCAGGGCAGTGCCTTGCGGCTGGCGGTCAACGTCAGCCCCCGCCAGTTCCAGCAGGCGGATTTCGTTGGCCGGGTGCAGGACATCCTTGCGCTTACCGGGGCAAGACCGGAGGGTCTGACCCTGGAGATCACCGAGAACCTGCTGGTGGACCAGGCCTCCAGCGGGGTAGAGCAGATGCGCGAACTGGCATCTTTGGGGGTACGGTTTGCCATTGATGATTTTGGCACGGGCTACTCTTCCCTGGCCTACCTGAAGCGCCTGCCCCTAGATGAACTCAAGATCGACAAGAGTTTTGTCCGGGATCTACCCCGGGACGCCAATGACGCCGCCCTGGTGGAAACCATCCTGTCCATGGCCCGGCACCTGGATTACGCAGTGGTGGCCGAAGGGGTTGAAACGGCCGAGCAGAAGGAATTTCTGGCAGCCCGGGGATGTCTTAGCTTCCAGGGCTACCATTTCCATAGGCCTGAACCGGCAGCCGACTGGCTGGCTTCCCAGGAAGGCCCTAACCGGGCCTGAGTCAGGCGATCTTTTTTCGGGCTGTCCTTCAGAGGGCCGGCACCCGGGGCAGCTTCCAGATTTCCGTGTTGTAGTCCACCATGGTTCGGTCCGTGGAGAACTTGCCACTCGCGGCGGTGTTCAGGATGCTCATGCGGGTCCAGCGGTCCGTGTCCCGGTAGGCAGCGGCGGCCCGATCCTGGGCATCCACGAAGGCACGGAAGTCGGCGGCCACCAGCCAGGGGTCGTGGGGGCTCCGGATCGCGTCGATGATGGGGTCGAACAGGCCCGGCTCGAAGTGGTTGAAGTGGCCGGATTCCAGTAGCCGCATCACCCGGGCCAGATCCGGGTCTGCATCGATGAGGACCTGGGGGTTGTAGTGGGCCCGGGTGGACTCCACTTCCTCGGCGGTGAGGCCGAAGAGGAAGAAGTTGTCGTCGTTGCCTGAAAGCCTGGCCACTTCCTCGCGGATTTCGATGTTGGCGCCGTCCAGGGTGCCGATGGTGATGGCGCCGTTCATCATGAACTTCATGTTGCCGGTGCCGGAGGCTTCCTTGCCGGCGGTGGAAATCTGCTCCGACAGGTCGGTACCCGGGGCGATGATTTCCATGGCGGACACCCGGTAGTTGGGCAGGAATGCCACTTTCAAACGATTCCCCACAGCCGGATCGCCGTTCACCATATCGGCCACCTTGCAGGCCAGGGTGATGATGCGTTTGGCCATGAAGTAGCCCGGTGCAGCCTTGCCGCCGATGAGCACGCAACGGTTGGTCCAGTCATGGACTTCACCGTTCTTGATGCGGGCGTAGAGGTGGATGACATGGAGGATGTTGAGCAGTTGGCGCTTGTATTCGTGGATGCGTTTCACCTGCACATCAAACAGGGCGTCCGGGTCGAAACTGACGCCGCAGTCACGTTGCACCAGGGACGCCAGCCGGGCCTTGTTGGCCCGCTTAACTTCCCGCCAGCGGGCCCGGAAGGCGGCGTCGTCCGCCAGGGGAGCCAACTGGCGCAGGTCGTCCAGACGGGTGATCCAGCCGTTGCCGATCTTTTCGCTCATCAGGGCGTTGAGGCCCGGGTTGGCCCCAGCAAGCCAGCGACGTTGAGTGACTCCGTTGGTCTTGTTGTTGAATTTCTCTGGCCAGAGCTCGTAGAAGTCGTGGAACAGGCCCTGCTTCAGCAAGTCGGAATGGAGTTCCGCCACGCCGTTGACGGAGAAGCTGCCGACGATGGCCAGGAAGGCCATGCGTACCTGGGGTTCATGGCCTTCCTCGATGAGGGACATGCGGGCCAGCCGGGCGGTGTCGCCGGGCCAGCGCTGGGCCACTTCGGTGAGGAAGCGGGCGTTGATTTCGTAGATGATCTCCAAAAGCCGGGGCAACAGGGCGCGGAACAGACGCACCGGCCATTTTTCCAGGGCTTCCGGCAACAGGGTGTGGTTGGTGTAGGCCATGGTGCGGCTGGTGATGGCCCAGGCCGCGTCCCATTCCATCTGGTAGTCGTCCATCAGCAGGCGCATGAGTTCCGCCACAGCGATGGTGGGGTGGGTGTCGTTGAGCTGGAAGACGCTCTTGTCGGCGAACTGGTTGAAGTCCGGGGTGCCGGGGTGGCGCAGCTCCCAGTGGGCCAGTACGTCCTGGAGGCTGGCGGAGGCCAGGAAGTACTGCTGCTTGAGGCGCAGTTCCTTGCCGTTTTCGCTGGCGTCGTTGGGGTAGAGCACCATGGTGATGTTTTCGGCGGCGTTCTTGGCCGCCACGGATTCGGTGTAGGAGCCGGCGTTGAATTCCTTCAGGTCGAATTCGTCGGTGGCGCTGGCTTTCCACAGGCGCAGCACGTTCACGGTGTTGTTCTCGAAGCCGGGGATGGGGGTGTCGTAGGGCACGGCCAGCACGTCTTCCGTGTCCACCCATCGGCTGTGGCGACGGCCGTTGGCGTCAGTCCAGGTTTCCGTCATGCCGTAGTACTGGACCCGGCGGGTGTGTTCCGGCCGTTCCAGTTCCCAGGGGTTGCCGTCCCGCAGCCAGTGGTCGGGCTCTTCCAGTTGCCGTGCCTGTTCGATGTGCTGACGGAACATGCCGTATTCATAGCGGATCCCGTAGCCAACCACAGGCAGTTGCAGGGTGGCGCAGCTGTCCAGGAAGCATGCGGCCAGACGGCCCAGGCCGCCGTTGCCCAGACCGGCATCGTTTTCCACGTCGATCAGTTCCTCCAGGTCCAGGCCCAGGCGCCGCAGGGCGGCCTCGGCGGCCTGGCCCAGGCCCAGGTTGAGGAGGGCATTGTTCAGGGTGCGCCCCATGAGGAATTCCAGGGACAGGTAATAGGCCTGGCGGGCGTCGGCCTGCATGTAGGCCTGGCGGGTGCGCTTCCAGCGTTCCATGAGCCGGTCGCGGATGGTCAGGGAAAGAGCCTGGTAGGGGTAGTGGGTGGAACGGCAGAGCTGGTCCCGGCCCAGGAAGTTGCTGTAGTAGCCGCGTATGTCGTCGGCCAGTCCCTTTTCATCCATGCCCAGGGGCGGGACCTCGTGGAGTTCGGCGCTGGGCTTGCCGACTTTGAGGGGTTTCATGCGGGCGAAGGCGGGCTTGGGAACCATCGTATGTCTCGTTCTTTTGTTCAATGGCGTTAAGGATAATGGCCTTGCAAGGCCCTGAAAACAGAGCATTCCAGGCTTTTTTGTTTTGCACCAGAATGGTGTCAGAAAGCTGCTACTGGGGCGGAAAATCCTTGCGTATGCGCTCCAGTTCGGTGCGGTATGCACTGCCGTCGCCGTATTCGAAAAAGCGGTGATAGTGGTCGTGGTGGTGTTTCAGGTGCCGGGCATGCTTGATGGGACACCAGAACTGTTCCGTGCGGGCGACGATTTCCCGGGCGTAGGCCATGAGGCCATTACCGTAGGAACAATAGGCGCAGTTTAGGCGTTCGATCCAGTTCAGATAGGGGAGCAGCCCCCGGTCGAAGGCGAAATGATCAGAGCGTTTGACCCGAGGGATGTCGTAGACCCGGAAACATATCTGCTGGTAGACGGAGACCGTGGCATCCAGCAGCAAGAGTTGAAAGATGGCGCCGTAGATCACCGGGGCGGTGAGCAGGTAGAGCAGGGGCGCTTCCATCAGGTAGCGCAGGCTGCTCCGGCGCAGACGGGCCTGCATGGTCCGCATGTCCTGCTCGAAGCGGACCCGGTGGTTCTCGATGCGATAGCGGAATTCCCGGCGCCGGGATTCCAGATCGGATTCCAGTTCGGTTTCAAGTTCCTGGATGCGGCGTAGGAGTTCTTCTATGCGGGGGGAGAGGGGATTCGGCATGGGGACTCCGGGGGCAGGTGACTCCATGGTACAAGGCGGACCGCTCCAGCCATGCGAAAATCCCTGGCATGAAACCCAGCATACTCATCACCGGTTGCTCTTCCGGTATCGGCCTGGCTGTGGCCAAGGGCCTGGCAGCCCGGGATTGGCGCGTGTTCGCCAGTGCACGCCGTCCTGCGGACGTGGCGACTCTCCAGGCCATGGGCCTGGATGCCCTGGTTTTGGACCTGGATGATACCGACAGCATCGCCGGGGGCGTGGAACAGGTGCTGACCGCTACGGGCGGGCGCCTGGATGCCCTGTTCAACAACGGTGGATTCGGCCAGGTGGGCGCGGTGGAGGACCTGACCCGCCAGGCCCTGCGGGAACAGTTCGAGACCAACCTGTTCGGCTGGGTGGAGCTCACCAATCACATCATCCCCGTCATGCGGAACCAGGGCGGGGGTCGCATCGTCTTCAACAGCTCGGTGCTGGGCTATGCCGCTTTTCCCTACCGGGGCGCCTATGTGGCGGCCAAGTTTGCCCTGGAAGGCCTCGCCGACACCCTGCGCCAGGAAATGCACGGCACCGGCATCCACGTAAGCCTGGTGGAACCGGGTCCCATCACCTCCCGCTTCCGGGAAAACTGCCTGCCCCATTTTGAAAGGCATATCGACTGGAAAGCCAGCCGCCACCGGGACAGCTATGAAAAGCAGTTGGCCCGTTTGCACAAACCCGGCCCCGCCGCCCCTTTCACCCTGCCCCCTGAGGCCGTGCTGGAGAAGGTGGTCCACGCCCTGGAGAGCGACCGGCCCCGGGTCCGCTACCCTGTCACCGTCCCGTCGGTCGCCTTCTGGTGGCTCAAGCGGGTGCTCTCCACGGCCATGATGGACCGGGTCTTGCGGAAGGCATCGGGTGACGGAGGACGCTAGGGATGCAGGTGTTGACTTGGCGGGAAGGGGGGGATGGACTCTCCCCCGGCAGGACGGCCGGGGCGGCTTCCTCCTGGGCTGGACTGCCCTCCCGGCCCCGCATTGGTGATATCCGTGACCGTCTGAAGTCTCTGGGAGCCTTGCCGAAGCATGAATATCGGGTGCTGCGAGCCTGGGTCCAGCATGCCTCTCTGGATACCCGCCACCGCAAGGCGGTGGATTTTTTACCCAAGGCCCTGCGGGACGAACTGCCCGCCCTGATGGCGGCGCTTGGCGACCTGGCCAGCTTGCGTAGCCAGGTGCCTAGCGCTGACGGTGCCGCCCGGCTGTTGGTGGAACTGGCGGACGGTCAGACAGTGGAAAGCGTGCTTCTGCCCAGAGGCGGCCTGTGCGTCTCCACCCAGGTGGGCTGCGCCGTGGGGTGCACCTTCTGCATGACGGGTACAGAAGGACTGAAACGCCAGCTGGGCAGTGCAGAAATCGTCGCCCAGGTGGTCCTTGCCCGTAGTCTGCGCCCCGTGAAGAAGGTGGTGTTCATGGGCATGGGAGAGCCGGCCCACAACCTGGACAACGTGCTGGAAGCCATCGAACTGCTGGGTACGGAGGGTGGCATCGGGCACAAGAACCTGGTTTTTTCCACCGTGGGGGATATGCGAGTGTTCGAACGCCTGCCCCAGGGACCGGTCAGGCCGGCCCTGGCCTTGTCTTTGCACACCACCCGGGCAGACTTGCGCGCCGAGTTGCTGCCCCGGGCGCCGCGCATCGACCCGGATGAACTGGTGGCCCTGGGGGAGGCCTATGCCCGGGCCACGGGTTATCCCATCCAGTATCAGTGGACCCTGCTGGAAGGGGTGAACGACACGGACGATGAACTGGAACGTCTTGCGGAATTGCTGGCGGGCAAGTACGCGATGATGAATTTCATCCCTTACAACGAGGTACCGGGTCTGGGTTACCGACGCCCCGCCCTGGAGCGGGCAAACCGCATGGCCGGGGTCTTGCATCAGCGGGGCATTGTCGCCCGCCTGCGGGATTCCGCCGGCCAGGAAGTGGAAGGGGGCTGCGGCCAGCTTCGTGCCCGCAATCTGTCCTGAACCGGTACCGGACGGTCTATGGCTTTCGTACCATTCGGCAAAATGTACTAGGGGATTACACTGAGTTCCTACCCGCCCAAGTCAGGGAGGTCATGGCGGGACCGTTGCAAAACCACAAAGCGAATATGCATGCCATGGGAAAAATCCTGGTCGTTGACGATTACGAGATGACGCTGTTTGCAATGCGTACCTTGCTGGAACAGGGAGGGCATCAGGTCATCACGGCAAGAAACGGCAAAGGCGTGGCAGACCTGATCCGCCGCTTAAAACCGGATCTGATGATCACCGATATTCTGATGCCCGAGCAGGATGGCCTGGGTTTGATCGGCGAAGTGCGTGATTTCGATTCGACCTTGCCCATCATCGCCGTGTCCGGAGGCGGGATGGCCGTGGGCACCAATTACCTGGACTACGCCCGGGACATGGGGGCCAACGCCATCCTGACAAAGCCCTTCCGCCAGGGAGAACTGATGGAACTGGTCAACCGGCTCATCCGTACTTCGCCCGCCCCTGGTCCTGTATGAGGCTGAACTGTCAGCCGCGATCCGGCTGTGAGGCCCCTCAAGGGTGATGCCCGGAGTCTTTTGCACCTTGGTCCATGGAGTCAAGAAACGACTGGAACACCCTGCGGGCCTCCAGGCAGGCCTGTTTGATATTTGCCTCGCTGCGCAAGCTCTGGGCCAGGACTTGGAATCGGGGCCAGCGGGCAGGGCCCCTGGCGTTGGAAAAATAGGCACTGGGCAGCATTGGTGCCCGTTCCGCCAGGGCTCGCGCTATATGTGCAGCGCCGAGTCTGGCGCCTTCATAAACATACAGCTGGCCGATCAGGCCAGGCAGGGCATCAGCGGGATCAAGTTGCAGTGACACAGGCCCGGGCCGGATATCCAGGGCTTCCAGATCCGTTTCCAGATCTGCCAGGCGGGGCGCCAGGTCATAGGTTGCGGGCAGCAGATGCCAGCTCCGAGTCAGGGCAGATTCCAAGGCCATTTGGGGCGGGTGCAGGCAAGCCAGTAGGTTGCCATAAACGGAGGCATCCAGACCGGGGGCCAGCAGGGGAGCCAGGGTGGGATGATGGTCCAGGCGGTGGTGCAGGGGCCAGGTGGCCTGGCGCAGCTGGCCGGTTGGCGAGACCGGCTCGGCGGCATTCATTTGAGGGGCCCCATGCCGAGGATTTCCCGCAACTTGAAAGCCAGCACGCGGGATTCATTGTTCCATGGGCGACAGTAACCCAGTCGTTTTTCCACCCATTTCTCAAAAGAGTGTCGCGGGGCGATGCCCAGAGTACCGTCATGGTGTTCGACAGGCTTTTCCGGGTTGCCTCCCCATAGCACTTCCTCGATCTGTTCGCGCCGGGTGAGCACCAGGCAGACAGGTTCTCCCAGGGCGGATTTGCCCCTTACCACCAGAGCACCCGCACACTGGGAAGGGGGGAAGCCAGGCAGGGTGCGCGACAGGCTGTCCAGGGGCAGGAGCGGATCATTGTCCTGGATTTGGAGCCAGGCTTCGAGACTGCCCTGGACGGTGGGTTCCAGAGACAGGCCATGGTCAAGGCGATAATCCCCCAGGCACAGGAGGGCGCCATCCGCATCAAATGTCTGGATAAGCCAGGGGCCCAATTCGGCCCATGCGGACAACAGACTGCCATGGCGTTGCAGCATGTGTCTGGCGGGCAGGAAGCGGGCGTCTAGGCTGTCCAGCAGGCGCATGCGCTGCTGGCTGTGAAAACCGCTTACGGCCAGGGCATGGGCCTGAACCTGCTGGGCGGCGATTTCCAGGGTGCTCAGTGATGGGTAGCTGGGAGCGGTATGGTGGCAGGCGATGAGAGCGGACAAATGGCCGTTCAGGATGACCGGAAACGACAAGGAGGCACGTACACCCATGTTGGCAAGGTAAACCCGGTGGACCGGTGAAACACTGCGCAGATCGGACCAGGTGAGATCTGGCACGGTCTCGGTCTGACCAATGACCGGCACCGGCTCCCGGGTTGCGTCGGGAATAAGCCGCCAGGGCTGTTTGACATAGAGTTGCCGGGCGATGCGGGGAATGTCGCTGGCCGGAAAACGGTGGTCCATGAAACTGCCATAGGCCTGGGGATTCCGGGCTTCGGCCACGACCAGACCATCGTCGTTTTCAAGGAATTGGTAATACATCACCCGCTGGAATCCGGTGAGTTTCATCAAATCGCCTACCAGGGCCTGGCGCGCGGAACGATAGGAGATATCGTCCCGATAGGGCTCGTGGGCACGATGGTTGCGGGGTGCGGTGAAATCCTGCGCCGGGGTGAGTTCCACCAGAGTACCTGCGTTGGCATTGCGGCGGATGACACAATCCAGCAGGCCCTCCTTGCCTTCGATGCCGGCCCTGACCGTCCGGCGCAGGCCTTCTGCGCTTCCCAGGCCCTGTAGCAAGGGCCTGATTCCTTCCAGGGAGGCGGGTAGGGGCTGTCCCAGCCAGGCATGTCCTGGCTCCGGCAGGAAATGGTCGATGTTGCTGGACACGTTGACGATTCGATCATCCGGGCCCAGCACCAGCAGCGCGCCATGAGGTTGTATGGCACCGGTCAGGTGCAACTGTTCCTGCTCGCATTCGGTGAGATAGCGCTTATCAAGCATGGTGGGTCGCATCCAGCCATTGAAGCAGGGTGGCGAAGAGCAGGTCAGGGTCCACGGGCTTGCAGATGTGGTCGTTCATGCCTGCCGTCAGACAGGCTTGACGGTCATCTTCATAAGCGTTGGCCGTCATGGCAAGGATGGGCACTTCAGCCCAGCCTGGCAGGGCACGCATGGCAAGTGCGGCGTCCAGGCCATTGAGCCGGGGCATCTGCATGTCCATCAGCACCAGGTCGTAGCGCTGACTCCTGGCCATGTCCAGCGCTTCCTGACCATCCTCGGCGATGTCCACAACCAGGCCGATCTCGGTCAGGAGATCCAGGGCAATCTCCTGACTGATAGGCTCGTCTTCGGCCAGCAGGATACGGGTGCCGGCATGGCTCTGACGCAGCCGCAATTCAGCCTGGGCGCCAGATATCTCGGTCTCATTTGTGGAGAGATCCAGCTTGGCCACACGTACGGTGAACCAGAACAGGCTGCCCTTGCCCGGCTGGCTTACCAGACCGATGTCCCCGCCCATCATGCGCGCCAGTCGCCTGCTGATGGCCAGGCCAAGTCCGGTACCGCCATAACTGCGGGTGGTGGAGCTGTCGGCCTGCTCGAAGGGGTTGAAGAGTCGTTTCTGGGTTTCCCCATCGATACCAATCCCCGTGTCCTGGATGGTGAAGCGCAGTGTTGTCTGCGTGGCGGTCTCTGCTTCGCTGTTCAACTGAACCTGCACGGAGCCGGTATGGGTGAACTTGACCGCGTTACCAACCAGATTGAGCAGAATTTGGCCGATACGCATGGCATCGCCTAGAAGTCCTCGGCCGGCAAGTGAATCGGGCAACGCAAAACCTAGTTCGAGCCCTTTCTCGCTGGCGGACGGGGATGCCACGTCTTTCACATAATTGATGACATTGTCCGGTATGAAGGGCTGCTCGCTTAGGGTCATGCGATCGGCGTCGATCTTTGAAATGTCGAGGATGTCGTTGATGATCCCCAGCAGGTTCTTTGAGGCACGCAGGGCTGCCCGCAACTGGGTTTGCTGCTTGGTGTTTTCGGCCTGGCGCAGGGCCAGGTTCGTCATGCCAATGATGCCGTTCAACGGGGTGCGCAGTTCGTGGCTCATGTTGGCAAGGAAAGTGCTCTTGGCTCGATTGGCCGCTTCCGCCGCCTCCTTGGCCACGGAAAGGTCGTTGGTACGTTGCTGCACCAGGTTTTCCAGGTGGTCCCTGTATTCCGTCAGTTGCCGTTCAGCTTGCTTGCGCTCGGTGATGTCCTCGCCTTCAATGATGAAGGCCGTAGGCGCGCCAGTGGAATCGGTGAGGGCTTGATGAACCGTGCGCAAAACCCGGGCCTCGTTCTGGATCATGGCCTCGTGCTCGCCCGACACAGCCCTGCCTTCCCTCAGGGCACGAATATCCAGGTCCCAGAGGGTGGAAGCCAATTCCCGGGGCAAAAGGGAGAAATCTTTCTGACCCACGTAATTGCTTCTATCGATGCCAAAAAAGTCGGTGAAACTGCGATTGGCATAGACGTAGGCTCCTTCCCGGTCCTTCATGGCGAAGTGGACGGTGGTCTTTTCCATCAGCGCTGACAACTGGGCCTGGGAGGCCGACAGTTGTTCCTGGGCCAGCGTGATGTCAGTGAAGTCGATGAGTGTGACCACAAGACTGCGCACGTCGCCGGTCTTGTCCGTCCCGGGAACCACACTGAGCCGAAGGGTTTGCCCCAAGTGCTTCACTGTTGCCTCCGTACGTTCCCCATGGGCCAGCACCTGGTCCATCATGATTTCCAGGTCCTTGAGGCAGGGGCTGGTGCGCAACCGATTCACATGCATGTGCAAGGCTGTGGGCTTCAGATCGAACTTGCGCATGGCCGGCGCGTTGTAGCGCACCAGGTGGAAAAGCCGGTCGAAGACGAGGATGGGAAAATCCAGGGCATCGTAGAGGTGGGCGTATTCTTCAGAGAGCGCGGCGAGTTCCGCTGTCTTGACTGTCAATTCCTCATTCAGGCTTACCAGTTCCTCATTGGTGGCCTGGAGTTCCTCGTTGGCCGCTTCCAGTTCTTCGTTGGTGGCCTGAAGCTCCTCGTTGGATGCCTGGGCTTCTTCGTTGAGGGCCTGCATCTCCTCATTGGCAGTGGCCATTTCCTCTACCAGTGCCTGGAGATGCTCCCTGGTGACCGCCAGCTCGTTCTCAAGTTCTGCCGGTGGCGGGGCTTGGAGCACGGTATCTGTGTCCAGGGCCTCGGTCGGGGTTTTATCCAATTCGGGCGTGAACAGTACCAGCAGCATCGGGGTGTCAGCTTCAGCGACTGGCAGGATGCTCAGGCGCACATGTTCCTTGCCCACTTTCCGCTTTCGGCCCCGCAGGCTCTGGTTCTGCTGCTGGGCGCGGTAAAGCAGGGTCAGTACCTCGCCGCGCAGATCGGGCAGGATGATTTCACTGAGTATCATCCGTGCTGCGCCTTCCGGAAAGCGCAGATAGCGTTCCACCCGGCCCACGCTATGGCGGACGATACCCTCCAGGTCACAAAGTACGGCGGTGAGATTCAGATGGTTGACCAGGCTGGACAGAAGCCATTCAGCCTGGTTGTTGCGCTTTCTGGGCAGGGCGCTGGCGCTGGGAGGGGAGGCGATTCCCTGGGGCTGGGAGTCGCCTCGTTTGCGGAACAAGCGCTCACGCCGGTCCGATGCCACGAACATCTGTTCCGCCTGGGCCACGCTCTCTGAGCGGCCCAGGAACAGATAGCCATCCCGCCCCAGACCGAAATGAAATGTCTGCAACACCTTGGCTTGCAAGGGTGCATCGAAGTAGATCAGCACATTGCGGCAGGACACCAGGTCCAGCCGCAGGAAGGGCGGGTCACTGACCAGGTTGTGGCGGGCGAAGACGATCATGTCCCGCAATTGCTTGCCGACCTCGAAGGCATGAACGGCGGGATGGAAATAGCGTTCCAGCAGGTCGGGGGACACCTCGGACATGGCCGCAGCGGGGTAGATGCCCCGCCGTGCGTAATTCAATGCCTCGTCGTCGATATCCGTGGCAAATATCTGGACCCTGTACTCCTTGAGCCGCTCACCGAGGATTTCGGCAAAAAGCATGGCAATGGAATAGGCTTCTTCGCCACTGGCGCAACCGGCCACCCAGATGCGAATCTCGCTGCCTGCAGGTTTGCGCTGACACAGATCCTGTACTCCCCGGCGCAGGGCTTCAAAGGCGTCCTTGTCACGGAAGAAGGCGGTGACGGCGATCAGGATGTCCCTGGCAAGCAGATCGATCTCCTGAGGATGGGTGGTGACCCATTGCACGTAACTGGCCAGGTCGCCATTGCCCGTGGCGATTTCCCTACGCCTGACCCGGCGCAGCAGGGTACCTACCTTGTAGCCGCTAAAATCAAAATTCATCTTCGCCTTTATGAGTACCAGCAACTGGCTCAACAAGTCCGGTTGCGGTGGTGTGTCGCTGTCGGGGGAGGGCATGGCCAGGATGACGGGCAGACGCTGGGCGATCTCTTCCGGGCTGAGTACGTGATCCACCACACCGGCCTCGATGGCGGCATGGGGCATGCCGTCATATTTCGCAGTGTCCGGCCGCTGGGCGAAGGTATAGCCCCCTGCCACCTGGATGGCTCGCAGGCCGGCAGTCCCGTCTGATCCGGTACCGGACAGGACTATGCCGATGGCCGAATCTCCTTCTTCCGCAGCGAGGGAGATGAGGAACTGGTTGATGGAGGGTTTGGGCACTACTTCCGGGGGGGCGGTGGCCAGCGCCAGGCGGCCTTCCCGCATCAGGGCGTTGCAGTTGGCGGGTACCACATAGATAGTGCCCTTGCGGGGGATTTCCCCCTGTTCCGCTTCCTTGACCTTTAAAGGGGTTTCCCGGCCAAGAATATCCACCATCATGCTGCGGTAGGTGGGGGAGAGATGTTGCAGCACCACATACGCGCAAGGTGCATCCGGGTGCAAATGGCTAATGAACTGGGTGATGGCCTCCAGGCCGCCTGCGGAAGCGCCTACGGCGACGATGAAGGTTTTTTCGGGCTTGCTCATTGTGAAGATGATGAAAGGGTAGCTGACGATTTTTGCCAGTTCCGGATTGCCGCCAAGGCGTCGTCCAGCGAGCGATGCAGCAGGACTTTAGCATTCACCGTGCGCTGGCGTTCAATGCCTGCGCCGCCCGCCCAAAGGTCCACGGAGGGCGGCAACCGCAGGCGTAATTCCTCAAGGGCCGGAGCTATCTTGCGGCTTGGATAAGCGACGCTGAAGGATAGGGCCACCACATCCACCGCGTGGGCGCGGGCCGCTTCGTCGATGAACTGTACGGGGGTCTGGGTGCCCAGGGAGATGCAGTGGGCACCTTCCAGGGTAAACAAAGCGGCTGCCATGAGAATCCCTAGTCCATGCTGTTCTTCCGGTAGGGTGGTGAGCAGCACACGGGGGCGTGCCGCCGGTTCCGTGAGCTGGGCAATGGAGTTGCGCAGCAGCCACTGCACGGACTCACTGTATACGTGCTCCTGATGCACATTGAGTTCACCCCGAGCCCAGGCTTCGCCTACCGCTTCGTTAAGTGGGGCAAGTGTGTCCAGGACAAATCGGGCCAGACCTTGTTGCAACATGTCCCGGGTCAGGGCCCGTCGGAGGCCTTCCGCATTGTCCTGACGAACGAGATCCAGGCTCACCTTGTTTGGGGACTGAGGTTCGTTGGCCGGGCGAATCGATGCCGGCGCCAGGGCTTGCAGTTCCGCTTCCGTCAAGCCCACCAGGCGGGAGGGCCTGAGCCCAGAATCCATGAGCCGCTTGATGAGCCGCAGGCGCATGACCTGGTGGGCGGGGTAGATCCGTTCTCCCAGATTGTCCCGTAGAGGTAGGGGAAAGCCGTAACGGGATTCCCATTTTCGCAACACATCCTTGGAAAGTCCGGTTTCTCGTTCAACGGCGCTGATGGAGAGGTCAGGAGTGTTGGATGTGGTCATATTGTCCTAGACAAAATATTTGACACAGGCTGGGTTAGTAACTATGGTACGTCATGTGTTCACTTTGTCCAGGACAAAAACATGAAAATCGCGCTTATGGATGATTGTGTCCAACCGTTGATGATCAAAGTGGTTCTGTCCATGGCATTGCTGGCCGGCCTGGCGGCCCTTGCCTGGTCGCCCCAGTCCTGGGCTGGGGAATGTCCCGGTCTTTTGCAACATGCCTTCCCCGGCTTGCAGAACGACAAACCCCAGGACCTTTGCCAATACCAGGGCAAGGTGCTCCTGGTGGTGAACACCGCCAGCTATTGTGGCAATACCGGCCAGTATGAGGGTCTGGAGGACCTTTACGCCCGCTACAAGGATCAGGGGCTCGTGGTCCTGGGCTTTCCGTCCAACGACTTCGGTGGCCAGGAACCCGGCAGTAACCAGGAAATCGCGAAGTTCTGCCGCCTGACCTATGGAGTGCAGTTTCCCATGTTCGCCAAGTCTGTGGTCGTCGGCCCGAAGAGGAACGAATTCTTCGCGCAGCTGGCTCAGCGCACCGGCAAGCAGCCCCGCTGGAATTTCCACAAATATCTGATCGACCGGCAGGGAGATGTGGTGTTCAGCTTCGAACATCATGTCCGGCCAGATGATCCGAATCTGGTTACGACCCTCCGCCGCCTGCTGGATGCGAATAAGCCTCTGCGGCGCACCACCTGACACCTGACTGGAGCATCGCCATGCAGACCACAGATCTGGCTCTTCAATGGGTTGAACAGGGCAGGGTGCCGGATAGCCTGGTGCGGAAGGGCATCCGCCGACTTTTACGCAAGCGGCTGGAGGAGATCGACGGTCGCGATGCTGCAAAGGCCCTGGAGCGAAAAAATGCCTTCAGCCAGGCGCTGACCGAAAGCCCGGTGGCATTGGTGCCCGAGTTGGCCAACGCCCAACACTATGAACTCCCGCCCGCTTTCTTCGAGGCCTGCCTGGGGCCCCGGGGAAAATACAGTTGTTGTCATTGGGGGCCTCGGGAAACCAGTCTGGCTCGGGCCGAAGCCAGCGCTCTGGAGATCACCTGCCAGCGGGCCGGGCTGGATAACCGCCAGCGCATCCTGGAATTGGGATGCGGCTGGGGCAGCCTGAGCCTGTGGGTGGCTCTTCACTATCCCCTTTCCCACATCACTGCGGTCTCCAACTCCCGGGCCCAGCGGGATTTCATCCTCGCCCGAGCCGCCCACCTGGGCCTGGACAATCTGGAGGTTATCACCGCAGACATGAACGATTTCCAGCCCCAGAGCCGCTACGACCGGGTGGTTTCCGTGGAGATGTTCGAGCACTTGCGCAACTGGCCGGAGATGTTTGGCCGGGTGGCCCGCTGGTTGAAACCCGGTGGCCAGTTTTTCATGCATGTCTTCTGCCACCGGGACAGTCCTTACCTGTTCGAGGATCGGGGTGAGGACGACTGGATGAGCCGCCATTTCTTCTCCGGCGGCATGATGCCCAGCGACGACCTTGCTCCCCGGCTGTGCCATCCCCTGCGTTTGGTACAGCAATGGCGCTGGAATGGCCGCCATTATGAAAAAACCTGCAACGCCTGGCTGGCCCAGATGGATGCTCGCCGGGATCGCATCATGCCGTTGCTGCGAGAGACCTACGGCGAAGATCAGGCCGCCGTTTGGTGGACCCGCTGGCGATTGTTCTATATGGCCTGTGCCGAAACCTTCGGTTATGACGGCGGTAACACCTGGTGGGTGAGTCACTATCTCTTCCAGAAAGAGGAAATTCGCTGATGGATTCAGCCTGGCTCCAGCTCCCATCCCTGATCCCCGCGCAGCATGCCCTGGCCGGCATGCTGCTGATCGGGCTGGTGGGCTGGTGGGTGGCCCGCAACCAGTCCAATGTCAATCTGGTGGATAGCCTGTGGCCTGTGTACTTCCTGCTGGCTTTGGTGCTCTATGCCCTGGAGGCCAGCGATCCGGGGCCCCGGTTCCTGCCTGTGGTGGCGCTGCTGCTGGCCTGGGCTATGCGGCTCGGGCTCCACCTGGCCGTACGTAACCAGGGAAAGCCGGAGGATTGGCGCTACCGCGCCATGCGGGAGCGCCATGGCCCGTCTTTCGCCTGGAAAAGCCTGTTCATCGTATTCTGGCTTCAGGCGGGCATCGCCTGGATTGTCGCCATGCCCTTGTTCGTCGCGACAACTTCGCCAGCTCCGTTGAACGGGCTGGACTGGGCCGGCGTGGTATTGGTGCTGTTCGGCCTAGTCTTCGAAAGTGTGGCAGACCGGCAGCTCACCCGCTTCCGCGCTCGTCCTGGCAATGATGGCCGGGTCATGGACCAGGGTTTGTGGCGCTTCAGTCGTCATCCCAATTATTTTGGTGAGGCCTGCGTGTGGTGGGGATTCGGCCTCCTGGGGCTGGGGGCAGGCAGCATTTGGGCCCTGGTGTCGCCCTTGTTGATGACCTGGCTGTTGCTACGGGTATCCGGTGTGGCCCTGCTGGAGGCGGGTATGGCCAACCGGCGCCCGGCCTACGCAGACTACATGCGCCGCACCAGCGCCTTCCTGCCCTGGCCACCCCGCAGGAGGGCGCAATGAACACCGAACGGATGCGCAAGAGACTCCTGGCGGGCTGGGTCGCCGGCTTGCTGGTGTCCCTGGTGGGCTGCCAGTCCCACCCCTTGCCGTCCATGCCCATGGTCGAGCAGGTGGACATTCCCCGTTTCATGGGGCGCTGGTATGTCATCGCCCACATCCCCACCTTCCTGGAGCGGGAGGTACATAACGCGGTGGAGACCTATGCCCTCAATCCCGACGGCTCCATCGCCACCACGTTCACCTACCTGGACGGGGGGTTTGACGGCAAACCGGGCCGCATGACACCCACCGGTTATGTACGGGATACCCGTAGCAATGCACTCTGGGGCATGGAGTTCATCTGGCCCATCGAGGCGGACTACCGCATCGTCTACCTGGCCCCGGATTACAGCCTTACAGTCATCGGCCGGGAGAAACGGGACTACGTCTGGGTCATGGCCCGCACGCCCCGTATACCCGAGCCGATCTATCAGGATTTGGCCAGTCGCATCGCCTCCTGGGGCTATGACGTCGCTGCCCTGAGGCGGGTGCCCCAGCGCTGGCCCACCAGCGGGGAGGCCCTGCCATGAAGATCGCCATCGTCGGCAGTGGTGTGGCGGGCCTTACCGTGGCCCATGCCCTCCATGGCGAACATGACATCCAGGTGTTCGAAGCAGGCGGGCATATCGGCGGTCACATCCACACCCACGACGTGATGCTGGGCGGGCGGCACTATCCAGTGGATTCCGGCTTCATCGTCTTCAACCACCGAACCTATCCCCGTTTCGTGGAACTGCTGGCGGAACTGGGTGTGGAAAGCCAGGCCAGCGACATGAGTTTTGCCGTTTCCTGCGGCAAGACCGGACTGGAATATAACGGCACCTCGCTGAATGCCCTGTTTGCCCAGCGGGGCAACCTGGTGCGTCCCCTGTTCTGGGGCATGATCCAGGACATCCTGCGTTTCAACCGTGAAGCCCCCGCCTGGCTGGCCCGGGCCGGTGAGGGGGCAGGGGCGCTCACCCTCGGGGACCTACTGGAGGCCGGCGAATATGGAGACCGCTTCCGGGACTATTACCTGCTGCCCATGGCGGCGGCCATCTGGTCCAGCCGGGCCAAGCGGGTGCTGGACATGCCCGCCGCGTTCTTCATCCGCTTCTTCCAGAACCACGGTCTGCTGAACGTCCAGGACCGGCCCCTGTGGCGGGTGGTGAAGGGGGGCTCCCGGGCCTATGTGGAGCGCCTGGTGGCCCCCTTCCGGGAGCGGGTCCACCGCCATAGTCCGGTGCGCCAAGTGCGCCGGCACCCCCAGGGTGTGGATGTGGTGGTGGACGAGGGTGCGACGCGAACCACGACCTGCTTCGATGCCCTGTTCCTGGCCTGCCACAGCGACCAGGCCCTGGCACTGCTGGCGGATCCCAGTCCGGCGGAAAGGGCAGTGCTGTCCGCCATTCCTTACCAGGCCAACCGGGCCGTGCTGCATACGGATGCCCGTCTGCTGCCAAGACGCCCCCTGGCCCGGGCCGCCTGGAATTGCCTGATGCCGGAAGGGCCCGACGGCCCCCTGGCCCTTACCTATGCCATGAACACCCTCCAGGGACTGGATGCCCCGGAGCCCCTCTGCGTCACCCTGAATGGCGAGGAATATGTGGATCGCGTGCTGGACCCGGACCGGGTGCTGGCCACCATGACCTACCACCACCCGGTGTTTACCCGGGAAGGGGTGGCCGCCCAGGCCCGGCACCGGGAAATCGATGGCACGGGCCACACCTATTACTGCGGCGCCTGGTGGGGCAACGGCTTCCATGAAGACGGGGTGGTGAGTGCCCTGGATGCCCTGCGCCATTTCCAGTCGGACATGAAAGCACGGCATGTGCCCTTCCCGTCAACGCCGGACCAAGACCATGCACAGCGCCCTGTACGAAGGTACGGTTAGGCACCGGCGCCTGGCCCCCCGGGCCCATGCCTTCCACTACCGGCTCAGCCTGTTGTGGCTGGACCTGGCGGAGCTGGATACGGTGTTCCAGGACCGCTTGCTATGGTCCACCGGGAAGCCGAATCTTGTCTGGTGGCGAAGACAAGACTATCTGGGGGACCCGGCCGTGTCCCTGGACACAGCGGTACGGGACCTGGTGGAAAGCCGAACCGGCCACCGCCCGGCGGGTCCTGTCCGCCTGCTGACCCACCCCAGGTATTTCGGCTACGGCTTCAATCCGGTGAGTTTTTATTTCTGCTACGGGTCGGGGGAAGAAGTGTTGGAGGCCATTCTGGCTGAGGTGACCAACACCCCCTGGAAGGAACGCCATGTCTATGTGCTGGACGCCCGGGCCAATCAAGCCAGTCCGGGCGCCCCGGACAATCCTTCGCGGTTTCTGTTCAGCCAGGACAAGGCCTTCCATGTTTCGCCTTTCCTGCCCATGGGTCTGGAATACCGCTTCCGCTTCACCCGGCCCGGGCAGCGGTTGACGGTGCACATGGCGGATCTGGAGCAGGGGCAGGTGGTGTTCGATGCCAGCCTCAGCCTGGCCCGCCGTCCCTTGAATGGGAGCAATCTGGCCCGGGCCCTGGTGCGCTTTCCCTTCATGACCGGTCAGGTCATTTTCGGCATCTACTGGCAGGCCCTGCGGCTATGGCTCAAGGGTTTGCCGGTGTTCGACCATCCCGCCGCCCGGCCGGCCACCCACGCCATGACGCCCAAGCCATGAATGCCAAGACCGCCAACCTGCTGTGGCAGGACACCCTGCCGAGCCAAGCCGTCCCTTCGGCCCCTTCGGGGTTCCTGCATATCCGAGCCCGCCAGTTGGTGCTCAACCAGCTGGCGGGGCTGGAGGGCGGGCGCCTGGTGTTCGAATCGGGGCAGGATCGCTGGACCGTAGGAACGGGGGAGGGGAGCTGGCATCTCCAGGTCCTGTCCCCGGCTTTCTGGCCGGCGGTGGCCTTCGGCGGCAGCGTCGGCGCCGGCGAGGCCTTCATGGCCGGCCATTGGCGCTGCGACGACCCGGTGGGGTTGATGCAGCTCCTGGTGCGCAATCTGCAGAAGCTGGATGCCCTGGAAGGCGGACTGGCACGCATCGCGTCGCCCCTTCGCCGCCTGGGCCATTGGCTGCATCGCAATTCCCGGGCCGGCAGCCGGCACAACATCGCTGCCCACTATGACCTGGGCAATGCCTTCTACCGGCTCTGGCTGGACGAAACCCTGATGTATTCCTGCGCCCTGTTCAGCCATCCGGGCCAGGACCTGGCCGAGGCGTCCCGGGCCAAGCTGGAGGGCATCTGCCGCAAGCTGGACCTTTCTCCCCAGGACCACGTGCTGGAGATCGGCACCGGGTGGGGGGGCTTTGCACTCCATGCGGCGGGACGCTACGGCTGTCGGGTCACCACCGTCACCTTGTCTCGGGAGCAATACGAACTGGCCCGGCTGCGCATTGACCAGGCGGGCTTGTCTGCCCGGGTGGAAGTGAAGCTGGTGGACTATCGGGAACTGGAAGGCACGTATGACAAGCTGGTGTCCGTGGAGATGGTGGAGGCGGTGGGAGCCGAATTCCTGCCGGTGTACTTCCAGCAGTGCCAGCGGCTCCTGAAGCCAGGCGGCGTCATGCTGCTGCAGGCCATCACCATCGTCGACCAGCGATACCGCCAGGCCTTGAAGTCCGTGGACTTCATCCAGAAGTACGTTTTCCCCGGGGGCTTCCTGCCCAGCGTTACCGCCCTCAGCCAGGCCATGACCCAGGCCTCGGACCTGCGGCCCGTGCACATGGAAGACATGGGCCCCCATTACGCCGAAACCCTGCGTCATTGGCGCCAGCGGTTCCTGGACGCCCTGCCGGCGGTGCGGGCCCTGGGCTACAGCCCCGAGTTCATCCGCATGTGGCTGTTTTACCTGTGTTACTGCGAGGCCGGGTTCCGGGAGCGCCACCTGGGCACGGTGCAGATGGTGTTGACCCGGCCAGGCTGGCGGGGGGCCCTGCCGGTGGTCGGGCTCTTTCCGCCCTTGTATTCCAATCCAACCTGAAGAGGTATCCATCATGATGACCGTAACCAAAGACCCCATCACCCTCAATGACGTCACCGATCTGGCCCACGCCCCCTTCGTCATCGAAGGCCAGGGCAGCGGCGAGATGAAGATCTATTTCGAATCGGAGGCCAACAAGCAGGAATACCTGGCCACGGAGGTTCACGGCGGTGTCAACAGCAGCGGTCTCAAGGCCATCTTCGACGACATTGCTGACAGCCCCATCACCGGGAGTATCAACTGATGGCCGCCGGTGCCCGCCATCTGCTCATTGTCGCCCACGGCAGCCGCCGGGCCGCCTCCAACGACGAAGTGCGGGAACTGGCCGCCCGGGTTGCTGAATTGCGTTCCCCGGGCATAGATCACGTGGAAACCGCCTTTCTCGAACTGGCGGAACCGGACATACCCACGGGCCTGGCCCGATGCCTGGCCCAGGGTGCCGGGGAGATCGTGGTGTTCCCCTATTTCCTGGCTGCTGGCACCCACGTGGCCCAGGACATCCCGGAGGCGGTGGCCGCATTCAGGGAACAGCATCCGGAGATCCAGGTGCGTCTGGCCCGTCATGTGGGCGCTGCCCGGGGTATGGCCCACACCGTGCTGGACGCGGCCAGCGACACCTGAGCCCGTCGGGATTCAGGCCTCGGCCGTTTCCATCATGCGCATGAACCGGCCCAGTACCTGGCTGGCACTCCAGGCGCTTTGGGTCAGCAGTTCTTCCAGGGGCTGATCCGGGTCGTTGCGGGCAGGTTGGGTGCGGGCGCAGGGACCGAATCCCATGCTCCAGTCAGCGAAATTGCGCTGTTGCAGGGTTTCCCTGTAGAGCACCCGCATGTCCCGGTGACGGGGATCCTTCTGCAGTTTTTCCAGCAGCGCCTCCAGGGCGGGGGCGGGACCTTCCAGCACCTGGAAGAAATAGCCTGCGTGGCATTGCAGGTGGCCGGTGATGCCTTTCGGTCCGTTGTTCCTGCGAGAGGCGCTGAGTATGTCTTCCACATCAGCGGCGCTCAGGTTATGGGCGGCCCGGCTGATATAGGCCAGATGTTGCTTTGCCAAAGGTATCTCCTCGTAATTAATGTGGTTTTGGCCAGGCGCGAGAGGGTAACCCAGGAAATGTGACAGTTTTGTGCACAAGCAAAAAAATATTAACGGACCGATTCCAGGCGCCGCCTGGCCTGGGCAAGCAGGTCGTCCACCAAATCCTGGCCCGGGCCGGAGAAGGCGTCGTATCGGTCTTCCAGTTGTTCGATCAGGTCTTCGATTTCAGCACTATTCCGGGCCTTGTTCAGGGCCTCCATCCATTCGTGCACCCACCAGTCCTGAGACATGGCCGACTCAGTCCAGGGTAGGGTAGTCGTTGTAGCCCTTGGGGCCGGGCGTGTAGAAGGTAGCCGGGTCCGGGGCATTGAGGGGGGCGTCCAGTGCGATCCGCCGGGGCAGGTCCGGGTTGGCCAGGAAAGGGGTGCCGAAGGCCACGGCGTCCAGGCGGCCGTCGGCGATGGCCTGGGCGGCTTCCGCAGCCGTATAGCCCATGTTGGCGATGAGGGTGCCCCGGTAGTGTTTGCGGGCCGGGGTGAGTACGTCCCCTTGCTGGCGGCCGGTGAAATCTGCGCGCATGAGGTGCAGATAGGCCAGGTCCAGGCTGTCCAGCATGCCGGCAAGGCCGGTGATCCAGCCGATGGGGTCGCTGTCTTCCATGTCGTTGTAGCTGTTCAGGGGGGAAAGCCGCACCCCCACCCGGTTGGAACCCCAAACCTGACAGGTGGCTTCCAGCACTTCCATCAGCAGGCGGGCCCGGTTTTCCAGGCTGCCACCATAGGGGCCGGTACGGCGGTTGCTGCCGTCCCGCAGGAATTCGTCCAGCAGGTAGCCGTTGGCGCCATGGATTTCCACGCCGTCGAAACCGGCGGCCAGGGCGTTGCTGGCAGCGCTGGTAAAGCCGGCGACGATAGCGGGCAATTCGCCGTCCTCCAGGGCCCGGGGGGTGACGTGGGCGGCCTTGCCGCCATCCGGTGTGTAGATCTCATAGCCCTGGATGGCCAGGGCGCTGGGGGCCACGGGCTGGGCACCGCCGTTCATGAGGGGATGGCAGGCCCGACCGCCATGCCAGATCTGCAAAAAAATGCGTCCTCCGGCGGCATGGACCTGGTCTGTCACCCGGCGCCAGCCGGCGACCTGTTCCAGGCTATGGATGCCTGGTTCGCTCCAGAAAGCGGAATTGCCCGCCATGGCCATGGTGGCTTCGGCGATGACCAGGCCGGCGCTGGCCCGCTGGCTGTAGTGCTCGGCCATCAGGGGGCCGGGTACATGGCCGGGCTCGGCCCGGCAACGAGTGAGGGGGGCCATGAGGATGCGGTTGGGCAGTTCCAGGGGCCCCAGTTGTAGGGGTTGGAAAAGTGGGGCATGGGCGCTGGCAGGGGGCTGGGTCATGGGGATTCCGGAATCGGGTGAAGGGGCACGGATAACTCCTGCCTCAGAACCGGTTGGTGAACCGATAGTTCCTAGGCAGCCCCAGGGTATCGGACCAGATGTTGCGGGCCCAGCCCCGCAGTTCCTTCAGTTCCTGGGCGCTTTCCTGGTCCGACACTCCGCTGCCCGGTTGCACTTCCATGGTCTTGGTGGCGGGGGCGTAGCGGAACACGGTGGCTACGTGGAAGGCGGCCTGGTCGCTGCCCAGGGAATAGCAGGTGCTGGTGACCACTGGCGCCGGGTCAGGCTGGCGGCCGGCGAAGATTTCCGACAGGGCCCAGGCGCAGAGCTTGCCGCTGTTGTTGGCCAGGGCCGCAGCCTTGGAGAGGTTGGAGAGGATGGCGTCCCCCAGGATGTGCACGTTGGGGACTTCCAATGACTCCATGGTCAGGTTGTCGATGGGACACCAGGTGCCGTCATCCCCGGTGCGGGCGCCGATGGCGGCGGTGATGGCGCCGGCCCGCATGGGGGGGATGAGATTGATGACATCCCCCTTCACTTCGTCGAACTCGCTGCTGACCTGCATGGCTGCCAGATCCAGCGCCTCCACCCGGTTGTTGGGCCGGTAATCGATGAGGCTCCCGTCGGTGCCGTAGCCGTAGTACTTCTGCCAGGCAGTGGTGAACAGGGCCTTCTTGGACACCATGCCGTCGTTGGCATCCAGGATGATGACCTTGCTCTTCGGCTTGTGGCGTTTGAAATACTGGGCCACCAGGCTGGCCCGCTCGTAGGGGGCAGGCGGACAGCGGAACGGGGCCATGGGGATGCTCATCACGAACACGCCCCCGTCCGGCATGGCTTCCAGTTGTCGGCGCAGGGCGGTGGTCTGGTCGGCACCGGCCTTCCAGGCATGCTTGACCCGCTTTTGTGCCTCGGCGTCATAGCCTTCGATGCGGTCGAACTGCAACTCCACGCCGGGGGAGAGAATGAGCCGGTCGTAAGCCAGGGTGGCGCCCTTGGCCGTGGTGACCGTGCGTTGGGCCGGATCGATGGCTGTGACCGTGTCGTTGATGAAGCGGTCCACGGCCTTCCTGACGTAGTCATAGGGAAAGCTGATGTCCTCCAGCCGGTTCATGCCGCCGATGACGGTGTTGGACATGGGGCAGGAGACGAAGCGGGCCTGGGGTTCGATGACGGTGACCTCCGCCTGGGGGGCCCAGCGTTTCAGGTACAGGGCCGTGGCGGAGCCGCCGTAGCCCGCACCGACGATGACAACTTTGGGACGGGCCCGGCGGGTCGCAGCGGCAAAGGCCCCGGCGGGCAGACTGGCGGCCAGGCCGGCGCCGGCGGCCAGGAAGTGACGGCGGCTGAAGCTCATATTGGCATCTCCTCTGGGGCCCGGCAGGGCAAGCTTTTTAGATGATGCAGCATGCCGGAGTCAGGGCTTCGGTGCGATAGTGCCTACGCACCAGTTCATGGACCTGCCAGCGGCAGCGGCCGGCGGGAATCAGCACCAGGTCCCCGGCTTCCACGTCCACGGCTTCCCCTCCTTCCGGTGTCAGGGTGGCGCGGCCCGCAAGAAAATAGCTTTTCTCCCCGGCGTCGTAGTCCAGTACCCGCTCGCCCTCGCCATCCTTCCAGGTGGGCCAGCCGTGTATGCCCAGTTCGGTCTGGCGGGCGGCCGGGATTGCGCGTTCGATGTGGATGCTGGGGGCAGTCATGGCATGTACCGGTAGGGCGAGGATGCCATGGTAGCTGCCCCTTGGGACGGGCGTAACGGGGGCTGGTGTCGTCAGCCCGGACAGGGCCGGGCTGTACCGGGCTAGAATGGGACTGTCTGGCCACAAGGGGCCGGCGCAGTCGGGCCAGGATGCCCGATGCAGCAGAAAAGGAGGTGGGTGGTGACGACTGAACAAGCAGCGCACGGCGAGATGCAACGGGCTACCCCGCGCGGGCACGCCGTGAAGTTCCGCTGGGCCTATCTGGGCATCTGGACCCTGGCCCTGGGGATATCCCTGGCTTGGAATATACGACAGGAAGAACGCCAGTTGATGGACCTGGCCTTTGCCGAGGCCCGGGCCAATTACAACAAGGACATCACCTTCCGCCGCTGGGGCAACAGCCACGGTGGCGTTTACGTGCCCGTCACACCAACCCAGCAATCGGTCCCTTTCCTTAGTCATGTAGACGGCCGGGATGTCACCACGACCACGGGACAAAACCTCACCCTGCTTAACCCGGCTTCCATGCTGCGCCAGATGATGGATCGCTACGCGGCGGACTATGGCATCCGGGGGCGGATCACGGGCCTCAAGTACCTCAACCCGGATAACGCGCCCGACGCTTGGGAAAAGGTCCAACTGGAGTCATTCAGCCGTGGAGAGCGGTTGGAAGCCTGGACTGTGGCTGACATGGATGGCAAGCCCCACCTGCGCTACCTGCATGCCATGTTCATGGAGCCGGGCTGCGAGAAATGCCATGCCATCCTGGGCTTCAGGCAGGGGGATTTCCGTGGTGCCACCGGCGTAAACCTGCCCATGGCACCCTACCTGGAAAGACTGGACAGCGCACGCCGCCTGCTATGGGCCAGCTACGGCAGTATCTGGTTGCTGGGGGTGCTGGGCATACTGGAAATCTCACGCCGGCAACTGGCTGGCGAGCGGGCCCGGGCCCAGGCGGAAGAAGCCCTGTTGCGCCAGCAGCAGGAACTGGAAGCCCAGGTGGCAGCCCGCACCCGGGATCTGGAAGAGGCTCGTGCCAGGTCTGAAGCCGCCAGCCAGGCCAAGAGTGCCTTCCTGGCCAACATGAGCCACGAAATACGCACTCCCATGAACGCCATCCTGGGCTATGCGGACCTGTTGAAGCGTCAGGGTGCCAGCCGGGAGCAGGCCGATAAGCTGGAGCGCATCAGCTTTGCCGGCAAGCACCTGCTGCGCATCATCAACGATGTGCTGGACCTGTCCAAGATCGAGGCGGGCAGCATGCGTCTGGAGATCGAGAAGTTCGACCTCCATGCCCTGGTGGACAACATCCAGTCCATTCTCCTGGCCCAGATCAACGAAAAGGGCCTGGCCTTTTCCGTGGATCTGGACCACTTGCCTGATGTGCTGGTGGGGGACCGCATGCGACTTTCCCAGATGATGCTCAACTACCTGGGCAACGCCATCAAATTCACCCCTCAGGGGCAGATCAGTCTGCGGGCCCGGGTTCTGGAAGAAGATGGCGACCGGCTGCTGGTGCGCTTTGAGGTGAAGGATTCCGGGATCGGCATTCCCAAGGAAAAGTGTGAACGCCTGTTCAATGCCTTCGAACAGGCGGACAACTCCACTACCCGCCAGTATGGCGGCACGGGCCTGGGGCTGGCCATCAATCGCCGGCTGGCGGAGATGATGGGTGGCGAAGTGGGGGTGAAGAGCGAGCCCGGCCTGGGCAGCACCTTCTGGTTCACGGCCCAGTTGCGCTCTGCGCTACCGGCCGTGGCGGCTTTCCGAACCGCACCTGCCATGGAAGCCTCCCTGGCGGAATCCACCCTGCGCCAGGAGCAGGGTGGGCGGCGCCTGCTGGTGGTGGACGATGAGCCGGTGAACCGCATCCTGGTGGAGGAAATGCTGGAGAGCATCGCCCCCTTCAGTATCGATCTGGCGGAAAACGGCCGCCAGGCTGTGGAGTTCGCCCAGGAACAGGCCTACGACCTCATCCTCATGGACATGCAGATGCCGGAGATGGATGGCCTGGATGCCACCCGCAAGATCCGCACCCTGCCCCTGAACGCCCGCACCCCCATCCTGGCCATGACCGCCAATGTGTTCGAGGAAGACCGCAAGCGCTGTCTGGCCGCCGGCATGGACGGCTACATGGGCAAGCCCTTCCCAAGGGAAGAACTGGTGGCCAATCTGCTCAACTATCTGCCCAGGACCCAGGGCGCTGGGCCGGAAGCGGGCTAATCCCCCTGGGAGACGGTCTCCGAAAGTTCGTGGATGACCTGGACCACCTGGGTGGCGCCATCCCGCATGCGCTGGATGGCGTCGCCGGCCTGGTTGATCATCGTCACCCCCTGGGAGACCTCCTGCAGGCCGTTGTTCATGCTGGCGGTCACGGTGGCGCTACCAGCGTGGATGCCATCGATCATGTGGCCGATTTCCTCCGTGGCCTTGCTGGTGCGTTCTGCCAGTTTGCGCACTTCATCCGCCACCACGGCAAAGCCCCGCCCGCTTTCCCCGGCCCGGGCCGCCTCGATGGCGGCATTCAGGGCCAGCAGATTGGTCTGGTCGGCAATTTCCCGGATAGTGTTGACGATGGTGCTGATCTGATCGGTCTGTTCTCCCAGGGATTGCACCAGGCCGGCGGATTTTTCCACCACCTCGGCAATGGACTGCATCTTGCTCACGGAGCCCAGGATGATCTCAGCCCCTTCCCGGGAGGTTTCCCGGGTTTCCAGGGCCACGTTGTAGGCGGTTTCCGCGCCCTGTTTTTCCGCTTGATGCCGTTGCACCCGTTCGGTGATGTCCGAGGCAAACTTGACCACCTTGTAGGCCTTGCCGTTGGGGTCCAGGACGGGGTTGTAGGTAGCCTCCAGCCAGACCTGGCCGCCACTGCTGTTACGCCGGCAGAACTGGCCGGAAAAGAACTCGCCCCGCCCCATGCGGGCCCAAAAGTTCTGGTATTCCTGGCTGCCGGCGTATTCCGGGGAGCAGAACATGCGGTGGTGTTTGCCGACCACGTCCCGGGCGGAGTAGCCCATGGTGCCCAGAAAGTTGTCGTTGGCCCGCAGGATGATGCCGTCCAGGCTGAATTCAATCACGGCCATGGAGCGTTCCATGGCTTCCACCAGGGCGCGCATGCCGGAGGCCTCTTCCACCTGGCGGGTCACGTCAGTGGCGAACTTGACCACCATTTCCACTTGGCCACTGGCACTGCGTATGGGGTTGTAGGTGGCTTCCAGCCAGATATCCTTGCCGTTCTTGTGCTTGCGCTTGATGGTGCCGCGAAAGAACTCCCCGGCCCGGAGTCGGGCCCAGAAATGGCTGTATTCAGAACTGCTGGCAAAGGCCTCGTCGCAGAACATGCGGTGGTGCTGGCCCCGCAATTCATCTGGTCGATAGCCCAGGGCTGCGCAGAAGTTATCGTTGGCCTCGATGACGTTACCCTCCACGGTCAGTTTGATGACGGCGGTGGACGCGTCCAGGGCCTTCAGGACGGCATTCCGGTCGGCAAGGGTGGATTCCAGTTCACTGATGCGGGCTTCCTGTGGCTTGCAGAAGAATGACAATTTTTACCTCGTCTCTGGTTTGGTTGGATCGCCCACGCGGCCCTTATGGGCGTTGGCTGGGTACGCTGTTACTGGCCGGTCTATCAGCGGGACTTACCCCATCTTTTCGGCATGTATCAGCAAAACTTGATCTTCCCCGGAGAAATATACTTTTGGGTTGATGCTGCCGCGACCGAGGGTCGCAGCTGCATTCAGGAGCCCGGTACATCGGGCTCCGCAGCCATCAGGCCCGGCTGTCCCCTGCCGCGCCGCCGGCAATGGCCGCCTGGGCTGCTGCCAGCCGGGCGATAGGTACCCGAGGGCCGGAGCAGGATACGTAGGTGAGGCCGATCTGATGGCAGAAGCGGATGGAGGCCGGGTGGCCGCCGTGCTCGCCGCAGATGCCCACCTTCATGTCCGGGCGGGTGCTGCGGCCCCATTCCACCGCCAGTTTCATGATCTTGCCCACGCCCTTTGTGTCCAGCACTTCGAAGGGGTTGTCCTGGAGGATCTTGCTCTGGTTGTACATGGGCAGGAACTTGTTCTCCGCATCCTCCCGGGAGAAGGAGAACGTGGCTTGGGTCAGGTCGTTGGTGCCGAAGGAGAAGAACTCCGCTTCTTCCGCCAGGCTTTCCGCCCGCAGGCAGGCCCGCACCACTTCCAGCATGGAACCGAACTTGAACTGGAGCTTCACCCCGGCGACGGCTTCCACGTCGGTGCGGATGGCCTCCACCCAGGTTTTCACCTTCTTCAGCTCTTCGGCAGTACAGACCTGGGGCACCATGATTTCCGGGTGCACTTCCACGCCGTCCTTCTGGCACTGGGCGGCGGCTTCCAGGATGGCCCGGATCTGCATGGAATAGATTTCCGGATAGGTCAGTCCCAGGCGCACGCCCCGGTGGCCCAGCATGGGGTTCACCTCAAACAGGGCCCGCACCTTCTTCAGCATGGCCTCCTTCTTCAGGATGGCCTCGTCCACCAGGGCCGGGTCGGCGGGGAGTTGCACCTCCGGGTGGGTGTCCCGGGTGCGGTACATGAAGTCCACCGCGTCGTGGAGCACCTGCATGCCCAGCACGGTGTCCCGCAGGTGGCGCAACTGGTCCAGTTCCGCAACCAGCTGGTCGGCGGTGGGCAGGAATTCGTGGATGGGGGGGTCCAGCAGACGGATGGTGACGGGCCGGGGGGCCATGGCCTTGAAGATGCCGACGAAGTCCTCCCGCTGGATGGGCAGCAGCTTGTTCAGGGCCGTCTGCCGGTCTTCCGGCGTCTCGGCGACGATCATTTCCACCACGATGGGCAGCCGTTCCACGGCGTTGAACATGCGCTCCGTGCGGGCCAGGCCGATGCCCATGGCGCCGAACTTCAGGGCCCGTTGCGCGTCGTGGGGGGTGTCGGCATTGGCCATGACCTTCAGGCGGGCCACTTCGTCGGCCCAGGAGAGGAGGGTGGCCAGTTCATTGGAGAACTCCGCTTCGATCATGGGCACTTCGCCGAGATAGACCTTGCCGGAGGTGCCATCCAGGGTGATGAGGGCGCCTTCGCCGAAGACCTTGTCTCCCACCACGGCCTGGCGGCTGTGCACGTCCACGTGGATGCCTTCGGCACCGGCCACGCAGGGCTTGCCCATGCCCCGGGCCACTACGGCGGCGTGGCTGGTCTTGCCACCCCGGCTGGTGAGGATGCCCTGGCTGGCGAAGAAGCCGTGGATGTCTTCGGGCTTGGTTTCCTCCCGCACCAGGATCACCTTCTGGCCGGCCCGGCCCAGCTTTTCAGCCCGGTCCGCGTCGAACACGGCAATGCCGGAGGCCGCACCCGGAGAGGCCGGCAGGCCCTGGGCCACGGGGGTGGCCTTGGCCTTGGGGTCCAGACGGGGGAACAGCAACTGCTCCAGCATGTCGGGCTGGATGCGCATGAGGGCCTGGGTTTTGTCGATGAGGCCGTCCTGGACCATTTCCACCGAGGTGCGCACCAGGGCGGTGGCGTTCATCTTGCCGTTGCGGGTTTGCAGGCAGTAGAGCACCCCTTTCTCGATGGTGTACTCGTAGTCCTGCACCTCCTTGTAATGGCCTTCCAGGCGGTCGCGCAGTTCCACCAGCTGCCGGTACAGGTCCGGCATTTCCTTTTCCAGTTCCGCCACGGGTTTGGGGGTGCGGATGCCCGCCACCACGTCTTCCCCCTGGGCGTTCACCAGGTATTCGCCG
Organism: Pseudomonadota bacterium; assembly: GCA_040757575.1. Lineage (GTDB taxonomy): Bacteria > Pseudomonadota > Gammaproteobacteria > Burkholderiales > Thiobacillaceae > PFJX01. The sequence goes on from JBFLXA010000009.1 coordinate 82,242, forward strand.
AACATCACGTTCTCGCCGGTGCCCGGGTCCCGGGTGAAGCCCACGCCGGTGGCCGAGTCGTCCCCCATGTTGCCGAACACCATGGCCACCACGTTCACCGCCGTGCCGTTGGCCATCTCCGGGGTGATCTTGAATTCGCGGCGGTAGTCCACGGCCCGCTTGCCGCTCCAGGAGTTGAACACCGCCTGGATGGCGATTTCCAGCTGGGCATAGGGGTCCGTGGGGAAGGGCTTGCCGGTGACCCGTTCCACCACTTTCAGGAAGCGCTCGGAAATCTCCGCCAGATGGGCGGCGGAAAGCCCCACGTCGTGCTTCACGCCGGCATCCGCCTTCACGGCGTTGAACTCGGCGTCGAACTCTTCTTCCGGCACCCCCAGGGCCACCTTGCCGAACAGCTGAATGAAGCGCCGGTAAGCGTCATAACCAAAGCGGGGATTGCCGGTCTGGGCGATGAGGCCCTGGAGGGTGTCCGGGTTCAGGCCCAGGTTGAGGATGGTGTCCATCATGCCGGGCATGGACAGGGCCGAACCGGAGCGCACGGACACCAGCAGGGGGTTCTCCCGGCCGCCGAAGGTCTTGCCGGATTTTTCTTCCACGGAGGCCATGTGCAGGCGCACCTGCTCCATCACGTCATCAGGCAGGGTCTGGCGTTCCAGGTAGGCCAGGCAGGCCTCGGTGGTGATGACGAATCCCGGCGGCACACGCAGGCCGATCTGGGTCATCTCGCACAGGTTTGCACCCTTGCCCCCCAGCAGCTTCTTGTTTTTGCCATCGCCTTCAGCGAAGGCATACACCCACTTGCTCATGTCGGTCTCCCAAGATCATTACAAAGGTTCCGGGAAAGCACGTTCCCGGATGAGGCATGGAATTCAGGGCCATGTTGACACATTAGGCCAGGGTGAAGGGTTTGCATGTGGCAATAGGGCGACGTCTGGTCCAGGTTTTTTTCGTGGCGGCCGGATGTCATCAAATTTCAACATGGGGCCGCCAGATTGCCGCTACCACAGACGAGAACGCAGGAGAAAAGCATGAGCTTTTATGAGTTGATGGATGAGCGGGAAACCCACTGGCAGGATGACGACGAACATGTGACCCCCGCGCTTTGGGGGGACTATTCCGCAGACGATGACATGGCCGGCATGTATCTGCGTGCCGAAGAAGCCTGGCCCAATGGCCAATCCCTGAGCCAGGGCTTGGCCGGACGGGCGGATGCCTGGGCTTGCCCCCTGGATGACGACGACGTAGCCACGGCCTTTGATGATTGACGAAGGGCAGGGGATTTCCGGCCCCGCCGGGGTGCGGCGGCTGCCGGCATCCCTGGCTGGGTTCCTGAGCGTGATCATGGCCGCATGTCTGGCCCTGGGCGCTCCCGCCTGGGCAGTCCAGGCTGGGGTGGAGGTAGCCGGGGTACGCTTTCCCGCCCAGGCCCAGGTGGCCGGCAACCCCCTGGTACTGAATGGCGCCGGCCTGCGGCGCATCCTGTTGATGAAGATCTACGCCGTGGGTCTTTATCTGCCGGTACGCATGCAGACCCCCAGCGCTATTCTCGGCCGGGACGGGCCTCGCAGCATGCGGGTGACCTTGCTGCGGGACGTGTCCACTGACGAGAATGTCGATGCCTTGCTGGATGGCCTCGTCGACAACAACAGCCCGGCAGAGATGGCTGCCATCCAGGGGGAAGTCGCCCAGTTTTTTCGCCTGCTGAAAATGATTCACACTGTGCCGGAAGGCACCGTCATCCAGATGGATTACCTGCCCGGAGAGGGGACCCACCTGAGCGTCAACGGGGTCCGGCAGGGCACCATTCCCGGGAGCGCCTTCAATCGGGCCCTGTTGAAGATATGGCTGGGGGAGGACCCCATCCAGACCGGCCTCAAGCAGGCTTTGCTGGGTCTGGACCAGGGGTGAGCCCCGTGGAGGCAGGGCCATAGTTCCATTGCATCCGTCGGCGGCAGATACAGTAGGGTGCCGGCGCCGGTTCGGGGATATGATGCGCGTTTTTCAGACCCCCGCTTCTCCATGACTTCCCAGCCTGCCCCCGACACCCCTGCCCCCCAGGGGGCCAAATCCCCTGCCAGGCCCCAGCGACGCAATGCCCTGCTGGAGCGCCTGCAGGCGGAATTTGCCGTATTCCGGGATTACAAGCCCCTGGCCATCGGCATCCACAAGCAGTTGATGGAACGTCTTCCCGACCTGGACAAGAACAAGATGCGGGTGGCCCTGCACAGCCATACGGCCTCCACCCGCTACCTGAAGGCCCTGACCGAGGGGGCCCCGCGCCTGGACCTGGATGGTCAACCGGCGGGGGAAGTGACTGCGGAGCAGCAGAGCGTGGCTGTGCAGACCCTGCGGGACCGCCTGAAGAAAGCGGCAGAGCGCCGCAAGGAAGAAGAGGAAGCGGCCAAACGTCAGGTCAAACTTCAGCAGTTGGCAGACAAGTTCAGCAAACGCTGACTTTTCTTGTTTCAGTTTGACTGGTCGGAGGGCGGCAAAGGCTCAGTGGGTGGATTGGCTTTCGATATCCACATCAATTCCCACCACAGTATCCAGTACTTTTCCCACCAAGGTCGTGTCGTCGTCAGACCATTCTGCCTCCGGGTCGTCTGAACGGGTGGCCAGGGGGGCAATATCGAAATCCACATATTGGTCATCCACGCGGAGAACCTGCATGCCCGAGGGATGCTCCACCAGTTCCCAGTCATCGGGGACTTCCAGCTGGGCGTCGATGCGCACGTTGAGGATCTTCATTGGGGTACTCCTTCCAGGGCCATCAGGCCTTTTTGACAAATTCGGATTTCAATTGCATGGCACCGATGCCTTCGATGCGGCAGTCGATATCGTGGTCCCCATCCACCAGCCGGATACCCTTTACCTTGGTGCCCACTTTCACCACCAGGGATGAGCCCTTTACCTTCAGATCCTTGATCACCGTCACGCTGTCCCCGTCGTGGAGCTGATTGCCGTTGGCGTCCTTCACGACCCGCTTTTCTTCTGCCTGGACCGCGTCGCCTCGTTGGGGCCACTCATGGGCACATTCCGGGCAGACGTACTGGTCACTGTCCACATAGGTGTAGAGGGACTGGCATCGGGGGCAGGGGGGCAGGTTATCAAGGATCATCTGTCGAATGACAGGGCGGTGGGCCGTGTCGGCAGGAGCGGGCATGAATACTATCAGACGGCTGGACCAGCCTCGGGCCCCATGGCCTTGTCAAAGGCTGATCGGGCAGGTTTGGGGCAAGCTTACGGCAGATGCTGGAGCAGTTGCCGGGCGGCCCGTTCCGACAGCACCAGTACCAGTTTCATCATGGCCCGGGTGGCGCCCACGAACAGCTTGCGCAGGTTCTTGTCATCCAGGGTGTCGAAGTCGATCTCGCAGAACACCACGGCCGGGGCCGCCTGGCCCTTGAAGCGGTAGACCGTTTCCAGAAGCAGATCACCATCGGAGTACAGAGGATGGCCCAGCAGGTCATAGCGGCCGCTGAAGGTGCGCAAACTGTGGGGGCCCAGCTGGTTGTAGTTGAAAAGCGCGGATTGCTCCCGGCCCCGGAAGCTGACCAGGGCCACATCCTCCTTGCGGAAGCCCGCCTGATAGCACAGGCGGATGCCTTCCTTGACCCGCTCCCGCAGGCTTTCCCCGTCGGCATAGGTGAGTACTTCCAGGCCCGCATCGTTGAGAGGGCCCACTGCCTCAATGCCGGCGTCGGGAGCCAGGGACTGGAGCAGCTGCACCACGGGCCGGGGGCTGCGGAAGTTGCCTCCCGCCCGCAGGCCGATCCAGCCCGGCAGGGCTACGGGGGTGCGGCCATAGAGGTTCTGCATGGGGTCCTCCAGCCAGACCAAGCGTGCTGCCGGCCGGGCATGGGCCAGGGCCAGGTCCCACCAGGCCTCGGTGAAGTCCTGGCCTTCGTCGATGATCACCGTATCAAAGCGCCAGGCCTCCTCCAGGTGCAGGCGGGCGGCCTTGTTCACCAGGGTCTCGAAGGCGTCCGGGGCAGAGAAATCCGGAGTCTCGCCCCCTTCCCGCAGCCGCTGGTCACAGAGCATGTGCAGGGTGCCCACCCAGCCGCCCGGTGGGGCAATGGACTTGAAGTGATCCGCCAGGGGCCGGTTGAAACACAGATACAGGGGACGTTGCCCCCGGGCCAGGGTGTCCTCGAACAGCTTCAGGGCCAGCTGGGTCTTGCCGGAACCGGCAGTGCCCGTCACCCTCAACCGGAAAGGGCTGAATTCCAGTTGCCGGGCCCAGTGGGCCAGGCCCCCCGACACCCGGGTGACCAGGGTACGGGCCTGGCCGATGAGGGCGCTCACGTCGGTTTCCAGTTGCACCACGTCCCGAAGGAAGCGATGTACCTCCTGGGCCGGGGGTCGGGGCTCCCCTGGGGGCAGGCATTCCATGATGCGGGTGGCCAGCCGGTCCTTCTGGCGGGCGTCGACGATGCGCTGTGCCGGAATGCCGGCGGTTTCCAGTTGCCGCACGGTGTAGTCCGGGCAATAGAGCAAAAAGTCCAGATGGACTTCCCGGCAGCCCGCCCGTTTTTTCAGCTTGTCCATCAGGCTGTTGGCGTTGCGGGCCAGTTGCAGGGGCACGCTTTTGCTCTTGTCGGCATAGCGCTTGACCAGGCCCCCTGGGGTTTCCTCCAGGAAGCCGCTTTTCTGTTCGATGAGCAACAGATCACCGGCGCGGTTCACCACCACGAAGTCGATCTCGCCGAAGAAGGCGAAGCCCCGCTCCAGATTGGTCCAGTGGACTGCGTGGTACACCGTGTAATCGTCCGGCAGGACTTGGGCCAGCCGGGCCAGGGTTTCGATTTCCCGTGCGGCCGCGCCGCTGACTTCCATTTCGCGCCAACCGTCGGGGAGGATTCGGGCCATGGCATGCAGGGTGTTTGGGGCAGGCCGTAGGATAGGACGAGTCGTCTTTCCGGGACAGGGGCCAGGGCCAGCGTGGGTATGAGGCGAGCCTGATAGATTTCTACCAAGTGTTTGAGGGAGGGCCCGGGGTATGCTGTCAAATTATTACAACGACAGAACGATGGACGCGCTCATGTTTGGCAAAAACGAAAAGATTGCCGCCCTGCAAAGCCGTGTGGACCAGCTGGAAAATGCCCTGGTCCAGGAAAGGCACGGTTTGGATGACGTGCGGGCCCAGTTGTCCGTGGCCCGACTGGAAGCCCAGCAGTACCAGGAAGAAAGCCGGGGGCTGCGCGATATCCTCAGCAGCTTCCAGATATTCAGCCAGTCCCTGGTGGATGTGCAGGGCAGCCTGCGTACCCTGGCGGAAGATACCAAAGCCGAAAAGGAGCGGGCAGTGCACTCCCAGAGTGTGTCGATCCGCAGCCGGGTGGCCGTGGATGCCATTGCCGCGAACCTGGCGGCCCTGGCGGAGACCTCCAGCGCCACGGCCCGGCAGGTGGGGGAACTGGACAGCCGGGCCCAGGAGATCAGCACAATCGTGCAATTGATCAAGGACATCGCCGACCAGACCAACCTGCTGGCCCTGAACGCCGCCATCGAAGCGGCCCGGGCCGGAGAGCAGGGACGGGGCTTCGCCGTGGTGGCGGACGAGGTGCGCAAACTGGCCGAACGTACAGCCCGGGCCACCAGCGAGATATCCGATCTGGTGGAGCGTATCCGGCAGGACAGCAAGGCTAGCCGGGACCAGATGGACCAGTTGGCCCTGGAATCCGCCGGCTTCAGCCGGGACGGGGAATCGGCTTCCGCATCCATGCAGGAGTTGCTGGGCATGTCTGCCGATATGGAAAAGGCCATTGCAGCTTCCTCCCTGCGCAGCTTTTGCGAACTGGCCAAGGTGGACCACCTGCTGTTCAAATTCCGGGTCTACAAGGCGATGTTCGGTCTGTCCCAGGAAAAGGCCCGGGATTTTGCCAGCCATTCAGACTGCCGGCTGGGCAAGTGGTATTACCAGGGAGAGGGGCAGGCCTGCTATTCCCGCCTGTCCGGTTATCGGGAACTGGAAGCACCCCACATGGCCGTACACGAATGGGCCATCCGGGCACTCGAAGCCTTTGATAACAATGACATGCCAGCCATGCTTGAAGCGGTGCCGAAGATGGAGCAGGCCAGTCTGCTAGTCCTATCCAGTCTGGAGGAGATGGCCCGGACCGGCAAGAGCCGGTCGGAGATGCTTTGTAGCCATTGAAAGTCCGGGCCGGGCTTGCTACGGCCCGAAGCTTTCACTCCACTTTCGCTTCTGCCCGCAGGCCCTGGACGTAGCGGCGGATGGCCATTTGCTGCAACTGGTTGGCGATGCGGCCCTTGGCCTGTTCGAAGGGGGGGAAATCCAGGGCACGCTGGTCGGTCAGCTTGATAATGTGCCAGCCGAACTCCGTGGCCACAGGCTCCTGGGAGATTTGTCCCTTTTTCAGGGCGGCCATTGCCTGGGCAAATTTGGGCTCCATGTTGCCGGGCACGTTCCAGCCCAAGTCGCCGCCATTGCCGGCGGAGGAATCCTTGGAGTGTTTTTTCGCCAGGGTTTCAAACTTTACCTTGGGTTTTTTCAGCTGGGCCAGGATGCTGCGCGCTTCCTTTTCGGTCGGTACCAGGATGTGGCTGGCCCGGTATTCCTTGTCGCCAGCCTGGGATTTGACCTTGTCGTACTCAGCACGCATGTCCGCTTCAGAGACCGGGTGTTTGCGGGCGTAGTCTTCCACGGCAGCCTTGCCCAGCAGTTCCCGGCGCTGGAACTCGATGGCGGCTGAAACGCTGAGATCCTTGTCCAGTCCCTTGCGCAGGGCTTCCTGGACAAGCAGTTCCTGGGCCACGAGGGCCTCGGTCAGGGCATCCAGGGTCTGGGTTTCCGGGGGCATGTTGCGGGCAGCCCGGTTCTGGCGCACGAATTCGGCATAAATAGCCGGCACGATGACGCCGTTTACCTTGGCAATGGGGTCATCCGGCTTGAAGGTTTTGCCTGCTGGCGCAGGCGCGTCGGCGGCCTGGGCTGTAAAGGAAAGCGCGGTAAGCAGGAGCAGGGCAGACAGGGTGCGTTGCATGGGATTCCTTGGATTACGTGGATGAGATAGACACTACCGGGCTTAGTGGGTTAATGCGGCCGAGAGTTCAAGGTCAGGGATTCAAAGTTCGTCTGGGGCCAAGGCCGTGATCGAGAGGGCATGGATGGCACCGTTCATGAGATCCCCCAGGGCCTGGTATACCAGGCGATGCCGACCCAGGGAGTTTTGGCCTGTGAAGGCCGGCGAAATGAGGGTCAGCCGGTAATGGCCGCCGCCGGATTTCGCCCCGGCATGGCCCGCGTGCAGGGCAGATTCGTCCAGTATTTCCAGGTGCTGGGGGGCCAGGGCCGCCAGGCGGTCCTTCATTTCCGCCATGACATTATCCCGGCTGCTCACGGCAGCACCTTCTTGAAGGGTTTTACACTGACCCGGGCGTATACCCCGGCGGCCACGTAGGGGTCCGCGTCGGCCCAGGCCTGGGCCGCATCCAGGTTGTCGAAGGCGGCCACGATGAGGCTGCCGCTGAAGCCGGCAGGGCCCGGGTCCGGGCTGTCGATTGCAGGAAAGGGGCCGGCCAAGAGGAGGCGTCCCGCATCCTTAAGCGCCGTCAGTCGTTCCAGGTGGGCGGGTCGGGCCGCAAGGCGTTTGTCCAGGCTGTCGGGTACGTCTTCACCGACGATGGCGTAGAACAGGTTCATTCCTTCTCCTTGGCAGGGGGATCGGCGGCATCCATGTGCCGTGACAGGTATAGGGTCTGCCCCACCACGAACACGAGCATCAGGCCGAGGGAGCCGAACATCTTGAAATTGACCCAGGCATCGGTGGAGTAATTCATGGCCACATACAGATTGGCCACCCCCATGAAGGCAAAGAACGCGGCCCAACCCAGGTTGAGCTTGGCCCAAACCGCATCAGGCAGGGCCAGTTGTTTTTCCATCATCAGGCGGATCAGGTTGCGCTCGAACAGCAGGGGGGCCAGGCCCAGCACCAGGGCAAAGAGCCAGTAGAGGACCGTGGGCTTCCACTTGATGAAGGTCTCATCGTGGAGGAATAGGGTCAGGCCGCCAAACACGGTGATGAGCACCAGGGATACCCAGAGCATGGTGTCCACCTTGCGGTGCTTGAGCCACACCCAGCCGATCTGGATGAAGGTGGCGACGATGGCCACCAGGGTGGCCAGGAATACGCCGGGTTTGGCGCCTTCCAGATCCACGCCCAGGGCCGCCAGGGCAGCGGCAGCGGTCTCCGGATTGGATTCGCCGAACTGATAGGCAACGAAGAACAGGATGATCGGGAAAAGATCGAACAGGAATTTCAAGATGAGGGCTGCGCTGTAAAGGTCAGAGGAAAAATAGTGACTCTGGGGGCGGATTTAGGCAAAACCCTGTGCTGCAATGAGTCCGTTGCAGGCATTTTGCTATGATTGCCAGCCCAGTCACAAGCGCGTGGCCCGGGTAATTACCCAAGGCCACGTTTCCATGCCGGTTTACGATCTACATTGTCATTCCACCGCCTCTGATGGCGTCTTGACGCCCGTCGCCCTGGTACAGCGGGCCCGGGACCAGGGCGTGGACTTCCTTGCCCTGACGGACCACGACGAACTGGCCGGCCTGGACGACGCCCGTGGGGCAGCTCGGGAAGCGGGGCTGGAACTGGTGGCCGGCGTGGAGATTTCCATTACCTGGGGCAAGGCCACGGTGCATATCGTCGGCCTGCATATCGACCCGCAAGAGGCCATCCTGGTCCAGGGTTTGGCCACCAACCGGGGGGGTCGGCGCCTGCGGGCCCAGCGCATGGCGGAAGAACTGGCCAAGGTGGGCATACCCGGCGCCCTGGAAGGGGCCTACGCCTATGCCCTGAACAAGGATCTCATCGGCCGCACCCACTTTGCCCGCTTCCTGGTGGACCGGGGCGTGGTGAAGGACGTGAAAACCGTCTTCAAGAAATATCTGGTGAAAGGCAAACCCGGCTACGTGAGCCACCAGTGGGCCAGCCTGGACCAGGCGGTGAACTGGATCCACGCCGCCGGGGGCCAGGCGGTCATTGCCCATCCGGGACGTTACAGTTTCGGCAGGGAGAAATTGCGTCTTCTGCTGGCCGAGTTCAAGGATCTGGGGGGCGAGGCTATCGAGGTGGTGACCGGCAGCCAATCTTCAGACCAGATCCCGGTGTTTGCCGATCTGGCGGTGGAATATGGTTTTCTGGCCTCCGTGGGCTCGGATTTCCATGCCCCGGGAGAGGGCGGACGGGAGCTGGGCAGCCTCATGGGCCGGCCGATGCTGCTGCCGGATCGTTGCACCCCGGTCTGGGCCCGCTGGTAGACAAGCAGGACGATCATGGGCACCACCCTTTCCCTGCACCCGGACAACCCCCAGGAACGGCTCATCAAGGAAGCCGTGAAGGTCCTGCGCAAGGGGGGCGTCATGGTCTATCCCACGGATTCCTGCTATGCCTTCGGCTGCATGATCGGCAACAAGGACGGCATGGAGCGCATCCGTCTGATCCGGGGAGTGGATGAAAAGCACCACTTCACCCTGGTGTGCAAGGACCTGTCGGAAATCGCCCATTACGCCCGGGTGGACAACAAGCAGTACCGCATCCTCAAGGCTGCCACCCCGGGCAGTTTCACCTTCATCCTGGAAGCCACCCGGGAAGTGCCCCGGCGTCTGCTGCACCCCAAGCGCAGCACCATCGGCCTGCGGGTGCCGGACCACAATGTGGTGAATCTGCTGCTGGCGGAGCTGGACGAGCCCATCCTGTCCATGACCCTGCATCTGGCGGGGGACGATTACCCCCTGAACGACCCGGACGAGATCGTGGAACGGCTGGGCAACCGGGTGGATGTCATACTGGAATCCGGGTTTTGCAGTCTTACCCCCACCACGGTCATCGACCTGCACGTCTCGCCGCCGGAACTGGTGCGCGAAGGGGCGGGAGATGCCACGAAGCTCGGTTTCTGATTAAGGTTTCCCTTGGAACTCAACCTGATACAAAAAATTGCCATCTTCGCCCTGCCGGTGATCTTCGCCATCACCCTGCACGAAGCGGCCCATGGCTACGCGGCGTTGAAGTTTGGTGACCGCACCGCCCAGATGCTGGGGCGTATCAGCATCAACCCCCTGCGCCATATCGATCCCATCGGCACCCTGCTGGTGCCGGCCATCACCATTGTGCTGGGTGGCATCCTGTTCGGCTGGGCCAAGCCGGTGCCGGTGAATTTCGGCAATCTGCACAACCCCAAGAAGGACATGTTCTGGGTGGCGGCGGCGGGGCCCCTGGCCAATCTGGCCATGGCGGTGTTCTGGGCGGCCATGATCAAGCTGGCCTTTACCGTACCCAGTGCCTACTCCCATCCTCTGGCCCTCATGGGCATGGCCGGCATCACCATCAACGCCATCCTCGCGGTGCTTAACCTGCTGCCCATTCCACCCCTGGACGGCGGCCGCATCGCCGTCAGCCTGTTGCCAGACCGCCTGGCCTACAGGCTGGCCCAGGTTGAGCCCTACGGGCTTTTCATCCTGCTGGGCTTGCTGGCCACCGGGCTGCTGGGGGCCATCATCGGTCCCTTCTACCAGACGGTGGAGCAGGTTGTACTGCATCTGTTCGACATCCTTCCCTAACTTCTCGACAACACTATGTACGCAGACCGCGTTCTCTCCGGCATGCGCCCCACGGGCAACCTGCACCTGGGCCACTACCACGGCGTCCTGAAAAACTGGATCAAGCTCCAGCACGAGTACGAATGTTTGTTCTTCGTGGCGGACTGGCATGCCCTCACCACCCATTACGACAATCCCCTCACCATCCAGGACAGTACCTGGGAGATGGTCATCGACTGGCTGGCGGCAGGGGTGGACCCGGCCAAGGCCACCCTGTTCATCCAGTCGGAGGTGATCGAGCACGCGGAACTGCACCTGCTCCTGTCCATGATGACCCCCCTGGGCTGGCTGGAAAGGGTGCCCACCTACAAGGACCAGCAGGAAAAGCTCACCGAGAAGGACCTGTCCACCTACGGTTTCCTGGGCTACCCCCTGCTGCAAAGCGCGGACATCCTCATCTACCGGGCCAATCAGGTGCCCGTGGGGGAAGACCAGGTGCCCCATATCGAGTTTTCCCGGGAAATCGCCCGCCGCTTCAACCATCTCTACGGCAAGGAGCCGGGCTACGAAGAGAAGGCCCTGGCGGCGGTGAAGAAGCTGGGGGGCAAGAAATCCAAGCTGTATCTGGACCTGAAGACCCGTTTCCAGCAGGAAGGGGACGAGGGTGCCCTGGAATCCGCCAAGGCCCTGCTGGGGGAAACCCAGAACCTCAGCCTGGGGGACAAGGAGCGCCTGTACGGTTACCTGGAAGGGGGTGGCAAGATGATCCTCACCGAGCCCGAAGCCCTGTTGACAGCCGCTTCCAAGATGCCCGGCCTGGATGGCCAGAAGATGTCCAAGTCCTACAACAACACCATTTCGCTGCGGGAAGACCCGGAAGCGGTGAACAAGAAGATCCGCACCATGCCCACGGACCCGGCCCGGGTGCGGCGCACCGACCCGGGGGAGCCGGGCCGCTGCCCCGTCTGGCAGTTGCACGAGGTGTATTCCGGAGACGACGTGAAGGCCTGGGTGCAGCAAGGCTGCACCAGCGCCGGCATCGGATGCATCGAATGCAAGCAGCCGGTCATCGACGCCGTGCTGAAGGAACTGGCCCCCATCCAGGAACGGGCCCGGGCCTATACCGAAGACCCGGACACAGTGAAGAACGTCATCGCCGACGGCTGCGAAAAGGCCCGGGATCTGGCCCGGGAAACCATGCGGGACGTGCGGGAGGCCATGGGCCTGTATTACGGGTAATAAGCCACTGCCCCTGTAGGAGCCGGCTTGCCGGCGAATAAGCGGGCAATCGCCGGTCAATCGCCAGCAAGCTGGCTCCTACGGGGGACGCCGCCCACAACCCCCCCCCGTGATTCCCGCGCAGGCGGGAATCCAGGCTGTTGAGAGTTTTCCCGCTCGCCCCTCAACGGGACAGGGCTTCCCGCTCCATCAGGATGTAGGTGTTGTAGGCGTTGCGCCGGTTGGCTTCCAGGAAAGCGGGCATGAATTCATAGCGGCCCCAGTCGGTGGTCTCGTAGGCCTCGTCGAAGGGCACCATGTCCGCCACGGCCTGGCCCATCTTTTCGCGTATGAAACGCAGGTAGTCCCGGGTCAGGGTCAGGTCTTCCATGGGGGTGTCGGACGCTCCGCCATGGCCCGGCACCAGCAGCTTCGGTTGCAGGTCGATAAGTTTGTCCATGGCCGCCAGCCAGAGCCGGGAATCCGCGTCCCCCACGAAGGGCACCCGGCCCTTGAATACCAGATCGCCGGTGTAGAGCACCCGGTCTTTGTCAACGAACAGGGCCAGATCTTCGGGGGAATGGGCGGGGCCCACGTGGCGCAAACGGAATTGGATACCCCCCAGCTGGAAATCCGTATCGCCGGCGATCCACTTGTCCGGGTCTGGGAAGCGTTGGGTTTGGTCGTTGATCCACTGGCCCAGGATGTCCTTGCGCTGTTCGAAACGAAGCTTCTGGGCCTCGGTGCCATTGCCCCCCCTGGCGGCCTCATGCATCCACACTTCCGCCCCCGCCTCCTGGAAGACCTGCATGCCGTAGTAATGGTCTGCGTGATAGTGGCTGACTATGGCGATGCGGATGGGCTGGGGGGTGATCTCGCGGATGCGCCGGAGCATGGCCTGGGCCAGGGAAGGGGAGCCCAAGGTGTCGAACACCACCACCCCCTCCGGGGTCACCACGAAACCGGCGTTGGACATGAAGCCTTCATTGCGGGTGCTGGCGGCACCGGGCAGGCCGGGAATGTAATAACTGTGGGGTGCCACCTGCACGGCCCGCACTTCAACCCCCGGTGCGGGGTACTCGCGGGCGGCAAGGGCTGGCGTGACAAGACCCACGCAGGCCAGGAAGACGAGGCCAAGGGAGAGGGGCAGGGTGAATAGTCGGGTCAGCGTGGCGGTATTCATGGCGGGATTATAGGAGGGCGTCGGGCGGGGGGGATGGTGTATCTTTGGACCATTCAAGCTGCTCAGGTTCCCATGTCTTCTTCCGCGCTTTCCCGGCATCTGCTGGCCTTTCTGCTGGCTTTCGTGCTGCCTCTGGTGTTGATCTTCGCCTGGTGGGGCGGGTTTCGTTCCGTCTCCCTGGAGACCGGGGTGGCCGGCCCTTATCGCTATGTCTACCTGGAGCAGCAGGGTGATTATTCCAAGCTGCCGGACCTGGCCGAAAAGGTCCGCAAGGAACTGGATTTCCAGGGAATCCAGGCCGGCATGCCCATCACCGTGCTGTTTTCGAACCCGGATATGGTGGATGTGGGTGAGCGGGTAGGCCGAGCGGGCTACCTGTTGCCCGAGGGGGTGCAGGTCAAGGCGCCCCTTAAGGTGGATACCATTTCTCCCCGACCGGTGCTCAAGGCCCGCATCCAGGCGGGCAGTCTGCTGGCCCCCAGCAAGGTCTACGCAGCCCTGGATGCCCATCAGCAGGCCCGGGGTCGGGGCATCGTCATGCCGACGGTGGAACTCTACGAACCCGCCGACAGCCCGCTGCAAATGGGGGTGCTGACGGTGGAGATGGAAGACAGGTAGGCTTACCTGGTGAGTCTGTTTGCCCTCATAGCTGCGCTGGTTTGGGAACGTTACCACCCGGACCTGCCCGTTCGCCCACGGGAAACGGCCCGACTGTTGATGGCCTGGCTGCTGGCCCACATGAATGCCGGCGATGAACGCCATGGCCTGCTCGCCTGGAGCCTGGGGGTGCTGGCGCCCGCCCTGGCGGTGGGCCTGGTGGCTCTCATCCTGCATGGCATATGGCTGCCCCTGGGCTGGACCTTCGACGTGGCCGTACTCTATTTCTGCCTGGGATTCCGGCGGGCCTCCTATCAGGCCGCCAGTGTGGCTCGGGCCCTGGGGGGAGGCGACCTGGACCGCGCACGACGGGGGTTGACCCAATGGCGTCCCCATCTTCTGGCGGCAGACACGGAGGATGATCTGGTGCTGCAAACCGCCGAGGCGGTATTACATCAATCCCTGGTGCGCCTGTTCGGCGTAGTTTTCTGGTTCGTGCTGTTGGGGGGGGCGGGCAGCGTGCTGTATCTGCTCAGCCATCTGGCCCGTGAGCACTGGCATGGGGAAGCCCGTTTCGGCCGGGTGGCTGACCTGGTGGTGTACGGTCTGGACTGGCTGCCGGCCCGTATCGCCGCCTTCAGTTTCGCCATCGTCGGCAATTTCCAGGACGCCCTGGAAAGCTGGCGGGGCCAGGCCGGCAGCTGGCCGGATGACAACGCCGGCGTGCTGCTGGCCGCTGGCGCCGGGGCCCTGGGCATGCGTCTGGGGGGCACCCTGCATATCCATGGAGAAGCCTGTCCGCGCCCGGAACTCGGATTGGGGGATCCGCCCGCCACGGAAAGCCTGAACGGCATCGTCGCCCTGGTCTGGCGGGCGGTGGTGCTGTGGGCCGGGGCCCTGGGCCTGTTGTGGCTGGGGAGCCTGTAGCCCGATGCTCAATGCCCTCTGGATCAGCTTCTTCGCCATCGCCTTCGGGGCGTCCGTGTTCCAGTTTCTGGGGGGCGACCAGGCCATCTTCGGCACGGTGATGAAGGCGGCCTTCGACGCCGCCAAGACCGCCTTCGAGGTGGCCCTGGGCCTCACGGGGGTCATGTGCCTGTGGCTGGGAGTGATGAAGGTGGGAGAGCGGGCGGGTTTTCTGGACGTGCTAGCCCGCTGGCTGGCCCCCTTGTTTGGCCGCCTGTTCCCGGACGTGCCCCGAGGCCACCCGGCCCTGGGGTCCATCACCATGAACATGGCCGCCAACGTGCTGGGCCTGGACAACGCCGCCACCCCCATGGGCCTCAAGGCCATGAAGGAATTGCAGACCCTGAACCCCACGCCGGATACCGCCAGCAATGCCCAGATCCTGTTTCTGGTACTGAATGCCTCGTCGGTGACCCTGCTGCCCGTGACCATCTTCACTTACCGGGCGCAAATGGGGGCGCAAGATCCCACCGACGTGTTCATTCCCATCCTCATGGCCACCTATTGCTCCACCCTGGCGGGTTTCCTGTTCGTCTCCATGGTCCAGCGCATCCGCCTGGATGCCGTGGTGCTGGCCTGGCTGGGGGGTATGACTGCCCTGGTGGGCGGCTTGGCCTGGTATTTTGCGCAGCTGCCGGCAGCGGACATGACGGCCAAGTCCTCCACCCTGTCGAATTTTCTGCTGCTATCGCTGGTGCTGCTCTTCCTTCTCGGGGCGGCCTGGAAGCGGGTGAATGCCTACGAGGCCTTCATCGACGGGGCGAAGGAGGGGTTTCAAACCGCCATCACCATCATTCCCTACCTGGTGGCCATGCTGGTGGCCATCGGCATGTTGCGGGCCAGCGGCGCGTTGCCGGCCTTCGTGGAAGGGGTGAGGGGCCTGGTGCTGGCCCTGGGGTTCGACGCCGCCTGGGTGGACGGGCTGCCCACCATGCTCATGAAACCCCTGTCCGGCTCCGGCGCCCGGGCAATGATGGTGGAAACCATGCAGGCCAGCGGTGCGGATTCCTTCGCCGGGCGTTTGAGCAGCATTGTCCAGGGCAGCACGGAGACCACCTTCTATGTTTTGGCGGTTTACTTTGGTGCTGTGGGCATCAAGCGGGTGCGCCATGCGGTGGCCGGTGGCCTGATTGCGGATTTGGGCGGGTTTGCGGCGGCCATTGGTGCGGCTTATCTGTTTTTTGCGGTTTGAGCGTTGTTCCCGCGCAAGCGGGAACCCAGAGAATTCCGGCCTGGATCCCCGCCTGCGCGGGGATGACGAGGCGGCAAGGAGATTGTGATGTGGCATCGGATTCGATCTATCCTGGCAACGCTGTTGGTCAAAACCCCGGTGCGCATCGGCCTGGGGCTGCTAGCGGCTTATCTGCTTTTCAGCTGGTTCGCCTTCGAACCCCTGGTGAAGTGGGCCGCGCCCAAATTCGTGGCGGACAAGAGCCGGCACCAGTTGACCCTGGCGACGGCAAAATTCGACCCCCTGGCCCTGTCCCTGGACGTGCAGGGCCTCAAGTTGACGGAGCCGGACGGCAAGCCCCTGCTGGCCTTCGACCGGCTGTTCGTGGATTTCGAAACTGCCAGCCTGTTCCGCTGGGCCTATACCTTCAATGAAATCCGTCTGGTGGCGCCCCACGCAAATGTGACCCTCCTGGCCAACGGCCAGCTCAACTGGACGGCCCTGATCGAGGCCTTCAAGAGTGAAGAGGAAGACGAGCCGGACAAGCCCCTGCCACGGCTCATGATTGCCCATTTCGCCCTGGAGCAGGGGCGTGTAGATGTGGCGGACAAGCGGGTGGGATTCGAGACCGGCCTGAACCCCATCGATTTCAGCCTGGACGACCTCTCCACCCTGCCGGACGACAAGGGGGCCTACAGCCTGGCGGCCACCACGAAACTCGGTGCCCGCATCCGCTGGAAGGGAGAGTTGAGCCTGACCCCCACGGTGGCCACCGGCCAGCTGGGCATCGATCAGGTGCAGTTCTCCCGCATCTGGCCCTATTTCAGGAACAACCTGAACATGGAAGCCCCCGAGGGGGAGGCGGATCTGGCCCTGAACTACCGGGTGGCCTGGGTGGACAAGAAACTCTCCGTGGTCGTGGACGGCCTGACTGTCCATCTGAACGCACTGGCGTTTAGGGGCAAGGGGATCGCCGAACCGGCTGTGCGCCTGGATAGCCTGGCCCTCACGGGCGGGCGCTTCGATCTGGACAGCCGCACCCTGGAGATCGGCAGCATCGCCCTGCAGGGGGGCCAGGTTGCCCTGGCCCGGGACCGGCAGGGTCGGCTGGACATCCAGGACTGGTTCGTTGCCAGTGCGCCTTCAGAACATGAAGCCGTTGCCGAAAAGCCCGTCGAGACCGCCCCCGTTTCGCAGACTCCTGCCCCACAGCCCTGGAAGGTGAATCTGGCCGGTTTTTCCCTGGATGGTGTGGGCGTGCGCATGAAGGATGCCACTTTCAGCCAGCCCCTCGCCGTGGCGGTAGGCAATGTCAAGCTGGGTTTCCATGCCCGGGCGGAAGCCGGCGCCGGCGCGCCCCAGGTCATCGTCGAGGGGCTGGGTCTGGATATCGGTGATATCCGCCTGACTTCAGGTGCAGCAAAATCTCCCTTCTTCAGCCTGGCGGGTATCTTCCTGAAGGAGGGGGCCTTGGACCTGGCCCGGCAACAGGCCAGTCTGGCCGGCTTGCGCCTGGAGGGGGGCACCCTGTCCGTGGTACGCAATGCCGCCGGTCAGATTGATCTGCTGGATGCCTTCCGGACCCATGATGCGAAACCGGCTGCCAAGCCCCTGGCCATTGCCAGGGCGGACGGGCCGAAGACCCCGGCCGCTTCCGCCTGGCGGTACCGGGTGGAAGAAGTGGGACTGGACGGTTTTCAGATCCAGGTAAGGGATGAAAGCGTGCAACCCGCCGGGCAGCTGGACCTGGTGTCCATCAAAGCCGCCGTCAAGGGGGTGAGTGAAGACTTGGCCCAGGCCCTGCCGGTCCAGTTGAGCCTGAATGTGAAGCAGGGCGGCGCATTCCAGACCCAGGGCAAGGTTGTGCCCGCCAAGGCGGGAGTGGACCTGCAACTCAAGCTCAGCAATCTGAGCCTGAAGCCCGCCCAGCCCTATGTCAGCCAGGCTGCCAACCTGACCCTGGCCTCCGGCGCGGTGTCCGGCAGCGGGCGGCTGAAATTTGACGGCGGCCTGCGTTTCGACGGGGGCTTCCAGGTGGCCGACCTGTTGCTCAACGAAACCGAGGGGGGCGCCCGATTCCTGGCCTGGAAGCGTCTTTCCAGCGACAGCCTGCGTTACCGGCCCGAGGCCCTGGACATCGACGAGCTGAAACTGGATGGCCTGGGGGCCAAGCTGGTGATCTACCAGGACAAGACGGTCAACCTGAAGAAGATCTTGAAGTCTTCGTCGCCATCGCCGGGCGGGGACACGGTTGAGGGAGAGACAACCCCGGTTGTGGCTGCCAAGCCGGGTTCCCTCACCCCCAGCCCCTCTCCCGAGGGGAGTGTGAAAAATACGGAGCAAACATCCCCGCCCGCCACCCGCATGACCATCGACCGTATCCGGGTGGAAAACGGCGAGCTGGACTTTGCCGACCATTCCCTGTCACTGCCTTTCGGCACCCGGATCCACAAGTTCAGGGGGGCCTTCAATGGCATCTCCACCCAGCCCGGCAGCGCCGCCCAGCTGGAACTGGACGGCCAGGTGGACGAGTACGGCCTGGCCCGGGCTGTGGGCCAGCTGGACCTGTTCGATCCCACCGCCTTCATGGACATCAAGGTGGTGTTCCAGAACGTGGAAATGACCAGCCTGACCCCCTATACGGCCACCTTCGTGGGACGCAAGATCCAGTCCGGCAAGCTGTCCCTGGACCTGGAGTACAAGATCAAGAACCGGGAGTTGCTGGGGGAAAACCAGATCATCATGGACAAGCTCACCCTGGGTGAGCGGGTGGAAAGCCCCACGGCCAAGGACCTGCCCCTGGACCTAGCCATCGCCATCCTCCAGGACAGCGATGGCCGCATCGACCTGGGCCTGCCCGTGTCCGGCAGCCTGGACGATCCCCAGTTCAGCTACGGACGCATCATCTGGAAGGCCATCGGCAACATCCTCACCAAGATCGTCACAGCGCCCTTCCGGGCCCTAGGGGCCCTGTTTGGCGGGGGAGGGGAGAAGCTGGAGAAGATTGCCTTCGAGGCGGGTGAGGCCGGGCTCACGCCGCCGGAAAAGGAAAAACTCAAGCAGATCGCCGCCATCCTCAACAAGCGGCCGGGCCTGTCCCTGACCGTCCACCCGGCCTGGTCTGTTGGCCAGGATCGGCCGGTGATGAAAGAGGCCCGCCTGCGTCGGGCCGTGGCAGAAAAGATGGGCCTGAAATTGCGGGCTGATGAAGAACCCGGGCCCATTTCCACTGGCAACCCCAAGGTCCAGGGCGCCCTCGAAGCCCTGTATGCCGCCCGCTTGGGGGAGACGGAGTGGAATACGCTTCAGGCCAAATGGCGCCAGGCCAACCCGGAAAAGCAGCCGCAAAGCGGTGCCGGTAAGCTCATGTCCCGTCTGAAGGGTCTGCTGAAGAAGGATGAGCCCTTGTCGGAGGCCGACAGAACGGCCTTGCAGGGCACGGATTTGCATGGCTTGCTATACGAGCGTCTTTTGGCCGGTGAAACGGTCACGGACGCAGATTTGCAGGCCCTGGCCCGGTCCCGGGGAGAGGCCGTGGTGGCTGGTTTGGCTGCTGCCGGGGCTCCGGCGGAGCGGGTGCAGACCGGTGTGCCGGAAGCCGCTGCTGAATCAGGTGGGGAAATCCCTGCACGCATGGAGTTGGCGGTGGCAAAGCGTTGAAAAACCCCTCAAGTTTTACCTCGCCTATGCCGAAAGATATATATAGGAATTTTCTTATGTAACTTCACCTCTCCTTAATTCGAGGTTTATATGCTCGGCCGACTCAGTATTGCGCAACGTCTGTGGTTCCTTTCCGGCACGGCCTTTGTCCTTTTCATAGGGGCCATTTTGCTCGGTTGGCAGGCTTTGAATGCGGGCCGGGCCATCACCCACCAACTCAGCGTTGCCAGTGAAGTGCATTTGCTGAACCTGACGTTCATGGCCAAGGCCACGCGGGAAAACTATGCACAGATCCTGTTGTCGTTCCAGCACGCGCCGGATAGTCCCACCCTGGGTATTCACGACCACCAAATCGATTTCCATCTGGAGCCCATCGCCGCGGACAGGGCACGCCAACAGGAAGCCTGGGCCAAGATCATGGCCTCGGAACTGGAAGAAGAAGAAATACCCCTGGCAGAAGAAATTGTAGCGACGCGTAAGGCCTGGGCAGCAAAAATGGATGAAGCCATCGCAGCCATCAAGCGTGGGGACTTTTCCCCGGAGGTCCAGGCCTCATTCCTGCAAGCCGGTCGTGAAGAGGGTAAAGCCTACCGGGATGCACTGGACAGGATGATCGAATTGCAGGCGAAACAAGCTTCTTCAGCCGCAGAGGCATCAGACGCGTTGTACGAGAAGGATCTGATGTTGTTCGCCATCATGACTTTGGTGGGCTTGGTGGGGGTGCTGGGGCTGGCCTGGGTGACCATCGGCCGCATCCGCTCCAGTCTGGCCCTGGCTGGGCAGGCGGCCGACACCATCGCGGCGGGTGACCTGACCCGGGAAGTTCCCGTCCTGGGTTCTGATGAACTGGGCCAGTTGCTGGGCAAGCTTGCCACCATGCAGGGCAGCCTGCGTTCCCTGGTGGGCTCCGTGCGCGCCAATGTGACCAGTCTCGAACAGGCCTCCAGGGATCTTTCCGGCGCCGCCCAGAACAGTGCCCGGGCCAGCGAAGACCAGTCCGAGGCTGCTTCCAGCATGGCGGCTTCCGTGGAGGAACTCTCGGTATCCATCGATCAGGTAGAAGAGCATGCCCGGGAAGCCCGCAACGTCACCCTGAGTTCCGGCAGCCAGTCGGAGGAGGGGGGACGCATCATCCATGAGGCGGCCACGGAAATGACCCGCATCGCCGAAGCGGTGAACTCCACCGCCGGCACCATCCGGGAGCTGGAAGATTTTTCCGGCCAGATTTCCAGCATCGTCAATGTCATTCGTGACATTGCCGATCAGACCAACCTGCTGGCCCTGAACGCGGCCATCGAGGCTGCCCGGGCTGGCGAGCAGGGCCGGGGTTTTGCTGTGGTGGCGGACGAAGTACGCAAGCTGGCGGAACGCACCGGCAAGTCCACCCAGGAAATCAGTGCCATGATCAGCAAGATCCAGCAGGGCACCCAGCGGGCGGCCCAGGAGATGGAAGCTGGGGTGCAACGGGTGAACGAGGGCGTCAGCTTGGCCCACAAGGCTGGGGACTCGGTCATCGGTATCCGGGCCAGCGCGGATCAGGTGACCCACGCCGTGGATGACATCGGCGTGGCTCTGAAGGAACAGGCCGTGGCGGCCCGGGATATAGCACAGAAGGTGGAACGCATCGCCCAGGGGGCGGAAGAAAACAGTGCCACCGTGGCCCAGACTGCAGCCGCCGCCCGGCAGATGGAATCCCTGGCAGCGGAACTCCAGGGGCTGGCCGGCCGGTTCAAGGTCTAATCCGGCGTTCATTCCTGGAAAGGCCCGGTTCACGGGCCTTTCACTTTTCTGGCGGATAATAGGACTTTTCCTATAGCCGGTTTTTTCCATGCAGGAATACCCTACCCTCGCCGCCATCGATCTTGGCTCCAATTCGTTTCACCTCCAGGTGGGGCGGGTCGAGGGGGAGCAATTGTTCTATCTGGACTCTCTCAAGGAATCCGTTCGTCTTGCGGCGGGTCTGACAGAACAGAAGAAACTTGATGGTCCTGCTCAGAAGCGCGCCCTGAACTGTCTTGCCCGCTTCGGTGAACGCCTGCAGGGCATGCCTGCTGGCGCAGTACGGGCAGTAGGAACTTCTGCCCTGCGGGTGGCCAAAAACGCCCCGGCTTTCCTGGACAAGGCCCGGGAAGCCTTGGGCTTCGACATCGACATCGTTGCAGGTCGGGAGGAAGCCCGTCTTATCTATCTGGGCGTAGCCCACAGTCTGCCTTTGACCCAGACCCCCCGTCTGGTGGTGGACATTGGCGGCGGCTCCACGGAGTGCATCCTCGGCGTGGGCTACGAGCCGCGGGATCGGGAAAGTCTGCGCATGGGCTGCGTGGGTTACACCAAGCAGTTTTTTGCAGATGGCCACCTTAGCCGGGCCGCCTTCCAGGATGCAGAGACCACGGCCCGGGTGGAGATCCAGGCCGTTGCTTCAGGTTTTCGTGCAGGAGCCTGGGACGAGGCGGTAGGCTCCTCCGGCACGGCGCGGACACTGGGGGAGATTTGCGCCCGCAACGGATTTTCCGAGGGCGACATTACCCTGGAAGGCCTTGAATGGATGCGGGAGCAGTTCCTCAAGGCGGGCCACCTGGACCGGCTGGACCTGGAGGGCATGAAACCTGATCGCCGCCCGGTCATGGCGGGGGGGCTGAGTGTGATGTTGGCCATCTTCCGGGAATTGGGCATCCAGACCATGACACCCGCTCTTGGGGCCATGAGGGAAGGCATTCTCTGGGACTTG
The DNA here is from genome assembly GCA_040757575.1 of Pseudomonadota bacterium. Taxonomy (GTDB): domain Bacteria; phylum Pseudomonadota; class Gammaproteobacteria; order Burkholderiales; family Thiobacillaceae; genus PFJX01. The sequence continues at coordinate 104,335 of JBFLXA010000009.1, forward strand.
TTGGGCCGGGTACACGATCAGGACATGCGGGATGTGACGGTGGCCCAGTTCCAGCGTCGCTATCAAGTGGACAGGAAGCAAGCCCAGCGGGTGGAAACCCTGGCTCTGAAACTGTTCCAGGACATCGCCCCCTCTGTGGGGGAACCCATGGACGTGGCCCGCCAGCGCCTGTCCTGGTCGGCTCGGCTCCATGAGGTGGGCATCTCCATCGCCCATTCCGGCCTACATAAACATGGCGCATACATACTGGAAAACGCCGATATGCCCGGGTTTTCCCGCAAGGACCAGATGAACATGGCGATTCTGGTGCGGGCCAGTCGGGGTAGTCTGAAAAAGCTTTCTCTGCCCTGGGGAGAGTTGAACTGGCCCCTCATCATCTGCCTGCGTCTGGCGGTGTTGTTCGGCCTGGGCCGCAGGGATCTGTCCCTATCGGGACTGGGCTTGGTAAGCCGTCAGGGAGAGCGGGCTGAGGAATGGGACCTGGTTGTGCCCGGCAGCTTTCTGGAAGCCAATCCCCTGACACAGGCTGCCCTGGAGGATGAACTCGATGAGTGGCGCGGCGTGGCTCCCGCTGTACGGCTGGCAGGGTTGAACATCGTTTCACGCTGATCTGCCCGGGCACGGGCAGCCCGGCAAAGAACATCGCATCCCGGCAGTACCTGTCAGTCCTTCGACAGGCATTCCGAGGGCTCAACAGCCCAGGGCAGGAAAACCTGCCGTCCCGTGTCTGCAAGCCAGTAATTTAGGCGTTTCCCATTGAGAGACACGCATGGCACGCAACCTGCATATACATGACCATTCAACGTTTATGAAGGTCTGCCATGCTGGATAAAGCCTTGTTTGCGGTCACCGCCTTGTGCCTTGCGGGCTCTGCCTCTGCCAATATTGCTTCCTTGGTACCGGTATCGGCCACCCTGACGGCTGACAACCACTATGGCCTGTTCCTTGGAGATGTGGACGGCGGCAATCTGGTCTCCATTGGCCGCAACGAATACGGTCATGGTGGGAGCCCAGGCAGCTACAACTGGTCCAGGGCCGAACATTGGGATTTCCTTGCCGGCCCAGGTCAGTACCTCTACGTCATGGCTTGGGATGATGGCGGTGCCCAGGGCTGGATCGGCGCCTTCTCCTGGCAATCCAATACGCTGCAATCCAACACCACAGATTGGCTCTCGTCCATTGCTCCAGGTGCCAACCCGGGCACAAGCGGCAATCTGCCCTCTAGCGGTGTACTGGAGGGGTATATCGCCTCCGCAACCTGGATGTCCCCTGCCGCCAGTGCCGCCAATGGCACCACCCCCTGGGGCAGCATTGCCGGCGTGGGAAATGCCCGGTGGATCTGGCACGACAGCTTGGCGGCCAACAGTGCATCCGACGGTCATTTCGCCATGTTCCGCTCGGTCAACCCTCTGGTGTCTGCCGTGCCCGAGCCCCGTACCTACGCCATGCTGGGTCTGGGGCTGGGAATGGTCCTGCTGGTGGCCCGGCGGCGCCAGTCTTTGTCCGGACGGGGCGTACTTGCTAACGTAAGCCGCCGTCCCGTTATGGTTTGATCACCCCTTGATCAAACGTTTGAAGTGACCCAGCAGTTCGCGGAATTCGGCAAAACGGGTGACCACCGCGCTGAAATCCGGCTTTTCGCCTGCAGGTGTGCGCTCGATTGAACTGTCCAGTTGATGCAGGAAATCGTTCATGCGCAGATCAAGCACCACCGTGAGGATGAAACCCGCCACCATGGGCAGGGGCGCAAGCAACAGCAGGACCAGCAGCAGGTGGGTACGGGTTTCCTTGATGGATTTTCCGTAGCCCGCCTGGATGTCGATGACCCCCAGGACTTCCCCTTTCTTGGCATTGGTATGGCAGGCCAGGCAGTCACTGCCCGCCTTCATGGCGTACAGGAAGCGCATACCGTCGGCATTGGAAATCTCCTTGTCACGGCCTGTTTTCATGACCTGGGCAACCGCATCATCGCCTTGCTCTGCACGGGCGGAGCCATATTGCTGGCTGACGCCTGCGCCCCGGTGGAAATCGATCTGCATGGGTGTGCCAACCACGGATTTCGCGACGCTGTCGCCGAACGACTGTACCTGATCCCGGGTCCAGCCCTGGTTCATGATCTGGTACATGGAAGTGAAGGTGACTTTGCCCAGGGATTGCAGGTTCTGCACTGTGGATTGCTGCAACATTCGATCTCCGAAACCGCTGAGGAGGAGATACGTGCCGCCAAACAGCATCAGTGAAACCACGATCGAAGCAAGCAGGAAAAGCCGGGAAATCGACAACATGACAGGTCTCCGGTTGAGATGGACATTACCGGAGAGGCGGGTTACTTGACCTTCCAATCAGTCCGTTTCCCCGGGGAGCTGGACCGTTGGTGCACGACTCCGGGCATTACAAGCAATTAACGGCAATCGCCCGGCTTTATTGAGCCCCGCCTGGGTGCACAGCGGGCCCCGGCTACCGGCAATCCGATCAGGTATCGCTCAACCCGCTTCCCGTAACAGAGAGATGGCAACCCGCAAGTCATCCAGCTTGGCCATGAGCATTTCCTGAAGCTCCAGCAGGCGGGTTTTTTCATTCCGGGCTTTTTGGGTTTCGCCCGTGGCGGCGGCAGCCAGCAGGCGACGGGCGCTTTCGTGCATGGCCAGGTGTATGGGATGGATGCTGCCGTATTCGTCCAAAAAACCATATTTCTCCCGACCCCGGCGGTCATACCAGCGGCCGAAGCCGCAGGCGTGGATGTCCAGATTCACGCAGGCTGCAGCGCCGTTGTCCACGGCCTGGAGCACCTGGTCGATCCAGCGGCGGTGGGCCAGCTGGGCAGACAGCAGGGGCAGGTCTTCCCGCTCCACGGGCAGGGTGGAGAGAGACCATTCGTGGCCCAGCTGGAAATGGCCAACCCACTCTTCCAGGCGGGCCGCCGGCATGGGCATGGCCAAACCGAAGCCCTGGGCCACATGGCAGCCGAACTGCATCAGCACATTGCCCTGGCTGGCAGATTCCACGCCTTCCGCCACCACCTTCAAATCGAAAGCGGCGGCCAGGCCCAGCACACCTTCCACGATGGCCAGATCCTCCATGTCGTCCAGCATGTTGGCGATGAATGTGCGGTCGATCTTCAGGGTGGTGGCGGGCAGGCGCCGCAGATAGGTCAGGGAGGAATAACCGGTGCCGAAATCATCCAGGGCGAAACTGACCCCCAGGCGGCCACAGGCGATGATGGCGTGGCTGACCTGGGCGATGTCCTCCAGGGCTGCGGTTTCCAGGATTTCCAGCTCCAGCCAGGCGGGTGAAACCCTTGGATAGGCCGCAAAGCGTTCCCGCAGCCATGCATCCAGATCCGGCTGGTGCAGCAGGCGGGCGGAGATGTTGACGCTGACGGGTAGCACCAGTCCCTTTGCTGCCCATTCGTCCATCTGCCTGAGTGTTTCCCCGATCACCCAGCGGTCCACCTGGGCGGACAAATCAGAGTCCTCGATGGCGGAAAGAAAGTGGGCCGGGGTCAGCAGGCCCTGGCTGGGGTGGCGCCATCGGATCAGGGCCTCGGCCCCCACCACCAGCCCCTCGCGTATGTCGATCTTGGGTTGGTAGTAGAGCTGGAATTCTTCCCGCACCAGGGCCAGCCGCACGCCAGTGAGCATTTCCCGCTGGCTGCGGGCCTGCCGGTCCCGTTCCGCGTCGAACACCACGCAGGTGGCCCGGCCCGCCTGTTTGGCGGCGTACATGGCCTGGTCCGCATGGCGCAACAGGGTATCCGCATCACAGTCATCCAGGGGAAAGAGTGTGATGCCGATGCTGGCGGATACCCCCAGACGCAGGTCACCGATGATCACGGGTTGCTCGATGGCCGCCAGCATGCGTTCCAGGATCAGGTTGGTTTCTTCCGGGCTGGCCAGGTCCACCAGCACCATGGCGAATTCGTCGCCCCCAAGGCGGGCAACAGTGTCTCCGCCCCGGACGCTGCTCTTCAGCCGCTGGGCGATCTCAATAAGCAGTTTGTCGCCAATGTGGTGGCCGTGGGTGTCATTGATGGGTTTGAACACGTCCAGATCCAGGTAACCCACCGCCAGCAGGGTCTGATGTCGGCGTGCCTGGAGCAGAGCCTGGTTCATTCGGTCGGCAAACAAAACCCGGTTGGGCAGGCCGGTCAGGGCATCAAAATGGGCCAGGGATTCCAAGTGCCGCTGACGTTCCCGGGCCTGGGTAACATCCGCAAACACGCCCACGTAATGCAATAACTGCCCCTGGGCATCCCGTACGCCGTGGATGGTCAGGGATTCCAGATAGCAGCTACCGTCCTTGCGCCGGTTGGTGATCTCCCCCTCCCAGATGTCCTGGGTCAACAGCTGCTCCCACAGGTCGAAATAGAAGTCCTTGTCCTGTTCCCCGGACTGGAGCAGACGGGCGTTGCGACCTACTGCCTCTTCCCGGCTGTAACCGGTGATGCGGGTAAAGGCCTGGTTCACCTCCAGGATTTGCCCCTCAGCATCGGTGATGATGACGCCATCCTTGGTATGGTCGAACACGCTGGCCGTACGGAACTGGCGTTCCTGGGCAGCTACCTGGGGCGTGATGTCTGCCAGCACTTCGATAAATCCCGTGATTTCGCCAAGGGAATCCCGGTGAGGGAAAGCATGGACGTGCAACCAGCAGGACGATCCACCCTGCTGCTCCATTCTCAAGCGGTGCTCTGCCACACGCCCGGAAGTCATGGCTCCCTGGCCGGGACACTGGATGCAGGGGCCCGTCTGGTAACCATGCAACTCATAACACTTGCGGCCTTCCAGCGCACCGGCCTGCCAGCCCAGCATCTGTTCCAGGCCCGTGTTTGCCATGAGAATCGTATATGACCGATCCACCAGGGCCACCCCCATCTGTAGGTTGTCGACCACAGCGCGGAAAAGGGCTTCTGACTGGTGCAAGGAACTCAGCAGGGTCAGGAGGCTGTTCTCCGGACCTGGGACTGGCAAGCCGACTCCAGTGTCCAGCAGGGGTGTTTCAGCCTCTGTCAGGCGGTTATTTTTCATGTGAAACCTACTTGTCTCTCCCTGGCTGTCATGCCTGCTGGTTTATCAGCAAACCCTGATGTAGGAAAAGACATAGCCGGCGAGCGGTCATATTTTCAGGCTGATCGTCCCATCATGCCGGCTGGCGGGGCTCAGTTGTCCACAGCCTCCTTCCCCAGTCCACCTGGTTCGGGATCGGGTTCAAGTTTCAACCGGGCAGGACGTTATACGCGCATCAAGAACAGCGAGCTGAGCCCATGGGGCCAGCCCGATTCACATACAAGACAGGAAAGCTTATGACTATGCGACGCTTCGTTGGCTTGGTGGGTATGGACTCAGCTTTCATCGACCGCAGCAAGGCGAAGCTTGCCGAGCATTACGACCTGAACGTGTTTTCCGACCCGGCGACCTGCCTGGCGCAGATTCAGGCCCACAAGCCCGACCTGATCGTGATCGATACCGCCCTGACAGGGGAGGCCGGATTCGCACTACATCGCGCTCTGCGGGACGATTTTGATCTGGGTGATGTATTTCAGGTGCTGCTGTGTAGCCGGGAAGATGTCGCGCGGGAGGGATTTGAGCCGGACGATTTCCTGACAACCCCTGGGGATGATGCCGCCCTGTTTGCAAAGCTGGCCAGCGCCAGTAAGCGCCTGGAAGACAAGGGAGCCATCCGGGAACAGATGGCTTATGCCCAAAGTGTGGCTTTCACCTCCATGTCTGCCATGGGCGAGCTGGGCGTGGTCATGCAATTCCTGTCCAGGAGTTTCACCTGCGACAACGTCCAGTCTGTGGCTCGACTGGCGCTGGATTCCATCGCCCAGTATGAGCTTGAGGGCGTGGCCTATCTCATCTGGGAAGGCGAGCACTTCCTGCTGGCCAGCAATGGTAGCGATGTGCCAACCCATACTCGGAACTTCATCGAACAGCGTCGCACCTTGGGCAGAATTGTCGAAATCGATACCAACCTGATCGTGAACTACGACTACGTCAGCCTCTTGGTGACCAACCTGCCCCAGGACGACCCCGCCAGGCTGGGGCGTATTCGAGACAACCTGGCCACCCTTGCAGAAGGGGTGCAATCCCGGGTAACCGGGCTGCTCCTGGAACACGATAACCACCTCAAACAGCAGGCCATACGCTATGCAGCCCAGGAGATCCGGGATTCCCTGAAAAATATCCACACCCGGCAGATTGAAGACCTTGCCCACATGACCGAACTTGTGGAGCAGGTCATCAACGACTTCGAGCGGGATTTTCTACATATGGGACTGCACGTCGAGCACGAAAACATGCTTATCGGCGATCTGGTGGACCTCCGCCGACGCATTGCGGACATCATCAGCCACCCCGGCGAAGTCCACGAAAAACTACAGGTCCTCATCAACGCCCTGGAGACCATTGCCGGGGATTTGCCGGCTTGATCGGTTTGAGCGGGGAGGGGGTTACCCCTTCCCCCCCAGCAAATGCAACAGGTGTGCCTGGGCGTCGAAGCCACGGCCCCGGCGGGGGCGTTTGCGGTAGCTGCCGTCCGGATCCATTTCCCAGCTGAGCATGTTGTCCTTGAGGTAGGGCTTGATGCCTTCGCTGATGACCCGTTTCTTGATCTTGGGGTCCAGCAGGGGGAAGCCGGTTTCTATGCGGCGGAAGAAATTGCGGTCCATCCAGTCGGCGCTGGCCAGGTAGACGTCTTCCTGGCCGCCGTTCCAGAAGTAGAAGATGCGGTGGTGTTCCAGGAAGCGGCCGATGACGGAGCGCACGCGGATGTTTTCTGACACGCCGGGCAGGCCGGGGCGCAAGGCGCATACGCCGCGGACGATGAGGTCGATCTGCACGCCGGCCTGGGAGGCTTCATACAGGGCGGCGATGATCTTCGGTTCCAGCAGGGCGTTCATCTTGGCGACGATGGCGGCCTTTTCGCCGGCCCGGGCCCGGGCGGTTTCGTTGTGAATGGCCTTGACCATGCTGGAATGCAGGGTGAAGGGGGATTGCAGCAGGTGGCTGTGGACGCCGGCGTCACCCAGGCCAGTGATCTGCTGGAACACGTCGCTGACGTCCTGACAGAGCTCCGGCTGGCAAGTGAGCAGGCCGAAGTCGGTGTAGAGGCGGGCGGTGCGGGCGTGGTAGTTGCCGGTGCCCAGGTGGCAGTATCGCTTGAGCTTGCCGTCTTCCCGGCGCACCACCAGGGCCAGCTTGGCGTGGGTCTTGTAGCCCACCACGCCGTACACCACGTGGGCGCCGGCTTCTTCCAGCTTCTGGGCCCAATTGATGTTGGCCTCTTCGTCGAAGCGGGCCAGCAACTCCACCACCACGGTCACTTCCTTCTGGCGCTGGGCGGCCTTGATGAGGTGGCGCATGAGTTCAGAATCGGTGCCTGTACGGTACACGGTCTGGCGGATGGCCAGCACATTGGGATCCTCTGCTGCCTGGCGGATGAATTCGATGACCGGCTGAAAGCTCTGAAAGGGGTGGTGCAGCAGGATGTCGCCCTTGCTGATGGCCTTGAACATGTCCGGCTGCTTCAGCAGGGGGGCGGGGGTGCCCTGGCTGAAGGGTGGGAACTTCAGGTCCGGCCGCTCCACCCGGTCTGGCACCTGCATGAGCCGCACCAGATTCACCGGGCCGTGGACCTGGTACAGGTCTTCCCGTTCCAGACCGAACTGGCTCAATAGAAAGTTGGTCATTTCTTCCGAGCAGTTGTCCGCCACTTCCAGGCGCACGGCGTCGCCGAAGTGGCGGTGGGGCAGTTCGCCCTGGAGCTGTTCCCGCAGGTTCTTGTTTTCTTCGTCGTCCACGAACAGGTCGGAATTGCGGGTGACCCGGAACTGGTAGCAGCCCAGCACTTCCATGCCGGCAAACAGTTCGCCCACGTGGGCGTGGATGATGGACGAGAGGAACACGAAGCCGTATTCGCAGCCGGCGACGGCGGCGGGCATCTGGATCACCCTTGGCAGGCTGCGAGGGGCCTGCACAACGGCGCCGCCGGAGTTGCGGCCGAAGGCATCCTTGCCCGCCAGTTCCACGGCAAAGTTCAGGCTCTTGTTGAGCACGTTGGGGAAGGGGTGGGCGGGGTCCAGGCCGATGGGTGTGAGCACCGGCATCAGTTCCCGGAAGAAGAAGTCCTTGATCCAGGCGGCCTGGGCCTCGTTCCACTGGGTACGGCGCAGGAAACGGATACCTTCCTGTTCCAGTACAGGCAGCACGGATTTGTTGAGCAGTTCGTATTGCCGGGCCACCTGTTCGTGGGCCACCCGGGCCACCTGCTGGAAGGCCTGTCGCACGCTCAGGCCGTCCGGGCCTTTCATGCCCGGGTTGAGGCGCAACTGTTCCTTCAGGCCGGAAACGCGAATCTCGAAGAATTCGTCCATGTTGCTGGAGAAGATGCACAGGAAGCGCAGGCGTTCCAGCAGGGGGGTGTTTTTGTCTTCCGCCTGGGCCAGTACACGGCGGTTGAATTCCAGAATGCCGAGTTCACGGTTGATGAGGTGTTCCGGGGCGGGCAGGGGCAGGCTCATGGGTAAGGTGTAACACAGGAAGAACTGGCGGATGCTAACTTCAAACTTGCCCCCTATCTATCTCGGAATCGTGACATGGAGATCGAACTCAAGCTTTCCCTGCCGCCAGCAGCGGCTGCCCGGCTGGCCCGGCACCCCTTGCTGAAGGGTGTGAAACCGGACACCCGGCGTCTGCGCAGCGTGTATCTGGATACGCTGGGGGGTGATCTGCTACACCGGGGGGCGGCCCTGCGGGTGCGGCAGGCGGGGCGCCAGTGGCTCCAGACCCTGAAGGTGGCGACAGAATCCGTGGGGGCCCTTTCCCGCCGACCTGAATGGGAAGTGCCTCTGACCCGGGGCCACCATGACCTGGCTCTGTTTCCTGCCGATGCCCAGGCCCTGATGAAACGCCTGGCGAGGGACGGGGTGGACTGGGCCACCGTGGCCCCGGCCTTCGTTACGGATTTCCGCCGCAAGGCCTGGCACCTGCGCCAGGGGGAAAGCGACTTAGAACTGGCCCTGGACATGGGGGAGATCCAGGCCGGCGGCCGGGTGGAGCCCCTGTGCGAGGTGGAGATCGAACTGAAATCCGGCGATGGTCTGGCCCTCTTTGACCTGGCCCTGGCCCTGCTGGAAACCCTGCCCCTGGGCCTGGAACCCCGCAGCAAGGCGGCCCGGGGCTATGCCCTGGCGGGGGCCAGCCAGCCAGCGCCGGTGCGCGCTGCGCCGGTATCCCTGGCAGGACTGGATGCGGTCCAGGCCTGGGCCCGGCTTGGGGAGGGGGGGCTGGCCCAGGGCGTGGCCAATGTGCCGGGGTTTCTTGCCTGCCCCCAGGACATCGAATACCTGCACCAGTTGCGGGTGGGCCTGCGCCGGCTCCATGGCATGGCGGACCTGGCTTTGCACCTGGGCAGACCCGCGCCAGCCTGGGATGAGCCCCTCAAGACCTGCATGACGGCCCTCAATGCCGCTCGGGACTGGGATGTACTGCTCCATGAAACCCTGCCCCGGGTGGCGGGGGCCTTGACGCCCCCCCTGGGCCGGGCCTTCCTGGGGCGCCTGGAAAAAGAGGCCGCCCAGGCCCGGCAGGACGCCCAGGCGGTCATCGCCGCGCCGGCCTTCACGCGGCTGGTGCTGGAGATCGGGCGGGATTTACAGGTGACATCAGCGTCCGAACCGTCTTCGGGGCTGGACACGGCCACCTGGGCGGCGGATTGCCTCCAGGCCCGCTGGGTCAAGGTATTGAAACGGGGAAAGGGGTTTGCCCGTCTGGATGCCCTGGGGCGCCACAAGCTGCGAATTGCCGTGAAGCGCATGCGCTACACCGCAGATACCCTGAGCCCGGTGTTCCGGGGCGGGAAGGGGTTTGGCAACGCCCTGGCCCATCTGCAGGACAGTCTGGGGGCCGGTCAGGATGCAGTGGTGGCATTGCACCTGTTGTCCCGGCTGGCCAGCCGCTCCGAGGCCGTGGCCTTCGATGCCGGGCGCTTGAGTGGCCTGCTTGCGGCGGACATCCAGAAGGGGGGTGACCATGGCGCCAGGGCCTGGCGTGCCCTGCTCAAGACCCGGCGTTGCTGGGCCTTGAAGGCGGGCAAAGGGGATTGATCTCCGCCCTCAGCCCATCGCCCGGATGATTTCCTGGCCGAAGGCGGAGCAGGGAATCTCCTTGGCGCCGTCCATCAGCCGGGCGAAGTCGTAGGTGACGGTCTTGGCCTGGATGGCACCTTCCATGCCCTTGATAATCAGGTCGGCAGCTTCCAGCCAGCCCATGTGGCGCAGCATCATCTCGCCGGACAGGATGATGGAGCCCGGGTTCACATAGTCCTTGCCGGCGTACTTGGGGGCGGTGCCGTGGGTGGCCTCGAACATGGCCACGGTGTCCGACAGGTTGGCGCCGGGGGCGATGCCGATGCCGCCCACTTCGGCCGCCAGGGCGTCGGAGATGTAATCGCCGTTCAGGTTCAGGGTGGCGATCACGTCGTATTCCGCCGGGCGCAGCAGGATTTGCTGCAGGAAGGCGTCGGCGATCACGTCCTTGATGACAATACCGTTCGGCAATTCCATCCAGGGGCCTTCGCCGATGAGCTTGGCACCAAATTCCCGGGCGGCCAGTTCGTAGCCCCATTTCTTGAAGCCCCCTTCGGTGAACTTCATGATGTTGCCCTTGTGCACCAGGGTCACGGACTTGCGGTTGTTGTCGATGGCGTACTGGATGGCCTTGCGGATCAGGCGCTCGGAACCTTCCACGGACACGGGCTTGATGCCGATGGCGGAGGTTTCCGGGAAGCGGATCTTCTTGACGCCCATTTCCTTCTGCAGGAATTCGATCACCTTCTTCACCTCGGCACTGCCGGCTTCCCATTCCACGCCGGCGTAGATGTCCTCGGTGTTCTCCCGGAAGATCACCATGTCCACCTTCTCGGGTTCCTTGACGGGAGAGGGCACACCGGTGAAATAACGCACCGGCCGCAGGCAGACGTAGAGGTCCAGCATCTGGCGCAGGGCAACGTTCAGGGAGCGGATGCCGCCGGAGGTGGGGGTGGTGAGGGGGCCCTTGATGGAGACCACGTAGTCCCGGGCGGCCTGGACGGTTTCTTCCGGTAGCCAGGTGTCGGCGTCGTACACTTTCGTGGCTTTTTCGCCGGCATAGACTTCCATCCATTCGATCTTCTTGGCGCCGCCGTAGGCCTTGGCCACGGCAGCGTCCAGTACGGCCCGCATCACGGGAGTGATGTCCACGCCGGTGCCATCGCCTTCAATGAAAGGGATAATGGGCCGGTTGGGTACATTCAGGCTGTTATCGGCGTTGACGGTGATTTTTTCGCCCTGGGCGGGTACCTGGATTCGACTGCTCACAACGGACTCCTGACGGTTCAAGACAAAGAAAGATTCATGGCCCGCATTATCCTCTTCAACAAGCCCTATGGGGTGTTGAGTCAGTTCACCCCCGAAGCCGGACACGCCAGCCTGGCGGACTACATACACTTGCCGGGGGTGTATGCCGCCGGCCGTCTGGACGCGGACAGCGAGGGCCTGCTGCTGCTGACGGATGACGGTGCCCTGCAACACCGGCTGGCCCACCCCAAGCACAAGCAGCCCAAGACCTATTGGGCCCAGGTGGAGGGGGAACCCAACGAAGCGGCCCTGGAACTTTTGCGCAAAGGCATAAATCTGGGAGACTTCCATACCCGGCCGGCGGGGGTCCGGCTGATGGATGAACCCGCAGGCCTCTGGCCCCGGGATCCGCCGATCCGTTTCCGCAAGCACATTCCGACCCACTGGCTGGAGATCGTGCTGGAGGAAGGCAAGAACCGGCAGGTACGGCGCATGACCGCCAAGGTGGGCCTGCCTACCCTGCGGCTGGTGCGCTGGGCCATCGGCCCCTGGACTCTGGAGGATCTGGCGCCAGGGACCTGGCGGGCAGTGGAAGGGGGTAGTGAATCGCCGCCCCGGATGAATCCCAAGGGGGTGTCAGGCAGAACCTGGCGTCCCAGGACACAAGGAAATCAGTGAATGGAAGCGCGTGGCAAGCAGCAGGACGGGGTGTACCAGGCTCCCTGGGAACAGGCCTTCAAGCGGGTATTGACCCCGTTTGAGGAATTCGTCCACCGGCAGACCACGTCCGGGGCCCTGTTGATGATTTCCGCCCTGGTAGCCCTGTTGCTGGCCAACAGCCTGTTCGTCCATGTCTATCACGACATCGCCCACACCCATATCAGTCTGAGCGTGGGTGCCTGGAGCCTGGATAAAACCCTGCACCACTGGGTGAATGACGGTCTGATGGCCCTGTTCTTCTTTGTCGTAGGCCTGGAACTGAAACGGGAAATGCTGGTGGGTGAACTGGCAGATCCCCGTCATTCAGCCCTGCCCATCGCCGCGGCCATCGGCGGCATGATCGTGCCAGCCCTCATTTTCTACGCCATCAACCCCAGCGGCGACGCGGCCCGGGGCTGGGGCATCCCCATGGCCACGGACATCGCCTTCGCCATCGGCGCCCTGGCCCTCATGGCAGGCCGGGTGCCCAAGGGGCTGATCACCTTCCTGGTGGCCCTGGCCATCGTCGATGACCTGGGGGCAGTGCTGGTGATTGCGGTGTTCTACACCGAAACCCTGTCCTGGACGGCTCTTGGGATGGCCGGATTGTTGTTCTTTCTGCTCATCGCCATGAACCTGGGTGGCGTGCATCGCCTGTTGCCTTATTTCCTGGTGGCCGTACTGCTCTGGCTGGCTTTGCTGCAATCCGGTCTCCACGCCACCCTGGCCGGCGTATTGGGGGCCTTTGCCTTGCCGGCCCGGCCCAAATACGACCCGATCCGTTTCAGCAGCCATGTGGATGAGCTTCTTGACCACATCAAGGACAGCCATGTGCCCGGCCAGAGCATCATGACCAACGAGCATCTCTACGCCACGGTCCAGACCCTTGAGAATGGGGTCTACCAAGTGCAGACCCCCTTGCAGCGGGCCCAGCATATCTGGCATCTGCCGGTAGCCTTCCTGGTGATTCCCGTTTTTGCCTTGATCAATGCGGGGATTCCGGTGGACTTTTCGCGCCTGGGAGAAACCCTGGGCCACCCCGTCACCCTCGGTGTGGTGCTGGGATTGGTGTTGGGCAAGTTCATCGGCATTACTGCCGCCAGCTGGCTTGCCTTGAAAGCGGGGATCGGCGAATTGCCCACGGGCACCCGGTTTTCCCAGCTTGCTGGCGTGGCCTTGCTGGGGGGCATCGGCTTCACCATGTCCATTTTCATTGCGGAGCTGGCTTATGCCGCCCAGCCGGACTTCCTGCTCATGGCCAAGACCGGCATCCTGGCGGCCTCGGTGCTGGCCGGAGTGTTCGGTTTGATCTGGGTGTATATGACCACCCGCAGCCCTGGGTAGTCCGCATAGACGGACGCGGCGCCTCAGTCGAGGTGCTTGATCTTCTCCCTCCAGGCCCGGGCCCGGTGGAGAACCTCGTCTTCATCCAGGGTCTGGCAGATCCCAGAGTCCACCACGGATCGGCCGGCCACCCAGACATGACGAACCAGGTGCCGGCCGGCGCAATACACCAGTTGAGAGATCGGGTCGTAACAGGGCTGGGTTTCCGCGCCGGACAGGTCCACCGCCACCATGTCTGCCAGCTTGCCGGGGGTCAGGGAGCCGGTCTGGCTGTCCAGCCCCAGGGCCCGGGCACCAGCCAGGGTGGCCATTTCCAGGGCAGTATGGGCGGGCAGAACTGCGGGGTCACCGCTCGCCCCCTTGGCCAGCAGGGCGGCCAGGCGCATCTCCTCCCACAGGTCCAGGCGATTGTTGCTGGCGGCGCTGTCGGTACCCAGGCCGGTGTTGACGCCGGTTCCCAGCAGTGCCGCCACAGGTGCCAGGCCACTGGCCAGCTTCAGGTTGGATGAGGGGCAGTGGGCCACATGGCAGCCCTGGGCGGCCAGTAATTCGATCTCCCCGGGCTCCAGGTGCACGGCGTGGACGGCGATGAAGTTGGGGCCCAGGAGTCCCAGGTTGCCCAGCCGGGCCAAGGGGCGCAGATGGTGGCTGGCCAGGCCCTGGTGGATCTCGTCCAGGGTCTCATGCACGTGCATATGGATGGGCAGATCCAGCTGGGCGGCGTAGGTGGCCACCTTTTCCAGAGTCTTGTCGCCGGTTGAGTAGGGGGCGTGGGGGGCCAGGCAGAAGCTGGCCAGGGGTTCCTGGGCCCAGGCATCCCGGATCTGGATGCCTTTTTGCAGGTAGCCATCCGGGTCGGCGGCGTAGGCGCTCGGGAAGTCGATGACGATGAGGCCGGCGGCAACCCGCATGCCGGCTTCCACAGCTGCCACCAGGGTCTGCTCAGGAAAGAAATACATGTCGTTGAAGCAGGTGACGCCGCTCTTGAGCATTTCCAGGCAGGCCAGGCGGGAGCCATCGAGGACGAAATCCGGTGATACCCAGCGTTTTTCCGCCGGCCAGATGTGCTCGGTGAGCCAGGTCATGAGGGGCAGGTCGTCCGCAAAGCCCCGCAAGAGCGCCATGGCTGCATGGGTGTGCAGGTTCACCAGGCCGGGGATGAGGGCCTGGCTGGGCAGACTGAGGTGCTCTGCGGCAATCCAGGCATCCGCCTCGGCATGGGGCAGCAGGGCGGCGATGCGCCCGTCCTTCACCAGCAGGCTGTGCCGGGCAAGCACCACACCGGCTGGTTCCACGGGGATGATCCATTCCGGATCCAGGCGAAGGTCGCAGGTCAGGGGGGTGGGCTGAGGCATGGCGTGCAGGCGCGTCGTGAGTGGCAGTAACTTCCGGAATCCTATCGGGTTTTTGGGGTGAGCAACCGGTCGGACTTCGGCCCGCTTCCAAAGTCTGACAGGCTGCCAGGGGAGGGCGCCGGGCGTGTTAAACTCCCGAAAATTTTTCCAATCCCCATAACAAGGCCTATTCCGAGATGGAAAACCAGTTCGCCAAGGAGACTTTGCCCGTCAGTCTGGAAGAGGAGATGCGTCGCTCCTACCTGGATTACGCCATGAGCGTGATCGTGGGCCGCGCGCTTCCGGATGTGCGGGATGGCTTGAAACCGGTGCACCGGCGCGTGTTGTTCGCCATGCACGAGCTCTCCAACGACTGGAACAAGGCTTACAAGAAATCCGCCCGCGTGGTCGGTGACGTGATCGGTAAATACCACCCCCACGGCGATACGGCGGTGTACGACACCATCGTCCGCATGGCCCAGAACTTCTCCCTGCGCTACCCCCTGGTGGATGGTCAGGGCAACTTCGGTTCCGTGGACGGCGACAATGCAGCCGCCATGCGTTACACCGAAATCCGCATGGCCAAGCTGGCCCATGAACTGCTGGCGGACATCGACAAGGAAACCGTCGATTTCGGCCCCAACTACGACGGTTCCGAGCAGGAACCCCTGATCCTGCCGGCCAAGTTCCCCAACCTGCTGGTGAACGGCTCCACGGGTATCGCCGTGGGCATGGCCACCAACATCCCGCCCCACAACATGAACGAGATCATCGATGCCTGCCTGGCGGTGCTGAATGATCCGTTCATTTCCGTGGAAGACCTCATCGACATCGTCCCCGCCCCCGACTTCCCCACCGCCGGCATCATCTATGGCACGGCGGGCGTGAAGGATGGCTACCGCACCGGCCGGGGCCGGGTGGTGATGCGGGCCAAGTGCCATTTCGAGGACATCGACAAGTCCGGCAACCGCCAGGCTGTCATCATCGACGAGCTGCCCTACCAGGTGAACAAGGCCAACCTGTGCGCCAAGATCGGCGAATTGGTGCGGGAAAAACGCCTGGAAGGTATTAGCGAGATCCGCGACGAATCGGACAAATCCGGCATGCGGGTGGTCATTGAGCTGAAGCGGGGCGAAGTGCCGGAAGTGATCCTGAACAATCTGTACAAAGAAACGCAGATGCAGGACACCTTCGGCATGAACATGGTGGCCTTGCTGGACGGCCAGCCCCGCCTGCTCAACCTGAAGCAATTCCTGGAAGCCTTCCTCAAACACCGCCGGGAAGTGGTCACACGGCGCACCCAGTTCGAGCTGAAGAAGGCCCGGGCCCGGGGCCATATCCTGGAAGGCCTGGCCGTGGCCCTGGCCAACGTGGACGAGATCATCGCCCTCATCAAGGCCAGCGCCACGCCGCCGGAAGCCAAGGCCGCCCTGCTGGCCAAGCCCTGGCGTTCCAAGGTGGTGGAAGACATGCTGGATCGGGCCACGGGCAACCAGCTTTCCGCCAGCCGGGACGCCTTCCGCCCCCTGGACCTGGAACCACAGTACGGCCTGCACAAGAATGGCTATTTCCTCACGGAAGTCCAGGCCCAGGCCATTCTGGACCTCCGGTTGCAGCGCCTGACCGGCCTTGAGCAGGACAAGATCGTCGGCGAATACAAGGAAGTCATGGAGCGCATCGCCGACCTGCTGGATATCCTGGACAAGCCGGAGCGGGTCACCGAGATCATCGTCACCGAACTGGGGGAGATGAAGGCCGCCTTTGGCGACAAGCGCCGCTCCGAAATCGTCACCGACGCCCGGGAAATGTCCATGGAAGATCTCATCACGCCCCAGGACGTGGTGGTCACGCTGTCCCATACCGGTTATATCAAGGCCCAGCCCCTGGACGAATACCGCACCCAGAAGCGGGGGGGCCGGGGCAAGCAGGCGGCGGGCACCAAGGAAGAGGATTTCATCGACAACCTCTTCATCGCCAACACCCACGACACCATCCTGTGCTTTACCAGCCGGGGCAAGCTGTTCTGGCTCAAGGTCTACGAAGTGCCCCAGGGGGGCCGGGCGGCCCGGGGCAAGCCCATCGTCAACCTGCTCAAGCTTGAAGAGGGCGAAAAGGTCACCGCCATCCTGCCGGTGAAGGAATTCGACGACCAGCATTACATCTTCATGGCCACCGCCCTCGGCACGGTGAAGAAAACCGTGCTGTCGGATTTCTCTCGTCCCCGTACCGCCGGCATCATCGCCGTGAATCTGGACGAGGGCGACCGGCTGGTGGGGGTGGCCATCACCAACGGCCAGCAGCAGATCATGCTGTTCTCCAACGAAGGCAAGGCCAACCGCTTTACCGAAGATGAAGTGCGTCCCATGGGCCGGGTATCCCGGGGCGTGCGGGGCATCAAGATGCCGGCTGGCGCCGAAGTCATCAGTCTTCTGGTGGCGGACACCGACGACGAGGAAGTCCTCACCGCCACGGAAAACGGCTACGGCAAGCGCACCCCGGTGGGCGAATACCGCCAGACCGGCCGGGGCACCCAGGGGGTCATTGCCATCTCCACCTCCGCCCGCAACGGCAAGGTGGTGGCGGCGGTGCTGGTAAAACCGGAAGACGAGGTCATGCTCATCACCACGGGTGGCGTGCTGATCCGCACCCGGGTGAAGGAAATCCGCGCCGCCGGCCGCTCCACCCAGGGCGTGACTCTCATCAACCTGGGTGAAGGCGAGAAACTGTCCGGCCTGCAACCGGTGCTGGATTCCGAGGACGAGGAATAACTCGGCTTCTCCCTCCCCTCGGGGGGAGGGCCGGGGAGAGGGCGGACGCGAAGCGTCCGATTTGAAATTGCGTACAGGAGGTTTGCATGTCCCCCGCCATCATCTTCTGGATACTGGTCCTGGTCGTGGTGATCTACGGCGTGGTCATCTACAACGCTCTGGTACAGATCAAGCACAACGTCTCCAAGGCCTGGTCCAACATCGACGTGCTGCTCAAGCAGCGCCACGACGAGTTGCCCAAGCTGGTGGAGGCCTGCAAACAGTACAAGCAGTTCGAGCAGGAGACCCTGCAAAAGGTCACCGAGGCCCGGGCCCGGGTGCAAAGTGCCAGCCAGGCCCAGGACATTCCCGCCCTGAACATTGCAGAAGGGGCCCTGCGGGCCGGCCTTGGGCAGATTTTTGCCGTGGTGGAAGCCTATCCGGAACTGCGCGCCAACGAGCAGTTCAACCAGCTCATGGCCCGCATCACCAGCCTGGAAGAAGGCATTGCCGACCGGGGCGGGAGTTCTACAACGAGAGCGTCAACATCAACAACGTGCGCATCGAGCAGTTCCCGGACAACCTGGTGGCCCGTCTGTTCCACTTTCCCGCCCGGGATCTGCTGACCTTCAAGGCGGAAGACCTGAAGGACGTGGACGTGAAGGCACTCTTCAATAACTGAGGCGCCCATGCTTCGGCCCTGGCAAGGCCAGTTCGCCCCCCTGCTGTTTTTCATCCAGTTTGCCCTGGCAGGGTTTGCCTTCCATGCCCATGAAGCCCGGGTCTGGCAATGGACCATCGCCCTGGCGGCGGGGCTGAACCTGTTGGGATGGCTCTGGGCCCAGCGCATAGCCCGGGCCATCCGGGACACACCCACTTCCAGGGTGGCCTCCGCCGCCCAGGGCTACGTGGAACTCCACGGCCGGGGCCAACCCCACGAAGGCGTGCCCCTGCTCACCCCCCACAGCCAGCTGCCCTGCCTCTGGTACCGCTACCGCCTTTTCCGCCGGGAGGATAACAAGTGGGAGCAGGTGGAACGGGCAGAAAGCCGCACCCCCTTTGACCTGGTGGATGACAGTGGCCGATGCACCCTGGAGCCCGAGGGGGCCCACATCCAGAGCACCCGCAAGGAAACCCGTACCCATGGGGATTATCGCCACGAGGAGGAAGTGCTGCTCAAGGATGATGTGCTGTACGCAATCGGCGCCTTCCGCAGCCGGGATGGCAACGACCTGGAACTGAACGCCCGCCTTGAAGAAGGGGATCTACTGGCTGAATGGAAGGCCGACCCAGAAGAATTGCACCGCCGTTTCGATCTGGACGGCGACGGCGAGATCAGCCCCAAGGAATGGACCCTGGCCCGCCAGGCCGCCCGCCGGGAGATTGCCCGCCAACACCAGGCCCTGCGGGCCCAGCCCAAGCGCCACTACCTATCCAGGCCCGAGGATGGCCGCCCATTCCTGATCAGTAACCTGCCCCCGGACGCCCTGGGCAAACGCTATGCCTGGCTGGCCCGTCTGTTCATGGCCCTGATGCTCGCCAGCCTTGTCGGACTGGCCTTCATGCTGAAACGGGGTGGATGAAGCCACAAAGGCCGGGACTTCAAGCCAGTAGGCAACCCACGATTGCCGATCGCAGGCGATCCCGCGCTTAGACTGATGGGATGGACTCCCCCCGCCTTATCGCGGTGTCTAAGCACCAACGATCTTCCAGGGGTTGGAGATCAGGTTGAGACGAAAGGAGTCCGCCATGAATGCTAGTACAACCGTGGCCATCGATC
>JBFLXA010000010.1:0-114829 GCA_040757575.1 Pseudomonadota bacterium
ACTGAATCAAGGAGAAAGACATGGCAGAACCGATGAAGATCCGCGCCTCCCTGAAGGGTGACGTAGCCGAAGTGAAGTGCCTGATGAACCACGTGATGGAAACGGGCCTGCGCAAGGACGCGAAGACCGGCCAGGTGGTGCCTGCGCACCACATCACCAACGTGACCTGCGAAGTGGGTGGCAAGCAGGTGATGGACGCCCAGTGGGGCGGCGGCATCAGCAAGAACCCCTACCTGGCCATCAAGGTCAAGGGCGCCAAGGCGGGTGACAAGGTGGTGGTGAAGTGGACCGATAACAAAGGCGACTCCAACACCGCTGAAGCTTCCGTAGGCTGATCCAGCCCACGCACTGGAAAGCCGGGCCAAGGCCCGGCTTTTTATTTATGCGGACCGGTCGCCCACATAAGGGTTGTCTAGCCTTTCCTGGCCGAAATTCCCCATGGGGCCATGGCCGGGCACGAAGGCCATGTCATCACCCAGGGGAAATAGGGTTTCACGGATTGAACGGATCAGATCCCCATGGTTGCCCCGTGGAAAATCCGTGCGGCCTATGCTGCCCCTGAACAGCACGTCGCCTACGAAGGCCAGGCGGGCATCTGTTTCAACGAAGACAAGGTGGCCCGGTGTGTGGCCTGGGCAGTGAAGCACATCCAGATGGTGGTTGCCGAACCGGATGTTCTCTCCCTGTTCCAGCCACTTCCCGGGGCGAAAGGCGGTGGCTGGCGGAAACCCGAACATTGTTGCCTGGTCTGCCAGGCTGTCGAGCAGAAAGGCATCTTCCAGGTGGGGCCCGAGTATGGGTGCATCAAGCAGGGAGGCCAGGGCGGGGGCCGCGCCCACATGGTCCAGATGACCATGGGTGAGGAGGATGGAACGCACCCTGACGCCCTGACGCTGGATTTCGGCCAGCAGACGCTCGACCTCGCCGCCGGGGTCGATCACCACCGCCTCGGCCGTGTCGGCGCACCAGACCAAGGAGCAGTTCTGCTGGAACGGCGTGACCGGCAGGATGCGGAATTGCAGTCCTGACGGCGGGTCGATCCGGGATTTGCCGGGAAAGGGGCTTGAAATTGACATTGCGTGCAAGTGGTGCGAGGCTGGAACGAGGCCGTCAACCGGCCATCAGCCCCGCCGTTTGGCGTTTGATTCAGACGAGGATTGCACATGAAACCGCTTATTTCCACCCTGCTTGCAATGATTCTGTCCACGTCCCTGACGGCTGTCGCCGGGGGAGATCCCGTTGCCGGGAAACAGAAGGCCGTGGGTTGCGTGGCCTGCCATGGCAATGAAACCTTCAGCGGCATTTTCTTCACCCTTCAACTGGCTGGCCGGGATCCGGACAAACTGACGGTCAAGAGCAACAAATACAAGACCGGCAAGATCCTGCACCCGGTCATGAACATGGCTACGGTCCTCTATACCGAGCAGGACCTGGAAGACATTTCCGCCTACTACCATTCCCTGGGCAAGCCTGCCCTGCAACTGCCCTACATCCAGATCCAGGGGGATGCGGAGCCGGCCGCGGCCAAGCAGTAAGGCATGACCCGACTGACTCTGATCCGGCAGCGGGTCTATGACCCGGTGCTGCGTATCATCCATTTGTGGATCGGCCTGGCGACCCTGCTGCTGCTGCTGAGCGGCTTGCTGGCCCAGGCCTTTGCCCTGACGCCGGAGGCAGCCATGCTCTGGCGTTTCCATGCCTGGCTGGGCTATGCCTTCTTCCTAGGCCTGGTGGCGCGCATCACCTGGGCCTGGTACGGACCCAAACACGCCCACTGGCGCCAGCTCTGGACCTGGCGGGCCTGGTTTGCCGCCCTGCGCAGCCGCCAGTTCTTTACACCCCCCGGCCGCTTTGGCCATCATCCCCTGGCCACCTTCGCCTATCTGGCCTTCTATCTCATGGCCCTGACCATGGCAGTCACCGGATTCGCCCTCATGGCCATCGACCAGGGCCATGGTCCCTTGCTGGCCTGGCTGGGCCACGACGTGCTGTGGCTGGACTGGTTCCGCATCCCCCACGATTTTCTTGAAGAAGTGATCCTGGCCTTCATCCTGGTCCACGTGGCAGCCCTGATCCTCCACGAGAAGCGCCATGGCATTCCCCTGGCCCAGGCCATGGTCAGCGGCTACCAATACCGGGAAGACGATACCCCATGAGCGCCGATCCGGGCTTTGGTGTGGGCCGGCTGCATCTGCTGCTGCTGGTTTCCGTACTGGGTGTGGTCGGGGCCTGGCTCATGGCGGCACCGGCAGAGATGCCGGCCCAGTTTCCCATGCCGGCGGGCAAGGTCTACGTGAACGAGTGCGGCAGCTGCCACACCGCCTTTGCCCCCGGCCTGCTGCCTGCCCGGTCCTGGCGCCGGATGATGGCGGAACTGGAAGATCACTTCGGCGAGGACGCCTCCCTGGATGAGCCCCAGTACTTCGCCATACTCAAGGAACTGGAGACCCTGGCATCCGACGGCAGCTATGCGGACATGCGCATGCGCCGCATCAGTGCAGCCCTGCCGGAAGATGCCGAGCCCCAGCGCATCACCGGTACTTCGTATTTCAAGAAACTCCACGGCCAGGTGTCGGAAGCGGTGTGGAAGCGCAAGAAGATCCAGGCGCCCTCCAACTGTGTGGCCTGCCACCTCCAGGCCAACAAGGGGCGTTTCGCAGAACTGGAAATCCGGGTTCCACCGGCCCCTTGAGGCTGCCTGCCGGCCTCAGGATTTGAAAAGCCGGTCCAGGGCAGCGCGGGGTTCGCTGGCTTCCGGAGTCGTGTCTGTGTTGCCTGGTTCCGCCCCAGGGCTTAGGAACAAGGCCTCCAAGGCAGCCTTCCGGGGGGTGTTTGCCTGGGTGAGCGGGCCCCGTCGAGCCTGGAACCAGTCGCAGAAATTGGCCCGGGTCTTGTCGACCACCCGTTCCGCCATGGGCTCCCGGCATTGATTCGACTTGCCGGGATCAAAGTGGGCGCACTGCCGGCAGACATGCAACTGCGCATTGCACTGGGCGCACACCGCCTCCCGCCCCAGGGGGAGAGGCTGACGTGCTAACGATGCCCCGCAACGCCAGCAATACGGGGTTTCGTCCAAGGTCGTCATGGCTGGCGTGCTGAAGTGTGGATCAGTCCTTGGTGCCGCAGGTGTTCATGCCCAGGATCGGATACAGGGGGCAGAACTTGATCAGGCCGGTAGCCAGGGGCACCACGCCGATCCAGGCCCAGACCGGGCCACCCAGCAGGGCAGCCCAGGCGATCAGGGCCAGGCCCACCACAATGCGCAAAATCCGGTCGATACCGCCAACGTTCGCTTTCATGCCAATTCCTCCAACGGGTTAACAATGGGGTTTAAAACGCCCTCCCGCCAGTACACCTTCGTCAAACACATTCAGACAACGGGACGCGAGAGCCGGGTCGAAGCGTAGCCGCTTTTCTAATAGTCTTCTGTAACTTAGGTTACTGGCAGGCTCAGTGTGGAGAAGAACGCGAGAAAGCAGGTGGCCTCTGGCTGGACGAAATTGTCGGGATTAGCTGGCAAAATTCGGTTCTACTAAGAAAAGCTGCTAAGAAAATAGGGAAATTCCCGATGTTTACGCTTAGTACATTGGATATACCCTAGATGGCTTGTCGATAACCCGATGAGGAGAGCTTTTAAATGTCACATGGCACTGAGTCCGCAGTGCTTACCCCGGAGATGGTCCAGGCCCTTGATTGGGTGCCGGCCATGATCTGGGTGGCTGATGTTGGGGGTGCCTGCGTACATGTAAACCTGGCCTGGCAGGAATTTACCGGTAGAGCCCTGGTCGACTGCCTGGGTGACGGCTGGTTGGGGGCGATGCATCCTGAGGATGCCCAGGCCTGGCCTGATCTGATCGGTAAGGCCCTCCTGACCCGGGACCCTTTCATGCTGGAATGCCGGCTGCGACGACGGGATGGCCGTTACCGGTGGCTGATGAAATCCGGCCATGCCTTTTATGCCAACAGGGGTCGGTTGCAGGGCTACATTGGCTGTTGCAGCGATGTGACCAATCACAAACAGGCCCTGGAAGCTTTGAATCAGGCCACGGACAAGCACCGTTCCGTGCTTTCCAACCTGCGGGATGCCGTGGGGGTGATCGAGAATTTCCTGCGCACCGAAGAACCCAGCCAGGGGGCCCGGCAGGATGATCGCCTGACTCCCCGACAGCGGGAGATCCTGCATTTCATCGCCCGGGGTTTTGCCACCCGGGAAATCGCCGCCCAGTTGCATGTCAGTACCAAGACCGTGGAAAGCCATCGGGCCCAGCTCATGCAGCGCCTGAACATCCATGACGTGGCAGGCTTGACCCGCTACGCCATCCGCATGGGCCTGGTGCAGCCGGACTTCTGACGTTTCCGAGGAGGCGTGCGACTATCCCTGGGCCAGGGATGACAATCCCGATGTATCCAGGATGTCTATGCGTCCGCGGCCCAGCCGCACCAGCCCCTGATCCTCGAATTGCTTGAGCAGACGGGAGATGATCTCCCGCACGCTGCCCAGGTCGTCGGCAATGGCCTGGTGGGAGGCCTCGGCAACCGGTGCCCGCAGGAGCAGCCAATTGGCAAGGCGCTGGTCCAGCTTGCGGAACGCCACTTCTTCCACCAGTTGCATCAGGCCTGTGATCCGGTCGGTAAACAACTGGAAAACCCATTCCCGGAAGGGCTGGTGGCTGTTCAGCAGGGTCATGAACAGGGGACGGGGCAGGGCCAGGGCTTGCAAAGGCGTCTCCGAAGTGCCCGAGGCCGGGTAGGGGATGCCCCCCAGCAGGCAGCCCACGGTGACGATGCACAATTCGCCGGCCTGCACGTGGTAGAGACTAATTTCCCGGCCGCTGTCCGAGCGTTTGCTGACCCGGATCCGGCCTTCCAGCACCAGGGGCAGGGCCTGGCAACTTGTGCCTACGTCGAACAGGGTGGCACCGGCTGGGGCGGCAATGGGTTGTAATTGCTGGGTTAGGAGGGCGGAAAGCGCCGGTGGCAGTCCGGCCAGGGCAGGCAAGGTCTGCCAGTCGGAAAGTCTGGTATCAACGGGCATTTGTGTTTTCCTCCAGGCCTGCAATGGCAGCCAATCTGGCAGCGCGTATGGCTGCTGGAATGAGGCTCCGGTCTGCAATCCCCGCAGCCAGGGTGCCGGCATCCACGGTTTGCACAGCCTCCAGGGCCTGGAGAAGCCGGGCGGCGGGCAGGAATGGGCGCTCCTCGTAACCGGGGCGCCCTTGGTAGTCCGCTGTACAAGCCAGGAGAAAATCCTTGAAACGTTCCGGGCGCCGCAGGGCGTCGGTGTGCTCCAGCAGCGTCAACAAGCCCTCGGGGCCCAGGCTGCCGGCCTGGTGGGCCTGGCCGTGCCAGCGGCTGACGATGACGGCCAGGTCCGTGCATTCCCGGGGCACACGCAGGCGGGTGGCGATGGCCGCAATCAGGGCCGTGCCCCGCTCCTCGTGGCCGCCGTGATTGGGCCACTGGGCCTCGGGGGTGAGCCCCTTGCCCAGGTCGTGGGTCAGGGCGGCCCAGCGGGTGGGGAGATTGGCACCCAGCCGGGCTGCCTGGGTGATGACTCGCAGCACATGGTCCCCGGTGTCGATCTCCGGGTGGCTTTTCGGGTTCTGGGGAACGCCGAACAAGCGGTCCAGTTCCGGCAGGATGCGCGCCAGGGCGCCGCAGTCCCGCAGAACTTCAATCATGGGCGCCGGATGGGTCTCCATAAGACCCCGGGCCAGTTCCTGCCAGATGCGTTCCGGCACCAGGGCGTCCACTTCCCCCTCCCGCACCATGGCGGCCATGAGGGCCCGGGTTTCCTCCGCCACCCGGAAATCCGGGAACCGGGCTGCGAACCGGGCCACCCGCAGAATGCGTACCGGATCCTCGGCAAAGGCCTCGCTGACGTGGCGCAGTACCTTGTCGGCGAGGTCCGCCTGGCCGCCGTAGGGGTCGATGATGCGGCCCAGGTCGTCCAGGGCCAGGGCGTTGATGGTCAAATCCCGCCGGCGCAGGTCTTCTTCCAGGGTCACATCCGGGGCGGCGTGGACGGCAAAGCCCTTGTAGCCTTTGGCCGTCTTGCGCTCCGTGCGGGCCAGGGCGTATTCCTCCTGGGTTTGGGGATGCAGGAAGACGGGGAAGTCCTTGCCTACCGGACGGAATCCCAGGGAGGCCATCAGTTCCGGGGTGGCGCCCACCACCACGTGGTCCCGGTCCTGGACCGGTAGGCCCAGGAGCCCGTCCCGGACGGCACCGCCCACGGTGTAGACATGCACCTGGGGCGGAAAAGATGAGGCGCCGTTAGCGCCGGGCCTGGGCACGATGTCCCGTATAGGCCCGCCGGGGGTCCTGGTGGCGCAGATAGCCGATCACCGTTTCCAGCCGGGTGGGGCATTGGCAGGGGGAATGGAATTCATTGGGACAGACGTTGTCCGTCAGCATGGCGTAGTGGTTGTCCCGGGTCATGATCTTGCGCCCGGGTTTGAATTCCATCAGCCGCGCAAACCAGTAGGACGCCTTGGGGCCCAGGGGCATTATCCAGCGTTTGAGGCCCAGTTCCCGGGCAGTCAGTTTCAGCAACGCCTCCAGGGTGTAGATATTCGGGCCGCACAGGTTGTAGGTGTGGCCGATGGTGGCGGGGTTCTCCAGGGCATCCGCCATGGCCCGTACCACATCCCCCACGTATACAGGCTGGAAGCGGGCGTGGCCGCCGGCCAGGGGAACCACCGGGGCCACGCGCAGCAGCTTGGCAAATAGACTGAGGAAGCTGTCTCCCGGCCCGAAGATGACCGAAGGCCGGAACACCGTGGTTTGCAGGTATTTCGCCTCCCGGATCACATCCTCCCCCGCCACCTTGCTGCGCTGGTAGGCGCTGCGGGACACCGGGTCCGCCCCCAGGGCGCTCATGTGGATGAGGCGGGGCACATCTGCGGCAAAGCAGGCTTGCACGGTGCGCCGGGGCAGTTCCACATGGGCGTACTGGAAGCTGCCCCGCTGGGCGCGTTCGGTTTCCATCTGGCCGGCGGCGGTTTCGTGGAGCAGTCCCACCAGGTTGATGACCGCATCCGCGCCCTTGAGTACGTGTTGCAACACGCTGGCATCGTGGACGTTGGCCTGGATGATCTCCACCGCCGGGAGAATGGCCAGGTCCTTGACGGCTTCCCGGCGCCGGGCTGGGACGATGACCCGATAGCCGCGTCGGGCCAGCAGGGCGACGAGGTGGTGGCCGACAAAGCCGCCGCCACCCAGAACGCAAACAGTTTTCTGCGGTTTATGGTTCATGTTGTCTAGGTCGGGTAGTCCGCCAGAATTGGGTCTACACCAGGCAGGTTGAAGTTGCGGCCCTATTCTAGGGGAAATACTTCCCGTCCATGGCAGGGCCTGCCATGGCGGCTTCAGGTATTCGCGTCCGAATTCGTGTCCTGTCCGCCGCCGTCTGCCTGTGCCGGCTGGGCCCGGGCGGGGATCACTCCCAGCCGGGCCTTGAGGGAGGGTGCTTCACCACCGAAGCGGGCCCGGTAAAACATGGCGTTGGCCAGTACCCGTTTGACGTAGTCCCGGGTTTCCTGGAACGGAATGTTCTCCACATAGACGGCCCCTTCCAGGGGAGTATCGGCCTGCCAGCGGCGGGCCCGGCCCGGGCCGGCGTTGTAGCCTGCCGTGGCCAGGACGGGCGACTGGCCCAGGCTGGTGTAGATGTGCTTGAGGTAATAGGTGCCAAAACGGATGTTCACTTCCGGCTGATGCACGGTCCTGTGGGCCTGGCGGCCGAGCCCCAGTTGCTTGGCGATCCATTGGGCGGTGCTGGGCATGATCTGCATCAGGCCCTGGGCCCCCACCCGGGAACGTGCATGGGAGACGAAACGTGACTCCTGGCGGATGAGTCCGTAGACCCAGGCTTCGTCCAGGTCCTGCTCCCTGGCGTAGGTGGATGCCAGGTCCCGGAACGGGGCGATGTAGCGCAGATCGAAGTCGTGCTCCGTCCGGGTGCGGCTGGCGGTGACGATGGCCCGGTCGTGCCAGCCCTGGCGTAGGGCCAGGTCCGCAGCTGCCAGCAATTGCCGGTCGCTCATGCCACGCAGTGCCCTGTTCCATTCGTCCTGGGCGTCGCCGGGCAGATCCATGGAACGCAACAAAAGGGCCCGCTGGAGGCCGGGATGGGTCTCCGCCCAGAGCTGATCATCCGGGGTGATCCGGTAAAGCGCTGGCCTT
Organism: Pseudomonadota bacterium; assembly: GCA_040757575.1. Taxonomy (GTDB): domain Bacteria; phylum Pseudomonadota; class Gammaproteobacteria; order Burkholderiales; family Thiobacillaceae; genus PFJX01. The sequence continues at coordinate 8,188 of JBFLXA010000010.1, forward strand.
GCTTCCAGGCGGGGAGGTAGTTCCTCCAGGGCCAGCAGGCCATAGTAATCATGTTGTTGGGACAACTGGGCAAACAGCACGTTGGCAGGGTAGGGGGCGTTTAGAGCCTTGAGGGCACGGGCCCTCCAGTATCGCCAGGTGGATTCATCCCGGAGTTTTTCCGGCATTGCCTGGATGACCTTGTAGGTTTCGGCCCAGTTACCTGCGCGCAGGGCGGCGCGGGCTCGCCAGACCGCCTGGGGTTCGGTGGCAGCCGGAACCTCGGCGGGGCCCGAGCGGGCAAACCAGTCCATAGCCTGGGTTTCATGCCGTCGGGCTGCGTGGGTGGCAATCTGGGCCCAGCCATATCGGCGTTCCGCTTCGGGATAGGCCGGTCCGTGGGTTTCCCACAGGCGGGCTGCCCCGGCGGTATCCAGCTTGGCGAACAGGCTCAGGGCATACAGCGCGGCTTCCCGCTGTCCCCTTTTAGGCGAGACAGCCTGGATCAGTTCGTCGCCGTGACGCTGGGCCCGGGCCAGGGCGTCCGTTTCCATGCGTTCTGGGCCCGGGTTCTGGGTATCCAGGGTCCGGGCCAGGCTGAAATTGCCGTTTTCCAGGGCTAGACGCAGGCGGCGGTAGCGGTCTTCCGGAGTCAGGTGGCCCAGGCGGAAGAGGGTATCGAACAGACGTTCGCAGCTGTCGGGTAGAGGCTTGCCGGTGAGCCACAGTTCCTGCCCTTCAGGAATCGCTTTGGCGTCTCCTTCGACGAGCTGCAGGTGCAGATACTGGCAGGCCAGTTCTTGAGGAGGGGCGGCCAGTGCCCGGTATTGTTCGCGAAAGGCTGGCCAGTTCTCCGCCAGGGCATACAAACCGGCCAACTCCACCCGGAACCGGTCTGCCAGGGGGCTGTCCGGGTATTCCGCAATGAAGGCTTGCAATTCATCCGGAGTAGCATTGTCGGACTTTAGACGCCAATAGCGCAGGTAGGGTTGTAGCAGGTGGGTTTTGGGTATCCGGGCTGCGGCCTGTTCGAACTGGGCCATGCGTCCCTTTTGGTAGTGCTCCCGGGCGCTCTTGAAATCCGCTTCCAGCGAGGCCCAGGCAAGGGCAGGCCACAGGCAGAACAGCACAGGCAGGAGGGTCCGGCAAAAGCGCACGCTTGTCTCGTAACAGGAGGAAAGGGCGCACTCTACCGGCTCAGGCCGGGGGCTTCAAACCGCCCCCGGGGTGTCAGTATTTCTCCGCCAGGCTGACGTTGACCCGCACACGCACCGTGTTGCCCGGGTCGTAGGGCAGGAAGGCGCTGTAGTCATGACCCTGGTAGCGGTAAACCACGTTGTAGCCGGTGAGCCGTTCGCTCCAGTTGTCGGTAATGCTGCACCGTTCCTCGTAACGGGGGCGGCGGTACTCCCGTGTCACCGTATCCCGGTTGTCGATCCGGTCGCCGACGATGGCGCCCGTGGCGGCTCCCACGGCGGTGGCCACGCTGCGGCCACTGCCCTTGCCTACCGTATTGCCCAGCAGGCCGCCGACGATGCCCCCCAGGACGGCGCCGCCATAGTCACGCTCACTGGCGCGGGAGCGTTCATAGCCCACCTGTTCGTTCCAGCATTCCCGACGGGGCTCGTTGTAGCGCTCATACACCGGCGTGCTGGATATGACAGGGGCTGTGTCGCGGAATCCGTCCGCCTGGGCGGGGCTGATCTGCAGCAGGCTGATGGCCAGGGTGGAAAGCAGAACTTTGTTCAGGGTTTTCATGATGTGCTCCAGTGTCTGAATGGTCATTGATTGAAAGAGATTTGGATTGCCTCAGCGGCGATCCCGGCTGCGTTGTTCAAAGCGGTCACGCCGGTCATCCCTACGGCTGTCGTCCCGGCCATCGTCTTCCCGGTGGCGCCGCTCGTAGCCCTCGCCATAGTTGCTGTCCCGCCAGCCATCCACCATGCGTTGTCCCATGCTTTGTCCCATTTCCTCTCCCGTTTCCATGCCCCGGGTGGCATATTCGCCGCCGGGCACACGACGCAGGCGTTCCTGGAAGTCCTTGCGCAGCCGGGCCCGCTCTTCCGGGCTGGATCGCTCCCAGCGTTCCCGCAGGGTGCGACGTTCCTCCTGGCTCATCTGGGCCACGGCCGGCAGGGGCTGACCGAACACGGACCCCCAGTCGCCGGCCAGTGCCGGGTTGGTGGCACAGGCAACAAACAGGGCGAAGAGAACTTTGAGTTTCATGGCGAATCTCCTTTCACGTTTCCCATGCTAGGGTCCGGCGGTAACACCGGGGTTTCCGGATCAGCTAAATTTGTTTCAAAGTGTTACCTGACAAGAAATGGACGCAAATCCAATGGATGCAAATCCGAATGTGCTGGTGGTGGACGACGACGCGGGCATCCGCGACCTGCTGGCGGACTACCTGGCCAAACAGGGCATGACTGTGAAGACGGCCCGGGACGGCAAGGAAATGGACGAGCGCCTGGGGGGGTTTACCCCGGATCTGGTGGTCATGGATCTGATGATGCCGGGGGAAGACGGCCTTTCCCTGACTCGGCGCCTGAAGGCGGATCGGGATGTGCCGGTCATCATGCTGTCCGCCCGGGGGGAGGACATCGACCGTATCGTCGGCCTGGAAGTAGGGGCGGATGACTACCTGCCCAAGCCCTTCAACCCTCGGGAACTACTGGCCCGCATCCGGGCCGTGCTGCGACGGGGCAGCAGCAAGGGCGGCGAGTCCCGGGAAGAGGCCGTGCGCTTCGGTCCCTTCAGCCTGGACTTGGCCGCCCAGGCATTGAGCCGGGACGGAGAGGACATCCCCCTCACCCAGGCGGAATTCACCCTGCTGAAGATATTCGTCGAACATCCCAACCGGGCCTTGTCCCGGGACCAGATCATGGACTGGCTGAAGGGCTTCGAGCGGGACCCTTTCGACCGTTCCATTGACGTGCGGGTCACCCGGTTGCGGAAAAAGCTGGAGGATGACCCGGCCAACCCGGCCTATATCCGCACCATCTGGGGCCAGGGCTATCTCTTCGCCCCCAAGGGCAAGGGCGCTTGAACCCGTTTTCCCGGCTGGTGCCCCGCAGCCTGTTCGGCCGCACCGCCGCAGGCCTGCTACTGGCGTTTCTGGTGTTCGAGGCCATCGCCTTTGTCGTCGTCTGGTTCCTGGTTGTACGCCCTCTGGCGGAGCGTTCCGCCGATGACCTGGCGGCCAAGATCGTGCTGGCAGCCAAGACCTGGGTGGAACTGCCCCCCGCCACCCGGGCCGATTACGAGATGGAACTGTCTTTCCGCCACGACCTGGAACTGGAGCAGGTGGGCGAACGACTGCCCAGACTGGCGCCGGGCGGTTATTTTGCCGATCTGGTCCAGGCGGCAGTGAGCCGGCGAGCCGGTCAGGCGGTGCAGCTCAAAGAGGGGGCGGACGCAGGCTGGGACTGGATGGAAATCCAGGTGGCGGACACCCTGTTGCGGGTCGGTTACGACCGGCAGCGCTATGCCCTGGCGGCTCCCCTGGCGGCCCTGGGTGTCTTTTTCCTGGGGGCGGCACTGACGGTGGTGACGGCCCTGATCATGGTGGGGCGTCTGAGCCGCCGGCTCGGCACCCTGGCCCATCTGGCCCACGAGGTTGGACAGGGCCGCAGCCCCTCCCTGTTACCAGAAACTGGTGCTCAGGAACTGGTGGACCTGACCGCCGCCTTCAACCGCATGGTGGGGGAAGTCCAGTCCCTGCTTGAAAACCGCACCGTGCTTCTGTCCGGCATTTCCCACGATCTGCGCACCCCCATCACCCGCCTGCGCCTGGCCCTGTCCATGCTGGACGACGCCGACCCGGCCCTGGTGGGGCGCATGGAACGGGACCTGGCAGAGATGAACCAGTTGATCAGCGACATGCTGACCTTCTCAAAGGCTTTGCAGGCAAATGACCTGGCAGACCTGGACCTCAATGCCCTGCTCACCGGCCTGGCGGACCAGGCCCGCCGCCTGGGGCGGGTCAACTGGCAGCCGGGGCCGGCCTGCAAGGTGCGTGGCGGCGAGGCTGCCCTGCGCCGCATCGTCGGCAATCTGCTGGAAAACGCCCGCCGTTACGGCGGGGGCGAAGGGGGAAGTCCAGAGACGAATGCAGGCGTGGATCTTGCACTGGTCTGCCAGGGCCGGGAGGTGGTAATCAGCGTGGGGGATCGGGGGCCGGGGATTCCGGCGGCACAGAAGGAAGCGGTGTTTCGCCCCTTTGTCCGGCTGGAAACTTCCCGCAACCGGGAGGAGGGGGGCAGCGGCCTGGGGCTGGCCATTGCCCGCCAACTGGCGGACGCCTACGGCTGGCGCCTCGAACTGGCCGATCGGCCCGGGGGTGGGCTGGAGGCTCGGCTGATTATTTCCCGCGATACCTGAACACCAGCACTTCCATCTTCAGGAAGGACAGGCTGGTGATGGACAGGTAGCGAGTGTGAGTGCGGATCACGTGGCGGGCGTTGTCTGCCGCTCGTCGGATGCGAATGGTGAGGCTTGGTGTGATGGTCAGGGTCATGGCTTCCTCCGGGTCTTCTTACTTGCCTGTTTGCAAAGGCCATGCCCGGGGTGGCATTTTGTTGCAAACCCGTCAACCATGGGCCTGGACCGTATCCTGTTCTGACCGGATCCCATAACTAAGGCCCTGATTGCGGCGAATCCTCGGACGCCCTGACGGGTTTTCAACAGCCGGCCTGTCGGCTTGCCACCATGGCCGGCAACCGGGGCGAACGGGTAAAATCCCGCACCTTTGGCAACTCGCTACCCTTCCATGCCCGCATTCCAGGACATCATCCTCACCCTCCAGAAATTCTGGGGGGAGCAAGGCTGCGCCATCCTCCAGCCCTACGATCTCGAGGTTGGGGCCGGCACCAGCCATACCGCCACCTTCCTGCGCTCCCTGGGGCCGGAGCCCTGGAAAGCCGCCTATGTGCAGCCCAGCCGCCGGCCCAAGGACGGCCGCTACGGCGAGAACCCCAACCGGCTCCAGCACTATTACCAGTTCCAGGTGGTATTGAAACCCGCCCCGGAAAACATCCTGGAGCTGTACCTGGGTTCCCTGGAGGCCCTGGGTTTCGACCTGAAGCAGAACGACATCCGCTTCGTGGAAGACGACTGGGAAAACCCCACCCTGGGGGCCTGGGGCCTGGGCTGGGAAGTCTGGCTGAACGGCATGGAAGTCACCCAGTTCACCTATTTTCAGCAGGTGGGGGGCATCGACTGCAAGCCCATCACCGGCGAGATCACCTACGGCCTGGAGCGCCTGGCCATGTACCTGCAAGGGGTGGAGAACGTGTTCGACCTGGAATACGCCCCGGGGGTGAAATACGGCGACGTGTTCCACCAGAACGAGGTGGAGCAGTCCACCTACAACTTCGAGCATTCCGACGTGGAATTCCTGCTCACCGCCTTCAACGCCCATGAAAAGCAGGCCAGGCACCTGATGGAAAACCAGCTGGCCTTGCCGGCCTACGAGCAGGTCCTCAAGGCCGCCCACACCTTCAACCTGCTGGATGCCCGGGGCGCCATTTCCGTAACCGAACGGGCTGCCTATATCGGCCGCATCCGCAACTTGGCCCGGGCCGTGGCCCAGAGCTATATGGATTCCCGTGCCCGCCTGGGTTTCCCCATGGCCCCCCGGGCCTGGGCCGAAGAAGTGCTGGCCCAGATCGAGAAGAAGGCGGCTTGATCATGTCCATGTCTACGAACAATCTGCTGCTGGAACTCTTCGTCGAGGAACTGCCGCCCAAGGCCCTGAAGAAGCTGGGGGAATCCTTCTCCTCCACCTTGTTTGAATCCTTGAAGTCCCAGGGCCTGGTGGGCGCAGATGGCGTCGCCACTCCCTTCGCCTCCCCTCGCCGACTGGCCGTGCACGTCACAAATGTTCTTACTGTGGCTCCGGACGTGGAGGTTATAGAGAAGCTGATGCCGGTGTCCGTTGCTTTGGATAGCAATGGGATGCCTACGGAAGCCTTCAGGAAAAGATGTGCGAAGGTAGGACGTTCAGATTTGGTCGAGAAATGGCCCAACGCTGAAGACGGTTCGGACCGTCTATATGTTGCGAATGATGGCAAAGCTGACGCTGTCTTCATGCGCTCCATGGCGAAGGGAACACACCTGCAAGTTGGCTTAGAGAATGCCCTGGAAGAAGCCCTGGCCAAGCTACCCATTCCCAAGGTCATGACCTATCAGCTCCAGGACGGCTGGAGCACGGTGAATTTTGTCCGCCCGGCCCACGGCCTGGTGGCCCTGCATGGGGCCGATGTGGTGCCCATCTCCGTGCTGGGCCTGACCGCCGGCCGCACCACCCAGGGCCATCGCTTCGAGGCGGCCAGCCCGACGGTGACCATCCAGGACGCGGACAGCTATGCCCGGCAGATGGAAACTGAAGGAGCGGTGATCCCCGGCTTCGAGGCCCGCCGGGCCGAGATCGTGGGCCAGCTCCAGGCTGCGGCGGCGCAGGTTGGCGGTGGCGTGACACCCATCGAAGACGAGGCCCTGCTGGACGAGGTGACGGCCCTGGTGGAGCGGCCCAACGTGCTGGTCTGCCAGTTCGAGCCGGAGTTCCTGGCAGTGCCCCAGGAATGCCTCATCCTCACCATGAAGGCCAACCAGAAGTATTTCCCCCTGCTGGACAGGTCCGGCAAGCTCACCAACCGTTTCCTCATCGTCTCCAACATCTCGCCGGCCGACCCGTCCCAGGTCATCGGCGGTAACGAGCGGGTGGTGCGGCCCCGTCTGGCGGACGCCAAGTTCTTCTTCGACCAGGACCGCAAGAAGCCCCTGGCCAGCCGGGTGGAAGCCCTGGACCGGGTGGTCTACCACAACAAGCTGGGCACCCAGGGGGCCCGCATCCAGCGGCTGATGAAGCTGGCGGCGGCCATCGCCCGGCAACTGGGCAGCGATGAGACCCTGGCGGCCCGGGCCGCCCAACTGGCCAAGGCGGATCTGGTTACCGACATGGTGGGGGAGTTCCCCGAACTGCAAGGCATCATGGGGCGCTATTACGCCCTCCATGACGGCGAGGATGTCCGGGTGGCCCAGGCCATTGCAGACCACTACCGGCCCCGTTTCGCCGGCGATGACCTGGCCGCCGACAACATCGGCCTGGCCGTGGCCCTGGCAGAACGCCTGGACAGCCTGGTAGGCATCTTTGGCATCGGCCTGATTCCCACCGGCGACAAGGACCCCTTTGCCCTGCGCCGGGCTGCCCTGGGGGTGCTGCGCATGCTCATGGAGAAGGCCCTGCCCCTGGACCTGATGCAGCTCCTGGAAACCGCCCGGACCGGTTTTGCCGCCGAACAACTGGCCGCCAGCGTCACCGTGGACGTGTTCCGCTTCATGCAGGACCGTCTGCGGGTCTACCTGCGGGAGCAGGGCGGTGCCGTGGACCAGGTGGAAGCCGTGGTGTCCCAGGCCCCAACCCGCATCGACCGGGTGCCCCTGCGCCTGGAAGCTGTGGCCCAGTTCCGGCAATTGCCCGAGGCGGAAGCCTTGGCCGCAGCCAACAAGCGCATCCAGAACATCCTGCGCAAGGCGGAACAGGCCAAGGAAGCCATCAGCGCAGACACGGCCGAAGACCTGCTGGCAGAGGCGGCGGAAAAGGCCCTGTTCGAGGCCGTGGCCGCCGTGGGCCCCCGGGTGGAGTCCGCCCTGGCGGGCCTGGACTACACCGGGGCCCTGAAGCAGTTGGCAGACCTGAAGGCCAGCGTGGACCGATTCTTCGATGAGGTGATGGTGATGACCGACGAGCCCCTGGTGCGGGCCAACCGGCTGGGTCTCCTGACCCGGCTTGGCGGACTGATGAACTGTGTTGCAGATATCAGCCAGCTGACCGGGACGGCCGGTGTCACGACATCCTGACACCCTGAGCCGTGTCATGGACACGTCCATCGACACGGATACCCAGGATAGCCCCCACTACCGCATCGCCCCCTGGAGCGGTGAGTTCGTAGACCCGGCGACGGAAAGCGCATTCCGGGAGTACATCAGTCCCTTCTGGGTGCGGGATACCCGGCGCGCTTTCACCCTGGCGGCCCTGTTCTACCTGGCCTTTCTGATCACCGACTTCATGTTGCTGGGAGTCAGCGAGCATTACGGTATCGTCCTGGCGACCCGGGTGCTGGTGTTCTTTGCTGGCCTGCTGGTGGCCATCACGGCGGCCCGCTACTGGCGCCTCCTGGTGGACGGCATCACTCCCACCCTGGTGGTGGGGCTGGCCATGGCGGGGTTTCTGTCCATCACTCTGCTACGGCCTCTGGACGAGGGCTGGCACGGCATGAGCATGATGGTCATGCTGCTGGGCACCTATGTGTTCATTCCCAATCGCTTCCTGCCGATTCTGTTCATTGCCCTGGCCAGTACCCTGGGTTTTTTCCTGCTGGTGCTGGACCACTTTGAACTGAGCCAAAAGCAGGTCATGGTCATGGGCTTGTTGTTCCTGGGCATGAATCTGTTCGGCGCCATGTCCACCTACCGCATCAGTCGTCTGAGCCGGGTCAATTTCCGGGATGCCCAGATTCTACGCCAGGCCAATATGCGCCTGAGCGAGCAGGTGGAAGCCCGGGCCCGCCTGGAAAAGAGCCTCATCGCCCAGGTGCACCAAGACGATCTCACCGGCGCCATGAACCGCCGCCGCTTCCAGGAGCTGGCCACCCGCCGACTGGAGGCCCTGAAGGCCACGGACCAGTCCCTGTGCCTGCTGCTGCTGGAAGTGGACTACTTCAAGCAGATCAACGACACCTATGGCCATGTGCGGGCGGACGATATCCTGCGGGCCCTGGTTCGCCTGTGCCAGTCCCATATGGGACTGGACGAACTGCTGGGCCGGGTGGGGGGGGATGAATTCGCCCTGCTGGCCCCGGGCCTGGATATGGAATCGGCGGTGCAGCTGGCGGAGCAGATCCGCAAGACGGTGTGGCAGACCCCCATTTCCCTGTCGGAGACGACCTTGCACATCACAGTCAGCATGGGGCTGGCCCAGTGGCGCCGGGGCGAATCCCTGGCGGATCTGCTGCGCCGGGCCGACCAGGCCCTGCAAGGGGCCAAGTATGGCGGGCGTAACCGCATACAGGTCTGGGCGGGCGATATTCCCCGGCCAGGTTCTAAAATCTCGGGTAGTTGAAGTCTGGGTGAGGGGAAGACCATGAAGTGCGTCATTCTGGATCGGGACGGTGTGCTCAACTTTGATTCCGACCAGTTCATCAAGAGTCCGGAGGAGTGGCGGCCCATCCCCGGCAGCCTGGAGGCGGTGGCACGGCTCAACCAGGCGGGCTTCCGGGTGGTGGTGGCCTCCAACCAGTCTGGTGTGGGGCGGGGGCTGTTCGACATGCAGACTCTCAACGCCATCCACGCCAAGATGCACAAGCTGGTCTACCAGGCTGGCGGCCGCATCGACGCCGTGTTCTTCTGCCCCCATGCAGCAGATTCCAAATGCGCCTGCCGCAAACCCCGGGCGGGCCTGTTCCAGGAAATCGGCAGCCGGCTGCATATCGATCTGAAGGCGGTCTATGCCGTGGGTGATGCCCTGCGGGACATCCAGGCCGCCCTGGCAGTGGGGGCCAAGCCCATGCTGGTGCGCACTGGCAAGGGAGTGCGGACCCTGGAGGGCGGACAACTGCCCGAAGGCATTCCGGTCTACAACGACCTGCTCCAGGCTTCCGCCGCCATCATCGCAGCAAGTGCCTGACTGCCCTGTCGTTCGCCATGGCCCTGATCCGTTCCCTCATTTTCCTGCTGCTGCAAATCCTCCTCACCGTGCCCTTCGGCCTGGTGTCCCTGTTCCTGCTGCCCCTGCCGCGCCTGCCCCGCTACCGCTTCATCACCCTCTGGGGCCGTGCGGTGATCTTCCTGGCCCGCTGGGTGCTGGGCATCCGCCATCGGGTGCAGGGTCTGGAACATCTGCCTGCGGGCCCCGCCGTGATCCTGTCCAAGCATCAGTCTGCCTGGGAGACCATCGCCTTCCAGCAGATATTCCCGCCCCTGTCCTTCGTGCTGAAGAAATCCCTGCTGCACATTCCCTTCTTCGGCTGGGGGCTGGCCCTGTTCAGCCCCATCGCCATCGACCGGGGGGCGGGCCGGGAGGCCCTGAAGCAGATCGAAGCCCAGGGCAAGGAAAGACTGGGCCAGGGCTTCTGGGTGCTGGTGTTTCCGGAAGGCACCCGCACGGCCTACGGCGAAGTGGGCAACTACCAGATCGGCGGCGCCTGGGTGGCCGTCAAGGCTGGGGTGCCGGTGGTGCCCGTGGCCCACAATGCCGGCCAATGCTGGCCCAAGAACGCCTTCATCAAGCACCCTGGCGAGATCACCGTGGTGATCGGCCCGCCCATTCCCACGACAGGGCGAAAGGCCAACGAGGTGCTGGCCCAGACCCAGGCCTGGATCGAAGACACCATGAAGGGCCTTTAAGGCGTGTTCCGGCGCGGCACCCGGCGGGTGATCAAGGAATCCTGTCTGCGACTGGAACGGGAAGGCGAGGCCCTGGAGTGCACCCTGCGCCGCAGCAACCGCCGCCGTAGCCTGGCCCTGCGGGTGGACGCGCAGGGCGGTGTGGTGGTGAACGCCCCCATGACCATGCCGGAAGCACAAATCCAGGGCTTTGTAGGCCGCCACTGGCACTGGATCCGGGACAAGCGGCAGCAGTCCCTGGTGCATGCCATGGCCTGGCGGGAGGGCGCCCGCTTGCCTTACCTGGGGGGCGAACTGCGCCTGGCCCTGCATCCACCTGCCGGCCGGCCACGGGTCTGGCTGGAGGGGGACAGCCTCTGCTGCGCCGCACAGCCGGCCCAGGTGGAGGCGGCCGTGCTGGCCTGGTACCAGGGGCAGGCCCGCACCCTGCTGGCGGAGCGCCTGGAAAGTCACGCCTCCCGCATCGGGCGTGCCGGCGTGCCCCTGCGACTGTCCGGGGCCCGGACCCGCTGGGGCAGCTTGTCCCCCAAGGGGGTGGTGAGCCTGAACTGGCGCCTGCTCAAAGCCAGCCAGGCGGAAATCGACTACGTGGTCTGCCACGAACTGGCCCATTTCCGCCAGCGCAACCATTCCCCCGCCTTCTGGCGGGAAGTGGAAACCCTGTTTCCCCAATGGGCGACAGTGCGCCGCAGCTTGCGGGAAAATGGCCGTCGTTATTTCGAATTCTGAGGAATGCCCATGCGTATGCTGCACACCATGCTGCGGGTCGGTGACCTGGACCGGTCCATCGATTTCTACACCCAGGTGTTGGGTATGCGCCTCTTGCGCCGCAAGGATTACCCGGACGGCAAATTCACCCTGGCCTTCGTGGGCTATGGGGACGAGGCGGACCACACGGTGCTGGAGCTCACCTACAACTGGGGCGTGGACAAGTACGAACTGGGCACTGCCTTCGGCCACATCGCCATTGAGGTGGATGATGCCTACCAGGCCTGTGAGGCGGTCACCGCCAAGGGGGGGAGGGTGACCCGGCCAGCCGGTCCAATGAAACACGGCAGTACGGTGATCGCTTTCGTGGAAGACCCGGATGGCTACAAGATCGAGTTCATCCAGAAGGGCACCCGGGGCGGGTAGGTTTCAGGATGATCCCCTGGCTGCGCCCGGACGACCCCTTTGCCCCATTCCCGCCGGTGGACACGGCCCTGGCCGAGCCGGCGGGGCCCAACGGCCTGCTGGCGGCCGGCGGTGACCTGTCCCTGCCCCGTCTGCTGGCCGCCTACCGGCAGGGCATCTTTCCCTGGTTCAACCCGGGAGAGCCCATCCTGTGGTGGTCGCCGGACCCGCGCATGGTGCTGTTTCCCGCCGAGTTCAAATGTTCCCGTTCCCTGCGCAAGCGCATGCGGGTACCCGACCATGAAATCCGCGTGGATACCGCCTTCACCCGGGTGATGCAGGCCTGTGCCGCTGCTCCCCGCAAGGGCCAGCGGGGAACCTGGATCAGCCCTGCCATGGTGGCTGCCTACACCGCCATGCACACCGGCGGCTATGCCCACAGCTTCGAGACCTGGATGGAGGGCGAAAGTGGCCCAGAACTGGTGGGCGGACTCTATGGCGTGGCCCTGGGCCGGGCCTTCTTTGGCGAATCCATGTTCTCCCGCCGCACGGATGCGTCCAAGCTGGCCTTCGCCCAGCTGGTGGCGGAACTGTCCGCCCGGGGCTTCGAAATCATCGATTGCCAGATGAGCACCCCCCACTTGGCATCCCTGGGGGCCCGGGAGATTCCCCGGGCTCAATTCCGCGCCTTGCTGGACCAGCTCACGGCCCAGCCCGGCGATCCGGGGCCCTGGCATGTCCGGGCCGCACTGGGTCTGGCCGCATGAAGGAGGACAATCCATGAGCATCCTCAAGGAACTGCCCCTGCATCGACTCCAGTTCTATCTAACGGCACCCTATCCATGCAGCTATCTGCCAAATATGGCCGCCCGTTCTCAGGTGGTGGCCCCGGGCAGTCTGGTGGATACGGCGGTCTACAGCGAACTGGTGCGCCTGGGGTTCCGGCGCAGCGGCCAGCACGTCTATCGCCCCCGTTGCGATACCTGTAAGGCCTGCACTCCGGTGCGCCTGGCTGTGGAGCAGTTCCAGCCCAGCCGGTCCCAGCGCCGGTGCCGGCAGCGAAATGCGGATGTCCAGATGCGGCTGCGCCCCCTGGTATTCGAGGAAAACCATTTCCGGCTCTATCGGCGCTATCAGAACGCCCGCCATGCGGGCGGTGGCATGGATCAGGACGACCGTGAACAGTACCGGGCATTCCTGCTGCAAAGCCGTGTGGACAGCGCTCTGGTGGAGTTCAGCCTGGACGGGGCAGTGATCATGGTGGCCCTGGTGGACCGCCTGCTGGACGGCATCTCCGCGGTCTACACCTTCTTCGACCCGGACCATGCCAACCGCAGCCTGGGGGTCTTCGGGGTGCTGAGCCAGATCGAGCTGGCCCGGGATATGGGCCTGCACTATGTCTATCTGGGCTACTGGATAAAGAATTGCCGCAAGATGTCCTACAAGCAGAGCTACCGTCCCCTGGAAGTCTTGCTGGCAGGTCGCTGGCAGCCCCTGGAACCCGCTTTTCAACCCACCCCATCCACGGAGTCCCCCGGCCATGGCTGAATTGCCCGATGCCGTGCAGCAGGTTCTGACCATGCACGCCCCCTTCATCCACGCCGTGGTCAACGCCCTGCGGGACCGCAGCCAGTTGCCCCAGCTCATGGATACCCTGGCCATGGCGGAGCAGCAGGGCTGGGCCAGGCTGGTGGGCGCCCTGCGCCAGATTGTCGATGGCAAGCGGGACGAGGCAGTGAAGCTGGGCCTTGATGACGAGGACCGCATCATTGTCGATGCCGTTTTGCGGGGCATCCAGAATCCCGCCACCCTACCGGCCCTGGACCAGAAGCCCAGCGGCGCCGCTGCTGCCCCGGGCCTGGCCGCCCTCATCGATGCCTCCGGCAGGGGGGATGCCCAGGCCCTGGCTGCCCTGGCCAACATGGCGGAACAGATGGTGCGCGCCGGGGGCGATATGGCCCGTCTGGGTGGCATCATGCGCCGTCTGGTGAACGGCGAGCGGGACGCAGACGCCCTGGCCCGGGGCATGGGCCCCCTGGGCCGCCAGTTGTTGCTGAGCATCCTGGAGGAACTGGGCAAGTACCGGCTGCAATGAGCTGCCACACAGTCCCGTCCTGCGCCTACAATGCCGGTCAACGCTGAGGCAGCGGCCTGAAGGCCTGAAAACAACAGCCCGCGAGGAGACGATTAGGTGATGGATGACAATTTTCTGATGCCGGTCCGGCATGCGGATGTCGAAATCGGCAAGCCTTTGCCCTTCGCAGTCTATGACGCCGACCGCAACCTGCTCATGAACCGGGGTGTAGTGGTGGCCACCCAGAGTCAGCTGGAAGGGCTGCTGGAGAAGGGCCTGTTCCGGGAACGGGTGCGGGAGACCCACCCCTCAAACCGCACGGATAGCCTGCCTGCAGGCGAGGGCCAGGCCGGAGGCGGCGGGACGCCGAAACCCGCAGAGGAAATCCTGGATCTTGAAGCCCTCAAACTCATGCCCGGGGACACCCTTCAGCTCCAGCCCTTGCAGGAAGGTCAGGTGGAACGCTGGACGGTGCGGGTGATCGGCCAGTTGAAGCCCAAGAGCCTGCTGGTGTCCGCGCCCTCGGTGGATGGCAAGCTCATTTTTATCAAGGACGGCCAGACCTACCTGGTGCGGGCCTTTTCCGGGCTGAATGTATGCGCCTTCAAGGCCCGGGTGCTGAAATCCCAGCTCCAGCCCTTTCCCTATCTGCATCTTTCCTGGCCCGACGGGGTCCAGGCCATGCGCATCCGCAAGGCCATGCGGGCGCCGGCCAGCATCATCGTCGCCGTGCATGAATCGGAAGACGGCCGCCAGATTGGTGCCGGCCGCATCGTGGACATCAGCGTCGGTGGGGCGAAACTGCTTTCTCCCGCCACCCTCGGCTACAAGGACGATGGCCTCTGGCTGTCCTTCAAGGTGCGCCTGGGCGACATGGAAGAGTACGTAAAGACGCCTGCGGTCATCCGCATGAGCGGCGAGGAAACCGACGAACAGGGCAAGACCATGAAGAGCTACGGCGTCCAGTTCGGTGAGTTGAATCAAGCCCAGCGTCTGATCATCATGAATCTGGTTTACCAGCATCTACTCAAGGAACCGGCCTGAGCGGGCGGCCATCCCTTTCTTCCCATACATCTGATCGCGACGCCCACCATGCAGCAATACCTCGACCTGCTTCGCCACGTACTGGACCACGGCACCCGTAAATCAGACCGCACCGGCACCGGCACCGTGTCGGTGTTCGGTTACCAGATGCGCTTCGATCTGGGCCAGGGCTTTCCCCTGCTAACCACCAAGAAGGTCCACCTCAAATCCATCATCCACGAATTGCTCTGGTTCCTGCAGGGGGATACCAACATCCGCTACCTGAAGGAAAACGGCGTCTCCATCTGGGATGAATGGGCCGATGAAAAGGGCGACCTGGGGCCCATCTACGGCTACCAGTGGCGCTCCTGGCCCACCCGGGACGGTCGTCATATCGACCAGATCAGCGAGGTGCTGCACACCCTGAAGCACAACCCGGATTCCCGCCGCATCATCGTCTCCGCCTGGAACGTGGGGGAACTGGAGCACATGAAACTGCCCCCCTGTCACGCCTTCTTCCAGTTCTATGTGGCGGACGGCAAGCTCAGTTGCCAGCTTTACCAGCGCAGCGCGGACATCTTCCTGGGGGTGCCTTTCAACATCGCCAGCTATGCCCTGCTGACCCTGATGATGGCCCAGGTGTCCGGGCTTAAACCCGGGGATTTCGTGCACACCCTGGGGGACGCCCACATTTATCTGAACCACATGGAACAGGTGAACCTGCAACTTTCCCGGGAACCCCGGCCCCTGCCCACCATGACCCTCAACCCGGCAGTGACGGATCTGTTTGCCTTCAAGTTCGAGGACTTTACCCTGGAAGGCTACGACCCCCACCCGGGCATCAAAGCACCGGTAGCGGTTTAGGCTAGGGTTTCACCCGGCATTCCGGCTCAGCCATTTCAGGACCAGGGCGTAGAGGACTTCCGGCAGTAGTGGCTTGCCCAGGAAGTCGTCCATGCCAGCTTCCAGGCATAGCCGCCGGTCCTCGTCGAAGGCATTGGCGGTCATGGCGATTATCGGGACATCCCGGCCGGCAGGCAGGGCCCGTATGCGCCGCGTGGCTTCCAGACCGCTGAGAACTGGCATCTGCATGTCCATGAACACCAGGGCATAGTCGCCATCGGCCACCCGTTCCAGAGCCTGGGCCCCGTTGCCGGCACAGTCCACGGACAGGCCCACGTCTTCCAGGAACAGACGGCTGATTTCCTGGTTTACCGGCTCGTCGTCCACCACCAGCACCCGGCTTCCGGCCCAGGGCTTCATGCGATCCTTGGCCTCTTCAGCGCTCAGGGCCATGCTGGAGGCCGCTTCCACGTCGGTTTTTTTCAACCGGGCTGTGAACCAGAACAGGCTGCCTTTGCCCGGTGTGCTTTCGGCTCCACAAGTACCCCCCATAAGCTCCGTCAGGCGGGCGACGATGGCCAGCCCCAGGCCGGTACCGCCGTGCTGGCGGGTACGGCTGTTGTCGGCCTGCTCAAAGGGCCGGAACAGGCGTTCGAGCTGATCGGGCTCAATGCCCATGCCCGTGTCCTGGACCTCGAATCGCACCAGGGCATCCAGGTCGGTTTCCTCGCTGACGTGCACCCTCAGGGTGACGGTGCCGGCGTCGGTGAACTTGACCGCATTGGTGGCCAGGTTGAGCAATACCTGTTGCAGGCTGGTGTAGTCCCCAAGCAGGTTCCGGGGGAGGGTGTCCTTGTGTACCTCCAGGCGCAGGCGTTTTTCCGCCACCCGGTCCGACAGAATGGACACCACGCCGGAGACCACGCTTTCCAGGGCCAGGGGCGCTTCCTGGAGCACCATTTTTCCTGCCTCGATCTTGGACAGGTCAAGCACGTCGTTGATGATGCCCAGCAGGAGCTTGCTGGCATGGTCGATGTGCCCCAGGCGGGTCATCTGGTGGGGGGGCAGGCCTTCCCGCCTGAGCAGATAGACCATGCCGGTGATGGCATTCAGGGGGGTACGGATTTCGTGGCTGATATTGGCAAGGAACGTGGATTTGGCCGCATTGGCGGCATCCGCCTTGATGCGAGCCTCCAGTAGTTCCGCCTCCGCCTGTTTGCGGCGGTTGATTTCCCGGGTGAGCTGTACGGTGCGGTTGGCCAGCTGGTCGTACATGGTCATGACCGTGTCGATGAGTACCTTGGTGGAGCCGGCCATTTCGTCGTTGGCCATTTCCTTGGCCTTGGCCAGGGACATGCCCGAGGGCAGGGCCAGTACCACCTTGGCCATGCGCTTGTCTGCTTCCAGGATGTGATAGGCCAGCCAGTGGGTGAGAAAGCGGACGATCTCCTCGATGACGTCATCGAAGGGCCGGGTGGCCTCGGTGGCCTTGATCTTCAGGACCGAGCCGATGAAATCGTCGTGGGCGTGATCGTGCCATTTTTGCCAGGAATCCCCCTCGAAATGGGCCCGCCAGATGGCCATCTCGGTGCTGAAGTGCACTTCGGTGTAGTCCTTCAGTTCTTCGAAAACGGCGTTCAGGGAGGGGGCGTCCGACTGGTAGGCCAGATGGCTTACAAGTTTGTTGATGAGCCCCACAAGCTTTCTGTGCTGTTCGTCGATGAGGGCAATGCCTGTAGCGAAATTTTCGTTCCAGGGAAATATCTCAACATTGTCCACCATGAGGGCCTCCGATCGGCTATGGGGTACCTCGAAAAACGCTGCACTTCGACAATCTCAGTGGGAACGGTGGCATATAAATCCATGTGTTCCGTTCGTAGTGAGTCTGTCGAACCACGTTATCGAGGTGCCCGTTGGTTTTGTTCTTGCCTGGCATTCTACGGCGTAAGTGGCTCTGTCAGCCCATTCAGGGGCCAAAGCCAGGCCGCCCCTCGCACGCCGCTGGCATCTCCATGGCGGGGCGGCACCAGCCGGGTGTGCACAGCATCGGAAAATACGTAGCGGCCCCACAGCCGGGGCACGTGTTCATACAGGCGGGCCAGGTTGGAAAGCCCTCCGCCCAGGACGATGACATCCGGGTCCAGCAGGTTGATGACCTGGGCGAGGCCCCGGGCGAGACGGTCTTCGTAGCGGGCCAGGGACGCCTGGGCCGGGGCTTGGCCCTGTTCTGCCGCCGCCGCCAGTTCCGCCCCCCGCAGGGTCTGGCCCGTGGCCCGGGTGAAGTCCGCTGCCAGGCCCGGGCCGGACAACCAGGTTTCGATGCAGCCGCTTTTGCCGCAATAGCAGGCCGGGCCGGGCAGTTCCTGCGGATCGGGCCAGGGCAGGGGGTTGTGGCCCCATTCCCCGGCAATGCCGTTGGGGCCGTCCAGCACCCGGCCGTGGACCACCACGCCGCCCCCGCACCCCGTGCCCAGAATCACCCCGAACACCACGTCGGCCCCGGCGGCGGCGCCGTCGCTGGCCTCTGATAGCGCAAAGCAGTTGGCATCATTGGCTAGGCGCACGGGGCGTCCCAGGCGGGCTTCCAGATCCTGTTGCAGGGGCTGGCCGTTCAGGCAGGTGGAGTTGCAGTTCTTCATGCGGCCGTCCAGCCGGGAAGGGGAGCCGGGGGTGCCGATGCCCACGCTGCCCCGGGCCCCCAGGGCAGTCTCGGCGGTGAACACCAAGTCGGCAATGGCCGTCAGGGTGCCGGCGTAGTCGCCCTGGGGGGTATCCACCCGGCGCCGGTAAACCGCCTCCCCCCGGGGGTCCAGGGCCAGGATTTCGATCTTGGTGCCCCCCAGGTCGATACCGAAGCGCAAGGGTACGGACGTAGCCGTCATCAGCAAATGCGTGGCAGTTGTTCGCCGGACAGCCAGTCCACCATGCGCCGTCCCCCCAGGCGGGTGGTCATCTGCACGAAGTGGTGGGGGTCTTCTGTGACGGTGCCGATGCGGGCGCTGTATTGCCCCAGGGGATGGGCCCGCATGGCCTCCAGCAGGGTTTCGGCATCATCCGCAGCACAGATGGCCAGCAACTTGCCCTCGTTGGCAATGTTCAGGGGGTCCAGGCCCAGCAGTTCGCAGGCGGCCTCCACCTCAGGGCGCAGGGGCAGGGCGGCCTCCTGGATATGTATGCCCACGCCGGACTGGTGGGCGATCTCGTTGAGCGTCGCCGCCACCCCGCCCCGGGTGGGGTCCCGCATCAGCCGCAGGCGGGCGCCGCTGGCCAGCAGGGCGGCGGTCAGGCCGTTGAGGGACGCCGTATCCGAGACGATGGGGGTGGTGAAGCCCAGGTTTTCCCGCTGGCTCATGATGGCCGTGCCGTGGTCGCCGATGAAACCGGATACCAGCACCGCATCCCCCGGCCTGGCCTGGTCGCCGGACAGGTGGACGCCTTCCGGCAGCCAGCCCACCCCCGTGGTGGTGATGAACACCCCGTCCCCCTTGCCCGCTTCCACCACCTTGGTGTCTCCGGCCACCAGCTTCACCCCCGCCTCGGCACAGGCCTGGGCCATGGATTCCACAATGCGGGCCAGGTCCGCCAGGGGAAAACCCTCTTCCAGGATGAAACCGGCGGTCAGGTACAGGGGCGTGGCCCCCATCACCGCCACGTCGTTCACCGTGCCGTGGACCGCCAGGCAGCCAATGTCGCCGCCGGGAAAGAACAGGGGCGAAACCACATGGCTGTCGGTGGACACCACCAGGCGGCCGGGGCCGGCGGGCAGCACCGTACCGTCGTTGCCCTGGGCCAGCAGGTCGTTGCCCAGATGCCGGGCGAACAGCTCCGAAATGAGCTGCACCATGGCCCGGCCCCCGCCGCCATGGCTCATGTCCACCCGGCCGTGCTTGATGTCCAGGGGTCGGGTGTAGGCGGGTTTGACGGTGCTGCTCATGGGGTTACCTGGTCGAGATGGCGACCGTAAGTGTAATGGGCCGCGCACGCCCCCTCAGACGACACCATGCAGCTTCCGACCGGATTCTCTGGTGTGCATACCGTGCCGAAGATCTTGCAGTCCACCGGCCGCTTCTCGCCCCGCAGGATGGCGCCGCATTCGCAGGCCTTGCTGTCGGGCACGGCCTCATAGGGCATGTCGAAACGCTGCTCGGCATCAAATTCTGCGAAGCTGGCGCGGATGCGCAGGGCGGAACGGGGCACGGACCCGAGTCCCCGCCATTCAAAGCTTTCCCGCAGCTCCAGCACCTGGTCCACCAGGCCCTGGGCCTTGGTGTTGCCATCCCGGGTGACGGCCCGGGTGAATTCGTTTTCCACCGCCGCCCGGCCCTGGTTTACCTGGCGGATGAGCATGAGGATGGCCTGCATCACGTCCAGGGGCTCGAAACCGGCGATGACCACGGGCTTGCCGTAATCGGCGGCGACGAACTCATAGGGCCGGCTGCCGATCACCGTGGACACATGGGCCGGGCCGACAAAACCCGCCAGGTCCTCGGCGGGCGTACCCGGTATGGGCGGGGCATCCAGCAGGTGGCGCATGGCGGGCGGCGTGAGCACATGGCAGCACAGCACGGAGAAATTCTTCAGCCCCTCCGCCCGGGCCTGGAGGATGGCCACGGCCGTGGGGGGCGTGGTGGTCTCGAAACCGATGGCAAAGAACATCACCTCCCGGTCCGGGTTGTCCCGGGCCACCTTCAGGGCGTCCGCCACGGAATAGACCATGCGGATATCCCCCCCGTGGCTCCGGGCCCGCATCAGGGAAAGGTTGTCCGAGGCGGGCACCCGCAGGGTGTCGGCATAGGTGCAGACGATCACGTTCTGCCGGGTGGCCAGGCGGATCACCTGGTCGATGCGGCCGATGGGCAACACGCACACCGGACAGCCCGGCCCGTGGACCATGCGCACATTGGCGGGCAGCAGGTCCGGCACGCCGTAACGGGAAATGGCATGGGTGTGGCCACCGCAGAACTCCATGAAGGCGTAACGCCGCCCCGAGTCTGCCTCGGCGGCAATCTTGGCGGAAAGGGTCTTGGCGATCTCGCCGTCGCGGAATTCGTCGATGTATTTCATGGGGCAGTCGTCCCTGGTTGGGGGTCAGCGTTCAAAGGTCACCATGAACGGGACTCTATGATTTATATGACACCGCTCGTACCGAGCCAGTCGAAGTGCGGGATTATCAAGATGCCCCAAAGGGGCGGCCTTTTCATCACCAAAATTTCCACCATGCCGGCCGGGAGCGCTTGTAGCGCAGCAGAGGAATCGACTCGGGTTCTAGCAGTGCAGGGTCAATAAACCCCTCAAGCTGGTAGCCAAAGCAAGCTTTCAGGGCCTCCTCCCCGAGTTCCAGAGGATGGAACGGAAACGGGTAAGCGTCCGCTTCCTCATCGCTATCCACAGCCGGGTGCTTGCCGGACCAGTAGGGCGCTTCGAAAGGCAATCGTTGCCCGATGTCTTCCAAGATGCCGCTGTCCGGCGACAGGCTCAGGGAGCGCACCAGCTTTCCATTCACCCACACCGCATACGCAAACCAATCAACGACGCTATGCATGGCGTGAAGCGTGACAACCCCATTGCCGCCGGCAGCGATGAACTTCTGCGGCAGCCTGGAGGGGTAGTCGATGCCGAATTCCTTTGCCGCAACAATGGAGACCCCTGGAAAGCAGCCGATGTGCAGCTCTTTGGCGGGCGGGCATGTATAGGAAAGATCGCCATCCCCGATCAGCTCATGTTTCTCGCCTGGAAACAGGGTGGCAGCGAGCTTCGCGGTTGCGTCCCGGTCCAGCAGCGGTTTTGCTGCGAGGGCCTCACGTGCATTTGAGTCGGTAAGTACGAGCATCCAGGTCTTCGCGCCCATGGATCAGTTCCAGTCAGTTGAAGGGGATCAAAGAGGAGATGGCTGGAATGGATTTATAGGTGTCTGATCCCAATTGTTTCCCCACGTGGAGCTAACCGGCGCACGGAATGACGCGAAGCGGCATGTAGGGCATCCGGGTTGAGCGCAGGCTTAGAACGCATATTCATGACATGAAGTGAGGGCGCACAACAAACCAGAGGGTGAAGGCTGCCACCCAGAAAATCAGTTGCCAACCGAACACCACGAGCAACTTGGGTAACTGACGTGTGGACTCAAACTGGGGAAAAACGTACGCATAGATGTAGTGGTACGCCATAGAGATCGACACAACTATCAACAGACCACCAATAACGCTGTCTCCGGCGTAAGCAAGACCTAGCAATGCAGCCGCAATATAAGTTGGTGTGCCTGCCAATTCCTTGCGCCATTTGTTAGAGGAGCTAATGGCATTAAGTCCTTCTAATCCAGGCGTGTCGTTCTTTTGCATTTGCATGTTGGCCGGGTGAGTGCGTATGCGTTCTAACGTCCAAGGTAACGGGCGGCCAAACAGCTGGCGAAGCCGGCTGTTTGGCCGCCCCTGTTCCTCCCTTCGCTCGGAGCCGCAACTTTGTTGCGTCCTGCGCCCTACGGCTGGTCCCGGAGGGGGGAATAGTAGATGGGCTCACGGGGTCAACCCCGCTTCTGCCATCAGTGCCAGGGTCTTTTCTGCTTCTTCCGGGTCCAGGCGGGTGAGGGCGTAGCCCACGTGGACGATGACGTAGTCGCCGACTGCCACGTTTTCCAGCAGGGCCAGGGAGATTTCCTTCTTCACGCCTCCCAGGTCGACGATGGCCTGGTCGTTGGGCAGGAGGTCGATCACGCGGGCGGGGATGGCGAGGCACATGGTTTTATCCTTGTGTGATGGACTGTATTGCAACCCAGGCCTGGCCCAGACTCAAGCCCCCGTCGTTGGGGGGTGCCTGGCGTGCCTGGAGGACGCGCAGGCCGGCCTGGGTGAGTTGGGCGGTCAACTGGCGGCTGAGGATGTGGTTGAGGAAGCATCCGCCTCCCAGGGCCACGGTTTCCAGGCCCTGGGTCCGGGCGGCATGCAGGGTCCATTGGGCCAGGGCCTGGGCCAGGGTGGCGTGGAACAGGGCGGCGCCCCGGCCGGGGTCAGGTTCGTCTGCCAGGTGGGCCAGCAGGGGCAGCAGATTCAGTTGTCCGCCGGCCGCCAGCATGTAGCCATCGGTCAGGGGAGGCACATCGCCGTGTTGTTCCGCCAGGCCTTCCAGCAGCATGGCGGCCTGGCCTTCATAGGCCATCACCTCCTGGATGCCCAGCAGGCCGGCGGCTGCGTCGAACCAGCGGCCCAGGCTGGTGGTGGGCGGGCAGTGCAGGTCTCGTTCCAGCAGGACCGGCAATCGCGAGGCCAGTGGCTGGCGGGCAAAGCGCCGGGGGACTTCTTCGCCTCGCCCCAGCCGATGCAGGGCGGCAGCGGCCAGGCGCCAGGGTTCCTTGGCTGCCTTGTCGCCGCCAGGCAGGGGCAGGGGCGTGAGGTGGTCCAGGCGGGTGCAGGCGCTGCCTTCCAGATGCAAAAGTTCACCGCCCCAGGCCTGCCCATCTGATCCCAGGCCCACACCGTCCAGGGCCAGCCCCAGCACCGGGTCTGCCACGCCATGCTCTGCGACGATGGCAGCGATGTGGGCGTGGTGGTGCTGCACTGCATAGGCGGACACGCCCCAGCGCGCAGCCAGTTCCTGGGCATGGCGGGTGCTGAAGACATCCGGATGCAGGTCGTGGGCCACGGCCTGGGGCTGCACTTGCAGGATGTGGAGCAGATGCTCCGTGACTTCCAGCAGCATGCTGCAGGTGGCGGGGTTGTCCAGGCCACCGATGTGCTGGGAGACGAAGGCCTCGTCGCCCCGGGTGATGCAGACGGTGTTCTTGAGGTAGCCGCCCAGGGCCAGGACGCTGGGGCCGGCGCTGGGCAGGCGGATGGCCCGGGGGGTATGTCCCCGGGCGCGGCGGATGAATTGGGGGATGTTGTCCGGGGCAATGCGGACCACGCTGTCGTCGCAGCGCACCACGATGTCCCGGTCATGGAGCAGCACCGCATCGGCAATGCCGGCCAGGCGGTCCTTTGCCTCGTCATTGCCGATGACCAGGGGTTCGCCCCCGGGGTTGGCGCTGGTCATTACCACTACCAGGTCCTGGGCTTGATGCATCCAGGCCGTGCCGGCGGGTTGTCCTGCCGCCGCATGGAAGAGCAGCCAGTGCAAGGGCGTGTAGGGCAGCATGATCCCCAGCCAGGCCAGGCCGGGGGCGATGCCGGGGAAGGCGTCGTCGGCCCCCGGCCGCTTGCGCAGCAGGACGATGGGGTGTTCCGGGTTTTGCAGCAGATCGGCTTCGGCCGGGCTGATTTCCACCCAGGGAGCGATGGAGGCCAGATTGGCGGCCATGAGGGCGAAGGGCTTTTCGTCCCGGTGCTTGCGGGCCCGCAGGCGTGCCACGGCTTCAGCGTTGCGGGCATCGCAGGCCAGGTGAAAGCCCCCCAGGCCCTTGAGGGCGATGATCTGGCCGGCTTGCAGATGGGCGAGGGTGGCGGCGAGGGGATCAACCTCCCCTCCCCCGCAAGCGGGGGAGGGGCCGGGGGAGAGGGACATGTCGTGCCCAGGCATGGGAAAAGCCCCTTCTCCCCAACCCTCCCCCGCTTGCGGGGGAGGGAGTGATTCCAGCCACAGCTTTGGCCCGCACACCGGGCAGGCCGTGGGTTCGGCATGAAAGCGTCGGTCAGGGGGGTTGCGGTATTCCTGTTCGCAGGCGGGGCAGAGGGGAAAGGCCGCCATGCTGGTCTGGGCCCGGTCGTAGGGCAGGCGGCGGGTGAGGGTGTAGCGGGGGCCGCAGTGGGTGCAGTTGATGAAGGGGTAGCACCAGCGCCGGTCGGCGGGGTTGAAGAGTTCCGCCAGGCATGCCGAGCATACGGCGGTGTCGGGGCCGATCTGGGTGGTGGTCGGGCCGGCGGCGCTTGCGATGATGCTGAAGTCTGTCCAGGCGTCGCTGCCGGGGGTGTCCGTCCAATTGACAGCCCTGATCTGGGCCAGGGGGGGGATTTCTGCCGGCAGGCGCCGGGTGAATTGGTCCAGTTGGTCGGCATTGCCCGCCACCCGGATCTCCACCCCGGCGGCGTCGTTGCGTACCCAGCCATTCAGCGCCAGTTCCCGGGCCAGGCGCCAGACGTAGGGGCGGAAGCCCACGCCCTGGACGATGCCGGTGACGCGGATGCTGCGGGTGATCACGGGTGGGGGTGGGTCAGCAAGACCTGCAAGCCCGATCCCTCAGACCTGGCCAGCCAGCCGGGCCTCCAGCTCTGCAATCCGCTGCTTCAGCAGCTCCACGTTCTGCTGCCGCGACGCCCTGGCCTGTTCCAGCCCCTGCATCAGCCAGGCCATCCAGGCATCCAGGCCCTGGCCGCTGGTGGCGGAGACCTCCATGACCTGCAATTTGGGGTTCACCTGCCGGGCGTAGTCCACGCATTTGGCGACGTCGAAATTCAGGTAGGGCAGCAGGTCCACCTTGTTGAGCAGCATCAGGTCGGCGGCATGGAACATGTCCGGGTATTTCAGGGGTTTGTCCTCGCCTTCGGTGACTGACAGGATCACCACCTTGTGGGCTTCGCCCAGGTCGAAGGCGGCGGGGCAGACCAGGTTGCCCACGTTTTCGATCATCAAGAGGCTGTCGTCCGCCAGCTTCAGGTGTTCCAGGGCGTGGCCCACCATGTGGGCGTCCAGGTGGCAGCCCTTGCCGGTGTTGACCTGGAGGGCCGGGGCGCCGGTGGCGCGTATGCGGTCGGCGTCGAAGCTGGTCTGCTGGTCGCCTTCCACCACGGCCACCTTGGCCAGATCCGCCAGCCCTTCGATGGTCTTCACCAGCAGGCTGGTCTTGCCGGAACCGGGGCTGGAGACTAGATTGACGGCGAAGATGCCGTGTTCGGCGAAATATTTGCGGTTGCCGGCGGCGTAGCTGTTGTTCTTGCCCAGGATGTCCTGCTCGATCTTGACCATGCGTTCCTGGCTGAGCCCGGGGGCGTGGGCATGGGCGGGGCCGAGGCCGTAGTGCAGGTTTCCATGCAGACCTGCCGGCCTTACCCGATAGGGGGTGTCGGCGGCGTGTTCATGGGGGTGATCATGGGTGTGCCCGTGATGATGATCGTGTCCTTCGATGCGTGTTTCCCCTTCACCACAACCGCAAACCGTGCACATGGCTTTCTCCGTTCGTCATTCCACCAGCAGGTCCTTGACCCGCATTTCCGTTCCCCCCGTCGCCTGCACCCGGGCGCCGCCGCAGCGGGGGCACACATCGTACAGGGCCTGGATGGGCACCGTCTCTCCACAGTCTAGGCAATAACCCTGGCCCGGCAGGGTCTCCAGGACCAGGCGGGCGCCTTCCGCCAGGGTCTGGCGCAGCACCACTTCCAGGCTGAAGTTGAGGGCTTCCGGCTCCACGCCGGAGAGGGCGCCGATCTCCAGGCGGATTTCCGTCACCCGGGCAAAGCCCTGTTGGGCGGCGGCGTCTTCGATGATCTGGAGGATGCCCTCCGCCAGGGACATTTCATGCACGTTCGATCTCCAGGTCAAAGGCCACGCAGGGGTCCAGGGCCTGACACAGCAGGCGGGCCTGGCGTTGCAGGTCCGGCCCGGGAGTCAGGCCTGCCAGGGACCGGGCCAGTGGGCCTTGGGGGTGGAAGTTCCATTCCGTGGGGGCCAGGATGCGGTAGTCGGCAATGGCGCCCCGTTCCAGCCGTACGACATGGAACAACAGGCCCCGGGCGGTTTCCACTCCGGCCAGGCCCAGGTTGTCCGCCAGATGCCAGGCGCGCATGGGTGTTGTTCGTCCGGTGTGGAAACGTCCGGGCATTTCCGCCATTTCAATCAGCCGGGCCAGGAGGCGGACAAACAACTGGCTGGAGTGGTCGGCAGCGGGCAGGGTCTGCATCCAGGCGGCCAGCAGCGGGTGGCCCCGGGTGCGGACCAGGGCGCCGGTTTCCGCAGGCGTGCCTTGCCAGGTGGGGGCCCCACAGAAACCGGCTTCTTCCAGGGCCTGGTGGGCCAGGCGGGTAGCCTGGTCCGGGGTCCAGTCCGCCAGGGGGGGTAGGAAGGGCAGCGGTTCAGCGCCAGTGTTCGGCAGGACGGCAGGCGGCGAGGCGGGGTGGTCCAAGGCAGCCAGGCGGGCGGCGGTGGGGGTGGGGGACTGGTGCAGCCAGTCCGCCAGGGCCTCAGGGCTGCGGGCGAGCCACTGGGCGGGGGCTTCCCCCAGCAGGTGCCGGGTGAGCACCTGTTCCAGGGTGGCGGCAAAGGCCTCCGGCGTTGCCTGGCGCAGGGCCAGCAGGGCCGGGAGTTCCGGGGTCTGGCCGATTTCTGCGGGCCAGTCCAGGAGCAGGCGCCAGGCGTGCTCCAGGGCCAGTTCCCGGCAGACCGGTTCCGGGGTGGGGGCATCGCCGCTCCAGCCCTGGGCCGCCTGACAGGCCAGGCCGGCCACCGCCTGCTGGGCCTGGCCGCAGAGGCTGAAGGCCCGGCCGATCCGCTGCACCGCTGCTGGCGGCTCCAGGCCGGCCAGCAGACGCTGGGCGATCTGGGGCCGGGAGGATTGGATGTCCACCCGGCAACCCGTCTCGGCGCCAGGGTGAACACGGATGGTTATGCGGCCTTCCGGGTCAGGGTTTGCAGCCATGGTGCGGGAATTCAGGGCGGGTATTGGTGGAACAGGGGGCCATGTTCCCACCCGTTGGCAGGAATGCAAAAGTCATGTGGGGTATCCTAAATGGAACTTTTGTCCGATACCTTCGTCCGCTGATACGGTTTTGCCTCTTTTTGCGTTGTTCGCAGGAGGCGCCGGTAACTGGAGCCATCTATGCCAATCCTTCGATCATCCGTCATCGCCCTGTCTATGGTCCTGCCCATCCTGTCAGCCCCGGCCATTGCTTCGCCAGTATGCGTGAGTGTTCCGGAGGCCAATCTGCGCCAGGGCCCGGGGACCCAGTTTGAAAAGAGCTGGGAAGTCTTCAAATACATGCCCTTCCGTCAGGTCGGCCAGCAAGGAGACTGGCTCCAGGTGGAAGACCTGGACGGGGACAAGCACTGGATCTATCGACCCCTGGTCAGCGATGGCATTAAATGTGCGGTGGTCAAATCGAAGGAGGCCAATGTACGCAACGGCCCCGGCACCCAGCACGCCAAGTCTGCCTTGAGCCCGGTGGAGCGATACTACTCCTTCCGCATTACCAGCCAGAAGGGAGACTGGGTGCAGGTGGAAGACGAGGTGTTCAACGCGGGCTGGGTGCACAAATCCCTGCTGTGGATGCCCTGACCCTTAATCGGGCGGTGCAGCATCACCAAGCAAATTTGCTTTATTCACATAGCCTTGGCACTTGATGCCATGGCCGGCTGTTAGAATCGCAGGCTTTTTCCAAGTCTGGTAATTCCCATGCGCCGCGCCCTCCGCAACATCGCCATCATCGCCCACGTCGACCACGGCAAGACCACCCTGGTGGACCAGCTCCTGCGTCAGTCCGGTACTTTTGCCGCCCACCAGCAGGTATCCGAGCGGGTCATGGACTCCAACGACCTGGAAAAGGAGCGGGGCATCACCATCCTGGCCAAGAACACGGCTGTGGAATACAACGGCGTGCACATCAATATCGTCGACACCCCCGGCCACGCCGACTTCGGTGGCGAGGTGGAGCGGGTGCTGGGCATGGTGGATGGCGTACTGTTGTTGGTGGACGCGGTGGAAGGCCCCATGCCCCAGACCCGTTTCGTCACCAAGAAGGCCCTGGCCCTGGGCCTGCGGCCTATCGTCGTGGTGAACAAGGTGGACCGGGACGGCGCCGATGCCGACAATGCCGTCAATCTGACTTTTGACCTGTTCGACAAGCTGGGCGCCACCGACGAGCAGATGGACTTTCCCATCGTCTACGCCTCAGGCCTGAACGGCTGGGCAGCCATGGAACTGGACGCCCCCCGGGAGAACATGGTCCCCCTGTTCGAGACCATCCTGAAGCACGTGCCCGCCCCCAACACGGACGTGGAGGCACCCCTCCAGCTCCAGATTTCCGCCCTGGACTACAACAGCTACGTAGGGCGTATCGGCGTAGGCCGCATCCAGCGTGGCCGGGTAAAGACCGGTCAGCAGGTGGTAGTGCTGTTTGGTACCGATGAAGAAATGGCCGAGCACGAGCGCAGCCCCATCAAGGCCAAGATCGGCCAGGTATTCGGCTACCAGGGCCTGAACAAGATCGAACTGGACGAAGGCCTGGCCGGCGACATCGTGCAGATCACCGGCATCGAGGACCTGGTGCTGGGCGCCACCATCACCGACCCGGACCAGCCCGAGGCCCTGCCCCTGCTGAAGATCGACGAGCCCACCCTGTCCATGCAGTTCATGGTCAACGCCAGCCCCCTGGCCGGCACAGAAGGCAAGTTCGTCACCAGCCGCCAGATCCGCGACCGGCTGCACAAGGAACTGCTCACCAACATGGCCCTGCGGGTCCACGACACCAAGGACGCGGAAATCTTCGACGTGTCCGGCCGGGGCGAACTGCACCTGTCCATCCTCATCGAGAACATGCGCCGGGAAGGCTATGAAATGGCCGTGGGCCGCCCCCGGGTGGTGAAGAAGGTCATCGACGGCGTGGAATGCGAGCCCTATGAACAGCTCACCGTGGACGTTGAAGAAGGCCACCAGGGCGCGGTCATGGAGAGCCTGGGCCTGCGCCGGGGCGACATGCAGGACATGGTACCGGACGGCCGGGGCCGGGTGCGCATCGAGTACCGCATCCCCGCCCGGGGCCTGATTGGCTTCCAGGGCGAGTTCATGAACCTGACCCGGGGCACGGGCCTCATGAGCCACGTGTTCGACGAATACGCCCCCGTCAAGGAAGGTGGCGTGGCCGAGCGCCGCAACGGCGTGCTGATTTCCCAGGAAGACGGCGAAGCCGTGGCCTACGCCCTGTGGAAGCTCCAGGACCGGGGCCGCATGTTCGTCAACCCGGGCGACAAGCTGTACGAAGGCATGGTCATCGGCATCCACAGCCGGGAAAACGACCTGGTGGTGAACCCCATCAAGGGCAAGCAGCTGACCAACGTGCGGGCCTCAGGTACCGACGAAGCCGTGCGCCTGGTTCCCCCCCTGGACATGAGCCTGGAAAAGGCCATCGAGTTCATCGACGACGACGAACTGGTGGAAGTGACGCCCAAGACCATCCGCATCCGCAAGCGCTTCCTGAAAGAGCACGACCGCAAGCGGGCCGCTCGGGAAGGGGTCTGAGCCTGGCTGGTCATGCCCGGAGAAATCCGCAGTCGCGCGGATTTTTCCGGGTAGCCGGGTTGGGGACGCAGCCATGGCGACCCCGGGCATGAGCCCTGGGGTGTTTACCGATTTGTGTTGGGGTATGAACTGACCTCATTCCTCAGCCCACATAACGCTTCATCTTGCCCTTCACCGGTTCATAGGAACAAGACCCTACTTGCCTAGGGCCAAGCAGGTTTCTGCCTGCAACCATGAATGAGCCAAGGCGCCATCGGCATCAAGACGCACATGTCCTGGGGGCCCCGAGGGGTAAAATTTTGCATCCCGTAAGCGCATCCCGTCCGGGCTAAGCTGGATGAATCCATTATGATCGGTCGTTGATCGTCAGGACACGGCCTATGTGCGAGCCATCAAGTTTGTACGCATGAAATCCGGTGAATCCAATCCTGTCTAGGGGCCTGGCATGCTGATCACCCTGATCAACAACATCGCATTCCTGATTGCGCTGGTTGCCGCAGGCGGAATCGTGCTTACGCGATTTCACCAGGATCCCCTGAATAGCCGTGTACTGCTGGGGTTGCTATTCGGGGTCGTGACCCTGTTGGGGATGCTCAACCCCGTCAATTTTGCCCAGGGCATCATTTTTGACGGCCGATCCATCGTCTTGTCGGTGGCTGGCCTGGTGGGCGGAGGGCTGACGGCGGCGATCGCTGCCGGGATGGCGGTGTCCTTTCGTTGGTACCTGGGCGGAGACGGGGCCGTGGTGGGTGTCACGACCATCGTCCTGTCCGCGCTTCTGGGGGTGCTCGCACGGCTCTGGCTGGGCCGCCGGACCGCGCCACCCCATCCCTTGCACTATTTTGCCCTGGGCGTCGTGGTCCAGTTGATGCAGTTGGCTGTGTTCACTCAGCTTCCCAATCAGTCGGGTTTCGTCTTTATTGAAGCAGCCTGGTGGGTGTTGCTGCTGCTCTACCCGGGGGCAACCATGCTGCTCAGCATGAGTTTCCGGAATTACGAACTGCATTTGATGGGCCAACAAGCGCTCCTGGAGGCCCAGCGCGCTGCAGATCGGGAAAGAACCATACTGCGGACCCTGATTGATTCCCTCCCCAGCCTGATATGGCTGAAGGATGCGGAGGGACGTTACATCACCTGTAATCCCCGGTTTGAGGGTTTTTTTTGCGCGCGGGAGCACGACATTGTCGGGAAAACCGACTATGACTTCGTCAACCGAGTCCAGGCAGATTCTTTCCGTGCCAACGATCGGCTGGCGATGGAAAAGAATGGGCCATCTATCAATGAAGAAGAAGTGTTGTTTGCGTCAGATGGTCATCGCGAATTGCTGGAAACCACCAAGGTTCCCATGCGGGACAGTCAGGGGCAGTTGATCGGCGTGCTGGGCATCGGGCACGACATCACCCAGCGCAAGCGTGCCGAAGCGGACCTGTTGCAGCAGCAACACCTATATAAATCCGTGTTCGAACAGGCGGCTGTAGGCATCGCCCGGGTTGCCCCGGACGGGCGTTGGCTGGAGGTCAACCAGCGCATGTGCGACATCGTCGGCTATGATCGGGCGGCGATGCTGGACACGGATTTCCAGCACATCACGCATCCGGATGACCTGAATACCGATCTGGAATATGTCCAGCAGATGCTCGCGAATCAGCGCGACCACTACCAGATGGAGAAACGCTACATCCATCGGGACGGCCATGTCGTCTGGATACGCCTGACCGTCGCCTTGGTGCGCAAGGATTCGGGCGGGCCGGACTATTTCATTTCAGTCGTGCAGGACATCACGGATCGAATTCAACTTGAGACGGCATTACGCAGTGCCTTGGGGCGTTTCCAGGCGGTTATCGAGGCCTCGCCAATACCCATGGCGCTTAATGATGATGCCTTGAACGTGACCTACCTGAACGCTGCCTTCATTAAGACATTCGGCTATGGCCTAGACGATATACCCACCATTGCGGATTGGTGGCGGAAGGCCTATCCGGATCCGGCATATCGTCAGCATGTCGAGTCGGATTGGCTAATGCGCATTGAAAACATGCGCCGGAAGCAGATTGCATTCGAGCCCATGGAGGTTCGCATCACCACGAAATCGGGCAGCATACGCACCGCCCTGATAACCGCCACGACCTTGCCGGAGGGCCTGGATGCGGTTCATCTGGTGACGCTCCTGGATATTACGGAACGCAAGGATGCCGAAATGCAGCTGGCACAGTATCGGGCCAACCTGGAAAACCAGGTAGAGGCTCGTACTCAGGAATTGAAGGAAGCCAAGGAGCAGGCAGAAACGGCCAGCCTTGCAAAGAGTGCTTTTCTGGCCAACATGAGCCACGAGATCCGCACGCCCCTCAACGCCATCACTGGCATGGCGCACCTGATGCAGCGCTCAGGGGTAAGCCCGGACCAGGCTGAGCGCCTGGAAAAAATCAACATCGCCAGCCAACATCTTCTGGAAATCATCAATGCCGTGCTCGATCTCTCAAAGATCGAAGCCGGCCAGTTCACCCTGGACGAAGCCGACCTCAGCGTCGACGGCATCATTTCCAACATCCACGCCATGATCCAGCCCCAGGCAGACCGGAAGAATCTGCAACTCAGGCTGGAAGTGGACTCCATGCCCATGCATTTCAAGGGTGACGCCACCCGCATCCAGCAGGCCCTGCTCAACTACGCCGCCAATGCCATCAAGTTCACCGAGCAGGGCGCCATCACCCTGCGAGCCAGATTGCTGGAAACCACGGAAACCGACGCTCTCGTCCGGTTCGAAGTCCAGGACACCGGCATCGGCATTGCCCCAGATGTCCTGCCCAGGTTGTTTACCGCCTTCGAACAGGCTGACAACTCCATCACCCGGAGATATGGCGGTACTGGCCTGGGCCTAGCCATCACCCGCAAGATCTCCCAGATCATGGGAGGAGATGCGGGTGTCGATAGCGTCCAGGGCGAGGGCAGCACCTTCTGGTTCACTTGTCGACTCAAGGCCACCAGGGTAGCCCTCACCCAGATCGACGATCGCGGCCAGGACGATGCGGAAGTGATCCTTGCCCGTGACCATGCCGGGACCCGGGTGCTGCTGGTGGAAGACGAACCGGTCAACCGCGAAGTTGCGCGCATGTTCCTGGAGGATATCGGCCTTAAGATCGACGAAGCGGAGAATGGCGCGGAAGCCCTCAGGATGGCACGGGACAAGGATTACGACCTCGTCCTCATGGACATGCAGATGCCGGTGATGGATGGACTGGAGGCCACGCGCCATCTGCGCCAGATCGACCGGTACCAGGCCGTTCCCATCCTGGCCATGACTGCCAACGCCTTCGCCGAAGACAGGGTCCGGTGCTTCGAGGCGGGCATGGATGATTTCCTCACCAAACCGGTGAACCCGGAACAACTCTATGACACCCTTCTACGCTGGCTTCGGCGCCCCAAGGAGGGCGCCGCGTCCGGCGGCACTTCAGCTCGCCGTTTCCAGTGGCAGGATGCCTACAGCGTCGGGGTACCGGTGTTGGATGACCAGCACAGGAAGCTGCTGTCCCTCTGTGGCGAGATCGAACGCCACCTGGATGATGGTCCTAGGGACGACGCCCTGCATGACATCCTGCATGAGATGCAGCGGTACGCGACAGAGCACTTTGCCTCCGAGGAAGCCCTGCTTGAGCAGCATGGCTATGGGGATCTGGCCCAACAGAAGAAGGAGCACCAGGCATACCAGGAACAACTCACGGGAATCCTGATGATGGCTTCCCGGGGACAGGTCGACCCCCTGCAGATCAAGGCCTTCCTGTCGAATTGGTGGGTGGCCCACATCCTCAACTCGGACATGCAGTACAAGGCTTTCATGGGCAGGGGGGCGTAGCAGTATGGCGATAGGACTGTTAACGCCGTGCGTATCTGTTAAGCCCTGAATTCCCTTATGGCCATGGAACTTCAGCCCCTGCCTCCTGAACGGGAACACCCCATGCCGGGTGAAAAACCCCGCTGGAAGAAACTCCAGCCTATCCTGGCTTTGTCCGCCATTTGGCTGATCATTTCCTGGTACGCCACGCAAACCTACATCGAACGTCAGCAGGATCAGGTCTACGCCCAACAACTGGCCGATGCGCGTGACGAATTTGCCGCCCAGAATGCCATCGTCGACAACACTCTTGCGAATCTGCAACGGATTCCCAGGTTGTTGGCGAAGAAGATATTGATCAGAGATCGGCTGCTTGAATCCGGGGCGGATGTAATTGCCTCAGCAAGGGCAGTGGCAGAACGCAGGCGGGACTGGGAAACGGATGCCAGCCTCTCGCTCATCAACAGCCAATTGCTGGAAGCAGCTAAGATTTTCATGGTGGACGTCATCTGGGTGATGAACGCCTCGGGCGACATCATTGCAGCTAGCAATGCCGGCACGAAGGAGAGCTTCGTCGGCCCGAATTTTTCTGACCGGCACTATTTCAAGGAAGCCGCTGCCGGACGCAATGGCCAGCAGTATGCCGTTGGGCGTGTCAGCTTTGTGCCCGGGCTTTATTACGCATCCCCGGTGACGGACGATGAGGGAAGGTTTATCGGTGCCGTCGTCGTCAAGCGCGAGTTACCCAATCTGCTGCCGCCGCTGCAATCGAACAAGACCTTCCTGGTCGATGACAACGGCGTGGTCATCCAGGCACAGGATAAGCGACTTATCGATCGCCTGGTGCCTGGCGCGGGCTTCCCTGAGATGCCTGTCTCTGACCGTATGTTGCAATACTCGCGTACTGCGTTCGAGCCCTTGCAGATCGAGAAATGGGGCAAGCTGGCCTGGCATGAACTGATCACGATCGGACAAGAAGCGACTCCGCGGATACTCTTGAAACGAGATAAGCCCAACAACGGCATCACGGTTTATTTCCTCCACGACATTCCGGAAATGCAGCGCTTGGAAGCCCAGCGCCTCGGTACTTTCCTGATCATCTCCATGCTGGGCCTGCTGCTCATCACGGTGGTCACCATCAACTCAAATTACCTCGCCTTCCTGCGGCGGGCGAAGGATGAGGCAGAGGCCTCCGAAGGCCGGTTGCGGGAGAGCGAACAGCGTTTTCACCAGCTTTTTGACTCATCCCCCGACCCGGTGTGGATCATCGAAAACCACCATTTCGTGGAGTGCAACCAGGCGGCGGTGGAGGTGCTGGGGTATCCCGACAAGGCTTCGTTAAAGAACACCCACCCTTCCGCGCTTTCACCAGAAACCCAACCAGATGGGGAAAGGTCGTTCAGCAAGGCCGAAAGGATGATGGCTATCGCCCATGAAAACGGGATTCATCGTTTTGAATGGGTCCATACCCGACGGAATGGCAGCGAATTTTTCGCCGAGGTCACCCTTTCCTCCCTGATGCTCCAGGGCCGGCGTGCTATCCACTGTGCCTGGCGGGATATCACCCAGGCCAAGCAACAGCGGGATGAGCTGGTCCGCCACCGAGACCACCTGGAGCAACTCGTGGAGGAACGGTCTTCGGCCTTGCTGAAGAACCAGGAGGCGCTTTCAAGCCTGGTCCAATCCAAGGTTTTTACCAATTCTGGGCTGCAGGAGGTTTTTTCCTTCGTCACAGAGAACGTGGCGGCGCAACTGAAGATTGCCCGTGCCAGCATTTGGCAGACGCTGCAGGACGGAGAGGCCATCCGCTGCGTCGACCTTTATGAAACCGGATCGGGAGCGCACAGCGCTGGCGAAGAGTTGCTGCGGCCCGATTTCCCGGCTTATTTCGAGGCCCTGGAGAATAACGACCTGATCAATGCCGAGGACGCCCACACCCATCCGGCAACCAGCCAGTTCTCGACGCCTTATTTGAAGTCCCTGGGCATCGCTTCCATGCTGGACGTGCCGATCACGGTGCGTGGCGAGAACTGGGGCGTCGTTTGTTGCGAGCAGGTTGGTGCCAGACGCCATTGGGCCCCCGAGCAGATCGCCTACGTGACCGCCGTCGTGGCCCTGGTCGCCCTGGCGATCGAGGCCGATGAGCACCGTGCCACGATGCGAAAGCTCGAGCACGCCAAGGATGAGGCCGAGGCTGCCAACATCGCCAAGAGCACCTTTCTGGCCAATATGAGCCATGAGATCAGGACGCCGATGAACGCAGTCATCGGCATGACCCACATGCTCAGGCGGACCCTGCATGCGCCTGACCAGATCGACAAGCTCAACAAGATCTCGTCAGCGGCAGAGCACCTGCTGGGGGTCATCAACGACATCCTGGATATCTCCAAGATCGAGGCAGGCAAGCTCAAGCTCGATAACGTTGACTTCGATGTCGAGGCGACCCTGGTCAGCGTCGGCCAAATGCTCACGGACAGGGCACGGGAAAAGGGCGTGGAGCTTGTGCTGGATGTGCAGGGAAGCCTGGGCGTCGTGAACGGCGATGCCACCCGACTGTGCCAGGCATTGATCAACTATCTCGGCAATGCCATCAAGTTCACTCACCAGGGGTCCATCATCCTGCGTGCCTATGCAGTCGAGGAGGATGAGGCGGCGCTCCTGCTGCGTTTTGATGTCATTGACACAGGCATTGGCATACAGCCTGAAGTCATCCCCCGTCTGTTCAACGCCTTCGAGCAGGCTGACAGTTCGACGACCCGCTCCTATGGCGGAACCGGACTGGGGTTGGCCATCACGCAACGCATCGCCCGGATGATGGGGGGAGAAACCGGCGTGATCAGCCAGGTCGGCGATGGCAGCACATTCTGGCTGACCGCTCGATTCACGAAGGCCAACCGGAAAGCCGACACGGCTGAGATACCGGAACTGAAAGGCAAGCGGGCCCTGATCGTTGAGGACATTCCGGCAACCTGCATGGTGATCAGTCAACTTCTGACACGCATTGGGCTCGAAAGCCGGATTTGCGAGTCTGGCATGGACGCTCTGACGGCTTTCTCCGATGCTGAAGCAGCGGGGACCCCCTTTGATGTCATCCTCCTGGACTACGTGATGCCGGACATGGACGGCTTCGAGACCCTGGAACGTTTGCGCGGACTCTCCGGGAGTGCTTTTCCTGCGGCACTACTGGTGACGGCGACCCAGGACGAATCCGTGATGAAGGATGCATTGAGCTTGGGTTTTGGCGCCGTGGTGCATAAACCCTTGTCTGCATCGCTACTTCGCAATGCCTTGATCCAGCTGTTGCCCGAGATACTTCATACCCGAATCGAGCCGGTAGAGGTGGTCGGGACTGTCGCGGGCATCAATGCGGAAGAACAGCTCAGGCTGCATTACGCCCAGTCGAGAATCCTTCTTGTGGAGGACGAACCGGTGAACTAGGAAGTGGCCCTGTTGCTCCTGGAAGAGGTCGGCTTGAGTGTAGACGTTGCTGAGAATGGTGCAGAGGCCCTGCGCATGGCCAAGGATTTCGAATATGCCCTCATCCTCATGGACATGCAGATGCCGGTGATGGATGGACTGGAGGCTACCCGACACATTCGACAGCTTCCCGACCGGTCGCGGGTCCCCATCCTGGCCATGACCGCCAATGCATTCGCCGAGGACCGGGACCGGTGCATCGCGGCGGGCATGAACGATTTCCTCTCCAAACCGGTTGATCCCGATGGGCTGTATGCCACGAT
This sequence comes from Pseudomonadota bacterium, assembly GCA_040757575.1. Lineage (GTDB taxonomy): Bacteria > Pseudomonadota > Gammaproteobacteria > Burkholderiales > Thiobacillaceae > PFJX01. The sequence goes on from JBFLXA010000010.1 coordinate 45,342, forward strand.
GTTGCGGTGGTTGGAGGGTAATCAAGCCTAGGCAGGGAAACCTCTACTGGGTGGGTAAAGCCGGCGGGGGGCTTAGTGATGTCCGTGTCCGCTGGGTTTGACCGCCCGCAGGGTTTGCTCGTCGGCGGCGGGGCCTTCCCGGCGTTCCGGGGTGGGAGGCGTGGCGGACTGGGGGTCACCGGTCCATTCCCAGGCCACACTGCCGGGCGGGTGGGCGTAGTGGCCCGGGTCGGTGTAGTCCCCGGGTTTCTGATCCTTGCGCACTTTCACCACGGTGAACATGCCGCCCATTTCCAGGGGCCCGAACTGGCCCTGACCCATCATCATGGGCAGGGTGTTGTCCGGCAGGGGCATGTGCATCTCGCCCATTTCCGCCATGCCGGTAGAGCCCATGGCCATGTAGCCGGGGATGAGGTTGCGTATTTTGTCAGCGATGTCTTCCTGTTCCACACCGATCATTGTTGGCACGCCGTGGCCCATGGCGTTCATGGTGTGGTGGGATTTGTGGCAGTGGAAGGCCCAGTCGCCGGGCAGCAAGGCGTCGAATTCGATGGCCCGCATCTGGCCCACGGCCACGTCGGTGGTTACTTCTGGCCAGCGGGCGGTCTTGGGAACCCAGCCGCCGTCGGTGCCGGTGACCTGGAAATCCACGCCGTGCATGTGCAGGGGATGGTTGGTCATGGTGAGGTTGCCGGCCCGTACCCGTACCCGGTCGCCCTGGCGCACCACCAGAGGGTCGATGGCAGGGAAGACCCGACTGTTCCAGCACCACAGGTTGAAGTCCAGCATGGTGTTGACGTTGGGGGTGGCGGCCCCCGGTTCGATGTCGAAGGCGTTGAGCAGGAAGACGAAGTCCCGGTCCACGGCCATGAATCGGGGGTTCTTGGGATGGACGATGAGCATGCCCATCATGCCCATGGCCATCTGGGTCATTTCGTCGGCGTGGGGGTGGTACATGAAGGTGCCGGACTTGGTCATCTGGAATTCGTAGACGAAGGTCTTGCCCGGCTTGATCTGGGGCTGGGTGAGGCCCCCCACGCCGTCCATGCCGTTGGGCAGCAGGATGCCGTGCCAGTGGATGGTGGTGTGTTCCGGCAGTTTGTTGGTGACGAAGATGCGTATACGGTCCCCTTCCACGCATTCTATGGTGGGGCCGGGGCTGGAGCCGTTGTAGCCCCACAGCCGGGCCTTCATGCCGGGGGCCAGTTCCCTCACCACGGGTTCGGCCACCAGGTGGAATTCCTTGACGCCGTTTTTCATGCGCCAGGGCAGGGTCCAGCCGTTGAGGGTGACCACCGGGTTGTAGGGGCGGCCATCGGTGGGGTGGAGGGGGGGCTGGGTGGCGGGGTCGGTGAGGATCGGGGCTTCAGGCAGGGCGACGGCGTTGCTGGCGAGGCCGGCTCCCAGCACGGTGGCGCCGGTGCGGCTCAGGAATTGACGGCGGTCCATGGTGTCTCCTCGGGTCTTGTCAGTGGCCGGCAGCGGCGGTGGTGGATGGGGTGGGCTGGGAGGTTGCCGGTTGCGTCGGACCGCCCCTGTGCTCCACGCCGGCCACGGCCATGCGCAGGGCGCTTTCGGCCAGCCAGAAATCCTTCAGGGCCTGGATGGCAGCGTGGACGCTGGCGGACTGGTCCCGGGCGTCGGCCAGGAGTTCCCAGACGCTGATGAGCATGCCGTTGTAGCGCAGCAGGTTTTCTTCCGAGATGCGTTCCTGCAGGGGCACCACTTCGTCCCAGTAGTGGCGCATCAGGTCATAGGCCGACCGGTAGGCGGCGTAGGCTTCCCGTACCTGGGAACGGGCGTTGATGCCCATTTCCGCCGCCCGGTGCATGGCCTGGGTATAGAGGGCTTCGGCTTTTGCGTTGCGGGCCTGGCCGGCGTCGAACAGGGGCAGGGCCAGTTCGATTTCGTAGCCTTCCATACCGGTCTCACCCCGGGCGCCGTTGTTCAGGTAGCCCACTTCCAGCACGTTGATGAGGCCCGTGGATCGGGTGAGCCCCAGGTTTTTGGCCTGGCCTTCCAGTTCCTGGCGGGCCAGGGTCAGGTCCAGGCGCTGGTCCATGGCCTGCTGCACCAGGGGGGCTTCTTCCAGGGGCGAGTCCGGTGGGCTGGGCAGGCGGGCGGGCAGGGTGAAGCGCCGGGGGGCATCCAGGCCAAGCAGGCGGGTGAGGCGTTCCTGTTCCGCCACCAGGCCTTGGCGGGCCCGGTGGAGCTGGGCTTTCACGTCGGCCAGGTAGAGGGTTTCCCGTTCCTGGCGCAGGCGGCTGAAATTGCCAGCCTCGGCCATGCGCCGGGCGAGCTGGGCGCCGGCCTCGGCGGCTTGTTCCACGTCTTCCAGGTAATTCACCGTCTGCCGGGCGGCGATGGTGGCCACATAGGCCTGGCGGGTTTCCGCGGCCAGGCTCAGGGCGGCCTGGGCAGCACGGATCTGGGCCTGGCGGAAACGACGGGATTCGATTTCGGTGCGGGCCGGCCGTGTCAGCAGGCCCATCAGGTCGAACAGGAAGGCCCGTTCGTATTCCCGGTGTTCGCCGCCAGCGGTGCGGGCAAAGGTAAAGCGGGGATTGGTCAGGCGGCCGGCCTGCACCAGGTCGGCCTCGGCGATGCCCAGGTCGGCGTAGTCGGCCTGCAGGCCCCGGTTGTTGAGCAGGGCCACTGTCACGGCGGTTTCCATGCTCAGGGGAGTGGCCAGCAGCCCCTCCACTTCGGCGGCGATCTGGCTCTGGTTGGCGTCGGTGAGGCGGGTGACGGGCTGGTCCAGGTGGGGTTTCATGAGGCCGGAAACCCCGTCCATGCCGCCGTCTGGGCTGAATCCGGCACAGCCGCCCAGGCTCAGCAGGCCAACCAGCGCCAGGATGGCCGGCAGGCGGGGGGGGATTGGATGTGGCCGGGTATCAAGGGGGGGTGTCATGCAAGGACTCCTCCGGATGCGGTGTGGGTGTGCGACCTGGAATCAGGCCGGGCGGTTCCCGCCTTGCGGGCAATTACTCGGTGCCAAACCAGAATCCCAGGTTTTTGGCAAGAAAGTCGTCCCAGCGCATGTAGTGGCTGCCGTCGCAGGAAAAGGTGAGGCTGATCATGCCGTTGAACAGGTTGATGCTGGCCATGCGCAGGTAGATGTTTTCGTCCGCCATGCGCAGGGCCTTCAGGGTTTCCAGGATGCGGGGCACGTCCGGCTTGGGCACCAGGGCCTCAGCTGGGTAGGGGATGGGGGGATAGACCAGGCAGATGTCCGGGTCCGCCAGGGCTTCCTGGTCCAGGATGCGGTAGCGGTAGGGGTCGTCCAGGGTCCACACGGTGGCCCGGCTGCTGGAGAAATGGATGACGGCCTGGAACACGCCCCGCTCCGTCATCAGTTCTTCCAGGATGGAGGTGGATTGCTCAAGGGTCTTGTCCATGGGGCTGTCCACCCGGCATTGGTGCATGACATTGCCGCGGATGGAGGGATCACCCTTGATCTGACGCCAGCCGCTGGGTTCCTGGTAACGGTGAGCGTTGGCAGGCAGGTCCCGCAGATCGAAATCTGCCCCAAGGTAGCCCACCACCCGGCCGTCCTGGCGCACGATCTGCAGGGCGGTGAGGGAGGGGCGTTTGTTCAGCAGGCTGATGTAGGCGTCCGAAAGCAGGAAACCCCACACCGGTACCGCTTCGTTCATGTAGGGCCGCTGCGAACGGTCCCGGGCGTAGTGGCCGGACAGCAACCCGTCCTTGTCCACGTTGTCACAGATCTGGATGCCGTTGGTATCCACGCAGTAGAGGAACTTGCAGTGGGGAATGCTGGCAAAGCCGGTCAGAAGTACCCGGTTCAGGGCCTCCCGGTCGCCCCAGGCAGGGGCGCATTGATCCGCCAGCCCGGCCAGGGGGTCGTGGAGCAGGCGGCCCAGTTGTTCCCGTTGCAGGTAGATGCTGTCTTTCCAGGATTTTTCCATGGCGGCGTGGCGTAGATGCCGAGCAGTGAAGGCGACACGCGAAGGGTAATGCATGCGGCTTCGTCGTGCAGCGCCCTGCCGTGGGCGATCCGCCGGTGGCGAAGGCAGCCGGGGATTACCTGCTGGCGGCGGCGTCAGCCATGAGCTGGGCCAATAGGGACAGCAGGGCGTCCCGCAGGGCATACAGCTCTGGCAGGCGGGCCCGGGCCAGTTCCTGTTTGCCCTGGGCGGTCAGGTCCAGCAGGGTTTTCCCAAGGGCGTGGATGCGCTCATGGACCCCGGCGATGGAAGCAAATTCAGGCAGATGGCCATAGCGGCTTCGCCCACTGCCGATGTACCACTGGCCGAACCGGCAGTGGGTGGGGTCGATCTCCGGGATCTCGCTGTCCGGATGTTCCACATGCCGGGCCAGGGCATCCACCCAGGCCCGGTGGTTGTTTTCCGCCACCACCAGAGGCAGGTCGTCCCGGGGCCAGCGGAAGTCGGGTGTAGCCGTCCAGGCCGGGGCGGGTTGCCAGGTTTGCAGCCAGCCGGCCACGTCGCCAGCGGCCATGGGGGCGGCAATACCCTGGCCCTGGGCCACCTCGCAGCCCAGGTTTAGTAGCAAGGTGCCATGGTCGACCGTGTCCACGCCCTCGGCCACCACCTGACGACGGAATATTTCCGTCAGGCCTATCACGCCTTCGACGATGGCCAGGTCGTTGGCGTCCTCCAGCATGTCGCGCACGAAAGAGGAATCGATCTTCAGGGTTTGGGCCGGCAGGTTCTTCAGGTAGGTCAGGGATGAATAACCGGTACCGAAGTCGTCCAGTGCGAAGGACACGCCCAGTTTTCGGCATTCGCTGATCAGTTCCGCCAGCTTATGGGTATCGGCCAGGGCAACGGATTCGGCGATTTCGATTTCAAGCCTGGTGGGAAGGGCATCGGTGTGCAGGGCCAATAGGCGACGTAGCGTGGCGGGGAAATCGCCACGCCGCAATTGCCGGGTGGCGATGTTCAAGCTCACTCGGACGTCCAGCCCCTGCCGCTGCCAGGCGGCAAGCTGGGCCAGGGCCCGGTCCAGCATCCATTCCCCAAGGGCGACGATCAGGTCGTTGTCCTCGATGAAGGGCAGGAAGGCCTCCGGTGCCAGCAGTTCGTTGCCCCGGCGCCAACGGATCAGGGCTTCAAAGCCCAGCACGGTGCCCTGGCGCAGGTTGACCTTGGGTTCGTAATACAGCTCGAACGCCTGGGTGGCCATACCCTGTTCTATGGCCTGGAGCAGTTCCCTGTGCCTGCGGGCGGCGTCTTCCTGATGTGGGTCGAAGAATATGAACTGGTTGCTCCCCGCTTGCTTGGCCAGGTACATGGCCTGGTCCGCATGGCGCAGCAGCAGGTCCGGGTCCGCGTCATCCCTGGGGTAGAGGGCGATGCCGATGCTGACGGAAACCGAAACCGGCGCCCCCTGGATTTCCACGGGAGCCCTGACCACGTCGAGTATCCGGTTCAGCGTGGTTTCGTATTCGTCCACATGGGTCATGTCGGCCAGCAGAAGCACGAATTCGTCGCCGCCGATACGGGCCACCGTATCGCCGCCCCGCACTGTGGCATGGAGACGGCGGGCGATTTCCACCAGCAGGACATCTCCGGCCTCATGGCCAAGGGCATCGTTGACGGGCTTGAAGCCATCCAGATCCAGGTAACAGACCGCCAGGGAGGTCTGGGTGCGCTGGGCATGGGCGATGGCCTGGCGCAACCGGTCCGCCAGCAATACCCGGTTGGGAATGCCGGTGAGGGTGTCGTAATGGGCGATCCGGTCCAGTTCCACCTCCCGGGCCTTGGTGTCGCTGATGTCGTACTGTATGCCTTCCCAGAGCACGTCTCCATTGGCCTGGAGGGTGGGCGTGGCCTCGATGCGCAGCCAGCGGGACTGGAGCCCTTCCCGCAGGCGACCTTCCCAATGGAAGCGGGACCGGCTTGCCTTGGCCGCGTCGAACAGCCGTATGAAGCCTTCCACCTCATCCGAGTGCAGACGGGTCATGGGGGCCTGGGGGTCGAGATAGACAGTATCCGCTTCCAGGCCCAGTTGCTCGCACCAGCGAGGGCTGACGAAATCGAAGCCCATGCTGTCATCCGGGCGGACGCGCAGTTTGTAGACGCCCGCTGGGATACGGGCGATCAGGTTGTTCAGGTCCCGCACCGCTTGTTCGACCCGTTCCTCAAGTTTGTCCTGGGCTTCGGCCAGATTGTCCGCCATGCGGTTGAAGGCTCGGGCGGTCTCGGCCAGTTCCGGCACGTTGCTGACAGGCGCCCGGCTGGCCAGATCGCCATCCCCCAGACGATGGGCGGCCTGGGCCAGGTCGTCTAGGGGGCGCAGACTGCGCCCCAGGGTGAACTTTATGAGCCCCAGGGCCAGGCCCAGGGCGGCCAGCCAGAGGGGGAGGGCGATCCAGAGTTGACGCCAGATGTCCGCCACCAGGAATCGGGCCGAGGGTTCGGCAACCAGGGTGCCGTAGGTGGTGCCTCCCACTTCCAGGGGAAAGGATTGGCTTTCGAACTGAATGTCCAGCCAGGTAGAGAACCATGCCGGCACGGGATCCGTGTCGGCTGGCCAGCCAGGGCGGCCTTCCAGCAGAACTTGACCGGTACGAGGGGCCAGCAGGCGCAGGCGGTCGAACTGGCCGTGGGCCATGATGTTGTCCAGGGTCTCCTGGGCAGTGGCTAGATCCCCGGTGATGAGGGTGGTTTTCAGCAGGGGGACGGTGGCGGTGGCCACGTCCTGGGTGACAATGGCCGTACGGGCCCGGGCGATGTCCAGGTCGCTGAGTATCTGGATGGCCAGGTAGGGGACGAACACGGACATGACAGACAGCACCACCACCAGGAACAGTCTCTGGCGCAGGCTGCCGCGGGTCATTTGCCTATGGCCTTGTAAAGACGGCGGACGTTGTCGTAGTCCGCTTCCATAGCCGCCTCGAAGCCGGCGGTGCGGGCGGCGGCCAGGGCCGGGGCAGCTGCAGGGTCCTTTGCCATGCCCAGCAGGGCATGGCGCAGGGCTTCTGCCTGGGGGATGGGCACACGGGGGTGGATCAAAACGGGCAACTCCTGGTATGGCTCCGATTGATAGAGCAAGCGATAGCGCAGTTTTTCACGCTGGGCGTAGGAGGTCAGGAAACGGGAATTGAGTGCTGCCGCCGCCACCTGGCCGGCCTTGAGCTGGGCCATGGCGCCTTCCTGGTTGCCGGCGTAGAGGGCATTGACCTCGATGCCTGCCTGCTTCAGGGCGACCTGGGGCACGGCAAAGGCCAGGAAGGCGTCTGCCGAGGGGAAGGCCACGAGTTGTCCTGCCAGATCCCTGAGGGACTGCAAAGGGCTGTCTTCAGGGACGGCCAGGACGCCATGCACCGGTTTTCCTGCCCAGCGGGCCAGAACCCGATATTTGCCATCGTATTCCGTCTGGAAGTTATGGTTTGTGTAGATGAGGTCGAAGGCCTCCTGCCCCATCAAAGTGTCCGTGGCCTCCACTGTGGGGCCCATGACCAGTTTCAGGGGAATGCCGGTTTTGGAACTCAGATAGCGCAGGATGGGGTTCCAGCGTTCGGCGGTCTGGATAGGACTTTGCTGGTTGAGCACACCGAATTTCAAGGCTTCGGCCCGGGCGGTCAGCGGTAACGACAGAATTGCCACCCACAACAGCGTTGCCAGCCAAGCCGGCGCACGCCGCCATCCCCGCCTGGGTAAGAGGGGGGCGTGGCACAGAGCGTCAGGCACATGGCGGTAGGGCATGGTCGGGTCGGCGATTTTATGTTTATTGCTTTATATCAAGAGCCGGCGCTTCTGGCCCCTAAGGGCGGTCTGTCCGCCGGACAATGAATCCCACCCGGGATGATACCTACAGTCGGCGCCTTACTGGCAGCCGTTCATACAGAGCTAGCAGCTTACCAGTGAGTTGAGCGGCACATGTCGCTACGCCCTGCCGCTTCAGACTACCTGGACTTCCACCTTGCGGGGCTGGGCATGTTCCGCCTTGGGGATGCGCAGCTTAAGCACGCCCTGGCTGAACTCTGCCTCCACCTTGCCGCTATCCAGCTCCTTGGACAGGGTGAACACCCGTCGGTAGCGGGGCAGGGCTACCTCTGCATGGGTGGATTCCATGCCTTCCGGCACATCCAGGTGGATCTCGCCTTCGAGGGTGAGGGTGTCGACGTCCACCTGGAGATGGAGCTTGTCCTTGGGCACGCCGGGCAGGTCGGCGAACAGGGTGATGCCGCTGGCATCCTCCACCACGTCCACGGGGGGCAGGAGGGCGGCATCCCGGTGGGCTTCGGTCTTGTGTTCCTTCATGGTGGGCTCCTTACTGTATGTGAATGCGGCGGGGTTGGGCTGCGGCCCGGCGGGGTACGCGGATGTGCAGTACGCCATCCCGGTATCGGGCTTTAACGGCGTCGGGGTCTACGTCATCCGGCAGGGTGACCACTCGCCGGAAGGCGCCGGCGAAGCGCTCGTCGATGTGCACGGCCGCCTTCTCGGGGACTGGGTCGGGCTTGCGTTCGCCGGCAATGGTCAGCACGCCCTTTTCGATCTGCACGTCCAGGGTGGCCGGGTCCAGACCCGGGGCGAAGGCATAGAGGTCCACGGAGCCGGCCGAGGCGCCTACATTCAGGGCCGGATAGCCCCGGGCCAGGCCACGGATGCTGGGCGACCAGTCCTGGGACTGCTGCATTTCCCGTTGCAGGCGGTCCAGTTCCGAGAACAGGTCGCGGGGAAACAGGGTGCGGTACATCATGGTCATTCCTCCGAGGGTTGATAGGGGCATCAGCTGATGCCCATGGCCCCTAGGTAGGTCTGGCTGGCGGGAGTTCAAGGCCTTGAGAAGGTGCCAGGCGTCCCCACCTAGGCGACCTTCCCGCAAAAATTTTTATGAGGGTTTCATGGGAAACCAGGATCGATTCCTGTCGCGACTGTTCTGGGTCACTCTGGCCGCCGGCCTGTTGTTGATGATCTGGCGGGGGATGCCGGACATCGGCCAGTGGCTGCGTCCCGGGCCGGACGCCACCCCCCGGGCCGTGACCGCCCGGGGGGACCTGGCGGCTGACGAGGCATCCACCATCCGGCTGTTCGAGAACGCCAAGGATTCCGTGGTGTTCATCACTACCCGGGCCGAGGTGCGGGACTTCTGGACCCGCAACGTGTTTTCCGTGCCCCGGGGCACGGGCTCCGGCTTCATCTGGGATGACGCGGGCCATGTCATCACCAACTACCACGTCATCCAGAACGCCAGCGAGGCCACGGTGAAACTGGCGGACGGACGCAGTTTCCGCGCCGGTCTGGTGGGGGCTTCGCCCGCCCACGACATTGCAGTGCTGAAGATCGGCGTGGGCTTCAAGCGGCCGCCGCCGGTGCCCCTGGGCACCAGCGCCGACCTGAAGGTGGGCCAGAAGGTCTTTGCCATCGGCAATCCCTTCGGCCTGGACTGGACCCTGACCACCGGCATCGTCTCCGCCCTGGACCGCTCCCTGGGGGGCGATGGCCGCAATGGCGGGGCCACGATCGAACACCTGATCCAGACCGATGCGGCCATCAACCCGGGCAATTCCGGCGGGCCCCTGCTGGATTCCGCCGGTCGGCTCATCGGCATCAACACCGCCATCTACAGCCCCAGCGGTGCCAGCGCCGGCATCGGTTTTGCCGTGCCGGTGGACACGGTCAACCGGGTGGTGCCCCAGCTCATCAAGGACGGCAAGTACCTGCGCCCCACCCTGGGCATCCAGGCGGACGAGCGCATCAACCAGCGCCTGGTGGAACTGGAAGGGGTGGAAGGCGTCGTCATCCTGCGGGTTATGGAAGGTTCCGCTGCCGCAGCCGCCGGCCTGAAAGGCGCAACCCTGGCCAGCGATGGCGGCATCATTCCCGGGGACATCATCGTCGGCGTGGCCGGCAAGCCGGTGGCCTCCCTGGGCAAGCTCATCGCCCGGCTGGACGATTTCCAGGTAGGCGAGACAGTTGAGGTAGAGGTGCTACGGGACAAGGCGAAAATCAAGGTGCCCGTGACCCTGCAACCCGGTGTTTGACGCCTGTTCTCCCACCTCCACCGCTAGAATGCCTCGTCCCCACTTTCGGCAAGGCTCCATGCCGGCATCCTGGCCATGATGAAGCTGTTCAGCACCCTGTTTGCGCCGGCCCGGCCCGTGGCCCGGCCCGGAGAGGCGGACTGGCACATGGCGTTGGAGAGGCCCCTGTTCGCTGGCTTGTCCGGGCCTGAGCGGGCGCGCCTCCAGGATCTGGCCCGGCAGCTCCTGGAGGGCAAGGCCTTCACGCCCGCTGGCGACGCCGAACCCACCGGGGAAGACATCGCCCTGATCGCCACCCAGGCGGCCCTGCCCATCCTGCATCTGGGCAGCCACTGGTACGACGGCTGGAAGGAGGTGGTGCTGTACCCGGCCGAGTTCGTACACCAGGCAGAAGAGACGGACGAGATGGGTCTGGTGCATCAATACAGCCATGTGCGGGCCGGCGAGGCCTGGCAGGGCGGGCCTCTGATCCTGTCCCTGGACGCGGTGCGGGCTTCCGGCTGGCTGGAGGGCTTCAACGTCATCATCCATGAGTTCGCCCACAAGCTGGACATGAACAGCGGTGCGGTGAACGGTTTGCCCCCTTTGCATGGCGACATGGTGGCGGGGGAATGGAGCCGGGCCTTTGCCTCTGCCTACGAGGATTTGGCGCGACGGGCCGATGCCATGGAAAATGACGCTGACCTGGAAATCGACCCCTATGCAGCAGAAAGCCCGGCGGAGTTCTTTGCCGTGTTGTCTGAATACTTTTTTGAATGGCCGGAAGTGGTTTCTGCAACCTATCCGGCTGTGTACGAACAGATGCGCCGGTTTTACCGGCAGGATCCCCTGAAACGTCTCAACGCAACCTACGGAGCAGCGCCATGACCTTGCAGTACCACGATCACAAACACGAAGCCCAGGTGTGCGACAAGTGCATCTTCGACACGGACCTGCATCACTTCGAGGCGGACGTGATCGAAGCTTCAAAGCAGCATCTGGTGCTGGTGGACCTGTGGGCTGAGTGGTGCGGTCCCTGCCATTTTCTGTCGCCGGTGTTGCAGAAGGTGATTCCAAGCTATGGCGGCAAGGTGCGCATGGCCAAGGTGGAAGTGGACGAGGACGACAACATGAAGCTGGCGGGCCGTTACGGGGCCCGGGGCTTTCCCACTGTGCTGCTGTTCAAGAACGGCGAGGAGGTGGCCCGGTTCCATAGCGCCAAGCCGGAGCATTTCGTGCGGGAATTCATCGACGCCCATCTGGACTGAGGGCCGTGTATCCCCTGTCCCGGCGGGCCCGGGAGATTGAGCCCTTCCGGGTCATGGCCATCCTGTCCCAGGCCCGGGCCCTGGAGGCCCAGGGCCGGGACGTGATCCATCTGGAGATCGGCGAGCCGGATTTTCCCACCCCGGCCCCCATCATCGAAGCGGGTCGGGCGGCCTTGGCCCGGGGGGCGACCCATTACACCCCGGCCCTGGGGCTGCCCGAGCTGCGCCAGGCCATTGCCGAGCATTACAGCCGCCAGCATGGCGTGGCCCTGGAGGCGGAGCGGGTGTGCGTGACCCCGGGGGCTTCCGGGGCCCTGTTGCTGGCCATGGCGGCACTGTTCGACCCCGGCGACGAAGTGTTGATGGCGGACCCGGGCTATCCCTGCAACCGCCATTTCGCCCGCCTGGTGGAAGCCCGGGCGGTGGGCATTCCCGTGGGCCCGGAATCCCGCTTCCAGTTGACGGCGGAGCAGGTGGCGCAAGCCTGGGGGCCTCGCACCAAGGGCGTGCTTCTGGCCAATCCCGGCAATCCGACCGGCACCCTGACCGCCCCCAGGGAACTGGCAGCGATCCACGCCCTGGTGCGGGAGAAGGGGGGCGTGCTGCTGGTGGACGAGATCTACCACGCCCTGGTGTACGAGGCCGTGCCGTCCACTGCTGCTGCTTTGGGTGAAGACGTGGTGGTGATCAACAGCTTCTCGAAGTACTTCCTCATGACCGGCTGGCGTCTTGGCTGGATGCTGGCGCCCCGGGAAATGATCCCGGCCCTGGATCGGCTGGCCCAGAATCTTTTTCTGGCCCCGTCCACGGTGGCCCAGCATGCCGCCCTCACCGCCTTGTCTGACGATATCCGGCCCTTGTTGGAAGAGGCCAGACTGGCGTTGAAGTCCCGACGGGACTGGTTAGCCCCTCGATTGCGGGGTCTGGGGCTGGATATCCCCGTGACCCCGGACGGGGCGTTTTATCTCTATGCGGATATCCACCGTCTGGGGCAGGGCGCTGAAGCCCTGGCCGCCGACTGGCTGAATGAGATCGGGGTGGCGGTCACCCCCGGCACGGATTTCGGTGCCCATGGGGCAGACCGGCATGTCCGCTTTGCCTACACCACTTCCCTGGAGCGGATCCAGGAAGCGGTGCGGCGGATCGAGGCCCGCTTAGGCTGACTTGCGCCGCCGCAGGGCCAGCATGCCCAGCAGACCCAAGGGTATCAGGGCCAGGGTGGCGGGTTCAGGGACGGCAGCGCCACCGGGGGGGTCCACGATGATGCTGTCGTTGGCGCAGTTCTGGGTCCAGTGGATGTTGAAGGGGTCGCCATCCCAGCCGGCGGTATCCAGTAGATCCAGATTGAGGCTGATTTCATAGAAATAATGCCTATGGCCGCTCCACTGGCCGTAGCCGGTGGCACCTGTGGTGGTGTAGGCCAGGGTCGCCATGCCCAGCAGATCTCCATCCAGCAGATGGGTGGGATGCAAAGGGTCAGGATTGCCGGGGTTGTGATTGCCGTTCGCGTCCCAGAGGCCAAGGGCCCACTGGACGTTGTTGTAGACCCCGCCTTCAACGCCAAAGGTTTCCTTGCCGTTGAGGGTCATGTGCTGGAAATTGATGCCCACCTCGTAGCTGCCATCCTTGCCGAAATCGATGGCAAAGTCCCCGGCGCCGTAGCTGTTGGCAGAAGGATTGTGGATGGTATTGGGATTGTGGCCTGTGGCCAGGGCAATGTAGAGAGTGTTTCCGAGGACCTTGGCATAGAGGGCTTCCGCATCGTAGGCCTGTCCACCGTAACCGGGGTCCAGCTTTGCGGTGTTTTGGTCTTCGATGGTGTGCTCGATACCGGCAGTGGGTATCCAGCCCGCAGCGCCTGTGCCCTGGGTGACGCCCCAGTCGGACAGGTTGCCGTCGATGACGATGGCCTGGGCCTGGCTGACGAGCAGCAAAGGACTCATGCACAGGGAGGCGATTAGAAGTTTTTTATTCACGGGAATCTCCAAACGTTTTGGAATCCCTCGTGCATGGATCGTGCCCGCTTTAAATATTTATATATATCAATGAGTTATTATTTCTTTGCCAAGAGGTTCTTGCTGCCGAGTATCGGAATGCCTGACAAGAGTGTCGAAACTCCGGCAACTCGGTGAGTCCTGAATACCAGAGCCGGAAATAAAAAAGCCGGCCCGAAGGCCGGCTTTTTCATGCGTTGGCTGATTAATTGCCAGCGGCGGGAGCAGCGGGAGCAGCAGCGTCAGCGGGAGCAGCAGCATCAGCAGGAGCGGCAGCAGCGTCAGCGGGAGCAGCAGCATCAGCGGGAGCAGCAGCAGCGTCAGCGGGGGCAGCAGGAGCGGGAGCTTCCATGGCGGGAGCAGCAGCTTCGGGAGCGGGAGCTTCTTCTTGCTTGCCGCAAGCAGACAGACCGATGGCCAGCAGGGCAGCGAACAGCACGGAGTATTTCATTTGGGTATTCCCTTAAGACGATAAAGTTGATCGATCAAAATCTATCGACCAGCAAAGCCAGCCGATCGACGCGAAAAATTCTAGCAAATGCTTGTTTTTTTGCTAGAGGTTGTCCCATCGGCATGGACTTTTTTTTTTGGTTTTTGTTTGTGATAAACGGTTTTGTATCAAATAATTAAGTAGCCGCTACGGTACCAGTCGTAAAAGGTGTCCAGCCAGTTGTCCGGGTAGTGGCCTGCAGGCAGACAGCGGTGATCAGCCATCTGGCGGCCAAGGTGGGGCATTTCCTTGGGCACGCGAACGGATTCGCCGTTCAGATAATACCGGCTGGAACGAAACAGCAACTGGCTGCGGGGATCAAGTCGCAGCCCTTTTTTGAGGATCCGTGCAGCAAAAGCCTTGCGCGACAAGGCTTTCTCGGGCGGGTCGAAAAAGACATGGGCCTTGGGTTCGCTCAGGTAGCGTCCCAGGAAGTCTTCTATGGTTCTATCGTCCCAGGCGCATTCCCGGATGGCTTCTACCGCCCATTCCAGCATGCTAGCGGGCAGCTCGCCGGCATGGCGCGGGCGTTTGAGGCCCGGGTCTGAGTATATGCCCGGCATTTGGACCTGATCCTGCATGTAGGCGAAAAACTGGCTCACCACCTCTTCCCGCTTCGGGGCGCGGAAGCCTACAGACCAGGTCATGCAGGTGTCCAGGGCCACGCCGTTGTGGGCATACTTGGGTGGCAGGTAGAGCATGTCCCCGGGTTCCAGTTCCCAGGACTGGGTGGCCTGGAAATTCTCCAGGATGCGCAGGGGGACACCTTCCATCAGCCGCAGATCCGGCTGATCGCTGATTTCCCAGCGTCGCCGCCCAAGTCCCTGGATCAGGAACACATCGTAGGAATCGAAATGGGGTCCCACGCCGCCACCGGCCGGTGCCAGGCTGACCATGAGGTCGTCCAGGCGGGCCCGGGGCACGAAATCAAAGGCATTGAGAAGTTCGTCGCCCTCCGTGAGGAAGTGATTGACCCCGGATACCAACAGGCTCCAGTTCCTGGCCGGCAAGGCATCCAGCGCAGACGACTCGAAAGGCCCATGGCGCAAGTGCCAGCGTCCCCGCTTGAATTGCACCAGGCGGCTTTCCGCATCTTCGTAGCCGGCCAGCTGGCGCAGGCTTTCCGGGGTCAGCCAGCGGCCGAAGCCCGGCAGGGCCTGGCGTATGAGCAGGGGTTTTTTCTGCCAGTATTCCGCCAGGAAGCGGTCGGGGCTCAGTCCTCCCAAAAATTGTTTGAGGGAGAAGTCCGCCATGGAAAAGCGGGGGGTATGGGAGGGGGCTTTGCTCATATAATGCCGCGGCCTGTGAGATGAGGAGTTGAGATGCAGAACGAAGGCGCCATCAAGGCGGGTGACCGCGCGCCGGATTTTGAACTGCCGGATGCGGACATGAACATCGTGCGCTTGGCCGACTACTGCCAGGGCGACCAGCCAAGCCACGTGGTCCTGTATTTCTACGTGCGGGATGATACGCCGGGCTGTACCGCGGAAGCGATCGAGTTTAGCGACCTGGAGGTGGACTTTGCCCGCCTGGACACGGTGGTATTCGGTGTTTCCCGGGACGATTGCATTCGCCATGGTGTTTTCCGGGACAAGCACGGTATCAGCGTGCGCCTGCTGGCAGACAAGGACGGCATTGCCTGCCGGGCCTACGGGGTGCTGGCCAACCGGGAAGTGGATGGCGTCATGCGGGAAGGGGTGATCCGTTCCACGTTCGTCATCGACAAGCAGGGGGTGGTGCGCCACGCCCTTTACGGCGTGAACGCCAAAGGCCATGCGGCCGAAATCCTGCAACTTGTACGGGAGCTGTGACATGCAGATCGCCAAAGACACCGTGGTCACCCTGACCTATCAACTCACTTCAATGGCGGGTGAGTTGCTTGAGGAAGCCTCAACCGATACGCCGGCCGCCTACCTCCACGGCGGCTATGACGGTATTTTCCCTAAGGTGGAAGAAGCCCTGGAGGGCCAGTCAACCGGCGCGACCCTGGATCTGGTACTGGAGCCCGATGACGCCTTTGGAGAATACGATGCCGAACTGGTGCGGGTGGAGCCGGCCCATCTGTTCCCGGAAAACGTGGCAATAGGCATGCAACTGGAAGGCGCCAGCGAAGACGGCCACCACCACATGGTCTATACCGTCACGGACATCGCCGACGGCAAGGTTGTGGTGGACGGCAACCATCCCTTGGCAGGCCAGTCCCTGCGCCTGCGCTGCAAGGTGGAATCCGTGCGCGAGGCGCTGCCCGAGGAAGTGGCCCACGGTCACGTGCACGGGCCCCATGGCCATCACCATTGAGACCGTTTCTATCTGCCGTTCACATCGAGGCCCATTGCCCATGAAAGTGACCTTTCTAGACTTCGAGCAGCCCATCGCCGAGCTTGAGGCCAAGATCGAGGAGTTGTCCGAGGTACAGGGCGACCCCGGCCTGGACATTTCCGAGGAAATCGAGCGTTTGCGCAAGAAGAGCGCGACCCTCACCAAACAGATCTACGGCAAGCTTAACGCCTGGCAGATATCCCAGGTCGCCCGCCACCCCCAGCGCCCCTACACCCTGGATTACATTCAGAGCCTGTTTACCGAGTTCGAGGAACTGCACGGTGACCGGGCGTTTGCCGACGACCCGGCCATCGTCTGCGGGGTGGCCCGTTTAGCCGGCGAGCCCGTGATGGTCATGGGGCACCAGAAGGGACGGGACGTGAAAGAGCGCCAGTACCGCAACTTCGGCATGCCCCGGCCCGAGGGCTACCGTAAGGCCCTGCGCATGATGCACATGGCGGAAAAATTCCGCATGCCGGTGTTGACCTTCATCGACACCCCCGGGGCCTATCCGGGCATCGGCGCCGAGGAACGGGGTCAGAGCGAGGCCATCGCCCGTAACCTCTACGCCATGTCCGAACTGAAGACTCCGATCATCTGCACCGTCATCGGCGAGGGTGGCTCCGGCGGTGCACTGGCTATCGGCGTGGGCGACCGGATCCTCATGCTCCAGTACGCCACCTACTCGGTCATTTCTCCTGAAGGTTGTGCGTCTATCCTCTGGAAAAGCGCCGACAAGGCATCCCTGGCAGCAGAAACCCTGGGCATCACGGCCGCCCGTCTGAAAACCCTGGGCCTGGTGGATCAGGTGGTGAGCGAGCCCGTCGGCGGTGCTCACCGGGAACCCGAGGCCATGATGGATAACCTGCGGGCCGCCCTTTCCGACGCCTTGCATGAAGTCCGCGACCGGCCCCTCAATGCCCTGCTAAACGACCGCTACGCCCGTCTCATGGGCTATGGCAAGTTCAAGGAAGGGCGGGCCTGATCCAGGCGGCCTGAGCGCCGCCTGCCTTGCCAGGCACCTGCCGCCGGATGCCCGCCTGGCGGTGGCCTATTCCGGTGGCCTGGATTCCACTGTGCTGCTTCATGCCTTGGCGGCGCTGGCTCGGGAAGGTCGGGGTTTCCGCCTGTCCGCCCTGCATGTTCACCATGGTTTGTCGCCCCGGGCAGATGCCTGGGCTGATCATTGCCAAGCCACCTGCGATGCCCTGGGTGTTCCACTGCGTATCGAACGGGTGCAGGTAAACCGTGTTGGCGATGGCCTGGAAGCCGCTGCGCGCAAGGCCCGTTACCAGGTCTTTGCCAGGGTGGGCGTGGACGCGGTCGCCCTGGCCCATCATCAGGATGACCAAGCGGAAACTGTCTTGCTGCAACTGGAGCGAGGGGGCACCCTGCGGGGCATGGCAGCCATGCCGGAAGCCCGGGAACTGGTGCCGGGCGTGCTGCTCCTGCGCCCCCTCCTGGCCCTCGACAGGGCACATTTGCTGGCTTATGCGAAAAGCCGGGGCCTGGCCTGGGTGGAAGACGAGAGCAATCAGGACCAGGGGCTGACTCGCAACCTGCTGCGGCA
The DNA here is from genome assembly GCA_040757575.1 of Pseudomonadota bacterium. Classification (GTDB taxonomy): domain Bacteria; phylum Pseudomonadota; class Gammaproteobacteria; order Burkholderiales; family Thiobacillaceae; genus PFJX01. The sequence continues at coordinate 62,941 of JBFLXA010000010.1, forward strand.
TACGCTCATGCCCAGCCTGGAACAAGCTCTGCCAGGGCTGACCCGGGGACTGGCTCGGGCGGCAGGGCAGTTTGCCGAGGCCGCCGGCCTGCTGGATTGCCTGGCTCGGGACGATGCCCGAGAGGTGATCCTGGATGGACGTCTCTCTCTTGCCCGCTGGCGAGCCTTGAGTGAACCCCGGGCCCGAAATCTGCTGCGCTGGTGCATCGAACAGGCTGGCGGGCGACTGCGACTGGGCGCCTTGACGGAGGCCGACCGCCAATTGCGCGAGGCGGCCTCCCATACCGGTGTGCGCACGGATTTCGGCTCCGTTAGTCTGGTGCGGGGGGGGGGGTGGGTGGAGCTGGTACCCCGGCATGTCTTGGCGCCACCGCCGGTCCTGGACTTGTCCTGGCAGGGGGAATCCCGGCTTGATCTGGGACCGGCTGGGTCTCTGCATTTCCGGCCGGAGTCAGGCACGGGACCTGATAGGGGGCCGAGGGTGGCCCTGGATGGCGGCCCGGTCCGGGTGCGTCACCGGCGGGGTGGGGACCGGGTGGGGATAAGTAGCGCCAGGCTGCGTCGGCCCCTGAAGGATGTACTCCGGGAGAGGGCTGTTCCCGCCTGGCAGCGTCCCTGGCTGCCGGTTCTGGAAGTGGAGGGACGGATCGCCTGGGTGGGGGGGGTGGGCCCCACGGCCGAGGGCCTGGCTCTCCCAGGAGCACCCGGCTGGGTCATTTCTTGGGCGCCGCCGTGGTGATCAGGCCATCCAGACCCAGGCGCTTCATTTCCTCGCGGGCCTTGTCGGCCTCCTGACGGTTCAGGAAGGGGCCCACGTAGACTCGGGTTTCCATGCGGGCGCTGATGCCCTGCTTACGCAGTCTCTGTACCAGCTCTTCTGCCCGGGCCGGTTCGCTGAAAACGCCCATCTGCACCACAAGGTTGCCTGATCCCGGCGGAGGAAACCGGGGCGGGACTGGAGGCAGGCCCGGTGCTGGGGTGGCGGTCGCTGGCAGAGCGGAGACCACATCCGGACGGGGGGATGCGGCCGGACGGGGCGGCACCGTTGGCGTGTTGGTTACTCGGGGCGGCGGCGGCGGGGAACGGAGCGCAGATCCGGGTTCCTGTCCAGGTGAGGGGACGGTGGCAGCCTCCGTGCCTTCCATGGCCGGCGGTTCAGGCAGGGCATCGTCTTCCAGGGGCAGCGTGGCGTCCGCTGCCTGATCCAGGCTTGGCGGAGGTGTCGCGGGCTGGGGGTCGGCAGCCCGGATGGGGGCTGGCGTAGGTTGGGCCGCTGGCTGGGTCGCGGGGGCGGGCTTGTCGTGGTCCAGCAGCCACAAGCCACCAAGGGCGGCGGCAGTAACCAGACCGGCAACGGTCAGCCGGACGAGGGCTTTTTTCTTTACATCTTCACTGTCCGGCAGGTCATTTTCAGCCGCCATTCATGTCTCCTCGCGAGGGGCCCGAAGCAGGCCGTTGCCTTTATTTTAGGGGCGTTTCGTGGTACCTTGCGTGCGCTTTTTTGCGTGAATTCAAGCGCTTTCCACCCATAAATCCTACCGGAGAAATTCAACGTGGCTATCCAACGCACGCTTTCCATCATCAAACCCGATGCCGTGGCCAAGGACGTGATCGGCAAGATCTATTCCCGTTTCGAAACCAATGGCCTGAAGATCGTCGCCGCCAAGATGGCCTGGCTGTCCCGCACGGAAGCCGAAGGCTTCTACGCCGTCCACAAGGAGCGCCCCTTCTTCAAGGATCTGGTGGATTTCATGATGTCTGGCCCGGTGATGATCCAGGTGCTGGAAGGCGAGGACGCCATCGCCAAGAACCGGGAGCTGATGGGCGCCACCGATCCGAAGAAGGCCGCAGCGGGAACCATCCGTGCCGATTTCGCCCAGAGCATCGATGCCAATGCGGTGCATGGTTCCGACGCCCCTGAAACGGCAGCTGTGGAAATCGCCTATTTCTTCCCCTCCTGCGAGATCTTCTCTCGCTGATTCCGAGTCCTCTCTGAGCACCGCTTGACCCGACCCAATCTCCTCGATTTCGATCTGCCCGGACTCACCCTTTTCCTCGCTGAACTGGGGGAGAAGCCCTTCCGCGCCCGTCAGGTGCTGAAGTGGCTGCATCAGTACGGAGTGGAGGATTTCGAGGGGATGACGGATCTGGCCAAGTCCCTGCGGGCCAAGCTGCCCGAGGTGGCGGAAATCCGCCCGCCCCGGCTGGTCCACGAACAGGTGTCCGATGATGGCACCCGCAAGTGGTTGCTGGAGGTGGGGCCCAATAACCGGGTCGAGACCGTCTTCATTCCTGAGAGCGGTCGCGGCACCCTTTGCGTGTCCACCCAGGTGGGCTGTGCCCTGGAATGCGCCTTCTGTTCCACCGGCCGCCAGGGGTTCAACCGCAACCTGGAAGTGGCGGAGATCATTGGCCAGCTGTGGTGGGCCAACAAGGCCCTGGGCCGGGACCCGAAAGGGGAGCGCCTGATTTCCAACGTGGTACTCATGGGCATGGGGGAACCCCTGCTCAATTTCGACAATACCGTGACCGCTGTATCCCTGATGCTGGATGACCACGCTTATGGCCTGTCCCGCCGGCGGGTGACGGTGTCCACCTCCGGCATCGTGCCGGCGATGGATCGCCTGCGGGAGGCCCAGCCCGTGGCCCTGGCCGTGTCCCTGCATGCCCCGAATGATGCCTTGCGGGACCAGCTGGTGCCCATCAACCGCAAGTACCCCCTGAAGGAACTCATGGCGGCCTGCCAGCGTTATCTGGATCGTGCCCCCCGTGATTTCATCACCTTCGAATACGTCATGCTGGCTGGGGTGAATGACCAGTTGGAACACGCGGAGCAGTTGCTGGAGCTCACCCGGGACGTGCCCTGCAAGTTCAACCTGATTCCCTTCAACCCCTTCCCGGACTCCGGGTTTCAACGTTCTACCGCCGAGGTGGTGCGGCGTTTTGCCCAGCGGCTGATGGCGGCGGGGGTGATCTCTACCACCCGTAAGACCCGCGGCGATGATATCGATGCAGCCTGTGGCCAGTTGGCCGGCCAGGTGGAAGACAAATCCCGCCGGGTGGTCCGGCGCATGGAGCTTACGGCATGAAATCCCTGCATACACTCTCGCTGGTACTTTGTCTGGGCGTGGCCGGTTGCGCCGCCAACGGGCCTGGGGATTCAGGCGGGGCAGGGGGCGCCCAGCCGTCCGTATCCACCATGGGCGGTGCCGAGAACGCCCGGGCCCGCATCCATACAGAACTGGCGGCGGGTTACTACGCCCGGGGCCAGTACGGCATCGCCTTGAGCGAGTTGAACATGGTGTTCGAATCCGACGCTTCCTATGCGCCGGCCTATGGCGTGCTTGCCCTTGTACGGGCGGAATTGCGGGAGGACAAGCAGGCGGAGGAGGCTTTCCGCAAGGCCATTTCCCTGCAACCGGATTTTTCCGAGGCACGCAACAACTTCGGCCATTACCTGTGCCAGAAAGGCCGTGCCGACGAGGGCCTGGGCTACTTCGAATCGGCCTTGAAGAACCCCCTCTATTCCACGCCGGAGAAGGCTCTGGCCAATGCGGGCGCATGCAGCCTGCGCAAGGGGGATGTGGAAGGGGCTGAACGCTATCTAACCCGGGCCCTGCGCTATGCCCCGGACCTGCCCATGGCCATTCAGGCAATGGCGGACGTGGATTTTCGTCAGGGACGCTACCTGGCCTCCCGCATCAAGCTCCAGCGTCTCGCGGAACGGGGGGATTTGAGTGCCCAGGCTCTGTGGCTGGGCATACGCGCGGAACGCATGCTGGGGGACCGGTCGGCGGAGGCCAGCTATGAGGCACAGTTGCGCCGGCGCTATCCGGAAGCCATGCAAACCCAGTGGTTGATCATGGGCCAGTATGACCAGCTAGGAGTCCATTGATGAGAGAAATTCTGCACCCCGGCTACGGGGCGCAACTGGCCAAGGCCCGGGAAGACCAGGGCCTGAGCATTGCCGAGGTGGCGGCAAAGCTGAAGCTGACCACCCGGCAGGTGGAGGCCATGGAAGCTGAAGACGCAGCCCATCTGCCCGGCGAAGTTTTTCTGCGCGGATTTGTGCGCAACTATGCCCGCCTGGTGGGTCTGAATCCCAACGATTTGGTCACCACCATCGATGCGGAAGCGACCGTGTCCGCCACGATCACTGCTCCCAGTGAAGGTGTGGCCATTGGGTCTGGCAGCCTGCGTAAGTGGCTGCTGATCCCGCTGCTGGGATTCATCTTGTTTGTCGCTATCGTCGCCCTGCTTTACCACTGGCTGCGGCAGGGGGAGGTGGCATTCGTTCCTGAGACCGTTGAACAGAGTGCGGCGGCCACTCCTGGAACCGCCGCCGAAGAACCCAAGAACGAAGTTGCGTTGCCCCTTGACCTACCCAAGGCCCCGGCTCCCGGGCCGTCCACGGACGCCGCGCTTTCCGCTGCGGCCACGGGGCCCGCAGCCTCCGTACCTGTGGAAGTTCCCGTTGCCCCAGCCAGGCCGAATCCGGCACCCAGCGCCCCGTCGCCCGTTTTGCCTCCCCCGGCAGTGGCACCTGTCCAGGAACCGCCTATGGAGGCTGTTCGGCCCGCCAGCCCACCTGCTGCGGAATCTTCCGCTCGGGGTACCCATGTGCTGCGTTTCACCGCCTCCCAGGATGCCTGGATCCAGGTGGTGGACGGCAAGGGCAAGCGTTTCTCCAAGCTGGTCCGGGCAGGTGGCAGCGATGCTATCTCCGGAGAAGCCCCCTTCCGGCTCGTGGTGGGCGAAGCCGCCCAGGTTACTCTTTCCTATGACGGGCGCGTCATCGACCTGGCTCCCTTCATCGGCCAGAAAGTCGCCCGGCTGACACTGGAATGAACATGCCCCATTCGATCATTCGCCGGCCCACGCGCCGGGTTCTGGTAGGACATGTGCCCGTCGGCGGTGGTGCCCCGGTGGTGGTGCAATCCATGACCAACACGGATACCGCCGACGTGGCCGCCACCGTGGCTCAGACCCATCAACTCTGGCAGGCCGGCTCTGAGCTGGTGCGCATCACCGTCAATACGGAAGAAGCGGCCCGGGCCGTGCCGGTCATCCGGGAAAAGCTGGATGCCCTGGGATGCAACGTGCCCCTGGTGGGGGATTTCCATTTCAACGGCCACCGGCTGATCAAGGCCGTGCCCGAGTGTGCCCAGGCCCTGGCCAAGCTGCGCATCAACCCCGGCAACGTGGGCCGGGGCGCGAAGAAGGACGAACAGTTCGCCGTGCTGGTGGAGGCGGCGGCCCGTTACGGCAAGGCCGTGCGCATTGGCGTCAACTGGGGCAGCCTGGACCAGGAGCTGCTGGCCCGCATGATGGATGACAACGCCCGGCGTCCCACGCCCCTGGAGCCGGAAGCGGTGATGCGCCACGCTCTCATCGTCTCGGCCCTGGATTCCGCCAAGCGGGCCGAGGAACTGGGCCTGGGGGCGGATCGCATTATCCTGTCCTGCAAGCTGTCCGGCGTGAACGACCTGATCAACGTCTACCAGGACCTGGCGAGCCGCAGTGACTACGCCCTGCATCTGGGCCTCACCGAGGCGGGCATGGGCAGCAAGGGCATCGTCGCCTCCACGGCCGCCCTGGCGGTGCTGTTGCGGGAAGGCATTGGCGACACCATCCGTGTGTCCCTCACCCCCCAGCCCGGCGAATCCCGCACCACGGAAGTCCAGGTAGCCCAGGAAATCCTCCAGACCCTGGGGATCCGCTCCTTTACCCCCCTGGTGACCGCCTGTCCCGGCTGCGGCCGCACCACCTCCACCTATTTCCAGGAGCTGGCCCAGAAGATCCAGGCCTGGTTGCGGGCCCAGATGCCGGTCTGGCGGGCCCAGTACGCCGGGGTGGAAAACATGAGCGTGGCCGTCATGGGCTGCGTGGTGAATGGTCCTGGGGAAAGCAAGCATGCCAATGTGGGCATTTCCCTGCCGGGCACCAACGAAACCCCCGTGGCACCGGTCTACGAAGACGGCGAAAAGACCGTTACCCTCAAGGGCGATCACATCGCCGAGGAATTCCAGACCATCGTCGAGAATTACGTGAAACGAACCTATGGAAGGAGTGAGTAGCTTGTAGCCGGTAGTCTGTAGCTCGAGTCCATGCGCCTACGGCGTGGTGTCTCATGGCTACTGTTACCCGCAACCCGCTGCCTGCCAGTCAATGAGCAATCAACTCCGTGCCGTGCGGGGCATGAACGACATCCTGCCCGCCGACGCCGTCCTCTGGCGGCATTTTGAAACCCTGGTGGAAGACTGGCTGGACCAGTATGGCTACACCGAGATGCGCACGCCCATCCTGGAACACACCGGGCTGTTCAAGCGGGCCATCGGCGAGGTAACCGACATCGTCGAGAAGGAGATGTACACCTTCGTCGACGAACTCAATGGCGAATCCCTCACCCTGCGCCCGGAAGGCACTGCCTCCGCCGTGCGTGCGGCCATCGAGCACAACCTCCTGTTCGATGGCGGCAAGCGGCTTTGGTACCGGGGGCCCATGTTCCGCCATGAGCGTCCCCAGAAGGGGCGCTATCGCCAGTTCCATCAGGTGGGCGTCGAGGCCCTGGGCTTCGCCGGCCCGGACCTGGACATCGAACATCTGCTCATGACCGCCCGCCTGTGGCGGCACCTGGGGCTGGGGGAATTCATCCGCCTGGAGATCAACTCCCTGGGAGGCGCCGAATCCCGGGCCCGCCACCGGCAAAAGCTCATCGACTACTTCCAGGCCCACGAAGCCGAACTGGACGAAGATGCCAGACGGCGCCTGCACAGCAACCCCCTGCGCATCCTGGATACCAAGAACCCGGCCATGCAGGGCCTGGTGGAGGGCGCTCCCCGTCTCATGGATGAACTGGACGAGGACGCCCGGGCCCATTTTGAGGCTGTAAAACAAGGACTGGATGCCGCTGGCATTGCCTATACGGTGAACCCACGGCTGGTGCGGGGACTGGACTACTACAACTTCACCGTTTTCGAGTGGGTGACCGACCGCCTGGGCTCCCAGGGCACAGTCTGCGCAGGAGGCCGTTACGACGGCCTTGTTGCCCAGCTGGGGGGCAAGCCCGCCCCAGCCTGTGGTTACGCCATGGGGGTTGAACGTCTGCTGGTGATGATGCGCGAAGCCAATCTGGTACCCGATGCCCTGGGTCCGGACGTTTACGTGGTGAACGTGGGCGAGGCGGCAGGCCGCTTTGCCATGACGGCAGCTGAAAATCTGCGGGACGAAGGCCTGAACGTGGTAGTTCATGGCGGCGGCGGCAGTTTCAAGGCCCAGATGAAGAAGGCTGACGCCAGCGGCGCCCGCTTCGCGGCCATCATCGGTGACGATGAGGCCGCCAGCGGCGAGATTTCCTTGAAGCCCTTGCGAGGAGAAGGCGAGCAGCGCCGCCTCGCCCCGGGGGCGGCAGCAGCTATTTTGAAAGGTATGTGAGATGGCGTTTGATCTGGAAGAGCAGGAAAAACTTGACGAGGCGAAAGCCTGGTGGAAAGCCAATGGCAACAAGGTGATCTGGGGCGTGACCCTGTTCCTGGCCGCCGTGGCCGGCTGGCGCGCCTGGGATACATGGAATCGTAACCAGATGGCCGAGGCGTCCATGGCCTTCGACCAAGCGGTCCAGGCCATGGCCATGAACGATTCCAAGCAGGCCAAGGATGCAGCCGCCCGAATCATGGAAAACCACGGTCGCACTGGCTATGCCGCCCCGGCGGCCTGGTTGGCGGGCAGGATCAGCTACGAGGCCCAGGACATGAAGAGTGCCCTGGCCCAGTATGAATACGCCCTGGAACATGCCAAGGACGAGGGTACCGCCCAGTTGGCGCGCTTGCGCCTGGCCGCCCTCAAGTTCGAAGCCCAGGATCTGGCTGGTGCACTGGCCCTGCTGAATGAGCCTTTCAAACCAGCTTTTGAAGGTTTGGCGGCCCAGCTCAAGGGCGATGTACTGTTGGCCCAGGGCAAGAGCGATGACGCTCGGGCGGCCTACAAGCTGGCTGTGGAAAAGCTGGGGGACAAGAGCTCCCTCAAGCCCCTCGTGGAAATGCGCCTGGATGCCCTGGGAGGTTGATGTGAGATCCAAAGCCTGGTTGAGTGGTTTGCTTATTTCCCTGGTCCTGGGCCTGGGCGGGTGTTCCACGGTCAGTTCCTGGTTCGGTTCCTCCGGCAAGCCGGCGGTCAAGCCTGCCGACCTGGTGTCTTTCAAGGCCAGCGTGGGGTTGACCCGGGCCTGGGAAGCCCGGGTGGGGGCCTCTGGGCCCTATGTCTTTTCCCCCGCCACGGATGGCCAGGCCGTCTACGCCGCTGGCCAGGATGGCCGGCTGGTGAAGCTGGACCTGGCCTCCGGCAAGGAACTCTGGCGGGCGGAAACCGGCCAGGCGCTGTCTGCAGGCGTGGGAGTGGGCGAGGGGCTGGTGTTGGTCGGTACCCCGAAAGGTGAGGTACTGGCCCTCAATGCCAAGGACGGCAGCAGTGCCTGGAAGGCCAAATTAACCGGCGAGGTGCTGATTCCCCCCGTGGCCACCAACGGCCTGGTGGCAGTACGTACCAACGATGGCAGCGTGCATGCCTTGGACAGTGCCAGCGGACAGGTACGCTGGGTGGCTACGCGCCGCCTGCCGGCCCTGACCCTGCGGGAGCAGAGCCATCTGCTGCTGGGCAAGGATGCCCTCTATGTGGGCCATGCAGGGGGGCGGCTTTCCGCCCTGGCCCTGAACAACGGTGCCCCCCTTTGGGAAGGCAATGTAGCCCTGCCCCGGGGTGCGACGGAACTGGAGCGCATTGCGGACGTGGCCGGTCCTATGGCCCTGGATGACCGGCGCCTGTGCGCTGCTGCCTATCAGGGGCGGGTGGCCTGCTTCGATACGACCCGGGGGGCGGGCATCTGGGCCCGGGACATCTCCGCCCTGCGAGGTGTGGCCATGGACGAGCGCCTGGTTTACGTTGCGGACGAAATGGGCGCCGTGCTGGCCTTCGACAAGCAGCGGGGCACGAATCCCTGGAAACAGGACAAATTGCGGGATCGGCGTCTGTCCAGCCCGGTGGCGGTGGCCGGGCGTTTCGTGGCGGTGGGAGATTATCAGGGGTACGTTCATCTCCTTACGGTGGATGAAGGGGCCTTCGCAGCCCGTATCGCCACCGATGGCAGTGCCATTTCCGGGGTGATGTTGCCCCTGCGGGCCGGACTGGTCGTCCAGACCGGCAATGGGGCCGTGCAGGCCCTCAAGATCGAGTAAGGAACCAGGGCGGCGGACCCACTCCGATTCCGCTGCCCGCACACACCATGAAACCCACCGTCGTCCTGGTCGGCCGCCCCAATGTCGGCAAGTCCACCCTGTTCAACCGGCTGACCAAGACCCGGGATGCACTGGTCCATGATTTGCCCGGTCTTACCCGGGACCGCCACTACGGCCATGGCCGGGTTGGGGGAAAGCCCTATCTGGTGGTGGACACCGGCGGCTTCGAGCCGGTGGTGGATACGGGCATTCTTGCGGAAATGGCCAAGCAAACCCTCCAGGCCGTGGACGAAGGGGACGTGATCATCTTCTTGGTTGATGGCCGCTCCGGGGTCACACCCCAGGACAAGATCATCGCCGATCGCCTGCGACGCACGGGTACCCCAGTCTTCGTGGCGGTCAACAAGGCCGAAGGCATGAATTCTGGTGTGGTGTGCGCCGAATTCCATGAGCTGGGCCTGGGGGATCCCGTTGCCATCTCCGGTGCCCATGGTGAGGGGGTGCGGGAGCTTATGGACCTGGCTCTGGAGCCCTTCGGTGATGAGGAGGAAGAGGTCGCCGGGGACTCCCACCCCAAGATCGCCATCGTAGGCCGGCCCAACGTGGGCAAATCCACCCTGGTGAACGCCTTGGTGGGGGAGGATCGGGTCATCGCCTTTGACCAGCCGGGCACCACCCGGGATTCCATCTACGTGGATTTCGAGAAGGGGGGCAAGCCCTACACCCTTATCGACACCGCCGGAGTACGCCGCAAGGGCAAGGTATTCGAAGCTGTGGAAAAGTTCTCTGTGGTGAAGACCCTCCAGGCTATCGAGGACGCCAATGTGGTAGTCCTGGTGTTAGATGCCCACCAGCAGATCAGCGACCAGGACGCCCATCTGGCAGGCTTTGTGCTGGAGGCTGGCCGGGCCATGGTGGTGGCCATCAACAAATGGGACGGCCTGGACAGTTACCAGCGGGAGCAGGTGAAGCGGGAACTGGGCCGGCGCATGGAGTTTTTGGGTTTCGCCCGCTTCCATTTCATCTCTGCCCTCCACGGGCAGGGCATCGGTGGCGTACTGAAATCTGTGGATGAGGCCTATGCCGCCGCTTTTGCCAAGCTTTCCACTCCCCGGCTGTCCAAAATACTCCACGAGGCCGTGGCCCAGCATCAGCCGCCCAAGTCCGGCCTGTTCCGCCCGAAGCCTAAATATGCCCACCAGGGTGGCAGCAATCCCCCCGTCATAGTGGTGCATGGCAACCACCTGGAAGGCATCAGCCCGGATTACAAGCGCTATCTGGAAAACACCTATCGCAAAGCCTTCGATCTGGCAGGCACACCGCTGCGGGTGGATTTCAAGGCCAACGTCAATCCCTACGAAGACCGCAAACCCAAGGCCTTGACCCAGCGACAGGCCAACAAGGTTCGTCGGGAAAGGCGACACCGTGCCAAGACCTTCGGCAAGGAGTGAGGGCAAGCAGGTCAGGCGGAAGTTTCCACCTGATCCTGAACAGAGGCTTCCTCGGATTTGACGAGATAGATGCGCCCTTCCGGGGGCACTTGGTAGATCAGCACATCTTTCGTGTCGAAAAATTTGGCGATGCGGGTGCCGTCCTCCAGTTCGAAGCGAATGCGACCCACTGTGGCGCCCGACTCATTCCCCCTTGCTGTCGAGGCCCGTTCCTGGCTTTCCTGCTGCTTCTGGCTCCGCCTGGTAGCTTCGCTCTCGCTCAGCACGCCTGCCAGGGTATTGCCGGGGGAACGCTGGGAGGTCGTGTCCCGGGCAGCGTTATCCGCAGCCACCTGCTGGGGCGGTGCGGGCGCACGGGCACCTACCACGGGCTGTGGCGTCAGGGAGATCGCGGTAACGCTGGGAATATCCATGCTGCCCCTCATTTCGCTACTTGAAGGATAGACCAAGGATAAACATCTTCGATAGTCAAAAAAATCCCCGAATTTCACTTCCGCGCGTCACGAATAGGGTGTTTTTTCCGCCCGCAGGCTGTTTGAATCGACATCCGGGCAAAAACGAATAGAATTCCAGAGCCAAACACTTGGTTACTCTCATTTAAAGGAAATTCCCATGAGCAAAGGGCAGCAATTACAAGACCCGTTCCTCAACGCACTGCGCCAGGAACAGGTGCAGGTATCTGTTTATCTCGTCAACGGCATCAAACTGCAGGGCCATATCGAGAGCTTTGACCAGTACGTCGTGCTGCTCAAGAACGCCGTGACCCAGATGGTCTACAAACACGCCATTTCCACCGTGGTGCCTGCCCGTCCCGTTTCGGTGCAACGTGCCGGCGACGACGCCTGATCTAGCCACCATTCATGTTTGAACGCCCCGACGCCGGGGTGGCCGTTGTCCTGGCCTCTCTGGATTTCGGTGATCCGGACTATGCCGAAGGCCTGGAAGAACTGAAATTACTGGCCGGCAGTGCCGGCCTCGATGTGGTCGGGGTGGTTGAGGGCAAGCGCGCCAAGCCGGATGCCGCCCTGTTCGCCGGCTCCGGCAAGGCCGACGAGGTCGGCGCCATGGTGCGCATGACCGAGGCCCAACTGGTCATCTTCAACCACGAGCTGTCCCCGGTCCAGGAACGCAACCTTGAGCGCCATCTCCAGTGCCGGGTACTGGACCGGACCGCCCTAATCCTAGACATCTTTGCCCAACGGGCTCGTAGCAACGAGGGCAAACTGCAAGTGGAACTGGCCCAGTTGCGCCACTACGCCACCCGCCTGGTGCGGGGCTGGACCCACCTGGAGCGCCAGAAGGGCGGTATCGGCATGCGGGGCGGTCCGGGGGAAACCCAGCTGGAACTGGACCGGCGGCTCATCGCCCAGCGTATCAAGACCATCGAGAGCAAGTTGGACAAGCATGCCCGCAGCCGGGCCGTGCAGCGTCGTGGCCGGCAACGGGGCGGAGTGTTCTCTGTTTCCCTGGTGGGCTACACCAACGCCGGAAAATCCACCCTGTTCAATACGCTTACCCACGCAGGTGCCTATGCTGCGGACCAGTTGTTTGCCACCCTGGATACCACTTCCCGCAAGCTCTGGGTGCCCCAGGCCGGGCGGGAAGTGGTGATTTCCGATACTGTCGGCTTCATCACCCGTCTGCCCCACACACTGGTAGCGGCCTTCCACGCCACACTGGAGGAAAGCGCCCATGCGGACCTGCTGCTGCATGTGGTGGATTCGGCCAGTGCCAACCGCACCCGGCAGGGGGAAGAAGTGGAAAAAGTGTTGAAGGAGATCGGTGCGGAACAAGTGCCCCAGATTCGGGTCATGAACAAGATCGATCTCACAGGCGCGGAGCCTCAATTGGTGCGGGATGAATATGGTAAGATCGCAGCCGTTTGGCTTTCCGCAAGGACAGGTCAGGGTGTCGGGCTGTTGCGCGATGCCTTGGGCGAAGCGGCCAACACCCATTTCGACGATCACGCCAAGAAAATCCAGTCGCCGATCCTCATAGATGCGGAAATCCATGGAACTGATTAAAGACTTTTTACGCGTCCCGTTCTGGGTCGTATGGCGGTATCTGTTTGTCCCCGTGGCGGCCTTGCGGCGGGGTGTCCCCATCGCCATGGCCTGGAACGATCCTCAATGGGGCAAAGGAGGAGGCGGCAAGCAGGATGGCCCGCCGGACCTTGATGAATTGTGGCGCGACTTCAATCGCCGACTGAACGGCCTGTTTGGCCGCCGGGGCGGGGGAGGCGGTGACGGTGGCGGAGCCCAGTCCGGCGGAGGCAAGGGTTTTCATGTGCCGGGGGGCGCCGGTGTGCTGGTGGGCGTTGCCCTGCTGGTCTGGCTGGCCTCCGGTTTCTACATCGTCGATGCCGGCGAGCGGGGCGTGGTGCTGCGCTTCGGTAAATACCTGGAAACCACCATGCCTGGCCCCCGCTGGCATTTGCCCTATCCCCTGGATACGGTGGAAGTGGTGAACGTGGAACAAGTGCGTACCGTGGAAGTGGGCTACCAGAACAACGTCAAGGCCAAGGTGCTATCCGAAGCCCTGATGCTCACTGATGACGAAAACATCATCGATCTCCAGTTTTCCGTGCAGTACACCCTGAAGGATCCGGAAGACTACCTGTTCGCCAACCGCCACCCGGACAATGCAGTCAAGCAGGCTGCGGAAACCGCTATGCGGGAGATCGTCGGCAAGAGCAAGATGGACTACGTGCTATATGAAGGCCGGGCCGATGTGGCTGCCCGGGCCACCAAACTGATGCAGGACCTGCTGGACCGCTACAAGACCGGTATCAACATCAGCAAGGTGAACATGCAGCAGGCCCAGCCGCCGGAGCAGGTTCAGGCGGCCTTTGACGATGCTGTGAAGGCTGGCCAGGACCGGGAGCGTCTGAAGAACGAAGGCCAGGCCTATGCCAACGACGTGATCCCCCGGGCCCGGGGTGTGGCGGCCCGCCTGATGGAAGAAGCTGAAGGCCACAAGAGCCGGGTAGTTTCCCAGGCGGAGGGTGACGCCGCCCGCTTCCGCCTGATCCAGAGCGAATACGCCAAGGCCCCCCAGGTAACCCGGGAACGTCTTTACCAGGACGCCATGCAGCAGGTGCTGACTTCCGCAACCAAGGTGTTGATAGACGACAAGCAGGGGGGGAATCTGCTTTACCTGCCCCTGGACAAGCTCATGCAGTTGTCGGGGAGTACCCTGACGACCCAGGAGTTGAATCAACAGCCCCAGAACCCGCAGATAGCCACCCCAGCCCAGGACCCCTTGTCCCGTTCCCGGGACGCCTTCCGCAGCCGTGATCGGGAGGTGCGGCCATGATCAAAAATCCCATGAATCTCGTTGTTGGTCTTGTGGCGACCCTGTTGCTGCTTTCCCTGTCTCTATACACCGTTGACCAGCGCCAGGCGGCCATGGTTTTCCAGTTGGGTGAAATCGTCAAAGTTCAGCGTAACCCCGGCCTCTATCTGAAACTGCCCTTTGTCCAGAACGTGCGTTACTTCGACACCCGCATCCTGACTCTGGATGCGACGGACCCGGAGCGTTTCATCACCTCCGAAAAGAAGAACGTGCTGGTGGACTACTACATTAAATGGCGGGTGCTGGACGTTGAGAAGTACTACGTCAGCTTCAACGGCGACGAACGCCGGGCCGAAAACCGTCTCTTCCAGACCGTTAACGATGGCATGCGCGCCGAGTTCGGCCGCCGCACGGTCCATGACGTGGTGTCCGGCGTGCGGGACGACGTGATGAACCTGTTGCGTGAAAAGGCGGATCAGGATGCAAGTCGTTTCGGGGTAACGGTGACAGACGTGCGCATCAAGCGGGTGGATCTGCCCTCTGAAGTCAGCGAATCCGTTTACCGCCGCATGGACGCGGAGCGCAAGCGCGTTGCCAATGAACTGCGTTCCACCGGTGCCGCCGAAGCGGAAAAGATCCGCGCTGATGCCGACCGGCAGAGAGAGATCATCGTCGCCGATGCCTACCGGGAAGCCCAGCGCATCAAGGGTGAGGGTGACGGCAAGGCTTCTGCCATCTACAGCGCGGCCTATGGCAAGGACCCGGAGTTCTACGCGTTCTACCGTAGCATGGAAGCCTATAAGCAGAGCTTTGCCAGCAAGAATGACGTCATGGTGTTGCAGCCTAATTCCGAGTTCTTCCGTTACATGAAGTCCCCTCGGGGCGGCAAGTAACGGGGTGCGGCGGGTTGAGCGGACAGGCGTGACGCGTGGCATTGAGCGACATATTTTTGCCAGCCCTGGCCCTCATGCTGGTGCTGGAGGGTGTGCTGCCATTCCTGGCGCCTTCTGCCTGGCGTGAGGCCTTCACCCGCATGACGGCATTCAATGACGGCCAATTGCGTTTCATGGGGTTGATGTCCATGCTCGCGGGCCTTGCCCTGCTTTGGTTGACACAATAGTTCTGGAAGTTTCATGACCCCCGCCTGGCTTCTGCCCGAATATATCGAAGACATCCTGCCGCCCTATGCCCGGGAAGCCGAGGCCTTGCGCCGGCGGTTGCTGGACCTGTTCGACAGCCATGGATACGACCTGGTGGCCCCGCCCCTGGTGGAGTATCTCGATTCCCTGCTGACTGGTGCGGCCCAGGATCTGGACCTGAAAACCTTCAAGGTGGTGGACGGCCTGTCCGGCCGCATGCTGGGTATCCGTGCCGACATGACGCCCCAGGCCGCTCGTATCGATGCCCATCTGCTTAATCGTCAGGGCGTGTCCCGGCTGTGTTACGCCGGCCAGGTGTTGCGTACCCGCCCGGCAGGCATGCTGGCCAGCCGGGAGCCCATCCAGATAGGGGCGGAACTGTTTGGCCATGCCGGTATCGAGGCGGATCTGGAAATTCAATCCCTGCTCCTGGCTGCCCTGAGAGTGGCCGGTGTGCCGGACCTGCGGCTGAGCCTGGGCCACGCCGGTCTGTTCCGGGCCCTGGTGGCCGGTTCCGGTCTGGACCAGGCCCGGGCCAGCCGCCTGTTCTCCGCCCTACGCCAGAAGGATGCCCCGGAAGTGGCCGAACTGACGGCTGAACTGGATGCCGCCTGGCGCGTGGGTTTCCGAGCTTTGCCGGAACTCTATGGCGATGCAGAAGCCCTGCTGAAGGCCAAAACCCTGCTGCCCCGGATGCCCGCCGTGGACATGGCACTGGACGACCTGTCCCGCCTGCTGGAAGCAGCTGCGGGGGCGCCTGTCAGCGTAGACCTTTCCGACCTGCGGGGGGATGGTTACCACAACGGTGTGGTCATGGCCGCCTACGCGGGGGGCCAGGCCCGGGCCGTAGCCCTTGGGGGGCGCTATGACGGGGCCGGCAGTGTGTTTGGCCGCAATCGGCCAGCCACCGGTTTCTCCCTAGATTTGCGTCAGATCCTGGACTGCCTGGCCGAGCCGGCAGCAATCAAAGGCATCCTCGCCCCCTGGGAGGGGGATGCTGCTCTGGCAGCCAAAGTAGGCGAGTTGCGTCAGGCCGGGCAGCGGGTGGTGGTGGAACTGCCGGGCCAGGCCCCCTATCGTGCAGAATCAAACTGTGACCGCATGCTGGTCAAAACCCCGGACGGCTGGACCGTTCAACCCATTTAACCTCTCTCCAGATCGATCAAGGGATTCGAAATGAGCAAGAACGTGGTGGTGATTGGCACCCAGTGGGGTGACGAAGGCAAGGGCAAGATCGTCGATTGGCTGACGGACCGGGCCCAGGGCGTGGTGCGCTTCCAGGGCGGACACAACGCCGGCCACACCCTGGTGATCGGCGGCAAGAAGACCGTGCTGCACCTGATCCCCTCCGGCATCCTGCGCGAAGGCGTGCGCTGCTACATCGGCAACGGCGTGGTCTGCTCTCCCGAGGCCCTCATAGAAGAAGTGGAAATGCTGGAGAAGGGCGGCGTGGACGTGGCCAGCCGGCTCACCATCTCCGAAGCCTGCCCCCTCATCCTGCCCCACCACGTGGCCCTGGACCATGCCCGGGAAGCCGCCAAGGGCGCCGGCAAGATCGGCACCACCGGTCGGGGCATTGGTCCCGCCTACGAGGACAAGGTAGCCCGCCGGGCCATCCGCATGCAGGACCTGCTGCATCGCGAACGCTTCGCCGCCAAGCTGGGCGAAGTGCTGGACTACCACAACTATGTGCTCAAGCATTACTTCAAGTGGGAGACCGTGGACTTCCACCAGACCCTGGACCAGGCCATGGAATTGGCCGAGAAGATCAAGCCCATGATCGGCGACGTGCCCCGCAACCTTTACGAAGCCAACAAGCGGGGCGAGAACCTGCTGTTCGAAGGCGCCCAGGGAACCCTGCTGGACATCGACCACGGCACCTACCCCTTCGTCACCTCCTCCAACTGCACCGCCGGCGGCGCTTCCACCGGTTCCGGCATGGGCCCGTCCTCCATGCACTACATCCTGGGCATCACCAAGGCCTACACCACCCGCGTGGGCTCCGGTCCCTTCCCCACGGAACTGTTCGACGACAATGGCAAGTGGCTGGCGGAGAAGGGCAACGAATTCGGCGCCACTACCGGCCGCCCTCGCCGCTGTGGCTGGTTCGACGCGGCCGCCCTGAAGCGCTCCATCCAGATCAACGGCATCTCCGGTCTCTGCGTCACCAAGCTGGACGTGCTGGACGGCATGGACACCGTGCGCATCGCCACCGGTTACAAACTGGGCGGCGAGGTCTGCGACATCCTGCCCGTGGGCTCTGAAATGCTGGCCGACTGCGAGCCGGTCTATGAAGACCACCCGGGCTGGAAGGAAAGCACGGTAGGTGTGAAGACCTTCGAAGAACTGCCCGCGAATGCCCAGAAATATCTGAAGCGCATGGAAGAACTGTGCGGCGTGCCCGCCGACATCATCTCCACAGGCCCGGATCGGGAAGAGACCATCGTCCGGCGGCATCCCTTCGAGTAACCGGCAAAGGTCTACAACCCATGCCATCCAGTTTTATGAATCCAAACGAAAAAGTCTCGATTCTGCTGTGTTGCATGGGCAATATCTGCCGTTCTCCAACGGCGGAGGGTGTGTTGCGAGATCGTCTGCATCAGGCCGGCTTGGCTGACCGGGTGCACCTGGATTCGGCTGGTACACACGATTACCACGTGGGCAAGGCGCCGGATGTCCGGGCCCAGGCGGCAGCACGGCAGCGGGGCTATGACCTGTCCTCCCTGCGGGCCCGCCAGGTGACACGCCAGGATTTCCAGGACTTCGACCTGGTGCTGGCCATGGATACAGACAATCTCCAGTCTCTGGTCCGGATCTGCCCCGACGATGCGCGCCAAAAAGTGCGCCGTTTCCTGAGCTTCAGCACCCGATACCACGACCAGGATGTGCCCGATCCCTACTACGGCAGTGGAGACGGTTTCGAACGGGTGCTGGATATGGTGGAAGACGCGGTGGCCGGGCTCATTGAAGCTGTTCACAAGGGCAATATCCGGACTGGAGGTTGAAAGGGCCTAACCTCCTGGCGGGCGTCTGGTGCTCCCATGAAAAAAGCCGGCAAACGCCGGCTTTTTCGTAGGTGGGGGTGCCCACCTTTCTCTCAGGCGGGCGGCTGCTGATCCGTATGCCGGGTTTCCACCAGGACCAGAGGCTCCACTTCCGTGGTGCTTTCGGTCTTGGGGCGGGCTCGGCGGCGGGGGTTGGAAGGCGGCCCCCATTCCGCCGGCGGCGCGGCAGTAGCGCTCGCATCACCGCTGTTCTGGGTTTCCACCATCACAAGTGGTTCGGCGGGGGCCGTGTCGGCGGTGGGACGGCGGTTACGGCGACGCCGGGATGAAAACTCCCGGGGGGCGCTGTTATCGCTTTCCGTGCTGGCGAGAACCTCGGACGACTGGGTCTCCACCATTTGCAAGCCGGCTGCTTCCAGATCAGCCTTGGCCGGACGGACTTCAGGGGCCCGGGCCGGCTGGGCGGGGGTTGCCACCGCCTCCTCTTGGACCGGTGCGCCGGGAGCAGTTACGCTTGTTTCGGCGCTTGTGGAGGGCTCGGATTTGCCGGCGGGTTCCGAAATGGGCAGTTCGGCCTGGCCCAGCAGTGCAGCATCGTGGGCGGAAACGACCTCGGCGGCAATGTTTTCGCCTTCCATGCCAGGCGCATCATTCCGGCCTTCACTGCGCCGTCCCCGGCTGCGCCGGCTTCGGCTGCGGCGGCTGTCCCGATCCTCATTGCCAGCTTCGCCGGCACCTTCTACCTCTGGACGCTGGCTGGCCTGGGGGTCCATGGCCGGGGCTGGGGCCTGGACGGGGCGCTCACTCCGCTCAGGGCGTTCCCGCCGGGGGCGTTCCTGGCGCTCGCCGCGTTCACGGCGATCGCCCCGGGCGTCCTGGCGGTCTTCCCGCGGGGTCTTGTCTGCAGCTTCGGAGCGTTCCTGACGCTCGCTGCGGGGAGCTCGATCCGCGCGTTCGTTACGGTCGCGCCGTTCGCCCCGGTTTTCATTCCGGTTGTCCCGGCCATTACGGTTGTCCCGGCCTTCACGACTCTCTCGACCATCTCGGCTGTCCCGGCTGCGGCGGCTATCCCGTTCCCGGCGGGCTTCGGGTTTTTTCTCTTCGGTGACCACGGGGGCAGGGGCTTCCGGCCCGTTCACGCCCCGTAGCCAGCCGACGATGCGGCCGAACAGGCCGGGCTTGCCCGGAGTGGGCTGAACAGGGGCAGCGGCGGGAGCCGGCGCGGGGACTGGCGGCGGCTGGTTGGGGGTGATGCCTTGCACAGCAGCCTGGGGCCGCTCTGGTTTGCTGCCATTGCTCCCCTTGGCCGGGGTTTCTTCCTCGGCAGGCTTGTCCACCATCTTGTAGCTGGGGGCCATGGGCTCGTTCTGGTTGAGCTGTTCATGGCGCAGCCGGGTAAGGGTGTAGCGGGGGGTCTCCATGTGCATGTTGGGAATCAGGACGACTTCCACACGATGGCGGGCTTCGATGGAAAGGATGTCGTGCCGTTTCTCGTTGAGCAGGAAAGTGGCCACGTCCACAGGCAGCTGAAGCTGCACCGCACCGGTGCCTTCCTTCATGGCTTCTTCCTGCATCATGCGCAGCAGGTGCAGGGCGAAGGACTCCGTGCTGCGCACGTGGCCGGTGCCGGAGCAGCGGGGGCAGGTGACGTAGCTGGTTTCCCCCAGGGAGGGTTGCAGGCGTTGGCGGGACAGCTCCAGCAGGCCAAAGCGGGAGATCTTGCCAGTCTGCACCCGGGCCCGGTCATAGTGGAGGGAATCCCGCAGGCGGTCTTCCACTTCCCGCTGGTTACGCTGGCTCTCCATGTCGATGAAGTCGATGACGATGAGGCCGCCCAGGTCCCGCAGGCGCAACTGGCGGGCCACTTCTTCCGCTGCTTCCAGGTTGGTGTTGAAGGCGGTCTGCTCGATGTCGTGGCCCTTGGTGGCCTGGGCGGAGTTGACGTCGATGGAAACCAGGGCTTCGGTGTGGTCGATGACGATGGCGCCGCCGGAGGGCAGGGGCACGGTGCGGGAATAGGCCGTCTCGATCTGGTGTTCAATCTGGAACCGGGAGAAGAGGGGCACCGGGTCGGTGTACAGCTTCACCTTGTTGACGTTGGGCGGCATCACGTGGGCCATGAACTGCTTGGCCTGTTCGCAGATGTTGGGCTCGTCGATGAGCAGTTCGCCGATGTCCGGGGTGAAGTAGTCGCGAATGGCGCGGATGACCAGGCTGGATTCGGCGTAGATCAGGAAGGCGCCGGTCTGGCCCTGGGCGGCGCCGTCGATGGCGGTCCACAGTTGCAGCAGATAGTTCAGGTCCCATTGCAGCTCTTCGACACTGCGGCCGATGCCGGCGGTACGGCCGATGAGGCTCATGCCAGGGGGCACTTCCAGCTGGGCCAGGGCGTCCCGCAGTTCATTGCGCTCTTCGCCCTCGATGCGGCGGGATACGCCGCCCCCCCGGGGGTTGTTGGGCATGAGCACCAGGTAGCGGCCCGCCAGGCTGACGAAGTTGGTCAGGGCAGCGCCCTTGTTGCCCCGTTCGTCCTTTTCCACCTGGACGACGAGCTCCATGCCTTCCTTCAGGTGTTCCTGGATCTTGCCCCGGCCCACATCACCGCCGCCCAGGGCGGAACGGGAGATTTCCTTGAAGGGCAGGAAGCCGTGGCGTTCGGTGCCGTAATTGACGAAGCAGGCTTCCAGGGAAGGTTCGACCCGGGTGATGACAGCCTTGTAGATGTTGCCCTTGCGCTGTTCCTTGGTGGCGGATTCGATGTCGAGGTCGATCAGTTTCTGACCATCGACAATGGCGACGCGGAGTTCCTCCGCCTGCGTCGCGTTGAACAACATACGTTTCATGTTTTACCCCAGCGCTTCCGTGCCCCGGGGATAAACCCGCGCCGCCATGACTAGGACGGCGTCTATGCGAGCAGGGGATCAGGCGGCTGGTTTGTTCTTGTCGCTGAACGGCTGGTGCATGGTTGCGGTTTTATCCATATACCCTGCCGGCAGGCCGGCAGGATTCAATTCCGGTTTCGGGTCGCGCAAACTTGTGCGTTACCATCGCTGCTCTTCTTCGGGGCGGCGGGCCTTGGGGGTTCTGTCGATCAGCGCCGATCTTCATCGAGGCGCGGCTTGGGAACTCGGGGCGTGCAACCCGGAAGCAGCCGGTGAGCGGGACGACCGGCACCCAACCTGGTGCGTGGGCAGGATCTTCAACGCCCCTGTTTGCACCAACTTTGAGCTGGCCGAGTATAAGCGAATGCAATCCGACGTCAAAGTGACTGTTACAAAAGAATTAATCGGTCCTGAGTCCGTTGGCCAGCGCCTGGACAATTTTCTCTTCCGGCGACTGAAAGGGGTACCCAAAAGCCGGGTCTACCGCATGTTGCGGGATGGGGAAGTGCGGGTATCCGGCCGCCGGGCCAAACCGGAATACAAGCTGGCGGAAGGGGACCTGGTGCGCATTCCTCCCGCCCGGGTGGCCGAACCGGCGCCGGTACCCGCCGCCGGGCAGATCGAACACCCTCTGCTGGACCGGGTGGTGTACCGGGATGATGCCCTGCTGGTGATCGACAAGCCCGCCGGTCAGGCCGTGCACGGAGGCAGCGGGGTGAGCCTGGGGGTGATCGAGCAATTGCGCCTGGAACTGTCCCAGCAGCACCCGCCGGTGCGCTACCTGGAACTGGCCCACCGCCTGGACAAGGAGACTTCCGGGATCCTGGTGCTGGCCACCAAGCGTGCTGCCCTGGTGGAACTGCACCGCATGCTGCGGGACGGGGAAGTGCACAAGCGCTACCTGGCCCTGGCGACGGGCAAGTGGCGGGATGCCCTGCGCCATGTGAAGCTGCCCCTGCAACGCTATCTGAACGAAGACGGGGAACGCCGGGTGGCCGTGGAGGACGGCGGCCAGCGGGCCCATACCATTTTCCGCCTGCAACAGCGTTTTGAAGGTTTCAGCCTGCTGGAAGCGGAGCTCAAGACCGGCCGCACCCACCAGATCCGGGTGCACCTGGCTGCCCTGGGGTACCCCATCGCCTGCGACGACAAGTACGGGGACCCGAACCTCAACAAACTGATTCGTCGCCAGGGCTTGAAGCGCATGTTCCTGCATGCGGCGCGTCTGGAGATGCTGCACCCCATCACGAAGGCGCCCTTGGTGTTGGAGGCGCCTTTGCCTGGGGAGTTGGCGGGGTTTTTGGCGGGGTTGCCGGGGGAGGGGTGAGTTTGGTTGTGGTTAGGGGCATTGGCCGGGGGTAGCCCGGCAGCTAGTTACTTTTCTTGCTCGGCCAAGAAAAGTAACCAAAAGAAAGCCGCCCCCGCTGCCGGCGAAACCCCGGGAATTTTGGGCATGCCTGGGCAGCGAAAGAACTCGCTTCGCTCAAACAACTTTCGCTGGCCTTCGGCTACCCCAGACACACCCAAAATTCCCGGGGCCGGCAGAGGGGGTCCGACAAGCGTCGCGTACCGCCGATTTTCGTCCCATCTGAGTCGCCAATTTTTCCGAGTCCGTTCGGGGGAAGTCGGCGAGCACTGTCTGAGCCCGCAGGGCGAGTTGCGCAGCCGCCCGAACGGACTCGGAAAAATTGGGAACCCGAAGGGCGACGAAGCGGGGTGTGCTTTCTTTGCTTACTTTCTTTGCACAAGCAAAGAAAGTGAGGCGTTGCCGGGCGCCCCCGGCCAAACCCGGCCTGCCCAGGCCTCTATCCGCCAACAGGCCATGCCCACAAAGCTCACAAGGGGCCAGGCCTGATTACAGGCGCTTACTGCGCCGCATCAATCCGGGTCTTGCCCCCCATGTATGGCTGCAACACCGCCGGGATGTCCACCCCCCCATCTTCCCGCTGATAGTTTTCCAGCACCGCCACCAGACACCGGCCCACGGCCAGGCCGGAACCGTTGAGGGTGTGGATCAGCTCCGGCTTGCCCTTCTCGCCGCTGCGGAAGCGGGCCTGCATGCGGCGGGCCTGGAAGGCTTCGAAATTGGAGCAGGAGGAGATTTCCCGATAGGTGCTCTGGCCCGGCAGCCACACTTCCAGGTCGTAGGTCTTGGCGCTGGAGAAGCCCAGGTCACCGGTGCACAGGGCCACCACCCGGTAGGGCAGGTTCAGGCCCTGGAGGATGGCTTCCGCATGGCCGGTGAGTTCTTCCAGGGCAGCATAGGAATCTTCCGGCCGCACCATCTGCACCAGTTCCACCTTGTCGAACTGGTGCTGGCGGATCATGCCCCGGGTGTCCTTGCCGTAGGAGCCGGCCTCGGAACGGAAGCAGGGGGTATGGGCCACCAGTTTGATGGGCAGGTTTTCCAGGGGAATGATCTCGTCCCGCACGATGTTGGTGACGGGCACCTCGGCGGTGGGGATGAGGTACATGCCGTTGGACAGTTTGAACAGGTCTTCCTCGAACTTGGGCAACTGGCCCGTGCCCCGCAGGGAGTCGGCGTTGACCAGATAGGGGACGTACACCTCTTCGTAGCCATGGCTCTGGGTGTGGGTGTCCAGCATGTACTGCACCAGGGCCCGGTGCAGGCGGGCCAGGTCGCCGCGCATGAGCACGAAGCGGCTGCTGGCGATCTTCACGGCGGTGGGGAAGTCCAGCAGGTCCAGGTCTTCGCCGATGGCCACGTGGTCCCGGGCGGGCAGGGGGAACTGGCGGGGTTCGCCCACCATGCGGACCACGGCGTTGTCTGCTTCGCTGCTGCCCACGGGGACGGATTCGTGGGGCAGGTTGGGCACCCCCATGAGCAGGGCGGAGAGGTCTTCCTGGATGCCGGCCAGTCGATCCTCCGAGGCCTTCAGCTCATCCCCCAGGCCGTTGACCTCGGCCATCAGGGCGGTGGTGTCCTCGCCCCGGCCCTTGGCGGCGCCGATCTGCTTGGACAGGTTGTTGCGCCTGGCCTGGAGATCCTGGGTACGGGTCTGGATGGTCTTGCGTTCGGCTTCCAGGGCTTCGATGCGAACGGTGTCCAGGGTGACGCCCCGGGAGGCAAGGCGTTGGGCGACGGCTTGGAGGTCTTTGCGCAGCAGCTGGATATCAAGCATGGTGGGGCGGCGGATTCGAAAAGAAAGGATTCTAACCGCCCAGGGCCCGTTTGATTTCGTCTTCCAGGTCGAGCCGCAGGGCGATGAAGGCGGCTTCCAGGTCTTCCATGGGTTCGGTGCACTGGTCCAGGGCGCCGGCCTTGGCGAGTTTTTCCAGGGTGGAGGCATGCAGGGTCATTTCCTCGGCCCCCAGGTAGGCGGCGGCTCCCTTGATCTGATGGGCCTGGCGGCCGGCATCCGGGGAGTCGCCCAGGCGCAGGGCCTGGCTGAGGGCTTCCAGCAAGGGTTCAGTGCTGGTGATGAACAGGGTCAGCATTTCCTCGATGCGCTTCGGATCGTTCTGGCAGAGCTTGCGGATCTTGTCGGCCTGGAAGAGGGGGGCGTCCTCCCGCAAGGGGGGTGTGGCTTCCTCCCGCTCCACTGGTGGGGTGTCGCGGCCATCCCGGGCCAGGTCGGGTAGCCATTGGACCAGGGCGGCGTTCAGGTCCTCTTCCTTCAGGGGCTTGATCAGGACGCCATCCATGCCGGCGTCAAGGCAGGTGCGCTCGAAGCCTGCCATGGCGTTGGCGGTAAGGGCGAGGATGGTGGTCCGTTTTCGGCCGCCCAGCTGTTCCGCTTCCCGGATCGCCCGGGTGGCCGTCAGGCCGTCCCACTCGGGCATCTGGAAATCCATGAGCACCAGATGCACGGCATTGCCGGCCTGCTGTTCCTGGAATAGGCGTTCGTAGGCCTCCTTGCCGTCCCCCACCATCAGGACTTCCACGCCCACGGCCTCGAGCATGTAGGTGACCAGCTTCTGGTTCACAGGATTGTCTTCCGCCACCAGGATGCGGGCCCCATCGAAGCGGCGTTCCGCCACTTCCCGGGCCGGCGGGGTCTGGAGCTTGCGTGCCGGTTTGGCTGCGGGCAGGGGCAGGGTGAGGTGGAAGGTGCTGCCCCTGCCTGGGGTGCTTTCCAGGGTCAGGGAACCGCCCATCAATTCTGCCAGTTGCCGGCAGATGGTGAGGCCCAGGCCGGTGCCGCCGAATTTCCGGGTGACCGAGCCATCCCCCTGGGAGAAGGCCTGGAATACCCGGGATTGCACGTCCAGGTCCATGCCCATGCCCGTGTCCAGCACTGAAAAGCGGATCATGGGCGCACTGGCCGGCACGGGCTCCACCTTCAGCCGGACTTCGCCCTGGTGGGTGAACTTGATGGCGTTGTCCAGCAGGTTGAGCAGTATCTGGCGCAGACGCAGGGGATCACCCCGCACCCAGGCGGGCAGCTCATCCTGGCGTTCCAGGCGTAGGGCAAGATGCTTGCTGTCCGCCCGGGGTATGTAGAGTTCCAGAATGTCCCGCAATTGCTCGGCCAGGTCGAATTCGATGTGTTCGATGGTCAGGCGGCCGGCCTCGATCTTGGAGAAATCCAGCAGGTCGTTGATGACGTGCATGAGGGCGTCGGCGGAGCGGGCCACAGCTTCGGCATAGTCCTTCTGCCGGGGCGAAAGGGGGGTGGTGAGCAGCAACTGGGTCATGCCCATGATGCCGTTCATGGGGGTGCGGATCTCGTGGCTGACGTTGGCCACGAACTGGGATTTCATCTCCGTGGCCCCCAGGGCCTCGTCCCGGGCCCGCATGAGTTTTTCTTCGGTTTCCTTCTGGGCGGAGATGTCCCGCATGATGGTCTGGATGACCGTGCGCCCGTCCAGAGTCATGGCATGCAAGGCCAGGTGGACGGGGAAGGTGGAGCCGTCCGGCCGCCTGGCGATCCAGTCGAAAAACGCATGGCCCTGCTGCATGGCCAGTTTGATGTGCCGTTCCGCCAGTTCGGCGGCCGGGGTGCCGCAGGCCTGGATCGTCTGGCCCAGTTCCTCCGGTCGGCAGGCCAGAAACTCCTCCTTGCTGGCCATGCGGAACATCTTCAGGGTGGCCTGGTTGCAGTCCACGAAGCCACCCTGGTCGAGGATGACGATGCCGTCTGTATTGGTTTCGAACAGGGTCTGGAATTTGGTCCCTTCCCGTTCCGACGCCGCTGCCAGGCGGGCGGTGCGCTTCACCACTGCGGCGGCGACTATTCCGGCCACCAGTACGGCAAGCACCCCCAGCAGCAGGGTCAGGGAGCGGGTCTTGGCGTTGTTTTGGCTGGCTTCCTCGGCAGCATTGCGGGTCCGTGTCCGCTGGATCTGCACCATGTGGTCCAGTTCCGTGACCAGCTGGCGTTGCAGGGGAATGGCTTCCTGCTGGAGGACTTCGAAGGCTAGGAAGGTATAACCTTCCATGCCCAGATCCACGGTCCGCACCATGACCGGCTGGTTCTGCCGGGTGAGCTGGTCGATCTTTGCCAGCACCGCTTTTTCATCCGGCTGGCTGATCAGGCTTACCAGTTCCTGGCGCACCATCTGGTAGGCGGAACCATAGCCGTAAAAACGGAGCATTTCCTGGTCCCGCTCGAAGGGGTCGTTCATCACCACGATGGACAGCATGGAAATGGCCCGGTCCCTGAGGATGTCCCGCATCTGGTTGGCCAGGCGGGTCTTGACGCTGTGTTCGTGGACGATGGCCTCCATGCGGGCATTGGTCTCGGCCAGCTGGCTGAGGCCCAGGGCCGTGAGCGCTCCGATCAGCAGCAGGGCCAGGGCAAAGCCGGACCCCACCGTGAAGATCAGGCGGCGGGCGAGGAGGGCGTTACGCGAGAACATGGCAGAGTATGGGGCAGCACCGGGGCATGTTACCCCGCCCTTGATGGGCCGTTGTATGGGACAAAGAGTCTATGGCGCATCGAGTATGCAGTGGCTCGTCATACCCGCGCAGGCTGCTAGTAACCCAGTGTCCGGGCGCCTTGATAGAACACGAAGCTCAGGACCCAGGCAATGGCCAGGGACCAGGCCACGGAGGCCCACACGTAGCGGTTGCCGTCTGCCTCCCGGCGCAGGGTGGCCAGGGCCGAGACGCAGGGGGTGTAGACCAGGGTAAAGAGCATGAAGCTGTAGGCCTGGACCCAGTCCATGCGCTGGGCGATGACCCCCGCAAGATCTTCCGTGCCGGCACCATAGATCACCGCCAGTGCGCCGATGACCACTTCCTTGGCGACGAAGCCGAACAGCAGGGCCACCGAAAGCAACTTGTCGATGCCCAGTGGCGCAAAGACGGGTTCAACCCAGGCGGCCATGTGGCCTGCAAGGGTGTCGGGCCCTGCCGGAGCAGCATCCAGGGGCAGATGGGTCAACAGCCAGACCAGGGCCACCCCCAGGACGATGAAACCACCGGCTTGGCGCAGGAAGTGGCCGGATTCCCGGAAAGCCTGGCGGAACAGGTAACGCACGGTGGGCATGCGGTAGGGGGGCAGCTCCATGAGCAGGGGGTCGTATTGCTGTTTCAGTCGACCCTTGAGCAGCAGGGCGGTGAGGAAGGCGATGGCGAAGCTGAGCACATAGAGGCTGAACAGCACCCAGGGGGCGGCCCGGGGGCTGAACACCGCCGTGGTGAAGAACAGGAAGACCTGAAGGCGGGCCGAACACAGGGAAAAGGGAATCATCATCATGGTGAGGATGCGCTGGCTACGGCTGCGGATCACCCGGGCCCCCATCATGGCCGGCACATTGCAGCCGAAGCCCATGAGCTGGAGCACGAAGGCCCGGCCGTCCAGGCCCATGCGGGCCATGAGGGCATCCATGAGAAAGGCGGCCCGGGCCAGGTAGCCGCTGTCCTCCACCACGGCCATGGCCAGGAAAAACACGACGATGATGGGCAGGAAGGTGAGCACGGTACCGAGGCCGTCATATAGGCCTTCCAGGAGGAAACTGGCGGCCCAGCCGGGCAGTCCGGTGGCCCAGGGCTCCAGCCAGGCCGATTTCAGGTTGTCCAGCAACCAGGCCAAGCCATCCTGGAGCGGGGTGCCCAGGCCATAGACCACCTGGAACAGGCCCAGCACCAGCAGGAGGAACATGGGCAGGCCCAGCCAGGGGTGCAACAGCAAGCGGTCGAGCCGGTCCGTGAGGCTTGCCGGCAGGTCTTTTGGGACGTGGACGGTTCTGCGCACCAGGCTGTCCAGGTCCTGTTCGATGGCGTCGTCCTTTTCCAGGGCCGCGCGGCTTGGCGAGCGGGGCTCCGGATGGTTTCGCAACCACTGGGTCAGGGCTTCCTTGAGCTGGGGTACCCCCTGGCCGTGCTTGGCGCTAACCAGACGGACGGGCAGTTCCAGTTGCTGTTCCAGCTGGGTCACATCGATGCGGATGCCCCGCGACAGGGCTTCGTCCGACATGTTCAGGGCCAGGAATAGAGGCAGCCCCAGTTCCTTGAGTTGCAGCACCAGGCTCAGTTGCCGGTCCAGTTGCAGGGCGTTGAGCACCACCAGCAAGCCATTCACCGGCTGGGTTTCGACGAAATGGCGGGCTACCCGCTCGTCCTCGGAAAAACCGTGCAGATTGTGCAGGCCAGGCAAGTCCACCAGTTCCACCATGCTGTCCCCCAGCAGCAGGCGGGCGGCCAGCAGTTCCACAGTGAGTCCTGGCCAGTTTCCCACCCGGGCGCCGGCCCCGGTGAGACGGTTGAAGAGGGTGGATTTGCCGGTATTGGGCATGCCCACCAGGGCGATGCGTCTCTTAGCCATGGGACATAGCCTGGGATGCGAATGCCTCCGTCTCATCCCGGGGTGGTTCGTATGGGCATACCAGGATCTGTTCTGCCTCGCTGCGACGGATGATCAGGTCCGTCTGTCCGGTGCGCACCTGGATAGGCCCCTGGAAGGGGGATTTTCGGATCACCCGCACCCGCCGGCCGGGGGATAGGCCCAGGGCGATCATCCGGGCGGCCAGATCCTGGTCGGGACTGATCTGGACGATTGTGCCGCAGCGCCCAACGGGGTAGCGGCTCAGGCAGGAGGAGGCGGTCATGGTGCTGCTCAGGGTAAGGCGAGATGGGCCAGGCAGGTGCGCGTGGCATGGATCAGGCGGTCGGCGGACCAGTCCGGTGTGGGACTGATGCAACGGGCGGACTCTTCCCCATCCAGGGGGGTCTGGCCCGCAAGCTGGGATTCCAGCACCTCCGGCCCCGCCTCCGAGGCATCGTCGCCCCGGGCGGCCCGGGCCGCCACCCGGGCCCGCAGGGTCTCTGCAGGAACCTCGGGGGCCACCCAGCACCAGGGCACGTCCAGCTGTACGGCCAGATCGGCAAAGGGCTTGCGCCAGTCCGGGGAGATAAACGTGGCATCAACGATGACCTTGAAGCCTTGCTGCAACAGTAGCGCGCTCTGCGCCAGCAGCCGCTCCCGGGTGCGGGTACTGGCTTCGGGCGCATAGATGCCGCCGGGAATGGCACGGCTGTCTCCCAATGGCGGCAGCCCGAAAAGGCGCTTGCGCTCCACATCCGAGCGCAGACGTACCGCCGGCAGACTTTCAAGCAACTGTTGGGACACCACGGTCTTGCCGCTGCCCGATACGCCATGCATGAGGATCAGGGCCGGCGCTGGCGGCTGGGTGAGTCGCAGGGCCAGTTCCAGGTAGCACCTGCATTCCCCGAAGCTGCTGTTTTCCTGGCGGGCACGCAAGGCGGCCACCTTGGCTCGCACCATAGCCCGGTAGACCATGTAATAGGCCAGGGCCGCCAGCCCCGCGTAGTCACCTGTATGTTCCAGGTAGCGGTTCAGGGCCTGCCAGGCCAGGTTGTCGTGACCCCGGTGGCACAAGTCCATGGCCAGAAAGGCCATTTCACTGATGACGTCGATGAAGCGCAGGCCCGGGTTGAATTCGATGCAATCGAAGATGAGGGGGGCATCGTCCACCCATGCGATGTTGCCCAGATGCAGATCGCCATGGCATTCCCGCACAAAACCTGCCGCCTTGCGAGCCTGAAAATGGGGGGCCAGGCGGGTACCTTCGGTGCTGACCCAGGGCGCCAGCCGGTCCAGCAGGGCTTGTATTTCAACAGGTGGATGCAGAGCGCCCATCTGTGAGAAGTTCTGCTGCATCGGCTCCTGTACCTGCGCCGCCGTGCCCCAGGGGCTGTCCTGGGTGGCGGGTGCAATATCGCTGTGAAAGCGGGCGATCCGGTCCGCGATGGCGTCGATCTGGGTTCCCTGCAGGTTCGCCTCCAGATCCAGGGTGCTGGCGGGGGCGAAGGCGTGCATTTTCACCGCCCATTCCAGCACCGGGCCCTGCCCCTCCAGTACCGGATGTTCCACGGAGCCCGTGACCGGTACAGCCTCAATATATATATGCGGCGCGAGGCGGCGGTTGAGGCGAATCTCCTCCCGACAACAGGCTTCCCGCTTTGCCAGACTACTGAAATCCAGAAAGCCCAGGTCCAGGGGCTTCTTGATCTTGTACGCCAGGGTATCGGTCAGCAGCACCCAAGAAATATGGGTTTCCACAAGCCGGACCCCGGGTATTGCCGCCGCCAGGTTGGTCAAGAGGGGCGGCAATGATGAAGGCATGTGGGGCAGGGTGGGGGAGTCGGACGCACCAGACTATTCCAGAATCGAGAACGTATATCAATAAGTTATCAGGATGGTGATGTATTGAATGAGCGCCCGCGTTTGGTTGGATGGCCAGATTCAAGGGGCTGTGCCATCAGGGCCAAACCGCATCTCCGTGCGCAGTTGTCCCTCGAAGACGGCTTCAAGCTTGATGTTTTGGCCCTGGATATTCAGGTCTAGGCCGGGCTGGGGCGCTGGAGAAAGTGCGGCAAACCGGATCTGGTCGGTGGCCAGGTGGACCTGGATGCTGACCCGCATTGGGTAGTAGCCATCAAGAAATCGCCGCATGTAGGGGCCGTTGCGCAGCACGGGGCCGCCGGCTTCCCAGGGGGACAGGGCCAGGGTGTCGGCCTGGATACACAGGATGGCATCGGGCCCGATGTCTTCCAGTTGTACGCTGGGTCCTTCCACCCAGGCCCGGCCTATGCCGTCCTGGCGCACCAGGCGCAGGTTGCGGATGAAATCCTGGCGGAACACCACCTGGGTTCTGGGCACCGGGTCCAGGTGACGGTGGCATTGTTCCAGGTGGACCCAGCCGCTATTCAGGCTGGCGTCGTCGATGGTGATGCGGTTCTGATGGTGGTGCACGGGTTTGGCCGGCATTTCCGTCAGAAAGCGAAGCTCACCCTCGTTGACGTCGGCCACACTCTTGAAAAACAGGTCTTCTTCCGTGCTCGCCCAGGCGGGCAGGGCGCCGAAGGCAAGCAGGACGATCAGGCCGTCAAGGCGCGGCAAGGACACGGCGGGCGCCGTTGAAGCGGGTGGACCAGTAGCGGTCACCCATGCGGGACACGGTGACCTGTTTGGAGGCCCGGCTGCTGGCATGGACGAATTCGCCGTTGCCGGCGTAGATGCCTACGTGGGAGAAAGGCTTGTTGCGAGTGTTGAAAAACACCAGATCGCCGGGTTTCAGCTCTGATTCGCTGACCTCGACCCCTTCCCGACTCATGTCCCGGGCGGTGCGGGGCAGGCTGAGGGCGTTTGATTCCTTGTATACGTGGCGCACGAAACCGCTGCAATCCATGCCCTGCTCCGGTTTGCTGCTGCCGAACTTGTAGGGCGTACCGATCAGGCTCAGGGCCTTCAGAAGGGGTTTCGCCTTTTCTGTCAGACTTTCGGAAACCCCGGGTGGGTTGGACGGGTCATCCCCCAGGGCTTCCTGAGCCCGGGCGGGAGACAGGCCGGCCAAGATGATGCACAGTGTAACGGCCAGCAGCTTGGGGACGCGCGGTGTTAGGGGCAAGGGTCCGTATGCCAGGGGCTGATTTATTTCCGGCGATTTAGCCATCTTGCCTGCGGCTTGTCTAGTATGGGGAATAGATAACTGACAATCCACTTTAAGGAGTTATCAAATGTCCATTGAATCTAAAGAATTAATTTCTGAAGAAACTCATGAACGCATTGCCGCTGCCATGGCGGATGACGGGGATTTGCAGGCCCGGGTTCGAAGTATCGTCATGGCTGCCATTGCCGAGCGAAACCTAGATGCCAAGGAAGTGAAACACGTCATCCACGCGGTATTTTCCGGCATGGGCGAAGGCCTGCCCCAGCGGGGCCAGCAAGCGGCCGATGCAGCCCGGGCGGCGGTCCAGGGTCTGGATGAAGCCGTCGGCAAGTCCGTTTATGCCTTGCGCATGGCAGCTGAAGAGGCCTGGGACCAGGGCCGGCAGTACAGGTCTGGGGATGTGAAGGAGGCCATGGAGGACATCCGTGAGCTGGAGGCGGATTTGCTCTCCACCCTCAAGGACCACGCGGATCGGGGCCAGGGGGTGGTGAAAGAGGTGTTCACCGGCTTGCATGCACACCTGGCCCGCACCGGCACGGATACCGGTAACCAGGTGCGGGAGGTGCTGGCGCGGCTGGGCAGCCAGATGGCCGACGCGGCCCAGGGCTCCGGTTCGGCCCTGAAAGCTCAGGCGGAAACCGGCAAGACCCGGCTGAAAGCAGTGGCTGCGGGCATCCTGCGGGGTCTGGCCGACGGGTTGGAGCGACACCCTTGATGCCTGTCTATGCCACCTGCCGAGGGTTGATCCATGCTGCGTGAAACCCTGTCCGTAGTGCGGGACTTTCCCCGCCTGCATGAGATCTCCAGCACCCTGATTCGCTATGGGTGGGGGGATGTGGTGCGGATTCTGGGGGTGTCGAAACTGCTGGAACGGGCTGGTCGCATGCTCCGCTGGCGTTCCACCAGCGAAATCGCCCATCTGGAGTTGCCGGTCCGCATCCGCCTGGCCCTCACGGACCTGGGGCCTACCTTCGTCAAGCTGGGCCAGATCCTGGCCACCCGGGTGGATGTGTTTCCGCCCTCCTGGATCGAGGAATTCGAGCGCCTGCACAATCAGGTGCCGCCGGTAAGTTTCGAACTCATCCGTCCGGAACTGGAGAAAAACTGGGGCAAGCCCCTGGAGGAAGTCTTCGCCACCTTTGCCACGGAGCCCTTTGCCGCCGCTTCCATCGCCCAGGTGTACCGGGCCACCCTGAAAGACGGTACCGCCGTGGTGGTCAAGGTGCGCCGGCCGGACATCCTGGAAAAGATCGAGGCGGACCTGCGCATCCTGGCCCACCTGGCCCGTCTTATGGAACTGGAGATGCCGGAAACCCGGCGCTACCGACCCTTGCAGATCGTCAGCCAGCTCAAGCGCTCCCTGTTGCGGGAACTGGACCTGGTGAAGGAAGCCCGCAATCTGGATGCCTTCGGGCGCAATTTCGCTGGTGATACCGGGATCAATGGCGGGGTCCACATTCCCAAGGTTTACTGGGAATACTGTAGCGAGGCGGTCAACGTCCAGGAGGAACTGGTGGGGGTGCCGGGTACCGACATCGTGCGGGCCCGGCTGGAGGGCATGGACCTCAACCTCCTGGCCTCCAGGGGGGCGGATGCGGTGCTGAAGATGATTCTGGTGGACGGCTACTTCCACGCCGACCCCCATCCCGGCAACGTGGTGTTCCTGCCCGGCAACCGGCTGGGGCTGCTGGATTTCGGCATGGTGGGCCGGGTGACGGACCGGCGTCGGGAACAGCTCATCGATTTCCTGGATGCCCTGGTGCACAAGAACGAGCAGGGCATGCTCAACGTGCTCATCCAGTGGGCCGGGGACGCGGAAGTGGACGAGGAGCACCTGGCCTATGACATCTCGGAACTGGTGTTCGGCTATGACGATTTGAGCCTGAAGGACATCCACATCGGTTATCTGCTGTCGGAGATCACCGCCGTGATGCGGGACAACAACCTCTCCCTTCCGCCGGATCTGACCCTGCTGTTCAAGGCCTTGATCACCCTGGAGGGCCTGGGGCACCAACTGGACCCGGATTTCCACTTGGTGGATCACCTCACCCCCTTCGTGCGTCAGGTGATGGAAGCCCGTTATTCGCCCCAGTCCCTGGCCAACCGGGCCCAGCGGGGCCTGCGGGAAATGGCGGAAGTGGTCTTCGGTCTGCCCCGGGACGTGGCCCGCCTGTTCCGCCAGGCCCGGCGGGGCCACTTCCGGGTGGACCTGGACCTGAAGCGCCTGGACCACTTCGGCGTGCAGCTCAACCGGGCCGCCAACCGGCTCACCATGGGCATCCTCACCGCCTCCCTGGTGGTGGGCTCCAGCATCATCATGACCGTGGATGGGGGGCCGGAGCTCTTCGGCCTGCCCCTGTTTGGCCTGCTGGGTTTTCTGGTGGCCTTCATGAACAGCCTGTGGATCCTGGTGGCCATCTGGCATTCCGGCAAGGAGTGAAGCTCCACTGAAGTTTTTCCCCGCCCGTCCGATAAGGGAGGCATTCACACGGATGCGAGGGAGCAGGGGCATGAATCGTCGAATCGTTGCGCTGGTCCTGGGTTTGCTGGCTGCGTTGCCGGTCCGGGCGGCCGAGGTACCCGCCGGGGCTGCGGACCCGGAGCAGATCCGCCAGATCGTCAAGGAAGTCCTGCGGGAGTATGCCGCCAGTCTTAACGACAAGGCCGGCAATATCCAGACCAAGGCCATCATGAAGAACCTGGTGCAGGACAACGCCCAGTTCATGCGGACCCACGGGGCTGCCCACTTCAGCCATTTCCAGACCAGCCAGCATCCCCGGGCCACGGTCATCACCTGTTCCGATTCCCGGGTCCATACCCATGCCCTGGACGCCAGCCCCGATGGCGATCTGTTCATGATCCGCAACATTGGCAACCAGATCAGCACGGCGGAAGGCTCCGTGGAATATGGCGTCCACCATCTGCATACGCCCCTGCTGCTTGTCGTCGGTCATGTGGCCTGCGGCGCCGTCAAGGCGGCATCGGGGGATTACTCCAAGGAATCCGGTCCCATACGCAATGAACTCGACACCATCCAGATTCCCAAGGGCGAGGCGGGGCTTTCCAGCGTCAAGCTGAACGTTAACAATCAGGTGAAGCGGGCCCTGGGAAAGTTCGAGGAAGACGTATTGCGGGGCACCCTCACAGTGGTGGGCGCGGTCTACGACTTCAAGAACGAGATGGGCAAGGGTCAGGGAAAGCTCAACATCATCAACGTGAATGGCGAGACGGACCCGGTCCGCATTGCCAAGCTGGAATTGATGCAGGGCCTGGATGCGCCGGCCTCCAAATCCTCCCGCACCCAGCGCCGGGTCCGGCCCGCGTCCCCCGCCGGAGAGCATGACGCCGGGCATTGATTTGCCCCATGCCGCCGGCCGGGCATGGCGCGGAACAGAGCGGATTCGGTAGACTAGGCGGGTTTTTTCCTCCCCACCGAACAGGCGCCACCATGGAACGCATCTACAACTTCAGCGCAGGCCCCGCCGTCCTCCCCCGGGATGTACTGGTCCAGGCCGGGGACGAACTGGTCAACTGGCAGGGATGTGGCATGTCCGTCATGGAAATGTCCCATCGGGGCAAGGAATACATGGGCATCCAGGCCCAGGCCGAGGCGGACCTGCGGGAGCTGATGGGCATTCCGGCCAACTACAAGGTGCTGTTCATCCAGGGCGGGGCCTCCAGCCAGTTTTCCATGGTGCCCATGAACCTGATGGGCAACCGGGGCCGGGCCGATTACCTGAACACCGGCGAATGGTCCAAGAAGGCCATCCAGGAAGCTCGCAAGTACGGCACGGTGAACGTGGTGGCCAGTTCGGAAGACCGGCATTTCACCTACGCCCCCACCCAGGACGCCTGGCAACTGGACCGGGAAGCCGCCTACGTCCATTACTGCCCGAACGAGACCATCGGCGGGGTGGAAATCTTCTGGACCCCGGAAACCGGGGACATCCCCCTGGTGGCGGACATGTCCTCCAACATCCTCTCCCGGGTCATCGACGTGTCCAAATTCGGCCTGATCTACGCCGGCGCCCAGAAGAACATCGGTCCTGCCGGGGTCACGGTGGTGATCGTGCGGGAAGACCTGCTGGGCCACTGCATGCCTTCGGCGCCCACCATGTACGACTACAAGATCCATGCCGACAACGATTCCATGTACAACACGCCCCCCACCTACGGCATCTACATCGCCGGCCTGGTGTTCAAGTGGCTCAAGGCCAAGGGGGGGGTGGCAGCCATGGAGCAGCAGAACATCCTGAAAGCCAACCTGCTGTACGACTACATGGACGGCACGGATTTCTACAACTCCCCGGTGGCTCCGGAGAACCGCTCCCGCATGAACGTGCCCTTTACCCTCAAGGACGCCGCCCTGGACGAAGCCTTCCTGAAAGGCGCCAAGGATCGGGGCCTGGTGCAGCTCAAGGGCCACCGCTCCGTGGGGGGCATGCGGGCCTCCATCTATAACGCCATGCCCGTGGAAGGGGTCCAGGCCCTGGTGGATTACATGAAGGCTTTCGAAAAGTCCCACGGCTGATCCGGCTTCAGCGCCTCGTCAGTCCGCAGACCCCTACCCATGGCCCATCCCTGGAAAATCCTCACCCTCAACAGCCTGTCCCACAAAGGGCTGGCCTGCCTGCCTGACACCTACCAGGTGGGGGTCGAGGCGGAGGTGGCCGAACCCGATGCCATCCTGGTGCGTTCCCAGGACATGCACGCCCGGGCGATACCGGATTCCCTGCTGGCCGTGGGCCGGGCCGGCGCAGGCACCAACAACATTCCCGTCCAGGCCCTGAGCCAGCGGGGTGTGGTGGTGTTCAACGCCCCGGGAGGCAATGCCAATGCCGTGAAGGAGTTGGTGCTGGCGGGCATGCTCATGGGGGCCCGGAACCTCCGGCCGGCCCTGGACTTCGTCGCCGGCCTGGAAGGGGATGACGCCACCCTCCATGCCCAGGTGGAAGCGGGCAAGAAACAGTTCGTGGGCCGCGAGCTGCCAGGCCGTACCCTGGGCATCGTCGGCCTGGGGGCCGTGGGCTCCCTGGTGGCGGACGCGGCCATCCGCCTGGGCATGAACGTCATCGGTTTCGACCCGGCCATTACTGTGGATGCCGCCTGGCGCCTGCCGGCCCAGGTGAAGAAGGCGGAGAGCGTGGATGAGGTGGTGCAGCACAGCGACTTCATCAGCCTGCACATTCCCCTGCTGCCCGCCACCCGGCACCTGATCAACGCCGAGCGGGTGAACCGCATGCGCAAGGGCTGCGTGCTGCTCAACTTCGCCCGGGACGGCATCGTCGACGAGGCGGCCGTGCTGGCAGGGCTGGAGTCGGGGCACCTGCAAGCCTACGTGTGCGATTTCCCCAGCAACCTGCTGCGTCACCACCCCCGTTTCCTGGCGCTGCCCCACCTGGGGGCGTCCACCACGGAAGCAGAGGAAAACTGCGCCGTCATGGTGGTCCGCCAGGTGGTGGACTATCTGGAGAACGGCCAGATCCGCAACGCCGTGAACTTCCCCGACATCGTCCTGGCCCGGGAGTCCGACTGGCGCCTGGCCATCGCCAACGCCAACGTGCCCAACATGCTGGGCCAGATTTCCACCCTCCTGGCCGAGGCCGGGCTGAACATCCACAACATGGTGAACAAGTCCCGGGGGGATCTGGCCTTCACCCTGGTGGACGTGGACAGCCCCGTGCCGGATGCGGTCATCCAGCGCCTGGCCCATATCGAAGGCGTGCTGCGCGTGCGCTATTTGCCTGTCTGAACATGAATCCCGACGACGAAACCAATCGCCAGACCCTGGCCTCCCTGCGGGACCAGATCGATGCCCTGGACGGCCAGGTGCTTGAGCTGATCAACCAGCGGGCCCGCCTGGCCCAGGCCGTAGGCCACCTGAAGAACGGCATCATCTACAAGCCGGAGCGGGAGGCCCAGGTGGTGGCCCGCTTGCAGGGCGCCAACCCGGGCCCCCTGCCGGCGGATTCCGTGGCCGTGGTGTTCAAGGAGATCATGTCCGCCTGCCGGGCCCTGGAACAGCAGCTCACCATCGCCTACCTGGGGCCGGAGGGTACCTTTTCCGAGGCGGCGGCCATCAAGCATTTCGGCCATGCGGTGAAGGGCCTGCCCTGTGCTTCCATCGACGAGGTATTCCGGCAGGTGGAGCGGGGCGATGCCCACTACGGCGTGGCGCCCATCGAAAACTCCACGGAAGGGGCCGTCACCCGCACCTTCGACCTGCTGCTGGGCACCCGACTGCTGATCTGCGGCGAGGTCTACGTGCGGGTGCGGCAGAACCTGCTGCGGCGGGTGGACGGGCTGGACGACATCCGCACGGTCTACTCCCATCCCCAGTCCCTGGCCCAGTGCCAGGGCTGGCTGCGGGCCCACCTGCCCACCGCCGAACTGGTGCCCGTGGCCAGCAACAGCGAAGCAGCCCGCATGGCGGCCCTGGCGGATGATGCCGCCGCCATCGCCGGCGAACGGGCCGCCGAACACCACAACCTGGTCCTCGCCGCCCGGGGCATCGAGGACACCCCCCACAACACCACCCGTTTCGTGGTCCTGTCCCGGGAATCCGTGGCCCGCAGCGGCCGGGACAGGACTTCCCTGGCCCTGTCCATCTCCAACCAGCCCGGGGCCCTGGTGGAACTGCTGCAACCCTTCGCCCGCCACGGCATTAACCTGATCAGCTGGAATACCCGTCCGGCCCGGGACGAGATGTGGGAATACGTGTTCTGCGTGGACGTGGAAGGCCATGTGGAAGACGCTCCCCTCCAGGCGGCCTTGAAAGAGCTGGGCGAAAAGGCGGCTTTCGTGAAAGTGCTGGGGTCCTATCCCCGGGTGTGAGGACAAGATGACGACCTGTGAAGCCCTGGTGCAGGGCGCCCCTGAACATATCCGCGCCATTGCCCCC
This sequence comes from Pseudomonadota bacterium, assembly GCA_040757575.1. GTDB lineage: Bacteria > Pseudomonadota > Gammaproteobacteria > Burkholderiales > Thiobacillaceae > PFJX01. The sequence goes on from JBFLXA010000010.1 coordinate 101,724, forward strand.
TACCTGCCCGGCAAGCCCATCGCCGAACTGGCCCGGGAAATGGGTCTGGAGGAAAGCGGCATCGTCAAGCTGGCCTCCAACGAGAACCCCCTGGGGGTCAGCCCCCGGGCCCGGGTCGCCGTCGAGGCCGCCCTGGGGGATCTGGCCCGCTATCCGGACGGGGGCGGTTTTGAGCTGAAGCAGGCCCTGTCGGCCCGGCTGGGGGTAGCCCCCAACCGAATCGTCCTGGGCAACGGTTCCAACGACGTGCTGGAAATGGCGGCCAGGGCCTTCCTGGAGCCCGGCGCCAGCGCTGTGTATTCCCGCTATGCCTTTGCCGTCTACCCCCTGGCGGTCCAGGCCACCGGCGCCCGGGGCATCGAAACTCCGGACCGGGACTGGGGCCACGACCTGGAGGCCATGCTGGCGGCCATCCGGGAGGATACCCGGCTGGTGTTCATCGCCAACCCCAACAACCCCACCGGCACCTTGCTCGACGGTGCGGCCCTGCAGGAATTCGTGGCCCGGGTGCCTGCCCGGGTGGGCATCGTCCTGGACGAGGCCTATTTCGAATACCTGCCCCCGGACCTGCAAGGGGACAGCCTGGCCTGGATCGATGCCCATCCCAACCTGATGGTGACCCGCACCTTCTCCAAGGCCTATGGCCTGGCTGGCCTGCGGCTGGGCTATGCCGTCTGCCACGAGTCCGTGGCGGACCTGCTCAACCGGGTGCGCCAGCCCTTCAACGTCAACAGCCTGGCCCAGGTGGCGGCGGTGGCGGCCCTGGAGGATGGTGACTATCTGGCCCGGGGCCTGCGCCTCAACCAGGAAGGCATGGAGCAGCTCACCCGGGGCCTGGACACCCTGGGGGTGCCCTACATTCCCTCCCGGGGCAATTTCCTTTGCTGCCAGGTGGGCAAGACCGGGGCGGAGGCCGTCCTGGTGAACCGGGGCCTGCTGGAGCGGGGCGTCATCGTCCGGCCGGTGGCCAACTATGGCATGCCCCTGCACCTGCGGGTGAGCGTGGGCCTGCCGGAAGAAAACGCCCGCTTCCTGGCGGCCCTGGGCCAGGTGTTGGGCCCGGGGCGATGATCCGCCGCCTGGCCGTCATCGGCGTCGGGCTCATCGGCGGCTCCTTCGCCCTGGACCTGAAGCGCCTGGGCCTGGTGGGGCAGGTGGTGGGCTCGGGTCGTTCCCGTTCCAACCTGGAGTTGGCCCGGGAGCGGGGCATCCTCGACGAGATCGCCCTGGACCCGGTTGAAGCTGTGGCCGGGGCGGACTTGGTGTTCGTCTCCGTGCCCGTGGGCAGCATGGCCCAGGTGTTCCAGGCCATTGCTCCGGCCCTGGGCCCGGACTGTCTGCTCACCGATGCGGGTAGCACAAAGGGAGACGTCATCGCCGCCGCCCGCCAGGGCCTGGGAGCACAAGTGGCCCGCTTCGTGCCCGGTCACCCCATCGCCGGATCGGAGACCAGCGGTGCCGCCGCCGCTCGCCCCGGACTCTATGACGGCAAGCCCCTGATCCTGACCCCCCTGCCGGAAAACCGGGCCGAGGATGTGGAACGGGTGGCAGCCCTGTGGACCGCCTGCGGCGCCCGGGTGGCGACCATGGACCCGGACCGCCACGACCACGTGTTCGCCGCCGTCAGCCATCTGCCCCATCTGGCCGCCTTCGCCCTGATGGAAGACCTGGCCGGCCGTCCCGAGCCGGACACCTACCTGCGTTACGCCGGGGCCGGGTTCCGGGATTTCACCCGCATCGCTGCCAGCCACCCGGAAATGTGGCGGGACATCACCCTGGCCAACCGTCAGGCCCTGCTGGACGAGCTGGATGCCTACATCGCCAAGCTGGGGGAAATCCGCAGCCTGGTGGCCCAAGGCGACGGTGCCGCCCTGGAACAGATTTTTTCCCGGGCCCAGGCCGCCCGACAGAACTGGAACCAGAACCGCCATGACTGATACGACCGAATACATCGACCTGCCCCCCGCCCGGGGCGCCCGGGGCAAGGTGCGCCTGCCCGGCTCCAAGAGCATTTCCAACCGGGTGCTGCTGCTCTCCGCCCTGGCCCGGGGCACCACGGAAGTGGAAGCCCTGCTGGAATCCGACGACACCCGGGTGATGTTGGAATCCCTGCATCTGCTGGGGGTGCGCTGGACTCGCCACGAAGGGACCGACAACTACTGGGTGGAAGGGGTAGGGGGGGCATTCCCGGAGAAATATGCCAACCTGTTCCTGGGCAATGCCGGCACCGCCTTCCGTTCCCTCACCGCCGCCTGCGCCTTTGCCGACGGGGACTACAGCCTCACCGGGGTGGCCCGCATGCACGAGCGCCCCATCGGGGATCTGGTGGATGCCCTGCGCATGGCCGGCGCACGCATCGACTACACCGACAACGAGGGTTTTCCTCCCCTGCACATCCTGCCGCCGGAACCCACGGGCCAACCCATCCGGGTGAAGGGCAATGTGTCCAGCCAGTACCTGACGGGCCTGCTGCTGGCCGCGCCCCTGCTGGGGCGGGAGGTGATCGTGGAGGTGGACGGCGAGCTGATCTCCAAGCCCTACGTGGAGATCACCCTGAACCTGATGCAGCGCTACGGCGTGACGGTGGCCCGGGAAGGCTGGCAGCGGTTTACCGTACCCGCCGCCACCTATCAGAGTCCGGGGCGTATCGAAGTGGAAGGGGATGCCTCTTCCGCGTCCTATTTCCTGGCCGCTGGCGCCATTGGACACGGTCCGGTTGGGGTGGAAGGCGTGGGCCGCAACAGCATCCAGGGGGACGTGCGCTTTGCCGAGGCCCTGGCCCGCATGGGGGCGGAGCTGAGCTTTGGCCCCAACTGGATCGAATGCCGTCTGGGGTGCGCCGACAAGCTCCACGCCCTCGAACTGGATTGCAACCATATCCCCGACGCCGCCATGACCCTGGCCATCCTGGCCCTGTTCGCAGACGGCACCACCACCCTGAAGAACATCGCCTCCTGGCGGGTGAAGGAAACCGACCGCATCGCCGCCATGGCCACAGAACTGCGCAAGCTCGGGGCGACGGTGGAAGAAGGGCTCGACTTCATCAAGATCACGCCTCCCGCCTCGGGTCTGACGCCCGACGCTCAAATCGACACCTACGACGACCACCGCATGGCCATGTGCTTTTCCCTGGTGGCTTTGGCAGGGGTGCCCATCCGCATCAACGATCCCAAGTGCGTGAACAAGACCTTCCCGGGGTACTGGGATGCGTTCCGGAGCATCTGCCAATGACCCCGGTCCCCGTCATCGCCATCGACGGCCCCTCCGCTTCTGGCAAAGGCACTGTGGCGGCCCGGGTGGCCCAGGCCCTGGGGTTCCACTATCTGGACAGCGGCGCGATCTACCGGGTGACCGCCTATGCCGCCGGGCAGGCGGGCATCAGCCTGGAAGACGAGGCCGCCCTGGCCACACTGGCCCGGGGCCTGGACCTGCGCTTCGAGGCCGGGGAGATTTACCTGGCCGGCCGGGCGGTGGGGGATGCCATCCGCACCGAAGAGGCAGGCCGGGATGCTTCACGCATCGCTGCCCTGCCAGCCCTGCGCCAGGCCCTGCTGGAACGGCAGCGGGCCTTCCGTCAGGCCCCGGGGCTGGTGACCGACGGCCGGGACATGGGCTCCACGGTGTTCCCGGATGCGCCCCTGAAAATCTTCCTCACCGCCACAGCGGAAGAACGGGCGCAAAGACGTTATAAGCAGTTGATCGAAAAGGGTTTCCCTGCTAATCTCGCCGCCCTGTTGCAGGATTTGCGGGAACGGGATGCGCGCGATGCGGCCCGCTCTGCCGCCCCCCTGCGACAGATGGCGGATGCCCAGCTGCTCGAAACCACGAATCTCACCATAGATCAGGCCGTCGAGCAGGTGCTGGCCTGGTTCCGCGCCGCAGAAGCGGCGTAGCCCGGCCGGCAGCCGTCGTTCGAGCCGCAAGGCCGCTGCGTCAGCGGCCTTGATTGTTTAACCAACCCGCCGCAGCAATGCGGTTCATCTCAGGTTTATCAATGTCCACTGCAACCGCCACCCCCGCCATGGAGTCCATGGAATCCTTTGCCGCCCTTTTCGAAGAAAGCATCTCCAAACAGGAAATGCGTCAGGGCGAGGTCATCACCGCTGAAGTCGTCGCCATCGACGGCAACTTCGTCACCGTCAATGCCGGCCTCAAGTCCGAGAGCCTGATCCCCGTCGAGGAATTCAAGAACGACCGGGGCGAGGTGGAAGTGGAAGTGGGCGATTTCATCCAGGTGGCCATCGAATCCATCGAAGATGGTTTCGGTTCCACCAAGCTGTCCCGTGACCGGGCCCGCCGTCTGGCCGCCTGGCTGGACCTGGAAGCCGCCATGGAAGAAGGCCGCATCGTCAAGGGCGTGATCAACGGCAAGGTCAAGGGTGGCCTCACCGTCATGTGCAACGGCATCCGCGCCTTCCTGCCCGGCTCCCTGGTGGACGTGCGTCCCATCAAGGACACCTCTCCCTTCGAGGGCAAGGAATCCGACTTCAAGGTCATCAAGCTGGACCGCAAACGCAACAACGTGGTGGTGTCCCGCAAGGCCGTGCTGGAGCAGAGCATGGGCGCCGAGCGCGAGTCCCTGCTGGCCAACCTGAAGGAAGGCGCCCAGGTCAAGGGTATCGTCAAGAACATCACCGAATACGGCGCCTTCGTGGATCTGGGCGGCATCGACGGTCTGCTGCACATCACCGACCTGGCCTGGCGCCGGGTCAAGCACCCCACCGAGGTGGTCAACGTGGGTGACGAAGTCACCGCCGTGGTGCTGAAGTTCGACCAGGAAAAGAGCCGCGTCTCCCTGGGCCTGAAGCAGCTGGGCGAAGACCCCTGGGTGGGCCTGGCCCGTCGTTACCCCACCGGTACCCGCATGTTCGGCAAGGTGGCCAACCTGACCGACTACGGCGCCTTTGTGGAAATCGAGCCGGGCATCGAAGGTCTGGTGCACGTGTCCGAAATGGACTGGACCAACAAGAACGTCAACCCCTCCAAGATGGTTTCCCTCGGCGACGAAGTGGAAGTCATGGTGCTGGAGATCGACGAAGACCGCCGCCGCATCTCCCTGGGCATGAAGCAGTGCAAGGCCAATCCCTGGGACGACTTCGCCATGAACTTCAAGAAGGGCGACAAGGTTTCCGGCCAGATCAAGTCCATCACCGACTTCGGCGTGTTCATCGGCCTGCCCGGTGGCATCGACGGCCTGGTACACCTGTCCGACCTGTCCTGGACCCTGCCCGGCGAAGAAGCCATCCGCAACTACCGCAAGGGCGATGAAGTGGAAGCCGTTGTGCTGGCCATCGACGTGGAGAAGGAGCGCATCTCCCTGGGCGTCAAGCAGATGGAGAACGATCCCTTCAACGCCTACATCGCCACCCATGACAAGGGCTCCATCGTCACCGGCACCGTGAAGTCCATGGATGCCAAGGGTGCGGTGATCCATCTTGGCGACGAGGTGGAAGGCTATCTGCGGGCTTCCGAGGTTTCCCGCGAGCGTGTGGAGGACATCCGCACCCACCTGAACGAAGGTGACAGCGTGGAAGCCGTGATCATCAACGTGGATCGCAAGAACCGCCAGATCAACCTGTCCATCAAGTCCAAGGACGCGGCGGAACAGGCGGATGCCCTGCGCAAGATGGCGGCCGAGCAGTCCAACGGCACCACAAACCTGGGCGCCCTGCTGAAGGCCAAGCTCGATAACAAGAGCGCCGAGTGATGGAAAACGGCGCAATGACCAAGTCGGAGCTGATCGCCCGGCTGGCGGAGCGCCATCCCCATTTGGTGGTGACTGATGCCGAACTGGCGGTGAAGACCATCCTGGACGCCATGATTTCCAGTCTGGTGTCCGGCGAACGGATCGAGATCCGCGGGTTCGGCAGTTTCAGCCTGAATTTCAGGCCGCCGCGGGTGGGGCGCAATCCCAAGACCGGCGAAAAAGTCCTCGTGGCTGGCAAGCACGTGCCCCATTTCAAGGCGGGCAAGGAATTGCGGGACCGGGTGGACTACGAACAGTAGTAAATCTAGCAAGGAAGTACCCAAAGGCGCCGTCAGCATCCGCTACGGTGCCTTTTTTCATTTCTGCAACCGTCTAGGGGGCAGCCTTATGGGGTCGTATCAGCCTACAATCCCGGCTTCGCCAACGTTTTGATAGCTGCCTGTGCGTTCTGTCCTGTTGATCCTGAAGCTGGTGTTTTTCCTGCTCGTGCTTGGATTGGCCGTTCAAAACAGTGCAACTGTGGAGGTGCATCATTTCTTCGGCCGGGCCTGGTCTTTGCCCCTGGCCCTGGTGATTTTCCTTGCCTTCACGGCCGGCCTGCTGGTGGGGATGCTTGCCTGCGTGTCCCGGCTGATTCGAAGCCACCGGGAGATCATCGATCTGCGCAAACAACAGAAAGTGGAATGAACATGGAACTGGAAGCCTGGCATCTCCTGGTTATTCCCCTGTTTTTCGTCCTGGGCTGGCTGGCTGCCCGGGTGGACATCCGCCATGTCATGCATGAATCCCGGGCAGTGCCCCGGTCCTATTTCAAGGGCCTGAATTACCTGCTCAGCGATCAGCCGGACAAGGCCATCGAAGCCTTTCTTGAAGTCGCGAAGATGGATCCGGACACCCTGGAGCTGCATTTCGCCCTGGGGGCACTGTTCCGTCGCCGGGGCGAGGTGGACCGGGCGATTCGCATCCACCAGAACCTGCTGGATCGGGCGGACCTGAACCAGGACGCCCGTACCAAGGCCTCCTATGAGCTGGGCCAGGACTTTCTCAAGGCGGGCCTGCTGGACCGGGCGGAAAACGTATTCCACCGGCTGGAGACCGGTGTTTACGCCCGGGATGTGTTGCGGCATCTGCTGGATATCCAGGTCTTGACCAAGGAGTGGGGGCCGGCCATCCAGACGGCCCAGCGCCTGGAAAAGATGGGCTGTCCCGCCCTGTCTGCCGACGTGGCCCACTATTACTGCGAACTGGCCCTGGTGGCCCAATTGAAGGGGGATAAGGCGGCGGCTTTTGGCCATCTGGAAGCGGCCATCGCCCAGCATCCCCGCTCGGCTCGGGCCTGGATCCTGCGGGGCGATCTTGAGGCCCAGTCCGGCGATGACGAGGCAGCCATCGGCAGTTGGAGCCGCATCGAGGCGGTCAATCCCGCCTTCTTGCCCCTGGTGGCGGAGCGCCTGCTCCAGGCCCACGAGCGTCAGGGTAAAGCTCAGGAAGGTGAGGCGCTGCTTCAGGCCTATCTGGAGCGCCACCCAAGCAAGGATCTGCTGCACCTGATCTTCCAGAATGTGGCGGCCCACCAGGGCTGGCAGGCCGCCCGGGAACTGGCGGCCCGAGAACTGCGGCGCACGCCCAGCCTGCGGGCCCTGGACGATTACCTCCAGGCTGGTATCGCCCTCATGGAGACGGATGCGCCTGAAAGGCTTGAAAGTCAGCTGGCCCAGAATCTGGTGCAGCAGCAGGTGGCCCGGGAGGCCAGCTATGTCTGTCATCAGTGCGGTTTCAAGGCCCGGCAGTTCTTCTGGCAGTGCCCGGCCTGCGCCCGCTGGGAAACCATTGCACCGGAAAGGGGAGCATGAACATGGTCGAGCGCCCGATAGTCGTGGCCCTGGACTACGGGGAGGCGGAGGCTGCCCGTACCTTTGTGGACCGCATCGAACCCGGTCTGTGCCGCCTGAAGGTGGGCAAGGAATTGTTCGTGGCGGCTGGTCCCGCCTTCGTGGAAGAGCTGGTGGCCCGGGGTCACGATGTATTTCTGGACCTCAAGTTCCACGACATTCCCAATACCGTAGCCCAAGCCTGCAAGGCCGCTGCCCGGTTGGGAGTGTGGATGGTGAACGTCCACGCTGCCGGTGGTCCGCGCATGCTTAATGCTGCCCGGGAAGCCCTGGAAAACGTGTTTGGCTCCCGCCCCCTGCTTATTGCCGTGACCGTGCTGACCAGCATGGGGGACGATGAATTGCGGGCCATCGGCGTCCAGGCCAGCGCCGAGGAACAGGTGCTGCGTCTGGCCCATTTGACCCGGGACGCCGGCCTGGACGGCGTGGTCTGCTCCGCCCGGGAAACCCCCCGACTGCGCAGCGAACTCGGGCCTGGTTTCGCGCTCGTCACGCCAGGCATCCGCCCGGCCGGTGCAGAAGCCGGGGACCAGACCCGTATACTCACGCCGGCCCAGGCCCTGGCCGCCGGCTCGGATTACCTCGTCATCGGCCGGCCCATCACCCAGGCCCCGGATCCCATGGCTGCCCTGGCGGCCATCAATCAGGAAATCGCATCGTTCTGCAAGGGAGTTCAAGCATGAAAATCGCCATTGCCGGTACCGGCTACGTCGGCCTATCCAACGCCATCCTCCTGGCCCAGCACCATGAGGTGGTGGCCCTGGACATCGTCCCCGAGAAGGTGGCGATGCTGAACCGCAAGGAGTCCCCCATCGTCGATGTGGAGATTGAGGACTACCTGAAGCACAAGCCCCTCAACTTCCGCGCCACTCTGGACAAGCAGGATGCCTACGAAGGCGCCGAGTTCGTGGTCATCGCCACCCCCACGGATTACGACACGGAAAACAACTATTTCAACACCCGCTCCGTGGAAGCGGTCATCAAGGACGTGATGGCCATCAACCCGAAGGCGCTGATGGTGATCAAATCCACCGTGCCCGTGGGCTATACGGCCCAGACCAAGGTGGAAATGGGCTGCGACAACCTCATCTTTTCGCCGGAATTCCTGCGGGAAGGCAAGGCTCTGTATGACAACCTGCATCCCTCTCGCATCATCGTCGGCGAGCGATCCGCCCGGGCCGAGGCCTTTGCCGGCCTGCTCAAGGAAGGGGCGGTGAAACAGGACATCCCCGTGCTGTTCACCGACAGTACCGAGGCGGAGGCGGTGAAGCTGTTCTCCAACACCTACCTGGCCATGCGGGTGGCTTACTTCAACGAACTGGACACCTATGCCGCCACCCACGGCATGGATACCCGCCAGATCATCGAAGGCGTGTGCCTGGACCCCCGCATCGGCGCCCATTACAACAACCCGTCCTTCGGCTACGGCGGCTACTGTCTGCCCAAGGACACCAAGCAGCTCCTGGCCAACTATTCCGAAGTGCCCCAGAACCTGATCCGCGCCATCGTCGATGCCAATACCACCCGCAAGGATTTCGTGGCGGACAGCATCATCCGAATGAACCCGAAGACGGTGGGTGTGCATCGCCTGATCATGAAGGCCGGTTCCGACAATTTCCGCGCCTCCAGCATCCAGGGCATCATGAAGCGCATCAAGGCCAAGGGCATCCAGGTCATCGTCTACGAGCCGGTGCTGAAGGAAGCGGAGTTCTACCACTCCCCGGTGGTGAACGATCTGGCGGAGTTCAAGCGGCAGTCCGACGTCATCGTCGCCAACCGCCTCACCGATGACCTGCGGGACGTGGCCGACAAGGTCTATACCCGGGACCTGTTCGGCAAGGATTGACGTTGAGCGGGTAGTACGTAGCTGGTAGCTTGTAGCCCTCAATTTCTCAGCTACCTGCTACAAGCTACCCGCTACACGCCATGTACAACTCCATCGAAGATTTCGTCGGCAACACCCCCCTGGTGCAGTTGAAGCGCCTGCCGGGAGCCACGTCCAATACCGTCCTGGTGAAGCTGGAGGGCAACAACCCGGCCGGCTCCGTGAAAGACCGGCCCGCCCTGTCCATGATCGCCAAGGCCGAGGCCCGGGGTGCCATCAAGCCGGGGGATACCCTCATCGAGGCCACCAGCGGAAACACGGGTATCGCCCTGGCCATGGCGGCTTCCATGAAGGGCTACCGCATGGTGCTCATCATGCCGGAACACCTGTCCATCGAACGGCGTCAGACCATGCGGGCCTTCGGCGCGGAACTGCTGCTCACCCCCAAGGCCGGCGGCATGGAGGCCGCCCGGGATCTGGCGGATAAACTGGTGGCAGAGGGCAAGGGCATCATGCTGGACCAGTTCTCCAACCCGGATAACCCGGCCGCCCATTACGAGGCCACCGGCCCGGAGATCTGGCGGGATACGGGGGGGCGCATCACCCACTTCGTTTCCAGCATGGGCACTACCGGCACCATCATGGGCTGCGGCCAATATCTCAAGGAACAGAACCCGGCCATCCAGATCGTGGGGGTACAGCCGGAGGAGGGAGCCCAGATTCCCGGCATCCGCAAGTGGCCCCAGGAATACCTGCCAAGCATCTGCGACTTCTCCCGCATCGACCGCATGATCTACGTGGGGCAGGCAGACGCCGAGGAAACCACCCGCCGCCTGGCCAGGGAGGAGGGCATCTTCGCCGGCATCTCTTCCGGCGGCGCCCTGTGGGCCGCGCTCCAGCTCAGCAAGGAAGTGGAGAACGCCACCATCGTTTCCATCGTCTGCGACCGGGGAGATCGGTATCTCTCCACGGGTGTGTTTCCGGCCTGAGGAGGGGGCATGAGTCAACGGGTGTATGTCTGGGATTTGCCGACCCGGCTGTTCCACTGGCTTCTGGTGGCCCTGGTGATTGCCGCCTACCTGACCCAGGAATTCGATGCCATGGAGTGGCATCAGCGGGTGGGTCTTAGCCTGCTGGGCCTGTTGGTATTCCGTCTGGCATGGGGCGTCATCGGCTCCCGCCATGCCCGGTTTGCCAGCTTCTTGCAGGGCCCGGCCACGGTGCGGGCCTATCTTCGGGGTGAATGGCAGGGGCTGGGCCACAGCCCCCTTGGAGGCTGGTCAGTGTTGCTGTTGCTGGCTCTGCCTTTGATGCTGGTGGGCACCGGTCTGTTTGCCAATGACGATGTGGCCTTCAAGGGGCTGCTGGCAGACTGGGTGGACAAGGCAGTGAGTGACCGGCTGACGGGGCTGCATCATCTGGCCTTCAACCTGTTGCTGGGCCTGGTGGCCTTGCATGTGGCGGCCATCGTCTATTACCGCCTGGTGCGCCGGCAGGATTTGCTGCGTCCCATGGTGACCGGATGGAAGCAGGCGAAAGCCGATGCTGATACGCATAGGCCCGAGGGATTCCGGGGCCGCTGGCCCGCCTTCATCCTGGCAGGCACCCTGGCTGGGGCTGTCGTCTACGGGGTGTTGGCCTTCACCCCGGAGCCCCCCGATCCCGTGCCAGTCCAGACCCTGCCAAGCTGGTAAGAGCCCCCGCCCAGAATAGAAAACGGCCGCAGCGCGGCCGTTTATTGCCTCAGTGAAGCCTAGGAATTATTTTTCCCGGTAGCGCTCGTGGCATGCCTTGCAGGCATCCCCCACCTTGCCGAACTGGGCCCCGACTGCCTTGGCATCTCCGCTGGCGGCAACTTTCGCCAATTCGTTGGCCTGGGTGTTGAAGTTCATGGCAATTTCCCGCACTTTCTCCGGTTCCTTGAAGAACTCGGATTTCAGGCGGGTCTTTTCCCCGCCCACGCTTTTGTCCGTGCCGGGAGCGTAGAGGGCACCCATGCCGGCGTTGGCTGTGGCGGCGATGGCCGCCGCTGCCCGGGCAACTTCTTCCTTGTTGAAGGTCTCTCCCAGGTTGGCCTTGATCTTGCCCATGTTCCAGGCCATGAAGTTGTAGCCGGCCTTGCGGAACTTGATCATTTCCTCGGGCTTGAGGCCACCATTGGCCGCAGCGCTGCCCGCCAGGATCAGGGCCAGTGTGCCCACCATCGCAACCATCCCGTGTTTCGTACGCATTATTTCCCTTTCAAGTTTTATAAAATTGGTGGCGCAGCCTGGATCAGCCGCGCCACAGCAGGAAGACCGATGGTTGTTTGCCAAGTTCCAATCCTCGGGGCCAGTCTGCCAGACGGGCGCTGAGAATGCGTTCGTCGCTGCCGGTCAGCCCCTGGGCTACGGTCAGCCAGGTATCCGGGCGACAGGTGGACAGGAGGGTTTCCAGCATGGCCTGGTTGCGGTAGGGGGTTTCGATGAATATCTGGGTGGCCTTGTCCCGGCCGGACTGGCTCTCCAGTTGGCGCAGGGTCTGGGCCCGTTCGTCCGTCTTGGCGGGCAGATAGCCATGAAAGGTGAAGCGCTGCCCGCCCAGTCCCGAGGCCATGAGGGCCAGAAGGATGGAGGAGGGGCCCACCAGGGGCTTGACGGGGATTTTTCGGCCATGGGCCAGGCGCACCAGATCGGCGCCCGGGTCTGCCACCGCGGGGCAGCCGGCCTCCGACACCAGGCCCACGTCCTCCCCGGCCAGTAGGGGTGCCAGCAGGGCTTCCAGGGCGCTGGCTGGGGTGTGTTCGTTAAGTTCCAGCAGGGTGAGCTGTTGCAGGGGCAGGGTGGTGCCCACCTGCTTCAGGAAGGCCCGGGCGGTCTTGGGGTGCTCGACGATGAAGGTGCCCAGGCGGGCTGCGATGCGTCGGGTTTCCTCCGGTAACACCCAGTCCAGGGGGGTGTCCGCCAGGGGAGAGGGGATCAGGTAGAGGGTGCCTGCCACGTCAGCACGTCCAGACCTTCGTTCGCCAGCATTTCCGTCAGCTTGATGAGGGGCAGGCCCACCAGGGCGTTGGGGTCCTCGGTTTCATAGCGGGCAATGAGGGCGATTCCCAGGGATTCGCTCTTGGCGCTGCCGCAGCAGTTGTAGGGTTGGTCCTTGTGCAGGTAGGCCGCGATCTGGGCGTCCGTGTAGTTGCGCATCACCAGACGCACGGGCACCACGGCGGTCTGGGTGTGGCCGGTGGCGGCGTTGAGCAGGGTGAGGGCGGTGTGGAATTCAAGGGCCTTGCCGCGCATGGCCTGGAGTTGTTCTACCGCCCTGTCGAAGCTGCCGGGCTTGCCCAGTTGTTTGCCTTCCAGCAGGGCCACCTGGTCGGAGCCGATGATGAGGGCGTCCGGGAATTTTTCTGCCACGGCCCGAGCCTTGAGGACCGACAGGCGCTGGGCGGTGGCATCCGGGGATTCCCCAGCCAGGGGGGTTTCATCCACGTCCGGGGCGGCGGCTTCGAAAGGCACGCCCAGGCGGGCGAGCAGTTCCCGGCGGTAGGGGGAGGTGGAGGCGAGGACGAGCTGCATTGGGTGAAGGGTGAAGGGTGAAGGGTGAAGGGTGAAGGGTGAAGGGTGAAGGGTGAAGGGTGAAGGGTGAAGGGTGAAGGGTGAAGGGGGCGCGCTTTTACCCTTCCCCCTTGAGCGCCAAAGGCGCG